>NZ_JAMBPQ010000046.1 GCF_024206495.1 Paraburkholderia sp. CNPSo 3272 | reverse complement strand
TACGCTTCTTCCCGATTGGCTGTGGCGCCAGGTCCGAAAGACCCGAGTCGACGCAGCAACCCGTCATGCCTGATGACCATAGCGAGCTGGTCCCACCCCTTCCCATCCCGAACAGGACCGTGAAACAGCTCCACGCCGATGATAGTGCGGATTGCCCGTGTGAAAGTAGGTAATCGTCAGGCTCCTTATGCTGTAACGTCCCGAACCCCGGTGTCTCCGAAAGAGCACCGGGGTTCTGGCGTTTACGCACAAAAAACGATTATTGCCATCGATAGTGAAAATCTCCAAACCGCTGTGAATCGCATTCCTGTGTGCGTCAATACGCCTCAAAAGTCGCGCAAATAAAAATCTAATTCGCATTAAATTACAGCTTTCCTAAAGTTTCTCCCTAATCCGGCCGATACATGCGTGTGTAGTCATTAACTACAAACTAAAGACCGCACGCTACACCAAATAAAAACCGGGGAGCTTCTGCGCATGCGCTCGCGTGCGGGAAGCGAGAAACATGCACGACCGATGGAATGACTTGCGCGCGCAGCGACGCACTGCGCCCTCTATCTTCGCCGCACTGACGCTTGCGGGGACGCCCTGCGCGCTCCGCGCGCACGCCGCCGCCGTCTGGCCCACATCTCGCCGATCTCCCTTGTCCAGCCGTTTCTGTCCTGACAACAAGGAGAATTCATGAAGTCGTCCAAAACGTGGGGTGCGGTTCTCGCCGCTGCCACTATCGCAGCCCTTGGCGGTTGCGCCACGGAATCGTCGCGTTCGCTGCCAGTGCCGCCTGTCGCCAGCGCGCAGCGCCCTGCCGTCGGCAAGCCGGTACAGATCGCAGTCGGCAAGTTCGATAATCGCTCGAGCTACATGCGCGGCATCTTCTCCGACGGCATCGACCGGCTCGGCGGCCAGGCCAAGACCATCCTGATCACGTCGATGCAGCAAAGCGGCCGCTTCAGCGTGCTCGATCGCGACAACCTCGACGAGATCCGCCAGGAAGCGGGCTTCACCAAGAAAGCCCAGGCGATCAAGGGCGCCAACTACGTCATTACCGGCGACGTCACCGAGTTCGGTCGCAAGGAAGTCGGCGATCACCAACTGTTCGGCATTCTCGGCAGCGGCAAAAACCAGATCGCCTACGCGAAGGTGAGCATCAACGTTGTCGACACCACGACTTCGGAAGTCGTCGCATCGGCGCAGGGGGCGGGCGAGTACAGCCTTTCGAACCGCGAGATCATTGGCTTCGGCGGCACCGCGAGCTACGACTCGACGCTCAATGGCAAGGTGCTCGAGCTCGCGATTCAGGAAGCGGTCAACCATCTAGCCGACCAGGTCGACGCGGGCGCGCTGCGCACCGCGCACTGACCGCCCACGTCCGCGTTTCATGCTGAAACAGAACAACTACTCATACGGGGATTTCATGAAATACATCGGCACGCTTCGGGGACTTTGCCTGCCCATCACGGCGGCAACGCTGCTGCTCGCAGGCTGCGCGAACACCACGCCGCCGCTCTATCAGTGGAGCGGCTATCAGCCCGGGGTCTACGACTACCTGAAGGGCGAGAAGGCACCGCAGCAACAAATCGATGCGCTCGAGAAGTCGCTGCAGGAGATCCGCGCCAAGGGCAGCACGCCGCCGCCCGGATTCCATGCGCAACTGGGCTTGCTCTACGCAAACGTCGGCAACGACACGCAGGCCATGCAGGAATTCGATGCCGAGAAGCACCTCTTCCCGGAGTCGTCGACCTATATGGACTTCCTCATGAAAAAACCGAAACAACAATAAGAGAGCGTACCGACATGTCCAGATTTTCAACTCTCAAGCTCTGGCTGGCGCTGTCCGCGCTCGCATTGCTGGCCGCCTGCGCACAGCCGGTCAAGCACGCGGACTACACGGCGTTCAAGAACGCGCGCCCGCGCTCGATCCTCGTTCTTCCGCCCGACAACGCGACGACGGATGTGAATGCGTCGAACAGCATGCTCTCCCAGATGACGATGCCGCTTGCCGAGGCGGGCTACTACGTGATTCCGGTCGCGGTCATGGAGGAGACGTTCAAGCAGAATGGACTGACGACGGCAGGCGACATCCAGCAGACCCCGCCGGAGAAGTTGCGCGAGATCTTCGGCGCCGATGCGGCGGTGTACTCGAAGATCACGCAATTCGGAACACAATATCGTGTGCTCGACAGCGCGACGGTGGTGACGGCGACGGCGAAACTCGTCGATCTGAAAACCGGCAAGGTACTGTGGCAAGGCGCGGCAAGCGCCAACAGCAACGAAGGGAGCAACAGCAGTGGCGGCGGCTTGATCGGCATGCTGGTGATGGCGGCGGTCAAGCAGATCGCGAATTCGCTGACGGACAAGAGCCACGATATCGCCGGTATCACGAGCTATCGTCTCTTGCACGCGGGCCCACCGACGGGCCTGCTTTACGGCCCGCACTCGCCGAAATACGGCACGGATTGACCGGCGTTCGCGTCGCATAAAGAAAAAGCCCGTCACCGGAAGGTGACGGGCTTTTTTCAATCCAGCTCCAGAGAGCGCAGCGATAAAACCGCTTAGCGCTCCAGGAACGGACGCAGCTTGTCTGCGCGGCTCGGGTGCATCAGCTTGCGCATCGCCTTGCTTTCGATCTGGCGGATACGCTCGCGCGTCACGTCGAACTGCTTGCCCACTTCTTCGAGCGTGTGGTCCGACGTCGTGTCGATGCCGTAGCGCATGCGCAGCACCTTCGCTTCGCGCGGCGACAGCGCCTTGAGCGCCTCGTCGATGGCAGCGCGCATGTTCGCGTGAATCGCGGCATCAGCCGGCGAAGCCGAACCTGCGTCCTCGATCATGTCGCCGAGCGTCGCGTCGCCGTCGTCGCCCACCGGGCTTTCGAGCGAGACCGGTTGCTTGGCAATCTTGAGGATGCCGCGCACCTTCTCTTCGGTCATGCCCATACGCGCGGCGAGGTCCGCCGGATGCGCCTCCATGCCCGTTTGCTGCAGGATCTCGCGCGAAATGCGGTTGAGCTTGTTGATCGTTTCGATCATGTGCACCGGCACGCGGATCGTGCGCGCCTGGTCGGCGAGCGCACGGGTTACGGCCTGACGCACCCACCACGTCGCGTACGTCGAGAACTTCCAGCCGCGACGATATTCGAACTTGTCCACCGCCTTCATCAGGCCGATGTTGCCTTCCTGGATCAGGTCGAGGAACTGCATGCCGCGGTTCACGTACTTCTTCGCGATCGAGATCACGAGACGCAGGTTGGCCTTGACCATCTCGCCCTTCGCCTGACGCATCTTCGATTCGGCGGCGGTCATGCGGCGATTGATCGCCTTGATCTGCTGCAGCGACAGCGACGCGGCCGCTTCGATCTCGGCGAGCTTGCGCTGCTCTGCCTGGATAGCCGGCAGGCTGCGCTCGATGGAGGGACCGTACTTGCTCGACGCGGCTGCGGCGCGCACACCCCAGTCCAGATCGGTTTCGTGGCCCGGGAACTGCTCGACGAAGGCTTCGCGCGGCATGCCGCAGCGATCGACGACGATGGAGAGCACATTGCGCTCGATCGCGCGAATCTGCGCGACCTGCTCGTGCAGCAGCGAGCACAGGCGGTCGATGGTGCGGGCCGTGAAGCGGATCGGCGCGAGTTCCGTCTGGATGTCGGCGCAGATCTTCATTTCCGCAGCCGAGGCGCGCGCATTGGCGTCCGTCGTGCAGGCCATCTGTTCGAACAGCGTGCGAACGCGCGCGAAGATCGCGAGGCTGTCTGCCTTCAGCTGCGCGAGCAGGGCTTCGTTGGCCTTGCTGTTGTCCGCGTCGCTGTCTTCGTCGTCGCTCGAGTCGTCCGACTCTTCTTCTTCCGCCGCCTGGACTTCCACTTCTTCGCTCGCGTCGGGGTCGGCTGCCGTGGCGGGTTCCTGCGCGGCTTCGTCGCTGCCGATTCCGTCGACGAGTTCATCGATGCGCATCTCTTCAGCCGCGACGCGGTCGGCGTCGGCGAGGATGGTCGCGACGATCGACGGGCATGCCGCGATCGCCTGGATCATTTCCTGGAGGCCGTCTTCGATGCGCTTCGCCACTTCGATTTCGCCGGCGCGCGTGAGCAGCTCGCTCGAACCCATTTCGCGCATGTACATGCGCACCGGGTCGGTCGTGCGGCCGAATTCGGAGTCGACAGTCGAGAGCGCGACTTCGACTTCTTCGTCGGCTTCGTCGTCGGCCTGCCGGTCGGCGCGGGAATCTTCGTTCAGGAGCAGCGTGTCGGCATCGGGCGCCTGCTCGTACACCTGCACGCCCATGTCGTTGAACGTGGCGACGATCGTTTCCAGCGCGGCCGTCTGCGCGAAGTTGTCGGGCAGATGGTCGTTGATGTCCGCGTGGGTCAGATAACCGCGTTCACGGCCGAGCTTGATGAGCGCCCGCATTTGATGCTGGCGTTTTTCGAGTTGCGAGCCTGCGTCCATGGGCGTCGTATCGCCGGTCTTGTCTTTGGACGAGCGGCGTGCGGGGCGGGCAGACGAGGTCAGCGCGTCGTCCCGGTCATGGCTTGTCAATACATTCTCCTCGAAGGGATAGCCCGACAAGGGCAAAAAGGGTCACGCGCCAGTGGCGTGGCGTCCTGGCGATGACGAAATTGCAGGGGAGTGGGCGGGGGCGCATGCCGGTCCCGCCAAGCGAGCGCCAAACGTCTGACGACGTGGCAGCCTGGATTTTCGTGCAATGCAGAAAGACCGCGTATGGTAGTGCGTTACGGCATGCGAGGCAACCCGAATCGTCGCGTTTGCGGCACATTGCCCGCCTTCAGGGTCGTATCGCTGGGTAGCGCTCCACCTTACATATTTCCTACATGAGTCCCTTAGACCATTTTTCAAGTGAGAAGTTCCGGATTTTGTCACTCGCCTGGCCTATCGGATGCCGACCAGCCATGCCACATCGCGGCCCGATTCGCAGCCGATGTCCAGCGTCCCTTGGGGCCGGAAATACCGCATGAGACGCATAGAGGTCGTCGCGCGCAGGCTGGTTCGCCCACTTCGACCTACATGTCGCCATGGAGTCCATATGGGGCTCGCGGTTCCGGTGACAAGGGGGAAGGACGCTTCGAGACCTGGCCGATCAATGCCGCGGGCAGTAGCACAGTAATACCGGTATGGCCGCTCTGCCACCCTCGCCGGTGGCCCCACGCGACGGACACGACGCAGGCGGCGTCAGAGCGGGAATTCGTCGTACTGGGGCAGCGAGTCGGCGATCTCGAACCACGGCGCTTTCGAGCGCACGAAGATATGGCCGGCGGGGCGGATATCCGGCGGATCGGTCAGCGTGCCGAGCGTCACGTGCACATACGCTCCTTCGCGCACGACTGAATAGAGCAGCGAGCCGCAGCGGCCGCAATGCATGTCGTGGGCGGCCTGCGGATCGCCGTAGATCATCGTCTGCCCTTCGCCCTCGGTGAGTCGGAGCGCCTCGCTTTCGATGCCCGCGAACGGTTTGAACGCGGACCCCGTGGCACGCCGGCACTGCGAGCAGTGGCAATTGAACGCGTAGCGGAACGCATTGGCTACCGCATAGCGCACGGCGCCGCAACGACACTGGCCATGCAACGTGGCAGGAGCATTCGTGGGGGCGGGGGCAGTATCGGCGGACATGATGGGCGCGGTGCTCTGATGGCAAGTGTCGAACATTGCGCACGGGCGGCTGCCGTGTGTGCCGTCACATCATACGTTTGAGTTGTCTGAGGCGCAGGGAAAACGCAAAGGTCACCACATATGGGGATTGGCCGGCCAGTCATGGCCTTCGCCCGGTTCGTGGCGCCGCTATTGCACCGAAATGCACGGCAAATTTCCCATGGATGGTTACCTTTGGAGCCCTCGCGTAAAACGCACCGCTCAAGCCCATCGGGGCGAATCACGCCCCCCGTTCCCTCAATTCCTTTAAACCCTTGATGACGACGAGCAGCGCGCGGCCGTGCTCTTCCGAACCGTCCCACGCCTCGACGATCGCATTGCGCAGCAATTCGTTGTAGGCGGCCGCGTGCCGGCTGGACGGCGGCGCCTGCACGCCATAGAAACTGCATAGCTTATTGAATGACGCGCTCCGGCGCACACGCCGCCCGTTCGACGTGCGAAGACGCGAGACAGTGGGCTGGCTGACTCCGGAAAGCCGCGCAATTTCACTAGCGGAGCGTGAATCGTCCGATAACCGCCGCAGCAGTTCCTGCACCGGAAAATGAGTGTCTGGGGCTTCCATGTCATGCATTATACCTATACAGTAACGGTTATTGAATTGCCCGCCAAACTCGGCGGGCGGCTGCATTCCGAGGAAGTCGATGGCACTACAACACCTACCGCCCACGTTTTGCTGGTCCCGCATCGGGCCAGAGCCCGGCGTGGATCTCCCCACGCTGATCCTGCGCAAGGAGTGGGAGCGGCGGCAAGGCGGCGGGCGCTTCCTGTGGGGCATCGGCCAGTCGCTCGGCAGCAGCGCTCAAATCGCCGCGCTGCGCACCGGCTCGCTTCTCGCGCTGTTCTCGCCGGCGGCAAGCCGCCCGCGCGCCATGCAAGACAAGCGCGGCAAGCGTGCCGGCGTGGTCGTCTGGAATGCGTGGGTCGATGCGAGCGGCCAGGTGCGCCAGCTTCCGCAGCACGTGTTCGTCACGAGCAGCGCCACGCTGCCCTCGGGCGCCGCGCGCGAGCATCACTACGCGCTCGCGTGCGTCTCGCCAGCCGAACTCAGCGTCGGCAGTTCGCTGCGGGTGGTTCCGGAGCGGCTGCGCAGCGTGAGCACGGCGAAGCCGCCATGCCGCTCGCAGGGCACGGTGGTGGTGGATTGCGTCGAGCGCGCCGCCCAGGCGGGCGGCAAGAGCCATCCGCTCGTGTTTACGGCGGAACTGGAGGCGCCGTACTTCGTGCGCCTCACGCAGCCCACGCTGGTCAAGGCGCGCGACCTCGCGGCCATTCACGAGGCGTCGCGCATGGGCGACTTCGACACTTACTCAGATCTCACCAAACGCGTGCGCAGCGAGGCCTGCGCGCAGCAGGCGCGCGGCGTTACGCGCGATCTCTTCGACGTGCCGCCTGCCGATCACACGGCGTCTTCACGGCTTGGCGGCGCAAGAACGCGCCATGTCTCCCGGGCGGGAGACTGGACACAGCTCACGATGGAACTCTTCCATGGCGATTCACATCCGTTCACAAGAGGCCGAGGCCGCGCAACGCTTTTTTGAGGCGAGCCGCAACGTCGACCGGGCATTTCGCGCCTTGCGTGCCGAGGCCCACGACCATGTGGCCGCGCCGCCCGCCTATGGCGCCGCGCAATCGCGGCTCGACCGCGCACTGGATGAACTGGCGCGTGCCGAGGCGTTGTTCGATTCGGTAACCGAAGTACAAACGCGTCAGATGAGTGATCATCAGGATCACTGAGGAACTGCTGCGATGACCCGCGAAGCGGCACCCCCCGGTACGGCTTCCACTACGCTGGCGACGATCCCGAAAGCGAGGCATTCGAGCGGCGCTACATCGCGCCCACGGGCCGCTCGCTGACCTGCATGCCGCTGGAGCACTGCGTCCTCGCGCAGCGTGCGGGGCCCAGCGGATCCTGAGCGCACCGCAGAGGCGAGTTCGCGCGCTAACTCAGCCTTTTCCCCCCTCCACCGGCAATTCCAGCACGGCCGCCACCAGCGGCCAGCGCTTCGCGGCCGCCTGCCAGGCGTCCTCGGCCTGAACGTCGAGATAGCGGTCGCGGTCCACGCCCTCGACGAGACGCGCGAGCGCGTCGATATCGCTCGGCAGCGCGGGACCACTGCGCGAACGCCGGCCGGACCCCCACAAGCGCATCGCCATTACTTGCCCTCCACCCACACGCCGTCCGGCGTATGGATCACATAGCCGGTTGGCGTCGTCATCGTCACCGTGCCTTCGTTTTCGCCGACCATGCGCGTTTGCGGCAGGTTGTTCGCATACTGAGCGAGCGGCGGCGCGCCGGTGGCGAACGGGCTGTGCGCCACGAGATTCGACAACAGCTGCGCGAGCGCGAGATAGCTCGTGGGCGTGTCGATCGTCGTCACGCCGCCGGTGTGCTCGCTGCCGGCCGGCAGACCCACCACCTTCACGCCCACCGGCACGTGGACGATGTTCGGCGTGGGGATCTCGCGCATGCCGGCAATCTGGTTCTCTTCGCCCTGCAGCGCCGCGCCGTGTTCGGGTACGAAGACGATCACCGCCTTGCGGCCCGACTGCGCGACGAGGTCGATCAGCTTGTCGACGTCTCCGAGCAGCCGCTGCAGGCGAATCGGGTAGGACTGCAGGCTCGTGAGCTTGTCGTTCGGCGCGGGCAGCCGGTTGCCGTCGTGCATCGAGACCGTGTTGTAGTAGAGCGCGACTGGCCCGCCGCCAGCGGCAATGCGCTGCTTGTACCAGCGCGAAAGCACGTCGTAGTCGTCGGCCAGCGCGGAACCGTCGAACTCCTTCATGAACTCCGGGAAGCCTTCGTTCGCGGGGATCGTCACGCCCGGCACGCCGATTTCACTGATCACCGTACTGCGGAAATTGTCGAAACGGCCGTTGTGGTTGAGCAGCGCGTTCGGCGTGTAGCCGGCCTGCGCGAGCTGCGCGAACAGGTGGCACTCGGCAGGCGCGGGATCGTAGAGCGCCTTGTGCGGCTCTTGCCCGCAGGTGGCGCGCAGCACGCGGATCGCGGCGGGCCCGCTATAGCTGGCACCCGAGCTGAAGTTCTGGAAGATATAGTCGAAGCGCGAGAAGAGCGGGTTGTTGCGCATCTTCACGACATCCATGTCGTTCCACGAGAGCGAGCAGATGTGCACCATGATGATGTCGAACTGCGCGTTCGCATCGGTGGTGAGCGGCGTGAAACTCACGTGCCGACCTTCCTCGTTCGCGCGGAACGCCGCGAGCTGCTGGTCGTAGCTGCCCGACTGCTCGTCGCGCTTCTTGCCCGTGCCGCTGTCCTCGTCGCCGTTGCTCGCAAGCGAAGCGTTGGCGGTGGCGTTCGCCACGAACGAACCCACGCCCTGCCAGACCGGCATGACGACGAGCGCGATCAGCACGAGCGTCGTCACGCGCACCCAGCGGTTGATGAGGAAGTAGAGCAGCACGGCGATCACCGCCGACACGACCATCGAAAGCGAAATCACGCGCCGCGTGAGCTCGAACATGTACGAGGGCGTGAAGGTGAGGAGCACGGGGATCTGCGAGATCGCCCGGCCGATATCGGGCATGCTCGACTCGTGGTACGCAATGGCGATGCCTACGATCACGGCGATCACATCGCGCGCGATACGCAGCCACCGGTTGTGCAGCGGCACGAGCAGCAGGATGACGAAAGCGAAGTTCATCCACCACTCAGGCTTGAGCGTGCCGATCGAGTAGAGGTACAGCTTGGCGAGGAAGTAAAGATTCCAGAGACCCATAGTGTTTCGTGTTCCAGGGTATAGCGGTGGTTCCGGTTATCAGGGCTGGCGGACCTGGCCGGCCCGGCGTCGCGTAAAGAAGTTTTCCAGCGCGTCGAAGAACGCGTCGATGAGGCGCATGTAGCCCTGCCAGCTCAGCTCGATCAACTGAACGAGCCCGTGCAGCGGCGCGTCGGAAGGCGGCACGTCCTCCCATTCGAGCCAGGCATCGGCGCGGCCGAACGTGCATTCCACGAGCTTGCGCTCGGTCTCAACCGTCATGCCGACGAAGCGCACGCCGAGGCGCCGGTCGGCCAGACGCGCGACTACGGCGGGGAAGTCGTGCTCCAGCACGCCGCGCGCGAGCGTCACGTTGATGCGCTCGCCGGGTTCGAGCTTCGCTACGGCGTCGGCGGGCAGCATGAGACCGAGGCCGCCCATCGAATAGTTCTCGGTCTTGCACGCGAGCGTGCGGCCGTCGGGCAGCGTGAGCATGGCGGGCACGCGCAGCGGAATGCGGTGCGCCACGCGCACCTGCTTCGCCTCTTTGGCCACGCCGAGCGCGAGCCCGAGAATGGTGAGATTCACGCCGGCCCAGAAGAGGTTCATGAACACGGTGGCGGGCTCGTCGGACCGCCAGATCGTGAGGCGGCCGATACCGGCGAGCACAGAGCACACGTTGATCGCGAGCAGCACGAGGTAGGGCTTCGAAATCGTCCAGTCGAGGTACTCGTGCTCGATATGGCCGCCCTTCGAGGTCACGTTGAACTTGCCGAGCTTTGGATTGATGAGCGCCATGGTGGTGGGCAGCACGATGTACCACGCGAGCACGGACTCATAGGCTTCGGCCCAGAACGAGTGCCGGTAGCGTCCCTGGATGCGCGAGTTGGCAATCGCGGCAATCACGAGATACGGCACCACGTAGGCGAGGATCACGGGCGCGGGCGTGTTGATCACGTGCAGTCCGAAATACAGGTACGCGCCGGGCATCACGAGGAAGATGAGCCGCGGGAAGCCGTAAAAGAAGTGCAGCATGGCGTTGCTGTAGCACATGCGCTGGAAGAACGAGAGCCCCTTGCCGATCCACGGATTGTCGACGCGGAAGATCTGCGTCATGCCGCGTGCCCAGCGGATGCGCTGGCCGATGTGGTCGGCGAGGCTGTCGGTGGCGAGGCCCGCGGCCTGCACAGTGCGCAGATAGGCCGAGGTATAGCCGTGGCGATGCAGCCGCAGCGAGGTGTGGGCGTCCTCGGTCACGGTCTCGGTCGCGATGCCGCCAATGTGCTCGAGCGCCGAGCGCTTGATGACCGCGCACGAGCCGCAGAAGAACGTGGCGTCCCAGAAGTCGTTGCCGTCCTGGATCAGCCCGTAAAAGAGGCTGCCTTCGTTGGGCACGCGGTGGAACGTGTCGAAGTTGCGCTCGAACGGATCGGGCGAGAAGAAGTGGTGCGGCGTCTGCACCATCGCGCATTTTTTGTCGGCGAGAAAAACGCCCACGGTCGTTTGCAGGAAAGAGCGCGTGGGAATGTGGTCGCAGTCGAAAATCGCGATGTACTCGCCCTGCGTGAGCGGCATCGCGTGGTTGATGTTGCCGGCCTTCGCGTGCGTGTGTTCGTCGCGGCGCAGGTAGCCCACGCCCGCCTCGCGCGCGAAGTCGCGGAATTCGTCGCGGTCGCCGTCGTCGAGAATGTAGACGCGCAGCTTGTCGCGCGGCCAGTCGATCGAGCTTGCCGCGAACACGGTTGGCCGCACCACCGAAAGCGGCTCGTTGTAGGTCGGTATGTAGAGGTCGACGGTCGGCCAGTCGGCGGGGTCGTCGGGCAGCGGCTGCGGCTTGCGGCGCAGCGGCCAGGCGGTCTGCACGTAGCCGAAGATCAGCACGATCCACGTGTAGAGCTCGGCCGCGTAGAGGATGTAGCCGACGATGGCCTCGGCGGGGCTCGAAAGATGCAGCGTTTGCGTGCTGCGCCACCAGACGTAGCGGCCCGTCATGAGGATCGAGAGCATCACCATGAGCATGGTGGCGAGGCGCCCCGGCAGGCGGCGCGCGATCATCACCACGACGTACACGAGCAGAAACAGCAGCACCTGGCCGGCGAACGGCAGCGGCGTCGTGCACACGGCGACAGCCGCGACGAACGCGAGCCACAGCAGGCCCTGGCGAAGGTAGGGCACGTTGTCGAGCGCCGCCGAAAGCTTCTCGAGCTGCTGCTCGATGCCTTCCCAGGGCACGTCGGGCAAGCGGGCGCCGACTGCCGCGCTCGCGCGCGAGGCGCGGCGATAGACGGGTTCGAGCCGCCTGTCGAGCCACGCGCGCAGCGCGAAGCGATGGTGTCCTTGCGGCGCCTTGTGAAGCTTGCGCAAGTCGGCGGCGAGACGCTGACGCGCGCGCCGCGGGCGCAGGAAGATGCGCAGGAGCCACGCGCCGACGCTGCGGTCGCGGCCCATGTTCAGCCGCTGGCCGATGTCCTTGCCGAGCCGCGCGAAGGCGAGCGCGGGCAGGTCGCGCTGGCCTGGGCGCGGCGGCCGGAAGAAGGCGCGCAGCAGCCACTGGCCGCCCGGCGCGTCCGGCGCGAGATTGAACTCGGGCGCGCTCAGGCGGCGCAGTGAGCCCCAGAACGCGGTCCACAGGGCGACGATGCGCTCGCGGATCATGGCGTGCTCCCGCGCGCGACGTGTTGCGCGAGCAGTTCGTCGGGTGCGTCGAGGCTCGCGCCCGTGCTCCAGTGCGAGAGCCACGAGGCGATGCCGTGAAGGTCGTGCGCGGCCTGCGAGCTGGGCGCGCTCAGGCAGAAGTTCTCGCCCGCGGCGAGCGCGGCGGGCACGCCGGTGTCCGCATGCACGAGATACGGGAGCATGGCGGCGCCGAGGCGCGCGCGCAGCAGCGCAACGACGTCCATGTGCAACTGGCGCGCCGGCACGACTGCATTGGCGACGAACACGCTGCGCTTCTGTGCGCGCACGAGCGCGGCGATCAGGCGCGGCAGTGTCGCGCACGCGGTGGCACAGGGCGTGAGGACGCCGAGCACGAGGTCGGCGGCGTCGATCGCCTGGCGCGCGTGAGCCGAGGGCCACGTACCCGCATCGACGAGCGCGATCGTCTGCGCCGGCAGGTCCACGCGGGCGAGCAGTTCGCGCAGCCAGCCGGGGCGAGCGTCGAGTAAGGCGCTGGCGTCGTCGTCGCGCGGGTCGTCGGATGCATGGCCATCAGCGAGGCTGCCCCACGGCAGCACGAGCACGCCGTCGTCGCTTTGCAGCGCGGCCCGCGACCAGGCGTCGCCGGCGCCGGGGCCGCCCGCCAGGTGCGTGACGAGCCCTTCGCGCGCGTTCTCGCGCAGCCCGAAATGGAGTGCCAGCACGTTGCGCGGGTCGCATTCCGCGGCGAGCGCAACGTGTTCGCGCGCCGCCAGCAGACCGGCGAGCGCCGTGGTGAGGGTGGTGCGGCCCGCACCGCCCACACTGGAGACGATGGCGATGGTCTTCATCGGCGCGGCCCCGTCTGGCTGAAGCGGCGCTGGCCGCGAATCAGCAGGGCGTCGACCTGCGGCGGGAGCTGGAGCGGGCGCGAGCGCGCGGGGCGCAGCCACATGGGCACGAAGCGCGCGAGGCGCAGGCGCCAGCCGATCCAGTAGAGCGGCACGGCGAGTATCAAGCCCCAGACGAAGTAACCGAGGAAGAGGTCCATGTTGTCGCTCTCCTATGCTTTGAGCGGCAGCGGCGCGCGCTGCGGCGCGGCTCGCGGTTTCGCGTTGTCGGTGCGCGCGGCGGCGTCGAGCGCGGGCAACAGGTCGCCGTTTATGGGAGCGATGTTGTCGGGCACTGCGGGTTCTGTCGTGGGGGCGGTCGCTGCGCCAGGCGCGATCGCGGAGGCCGCCGCTAGCGGCACGGTCTGGCCGTTGGCATGCACCGAGACGGCCGCGGGCGCGGCGGGCTGCCCTTCGTTGATCGCGAGCCAGCCCGAATAGTCGGGCGGCGGCGTGGTGTTGATTTCCTCGCCGAGCGTGGCCAGCGCCTCCGTGATCGCGCGGCCGTCGCCGTAGCGCTCCTCGCCCTGGAACAGCTCGGCGAGCGGCCGCTGGAACACGCGTCGGCACACGGCGTCGGCGTCGCTCATACGGCAGGCGAAGAAGAACACGTAGAGGCTGTCGCCGCTCGCCGTCACGATGTCGCCCGCGCGGCGCAGATGGCACGCCTTGAGCGCATCCACGTGCGCGACTTCCGGCATCAGCGCGAGGCGAATCAGCACGCTCGGCAGCTGGATTACACGGCTGCGCTCCACCGCTGCGCTCACGAGTTCGACGAAGTGCGCCGCGCCCACGTAGCCGCTCTCCTCGCCATGCACCACGGCGGCGAGCGCCGCACGGTAATCGGCGGGCATGGGCCGCGAATACACCTGGCCGTGCAGACTGTCGACGATGGCTTCGACCTGCGCGAGCGGCGTCTGCCGCGCGATTACGCGGTTCGCGCCGAGGTTGAGCATGAGCGACTCGTAGCGCATGGCCACGGCGTCTTCGCGCACCATGATCTTCAGCGCTTCGCCGCACTGCAGGCGCAGCGTGTGCACCTGCTCGGCGAGCATTTCGAGGTCGCGGTTCACGCTGAAATCGAGAATCACCGTGGCCGCGACCGAGGTGCGCGCGGCGGCCACCGCGGCCTCGTTGTTATCGACGATCTGCCAGGCCGGCGGCAGGACGCGCTCGTGCAACATCGCGTCGCGCGAAACGATCACGCGGCCTTCGTCGGGCGCGAGCAGGCCCGCCTCGCCGATCTCGGTTTCGAAGGTGCCGCCGGAAACCGTGAGCCGGTGATCGGCGGCGGAAAAGCGCAGCGGCACGCTCTGGCTGCCATGCACGGCATCGCCCGCGCGCCAGAACGCGACCTCCCAGTGATACTGCCCCTGCACCTGGTGCAATTGCGCGGCGCCCGCGAAGCGCGCCTGGAAGGCGGCCAGCTCGGGATGCTCCTGATCGTCGCCGAGGCCGGGCGGCGCAGCCACCATCAGCACGCCGTAACGATGCTGCGCGCACCAGCCCGCAAGCTGCGCGCCTTGAGCTGCGAGCGCGGCGGGGTCCTGCCAGTTGAAGAACGCCTCCGCGCCTTCGATGAAGAACTGGCTTTCGGGCGCGGCGCACTGCTCGGCGAGCGCGTTGAGCGCTTCGATCAGCACCTGCGCGCCGTCGCGCTCCGGCAGGGGGCGCAGCGCGCATACGTTTGCCCACGCATGCGTCGAACCGTTCTTGTCGAGATCGACGCCATGATCGCGCAGCGCGGCCGCGAGGCTCGCGCCGTCACGGGTGGACAGGACGGTGGCGGGACCCGTGAGCGCGGCGGCGGCGGTTTGCCAGAACAGCGCGTCGCGTGCGGGCGACGCGCTCGCGTACACCACGTGCACCTGGCCCGCGCCGAGCGAAGCGAGCGAGGCCGGCAGGCCGTCGATCGCGAGCGGCTCGCGGCGCGCGAGCCGCGAGAACAGCGAGCGGCGCGTATCGCGGCCGGCGCCGGCGGGCGCAGCGGAAAGGGTGGCGGGATCGTTCATCGTATTGCTCGTCTCGCGAATTTCATCGTCGCGGGTTTCATCGTCGTCATGCGCGCTCGCTCCGTGGCCATGTCAGTAGGCCGAATAAGGGACGACCGGCCGCGGCGGGAACGGCACCGGCCCCTTCTGCGGCGAGAAGAAGTAGCGCAGGTAAAGCACCCCCACGTTCGGCGCATAGTCGCGCGAGCGGTCGAGCCGGAAGCGGCCGCCCACCACGAAGTGCTCCGTCACGCGATATTCGGCCGCCGCTTCGACCGCATAGCTGAAGCCGCCGCCCGAGCCGCCGCCAAAGAACGGCGAACCAAGGTCGTTGGCGCTCATGAACGCGAGCGCCTGGGCCTGCAGGCCTGGGCGCGTCGGGTAGAACGGCGACTCGTTCTCGTTCGTGAACGACATGCCCACCGATCCGTCGATCTCCCAGGAGAGCTTCTTGTAGCGTCCGGTCCAGTCGAGCGGAATGCTGACCGAAAAATAGCTTTGCGGACTGTAGTAGCCGCCGTTGCCGAACGTGTAGTTGTGTTCGTTCTTCGAGTACTTCCAGTAGTTGAGCGTGAGGCCGCTCGACACGATCTGGTCGGGCCGTTTGAACACCGACCAGTCGTAGCCGCTGCGAACCTTGAACTCCTGATTGGTTTCCACGTTGGTGCCGGTCAGCAGGCCGAAGCCGATGCTCGTGAAAATCGTGCCGGGCCCGAAGTCCTGCGCGCCGCGCGCGGTGAAGCCGTTGCGCACCACGCCGCCCCACTTCTCGCCCGTGACCGGATCGATGCCGCCCGCATAGGAAACGAGGCTCGCGGTCACAGGACGGCGCGAGACGTCGAGCGCGAGCGACGAACCGCTCGGGAAATCGTGGCGGTACTGAATGCCGCCGAGCACGCTCGTGATCGGAAAGCCCACCGGCGTGCTGCCGATGTCGGCGCGCCAGCTATTGTTCGCACCGCTGAACTCGTAGCCCGCCGCGAGCGCGACGCCCGTCGCGGTCTCGTTGACGGATCCGAGCCCGGCGTTGCCGAGCGCGGCGATCTTGCCGTACTTGTAGGCGATGTCGAGGTCGTTGCCGGGCAGCGTGCCGGCGTTCAGATAAACCGTATCGGCGTGGAAGAAATAGTGGCCCGTATACCCATCAGGAATGCGAACGTATACCGGGACTTCGGTGGCGTGCAGCTCGGAAATGCCGGGGTCGCCCGAGAGGTTCGACTGGTACCAGCCGGTCGCGACCTGCCCCTGCTTGCGGTCTTCCAGGCTTTGCAGCGCGCGGCCCGCCGACGTCGTGCCGTCGGCGTCGGGCTGTGTGCCTTCGGCCACTTCCTGCGTGCGCGAAGTGCGATAGAGGCTCGCGGCTTCGTTGTAGTTGCCGCGCGCCTGCGCAACGCGCCCCGCCTGGATCGTAATGTCCGGATTGTCCGGATACTGCTCGCGCAGTGGTTCGACCACGGCGGAAGCCTCGTCGTTCAGCCCGAGCGCGGTGAAGCGCCGCGCCACGGCAAGGCGCGTGTCGATGTCGTTCTCCGCGGTGTCGGCAAGCACTGCGCGCACCATGTCGGCGGCCTCCCGGTCTCGGCCCACGCGCTCCAGCATACGCGCAACCGCGAGGCGTGCATCGGCGTCGTCGGGTTGCGTCACGAGCACCTTCTGCGCGGAGGCCATCGCGCCCTTGTAGTCGCCCTTCGCTTCGCGCAGATCGACGTCTTCGAGCAGCCAGCGTTTGGTCGTCTTGAGGCGGTCGGGCACGGCGTCGAGCGTGTGGCGGGCGCCCGTCAGGTCGCCCGCCTCGATCTGGCGGTCGGTCTCGCGCGCGACGAGGCGCAGTTCCTGGTCGTCGAGGCTGGCCTTCTGCTCATCGGTGATGCCGGGCTGATCGCGCGTCGCGTCGATCCAGTTCGCCCACGCGTCGTCGCGGTTGGCTGCCGCCAGCAGCTCGCCGTAGCGCACGCGCGCGCCGTTCGCCGCCGGGTCGTCGGGGTGCGCCGCGAGCCAGTCCTGCACGAGCTTCAGGCCCCGGTCCGGCTCGCCGATCGCGATCCACTCGCGCCCGACCGTGGCGAGCATCTGCGGGTCGTTGGCCGCGTTCGCGTCGGCGGCGGCGGAATCGAGCAGCGCGCGCGCCTCGTCTTCCTTGCCCTGAGCGATGAGCTGGCGGGCCTGCGCGATCTTTTTCTGCGCGGCGAGATTGCCCATCAGTTGGCGCATGCCTTCGCTGCGCTGTGCTTCGGGCACGGCGTCGAGTTGCGCGGCGGCCGCATCGACGTCGTCCACG
This sequence comes from Paraburkholderia sp. CNPSo 3272, assembly GCF_024206495.1. Taxonomy (GTDB): domain Bacteria; phylum Pseudomonadota; class Gammaproteobacteria; order Burkholderiales; family Burkholderiaceae; genus Paraburkholderia. Next base: position 40,666 of record NZ_JAMBPQ010000046.1, on the reverse strand, counting down.
GAATTCAGATAAAGCGCCGTGGCGTAGCGCATGTCGGGCGCCTGAGAGACCTTCAGGCCGTCTTCCATGACCTGGCGGCCCAGTGCGGGCAAGCCCAGATCACGGTACTGGCGCGCGAGCCTGAAGCGCGTCCAGGCGTCATCGGGCGTGAGGCGCACGGCTTCTTCGAGTTTCGCGATGGCCGGGCTCTTGCGGTTGTCCGCGAGCAGCTGGTCCGCCTGGATCGAGAGCAGTTCGGCGCGCAGCTGCTTTTGCTCCGCGCTCGAACCGCTCACGCGCGGCGTCGTGGCGGCGATGAGCGGCTCGATCTCGCTTGCGCGGCCCGTTTCGCGCAGTACCGTCACGAGGCCGCGCAGCGCGTCCATGTCGGGCTTGGGCGCGTTCACGAGCGGCCGCAGCACGGCTTCGGCTTCGGGCCACTTCTTCTGCGCGATGAGCGCGTTGCCGAGGATATCGCTGGCAGTCGTGTTGCCCGGATCGAGCTTGAGCGCCTCGCGCGCGAGCGTTTCGGCTTCTTCGGGCTTGCCCTGCGAATTGGCTTCGCGCGCCTTCGCAATGGTGCCCCAGATGGCGGCCGTCTTTTCGAGGCTGCGCCACTTGCCGGCGTTGTCCGGGTCGAGCTTGAGGGCGCGCGCGAACAGCTCGCGCGCCTCGTCGTGGCGGCCTTCGCGCAGCCGCACGAGACCGAGCGCGCCGATGGTTTCGCCGTCGTTGGGGTTCGCGCGCTGCGCGCTTTGCAGCGAGGTTTCGGCGTCCTTGAGATCGCCGCGATCGAGTTGCGCAAGTCCGCGCGCGCGATCGGCGGCGCCGGGGCCGGGGGGCCGTGCACGCGCCTGGGTTGACGCTCGCGCGTTGCCCGCTGCCGTGGCCGGCGGCGCGCTAATGACGGCCGATGGGTTCTGCGCCAGGGCTTGCGCCTGCGCCTGGCCCTTCGCGCCGAGCTTCTTGCCGAGATCGGCGACGGTCTGCTTCGCATCGGAGTCGTCGGGCACTTCCTGCAGATAGCGCAGATACCACACGTAATAGGCGGGATCGTCGTGCCCGGCGCTCGCGAGCGCGCGCCGCCAAAGTTCGAGCGCGAACGCACGGTTGCTGTCCTGCCGCTGGTACACGTGGTAGATCAGGTTGAGGCCTTCCATGCGCGTATCGGCGCGGTCGGTGAGCAGGTCGCCGAGGATCAGCGCGAGACGGGGATCGTTCGGATTCTGCTTCACGCGCGTGCGCAATTCGCCGATCGCCTGCGCGCGGCCCGCGGTCGTGCCGGCAAGGATGCGGTAGTAGTCGCCCGCGAGATCGCCCGCGGGCGCACCGTTCGGAAAGAGCTTGAGCAGGCGCGCCGAGGCTTCCTCGCTCTTGCCGGCGGCCGCGAGCAGGCGGATCTGCGCCATCTCCATCTTGCCGCTCGTGGCGACGCGGTAGGCGTCGTCGAGTTCTTTCGTCGCGCTCGCGTTCGGTGCGACCTTCTTGAGCTGCGCGAGGATTTTCGCGGCTTCGGCCGGGCGATTCGAGCGCAGCTCGATTTCGCCGAGCAACGCGAGCGCGTCGGGCTGCTGTGGATCGAACAGCAGCGCTTTTTGCACGAGCCCGCGTGCGATATCCGGACGATTCTTGCCTTCCCACATCCGTGCGGCCGAGAGCAACTGCGCGGCTTGGGCGGCCGGCGTGGCGGCGTTGGCCGCCGGCTGCGGGCCTGCCTGCGCCGAGGCGAGATACGGCGAGGCCGCGAAGAGCAGCGCGACGATCGGTGCGAGTCGGGGTGCGAATTTCGGTGCGAGTTTGGGTACGAAATGCGGTGCGATGCTCGGCAACAAGCGTTGCGGCACGCGTGTAAGCGCCTCGCCTCGCAAGGCGTGCGCAGCCGCGCGCCGCGCTTCACGGCGCGCGCTGCGCAGATGGGCAGCGCGGCGGGCAGACACGAGGGCGTTCAGCGCGGCGTGGGGCATGCGCTCGTCCATGCTGGGGCAACGCGGCCTTGCGCGTCGAAATGATAGAGCCCGTCGAGGTAGCCGAGCCCGAACAACATCAGCACGCTGCTGTAGTAGCCAGGCGGCGACTTTTGCGCGAGCGTGCGGCTGCGCTCGGCCTGAGCGCTCGCGAGATCGCCGCGGCCAAGTGCAGCCAGATACGGCGCGACCGCGGCGGAAAAGCCGCCGTTGCCCTCGTTGGGCCCCGGTGTGCCAGTGGTCGTGTCGACGCGCTCGGGCGGAAAACCATGCGCGCCGACGAAGTCCGCGAGCGGCCTGAAGGTGGCGAGCGTGCTGGCGCGCAGTGGGTCGCCGCCCGCGAGCATGCCGGCCCACAGATACACGCGGATCGCGTTGTAGGCGCTTTCGGCGTGCGTTTGCGCGTCGGGGGCGAAGCCGCCTTTCACGTGATATTCGACCCAGTCGGGCGAGTAGCCCTTGGGCGCGGTCTCGTTGACGAGTCTCGCCGACGAGGCGAGCAGCGCCTTCCATTCGCCCGCCTCCGGCAGCGCGAGCATGAAGCGCCGCATGACCTGCAGCGGCACATAGCTCGGGTTCAGGCGCCAGCCGTCCTTGCCGATCGTAAAGCCCACGGGTCCCGGCAGCACGGTGCGGCCCAGACCCGGCAGTACGGCGGTTTCCTCGCGCACGATGTTGCGGGCCATCACCGTGCCGAGCGCGGTGTAGCGGCGCTCGTTCCAGAGGCGTCCGGCTTCGAGCAGCGTGTAGGCGATCCAAAGATCGGCGTCGCTGGCGGGGTTGCTGTCGATCACGCCCCACTGCGGCTCGCCGGCATGCGCGGCGCCTGAAGTGTCAGACGCCGCCGACGCCGCAACCGGCTTGCCGTCTTCGCCGATGTCGCGCCGCCCCCAGATCCATGCGGGCAGACGCGTGGCGAGGTCGCCCTGCGCGAGATTGTTTTCGGTCCACGTGAGGACCTTGTCGAAGCTCGCGCGGTCGTTCGCGACCAGCGCGAAAAAGAGCGCGTAGGACTGTCCTTCGGAGACGGTCACCTGGCGCGGCGTGCTCGCGTCGATCACGCGGCCATCGGCGCTCAGCAGCGTGCTGCGAAACGCAGTCCATGCAGGCCAGGCGCAGGACGCGGGGCCGGCCGATTTTGCGGCGCTGGCGCTGGGGCGAGCGGCCGGCGCGGCCGCGAGCGCCGTCGCAGCCGGCATTAGCAGCGCCAGTGGTGCGAGCGGCACGAGCGGCGCGCAGGCGAGCGCGCCCGCCGCGAGCCAGCGCATGAGCCGTGGCGCCAGAGCCGGCGCGAGCGTAGCCAAATCCGGACGCATCGTCAGGTCCCGGAGCGGCGGGAGGCCATGCGGCCGAGCGCCCAGAACACGGTGAGCGCAACGATCAGACCGGCCAGAATGCCCGCGAGCGCCATCAGCGCCGGGTAGCGCGAGATAAACACCCAGGCGCGCGCATACCACGGCAGATCGCCGACGAAATAGCGGTAGCCCACGCGCAGGCCCTCCACCTGGCCTTCGCGCACGAGCGTGAGATCGCCGTGCATCTGCGAGATCTTGCCGCCGTCCTGAAGCGCGTCGAGCACGTCGCCAAGCTGCGCCGACGAGGTGGCGGCGAGCGCCACCACGCTCCTGCCCGACTTCAGCGGCGACTCGAAGCCGATCAGCGCCGCCATCGGTCCGCCGAGCGTGACGATCGAGCGGCCCGACGGTGTCGGGTCCTCGTCTTCTGTGCCGCCAAGCCAGCCGGGCCAGCCGCTGCGCTGGTCGCGCGTGGTCACCTCGGTCCTGCCGCGCTCGATGAGAAGCGGCAGGTCCTTGCCCCACTTCTCGAGCAGTTGCGCGCCCGAGCCCGAGCCGATCACGAGCAGGTTGCTGTCGCGCACGCTGTCCACCTGGCTGGCGGGGACGATTGTCAGGCGCAGCGAGGGCAGGCCGGTCCACTGACCCATGTGGCCGAGCAGCGTGAGCACGGCTTCCTGATCCGTCGTGTCGGGTTGGTCCGGAATCACGAGGGCCGTGTCGGAGAGGTCGGCCATGCGCGTGAACGGATAGCCGCTGTTCGCGAAGAAGGCGAGGTTGGGCAGCGCCGTGTAGTGTGCGAAGCCGCTGAAGTCGATGACCGAGTCGGGATCGACGGCCGCGCGCGCGACATCGTTGGCGGTGGAGGTGCACAGCCCCGTCTTCTGTGAATCGATATGGAATTGGAACTGGAACTGGTTGTCGCTGCCCACGCGGAACGCGGGGATTTCCAGATTGCTCGATGAGCGGCTGTCCGAGCCAGAAAGCAGCGGCACGTTGATGCGCGCTTCGTCGGAGGCGCGCGTGACGGGACGCAGCCGTTGCGAGCGCACGAGTTGATCGTTGATGCTCACGTTGAGCACCGAGTCGTTCCATGCGGAAGGCGCCGTGTAGCGATAGCGGATGTCGAGCGGCACGTTGCCCCGCGCCCACGCGTAAAGGTCGGCGGGCACGCGCAGGTTCACGCGGATCGCGGGCGGGTTGTAGCCCGACACCTGGAGCTGCTGCGGGTCGGTCACCAGTTCGCGGAACAGCACGGGGCGGTCGGTGGGCATCCAGTTCGGGGCGTCGTAGGGCTTGCGCGCCGGACCGAGATCGATTGACTTCACCATCACGCTGTTGCCGGCCATGCCGGCCTGCCCGAGCGCGACCGCGTAGGCGGCGTTCAGGAGTTCCTCGGGCGTGCGGCCCGCGAGCACGAGGAGCTTGCGGCCCGACTGCGGGTCGGCGGCCGGGTTCGCCATGACCGAGACCGTGGGGCCCTTGATTTCCGGCAGGTTCAGCCCCTCGGGCACCTGGCCCGGCAGCACGAGCGCGATGGCGTTGGCGTCGGGCGGCACGGTGCGCGATACCGGGAAGCGCGAGCCGCGATAGCTCGCGAGCGCGCCAAGCCACGAGGAGACGATGCCCGCCGCGTGCAGCACGGGCACGCCCGCGTTGGCGGCGAGCACGAACGGCACGCGCACGAGGCGGTTGTCGTGGCGGTCGAAGAACGGCAGAGGCAAGAGCCCGAGGTTGTCTGGCAGAACGATGCCCGCCGTGTTGAGCGTGAGCGACGTGTCGGGACTGATGTCGGCCCAGAGGCTCGAATGATAGGGATCCTCGCAATGATCGAGCGTGTAGTGCGCGATCATCTGCACGCTGATGCGGTTGTAGTCGGTGAAAAGGCGCGGGTCGAGATCGATCTCGCTCGTCACGAGCTGCCCGGCGGTCTCCTTCACGAGCGGAATTGTCGCGACGACTTCACCGTTCACAAACACCCTGAGATGCGAAAGCGACCAGATCAGCGAAGGCGAGTAGGTGTAGACGAGCTTGAGCTTCGCGCTGGTCACGACTTCGTCGGTGCGCACGTCTACATTCATGCCGCCGGTGGGATCCAGGCCGCGCAGCTGGATCGGCCCGTACGCACCCATCTGGCGCAACGTGAACGTGCGCGTGCGCGGCTGCCCGAGCGGCGTCGACGCGGCAGGCTCCGGAATGACGGCGCCCGGTGCCGTCTGGATGACGACGGGCCCCGCGACGGCGGTGGAAGCAGCGGCCGGAGCGGAGGCCGCAACTGGGGCGCCGGGAGCAGACGCGGGAACGTCACTTGCTCTGGGCGCTGCCGCCTTGGTCGTCTGCGTAGCGGCGACAGCCGATTGGTCCACCGCGAAGAGGCTCGCCCCCAGCAGCAATCCGGCGACGAGCGCGCCCAGCCCAGCTTGAACGGAGAGTCGCATCGCAACAGCCCTTTGTTTTCTTCGCAGTGGCTGTCTTTGTCTCGCAAAGACAGCGGCCATGGATATTGGCGGCGTGGTGCCGCCAAGCGTTATCTCGAAACGGCGTCAATGTGTGGTGGAGTTTAACGGAGAGCCACGGATCGCGCCCTATGAATGCGCCTGTTTATGCCCGTTGCGTAAAGCGTGCAGATGACGGGCTGGCGCGGCCTGGCGGCCGGTTTGACAGTTGGGCGCACGGGTTGGGCCAGGAGTCGGAGCGCTTGACAATTCCTGCGCGCGCAACCAAAGACGGCGGCGTTGCGAACGCGCAACGCGGGCGCCGGAGGTAGTGCGCCAAGAGCCAGCCTCCCGTCTCGTTCGATTACTGAGGATGACGAATAGACGAGGCACGCTCTGTCACTCGCCCACCTCGTGAACGCAAACCCGGCCCGGCCTTTGCTGCCCACCATCGGTTGCGCGCGCTAACATCGCGCGGGCGGGGCTCGATGCGAAGGTGACGGTCGTGGCGGGACGCGCGACGAGCGCATCGAGCGCATCGAGCGATTCGAGCGCGGGGCATGGCCGCATGGGGAAGACGCGGCCCGGCCCCGTTTTCGCGCCGCGTTCCTTGCGACGCCGATAAGCAGATTCGATGCCTTTCGGCAGTCCTTTCGTTGGTTAGCACGGTGCGCCCAAACCTACAATGGGGCTTCGTGATGATCGACGTCTGGTGAACCGGAAATGACTGAAAAATCGATGCTCGTGGTGAGCGCGCACAGCGCGGATTTCGTATGGCGCGCAGGCGGTGCGATTGCCCTGCACAAGGAGAATGGCTATCGTGTGAAAGTGGTGTGCCTCTCGTTCGGTGAGCGCGGCGAGTCGGCGAAGCTCTGGCGCAAGGGCCCCGACATGACCATCGAGAAAGTGAAAGCCGCGCGCCGCGAGGAGGCGCTCGCCGCGGCCGAGATTCTTGGCGCGGAATGCGAGTTCTTCGATCTGGGCGATTACCCGCTGCGCGTTTCCGATGAAGCGCTCCTGCGCCTCGTCGACGTCTATCGCGACGTGCAGCCCGCGTTCGTGCTGAGCCATTCGCCGAAAGACCCGTACAACTTCGATCATCCGCTCGCCATGCACGTAGCGCAGGAAGCGCGCATCATCGCCCAGGCCGAAGGCCACAATCCGGGGCAGAAGATCGTCGGCGCGCCGCCGGTCTACGCGTTCGAACCGCACCAGACCGAGCAGTGCGAGTGGATTCCGAACACCTTCCTCGACATCACCGAAGTGTGGGATGTGAAGCGCCGCGCCATCGAGTGCATGGCGGGTCAGGAGCACCTCTGGGAGTACTACACGCGTGTCGCGCAACAGCGCGGCGTGCAGGCCAAGCGCAACATCGGTATCACGGCGAAGCGCGACATTCAATACGCGGAAGGCTATATGCGCCTGACGCCCGCAGTGGTGGGAGATCTGTCATGAAACGTGGTGTCGTCGTCACCCAGATTCCGCGCGCCGACGCGCGCCATATCGAAATCCTCAAGGAAGCCGGCACGGCGACCGTGCACGAGGCGCAAAGCCGCCTCGGCCTGCTCGCAACGTATCTGCGGCCGATTTATTCGGGCGCCGCGATTGCGGGCTCGGCCGTGACGGTGCTCATGCCGCCCTCGGACAACTGGATGCTGCACGTGGCCGTCGAGCAGTGTCGCGAAGGCGACGTCGTCGTGGCCGCGCCCACGTCGCCCTGCGAAGATGGCTATTTCGGTGAACTGCTCGCCACCTCGCTCGCGGCGCGCGGCGTGCGCGGTCTCATCATCGACGCCGGCTGCCGCGACGTGCGCGCGCTGAAGGCGATGGACTTCCCGGTGTGGTCGAAGGCCGTTTCGGCGCAAGGCACGGTGAAGGAAACGCTCGGTTCGGTGAACGTTCCGGTGGTGTGCGCGCAGCAGATCGTGCATCCGGGCGACGTCGTCGTGGCCGACGACGACGGCGTGGTCGTGGTGCCGTTCGCCACCGTTGCGAAGGTGGTGGAAGCGACCCAGGCGCGCCTCGCCAAGGAAGAAAAGACGCGCGCGGTGCTCGCCGGCGGCACGCTCGGCCTCGACTACTACGGCATGCGCGAGCGCCTTGCCGAAAAGGGTCTGCGCTACGCGGACACTCCGGCAGACGCTTGAGTCCGCTTCACACGAGGCGCGCCAAAAACGACAACGAGCGCCGCAAGGGCGCTTGTTTCGCTTCGCGATGAACTAACGAAGCGATTTAAAGAATGCGGTCCAACGCCTTCGCGAACCTCGCGACCGTGCCTTCGATGTCATGCAGTTTTTCGAGGCCGAACAACCCGATGCGGAAGGTCTTGAAGTCTTCAGGCTCGTCGCATTGCAGGGGAACGCCCGCCGCGATCTGCAGGCCGGCATCGGCGAACTTCTTGCCGGATCGAATGCCGTCGTCGTCCGAGTAGCTGACCACGACGCCCGGCGCCTCGAAGCCTTCGGCCGCGACGCTTCGGAAATCCTTGCTGATTAGCAGTGAGCGAATGCGCTTGCCGAGTTCGAGCTGCTCCGCCATCACCTTGTCGAAGCCGTATGCTTCGGTTTCCTTGATCACGTCACGCAGCGTCGCGAGACTGTCCGTGGGCATGGTTGCGTGGTAAGCGAATCCGCCGCTCTCGTAGGCTTCCATGATCTGCAGCCACTTGCGAAGATCACAGGCGAAGCTGGTGCTAGTCGTGGCGTCGATTCGTTCGCGGGCGAGCGGGCCGAGCATGACGAGCGCGCAGCAGGGTGACGCGCTCCAGCCCTTTTGCGGTGCGCTGATCAGGATATCGACGCCGCTTTTCTCCATGTCGACCCAGACCGTACCGGAGGCGATGCAGTCGAGTATGAACATGCCGCCTACGGCATGCACGGCGTCGGCCACCGCGCGCAAATACGCGTCGGGCAGCATCATTCCCGATGCGGTTTCGACGTGCGGCGCAAAGACCAGATCGGGCTTGTTTTCCTTGATCGCCGCGACGACGTCTTCGACAGCGGGCGGTGCGTAGGCGGCCTGCCTTCCCTGTTCGACCGGGCGCGCCTTCAAGACGATCGATTCAGAGGGAATGCTGCCCATGTCGAAAATCTGCGACCAGCGGAAACTGAACCAGCCGTTGCGAATCACGAGGCACTTCCTGTTCGTCGCGAACTGCCGGGCAACGGCTTCCATGCCGAAGGTCCCGCTGCCCGGGACGACCACGACCGACTTCGCGTTGTAGACTTTTTTCAGGGAACTGGAGATATCCCGCATGACGCCCTGAAAGAGCTGCGACATGTGATTGATCGAGCGGTCGGTGTAAACCACTGAATATTCGAGGAGTCCCTCGCGGTCGACGTTGGGAAGTAAACCTGGCACGCTCGCCTCCAAAAAAAGGATGAACAAGGTGAGCAGCATGTGCGATTCGATGCTGCTGCACCCATGCAGATGGGTTTTGTCGCGACGAAAATAGATTCTAGCGAAAGCCGTCTGCAGGCTGGCGCATATTTTTCTGTGCTACCTGGACAGGTCCAAAGCGCTGGTGCGTCCCAGCCAATGGTGCGATGCGGCAGAACCGCAGTCTGGCTCACCTGCCCCGAGGGACAGCATAATCCCTCAGAAGCGGCCGCGACTCGTCGTTGATGATTATTCCCGGCGGGAATTGGCCTTATGAAGAATCTGCGAATTAACGCTCCACGATCTGGCCACTAGGATCTATCTGTCACTCATCACCCGATAGAAGATCTTCATGCTCATACTCGCAGGCAAGGTCGCCGCCAATAGCGGCGCAAGCGGCGCAACAACCGGCACCCATTTGAGCCATCCATTGCTGTTCACGCCGATACAGGTCGGCAACCTGGAGCTGGCCAACCGGATCGTGATCGCCCCGATGGCCCAGTACTCGGCCGAAGACGGGCAGATGAACGATTGGCACCTGATTCATCTCGGCCAACTGGCGCTTTCAGGCGCGGCGGCGCTCACCATCGAGGGGACGGCGGTCACCCCCGAGGGGCGCACGAGTTACGGCGACGTGGGGCTCTATTCCGACGAGAGCGAAGTCGCCATGGCACGCGTGCTGCAGAGCGTTCGGCGCTGGTCCGACACGCCGGTCGGCATCCAGCTCAACCATGCTGGCCGCAAAGGGTCGCGGCAGAAGTTGTGGGACGGCGGCGCACAGATTCCCCATGGTCACGCAAATGGCTGGAACACCTATGGCCCATCCCCGGTCGCTTTTGCGGCCGGCGACACACCGCCCACCGCCCTGGACCGCGACGGACTGGCCGCCATTCGCAATGCCTTCGCGGCCGCCGCGCAACGCGCCTCCCGGCTCGACCTGAACTTCATTCAGATCCTCGGTGGGCACGGCTATCTGCTCCATCAATTCCTCTCGCCGCTCTCGAATCACAGGGACGACGAATATGGCGGCTCATTGGAAAACCGGATGCGCTTTCCACTCGAGGTTTTCGAGGCCGTGCGAGACGCGTTTTCGCACGATCGCCCCGTGACGATGCGGATCTCCGCGACTGACTGGGTGGACGGCGGGTGGTCCGTGCACGACGCGATCGCTTTTGTCCACGCACTGGAGGCCAGGGGCTGCGCCGCGATCAACGTCTCGAGTGGCGGCTCGAACCCCGCCGCGCAAATCCCGGTCGGGCCTGGCTATCAGGTTCCGTTCGCGCGGGCCGTGAAGCAGGCGACGACGCTCCCAGTCATCGCCGTTGGCATGATCACCGAATTCGAACAAGCCGAGTCCATCCTCAGCACGGGAGACGCCGATCTGATCGCGCTGGCCCGGGCCGTGCTCTTCGACCCGCGCTGGCCGTGGCACGCTGCCGCTCACTTCGGGGCCCAGGTCAAGGCGCCGAAGCAGTATCTTCGCGCTCAACCGAATCGGCTGCCTAAGCTGTTCGTTTGAAGCCGTCTTGTCGAGGCCCGCGGGCGGGCCCGCATCAGCGTGCTTTGCCTAACTGCTCTTCGATCGTCCTCGTCAATGGGGATTCCACGCGCCCCGTATGCATCGTCTGCACGGGCTCGATCAGCACGACCCAGCATTCGTCCTCTGCGACGGGATTGTGCAGCGTGCCGCGCGGCACGACGTGCATCGAGCCCGCGGGCAGATCGACGACACGCCCGTCCTCATACTCGATTTTCAGGTGCCCGCGCACGACGAAGAACAGTTCGTCCTCGTGCTCGTGGTCGTGCCACACGAGCTGCCCGCGCACTTTCGCGATCTTCACGTACTGATCGTTGACCTGGGCGACGACTTTCGGCGACCAGTAATCGGACACGCCGGCGAATGCGGCTTCGAGGTCGAACGATTCGGCAAACGGATGACCAGACATCGTTATCTCCATGCTGGAATGACGGATGCGGCGAGCAGTACGCCCATCGCAAGATTGAGGATGCGCCAGTGACGCGGCGTGCGAAAGAGGCGGGCGAGCAGCACGCCGAGCGCGCACCACAGTGCGAGTGAGACGCACGCAGACACGCCGAACGCGGCGCCGAACAGCAGCGCGAGTCGGTTCGGACTGCTTGCGAGCAGCGAGAACGACGCCGCCGCGCCGACCGTCATCGCCCAGCTTTTCGGGTTGAGCCATAGCAGCAGGAATCCGTTGACGAGCGTGATGGGGTGCGCGGGGCCGTTACCTGCGTTCGGCGGCCCGCTGCGCGCGATGCGCCACGCGAGCCACAGCAGATACGCGGAGCCGACTGCCTTGACGGCCGTTTGCAGCGACGGTAGCGCGAGCAGCAGACCGCCCAGCCCGAGTCCGGCGACGGCGGCGAGCACAGCCAGGCCGATCGCGATACCGAGCATCAGCGGAATCGAACGCGCGAAGCCGAAGCGCGCGCCCGAAGCGGTGGCGAGCGTGGTGGCGCCGCCGGGCGTCACGGTCGCAATGACGACAAACAGGAGAAGCGGCAGGATCGAGGTCATCGGTGCACATCCGGAAGAATGAAACTTGCACTGTACGGATTGCCGACGCATCATCAAAGGCAATAATCCTGATGCGATCCATTACGCAGCATAATGCATCCATGAGCCGAAACCTCGACCTCGATCTGATCCGCACCTTTGTTGCCGTCGCCGATAGCGGCAGCATGACGGTCGCCGCGAATCTGCTGCATATGACGCAAGGCGCCGTGAGCCAGCAGGTGAAGCGTCTGGAAGACGTGCTGGATTGCCTGCTGTTCGTGCGCAAGACGCGCAAGCTGGAGCTATCGCGCCATGGCGAGCTATTTCTCGTGAAGGCGCGCCAGCTGCTGCAGCTGAACGACGAAATCTGGGCCGACATGACCGGCCGATCGCTGCGCGGCAGCCTGCGCGTGGGCGTGCCCTACGATCTCGTGACACCGCTCGCACCCGCGATGAAGGCGTTCGCCGATGCGCATCCGCAAGTGGAAATTTCGCTCGTGTGTGCGGCGTCGCCGGAATTGAGCGAAGCGGTGCATAGCGGCCGCGTGGATATATCGCTGGTCGAATATGTCGCGAGCGAAGCCGAAGGCGAGGTGGTCCGCATCGAGCCGTTGGTGTGGGTCAAGGGGCGGGGCAGCGATGCCTGGCAGAAGCGGCCGTTGCCGCTGTCGATGGTGGACGAGCGATGCGCCTTCCGGCCGGTCGTGCTCGGCGCGCTCGCGGACGAAGGCATTGCGTGGCGCACGGTATTCGAGAGCGGCAACATCGAGGCGACCGCCGCGACGGTGCGTGCGGGCCTCGCGATCACGACCTGGCTCGCCTCCACGGTGCCGGCGGACCTCGAGACGCTCGCGCCTCAAGCAACCGGCTTGCCCACGCTGCCGCCGTTTGCGATCTGCCTGCGATTGCCCGCAACGGTTCAGCCTGCGGCGCAAGAATTCGCGCGCCACGTACGCGAATCGATGTCGAACGACGCAGGCACTCGACGCCCGCAGCTCGCGAGCATTGCCTGATGTCTTGCGTTCGAGGCCGTCGCGCTTCTACAAGCGCTGCGGCAGGGCATCCGCAAAAAAGTCGGTAATCCTGCGCACGCGCGCAGGCACGAAGCGACGGCTCGGCCAGACGATGCTGATATCACGGGCGTCCCCAATGAAGTCGTCCAGCACGGTGACGATATCGGGATGCTTGAGTTCGTCGGTCAGCGAAAGCTTCGCGAAGAGGCCGATTCCCACACCCGCGAGCACGGCCGATCGGATAGTCTCGACGCTATTGGACGACAGGTTGCCTCGCACCGGCACGCTGAACCGGCCTTGCGGTCCATGAAACGGCCAGTTCGCCGATTCCATCAGGCCGCCGTAGACAAGGCAATTGTGCCTGGCGAGTTCCGCAGGATCCTTCGGTATGCCGTGTTGCTCGAAATAGCGGCGCGATCCCACGCAGACCAGCGGGGTGCTGGCAATTTTTCTCACAACCGAATCCGGATCGTTGACGGTGCCCACGCGAATCGCGAGGTCGATTCGATCCTCCACCATATCGCGGACGAAATCCGACAACACGAGATCGACCCGCAGCCCAGGATGGCGCGACAGCAGTGCGGGAATGAGCGGGAGAATGTGCAGACGGCCGAACGTCGAGGCGGCGGCGATGCGGACAAGGCCCGAGACATCGAGCGTGCTGCTGCTCAGTTCGTTGTCGGCCACTTCGATCTCGTCCAGCAACGGCTTGGTGCGCTCGTAGTATTTCTGCCCCTGATCCGTAAGGGTCACGCTGCGTGTGCTTCGGTTCAATAGCTGCACGCCGAGGCGCTTTTCCAGCGCACCGATCGCCTTGCTGATGGCGGACTGTGAATCGCCGGTTCTACGCGCCGCGGCGGAAAAGCCGCCCGCTTCGACAACGGCGATGAAGGCGTTCAGTTCGTGAAACCGATCCATTGCATATCTCTCGTGAGACCCATTCCCTCGAAGAATAGATCTCATGATAACTCCGCTAATTATCATTCGTTGGGGTGGCAATTACGATGTCTCTACCATTCACGACGAGGCAGAAAATTCCAATGTCCACTCTCACAGGCAAGGTTGCCGTCATTAGCGGCGCGACGACCGGTATCGGCTTGGCGATCGCCCAGCGGTTCGTCGCCGAAGGCGCTCATGTGTTTATCTTCGGCCGTCGGCAAGGCCAGCTCGACGAGGCCGCCGAACTGATCGGACGCAACGTGACGGCGATCCAGGCCGACGCCGCGAATCTCGATGACCTCGACCGCGTCGCCGCGGCAGTCAGGGAAGAAAAGGGTGTCGTCGACATCATCGTGTCGAACGCGGGCTTTACCGAGCAGGCTTCGATCGACACCATCACGCCCGAGCATTTCGACAAGGCATTCAACCTCATGGCGCGCGGCCCCGTATTTCTGGTGCACAAGCTGCTGCCGATGATGACGGGCGGTGGATCGATCGTCCTGGTTTCTTCGGCCATGCACGTCATGGGCATTCCCGGGCACACCGCCTACGCGGCGACCAAGGCCGCGTTGCGTTCCTATGCGCGCACCTGGGCCGCCGAATTCAAGGATCGCGGCATTCGCGTCAACATGCTCAGTCCTGGCGTCACCGACACGCCGATACTCGACGCCCAGTCGGCGACACGCGAGGATCTGGTGAGCATGTACAAAAGCATGGTCCCGCTCGGTCGACTCGCCCGGGCCGAGGAAATGGCTAGCGCGGCACTCTTTCTCGCCTCCGAACAGAGTTCCTATATGACGGGCGCGGATTTGATGAATGACGGCGGCATCGGCCAGGTCTGAGGACCGGGGCACGCGGTCCGCCCAGAGTGATCTTTCCGTTATGCAGGAATGCGAATGGACAATTCAATGAGCTACGCAATCATCGGGCTTGGCAAGATCGGCACGAACTCGGGAAGATCGGCGAGGGCGGTCTCCTCGTTCAGGCTCGCGGCAACACGTGGGCCCAGCTGGTTTTCCAGGATCTGGTCAAATTCGACTGACCGGCCGCGCGCCAACTCGCTTCCGGCGAGAGCGCATTCGGAACGGGCATAGCGTTGCCGGCGGACGGACGCTAGCCGTTCGCCATGCGGGACCACGGCTCACCGTATCGAGTCCGGCTGGGCCCGCAGCTTGTCCTTGATTGCAGTCAGGCAGTTCGTGAACTGGGTGCGAAGTCCCACGGAGTTGCCGCTCGGTGCCGAAATGCTGTCGGTTGTCACAGTCCATCCATCGGGCGTACGCGAAACATCTAGCTCGAAGTACTCGGCCGATTCGCTGTCGAGGACCGCCGACTCGCGAAAACTGCCCTTCGCTGATCGAACGACCGCCTCGCAGCCCTGCTGGAGCCGGGCTGGGGCATGAGCAGACAAACCGGGCGAGCCGTCGCGAAAGGGGACCGCGCCGTACATGCGGAACGCCTCGAACTGCGCCGGCATGGCGGCCGTGACGAACTGGATGTCCGAATCCGAAACGGCATTTCCGCATCCCGCGAGGGCGGTGACGAAGGCTGCGAGCGCGATGCGGGCGCAATGACTCCGGTAAGTGGGTTCGTGGTTCCTGCCTGCTCGTAGTCTCTGCGCAAACGTTAGCGTTCTCATCTCCAACGGGCCGGCCTCGATGTAAGAATTAGTATTACGGCGTGCGTTATGCATATATTCATCGAGGTTAACCCTGGCATTGCACATATCGAGTCGACGAGTAGGGCAATGCATGCGCGGATCGGCGCGACTCGAATGACGTCGACGGATCGCTTTTCCGCCGTTGTATGAGCCGTGCGATCGAGGTGGTCGTGACGGGTCTAGGCAAGCAGCAGCAAGGCGTCCGCGAGCGAGAGTACCGTGGTGCGCGAATCGAATGCGGTGGAGAACAGATGTTCGTGTACCACCGGATCCGGGTCGTAGCAGCAATCCTTGACCGTGTACAGGCGGAAGTCCGCGTCGCTCGCATATGCGACCGACGACAGCACAACGCCGGTCGATGCAATGCCGACCATAATCAGCGAATCGACACCTTGTGCGCAAAGTCGCGCCTGCAAATCGGTGCCGAAGAACACGCTGGCCCGGTGTGCAACGACGACCGGTTCGCAAGCCCGCTGGCCCAACTCCGGCGAGGTCTGGTCTTCGACGAAGAGACCGAGTTGCTTGATTCCCTGCCCGTTCTTGTTCAACGGGCTGACTTCCGGGTAGCCCGGACTGAAGCGGAGGTTGGCGAAATAGACGCTCACGCCTTTGGTCCGCGCCGCGTCGCAGAGCTTGCGCGTATTGGCAAGCAAGGCCGGCGCGACCGAGGGAAAGAGCCCGAGAATATCGGTCTGATAGTGCATGACGAGAAGCGCGGTTTGCGCCGGCGTGATTGCCATCGCACCATCTAACGCGTTTTCCTGATTCACGGCTTCCCTCACTCGATATCCGCTGGCAATACTACCGTTTCCAGCGGCCATAAGCTCCGGGGGCACCGCATCTCGTCGACTGCGTGCGCCTTGGCTAGAGGTTGACGGATTCAAAATCTCTGACTAAAGTCAGAGATATGAGTGCGTCCTCCATTCGACAGATTCGTCGCTTTAACCGCATCGTCGCGGAAAGCATCGGCGCTATCGACGATCATTTTCTTGGACGAGGCCGCCCGATGGGTGAATCGCGCCTGCTATGGGAGATCGGTGTCGAAGGGGCGGATATTCGTACGCTGCGCGTGCGGCTCAGTCTGGATTCGGGTTATGTCAGCCGTACCCTGGCGTCGCTCGAGCGGCAAAAACTTGTCGTTATCCTAACTGATTCGAACGACCGCCGGGTTTGCCGGGCCTGCCTGACGGAGGCGGGCCTTATCGAAAGGGCTGAACTCGAACGGCTCTCCGACGCAGTCGCCTTGCGCGTGCTCGAACCTCTCGGCGACAAGCAGCGTCGGCGACTAATCGAAGCCATGTCCGAGGTCGAATGCTTGCTGCAGGCGTCGCTCGTGCACTTTGCGACTGAGGACCCGGATAGCGATGACGCGCGGTGGTGTTTCGAACAGTATTTCAGCGAACTCGACCAACGCTTTGAAGCCGGATTCGACCCGTCCATGAGCTTGTCGGCAGATGCTGTCGAACTGACGGCGCCGGCAGGCGCGCTGATCGTCGCGAGACTCCATGGAAACGCGATCGGCTGCGTCGCGCTGAAGTTTCACAAGAAGTCCCCGGCCGAACTCAAGAGAATGTGGGTGAGTCCTTCCGCACGCGGTATGGGCGTGGGCCGCCGCTTGATCGTCGAGGCGGAGAAACGTGCCCGGCAGGCCAAGGCGCGCGTTATTCGCCTGGAGACGAATCGAACTTTGCGTGAGGCGATATCGCTATACAGGCAATCAGGATTCGTCGAAGTCGATGCCTTCAATGCCGAACCGTATGCCCATCACTGGTTTGAAAAGCGCCTGGACTGAACGACCGCAACGCTTTGCAGTACGGACTTTCGATTCTCGCTGACGATCGTCACACGGGGGTTGCGGATTCACCCTGCGCGCCGCCCCTCCACGACGCGCGTGGCGGGCGCAACATCCATCACCGCGAGCCGGATCGCGTCGATCAGCGCGCGTGCCGCAGGCGAAGGCGAGCCCTGCGCGCGCAGCGTAAGCCCGATATCGCGGCGCGTGTGCTGCAGCGGCACGTCGAGAACTACCAGTTGCCCCGACTCGATTTCGTAGTGCAACTGCTGCGCCGAGAGCGCCGTGATCATGTCCGTGCCGAGCAGCAACCCGCGAATCACGGCAAGATCTGCGGTTTCGACGGTGGGCAGGGGCGGCTTGAGCTTCACGCGGCGGAACTGCGCTTCGAGCAGCCCGCGCGAGGGCGAATGCGTGCGCGAAAGTATCCATTGCGCATCACGCAAATCGTTCAGCGTGAGGCCGTGCTTCTTCGCGAGCGGATGATCGCGCCGCGCGAGCACGACCATGTCCTCCGACATCAATCGCTCGTTGCCCAGGCCGCTTGCGGCGTCGTTCTCGCGCAGCGCGCCGAGCACGAAATCCACGTCGCCCGCGCGCAGTCCCGCCACGAGCAGTTCATATGCGCTTTCGTCGGTCACCACGCGCACGCCCGGATGTTGCGCGGAAAGGCGCGCGATGGCGACCGGCAGGATCAGCGTGCGGCCCAAAGGCAGCGCGCCCACCGTCACCGCGCCCTGGATGTTGCCGTGCAGCGCCGCGATATCGTCGGGAACGTGGCGCAACTCGTTGAGCGCGCGCCGCACGTGCAGCAGGAAGGTCTCCCCCTCGGCCGTGAGCAGCACGCCGCGCGGACCCCGATGGAAGAGCGTGACACCCGAGCCGCTCTCGAGCACGCGCATGGCGCTGCTCACGGCGGGCTGGCTGATGCCGAATGCATTAGCCGTGCTCGGCATATGGCGGTGCCGTGCGAGAGCGACGAATAGCTGCAGCCGCCGCGTGTTGAGCAGATACGCGGGCAGTGTGCCTTCGCTCAGCGCGCGCCGGCGCGCCTGGCGCGCGGCGCACCACTGCGCGAGCTCTTCCAGTTCGCCGAAAATGCGCGCGCAGCGCTCGAGCACCACGCGGCCCACGGCCGTGGGCAGCATGCCAGAAGGTTTGCGCTCGAAGAGCGGCGCGCCCAGCGCTGTCTCCAGTTCCTGGACCGAGCGTGTGACGGCCGATTGCGCGCGATACAGGGCCGAAGCGGCGCGCGTGGCGCTGCCCGTGTCGGCAACGAGGCGAAAAGCGCGCAGATGCGCGAGGTTCAGGAGTTCGGGCTGGCTCACGGCTCGATCATGTCGTTTTGGGTGGGATACGCGCCGTGTCTCATGCGGCGACCGTGGCAACCATGGCAACCGCGGCGGCGGCGCCATCGTCGACCGCGCTTAGATGCAGCCGGTCGACCGAAAGATTGAGGCTCTCCTTCGAAATATGCGTGTGCTCTTTCATCAGCGCCTCGACGCGTGCTCCTTCGCCGCTGATGAGCGCGCCGACAATGGCGTGATGCTGGCGGTGCGCATACGAGAGCATCATGAACTGACGCTGCTGCGCGGACTTGTCGAACACCACCGTGCCCGGCGAGACGAATGGAATCTTGTCGTTGAGCCCGAGCGCGGCACTCACCGCAAGATTGTGCGCCGCTTCCACAATCAGTGCGTGGAAGCGGCCGTTCATCGCGGCGTAGCGCGTTTCCGCTTCGCTGTCGAGCACGCCGGCCGCGAAAATCGCGTCGCCTTCGCGCAGACAGTCTTCGAGTGCGCGCGCGAGCGCCTGCTCCACGCCGCGCTCGGCGACCGTGCGCGCGGCGAGCCCTTCGAGCACGCCGCGCACGTCGATGGCGTTGAGCACATCGGTCACGGAAAAGCGCCGCACGGTGTAGCCGCGCGCGCCCGAGCGCTCGACGAGGCCTTCGGTCGCGAGCACACTCAGCGCATAGCGCAGCGGCGTGCGTGAAATGCCGAGGCGCTCGGCCAGCTGCGCCTCGACGAGCCGCTCGCCGGGCTCGAGTTCGCCGGAGAGGATGCGCGTGCGCAGCGCCTGCACGATGGTTTGCTGTGTCGTTCCGTTCATGTCATGCGTGAATCGCAGCGGCCGAAGCGCGCGGCGTATGGCGCGCGCGGCCCTTGCGAGTTCGTTCTTTTGATATCTGTTTCGTTTATGAGGGAGTGGCCGGGCCGGATCGGCCGCAGTTCCCGCAATGGTGTTTCAGGATACCAAAAACCGTTGCGGCGCGCGGGTTTGCGCGATCGCCGGAATGTGCGCAAGCGCGCACAAGCCTTGAATTCACGATCGAACGTGAAAAATTCGTGGTTAACCCTTGCTTACGGTTCCGGGGGCGTTTTTGTAATTTCGTATCCCAAGTGATGGATCGAAGGTGTCTGCGGGCGCATCGGGTCCAGCGCGGCGCGAGTGCGCCGCATGAACAGCAGCAGAGGGCAATATCATGGCAAGAATAGTGGGCGGCATCGGCACATCGCACGTGCCGACAATCGGCATGGCATACGACAAGGGCAAGCAGAACGAACCCGCGTGGGCGCCGCTTTTCCAGGGGTACGAACCGGTGGCGCAGTGGCTCGCCGAGCGCAAGCCGGACGCGCTCGTGATGTTCTACAACGACCATGCCAACAGCTTCTTCTTCGACTGCTACCCGACGTTCGCGCTAGGCGTTTCCGCCAGCCACGAGTTCGCCGACGAAGGCGGGGGCAAGCGCGCGCTGCCCGACATCGCGGGCCACCCCGATCTCGCCATCCATATCGCCGAGCAGCTCGTGAACGACGAGTTCGATCTCACGATCTTCCAGGACAAGCCGCTCGACCACGGCTGCAACTCGCCGCTTTCGCTCATGCTGCCGCACGAGAGCGGCTGGCCCGCGGCGCTGGTGCCGATCCAGGTGAACGTGCTCCAGTATCCGCTGCCGACGGCCAACCGCTGCTACCGGATCGGCCAGGCGCTGCGCCGCGCGATCGAATCGTTCGAGCAGGATCTCGACGTGGTGGTGGTCGGCACGGGCGGGCTCTCGCACCAGGTGCACGGCGAGCGCAGCGGCTACAACAACACCGAATGGGACATGGAGTTCCTCGACCTGATCGTGAACGATCCGGAGCGCCTCGCACGCATGAAGCACGTGGACTACGTGCGCCTTGGCGGCGCGGAAAGCGTGGAGACGATCATGTGGCTCGCCATGCGCGGGGCGCTGGGCGGCAAGATCCGCGAAGTCCATCGCAATTACTATCTCGCGACCAGCACGGCGATGGCGGTCACCGTGTACGAGGAAGAGGGCCAGCAATGAATCCGCAACTGGTTGGCATCGAGGAACTGACGGGCACCTACCCCTTCGACATTCGCCAGAGCATGAAGGCCATGCGCCTGAATCGTTTCTTCTGGGAAATGCGCCTGCCGCAAGCGCGCGATCTGTGGCTGCGCGACCGCAAGGCCGCCTACGACGCCGCCGCGCTCACCAGCGAGGAGCGCGTGCTCGTCGAAGCAACGGACTGGCTCGGCCTCATTCAATACGGCGTGTGCTTCTTCGTGCTCGAGAAGTTCGCGCGCGTAGTGAAGATCACGAATCTCGGCATGTACGCGAGCATGCGCGGCGAAACCCTCGAAGCGTTCCTGAAGACGCGCAAGGTGCCCGACGCGGTTTGAGCAATTGCCTGACCGCTTGATGTCCTGAATCGCTTTTGCGTTCGGGCGGGCGGCGTTTTGCCCACTCGAACGCAATTGACCCGCGTGGCCTCACATGCCGCGCGCTTCTCGTGCGGCTCGCCGGATCTCGGGGCGGCGAGAGCGCTACCCTTCGATGCTCGAATAAACAGGTTTGTTCAAAACAGGAGACTAGGAGAATGCAGGATCATAAGCAGTACAAAAAGATTGCATTGGCGATTACGGGGGCCATCGGTGCGATGGCGTGTGCTGCACCGGCGTTCGCGCAGAGCAGCGTGACGCTCTACGGCATGATGGACACGGGCATTACCTACGTGAGCAACCAGGGCGGCAAGCACAACGTCAAGATGGACGACGGCGTGAACGGCCCGAACCTCTGGGGCATGACCGGCACGGAAGACCTGGGCGGCGGCACGAAGGCTTTCTTCCAGCTCGTCAACCAGTTCCAGGTGGACAACGGCGCCTTCATGCCGAACAAGAGTCTCTTCAGCCGTACGTCGATCCTCGGTCTGAGCAACGACAAGCTGGGCAAGCTCACGCTCGGCAACCAGTACGACTTCATGACGGACTCGCTGTATTTCGCGGGAGACGATCCGGCGGAGCTCTCGGGCCACTTCTACGATTTCCGCGCGGGTCCGTTCCAGAAGCTCGCGCTGCCGAACAACCCGACCGGTTCGTTCGACTGGGACCGCATGGCTGGCGAGACCGTCAACAACTCGGTGAAGTATCTGTCGCCGACGTTCGGCGGCTTCAGCGCGGGCGCGATGTACAGCTTCGGCGGCGTGGCCGGTTCGATCGGCACGGCCAACGGCACGAGCTTCGCGCTGAACTACTCGGCGCATGATTTCGGCGTGAACGCGGCCTATACGAACCTCAAGACGGTCGTGACGGGCGAAGGCGACGTGAGCGTGCGCAACTGGGGTATCGGCGCGCACTACCGTTTCGGCGGCTGGATCACGAACGCGCTCTTTACGACCGTGCATAACTCGGCCAATGGCGGATCGGTGTATCAGGGCTCGGTGGGCGCGCACTACAACTTCACGCCTGCACTCTGCGCCGGCGCGTCGTACATGTACATGAAGGGCAACGACGTGGTCGACAACAATCACGCGCACCAGGTCGCGGCGACCGTCGATTACGCGCTTTCCAAGCGCACCAGCGTGTACGTGCTGGGCGTGTACCAGCGCGCGAGCTCGGGCGGTCTTGCCCAGATCAACGGCATGAACTCCTCGGATGGCGCTTCGAGCGGTCAGAGCCAGGCCGTTGCGCGCGTGGGCCTGCATACTCACTTCTAACGCCCATCTAGTTCCATCATCCCCGGTAGTTGTTTGACGCCGCCCGATCGACCGATCGGGCGGCGTTTTTTTCGTGGTGCGCATCCTTTCACGAAAGGCTCGGGAATTGGGCAAAATAACGCCAGTCGCAACAGCACTCGCGTGACGAGAAAGGAAGTTTCATGACGGACACGGTGGATTGCGTCGTAATCGGCGCGGGCGTGGTCGGTCTCGCGGTTGCGCGCGCGTGCGCACAGCAGGGCTGGGAAACCGTCCTCGTCGAGGCGGAGAACGCCATCGGCACGGGCACCAGCTCGCGCAACAGCGAAGTGATACACGCGGGCATTTACTACCCGCAAGGCTCGCTCAAGGCGCGGCTGTGCGTGCAAGGCAAGCACAAGCTTTACGCGTATTGCGAAGAGAAGGGCGTGGAGTTCAGCCGTTGCGGCAAGTTCATCGTCGCGACGCACGAAGCGCAGCTCGACGCGCTGCGCGCGATTCGCGCGGCGGCCGCCGCCAATGGCGTGGACGACCTGCGCTGGCTCGACCGTGGCGAGGCGCGCGCACGGGAACCCGCGCTCGAGTGCGTGGCTGCGCTCGAATCGCCCTCCACGGGCATCGTCGACAGCCACGGTTTGATGCTCGCGCTACAGGGCGACTTTGAAGCGGCGGGCGGCATGCTCGCGTTTTGCTCGCCGGTCACGGGGGGGCTCGTGCGGCCGGCCCAGCCGACGCTTCTCAAGGTAGGCGGCGACGAGCCGATGGAATTGCTCGCCACGCGCGTGGTGAACAGCGCGGGCCTTTACGCGCAGCAGGTGGCGGCGTGCATCGAGGGCGTGCCGGCCCAATCAATCCCGCCGGGGCGCTACGCGAAGGGCAGCTACTACTCGCTGGCGGGCGCGGCGCCGTTTTCGCGGCTCATCTATCCGGTGCCGGAGGAAGGGGGCCTGGGCGTGCACCTGACGATCGACCTTGGCGGCCAGGCGCGCTTCGGTCCCGACGTGGAATGGATCGACACGATTGACTACACGGTGGATCCGGGCCGCGCGGCGAAATTCTACGAGGCGATTCGCACCTACTGGCCAGCGCTCCCTGACGACGCACTGCAACCGGGTTATGCTGGCATTCGCCCGAAGTTGGCCGAGGGCAAGCATGGCGGCGACTTCGTGATCCAGGACGCGCGCGAGCACGGCGTGAGCGGGCTCGTGAACCTCTACGGCATCGAGTCGCCGGGGCTGACGGCTTCGCTTGCGATTGCGGACGAAGTGATCGAACGGCTGAACACACACTGACTGCAGTGGCGGATCAAACGCGAATCAACGCGAATCAACGCGAATCACAAGGAGAACAGGATGGTCTACGAGATGGCGCACATCACGGTGAGCGCAGGCAAGAACGCCGAATTCGAGGCAAACTTTCATCGCGCACGCGGCTGCCGCAGCGTGGAATTGCAGCGCGGCGTGGAAGAGCCGAACCAGTATGTGCTCGTCGTGCAGTGGGATACCGTCGAAGATCACATGGTGCACTTTCGCGAGTCGGATGACTTTCAGGAATGGCGCCGGCTCGTCGGCCCGTACTTCGAGAAGCCCCCTGTCGTGGGGCATACGCAGGTCGTCGTGAAGTAAGCGGCTGGGCGCGGACAGCCGCGCTCAGGCCTTGATACCGAATCCCTCCACATACCCCACCGCGTCTTCCCCGTCCCAAACGCGTCCATCGACGAACGGCGCGGTGGCCGTCTCTGCCGGCAGCGCGATTCCCATCGCCGCCGCCGCTTGTCCGTACAGCGCCGTCTGGTTCAAGCCGCGCGCGATCTCGCGATAGTCGCTACGGCGCGCGAGCATGCTCCATCGTTCGAACTGCGTCAGAAACCACACGCCTTCGGATTCGCGCGGATAGTTCACCCGGCCGTGCTCGAAGAACTTCATGCCCGGCGCGGGCGATGCCGTGTCCGCTTCGAGCCGTGCCGCGATCAGCGCGGCGTCGACGCCCAGCATCTCCGGGCGCGCGAGCCACTGCGCAATCTCGCGCCGATTGCCTTCGCCGTCCAGCCAGCGGCACGCTTCGAGCATCGTCCGTACGAGCGCGCGCGCCGCGTTCGGATGGCGCTCCACGAAATCGCGCCGGCAGGCGAGCACCTTCTCGGGATGATCCGGCCAGATCGCCCCGCTCGCGATGATCGTGCGCCCCACGCCGCGCTGCTGCGCGAGCCCTGGCCACGGCTCGCCCACGCACAGGCCGTCGAGGCGATCTTCGGCGAGCGCGGCCACCATCTGCGGCGGCGGTATCACCACGCTCTCGATGTCGCGCAGCGGATGCACGCTCTGCGAAGCGAGCCAGTAGTACAGCCACATCGCGTGCGTGCCGGTGGGGAAGGTCTGCGCGAACACGGGCTTGCGCGCCAGCGTCGCGAGCGCGCGCGGCAGCGAGCCGTGTTCGGCGAGCGCATCCGCGAGACGGTTCGAGAGGGTAATTGCCTGGCCGTTGCGGTTGAGCACCATCAGCACGGCCATGTCGGTCTGCGGGCCGCCCAGGCCGAGCTGCACGCCATACACGAGCCCGTAGAGCGAATGCGCGGCGTCGAGTTCGCCGCAGAGGAGCTTGTCGCGCAGCGCGGCCCAAGAAGGTTGGCGCGAGAGTTCGAGCGTGAGGCCGTGAGCATGGCCGAATTCCAGCAGCTTCGCGGCGACGAGCGGCGCGGCGTCGGCGAGCGGCACGAAGCCGATCTTCAGATGGGTTTTCTCGGGCGCGGCGAGGGTCGTGGTGGCGTTCATGGGCGAGCTTCGTTCCTGCTCAATCGGGTCGTTCCTGCGCTTGCGCGAGCGCGACGATCTGGCGGGCGACTTCGGCGAGCTTCACGCTCTGGTTCATCGCGCGCTTGCGCAGCGCCGCGTACGCGGCGGGCTCGGTCAGCTTCTGTTGCTCCATCAGGATGCGCTTCGCGCGGTCGATCAGCTTGCGCTCGGCCAGCTCGTTCTCGGCCTGCGTGAGACGCTCGCGCAACTGCGCTTCCTGTGCAAAGCGCGCGAGCGCGACTTCGAGGATCGGCGCAAGACGCTCGCTCGCGAGCCCTTCCACAAGATAGGCGGTCACACCCGCGTTCACGGCCGAGCGGATCAGCTGCTGGTTGGCGTCGTGGCTGAACATCAACACCGGGCGCGGCGCGGTGGCGTTCATCACCGCGAGCTGTTCGAGCGTGTCGCGCGAGGGCGACTCGGTATCGATGATGATGACGTCAGGCCGCTCGCACTCGACGACGCGATGCAAGGCCTGCGGCGTGGCGGGATCGGCGAGCATGTCGTAGCCGAGCTTGGCGAGCGCGTCGCGCAGGTCGCCGATAGGCTTGTCGGTGTCGGTTACGAGCAGTACGCGCAGCATGGGGATTCTGTGGTCGTCGGCATGACGTCTCCGACGGTTGAACGGTGCATTGCGCGCCATCGCTGGGCGCGCATGAGGTTTCAGCAAAGTGCGTGCCAGTTTGTCGGTTGGCCGCAAAGCCGTGCCGGATGGGGTTTCGGGCGCGCCTTGCGGAAATGCGGCGCGTAACGCGTTGTGCACCGCAGCAGTGCGGGAGTCGATGCGGCGCACCCGGTTGGCGCAGCGCCGGCGGGCGATGCCCGAAAAAGTGCGGAAGGACGGACTGAATCCGTGTCCAGGATCCCGAAGTGTCGAGACCGCCGCGCGGCTTTTGTGACACGCATATTTCACCTATTCTTTTTAGCGCACGCCGTCGGCTCCACGATTCCCAGCGCCAGCATTCTCACGACAATTAACCGGCCAATGGATATGGAAGGACCTGTCTCCCCTCACGCACGGGCCGCCAGTGGAAGCGCAAGCCAGCCCTGGCTGCGCTGGCTGCCCGGCGTGACGTTGTTGAAGACTTATCAACGCGCCTGGTTGCTCAACGATCTCGCTGCGGGACTCGTGCTGACCACCATGCTCGTGCCGGTCGGCATTGCCTACGCGGCG
Organism: Paraburkholderia sp. CNPSo 3272; assembly: GCF_024206495.1. GTDB lineage: Bacteria > Pseudomonadota > Gammaproteobacteria > Burkholderiales > Burkholderiaceae > Paraburkholderia. Next base: position 14,748 of record NZ_JAMBPQ010000046.1, on the reverse strand, counting down.
GCGTCCGGTGTGCCGGGTGTGTACGGTCTCTATGCCACGATCATTCCGCTGCTGGCCTACGCCATTTTCGGGCCCAGCCGCATTCTCGTGCTCGGCCCCGACTCCGCGCTTGCCGCGCCCATCCTCGCCGTGGTGGTGCAGGTCGCGGGCGGCGACCCCGCACGCGCCATCGGCGTGGCGAGCATGATGGCGATCGTTTCGGGGCTCGTCTGCGTCGTCATGGGGCTGTTGCGCCTCGGCTTCATCACGGAGCTGCTGTCCAAGCCCATTCGATACGGCTACATGAACGGCATCGCGCTCGCCGTGCTCATTAGCCAGTTGCCGAAGCTCTTCGCCGTCTCCATCGACGAGCAGGGCCCGATGAGAGACCTGCTCAGCCTCGTTAAGGGCGTCGCGCGCGGCGAGGCGAACTGGTACAGCTTCGCCGTGGGCGCGGGAAGCCTCGTGCTGATCCTCGTGCTCAAGCGCTTTGACAAAGTGCCCGGCATCCTGATCGCCGTGATCGTGGCCACGCTCTCGGTCAGTCTCTTTCATCTCGACACCATGGGCGTGAAAGTGCTCGGGACGATTCCGCAGGGCTTGCCTGGACTCTCGCTGCCGTGGGTCGCCAACGCGGACCTCGTCAAGATCGTACTGGGCGGCGCGGCCGTCGCGTTGATCGCTTTCGCCGATACGAGCGTGCTCTCGCGTACCTATGCAGCGCGCTTTCATGCGCGCGTCGACCCGAACCAGGAGATGGTGGGCCTCGGCGTGGCGAACTTCGCCGCCGGCTTGTTCCAGGGCTTCCCGATCAGCAGCAGCGCCTCGCGCACGCCCGTTGCCGAAGCCGCGGGTGCCCGCACGCAGCTAACCGGCGTAGTCGGCGCGCTCGCCGTGGCGGCGCTGCTCATGGTCGCGCCCAATCTGTTGCGCTATCTGCCCAATAGCGCGCTCGCCGCCGTGGTGATCGCCGCCGCACTCGGCCTGTTCGAAATCGCAGATCTCAAACGCATCTACCGGATTCAGCAGTGGGAGTTCTGGCTGTCGATCGGTCGCTTCGTGGCAGTCGCGGTTTTCGGGGCGATTCCCGGCATTGGCCTCGCCGTCCTGTTCGCCGTGATCGAATTCCTTTGGGACGGCTGGCGGCCTCATTTCGCGGTGCTCGGCCGCGTGGAGGGGGTGCGCGGCTATCACGACATCGAGCGCTATCCCGACGCCGTGCGCACGCCGGGGCTCGTGCTGTTTCGCTGGGACGCGCCGCTGTTTTTCGCGAATGCCGAGTCCAGCAGCGCCTGATGGAAGCAGTGGAAGCGTCGCCCACGCCGGTGCGCCGGGTCGTAGTGGCGGCGGAGCCTGTGACGAGTGTGGACGTCACGTCCGCCGACATGCTGCGCGAACTGACTCATGCGTTGCGCGAGCGCAGCATCGCGCTGCATTTCGCCGAGATGAAGGACCCCGTGCGCGACAAGCTCAAGCGCTTCGATCTGCTCGAAGACATCGGCCCGGACCGCTTCGATCCGACCGTAAGCAGTGCTGTCGATCGCTATGTCGACGAGACCGGCCTCGCGAAGGACGAAGCCGGGCCTCAAGCGGGACGGTAGTGCAAAGCCGATGCGGTGCCGGCCTTGCATCGCACCGCATTTCGCCTCGCTGCCCGTCAGGCACCGGGTCTGAGCACCACGCGAAAACGCGCCTTGCCGCTCATCATCCGCTCATAGGCTTCTGCCGCGCGCGACAGCGGATACGCCTCGATCATCGGCTTCACCCCCGAGAGCGCGCTGAATGCCAGGGTATCCTGAGAATCGGCGGCGGTGCCCGAGGGCCAGCCCTGCACCGAGTGGCGGCCCATGATGAACTGCGTAATCGGCACTTCCACGGGCTCCTCCGACACGCCGATCATGATCAGTTTGCCGTTCAGGCCGAGCCCGCCCAGCGCGGCGCTCATGGCTTTGCCGCTCGTGGCCGTGGCGAGGATCACGCGCGCGCCGCCCAGCGCGAGCAGCGCTTGCGCGACGTCTTGCGAGGAACTGTCGATGTAGTGATGCGCGCCGAGCTGTTTGGCGAGCGGCGCCTTGTCCTGCCCGCGCGCGATGGCGACGGTGACGAAGCCCATTTTGCGAGCGTACTGCACGCCGAGATGGCCGAGACCGCCAATGCCGAGAATCGCCACGACATCGCCCGCGCGTGCGCCGCTGTTGCGCAGCGCGTTGAAGGTGGTGATGCCCGCGCACAGGAGCGGCGCGGCGTCGACGTCGGAGAGGTCGTCGGGCATGCGTGCCAGGGCTTCCTGCGGCGCCACCATGTAGTCGGCATAGCCGCCGTCGTAACTGATGCCGGGAATCTGCCCGTTCTTGCAGAGCACGAAGTCGCCGTGACGGCAGTGTTCGCAATGGCCGCAGTGTCCGCCGTGCCAGCCCACGCCGATGCGCTGACCAACCTTCCATTCGTCGACGCGCGCGCCGAGCTTTTCGATCACGCCTGCGATCTCGTGGCCGGGCACGCGAGGAAACTGCAGGCCGGGCCACTGGCCTTCTTTCGTGAGCGAATCGCTATGGCAGATCCCGCAAGCCTGTACCTTGACGAGGACGTGTCCCTCGGGCGGCTCGGGAATATCGCGTTCGACCTGTTCGAGAGGGGCGCCCGGTTTTGCTACCTGCACTACGTGCATCTTTGGCATCGTCTGCTCCTGGGAAAGTGAGGTTTGCGCCGGTGATGTCGTGGCGAAGTGTGGCTACTGCGCCATTGTAGGACGATGGTGCGGGCGCTTCGCGCCGCGCGGCGTGGGAGATGTTTGTTAGCGTCCGGCGTTTGTGAATGCTTTGCGGCATCAGCCTTCTTTTCGGGACCCCGCGCGTTTCGCGTCGGCTGTTACGCGGGCTTTTCGATCGGACGCCGTGCGGTTCTTCATATGATCGATGAATGCGCGCAGTTTCGGCATGACCTGACGGCGGTCCGGATAGCACAGGAACACCCCGGGCCTCACCGGCGCGTAGGCCTCCAGCACTTCGATCAGTTCACCCGATCTCAACCCGACAGCGGCCAGCGGCTCGGGTACCTGGGCGAGCCCCAGGCCTTCTAACGCAGCGCCCAGCACGGTGGGAAAGTCACTGGCGATGAGGGGGCCGGATACGGCGATCTCGATCGGCTGCTCGTCGTCGTTGAACGACCAAAGGGCGAGCGCGCCGTTGGACCGCCGCCATCGCAAGCAGGCATGGTGGCGCAGGTCGTTCGGGTGCGTGGGCGGGCTTGACCCGGCGAAGTAGGCAGGGCTGCCGACGACGATGAGACGGAATGGCGGAGTCATCGGCACCGCGACCATATCGGGAGCAACGAGATGCCCCTGGCGGATAGCGGCGTCGAAGCCTTCGGCAGCAAGGTCGGTCACCTCCTTGCTTGCAGCAAGCTCCACCTCGACCTCGGGAAAAGCCTTGCAGAACGATGTGACCAGCTCAAGCAGAGTGGGGATGACCGCGCGCGGCGCCGAGAGACGCAGCAATCCAGCCGGTCGCTGGCCGAGCCCACGCGCCACCTCACTGGCGGCGACCAGTTCATCGAAGGCAGGCTTGGCGCGCGCGAAAAACTGTTCGCCCGCTTCGGTCAAACCGACACTGCGCGAGTTGCGGATGAAGAGCGCTGCGCCAATTCGCGCTTCTAGGACACGCACCGTCTGGCTGATCGCCGAGGGCGTCACACCGAGCTCCGCGGCCGCCTTGCGAAAACTGCGATGGTGGGCCACGCGCAGGAACACCTCCACGCCGTCCAGCGCGCCCTGCCTGACTGTGAAGTTCTGCTTCATGGCCCGTCAACAATGCGATGAATAGCCGCTTGCGAATAGCGATGATACCTTGGCACCAGCCATTGGGCTGGAGCATCAGCGGCTCACACCACGGTAACTGGACGCTGAATGAAACGCCTTCTTCTTAATACGACCATCGCCTCTGTGCTGGTCGCTTCTGCTGGAGTTTCCATGTCGCAAACCACGCCTATGCCTGCCACGCCAACCACGAAAATTCTGGCGATTGGCACTTTTCCGCCGGGCACGGACATGCAACTTGTGCAACACACGCTTTCGACCGAAGTGCGCGAGACGGCGCAGCTTTACCTCGAGGGCAAGATCGACCAGTGGTATTCACTGCAAGACCGGGCCGGGGTGGCATTCATCCTGAACGTAACGGACGTCAATCAAGCGGATGAAATGCTCGAGGCACTGCCCTTGGGGAAGGCGCATTTGATGACGTTCTCGCTCTTCCCAATAGGCCCGTTAAAGCCATTGAGCAAGCTTTTGAATCCGCCTTCCCCCGAGTAGCAAGCGCTATGGCGTGCTGAGCTGATTTAACTCGTTGTCGGGAGCGAACATGAAGCTCTATTACTCGTCGGGAGCATGCTCGCTTGCATCGCATATCGTCGCACGCGAAGCGCGTACGCAATTGAACTCGAAATGGTGGACATGGCGTCGAAGCGCACGCAAGGCGGGATCGACCTTCTCACCATCAATCCAAAGGGAAATGTGCCGGTGCTCGAACTGGACCACGGAGCATTGCTTACAGGAAGCCCAGGCTTGGTCGTGGATGAACGCGATGTTGCCGTGCATATCGCTGACAAGGGTTTGTTCGTGTTTACAGCCTGTTCACACGCAGGTCTCATCAACGTTTTGAAACCCCTTTCAATCATGACTGGAAACGCCTTCTTGTCGACCAACCTGCTGCTTGCCTACACGGAACGAGCATCGACATTGACGAGCGTCTACCTCCGCGGCGCGATGCTCCATCTCACCAATCCAAAGGCGATCCTCTTGTGGGTTTCCATTGTCGCCCTGTCGTCGAACGGCACGGCATCCGCCCATAGTGCGGTTATCGCTGGCTGTGCGGCCATCGGGTGCCTCGTGTTCGGCGGTTATGCCGTCCTGTTTTCGACGGATTCGGCTCGCAGGATGTACGTGCGGACCCGTCGCACGCTGGAAGGATGCCTGGCCGTCGTATTCGGGATCGCCGGGATCAAACTCCTGGCGACGCGGGTCTAGCCCGGTTTCAGTATTCAATTTTCGCTTCTTGCGTTGAACTGACGTTCGTTCTTCAGAGCGCGCGCCAACTACTCACGCAAGGTTGCAACGGGAAGTTTGGCAACCAGCTCGTCGAATACGACGCGAACTCGCCTCGATACCGGGCCGCGTTGGGGACGATAAACGTATAGCTTCCAGGGCTCGGGGTCGAGGCGGGGAAGAATCCGGACGAGTTGACCGCGCTGCACGTAAGGCCGGATCAGATATTCGGTACATTGGCTGTACCCAATTCCCGCACACGCCGCGTTGACTTCCACTGAAGTGTCATTGGTCACGAATGCAGGCGCAGCGGGCTGAAAGTGACGTTCTCCGCGAAATATCCATGGCCACGGACGGCCGCTTGCGGGGTCGATCAAGCACGTAACCGGTAGTGCTTCCAGGTCCTTCAGGTTCCTTGGCTCTCCCACCCGCTCGATCAATGCAGGCGACGCGACGGTCCATACCGGTAGTGGCCCGATAGCGCGCGCGACATACCGGTTGTCGCCTATTGCGCCCGCACGCACGCCTACGTCGATTTGCTCATCCACCACGGCAGAGGGGGCATCCGAGATTCTGAGGTCGGCAATCAGACCGGGATGACGGGCCATCAATTCCATCAAAATCGGCTGGACGTAGTAGCGGCCAAGGGCTGACGGCGCGGTAATGCGCACGACGCCCATTGCGTCGTCACTCTTGCTGGCCTGCCCGAACAGACCGTCGACGCCCGCTAACGCCGCCTGAGCATGCGCGACGAACGACTGGCCGAACGTCGTGATCTGCACGCGTCGCGTATTGCGATGGAAGAGGGTTTCCCGCAGTTGCTCCTCCAACTCACGCACCGCGCGCGTGACCACTTGCGGCGAAACGCCGAGTCGCGCGGCGGCTTCGCGAAAGCTCGTACACGACGAGGCGGCCAGGAAGATCCTCAGGAGATCAAGGCGATTGAGCATGATTGTTCCCGCGCTGAGAATGAAGAGTCATTGTCGTTGAAAATTCCCAAAACAGGAATTGTGAATGCGGGACTATTCCATTCACCTTCGAGCGCCGACTATCCATACTTCGTCCCAGGCGTGAGGCAACGTAGCTCGCCAGATCGACCACTTTGCAGACTATCCACTGGAACAAAGGACGAAATCATGAACACGATCAGCACACCACGGCAGCTCGAAGGCAAGATTGCGCTCGTGACCGGCGCAAGCTCCGGCATCGGCCGCGCTTCGGCCGTCGAACTCGCCCGCCGCGGCGCAAAGGTCGTCGTGGCGGCCCGCCGCAAGGACGAACTCCACCAGCTCGTGCAGCAAATTTCTGCGCAGGGCGGTGGAGCGTCGGCCTGCGTGGCGGACGTTTCGAAAGAAGCCGACATCAAGCGTCTCGTCGACTACGCGGTGCAGACATACGGGCGCCTTGACATCGCCTTCAACAATGCGGGAACCGAGGGCGTATTCGCGCCGCTCGTCGAGCAGGATTCCGAAAGATTCGACATGGTCTTCGAGCTGAACGTGCGCGGCGTGCTGAACTCGATGAAATACGAAGCGCAGGTCATGCTCGAGCAAGGCTCGGGCAGCATCATCAACAACGCCTCGATGGGCGGGCTAATCGGTTTCGCGAACGCGTCGGTGTATATCGCCAGCAAACATGCGGTAGTCGGCATGACCAAATCGGCTTCGATCGAATGGTTCCGCCAAGGCATACGTGTAAACGCACTGTGCCCGGGGTTGATCGAGACGCCGTTCCATCATCGCGGCATCTGGCCATCGGCCGAAGTGCAACAGCAGTTCGCCGCCGGCACGCCCGCTGGCCGCTGGGGCACCGCGCAGGAGATGGCGACGATCGTAGCGTTCCTCGCCTCCGACGACTCGAGCTATGTTTCGGGCCACGCTCTGGTGGCCGACGGCGGCTATTCGGTCGCCTGACCGGTGGCGTGTGTGCGTTTGCGATGCTTGACCAGTCTTTCGACGGCGCCCTCCGTCACCTGCTTGAACAGCTCGACGTTCGCATACGCCCGCGCAGCGAGCATGGCGCCGTAGACCAGCGAGACAAGCGTGGCCGCTTCGGCCTGAACCGACGACTCCAGTTTGAGGAGATCGCCCTTCACGCCGGCTCGGAGCACCCGTTCAAGCCACGCCGTCAGGTGATCGAAGAACGTCTTCACCCCTTGAGCCACTTCTTCAGGCAGCGAAGGCAGTTCGGCGCCCAGCATGCCCGCGACACAGAACGGAGCCGTGTCGTCGGCAATGCAGCGCTCCCAGTGGCCGATGTAGGCGCGCAACTGTGCGATGGCGTCCGCGCCGCTCGCCTCCAGTGCCGCCACGTCGGCGTCTAGCGCTTCCTGCCACGCGCTCAGCACAGCGACGACGAGATCGGTCTTGGCTGGGAAATGGTGGTGAATGCTGGCCTTGCGAATCTCGATCGCATCTGCGATGTCGGCATAGCTGAACCCGTTGTAGCCGCGCCGCATGATGAGCTGCCGTCCCGCCGCAATGATCCTGTCGGCCGTCAGTTCGCCGCTTACTGTCATTTCGCCTACCATCTAGTCGGTTGAATTACCGACAGCTTACGCGGAGTGGGGGCCGATTGCCACTCCGAAGCTGCCCTCAGATTTTTCTTGCCTCTTAGCCATCCTACTAGTAGGATGGCTAAATCGAACAGGCAGTGCCTTGTCGAGTTCTCAAATTCCCTCACTCGCTGGAGCATGAAAATGACGATTTCCTCATACGTAACCCGCATCGCCGCCGCCGTTGCCCTTTGCGCCGCCGCGCTCGGCTCGCAGGCCGCCACGGCCGCGCCGGTCAAGAACATCGTGCTCGTGCACGGCTACTTCGCCGACGGTTCGGGATGGCAGGCCGTGTCGAAAATTCTCACGCGCGACGGCTACAAGGTCTCCGTCGTGCAGGAGCCGGAAACGTCGTTCGATGACGACGTGAAGGCGACGACCCGTGTCGTCGATGCCCAGGACGGCCCGAGCATCCTCGTCGGCCACAGCTACGGCGGCGCGGTCGTGACGGAGGCCGGCAAAGACGACAAGGTCGCGGGTCTCGTCTACGTGGCCGCGTTTCAGCCGGACACGGGGGAATCGCCGCTCGAACTGACGAAGAAGACGCCGCCCGCCACCCAGGCGATCAAGGCCACGGCCGACGGTCACCTGTATATCGACCCGGCCAATTTCCACGCGGATTTCGCCGCCGACCTGCCCGCCACCGAGGCCCGCTTCATGGCCATCTCGCAAGTCACGCCCGCCGCGCAATCGTTCGGCGTTCCGATCACGCACGCCGCCTGGAGAACGAAGCCGAGCTGGGCCGTCGTGGCGACGGCAGACCGCGCGATCAATCCCGATCTGGAACGCTTCATGACCCAGCGCGCCGGCAGCAAGACGGTCGAGATCAACTCGAGTCATGTGGTCTACATGTCGCATCCGACGGAAGTAGCGAAGGTCATCGAGCAAGCCGCAGCGCAGTCCGGCAAGGAGTGATGCAGCGTGACTCGCCGCCTCTAGCCGCGCTACGGGCCGAGGCGGCTCAAGCCCCGCGGTGAAACTTTTTTCACCCCGATGTCACACGCGGCCCAGGCTGTCTCGTCATGTCATGGCAACCCAACCGAAAGGAGATGAAACCATGACTGCCAAGCTCGACCTGTTCGCCGCCGCTCCGACCCTGATGAAGTCCTGGATGGGCACATCGCTCGCCGTGTCCGGGAGCCTCGAGCCGAGCCTCATTGCACTGGTGGAGGTGCGCGCGTCGCAAATCAACGGCTGTGCGAATTGTCTTAACATGCATACCGCGCACGCGCGCGAGGAAGGCGAGACGGAACAGCGTCTCCACCTGCTGTCCGCGTGGAAAGAGGCGCCGTGCTACACCGACCGCGAACGCGCGGCGCTCGGCTGGACCGACGCCCTCACGCGCCTTTCCGAAGGTCATGCGCTGGAAGAAGCACGCGCGGCGCTCACCGGCCACTTTACCGAGGAGGAGCAGGTGAAGCTCACGCTGATGATCAATGTGATCAACGGCTGGAACCGCCTTGCGGTCGGCTTCGGCCTGTGGGTCGATCCGGCGGCGGCGAAGGCCATGGCCAGAAAGATGGTTGCCGCATGACGGACGCTGGCCTCAGGGACGCCGCGGCGAGTTTCGATCCGCTGCGGCGCAAGCTGATCCGCGTGGCGTACCGCATGCTCGGCTCGGTCGCCGACGCCGAGGACATCGTGCAGGACGCGTTCATCCGCTGGGCGGACGTCGAGCGCGACGAGGTGCGTGTGCCCGAGGCGTTCCTGCGCCGCATGGTGATGCGCATGTGCCTCGACCAGCTCAAATCGGCGCGGCATCAGCGCGAAACCTATGTCGGTCCGTGGCTGCCCGACCCGGTCGTCGAAGAGGACGAGCAGGAGGACGTCACGCTGCCGCTCATGCTCGCGCTCGAACGCCTTTCGCCGCTGGAGCGCGCGGCGTTCCTGCTGCACGACGTGTTCGGGCTCGAGTTCGACGAAGTCGCGGCCACGATCGGGCGCGAGAGCGCCGCATGCCGCCAGCTCGCGGCGCGCGCCCGCGCTCACGTGAGAGAAGCGCGCCCGCGTTTTCATGTGGAGAAAGCGCGCGGCATCGAACTGGCGCAGGCGTTCTTCGCGGCGTCGCGCAGCGGCGACATGAGCGCGCTGGGCGCCATGCTCGCCGACGACGTGAGCCTGCACGCGGACGGCGGCGGCAAGCGCCCGGCGATCGGCCACCCAGTGTTCGGCTTCGAGAGTGTGATGAAGCTGCACGCGCGGCTGGCCGACCTGTTTCGCAAGAATGGCTCGACGTTCGTGCGCGCGGGTTTCATCAACGGGCTGCCCGGCTTTGTCACGCGCGAGGCCGATGGCGAGTTGCAGACCACCGCGCTCGAGATCGAAGGCGGCAAGGTCACGGCCATCTACGTGATGCGCAATCCGGACAAGCTGCGGCATCTGCACTGAGGCGCGCGTTCCAGGCGCCGGCGTCGTGCACAAACGTTCCAGACTTGCAGCCGCGTCTCGCGGATCATGACTGCCTCGAAAAAGGAGGCAGCATGTTCGATACGAAAGTCGCGCTGGTCGTGCGCGAAAATCTCGCGGTCTGGCAGAAGCTCAATGTGACCGCGTTTCTCGCCACGGGCATCGCGGCGGCGGTGCCCGAAGCGCTTGGCGAGCCCTACGAAGACGCGCGCGGGCAACGCTACGGCAGGATGCTGGGCCAGCCGATGATGATCTATGGCGCGGACGTTGAGGGTCTGCAGGCCGCGCTGCGGCGCGGCGTATCGCGCGAACTCACGATCGTGCCGTATGTGCACGCCATGTTTTCGACGGGCCACGACGCGGCGAACCGCGAGGTCTTTCGGGCCGAGGACCCGGAGAATCCCGATCTGGTGGGAATCGCGCTATACGGCCCGAAAAACGCGGTGGACAAGGCCGTAAAGGGCCTGGCGCTGCATCAATAGACGCGCGCCGTCACCCTCATCCGGCCTTGCGTACCGGCGGAAAGCGCCGTTTGCCGTTGCCCACGGAAATGCGGCGGAAGCGCTCCTTCTTGTGCTCCTCCTCGAAGTGCGAGAGCGAGAGCTTGACGAGGTCGCTGCGCGAGACGATGCCCACGAGCTGCCGCGATTCGCGGTCGGCCACCACGGGCAGGCGTTCGAGCCCGTGAATCGCGAGGCGCGTGGCAATCTGCCTGCAGGTCTCCCCGGGGAGCGCCGTATCGGGGGAACGTTGCGCGAGCAACGAGCCTAACGGCGTATCGAGGGCTTCGGTCGCGGCGCTCGCGCGCACGGCGTCGAGCATCGCGCGATCCACCACGCCGAGCACCGCGCCGTCGCGCAGCACCGGGAAGGCGCGGCGCTGCTGCGTCGAACCGAAATAGCGCTCGAGAGCATCGCGCACGGTGACGTCCGCGTCGATCGTATCGACATTGCGCGTCATCACTTCATCGACGTAATGGCGCTCGAGCGGATCGACGCCGTATTCGCGAAAGATGTGATAACCGCGGCGCGCGATCTTTTCGGTCATGATCGAGCGCTTCATGACGACCGTCGCGAAGCCGTGCGCGACCAGCGTGGCCGTGAGCAGCGGCAGCAGTGCATTGGTGTCGTGCGTGAGGCCGAACGCGAACACGATGGCCGTGAGCGGCGCGCCGAGCGTGGCGCCGAGCGTCGCCGCCATGCACACGAGCGGCCACAGCGCCGGGTCGCTGCCGGGCAGCACGTGGCTCAACACCGAGCCTAGCCCCGCGCCGAGCATGAGCAGCGGGGCGAGCACGCCGCCCGAGGTGCCGGAGCCGAGCGCCACGACCCAGATCACGGCTTTCACCACCAGAATCGCAATGGCGACCTGAAGAACGATGTGCTGATGCAGCAGATCGCCGATCACGTCGTAGCCCACGCCGAGCGCGCGCGGCTCGATGAAGCCGCCGATGCCCACCACGAGCCCGCCGATGGCCGGCCACCACGACCAGTGCAGCGGCAGATGGCCAAACAGGTCCTCGACCTTGTAGAGCGCCGCCGACAGCCCCGACGCGAGCGCGCCCGCCAGCAGCCCGGCGATGATGCACGAGAAGAGCGCCACGGCGTGCGGCGGCAGGGTCTGCATGGGAAAGAGCGGCGCCGTGCCGAAGAACACGGAGCGCGCGAAGCCGGCCACCGCGCACGCGAGCGCCACCGGCAGGAAGCTGCGCGGACGCCATTCGAACAGCAGCAGTTCGACGGCCAGCAGCACGGCCGCGACCGGCGTGCCGAACACGGCGGTCATGCCCGCGGCCGCGCCCGCCACGAGCAGCGTCTTGCGCTCGGCGGAGGTCACACGCACGCACTGCGCGAGCAGCGAGCCGAGCGCGCCGCCCGTCATGATGATCGGGCCTTCCGCGCCGAACGGACCGCCGCTGCCGATTACGATGCCCGACGAAAGCGGCTTGAGCACGGCCACCTTCGGCGACATCTTGCTCTTGCCGAACAGAATGGCTTCGATGGCTTCGGGAATGCCGTGGCCGCGTATTTTCTCGGAGCCGAAGCGCGCCATCATCCCGACGATCAGGCCGCCTATCACAGGCACGACGATGACCCACGGCCCCAGCGTGTTGAGCGCGGGCGAGCGGTCGGCAAACGAAAACTGGCCGAAGAAGAACAGGTTCGTGAACCAGTGGATCAGGCTCAGCAGCACGAACGCCGCGAACGTGGCCAGCGCGCCGATTACGGCGGCCAGCACGCTGATGCCGGGCAGGCGTGCGTTCGCCGAAAAGTCGCGCTTGTGGGAATCGTCGGAATGCATGGTGTCTATAGATCGATATGCGGAATGGTGAACGCGCCGTCGAGCGATCTCAACTCGGCGCGATGCAGTTCGGCCAGGCGCGCGAGCAGCTTTTCGCCTGCGGCGAGCAGATGCACTTCCACCTGGCGGCGGTCGCGCTCGCTCACGCGGCGCTCGACGAGTTCAATCGCCTCGCAGCGCGAGACGAGCGCCACCACGCCGTGATGCTGCGCCTGCAAACGCTCGGCCAGCTCGCCGATGGTCGCCCACGTGCGGCCGGGGTAGCCCTTCACATGCAGCAGCAACAGGTATTGCAGCGGCGTGATGCCCTCGGCCTGCGCGGCCTGCTCCGAGAAGCGCTCGAAGCGGCGCATCTGGTAGCGAAATTCGGACAGCTGTTCAAAGTCGACCTTGTCGAGGTCGCGCGCGCTTTTTTTCATCGGGAGTCCATGGAATGGTTCAGTCTCCTAATATATCATACCGTGATATTTATGCCCGAAAACGCCCGTCACATCCGCATCGCAGCCAGGTGTATGGCCGCTAATCGGCTCAGGCCGGCGCCTGCTGCGGTGTCTTCGCCTGGTGATAGAGCCCCGAGATCAAGTCGGCCTGGGTGATGATGCCGGCGAGCCTGTGTTCGTGATCGACCACCGGCACATGATGGTGTCCGCGACCTGCAAAAATACGCACGAGCTCGACGATCGGCGTCGTGTTCGCGACGGTGAGCACATGCGTGGTCATCAGCGTGCCGACGCTCTGGGCGGACTCGGCGTGCGGCCGGAACATGCGCGCGATCGCATAGAGCATGAGACGCAGCGGATGCCGCTCGCGTCCGTCGGCGGCGAGGTCGGCGCGCGTGACGATGCCCTTCACCTGGCGATGCGCGTCCACCACGGGCAGCGCCTTCACATCGTGGCGCTTGAGCAGCGAGCGCGCTTCGCCCACGGTCGTCGCGGGCGTGATGCTCACCACGTTGGCCGACATGACGTCGGCGCAGGTCAGTTCGCCGAAGCTGCGTGCGTACGCGCGGATTTCGGCGTCCTGGAGCACGGCTTCGAGGTCGTCGGTGTCGATGTCGAGCATTTCATCGCGCTCGCGCAGCACGGCTTCGAGGTCGGCGCGCGTGAAACCGGCTTGCGCGGGCGCGGGGCCGGCCACCCGCGGACGCCGCGCGGCATGCGGATAGCGATGCCCCGTGGCGGCGTGATAGACGAGCGCGCCGCCGAGCAGCAGGAACGACTGCAGCGCGACGGGCACGAACACGAACTCATAGCCGAGCGCATGCACGGCCGGCCCGCCCAGCACCGCGGTCAGCGCTACGGCGCCGGAAGGCGGATGCACGCAGCGCAGCGTAAACATCGCGACGATGGCCACGGCGACGGCCACGGCGGCCGCCGGCACCGGCTCGTGGATCCACATCGCCGCGGTGACGCCCACGGTGGCGGAAACGAGGTTGCCGCCGATGATCGACCACGGCTGCGCGAGCGGGCTGGCGGGCACGCCGAACAGCAGCACGGCGGAGGCGCCCATGGGGGCGATCAGGTACGGAATGCCCGGATCGCCGCCAAGGATCCGATGCGCTAGCGCGCCCGTCAGAGCGATGCCGACCAGCGCGCCGCCGCCCGAGCGCAGGCGCTCGCGCCATGTGATGGTGGCCCTTGAAGGGATGAAGCGGGTGAGCCAGCGAAGGACCTTGAAGCGTGACACGATTCGGAACGGAAACGGATGGGAAGCGCAGACGGCTCGGCGCCGCCAAAGAACGGGATTATATCGCGATGTGATATATATCGCGACACTTGGTCGCGACAGTGTTGTAGCGAAGATCCGTTTCAGGCGGGAATTTTGGGGACGCAAGCGCAGCCGCGCAGCGTGCGGCGGCAGGTGAGGCAAAGGAGGAGGTGCCGCTGCAGGCAGGCGGTGACGCCTTCGAGGTCGGCCAGCGAACGCTGACCGACGGTATGAACTTCAGCGGTCTTGGCCGGGATTAACCGGCATGCGGCGGCTGGCCCGCGAAACGCGGCGCAGGTGCGCCGTTGGGATGCCCATCGGGGTGGCGATGATGGCCGGCATTCGCATTGGCGCTGGCATTCGCGTTGCGGTTCGGCGCAGGCGTCGGGCGATGTGTGGCGGTGACCGCCGGGGGATGCCCGCCTGGTTGGGGGCGGGAGCCATGCGGCTGCATCGTCACGCGCACGCGCTGGGGCTCGGGCATGCGTGCGTGTTGCATCGGCAGATGGCCTTCGTTATGCGCCATCACCACGCGCAATTCCGCGCGGCGGTGCAGGACTTCGCCGCGCAGGTCGCCGCGGCCGTAGTAGCGGCGCTGGCGGTGGCCATCCGACCCCACGATCCAGATATACGTGCTTCCGCCGGCGTAGACCACGTCGCGGTCGAGCACGACCGAAACATAGGCGTCGTACGGCTGCGGCACGTAAACGGGTTGTGCGACGACGACAGGCGGGGGCGGCGGCGGGGGAGCGACAACCACGGT
>NZ_JAMBPQ010000045.1 GCF_024206495.1 Paraburkholderia sp. CNPSo 3272 | reverse complement strand
CAGCCAAACCACCTGCTCCGCGGGCAAGCGGCGTTGTCGGATACTCGCCCGTCCCGTGTAGGCCACCGCCTGCTCGATCCACTCGTAGGGCAAGTGCTCGCCCAGGCGAGCCCAGTCGGGCGTTTCCTGTTCTTCAGCGAGAAAATGGAGGGCGTCATCAAGCATGGGGACGCAGGTTAACAGCCTCCCTCACCGTTTACAACACCCAAAACGAAAACGCCGTTCAGGTCTTAACTGAACGGCATTAGCCCCGAGGGGCGCTTTCATCGCGGTGTCTGCCTTTGGCCGCCAGAGCAGCGGGCGGACGCCGTTCTGGCCTTAGGCTGCCTTAGGCCTTAAGCCTTAGGCGCGGCTGCGGTACTCGTTCGTACGCGTGTCGATTTCGATTTTGTCGCCGATGTTGCAGAAGAGCGGCACTTGCAGCTCGAAGCCGGTGTTCAGCTTGGCGGTCTTCAGGACCTTGCCCGACGACGTGTCGCCCTTGACGGCCGGTTCCGTGTAGATGATCTCGCGCACCAGCACGGTCGGCAGTTCGACCGAGATGGCCTTCTCGTTGTAGAACACCACTTCGCAGCCCATGCCGTCTTCGAGATAGTTCAGGGCGTCGCCCATCATCTCGCCTTCGACTTCGAACTGGTTGTAGTCGGCGTCCATGAACACGTACATCGGGTCGGCGAAGTACGAGTACGTCACTTCCTTGCGATCCAGCACGACGACGTCGAACTTGTCGTCCGCCTTGTACACGGTTTCCATGCCCGCGCCGGTCAGCAGGTTCTTGAACTTCATCTTCACGACGGCGGAGTTGCGGCCCGATTTGTTGTATTCGGCCTTCTGCACAACCATTGCGTCGTTACCGATCATCACGACGTTGCCGACGCGGAGTTCCTGTGCGGTCTTCATAGTAAAAAACTGTCCTGTCCAGATTGAGTAGCTTCGAGTGTGCTCGACGGCAAACGTCGCAAGCGGATTCGGTTGCTGCTGCAGTTGCTGCGACCCTCTTTCATGCGTGCACGATCGGGGGCGCGGAACTCGAAGCGCTTGAGACGGCTGCCGTCGGATAACCGCTTATTTTAACTGACTTTTTGCGAATTCGGCGAGATTTCCGGCGAGATCGCCAACCTGCCCGAGCTCAGCGGCCCAGGCGTTCGCGCGAGCCGCGTAGACGGGCAGATGCTGTGCAAAATCGGCCCAGTCCGGCGCGCCGCGGCCATTCCACGCATGCCAGAAGCGCTCGAGCGCAGCGCGCGGCGACTTCGGGAGCGTGCGGCCGTAGTGCGCCAGAGCGGCGTCGAGCTTCGGCAGATGGGCATCGTCGGGTTGCGGATAGATGTGCCACACGAACGGCCGCGCGGCCCATTGCGCGCGCACGAACGAATCCTCGCCGCGTACGAAGTTCAGGTCGCTCGCCCAGAGCAGAGGGTCGTAACGGCGCTGCTCGGTGAAGGCCAGTGCGTGCGCGCGCAGGGCGCCGCGCGTGGCCTGCGCGCCTGCGCTGAACGCCCGCTCCCCGAAAAAGCGCGCGAGCGCGCCGGAGACGCGGCCCTCGGGCACGAGCAGGACCACCGGCTTCGCGCCGTCGCGCCATTGCTCAAGCAGCAGGTCGACGGCGGGGTTCTCGTACGCGAAAAGCGAGATCACGGTGGCTTCCGGCCCGGGCGGCGGCCCGCCCGTGGCGCGCTGCCACCATGCGGCGCGCTCGTCGGGCGAGCGCTCGAAATCCCCGCGCGCGGCGTCGAGCGTGCCCTCCTTGAGCACGCCCCCCGTGCCCGGGCCAAGGCCGGGGAAGAAGAAGTGCTTGGCGAGCGCGTAGCGCGGGTGTGGCGAGGGCCGCAGATGAAAGTCGGCCACCCAGTCTTCGGCGCTCAGATATTCGAGATTGAGCCAGACGGGCTTGCGCGCGCGACCGGCCATCGCCGCGACGTACACGGCCGGCAGTTCGCACGCGAACGCCTCGATCACGACATCGGCGATCTGCAGCGTTTCGCCCGCATGTTCCGGCGCGTGCCAGTGCTCGACGAGCACGCCTTCGACCGCTTGCGTGGCGCGGCTCGCGTCGAGCGCGGGGCAGAGCTTCTGGAACGCGTGCAGGTCGTCGACGAACAGGCGCACCTGCCAGCCGTGCTCGTGCGCAAGCTGGCGCGCGAGCCGCCAGCACACGCCGATGTCGCCGAAATTGTCGATGACGGCGCAAAAGAGGTCGCAGGCAATGGCGCTATCGCCGGCGGTGGTGGGTGTGGGGGCTTCTGTCATGGGTAGCGTGCGAGGCGGAAAGTCACGGCCGCCATGCCGCAAGCGGGCGCAGAACGCCCGGCCGGCAAGTTCGGCGCAGGTTCCGTGCGGCAGGGAATGATCTAAACTTGCGATTCTAGGACACAGCCATGAATGCGTCGCGATGGCGGCGCTGGGCCAGGTCTCACCTCTCTCGACGCACCGCCCGTCCCCGAAACTGGATGACCGACACCGACGTTTTCGACCCGAAAAAGGCGCTCGCGCAGTTGCCGCATCTGCCGGGCGTGTATCGCTACTACGACGCGCAAGGCGCGGTCCTCTACGTCGGCAAGGCGCGCGACCTGAAAAAGCGCGTGTCGAGCTACTTCACCAAAACGCAGCTTTCGCCGCGCATCGCGATGATGATCACGCGTATCGCGCGCATCGAAACCACGGTCACGCGTTCCGAGGCCGAGGCGCTGCTGCTCGAGAACAACCTCATCAAGGCGCTCACGCCGCGCTACAACATCCTTTTTCGCGACGACAAGTCGTATCCGTTTCTCAAGATCACCGGGCACAAGTTCCCGCGCATGGCGTACTACCGCGGCGCGGTGGATCGCAACAACCAGTACTTCGGGCCGTTTCCGAGCGCCTCGGCGGTACGCGAGAGCATCCAGATCCTGCAGCGCGTATTCCAGTTGCGCACCTGCGAGGACTCGGTGTTCAACAACCGGACGCGGCCTTGCCTGCTGCATCAGATCGGGCGCTGCACCGCGCCTTGCGTGGGTGCGGTCAGCGAAGAGGACTACGCGCGCGACGTGAACAACGCATCGCGCTTTTTGCTGGGCCGTCAGAACGAGGTGATGAAGGAACTCGAGACGAAGATGCACGCGTTCGCCTCGGAGCTTAAGTTCGAGCAGGCGGCGTCCGTGCGCAACCAGATGAGTTCGCTTTCGACGGTGCTGCATCAGCAGGCCATCGAAACGGGCAGCGAAAGCGACGTCGATATTCTCGCCGTGGTGGCGCTGGGCGGGCGCGTATGCGTGAATCTCGCGATGGTGCGCGGCGGCCGGCATCTGGGCGACAAGGCTTACTTCCCCGCGCACGTGGAACGCGCGCTGACCGACGAGGAGGGCGGCGTCGCCGAGGAAATCGACAGCGAGACCGTGGTCGCGGCGAGCGCACTGAAGTCGCTGCCAACGCTCGCGCGCAAGACGGTGGAGGATTACGTCGAGGAAGCGCAGGCGGACGACGCACACGACGATGCGGCGCTCGAAGCGGATCCCCTCGCCATCGCGGCCGATCTCGCCGCCGATGACGACGCGGCAAGCGATGCCGAATCCGCCACGCCCGAGCCGCAGGGGGATGCGCGCAGGACGCGCGAGATCGGCATCGAACCGGAAGTGCTCGACGCCTTCATCGCGCAGCACTACTTCGGCAACCGCGTGCCGCCAGTGCTGGTCGTGAGCCATCCGCCCGCGAACCGCGAACTGGTGGACGTGCTGAGCGAGCAGGCAGGGCACAAGGTCACGGTGCTGCGTCAGCCGCAAGGTCAGAAGCGCGCTTGGCTCGCCATGGCTGAACAGAACGCACGGCTCGCGCTCGCGCGTCTGCTCTCCGAGCAGGGCTCGCAGCAGGCCCGCACGCGCACGCTCGCGCAACTGCTCGGACTCGAACTGGACGATCTCGCGCATCTGCGCATCGAGTGCTTCGACATCAGCCACACGATGGGCGAGGCGACCCAGGCCTCATGCGTCGTGTATCACCATCACAAGATGCAGTCGGCCGAATACCGGCGCTACAACATCACCGGCATCACGCCCGGCGACGACTACGCCGCCATGCGTCAGGTGCTCACGCGACGCTACGAGAAGATGGTCGCGCAAGCGGCGCGCGCCGAAGCCGGCCAGGCCGGATCGCCAATGCCGCCGTCCGCGCCGGCGCCCGATCCCGCCGGCCCGGAAGCAGCGTCGCAAGTCGTGGAGGCCGTCGAGTCGGTCGAAGCCTCGCCGCCCGGCGGCACGCTGCCCAACATCGTGCTGATCGACGGCGGCAAGGGGCAGGTCGAGATCGCGCGCCAGGTGTTCACCGAACTGGGTCTCGATCCGGCGATGCTGGTGGGCGTGGCGAAGGGCGAGGGCCGCAAGGTCGGCCTTGAAACGCTCGTGTTCGCCGATGGCCGCGCGCCGCTCGAACTCGGCAAGGAGAGCGCCGCACTCATGCTCGTCGCGCAGATCCGCGACGAGGCGCACCGCTTCGCCATCACGGGCATGCGCGCGAAGCGCGGCAAAACGCGCCAGACCTCGCGTCTCGAAGAGCTGGAGGGCGTGGGGGCGAAGCGTCGCCAGCGCCTGCTCGCGCGCTTTGGGGGCCTGCGCGGCGTGATGGCGGCGAGCGTGGAGGATCTGGCGAGCGTGGAGGGCATCTCGCGCGCGCTCGCCGAGCAGATCTACCAGCAGCTTCACTGATGCGGCGGCGTCGCTGGCCGGGTCCGGGTTGGGCCTTTCCTTACGGTTGCTTGTGGCACGTGCGGCGACGCGGCACAATTGCATCTCCCATAATTGCATCTCCCCGACAGATAGCGCCAGCCGATGCCGTTCAATATCCCGATTCTCCTGACCTGGCTGCGGATCCTGGCGATTCCGCTCGTGGTTGGCGTGTTCTATCTGCCGCAGACGATGCTTTCCCCGATGCAGCAGAACGTACTGGCGATGCTGCTCTTCGTGCTGGCGGCGCTCACCGACTGGTTCGACGGTTTTCTCGCGCGCAAGTGGAATCAGACCTCCTCGTTCGGCGCCTTTCTCGACCCCGTCGCGGACAAGCTGATGGTGACCGCGGCACTGCTCGTGCTCGTGCATCTGCAGCGGCTCGACGCCGTGATCGCGCTCGTGATCGTCGGACGCGAGATCGCCATCTCGGCGCTGCGCGAGTGGATGGCGCAGATCGGCGCGTCGAAGAGCGTGGCCGTCAATTCGCTCGGCAAGTTCAAGACCGCGTGCCAGATGGTCGCGATTCCCATGCTGCTGTTCTACGCGCCGCTCACGCTCGGCGGCGTGACGCTGTTCGACTCGCGCGTGTGGGGCGCGTGGCTCATCTACGTGGCGGCGTTCCTTACGATCTGGTCGATGCTCTACTACATGAAGCTCGCATGGCCCCAGATCCGCGAACGCGGGAGCTTGTGAATCCCATATGTCTTTTTCCAAAAAGATCACACGAAGGGGTTGACACGATTCTGCGGGTTATACATAATCTCACTTCTCCGCTGCACTACAAAGTAGCAATCAGGCAGATGCAGTAGAGATCGCAGAAGATAGGCCGAAGTTAGTTGTGAATTCGGCGAAGTCTGAAGCAAATACGCGGGAGTAGCTCAGTTGGTAGAGCGCAACCTTGCCAAGGTTGAGGTCGCGAGTTCGAGACTCGTCTCCCGCTCCAGAATTTGAGGTGCGGCGTTTTTGCAGTAACAGAAAACGAAGTGCCGAAGCAGTAAAAGTCGCAGTAAAGCAGGACATTGCGGGAGTAGCTCAGTTGGTAGAGCGCAACCTTGCCAAGGTTGAGGTCGCGAGTTCGAGACTCGTCTCCCGCTCCAAATGCCAAGGGGAAGCAGCGCTTCCCTTTTTGTTTGGCAGGTTTTGGTCAGCGTATCAAGCCATCAAACAAATCTGTCCGGTCGTTGCTGGCGCAAGCAGTTTGCCTCATCCTGGTCAGTCCGCTTCTGGCGCGATAGCAAAGCGGTTATGCAGCGGCCTGCAAAGCCGTGTAGGCCGGTTCGACTCCGGCTCGCGCCTCCAGATGCAAAACAAAAGCCACCTTCGGGTGGCTTTTGTTTTTCGCGCGCGCTTTGCTGCATTTTTCGCGATGCGCCAACGCACGTGGCGCACAATAGCCGGAACCCTTCCTCTCCGGTCTTCCGACATGTCCATCGAACTCCCCGAAGACGCGCGCACCGAAGCGATCGCCTCCATCCAGCGCTATTTCGACGCGAACATGGAAGAGCCGATCGGCAACGTCGCGGCGGGCGCGCTGCTGGGCTTCTTTCTCGAAGAGATCGCGCCGGCGGTCTACAACAAGGCCATTGCCGACGCGCAGGAGAGC
Source organism: Paraburkholderia sp. CNPSo 3272 (assembly GCF_024206495.1). Classification (GTDB taxonomy): domain Bacteria; phylum Pseudomonadota; class Gammaproteobacteria; order Burkholderiales; family Burkholderiaceae; genus Paraburkholderia. The sequence continues at coordinate 52,513 of NZ_JAMBPQ010000045.1, read as the reverse complement.
ATGCAGGCGCGCATCGTCGATCTCGACATCGATCTGCACGCGGAGCCGTTCCAGTACTGGCGCAAATACGAGCAACCGCGCCGGCGCAAGTGAGCGCTCGCGCAGTGGCGGGTTTGTGGCGCGCGCGGCGCGCGGCATAATCGTGGTCATTGACGATGCTTTGATGGAAATCACCGACCATGACCGTGCAGTCCACCGCCTTGCCGCTGCCCCAATTCGACTGGCAATGGGAAGCCTTTGATGCGCTCGACGCGCGCGAAGTCTACGCCATGCTCAAGCTGCGCTCCGACGCGTTCGTCGTCGAGCAGAACTGCGTGTACGGCGACATCGACGGTCTCGACTTCGGCGCGTGGCATCTGTTCGCATGGAGCGAGCAGGGTGGCGCGCGAGAGCTTGCGGGCTACTTGCGCGTGCTGCTGCCCGACGCGCAGGACGCCGACGTTCGCATCGGCCGCGTGGTGACGTCGCGAAACCACCGCGGCATCAAGCTCGGCAACGCGCTGCTCGAACGCGCCATCGCGCAGATCGAATGTCAATGGCCGGATGTCGCGATGCGTCTGCATGCCCAGGCGCACCTGCAGAAGTTCTACGGTGCGTTCGGCTTCTCACCCGTCGGCGAGATTCACGACGAGGACGGCATTGCGCACGTCTGGATGCGCTCGGCCTGAGTTGACGTTCGTCGCACCTTGCGCCGGCACTCGAGTGCGTTACGTACGCAAGGTGCGCTTTTCCGCGTGACGCTCGCCGTCGGCCGGACGCATGCCGGGGCGCCGGTCCCGCTGCAAGCGTCCGCGTCCGGATAGCCGCATCCAGTGGCGCAGCGCGACCAGCGCGCCGACCACGCTCATCATCGACCCCGGAATCCACAGCAGCAGCCCGCCGATCTGCTGGTCGCGCATGGGCGAGAGCCAGGTGAACGCGCGGCCGCAGATCGAATAGACCGGGTAAAGCTCGCGCGGCGTGAAGAAGATGAACGCGCCGAGCACGATCTGCGGCGGAATCGCCGCGATCACGACGAGCACGCGCTTGCCCGGCGAAAGGCGCGCGGGCGGCGCGGGGCGCGAGTCGAGCACGAGCCACCAGAACAACAGCCCGTCGATCACCATGCTCCAGTTCATGAGGCGGTAAAGACGCCAGTCGAGCATCGCGATGAAGTGGATCGGCGAAAAGAGCCAGAAGTAGATGAGCCCGACGAAGAGCCCGACCGCGACGACGGGATGCATAACGATGTCGAGCGCCACGCGCACGGGCCGCGCGGCGAGCGCGGGGCGCACGAAGCGTTGCCGCCACCTGAACGGAATGCCCGCGCGCAGCGCCGCGCCCGGGTAGGCGAGCGCGATGAAGAACGGCCCCAGGTGGTGCAGCACCAGGTGCTGCGCGCGATGCATGAAGAACTCGTGCTCGAAGTAGTACTCGAGACGCGTATGCAGCACGACGTAGAGCGCACCAAGCCCGAACCAGAATGAGATCTGGCGCGCAAGCGACACCCGCGCGTGCCGCTTGCCGCGCACGAACAACACCGCCGCGAGCAGGGTGCAGATCATCACGGTCGGCGAGGGCTCCCAGGGCTGGAGCCAGTAGAGCAGGGTTATCGCGAGCATGGCGGCGGCTTCATCGCGGATTCAACATGCTTGCGCGCGCAACCAATGGCAAATGCGGTGTATGCGCGCGCGGTGGTATTGCTGCGGACTCACTGCCCCGCGGGCGGCTTGACCGCGAACGGCGTGTCGAGTGTTTCCCCGTCCGAGAACTGCAGCTTCACGTTCACCGTGTCGCCCGGCGCGACCTTGTGCTTCGCCTTCTCCAGCATCAGGTGATAGCCGCCCGGCGCGATGGCCAGCGTGCCGTGCGCGGGCACCGTCGCCTTGTGCACCATGATCATCTTCTGCGTCGAGCCGTTCGAGACCGTCTGATGCAGCATGACCATGCCGTAAGCGTCGCTCGATACACCCACGAGATCGACGGGCAGGTCGCCATCGTTCTTGAGCGTCACATAGCCCGCGGCCGGGAGGTCGTTGGGTAGCCAGCGCACCCATGCGTCCTGCGCGCTCAGCGTGCCGGCGGCGTGTGCGGCGGGCGCGAAGGCGGCGAGTGCACCGAAGGTGCTCAGCGCGCAGCCGAGCGAGACGGTGAGAGACTTCAGATTCTTCGTCATAACGTTTCCTGTTGCGATTGGTGTTGCGTCAAAACCCGTGATTGGACCGGCGAGGCGGTATGCGTTCACGCCGTGTCGTTTATGACGCGGCGCAGGTCATGCGCGATCGCGTCCGCAGAGTCGTGGTCGGTGGCGAGCAGGCGCGCATGACCTTGCGCGTCGAACACATAGACGGCCGAACTGTGCGTGACTTCGTAGCTGCCGTCGGGGTCGCGCTTTTCCATCTGGTAGGCCACGCGGTAGCGCCGCGCGAGCGACTCGATCTGGGCGCCGGTACCGGTCAAGCCGCGCGCATGCTGGGCGTCGAACGCGCCGACATAGGTGTGCAGTGCCTGCGGCGTATCCCGCGCCGGATCGACGCTGATGAAGAGTATCCGCACTTTGCCGGCATCGGGGCCGAGCTTGGCTATAACCTGCATCAGGCGCGCCATGGTTTCCGGACAGACGTCCGGGCAATGCGTGTAGCCGAAGTAGACGAGCGTCGTGTCCCCGCGAAAGCTGGCGCCCGTCACGCGCTGGCCGTTGTCGGCCGTGAGCGCGAAGTCGAGGTCGGGCAGATGGCCGCTCACGTTTGTGAGCTGCCACGGCTCGCCCGGGTGCGAGCACGCCGCGAGCAGCACAGTGCCCGCCATCACCGCCGCGTGCCGCAGTTTGCGCATGCCGCCGCGAAGAAGGCCGCTCACGCGGGCGCGGAACGTGCGCAGCGTGGGCTCGAAGGTGGGGAGCAAAGGCAATCTCGTCGACTCGATTGGATTACGTTGGCCGCGCTCGCTCAGACCACCGGGCTCGGCTTGTCGCTGCGACTGTAGCAAAATTAGGTCCGCGCGGTCGCGAGCGCCCCGGTCGTGCCAATCGCTCGCGTCGATATGCCGCATCTTCGAGTCAGGGATGCCTGCACAGGCGGTCAGCCCCTTACTTTCTCGATAATCGATCCAAGGCGCGGTAAGATTCGCACACTTTCCCTGGGCGCAGCCAGGGGCCATACCGGGCCAGCAGGCCGATGGGTGAAAAGAACGCAATGCAAGCACTTCCGGCAGTCCTGCCGCCTGAACAGACGGCATTTTTCTTCGATTTCGACGGCACGCTCGTCGATCTCGCGCCCACGCCCGATGGCGTGCTCGTCCGACCGGACATGCTCGCGCTGCTGCACGAACTGCGCCGCGCGACGCACGGCGCGGTGGCTATCGTTTCCGGGCGCGGCATCGAGAGCATCGACGGTTTTCTCGGCATGCCCGATCTGCCCGTGGCGGGCCTGCACGGCGCCGAGCGGCGCGACGCCAACGGCGACACGCAGCGTGTCGGCTTCAACGACGAGCGCTTGCTGCACATGGAGCAGGTGCTCGCGGAGGTGGTGCGCACGCATGCGGGCATGCTGCTCGAGATCAAGGGCGCGTCGCTCGCGCTGCACTACCGCAACGCCCCGGAGCACGAGGGCACGGCGCGCGCCGCGACCGAGCGCCTCGCCGCCGATTACGCCGACGCCTACGTACTCCAGCCCGGCAAGATGGTCTACGAAATCAAGCCGAAGGACGTCGACAAGGGCCGCGCGCTGCGCGCGTTCCTCGACGAGCCGCCGTTCGCGGGCCGCCGCCCGGTGTTCGCCGGCGACGACCTGACCGACGAGAAAGGCTTCGCCGTCGTCAACGCGCTGGGCGGCCTGTCGATCAAGGTCGGCGGCGGCGACACCATCGCGCAGACGCGCGTCGACTCGGTCGACGCCTTGTTCGGCTGGCTCTCATCGCTCGTTGCGGCCATGCCGGGCGCCCGGTGACCGTACGCATGCCTCGCTTCACCTCATACGTAGATTGCCTGACCTGGCCGAGCCGAGGCTTCGCCTCGCACGCGCCGCGCCTTCCTGATTTCCTGCACGGACCCCGCCCCTCATGAGCCGATTGATCATCGTGTCGAACCGCGTCGCGCCGATTTCCGAAGGCGGTCCGGCCGCGGGCGGCCTCGCCGTGGGCGTGTACGACGCGCTCAAGGAAACCGGCGGCATGTGGTTCGGCTGGAGCGGTGACGTGCTCACCTCCGGCCAGCCGCAGATCGTGCTCGAGGAGCGCGGTCCCGTGACCTTCGCCACCATCGGCCTGCTGCGGCGCGACTACGACCAGTACTACCGCGGTTTCTCGAACGCGACGCTCTGGCCCGCGTTCCACTACCGCGCCGATCTCGTCCAGTACGACCGCCACGAATACGAGGGCTATAGCCGCGTGAACGCGTGGCTCGCGCAGCAGCTCGTGCCGCTGCTGCGCGAGGACGACGTGATCTGGGTACACGACTATCACCTCATTCCGTTCGCCCAGGCGCTGCGCGCGGCGGGCGTGAAGAACCGCATCGGCTTCTTCCTGCACATTCCGTTTCCGGCCTCGCAGGTGCTGCTCGCGGTGCCTCCGCATCGCGAACTGGTAGAGGCGCTCTGCGCGTTCGACCTGCTCGGCTTCCAGACCAAACCCGATCTGCGCGCTTTCTGCGACTACGTAGTGAACGAGGCGGGGGGCACGACGGCGATGCAGCCGGACGGCCTCACGCGCATCGAGGCGTTCGGGCAGACGCTCTGCGCGGGCGATTACCCGATCGGCGTCTATCCCGACGAGATCGCGGAACTCGCCAAGGCCGGCGAGCGCGGCAAGCCGGTGCGCACGCTCAAGTCCACGCTGCACGGGCGCAAGGTCATCATGAGCGTGGACCGGCTCGACTACTCGAAGGGGCTCGTGGAGCGCTTCCGTGCCTTCGAACGCCTGCTCGACCACACCCCGGCGCAGCGCAACAAGGTCTCGTTCGTGCAGATCGCGCCGCCCACGCGCGCCGACCTTCATGCGTATCAGGACATCCGGCTGCGCCTCGAGGCGGAGTCGGGGCGCATCAACGGCCGTTACGCCGAACTCGACTGGACGCCGATCTGGTACATCCACCGTCAGTACGAACGGGCGGTGCTGGCCGCGCTGTTCCGGGCGTCGGACGTGGGCTATGTCACGCCGCTGCGCGACGGCATGAACCTCGTCGCCAAGGAATACGTGTCGGCGCAGGATCCCGAGGATCCTGGCGTGCTCGTGCTCTCGCGCTTTGCCGGCGCGGCGCAGGAGCTTTCCGGCGCGCTGATCGTCAATCCGCTCGATATCGACGGCATGGCCGATGCGCTAGGTACCGCCCTTGCCATGCCGCTCGCCGAGCGCCTCGCGCGCTATCAGGACATGATGGCCCAGTTGCGCGAGAACAATGTCTCGGTCTGGCGCGACCGCTTCATGCGCGATCTAGGCCGGGTCAGCGTGCGGCAACGGGTGAGCGTGCCGCCGCTCGAGCGCGCGCAGGGCTGAGCACCCGCGCCTCGCGCCCTCACGCGAGGGCGAAAAAAGCCGCTTCAGTCGATGTACTGAAGCGGCGTTTTTTCGCGCTGGGGAGTCTTGGGCAACGCCCAGCGGGCGATGCGCCCGCCTGCGCGGCGGTGTCAGGCCACGTGCTTTTCGTCGGCCTTCTTGCTGCCCAGATGCAGCGTGGACTGTTTGCCATACTGCTTGGCGAGGAGGTCGCGGTAGAGGCCCGGACGGTTGCGCAGTTCTTCCGGACTGCCGTCGTCGATCACCTTGCCCGCGCTCATCACGATGATGCGGTCGAAGTTGTTGAGCGTGGAGAGGCGGTGTGCGATCGCGATCACCGTGCGGCCCACCATCAGCCGGTCGAGCGCCTGCTGGATGGCCTCTTCGGACGCGCTGTCTAGCGCCGACGTGGCCTCGTCGAGCAGCAGGATCGGCGAGTTCTTGAGAATGGCGCGCGCGATCGCGATGCGCTGACGCTGGCCGCCCGACAGCTTCACGCCGCGGTCGCCCACGATCGTGTCGTAGCCCTCGGGCATCGCCTCGATGAATTCGGCGCAGCGCGCCTCGCGGGCCGCGGCGAGCACTTCCTCGCGGCTCGCCTCGGGGCGGCCGTAGGCGATGTTTTCGTAGATCGAGCGGTGCAGCAGCGAAATGTCCTGCGGCACGAGCGCGATGGCGTGGCGCAGGCTGTCCTGGGTGACATGGGCGATGTCCTGGCCGTCGATCTTGATCGCGCCGGCCTGGGCGTCGTAGAAGTGCTGCAGCAGCGCGAGCACCGTGGTCTTACCGGCGCCGGATTTGCCGATCAGACCCACGCGCTGACCGGCCTCGATGCGCAGGTCGAAATGGTCGAGGATCGCCTTGCGGTGCGGATACGCGAAGGTCACGCCTTCGAAATCGACGCGGCCGCCTTGGGCCACGAGCTCCTTGGCGTCGTCGCGGTCAGGCATGCCGTGCGGCTCCAGCAGCGTCTGCACGGCCTCGGCGAGGCGTGCCACGTGCTGGGTCACGTCCACGAGCGCGACGGCGAGGTCGCGCGTGCCGTGCAGGATCGTGAAGCCGAGCGAGCTGACCAGCACGATGTCGCCCGACGTCGCCTTGCCCTGATCCCAAAGCCACAGCGCCCAGCCGAGCAGGCCGGCGGACAGCATGGCCGTGATCACGGCGTGCAGCAGACGCAGCCTTTCGAGGTAGAGCAGGCTCGAGCGGCGCGCGTCGAGTTCGGCTTTGACGGTCGAGCCGAAGCGCTTTTGCTCGCGGAACGTCATGCCGAAGGCGCGCACGAGCGCCATGTTGCCGATCACGTCGACGAGCTCGCCATCCACCGCGGCCGCTTTCGAGGCGAAGGTATGGTGGCGCGACGAGCCGCGCCCGGCCAGCTTGAAGAGGATCACCGAAAGGATTGCCGAGCAGAGCAGGAGGCCCGCCGCCATCAGCGGGTTCACCGCGATGATCATGACGATCGCGCCGGCCACGGCGATACAGGGCGGCAGCACGTTCCAGGCGGTAGTGTTCTCGGCCGTATAGACGGCGTTCGACGTCGCGGTGATGCGGCTGGCGAGCGTGCCGGGCTGTTTTTCGGCGTAGTAAGTGGGCGAGTGTCCGCTCAGGTACTGGAAGAGGTCGCGCCGCAGGTCGCCCGTTACGGTGACGAAGGTGTGCGCCGCGAACCAGCCGCCGACCCGCCAGAGCAGGTTGTCGGCGGCGATCAGGCCGACGAGGATGGCGAACGCGGTCCACAGCGGGCCCGGATGATGGCGTCCCGCTCCGAGCACGTCGATCAGATGCTTGATGGCGTACTGCGACGCAAGCGCGCAGCCGACGGCCGCGAACACGCTGGCGAGCACGACAGTGTGGGCGAACGGATGGCGCTTGATGTAGCGGAAAAGGAACGCGAGCGGGCGCCGCGCATAGCTCGCAAGCTTTGCGTTGTGGGCGTTACGCTGAGCGATGGTCAGATGTTCCAATTGATCGGGTGGTCGGTCTGACGGAATTTCGTCCGTGCAAGTTCAAAGGAAGATAGCGGGCGCTGAGGCGACGAATGGCTCCGGGCGCGCGGCAACGAAGGCGGACTTACCGCATTGTAAACACCCCATGCGCCGCACGCACCGCCTGTGCCCGGCGGACGCGCATCATATCGCGACACGATAGCGCGGGATACAGATTGGGGACACGTTGTTGCAGTGGAGGTTCAACAGGAACCGTGGACCGTTTTAGAGATACGTGTTTTAGAGATAGAATTATGGATTGCATTCGGAAAAGCGCTGTGCTTGCTCGCAACACGCGGGTGGCGAACAGGGAAACGCCCAGGATCGATTGATGCGCACGGTCGCCGCGATAACCGGCCGCCGGTGATTCCCGCACTGCAGCATCCACTCTAGAACTCTCTTGGAAAACAATGGGTTGCGGAGTGTTTCCGCTTTGTAACAAGGTAAAGACTTTGAAATGATCTAGCCGGTATTTACCCTGGACCGGGATAATGCCGACTCGGACGGCGTAGGGAATTTGACAGCTTCTGTGTCAACGGCCACGAACCCTGCGCGTTTACCGCCTGAACCGCCGCGTGTGCGCTCTCTTGCCGCTTCACAACTGCGTCGGGTCTGTGTCCGGATCTCCGGCGCGGTTAGCGGTACGGAACGCCTGCAAGGCGCGTGGCGACAAGGAAGCCGCAGCCTGGATAGGTCGATTGTCAAATTTGCAGTCTATTGCCCGATTTATTACGAGGAAGGAGTTCACCACTATGCGAATCGCTCAAATCGCTCCGTTGCACGAGGCGGTTCCTCCCAAGCTGTACGGCGGCACGGAACGGGTGGTCTCCTACCTGACCGAAGCGCTGGTCGAACAGGGCCACGATGTCACGCTGTTCGCCAGCGGCGATTCGATCACCTCGGCAAAGCTCGAAGCGTTCTGGCCGCAGGCACTGCGCCTCGACCCCACGATTCGCGACGTGATGGCTCCGCACATGCTGCTGCTCGAAGAAGTTCGCCGCCGCGCGGACGAGTTCGACGTGCTGCACTTCCATATCGACTACTATCCGTTCTCGCTGTTCCAGCGCCAGCCGGTGCCGTTCGTGACGACCATGCACGGCCGTCTGGACTTGCCGGAACTGCAGCCGGTGTTCAACGCGTTCAACGACGTGCCGGTGGTGTCGATCTCGGACAACCAGCGCATTCCGCTGCAGCAAGCCAACTGGCAGCAGACCGTGTACCACGGCCTGCCGGAAGACGTGCTCACGCCGATTCCGAACGTCGAGCCCGGCTACCTCGCCTTCCTCGGCCGCGTTTCGCCGGAGAAGGGCCTTGACCGCGCGATCCGCATCGCCGGCCAGGCGGGCATGAAGCTCAAGGTCGCGGCCAAGATCGACAAGGCCGACCGCGCCTACTACGAAGAAGTCATCAAGCCGCTGATGGCGCTGCCGCATGTCGAGTACATCGGCGAAATCGGCGAGCACGAAAAGCGCGAGTTCCTCGGCAATGCAAATGCACTGGTGTTCCCGATCGACTGGCCGGAGCCCTTCGGCCTCGTCATGATCGAAGCCATGGCCTGCGGTACGCCGGTCATCGCGTTCAAGCGCGGCTCGGTGCCGGAAGTCATCGAGAACGGCGTGTCGGGCTTCGTCGTGGAAGACGAAATCAGCGCAGTCGCGGCGGTCAAGCGCCTGTCGACGCTGCCGCGCGAGAAGGTGCGCGCCGCGTTCGAGGCACGCTTCTCGTCGAAGGTGATGGCACGCAACTACGTGGCCGTGTACGAAGAGCTGCTGCGCCAAAAGCATCGCACCGTGCTGCGCGAAGTCAACGCCGGCTAAGGTACGTACCGAAAGCGGACGCGCTGCGGCGCGCCCGGGTTTCCCGCTGTTCCCCCAACGCCCCAGTGCAATGCACCGGGGCGTTGTCACATTCGCGGCGGCGGCGGGTGAGGCGCACGCTTAATGTCCCTATAATGGCCGTGCCGTAAAATCCGCGGCGCCCACGAAAGCGTGCTTTGCATGGGACCAGAGTGACGTGCCAAAGCGCGAACTCTGGTCGACAGCTTTGCATGGGACCGGAGGAAGACGCTGAAGCGTCAACTCTGGTTGACAGCTATGCATGGGACCGGAGCAAGACGCGAAAGCGTCAACTCTGGTCGACAGAGGAGAATACCCTTGGCCAGAACCCGACCGACGCCCACGGCCACCGTACCCGGTGCCGGGACGCTTTTCGCGCTGCGCGCGATCGGGCTCGTGATCCTCGCGCGCTGGCTGCACTCCATGGCGCAAATGAACTTCGTCGCCGCGCTGGAAGGCATGGCGTCGTCGCCGGCGGCGAGCCTGAATCTCGTCTTCCTGTTTCTGCTGATCGTGCTGCCCGGCGCCAGGGCGCGCGTCGAGCGGCCGTTTCATCCGCTGCCGCAGTGGTTGCGTCAGGCGCTGCGCTTTTTCGGTGTACTCGGTTTGTTGTTCGCGATCGGCTCGATCGGCGTGTTCGTGTGGACCGCCGGCTGGCGGCGCACCTTCCACGCCGTCGCCGACACCAACGGCTGGCTCGTTGCCGCGCCCGCCCTCTATGCCGCCGTGGTCTGGATCTGCCGCCCGCGCGCGCTCTGGCGCAGCAACTTCGCGGCGCGGCGCTTCGCGATCGGCCGCTTCGCTGTTTCGATCGATGCCGCGACGCGCACGACCGTCGTCTGGCAGGAGAGCCGCAAGGTCGGTCAGTACGATGCCCGCGAGCTGTCGGTGCGCTGGCTCTCCGGTGCGCCGCAGGGCAGGGCGGTTGCGTCCGGGCCCGCGCTCTTGCCCGCGCCGGCGCAGACCGACGATCCCGTGCCCGCCGCTGGCGTCGCCGAACCGGTTGCCGCGTCGGATTGCGCGGATTCCGGGGATGCCACTGCATCGCTGGGTGGCGGCCAGTCTGCGGCCACGCCTGAGCCGGGCGCGCCCGCTGCGCAGCGGGCGGCATCGGCATCTTTGGCCGCCGCGCCTGCAATCAAGCCCGCGCGCCGCGCAAAGATCGAACTGCTTTGGGATTCGCCCGCTGCGGCGGGCCACAACCGTCAGACCGTGTTTCGCGTCGGGCTCGCCTCCGAAGGCGACCGCACGGCTGCACGCGCCCTCGACGCCGCGCTCAAGCAGGCCTGACGACCCGCGGCCCGGCCGCATTGCGCGAGGTCCGCGCTCGAGCCGCTTTACCATTGCTTGCCGTTCCTGTCGTCCATCGGAGGGAGTCGCAATGCTGATACGCTGGTTGCTGGCCGCCGTTCATCTGCTCGCCTTCGGTTTCGCGCTCGCTTCGATTCTGCGGCGCACGCGCGGCCTGCGCCGGTGCACGTCCACCGAAGACCTGCCGATGATCTTCATCGCCGACAACGGCTGGGGCGGCTCCGCGATCGTGCTGATCCTGACTGGCGCCCTGCGTGCATTCGGCGGTTTCGAGAAGGGCGCGGAGTACTACATCCATGAACCGCTCTTTCTCGTGAAGATGGCCGCGCTCGTGCTTGTCCTTCTGCTCGAAGTCGCACCCATGATGGCGCTGCTGCGCTGGCGTCTCGCCGTGCGGCGCGGCGACGTGCCGGATCTCACCGGCGCGCCGAAATACGCACGCATCGGCAGATGGCAGACGCTGCTGGTCGTTGTGATGGTGATCGCGGCCACGGGCATGGCGCGCGGCATCGGTCTCGATCCTTCGATCGGTTGATTCGGATTACTGACAGTGAAACGCCGCCGACCGGATGTTTCGCGCAAAGCCGAAGGACAAAGCAAAAGGCCTCGTTGCTTTCGCAACGAGGCCTTTTATTCTTCGGTGCTTGTCGTTACCAACACCAGGAATTCTGGTGGGTAGTACTGGGATCGAACCAGTGACCCCTGCCGTGTGAAGGCAGTGCTCTACCGCTGAGCTAACCACCCGAAGAGATTGAGATTATGCTGGGTGTTTTCGATCTTGTAAAGCCCTTTTTTAAGCATTTTGCGCATCGGCTGCAAAGGCTTCGGCGGGAGCCGGCTCGGTGCGCCAAACCGAAGTCCCTTTGATCGCCTTGTCGAGGCCGTCGAGCACGGCGTTGTGCTCGGCGATTTCTTCGTCGCTCGCCATGATCACCGGCAGATCGATCGACTCGAGCTGGATGCGCGGCGCGGCGGCCGCACCCGGCGCCGCGTGCTCGCCCAGCATGTCGATCACGAGGCTTTCCTGGCCGCGCGTCATCGCGAGGTAGACCTCGGCGAGCAGCTCCGAGTCGAGCAGCGCGCCGTGCAGCGTGCGGTGCGCGTTGCTGATGCCGAAACGGTCGCACAGGGCATCGAGCGAGTTGCGCTTGCCGGGGAAGATCTGCTTGGCCTGCACGAGCGTGTCGATCACCTCGCCGCAGTGCTCCCTGAACCCCGGCTTGCCGAGCAGCGCGAGTTCGGCGTCCAGAAAGCCGATGTCGAAGGGCGCGTTGTGGATGATGATGTCCGCGTCGCGAATGAAGTCGAGGATTTCGTCCGCGACTTCCGCGAACTTCGGCTTGTCGGAGAGGAACTCGGTCGTGAGGCCGTGCACGGCGAGTGCGCCCGGGTCGCTGTCACGCTCCGGGTTCACGTAGAAGTGCAGGTTGTTGCCCGTGAGCCGGCGGTTCATCAGCTCGACGCAGCCGATTTCGATGATGCGGTCGCCCGTGCGGGCGTTCAGGCCGGTGGTTTCGGTATCGAGAATGATCTGGCGCATGTCTTGTAAAGCGTGAAAGCGTGGGGCAGCCGCGAAGCGGTCCTGGAAAGCCGCCGTCTCAGAGTTCGGCGAGCGTGGCGACGCCGCGGTTCGCGAGCGCGTCGGCGCGCTCGTTCTCCGGGTGGCCGGCGTGACCCTTCACCCAGCGCCACTCGATCTCGTGCTGGCCGACGAGCGCGTCCAGACGCTTCCAGAGGTCGTCGTTCTTGACCGGCGTTTTGGCGGCCGTCATCCAGTTCTTTTTCTTCCAGCCGTGAATCCACTCGCTGATGCCTTTTTGCACGTACTGCGAGTCGGTGTGCACGATCACCTTGCACGGGCGCTTGAGCGCGTCGAGTGCGGCGATCACCGCCATCAGCTCCATGCGGTTGTTGGTCGTGCCGGCCTCGCCGCCGAACAGTTCTTTTTCCTGCGCGCCAAAGCGCAGCAGCGCGCCCCAGCCGCCGGGGCCGGGGTTGCCCTTGCAGGCGCCGTCCGTGAAGATTTCGACGAAGTCGGGTGTGCTCATGAGTCCTTGTTGCGTGTTGGGGAGGGGGTGGTCGCCGCGGGCTTCAGGCTCGCGGCCAGCACCGGCTTCTTGACCTTCAGTGGGGCGACGAGACGCATGCCGCGCACGCGCTTGATCGCCGTCACCATATAGATAGCGCCGAAAATCGGCCACCAGCGGTCGCCGGCGGCTTCCATGAAGCCGTAGCGGCCGAGCCACTGGTCTGTCGCGAGCGGCGGACGATAGCAGCCGAAGCGCCCGCGTTCAAGCTCGAAGCCAAGCAGCTTGATCCAGTCTTTCAGACGCGTGAAGGCGATCAGGTCCTGGCGCGCGGGCAGGAACGGATGGCCGGTCAGCTTGCCGGCCGACTGGCGCGCGCCCCACAGCGAAAGCGAGTTGAACCCGACGATCAGCAGTTGCCCTTCGGGCATCAGCACACGTTCGGCTTCGCGCAGCAGGCGGTGCGGGTCGCTCGTGAATTCGAGCGTGTGCGGCATCACGATGAGGTCGACGCTCTGCGCCTCGAACGGCAGATCCAGATAGTCGCACCAGACGGTGCTGCGGCCCGCGGGCGCGTGAAGCAACGTGCTGCCGCCCGCGGCCGGGGTGCGGTCTGGTGGTGCGCCGCCCGCGTCGGGCGACGTTTGCCCGACGTTCGGGTGCGCGTGGGCCGACGCGCCGGGTACGGAGTAGGGGGCGCTCGCGGCGCTGGCGGCGTCGAGCACGAGGCCGCGGCACGACATGCGGTTTTCACGCAGGGCGTCGAGCTGCGGGAGGCCGAGCTGCAGCGCATGGTAGCCGAATATGTTCGACACCACGCGGTCGAGCTGCTCCTGCTCCCAGCCGAGCACATACCTGCCAGCGGGCGAGGCGGTCCAGGCGGGCCAGTCTATAATCAATCGGTCAGACATGTCGAAGAATACGTCGCCCCATGAAGAGTCCGCTTGAGTACGCGCGTTCGAGCGATACGTGCGCTTACGAGTACGTACCGGTTCCGGCTTTTGAAGACAATTACATCTGGGTCGTTTCGGACGGCCGGAATGCCGTTGCCGTCGATCCGGGCGACGCCGCTCCGGTTCGCGCGTACCTCGCGAAGCGCGGCTGGCGGCTCGTCGCTATTTTACTCACCCATCACCACAACGACCATGTCGGCGGTGTGGCGGACCTGCTCGCCGACGCCCGCGTGCCCGTATATGGCCCGGCCGGCGAGGCGCTCGGCCCGCTCGACGCGTTCGTCACGCGCGTGAAGGGCGGCGACGCCGTCCATCTGGAGGCACCCGCGCTCGACCTGACGGTGCTTGACGTGCCGGGTCATACGCGTGGCCACATTGCGTATTTCCAGGCAGCGGATGCCGCTGGCACGCCACACGTGTTCTGCGGCGACACGCTGTTTGCCTGCGGCTGCGGCCGTCTCTTCGAAGGTACGCCCGCGCAGATGCTCGACTCGCTCGACGCGCTCGCGGCGCTGCCCGGCGATACCCATGTGCATTGCGCGCACGAATACACGTTGTCGAACATTCGCTTCGCGCTCGCCTGCGATCCTGATAACGCCGATCTGCGCGACTGGAGCCGCGAGGCGGCGGCGCTGCGCGAGCGCGGCGTGCCGACGCTGCCCACGACGATCGCGCACGAGCGCGCCGTCAATCCTTTCCTGCGCGCGGGCGATGCGGCGGTGCAAGCCGCGCTCACCGAGGCGCTGCACGAATCGGTGCCGGACCGGCTGGCGGCTTTCGCAATGATGCGTGAATGGAAGAATCGGTTCCGCTGACCCAGCCGGGTTAGGGGGCATGCTCAACCCAATCGTATGGAATCACGCCCAAGCTGCGGATTTCATGGCTTTTTTTCCATTAATTCCGATTGACGGAAACCGGCACGTTCCGTACTATCGGCTGCAAATTCCAGCCATGCGGATGTAGATTTTCATGCGATTCATAATCAGTGCGCTGCTGGTCCTCATGCTCGCCGCCTGTGCGAGCGGGGGACCGTCTGCGAGTTCTCAAGCACCAGCCAACGCCCAGGCCAACGCCGACCTCATTCGTAAGACCTCCGCTGCGAAAGAAACCATTAACGTCGATCAAGGCTCCGTCGATCAGTTGACAAGCCCCGACGCCGACCTCTGGGGACGCATTCGCCGCGGCTTCCAGATGCCCGACCTGCAGAGCGACCTCGTCGACATGAACGCCAACTGGTACGCCCAGCGGCCGGACTACGTCGCGCGCATGACCGAGCGTTCGCAGAAGTACCTCTATCACATCGTCGAAGAGCTCGAGGCGCGTCACATGCCTACCGAGCTCGCGCTGTTGCCGTTCATCGAGTCCGCCTATAACCCGCAGGCGCTGTCGGTTGCGAAGGCCGCCGGCATGTGGCAGTTCGTGCCGGGCACGGGGCGCACCTACAACCTCAAGCAGAACATGTGGCAGGACGAGCGCCGCGACGTGCTGGCCTCGACGAGCGCCGCGCTCGACTATCTCTCGCGCCTGCACGACATGTTCGGCGACTGGTATCTCGCGCTGGCCGCCTACAACTGGGGCGAGGGCAACGTGCAGCGCGCCATCGCGCGCAACGAGGCGGCGGGCCTGCCGACCGACTATCAAAGCTTGCGCATGCCCAGCGAAACACGTAACTACGTGCCGAAGCTTCAGGCGGTCAAGAACATCGTGATGAACCCGCAGCAGTACGGGCTCACGCTGCCATCCATTCCGAACCACCCGTATTTCGTGACGGTCACGACCTCGCACGACATCGACGTGGACGTCGCCGCCAAGCTCGCGAACATGACGACCGACGAGTTCCGCTCGCTCAATCCGTCGTTCAAGAAGCCCGTGATTCTCGGCGCGACCGACCCGCAGATCCTGCTGCCGTTCGACAACGCGAGCGCGTTCGAGCGCAACCTCAAGGCATATTCCGGCCAGCTTTCGTCGTGGACCGTCTACACGACCGACTCGCGCGCCACGCCGGCGGCGATCGCGCAGAAGATCGGGGTGGACGCCGACACGTTGATGTCGGTGAACAAGATTCCGGCGGGCATGCGCCTGAAGGCGGGCTCGACGCTCGTGGTGCCGCGCACCGACGACGGCGACGACGAGGACATCAGCGCGGACGTGGCGGAAAGCGCCGTGCTGGCCATGGAGCCGGACGTGCCCGACACGCGCAAGATGCTCATTCGCGTACGCCGCAAGCAGTCGATGGAAGCGGTGGCGAGCCGCTATGGCGTGTCGCTCGGTCAGTTGAAGGCATGGAACAAGACCCGCCGCGACTCCGTCGCACCGGGCCAGGTGCTGGTTTTGCACGTGCCGGTCAACAAGGCGATGCCGAGCGAGCCGGGGCCGGAGCGTCTGGCAACGAACGTTTCCGGCGGTGGCGTGCAGCGAATTGGCACCCGCGTTGCAGACACCGGACCGAAGTCGCGATACGATAAGAAGCACGGTCGCGCGCGCACCGAGGTTGTCAAGGTTTCCGAACCTGTCAAGGCGAAGACGGTCAGCGCTGCGCCCACCAAGGCGTCGAAGGGTGCGGCGAGCCGCCCGAAGGCCGAAACCCACGCGCAGAAGCACCATACAAAATAGCGGCTGGCGAAGGGTGCTCACACATGCGTTGCGGGGGCAGCGCATGGTATTTCGCTCCGATCACTTTTCCGTTTTTGTTGTGTTTGACGCCGTCACCCCGCCAGGTGGCGGCGTTTTCATTGGCGGGTGTATGGACCGCAGACTGGGTAGCAGGTGTGCGGGGACATGTGTAACCTTCGGACTGTGCCGAACGGGCGGCGCTTGCCGCAGCGCCTCTGCCCGCTATAGTGGAAAGGGCCGCGCACCGGGCTGTGAGCACGCTCCCCGTCGCAAGCGTCATCCTGAAATTTGAAGGAAAGGTGACTTTCGCGCTATAATTTCAAGGTTTGAGCTTATCAACCCGCACCCTAGCGCCTACCTCCTCCCATCCGTTCATCCGCCGCCCGCGCTTCATCGTCAACTGGCCGGCTGCCGCCCGATCCTGCGTCACAACCGCGCGCTCGTGGCCCGGCGCCACACGGTCGACTGCACGAAGAGGTCGCGCAAGCGAGCGAGCCGCGCGCGCATCCTGATCCTCACAGAAAAGGATGCCGACGCCGCAGCCGCTCCCAGGTCGCAAGATCGCAACGTCGGATAACAGGTCGGCACAGGGTGCTCCCCCAAGGAGTCTCCCGTGTTGCCGTCATTCTCTCCCGCTCTGCTCGCGCTCGCCGACGGCACGGTCTTTCGTGGTTACTCGATCGGCGCGCCGGGTCATTCGATCGGTGAAGTCGTGTTCAACACGGCTATCACCGGTTATCAGGAAATCCTGACCGACCCGAGCTACGCTCGCCAGATCGTCACCCTCACGTATCCGCATATCGGCAACGTCGGCGTCAACGCCGAAGACGTCGAAGCCACGAAAGTCCATGCCGCCGGTCTGATCATCCGCGACCTGCCCGTGCTCGCCTCGAACTTCCGCATGGAACGCACGCTCGGCCAATATCTGAAGGACGAAGGCGTAGTCGCCATCGCCGGCATCGATACGCGCAAGCTCACGCGTATCCTGCGCGACAAGGGCGCGCAAAATGGCGCGATCCTCGCAGGCTCCGACGACGAGGCGAAGGCCATCGAACTCGCGCGCTCGTTCCCGGGCCTCGCAGGCATGGACCTCGCCAAGGTCGTGTCGACCGGCAAGCCGTATCAGTGGAACACCACGGAATGGCGCCTGGGCGAAGGCTACCGCACGCAATCGGCGCCGAAGTACAAGGTCGTGGCGTTCGACTACGGCGTGAAGCAGAACATCCTGCGCATGCTGGCCGAGCGCGGCTGCGACGTCACGGTGCTGCCGGCACAAGCCACGGCTGAAGACGCCTTCGCGCTGAACCCGGACGGCGTGTTCCTCTCTAACGGCCCCGGCGACCCGCAACCGTGCGACTACGCGATCAAGGCGACGCAAGCCTTCATCGAGCGCGGCATCCCGACCTTCGGCATCTGCCTTGGCCACCAGATCATGGGCCTCGCCGTGGGCGCGAAGACCATGAAGATGAAGACGGGCCACCACGGCGCGAACCATCCGGTGAAGGATCTCGGCGACGGTCGCGTCGTCATCACGTCGCAGAACCACGGCTTCGCGGTGGACGCCGCGACGCTCCCCGCGAACACGCGCGTCACGCACGTTTCGCTGTTCGACGGCACGCTGCAAGGCTTCGAGCTGACCGACAAGCCCGCGTTCTGCTTCCAGGGCCACCCGGAAGCATCGCCGGGTCCGCAGGACATCGGCTATCTGTTCGACCGCTTCACGGCGCTGATGGACAAGGCGAAGGCGGCGTAAGCGCCGTATCGAGCGCAAGAGAGAAGCAGGGTGCGCAGCGAGCCGGTTTGAAGAACGGCCCACGCGCGCACCAGGGCGGCAAGCTGAGTCACCCGCGAGCCGCCAGACGTAAAAGACACAGGAATATTTAGCGAGAGCGTTATGCCCAAGCGGACAGACATCAAGAGCATTCTCATCATCGGCGCGGGTCCGATCATCATCGGCCAGGCGTGCGAGTTCGATTATTCGGGCGCGCAGGCATGCAAGGCGC
Organism: Paraburkholderia sp. CNPSo 3272; assembly: GCF_024206495.1. Taxonomy (GTDB): domain Bacteria; phylum Pseudomonadota; class Gammaproteobacteria; order Burkholderiales; family Burkholderiaceae; genus Paraburkholderia. The sequence goes on along the minus strand of NZ_JAMBPQ010000045.1, from coordinate 34,314 downwards.
TGCGTGAGGAAGGCTACAAGGTCATCCTCGTCAACAGCAATCCGGCGACGATCATGACCGACCCGAACACGGCCGACGTCACCTACATCGAGCCGATCACGTGGGAAGTGGTGGAGCGCATCATCGAGAAGGAGCGCCCCGACGCGATCCTGCCGACGATGGGCGGCCAGACCGCGCTGAACTGCGCGCTCGACCTTCACCACCACGGCGTGCTGAAGAAGTACGACGTCGAGCTGATCGGCGCTTCGCCGGAAGCCATCGACAAGGCCGAAGACCGCCAGAAGTTCAAGGACGCGATGACGAAGATCGGCCTTGGTTCGGCGAAGTCGGGCGTCGCGCACTCGATGGAAGAGGCGATCAAGGTGCAAGGCGAAATCGCCGAAGTCACCGGCTCGGGCGGCTACCCCGTCGTGATCCGTCCGTCGTTCACCCTCGGCGGTTCCGGCGGCGGCATTGCCTACAACCGTGAAGAGTTCGAAGAGATCTGCAAGCGCGGCCTCGACCTCTCGCCCACGCGCGAACTGCTGATCGAAGAGTCGCTGCTCGGCTGGAAGGAGTACGAGATGGAAGTGGTCCGCGACAAGGCGGATAACTGCATCATCGTCTGCTCGATCGAAAACCTCGACCCGATGGGCATCCACACCGGCGACTCGATCACGGTCGCGCCGGCGCAAACGCTCACTGACAAGGAATACCAGATCCTGCGCGACGCCTCGCTGGCGGTGCTGCGCGAGATCGGCGTGGATACGGGCGGCTCGAACGTCCAGTTCTCGATCGACCCGCGCACGGGCCGCATGATCGTGATCGAGATGAACCCGCGCGTGTCGCGTTCGTCGGCGCTGGCTTCGAAGGCCACGGGCTTCCCGATCGCCAAGGTCGCGGCCAAGCTGGCCGTGGGCTACACGCTCGACGAGCTCAAGAACGAAATCACGGGCGGCCAGACGCCGGCTTCGTTCGAGCCGACTATCGACTACGTCGTCACGAAGATTCCGCGTTTCGCGTTCGAGAAGTTCCGCGAAGCCGACCCGCGCCTGACCACGCAGATGAAGTCGGTGGGCGAAGTCATGGCGATCGGCCGTACGTTCCAGGAGTCGTTCCAGAAGGCGCTGCGCGGCCTCGAAGTCGGCGTGGACGGTCTGGACGACAAGACCACGAGCCGCGACGAGATCATCCGCGAGATCGGCGAAGCCGGTCCGGACCGCATCTGGTACGTGGGCGACGCGTTCCGCGTGGGCATGACGCGCGAAGAGATCTTCGAGGAAACCGCGATCGACCCGTGGTTCCTGGCGCAGATCGAAGAGATCGTCAAGAAGGAAGAGGCCTGCAAGGGCCGCACGCTCGAAAGTCTCTCGAAGGACGAGCTGCGTTACCTCAAGCAAAGCGGTTTCTCGGATCGCCGTCTGGCGAAGCTGCTCGGCAGCAACGCCACGGACGTGCGCCGCCGTCGTATCGAGCTGAACGTGCGCCCGGTCTACAAGCGCGTTGACACCTGCGCGGCCGAGTTCGCGACGAAGACCGCCTACATGTACTCGACCTATGAGGAAGAGTGCGAGGCCAACCCGACCGCCAACAAGAAGATCATGGTGCTGGGCGGCGGCCCGAACCGGATCGGCCAGGGTATCGAGTTCGACTACTGCTGCGTGCACGCCGCGCTCGCCATGCGCGAAGACGGCTACGAAACGATCATGGTCAACTGCAACCCCGAGACCGTTTCGACCGACTACGACACGTCCGACCGGCTGTATTTCGAGCCGCTCACGCTCGAAGACGTGCTCGAAGTCGTGGACCTGGAGAAGCCGGTTGGCGTGATCGTGCAGTACGGCGGCCAGACGCCGCTGAAGCTCGCGCTCGACCTCGAGGCGAACGGCGTGCCCATCGTCGGCACGTCGCCGGACATGATCGACGCCGCGGAAGACCGCGAGCGCTTCCAGAAGCTGCTGCAGGACCTGAAGCTGCGCCAGCCGCCGAACCGCACGGCGCGCGCCGAAGACGAAGCGCTCAAGCTCGCCGACGAAATCGGCTACCCGCTCGTCGTGCGTCCGTCGTACGTGCTGGGCGGCCGCGCCATGGAAATCGTCCACGAGCCGCGCGACCTCGAGCGCTACATGCGCGAGGCCGTGAAGGTGTCGAACGACTCGCCGGTGCTGCTCGACCGCTTCCTGAACGACGCGATCGAATGCGATGTGGACTGCATCTCCGATGGCACAGACGTGTTCATCGGCGGCGTGATGGAACACATCGAACAGGCAGGCGTGCATTCGGGCGACTCGGCCTGCTCGCTGCCGCCGTACTCGCTGTCGCAGGAAACGGTTGCCGAACTCAAGCGTCAAACGGCCGCGATGGCCAAGGCACTGAACGTGGTCGGCCTGATGAACGTGCAGTTCGCAATCCAGCAAGTGCCGCAGGACGATGGCTCGAAGAAGGACATCATCTACGTGCTGGAAGTGAACCCGCGCGCTTCGCGTACCGTGCCGTACGTTTCGAAGGCGACCAGCCTGCCGCTCGCGAAGATCGCGGCGCGCGCGATGGTCGGCCAGAAGCTGGCGCAGCAGGGCGTGACGAAGGAAGTCGTGCCGCCGTACTTCAGCGTGAAGGAAGCGGTGTTCCCGTTCATCAAGTTCCCGACCGTCGACCCGGTGCTCGGACCGGAAATGCGTTCCACGGGCGAAGTGATGGGCGTGGGCAAGACCTTCGGCGAAGCGCTCTTCAAGTCGCAGCTCGCAGCGGGCTCGCGCCTGCCGGAGTCGGGCACCGTCTTCATCACCGTGATGGACGCCGACAAGCCCAAGGCTGTCGAAGTCGCACGTATGCTGCACGAACTCGGCTACCCGATCGTCGCCACGCGCGGCACGGCTGCCGCGATCGAGGCGGCCGGCGTGCCGGTGAAGGTCGTGAACAAGGTGAAGGACGGCCGTCCCCACATCGTCGACATGATCAAGAATGGCGAGATTTCGCTCGTCTTCACGACCGTCGACGAGACCCGCTCGGCGATCGCGGATTCGCGTTCGATCCGCATGAGTGCGCAGGCCAACAAGGTCACCTACTACACGACGATGTCGGGCGCACGCGCGGCCGTCGAGGGTCTGCGCTACCTGAAGAACCTGGAAGTCTATGATTTACAAGGCCTCCATGCTCGCCTAAACTAAGGCTTCAATTGTCTGTCTAACGCTCGACGAGGCAGGCTAAAAAAGCTGAATGTGCCGCGGTTAAGCGGCGTCCCCACAGGGTTTTCAGGCTGCGCCAGACCGCGCAGCCGCCCTCGCGGGATGCACTTAACCGCGGAATTTTTTTATGGCCGCGACGTGCGCGACGAGCGTGCGTGGCGCGGCCTCCTTTAGGCCCTTTTGGGCCGTACGAGTTGTTTATGAGCACGATTCCCTTGACCAAGCGCGGTGCAGACCAACTCCGCGGAGAGTTGCAGCGCCTCAAGTCCGTCGAGCGTCCGGCGGTCATCAATTCGATCGCGGAAGCGCGCGCGCAGGGCGATCTGTCGGAAAACGCGGAATACGACGCCGCAAAGGAAAAGCAGGGCTTCATCGAAGGCCGTATCGCCGAGATCGAGTCGAAGCTGGCGGCCGCGCAGATCATCGACCCGGCCACGCTCGAAGCGGACGGCCGCGTGGTGTTCGGCTCGACCGTGGATCTCGAAGACCTCGATTCGGGCAAGACCGTGACCTACCAGATCGTCGGCGACGACGAAGCCGACCTCGAGCACGGCCTGATCTCGGTCAGTTCGCCCATCGCGCGCGCGCTGATCGGCAAGTCCGAAGGCGATGTCGCCCAGGTGCAGGCCCCCAGCGGCGTGCGCGAATACGAAGTTATCGAGGTTCGCTACGTCTGAGGGCGCGTCGACGTGAGTACTGCAAGCCACGTGGGTTCCGCCACTCCTGTTTCGCTCGTTCCGCACCGGCTCTTCGGGCTGCTGGCCATGCTGTGGGTCGGCAGCCAGCTGACCATCGGCTATGCAGTCGCGCCCGTCCTGTTCGCGTCGCTCGAAAGGGCGGTGGCGGGCGAACTCGCCGCGCAGCTGTTTCGCCTCGAAGGCCTGATCGGCGCGGTGTGCGGCGTGCTGCTGCTCGGGCTCTCGAGCGTGCTCGTGCGCCGCGGCGCGTTGGGCTATCGCCGGCTGCGCTGGATTCTGGCCGTCATGCTGCTGTGCGTGCTGATCGGCTATTTCGCGCTGCAGCCGTTCATGAACGCGTTGCGCGTTCAGGCGATGAGCGCGGGCATGGACGTGGCCAGTTCGCCGTATGCGAGCCGCTTCGGCTTGCTGCACGGCGTGTCGAGCCTGTTCTATCTCGTGCAGAGCCTGCTGGGTGCGTGGCTCGTCTGGCTGCTGCCGTCGGCACGCGGCACGCCGGCGCAGCGCATGGAAGCCGCTCCGCGCTGAACGGGTCCTGAGGCCGGTTCAGGCGAAAAAAAGCGCGGCTCGAAGGCCGCGCTATTTACTTCGAACCCTGGTGGGCCCGCTTGGAACTGGTTTGGCGCTTCTTGGCGCGCTTGATGTTGCCGCCTTGCGTGACGCGCTCGTTGCCCTTGACCGTCACCTTTTGCGCCTTCGGCTTGCGCAGGGGGTTGTCGCTCGCCTTGACGACCTTGACGGTGCGCGGCGCGGCGCCACGCTTGCCCGCTTCACGCGCGCTCGGCACGTCGCCGGCCGGGCGCGACACGGTGCCGCGGGCGCCGGCGCGCGCGGTCGTGTCCTTCGCCTTGGCTTCCTCGGGCTTGTAGATGACGAGCAGCTTGCCGATGTGCTGGATCGGGGCGGCGCTCAGGCGATCGCAGATCTCTTCGTAGATCGCGAGGCGCTCTTCGCGCTCGTCGCCGAACACGCGCACCTTGATGAGGTGGTGCGCGCTAAGGTGAACCTTGATTTCCTTGAGGACGGCGTCGGTCAATCCCTCGGCGCCGATGAGCACGACCGGTTTGAGCGCGTGAGCCTGGGAGCGCAGTTCGGAGCGCTGTTCGGCGGAAAGAGTGAGGGCGGGCATGGGATGTGGCAGACTCGACTAAAATGACGGCGCCGCGCGGGTCGACAGGCGTGAATTGAGAACCTGGGCAGACGTGGATTGCGGTCCGCGAAAAGCGGGCCGCCAGCGGGCAAAGCGCGTCGGAACAACGGAAAACCGTGGGGAACGGCAGGGCGCGGGCCAAAAACGCCGGCGGAGCAACGAACATCCGGCCAGGCGGGCCGCGACGGCCGCACGAATAAAACGCGTATTATCCGCTAAAAGCGCGGAATCACGCAGCAAGAGTTCATCCTTAATGGCAAAAAATCGCTTCAACCAGTCGTGGCTGCACGACCATATCAACGATCCGTACGTGAAAATGGCGCAGCGGGAGGGCTATCGTGCCCGCGCTGCCTACAAGCTGAAGGAAATCGACGAGCAGGACAAGCTGATCCGCCCGGGCATGGTGATCGTGGACCTGGGCGCGGCGCCCGGCAGCTGGAGCCAGTACGCCCGCAACAAGCTCGCGCAGGGCACGAAGCGCGACGAAGAGCGGCAGGGTGGGATCGACGGCACGATCATCGCGCTCGACCTCCTGCCTATGGAACCCATCTCCGACGTGCAGTTCCTGCAGGGCGACTTCCGCGAGGACGAAGTGCTCGCGCAACTGGAAGAATTGGTGGGCGGCCGCCCGGTCGACCTTGTAATTTCGGACATGGCGCCCAATCTCTCGGGGGTCGCGTCGGCCGACGCGGCGCGTATCGAGCACGTGTGCGACCTCGCGCTCGAGTTTTCGCAGAATCATCTAAAAGCCGATGGAGCCCTCTTGGTCAAATGCTTCCACGGCAGCGGTTACAGCCAGATCGTCGAGAAGTTCAAGCAGCAGTTCAAGGTCGTGGCGGCGCGCAAACCGAAGGCTTCGCGTGATAAATCGTCCGAAACGTTTATATTGGGTAAACATCTGAAGCGCCCGTGTTAAACGGGGCATGATTGCCGGATAAAAGGCGCAATCTGGTCGCAAAACGACCGCAAGAGGCGGTCAGGACAAGGCGCTCGGGCTATTCCTGCGGTAGCGAAACGTTATGGCAGGGGTCCGTGTACTGGATTAGAATGCTTTGGTGGTGTCGCAGTCGCAAGGCAAATGTAGGCGCCCATCTATGAGTGAAGGAGTGGTGCTTTGAACAACAACATGTTTTCGAAGGCAGCAGTGTGGCTGGTAATCGCACTGGTGCTGTTTACGGTGTTCAAGCAGTTCGACAAGCCCCGTGTCCAGGAAGGCGTTTCCTATTCGCAGTTCATGGACGACGCGAAGAACGGCAAGGTCAAGACTGTCGTGGTGCAGGGGCGGAACCTCACGGTCACTCCGGCTGATGGCCAGAAATACCAGATCGTCTCCCCAGGCGACATCTGGATGGTCGGCGACCTGATGAAATATGGCGTGCAGGTGAGCGGCAAGGCCGACGAAGAGCCGAACGCGCTCGTTTCCGCGCTGTACTACCTCGGGCCGACCATACTCATCATCGTGTTCTGGTTCTACATGATGAGACAGATGCAGGGGGGCGGCAAAGGCGGGGCGTTTTCCTTTGGTAAATCGCGCGCCCGCTTGATCGACGAGAACAACAACGCAGTCAACTTCTCCGACGTCGCGGGCTGCGACGAAGCGAAGGAAGAAGTGTCCGAACTCGTCGACTTCCTGCGCGATCCGCAAAAATTCCAGAAACTGGGTGGGCGTATCCCGCGCGGCGTGCTGCTGGTCGGCCCTCCGGGCACGGGTAAGACGCTGCTTGCGCGCGCCATTGCCGGCGAAGCGAAGGTTCCGTTCTTCAGTATTTCGGGTTCGGACTTCGTCGAAATGTTCGTCGGCGTGGGCGCGGCCCGCGTGCGCGACATGTTCGAGCAGGCCAAGAAGCATGCACCGTGTATCGTGTTCATCGACGAAATCGACGCGGTCGGCCGCCATCGTGGCGCCGGCATGGGCGGCGGCAACGACGAGCGCGAACAGACGCTGAACCAGATGCTGGTCGAGATGGACGGCTTCGAGGCGAACTCGGGCGTCATCGTGATCGCGGCAACCAACCGTTCGGACGTGCTCGACAAGGCGCTGCTGCGTCCGGGCCGTTTCGACCGTCAGGTGTATGTGGGCCTGCCGGACATCCGCGGCCGCGAGCAGATCATGAAGGTGCACCTGCGCAAGGTGCCGATCGCGAACGACGTGGACGCAGCGGTGATCGCCCGCGGCACGCCGGGCTTCTCGGGCGCCGACCTCGCGAACCTCGTGAACGAAGCCGCGCTGTTCGCGGCGCGCCGCGGCAAGCGCATCGTCGAAATGCAGGACTTCGAAGACGCGAAGGACAAGATCTTCATGGGTCCGGAGCGCAAGTCGGCGGTGATCCGCGAAGAAGCGAAGCGCGCCACGGCGTACCACGAGTCGGGTCACGCGGTGATCGCGAAGCTGCTGCCGAAGGCGGACCCGGTGCACAAGGTCACGATCATCCCGCGCGGCCGCGCGCTGGGCGTGACGTGGCAGTTGCCCGAGCACGACAACGAAACGTACTCGAAGGATTACCTGCTGGATCGTCTGGCTATCCTGTTCGGCGGCCGTGTGGCGGAAGAGCTGTTCATGAACCTGATCAGCACGGGCGCCTCCGACGACTTCAACAAGGCGACGCAAACGGCCCGCGCCATGGTCACGCGCTTCGGTATGACCGACGCGCTCGGACCGATGGTCTACGCCGACGACGACAACGACGGCGGCCCGTTCGGCAAGGGCTTCACGCGCGCGATCTCGGAAGCGACGCAGCAGAAGGTCGACGCGGAAATCCGCCGAGTGCTCGACGAGCAGTACAACCTCGCGAAGCGCCTGCTCGACGAGAACCGCGACAAGGTCGAAGCCATGACCGCGGCACTCATGGAGTGGGAAACGATCGACGCCGACCAGATCAACGACATCATGGCCGGTCGTCCGCCGCGCTCGCCGAAGAGCACGCCGTCGCCGGGCGACGCGTCGTCGGGCGGCAGCGCGGGCACCGAGGTCAAGCCCGGTAGCGCCACCGCACCGGCGTGATCCTTATCGAGTAAAGTTGCGGGCCGGTGTGATGTTCACATCGGCCCGTTTTGCATTTCTGGCGTGCGCTCGCCGCCGCATCTCGTTACACATCTGACGTTTTCTGACGTGCCCAACATCTCCTCGCAAGGTAGTCTCCCACCTGAACCGCTCGCGTGCGGCCGCTTCACGCTGACGTTCGAGCGTCCGCTCGTCATGGGCATTCTCAACGCCACGCCCGACTCGTTTTCGGACGGCGGTCGCTATATCGCTTTCGGCGACGCTTTGCGCCGCGCCGAGCAGATGATGCTCGACGGCGTCGATATCATCGACATCGGCGGTGAATCGACGCGCCCGGGCGCGCCGCCCGTGCCGTTCGACGAGGAGCTCGAACGCGTGATCCCGCTAGTGGAAAAACTCAAGGGCGCGAACGTGCCGCTGTCGATCGACACGTACAAGCCCGAGGTCATGCGCGCGGCGCTTGCGGCAGGCGCCGACATGATCAATGACATCTGGGGTTTCCGGATGCCCGGCGCAATCGAGGCCGTGCGCGAGAGCGACTGCGGGCTATGTGTGATGCACATGCTCGGCGAGCCGCAGACGATGCAGCTGGGCGAGCCCGACTACGTTGACGTCGTGCGAGAGGTGCGCGAGTTTCTCGCCCGACGTTGCGCGGAACTCGAAGCGGCGGGCGTGGCGAAGGCGCGCATCAGCGTGGATCCGGGCTTTGGCTTCGGCAAGTCGGTGGTCGGGCACAATTACGCGCTGCTCGCGCACCTGGCCGAGACGGCGCCAGAGGTCGCGGCAGGCGTCGCGCCGTATCCGATCCTGGCCGGCATGTCGCGCAAGTCGATGCTCGGCGCGCTCGTGAACCGGCCCGCGTCCGAACGCGTGGCGGCGAGCGTGGGGGCGGCCGTGTGCGCGGCGGAGCGCGGTGCGGCGATCATTCGCGTGCACGACGTGGCGCCCACCATAGACGCGCTCAGGATCTGGGCGGCGGTGCGCGACGCGATGTCCGTCGGTACGTCGAACTCACAAGACTGAGCCATTGCCCGGCAGAACGCCGACGGGCGCGAGACGCGCCGCAGCGGATCCGGGTGCCACAATACAGGACAAAGCAGCACCAAACCGAGGGTAGAAAGATGGGACGTCGTTATTTCGGAACTGATGGAGTGCGTGGCAAGGTCGGCGAGGCGCCGATCACGCCCGATTTCGTGCTTCGGCTCGGCTATGCCGCGGGCAAGGTGCTCGCTGGGTCGGCTGCGGCGTCCGGGCCGCGCCCGTCCGTGCTGATCGGCAAGGACACACGTATCTCGGGCTATATGCTCGAAGCCTCGCTGGAAGCGGGGCTTTCGGCTGCGGGCATCGACGTGATGCTGGCCGGTCCGATGACGACGCCCGGCATCGCCTATCTCACGCGCGCGCTGCGGCTCGCAGCGGGCGTCGTGATCAGCGCGTCGCACAATCCCTACTACGACAACGGCATCAAGTTCTTCTCCGCCGACGGCAACAAGCTCCCCGACGAGGTGGAGACGCTAATCGAAGCGCAGCTCGAGCGGCCGCTCGCCTGCGCGCCGTCCGATCAGCTTGGCCGCGCACGCCGCCTGCACGACGCGGGCGGGCGCTACATCGAGTTCTGCAAGAGCACGTTCCCGCAGGCGTTCAATCTGCGCGGCCTGAAGCTCGTGATCGATTGCGCCAACGGTGCGGCGTATGACATCGCGCCGCACGTGTTCCACGAACTGGGCGCGGACGTGATTCCGATCGGTGTGTCGCCGAACGGCTTCAACATCAACGACGGCGTGGGCGCAACCGCGCCCGACGCGCTTGTGCGCGCCGTGCGTGCGAATCACGCGGACCTCGGCATCGCGCTCGACGGCGACGCCGACCGTCTCCAGGTGGTCGATGCACAGGGCCGCCTCTACAACGGCGACGAACTGCTCTACGTGCTCGTGAAGGACCGCATCGCAACCGACGGCACGGTGGAAGGCGCGGTGGGCACGCTCATGACCAATCTCGCGGTGGAGCAGGCGCTCGAAGGCCTCGGCGTGCAGCTGGTACGCGCGAACGTGGGCGACCGCTACGTGCTGGAGCAACTGCGCGAGCGCGGCTGGCAGCTCGGCGCGGAAGGCTCGGGCCACATTCTGTCGCTCGACCGCCACACGACCGGCGATGGCATCGTCTCGGCGCTGCTCGTGCTAGCGGCGATGAAACGCAGCGGCAAGACGATCGCGCAACTTCTCGACGGCGTGAAGCTGTTTCCGCAGAAGCTCATCAACGTGCGCATCGCGCAGGGCGCCGACTGGAAAGACAACGCCGAGATCCAGCAGTCGATCGCTTCCGCCGAGGCGGAATTGAAGGGCAAGGGCCGTGTGCTGATCCGCGCTTCGGGGACGGAGCCGGTGCTGCGCGTAATGGTCGAGGCCCGCGAGGAGCGCGACACGATGCATTACGCCGAGGCGATCGCCAGCGCGGTGAAGCGTTCGATCGCATGATCGCCGGCTAGTAAGCCGCGCGGCTGAGCGGCGCCGGCATCAAACCGATGAGCACGACGTTGCGATGCCCCGTCGTACTCATCTTTTTTGCCGTTTTTTCGACGTTGCAACGGAAGCACGCAAACGTTTAAAACAGTGGCAGAACCGTTTGCAAACCGTTTTCGAGCAATTCCCCGAATTTTTCCCTCCGACCCCTACATGGCCGGGAGACGCCCGTCTGGCGGCTTTCCAGCTGCCGAAGCACTGGCAGGCCATGACGCAAACGCGCGTGCAAACTCGCCCAAAACGCATCTCCACGCGCCTTTCAGCCAGTAATCGAACTGTCACGTTCGCTTCATGAATCGTCACAGTACTGTCACAGAGACCCCCTAAGCTTCGCGGTGTCGTTCATCCGCTCACACACTGGAGGTCTCATGAAATTGATGCAAACCGCGCTCGCTGGCGTTGCTGGCGCGCTCTTCGCGATCGCAGCGCAGGCTGCTGACATCACCGGCGCGGGCAGCACCTTCGCAGCACCGATCTATACGAAATGGGCGGATGCCTATCAAAAGTCGGGCGGCGGCAAGGTGAACTACCAGGGCATTGGCTCGTCGGGCGGCATCAAGCAGATTCAAGCCAAGACGGTGGACTTCGCAGGCTCGGACGCTCCGCTGAAGGACGAGGATCTGGCCAAGGAAGGCCTGTTTCAGTTCCCGACGGTGGTCGGCGGCGTCGTGCCGGCGATCAACGTGCCGGGCGTGAAGCCGGGCGAGGTCACGCTGTCGGGCCCGGTGCTCGGCGACATCTACCTCGGCAAGATCAAGAAGTGGAACGATCCGGCCATCGTCGCGCTGAACCCGAAGGTCAAGCTGCCTGACCTCGACATCGCCGTGGTCCGCCGCGCCGACGGTTCGGGCACCAGCTTCATCTGGACGAATTACCTCTCGAAGGTCAACCCCGACTGGAAGAGCAAGGTCGGCGAAGGCACGACCGTGAGCTGGCCGACGGGTACGGGCGGCAAGGGCAACGACGGCGTCGCAGCCTTCGTGCAGCGTCTGCCGGGCGCGATCGGCTACGTCGAGTGGGCGTACGCCAAGCAAAATCACATGGTCTACACTGCCATGAAGAACGAGTCGGGCGCTGTGGTTCAGCCGGACACGGAAACGTTCAAGGCAGCGGCCGCTGGCGCGGACTGGAAGAAGTCGTTCTACCAGATCCTCACGAACGAGCCGGGCAAGGACGCATGGCCGGTGGTTGGCGCGACCTTCGTGCTGCTGCACACGGCACAGGACAAGCCGGACCAGGGCAAGGAAACGCTCAAGTTCTTCGACTGGGCGTTCAAGAATGGCACGCCGGCTGCTGACAGCCTCGATTACATCTCGCTGCCGCAGTCGGTCGTGAGCGAAATCAAGTCGCAGTGGAAGGAGAAGGTCAAGGACGCGAGCGGCAAGCCGATCGCTGAGTAAGCAAGGCGTCAGGCAAGTGTAAAAAAGGCCGCCGCGTGACGCGCGCGGCCTGTTCGCTTGTGGCTTGCCTGAATCCGCGCTGTCCATGATGTGCCGCCCGCCTTCCGGCTGTCAGTGTTCACGGCCGCAAGCCGGGCGATCTGCAGTCCCACGGCTGCGTCAACGTCGTGAGCCCCGCGCTCGCGGCAACTGGAACCCAGGTCACCATGTCCGACGTCCCGCTCGTGTCGAACCCGCCCGGCAACGCCGCGCAGCAAAAAGCGCCCAGCCCGGCAGGGGACATCATTTTCGGCGGCCTCGCACGCCTCGCCGCAATCGTCACGCTGCTGCTGCTCGGCGGCATCATCGTGTCGCTGATCATCGCCTCGTTGCCGACGATCCAGAAATTCGGTTTCGCATTCCTCTGGACTGCCGACTGGGATCCACCCAGTGAGCAGTTCGGCGCGCTCGTGCCCATCTACGGCACGATCGCCACCTCGCTCATCGCGCTCATCATCGCCGTGCCCGTGAGCTTCGGCATCGCGCTGTTCCTCACCGAGCTTTCGCCCGCGTGGCTGCGCCGCCCGCTCGGCATCGCCATCGAACTGCTCGCCGCGATCCCTTCGATCGTCTACGGTATGTGGGGTCTGCTCGTGTTTGCGCCGATCTTCGCGCAGTGGTTCGAAAAGCCGCTCGGCTCGCTGCTCGGGGGCATGCCGATCGTTGGCGCGCTGTTCCAGGGCGCGCCCATCGGCATCGGCATTCTGTGCGCCGGCGTGATTCTCGCGATCATGATCATTCCGTATATCGCGTCGGTCATGCGCGACGTGTTCGAAGTCACGCCCGTGCTGCTCAAGGAGTCGGCCTACGGCATTGGCTGCACGACCTGGGAAGTGATGTGGAAGATCGTGCTGCCGTTCACCAAGACCGGCGTGATCGGCGGCGTGATGCTGGGTCTCGGCCGCGCGCTCGGCGAGACGATGGCCGTCACGTTCGTGATCGGCAATACGAACCTGCTCGACAACGTGTCGCTCTTTTCGCCGGGCAACAGCATCACCTCGGCGCTTGCCAACGAGTTCGCGGAAGCGAGCCCGGGCCTGCACACCGCCGCGCTGATGGAACTCGGCCTGATCCTGTTCGTGATCACGTTCATCGTGCTGTCGATCTCGAAGCTCATGTTGCTGCGCCTTGAAAAAGCGGAGGGTGCGCGATGAGCGAACCGATGATGAAAATTCCGGGTGCGATTTACGGCACCGAACTTGATCGCATGCGCGACAAGCTGCAGCGCCGCCGCCGTGTGACCAACGCGATCGCGCTCACGCTCTCGCTTGCCGCCATGGCGTTCGGCCTTCTTTGGCTCGTGTGGATTCTCTACACGACGATTTCGCTCGGCATCGGCGGTCTTTCGGTGGATCTGTTCACGCAGTCGACGCCGCCGCCGAACACCGATGGCGGCGGTCTCGCCAACGCCATCGTCGGCAGTCTGCTGCTCGTTGCGATCGCAACGTTCGTCGGCACGCCGATCGGCATTCTCGCGGGCATCTATCTCGCCGAATACGGCCAGAAGGGCTGGCTCGCGGGCGTCACGCGCTTCATCAACGACATTCTGCTGTCGGCGCCTTCGATCGTCGTGGGCCTGTTCGTCTACGCACTCGTCGTGGCGAAGATGGGCCACTTCAGCGGCTGGGCCGGCGCGATCGCGCTCGCACTGCTGCAGGTTCCGATCGTGATTCGCACGACCGAGAACATGCTCAAGCTCGTGCCGAACAACCTGCGTGAAGCGGCATTCGCGCTCGGCACGCCGAAGTGGAAGATGGTGATGTCGATCACGTTGAAGGCGTCGATCGCCGGTATCGTGACGGGCGTGCTGCTGGCGGTTGCGCGTATTGCAGGCGAAACCGCGCCGCTTCTCTTCACCGCGCTGTCGAACCAGTTCTTCACCGCGAACATGAATCAACCGATCGCGAACCTGCCGGTCACGATCTTCAAGTTTGCGATGAGCCCGTTTTCGCAGTGGCAATCGCTTGCGTGGGCCGGTGTCTTCCTGATCACGCTGGGCGTGCTGGGTTTGAACATCCTCGCGCGCACGATCTTTTCGAATAAGTAAGCAAGGGCGGAGTTCCCGATGAACATGGCAGAGAGTCACCTCAACACCGATGCGCACGGTACTGCGCCGTCCGGCTTCGACCCCGCTCAGAACGGCCGCCTGCCGGCCCTCGGCAAGCCGAAGATCGAAGTCAAGGACCTGAACTTCTTCTACAACAAGTATCACGCGCTGAAGAACATCAACCTGCAGATTCCCGAAGGCAAGGTGACGGCGTTCATCGGCCCTTCGGGCTGCGGCAAGTCCACGCTGCTGCGTACGTTCAACAAGATGTACGCGCTCTATCCGGAGCAGCGTGCCGAGGGCGAGATCCTCATGGACGGCGAAAACCTGCTGACCACGAAGCGCGACATCTCGCTCCTGCGCGCACGCATCGGCATGGTGTTCCAGAAGCCGACCCCGTTCCCGATGTCGATTTACGACAACATCGCGTTCGGCGTAAAGATGTTCGAATCGCTTTCGCGCCCGGAAATGGATGACCGCGTGGAATGGGCGCTCACCAAGGCCGCGCTGTGGAACGAAGTGAAGGACAAGCTCGGCCAGAGCGGCTACGGCCTCTCGGGCGGCCAGCAGCAGCGCCTGTGTATCGCGCGCGGCATTGCGATCCGCCCCGAGGTGCTGCTGCTCGACGAGCCGTGCTCGGCGCTCGACCCGATTTCCACGGGCCGTATCGAAGAACTGATCGCGGAACTCAAGAGCGATTACACGGTGGTGATCGTCACCCATAACATGCAGCAGGCCGCGCGTTGCTCGGACTACACTGCTTACATGTACCTTGGTGAGCTGATCGAGTTCGGCGACACCGAAAAGATCTTCATCAAGCCGGTCCGCAAGGAAACGGAAGACTACATCACCGGCCGCTTCGGCTGATCGTTGCAGGGAGCAAATCATGTCCGACAAACACTTGTCCAGTCAGTTCGACGCCGATTTGAACCTCATTTCGTCGAAGGTCCTCGAAATGGGCGGGCTCGTCGAATCGCAAATCATCACGGCAATGCAGGCATTGAACGAGTTCGACAGCGCCGCCGCCGAGCGCGTGATCGCCGCTGAAGACCGCCTCAACACGATGGAAGTCGAGATCGACGAAGAGTGCAGCAACATCATCGCGCGCCGCCAGCCGGCCGCGCGTGACCTGCGCCTCGTACTCGCCATCTCGAAGACCATCACGAACCTCGAGCGCGCCGGCGACGAAGCCGAGAAGATCGCCAAGCGCACCAAGCGCCTGATGGAAGACGGCGCTTCGCGCGCCGTCAACATCGCCGAGATCAAGGTCTCGGGCGAAATGGCCGTGTCGATCCTGCGCCGTGCACTCGACGCGTTCGCGCGGCTCGACACCGTGGCTGCCGCGCAGATCGTGCGCGACGACAAGGCGATCGACGAGGAATTCCGCGCGTTCGTGCGCAAGCTCGTGAGCTACATGATGGAAGATCCGCGCACGATTTCGGTGGGCCTCGACTACCTGTTCATCGCCAAGGCGATCGAGCGGATCGGCGACCACGCGAAGAACATCGCGGAATTCATCATCTACATCGTGAAGGGCACCGACGTGCGCCACAAGTCGCGCGACGCGCTCGAACGCGAAGCGCTCAGCTAATTCACTCCATAGGTAACAAGGTCAAGAGGTGCCGATGCCTAGCAGCATTCTCGTCATCGAAGATGAGCCCGCCATTTCCGAGCTGATTTCGGTGAACCTGCAGCACGCAGGCCACTGCCCGATCCGCGCCTACAACGCGGAGCAGGCGCAGAACCTGATCAGCGATGTGCTGCCCGATCTCATCCTGCTGGACTGGATGTTGCCGGGCAAGTCGGGTGTGAACTTCGCGCGCGATCTGCGCAACAACGAACGCACGAAGCACATTCCGATCATCATGCTGACCGCGCGCGGCGACGAGCAGGACAAGGTGCTCGGCCTCGAAATCGGCGCTGACGACTACGTGACGAAGCCGTTCTCGCCCAAGGAGCTGATGGCGCGCATCAAGGCGGTGCTGCGCCGCCGCGCGCCGCAGCTTACGGAAGACGTGGTGGCGATCAACGGTCTTAAGCTCGATCCGGCCACGCACCGCGTGGCCGCCGCCGCCGAAGGCTCGGAAATCAAGCTCGATCTCGGCCCGACCGAGTTCCGCCTGCTGCACTTCTTCATGACGCATCCCGAGCGCGTGCACAGCCGCACGCAACTGCTCGATCAGGTGTGGGGTGATCACGTGTTCGTGGAAGAGCGCACGGTGGACGTGCATATCAAGCGTCTGCGCGCCGCTCTCAAGCCGGCAGGGTGCGATGCTATGATCGAAACGGTGCGCGGCAGCGGCTACCGTCTCGCCAAGAGCGCCTAAGCTCGATCAATGGCCGCGCCGCGGGGTGAGTCACCGGGCGGCGCGACCGTTTCACTGCCGCCGGTATCCGTGTGTAGCAACTCGATGTCGCGTGCCCGCATCCGACCGTATTTTTCTTCGATCGCAGGAACATGAACATCATCTGGGCGCGCTCCCTCGTATCGATCGTGTTGCTCGCGCTCATTTGCGCGGGTATCGGCGCGATTTTCGGCGTCAAGATCGCGCTGAGCATCGCCGTGCTGGCGCTGCTCGCGCAAATGCTCTTCAGCACGTTTCACAAGCAGCGTCTGTGGCGCCTGCTCGACGCGCCGGTCTACGGCGAAGTGCCGAGCGCTCCCGGCATCTGGGGCGAAATCTACTACCGTCTGCATAAGCTCGCGAAGCGCTGGCACGCTCAGGTGCGCCAGGTGGAGCAGCAGCATTCGCGCTTTATCCAGGCGATTCAGGCTTCGCCCAACGGCGTCGCCATGCTCGACGACCACGACCAGATCGAGTGGTGCAACGCGATCTCGGAAGTTCACTTCGGCCTCGACGCCAGGCGCGACCTGCGACAGCACATCACGCATCTCGTGCGTCAGCCCGACTTCGTGCGCTACCTCAATTCGCACGATTACAAGGACATGCTGATCATGCGCGGCATGGGTGCGAAGCGTCAGAACGTGATCTCGGTGCAGGTGTTTCCGTACGGCGAGAACCGCAAGCTCATTCTGTCGCAGGACATCACGGAACTCGAGCGCACCGACGCCATGCGGCGCGACTTCGTGGCCAACGTCTCCCACGAACTGAAGACGCCGATCACGGTGCTCTCCGGCTTCCTCGAGACGATGCGCGAGCTGCCCCTTGGCGAAGCCGAGCGCAACCGCTACCTGGAGCTGATGGAGCAACAGGCCTCGCGCATGCGCCACATCGTCACCGATCTGCTCGTGCTCGCCAAGCTCGAAGGCGAGGGGCGCCAGCCCGGCGACCACATGGTCGATATGCGCGCGGTGCTCGGGCACGTGCGCGAGGACGCCGAAAGCCTCTCGGGCGGGCGTCACCGCATCACGGCCGATTTCGACGATGGACTGAGCGTCACCGGTTCCGAAACCGAGATCATGAGCGCGCTCGGCAATCTGGCGACCAACGCGGTGCGCTACACGCCGGACGGCGGCACGGTGCATCTGTCGTGGCGCGCGGAACACGGCAGCGCAGTCTTCGCGGTCACCGACAGCGGCCTCGGCATTCCTGCCGCCGATATTCCGCGCCTGACCGAGCGCTTCTATCGCGTGGATCGCAGCCGCTCTCGTGACACGGGCGGCACCGGACTGGGTCTCGCGATCGTCAAGCACGTGCTGCAGCGTCACGACGCGGCGCTCGAAGTGAAGAGCGAGGAAGGGCGGGGCAGCACGTTCACGGTGCGCTTCCCGACCGCGCGCACGACTAGACGGCAGCCGGCGCCGGTGTAACGAAGCGCCGCCGCGATTGAAAAAGCCGCTTCATTCGAAGCGGCTTTTTTGCGTTCGGCGTTATTGCTCCGTCAAGGCATCACGGACAGAACTTCGCCAGCAAGCTCAACTGGGCATTACGCACGGCCTTGCCCGCGCGCCGGCGGCGATAGTGGCCGTCGCTTTGCATGAGCCACGCCGATTGATTGTCGCCGAGGAAAGTGGAAAGCCCTTCGGCGATCACGCGGCGCTTGAGCCTGCGGTCGTGGATCGGGAACGCCACTTCGACGCGACGGAACAGGTTGCGATCCATCCAGTCCGCGCTGGACAGGTAGACTTCTTCCTTGCCGCCCGCATAGAAGTAGTAGATGCGATGGTGTTCGAGGAAACGCCCGACGATCGAGCGCACCGTGATGTTCTCGGAGAGCCCGGGCACGCCCGGCTGCAACGAGCACACGCCGCGGATGATCAGATCGATCTTCACGCCGGCCTGCGATGCTTCGTACAACTCGTCGATCACGGTCGGCTCGAGCAGCGCGTTCATCTTCGCGACGATGCGTGCCTTCTTGCCCGCGCGCGCGGCGTCGGCTTCGTTGCGGATCGCCTCAATCATCTTCGGATGCAGCGTGAACGGCGACTGCCACAGATCGTGCAGCTGCAGCTCGCCGCCGATGCCTGTGAGCTGCTGGAAGACGTGGTGCACGTCCTCGCACATCTTCGGCTCCGAGGTCATGAGGCCGAAGTCGGTATAGAGGCGCGCGGTGCGCGGATGGTAGTTGCCCGTGCCCAGGTGCACGTAGCGGCGCAGCACCATGCGGCCGTTCACGGGCACGCGGCGCACGATCAGCATCATCTTGGCGTGGCACTTGTGGCCCACCACGCCGTACACCACGTGCGCGCCCACGGCTTCGAGCTGCGCGGCCCAGTTGATGTTGGTCTCTTCGTCGAAGCGCGCGAGCAGCTCCACCACCACGGTCACTTCCTTGCCGTTGCGCGCGGCCTGCATGAGCGCGTCCATGAGCGGCGAGTCGGTGCCGGTGCGGTAGATCGTCTGCTTGATCGCGACCACGTTCGGATCGTTCGCGGCCTGCAGCAGCAGTTCGAGCACGGGCTGGAAGCTCTCGTACGGATGATGCAGGAGCACGTCGCCCTGATCGATCACATCGAACATGTTGCTGTTCGCGGCGATGCGCCGCGGAATGGCGGGCACGTGCGGCACGAACTTGAGGTCGGGGCGATCGACCATCTCGGGCAACTGCATGAGCCGCACGAGATTCACGGGGCCATCGACGAAATAGCAGTCTTTTTCGTCGAGACCGCTTTCGTCGAGCAGGCGTTTCACGAGATGCGGGGGCGTTTCCGCCGACACTTCGAGCCGCACCGCATTGCCCAGGTGGCGCGCGGGCAGTTCGCCCTGCAGCGCCACGCGCAGGTTGGTGATTTCGTCCTCGTCGACGAAGAGTTCACTGTTGCGCGTGATGCGGAACTGGTTGCAACTGCGCACGACGAGGCTCGGGAACAGCTCGCCCACGAAGCGCTGCAAGAGCGAGCCGAGCAGCACGAAGCCGTGCTGGAAGCCGGAAAGCTCCTGCGGCATGCGCACGAGGCGCGGCAGCGCGCGCGGCGCCTGCACGATGCCCATGACGGCCTGCCGCCCGAATGCGTCCTTGCCTTCGAGTTCGACCACGAAGTTCAAGCTCTTGTTGAGCACGCGCGGGAACGGGTGCGCGGGATCGAGCCCGATGGGCGTGAGAACGGGCAGCAGTTCGTCGAAGAAATATTTGCGCGCCCATGCGGTTTGCGCTTCGTTCCAGGCGTCGGTGCCGTGGAAGTAGATGCCTTCCTGTTCGAGCGCGGGCAGCACGGTGTCGTGCAGCATGCGGTACTGGCGATGCACGAGACGCTGCGCGCGCTCGACCACGAGGTCGTACACGTGCTGCAGCGACATGCCGTCGGGCGAGAGCACGCCCGGGTTGTCGCGCATCTGCTCCTGAAGCCCGGCCATACGGACTTCGAAGAATTCGTCGAGGTTGCTGCTGGTGATACAGATGAAGCGCAAGCGCTCCAGCAAAGGAACAGCGGGATCGGACGCCTGTGCGAGCACGCGCTCATTGAATCCCAGAATGCCCAGTTCGCGATTGAGTAGGGGATAGCGGATGGACATCGGCAATGAAAACGGAATGTCAGGAATGGATTCGAACGGACGCTCGGAAATTCTCACAGTAATATGACTTTATTGTGACATTCGAAGTGTCATAAATTTTACGCCGCATTTTCACGAAATCGACAAGTCGCGTTGCGAACATGCACGCTGGGTAAAAGTACCCATGGTCATGACGAATGCGAGGAGCGACATGGTGAAGTCGGCTACGCTTAAAATGACGCATTTGGACCGCGCGGCGGCGGCGCAACAAGCCCGCATGGCCGCGCGTTCGTCTCTGTATGCACGCATGGAGCCTGCCCCCTCGATGGTCACCAATCCCCAACTGCTTGCCGCCGTCGATCTCGGTTCGAACAGCTTTCGTCTGATCGTAGGCCGCGTCGAGGAAACCGACGCCGGCAGCCAGATCTACCCGGTGGACGCGCTGCGCGAACCGGTGCGCCTCGCGGCCGGCCTCTCGAGGGACAAACTGCTCGACCGCGCCTCGCAGGTGCGCGGCTGGGATGCGCTCAAGCGTTTCGGCGAGCGGCTGCGCGACTTCCATCCCGACCAGGTGCGCGCGGTGGCGACCAATACGCTGCGTGTCGCCAAGAACGCGCGCGAGTTCCTCGCCGAGGCGGAAGCCGCGCTCGGTTTCCCGATCGAAGTGATCGCGGGGCGAGAAGAAGCGCGTCTCATCTATGCGGGCGCCGCGCACTCAGTGCCGGCGAGCGCGGGCAAGCGCTTCGTAGTGGACATCGGCGGCGGCTCGACGGAGTTCATCATCGGCGCGCACTACACGCCGATCCGCATGGAAAGCCTCTATATCGGCTGCGTGAGCCATAGCCGCCAGTTCTTCCCCTCGGGCAACGTCGACGAGTACACCATGCGCCAGGCCGAGCTCGCGGCCACGCGCGAAATCCAGATCATTTCCGCCGACTATCGCAAGACCGGCTGGGACCAGGCGATCGGCTCGTCGGGCACGGCGCGCGCGCTCGCGGAACTCGTCGAGGCGAACGGCTTCAACGATCCCGGCGTCTCGCATGGCATTTCGCGCGGCGGCCTCGAGCGCCTGAAGCGCGCGCTCATCAAGGCCGAGAACGTCAACCGGCTCAAGCTCGTCGCGCTCAAGCCCGACCGCATTCCGGTGCTGGCGGGCGGTCTCTCGATCATGATCGCGGTGTTCGAGGAACTCGGCATCGACTACGTCGATACCACGGACGGCGCACTGCGCCTGGGCGTGCTCTACGACCTGCTGGGTCGCTCGCAGCACGAGGACATGCGTACGGTCACGGTGGAGGGCTTCATGCGCCGCTACGGCGTGGATCGCGCGCAGGCGGGGCGCATTGGCGAGCTGGCCGTGAAGTTCTACGACCAGTTCGAGGAGCCCGACGAGGAGCGCCGCGAAGAGAACCGCATGTTCCTCGCATGGGCGGCGTCGCTGCACGAAATCGGGCTTTCCATCTCGCACAGCGCGTATCACAAGCATTCGGCCTACATCGCCAGCAACGCCGACATGCCCGGCTTCTCGCGCACCGATCAGGCGCGCCTCGCCGCGCTCGTGCTCGGCCACGTGGGCAAGCTCGGCAAGCTCTCGCAAACACGCGATGTGGAATGGACGCTGCTGTTCTGTCTGCGCCTCGCCGCGCTGCTCACGCGCCGCCGCGCCGATGTCGGCCTGCCGCACATCAAGGTGGTGGAGGAGGGCAACGGCTACGAAGTGTTGCTGCCCAATGCCTGGGTCCAGAACAATCCGCTCACCGATTACAACCTCGTTCAGGAAGCGGCGGAATGGGGCAAAATCGGCATTCCGTATCGCGTGGTCTATACGGAGGAGTGAGCGTCGCGCGCTGCGCGTCTCGCCGATTAAAAAGCCCGGCTCGTTGGTGAGCCGGGCTTTTTTGTCCACTGGCTTTGCCCGCGGAATTTGCCCAACGAAGGGCAGATGAGGCCTTAGCGCGTGACGGCTTCGCCGAGGAAGTGGCGCGCGTAACGCTCGTTGATTTCCGAGAGGCGGAAGAGCGTGAGGAAGTCGGCGGTGTTGAAGTCGGGGTCCCAGGCGGGCGCACCGCATATTTTCGCGCCAAGGCGCAGGTAGCCCTTGATGAGCGGCGGCGGCACGGCGGGCGTGCCGGTGCGCAGTTCCTCGACGGGCAGCGGCGTGTGCGGGAATGCGCGGTACTCGGGCGCCGTCAGCGCGTTCGCGCCGAGCGCGCAGTACAGGTTCGCCGCGTAGTGGCCGCCGTCAGCCATGGCGACGCTCGCGCAGCCGAGCATCGTCTCGTAGCCGTTGTGCTGCATATAGCCGCCCAGACCGCCCCACAGCGACATGATGACCGAGCCGCTGCGGTAGTCGGGATGCACGCACGAGCGGCCCACCTCGACCATTTTCGGGCGCAGATGCGCGAGGCGCGAGACGTCGAATTCGCTTTCGGCATACAGGCGGCCGATGCGCGCCGCCTGGTGCGGCGGCAGCACGCGGTAGGTGCCGACGACCTTGAGCGTGTCGAGGTCGCGCACGAGCAGGTGATCGCAGTAGGCGTCGAAGGCGTCGACGTCGAGGCCGGCGGGGCCGGTCAGGCGTGCGCCCATCTCTTCGGCGAAAACGCGGTAGCGCAGGCGCTGCGCCTCGCGCAGTTCCTCGTCGGTGCGAGCCCAGGCCACCTGCAGCCGATGCTGCGCGGTGACCGTTTCTTCGGCACGCGGCAAGCGTCGGTTCGACTCGAACAGCGTCGAGGCGAACGGCAGGGTGGGCGTCGGCAGATCTCGCATGGGGCGTCCTGGTCGGAAGTAAGAGAACTTTTCCGGCAATGTAGTAATACGCGGTTACGTTTCCATGAAATCGCAATGACGATTCGATGACGTGGCGTAAGACAGACGCACGAGTGGGCCCGAAAAACCGGGGGCGGCGGGAGCGTTTGGAAGTGGGCTTGAAGCGCTGTGGGGCCGCGTACAGGCGGCCCGGTGGGCAGGCGCAGGCGGGGGCGGAGGGCTAAACGAGGTCAGGCGTGATGGCGGCGTGCAGGACGGCCTGGTCGCCGCCGTCGCGCTCACGGCTCGCGAGCCACAGCACGCCGGCCTTCTTCACGGCCCAGCTGCGCGAATCGGCGCCTCCCGAGAGCAGCCGCGCCGCGACTTCGCCGAGCGTGGGCTGATGGCCGACCACGACGACCGTGGACGCGAGGCCCTCGGGCCAGCCGACGGCGGTCAGCACCTGCTCGACGCTCGCGTCGGGGGCGAGTTCGCGCACGACGCGATATTGATCGGTGAGCGCCTCGGCGGTCTGGATGGTGCGGGTGGCGGGGCTGGCGAGGATCACCGCGTCGTGGGGCAGGCGAGCGCGCAGCCAGCGCGCGACGTTCTGCGCCTGCTTGCGCCCGCGCGTGGTGAGCTGGCGGGAGAGGTCGCTGGCGGCGATGTCTTCGGCTTCGGCGTGGCGCCAGAGGATGAGATGCATGACGTCTCCTTGTCTGGTTATATGGGTGGACGTACGGCGTTTGCTGTCATGGTGCACGCCTGGCTGGTCTGCGGCAAGCGCGTGAGGTCGATCTCTTTTTTGGCTTTATGATTCGCTCGGATTTGACGGCGCGGCATCATTACCGATACAATCATTGATTCGTCGGAGCGTAGCGCAGCCTGGTAGCGCATCTGATTTGGGATCAGAGGGTCGTAGGTTCGAATCCTATCGCTCCGACCAGCAATACCGAGGGGTTACACGCCATTGGCCTGTAGCCCCTTTTTGTTTTTCTCCCACGTTGGGTCATACGCGCTCGCGTTTCGTCGTCCGGCTTGCGTTCCATTGGAAAAGCCGCCGAGCTTATAAAATACGGATCGGCCACAGTCCCGGTGGCGATCGCACCCTGGCAGCCATGTTACGTTTATCCGAAGTCAAACTCCCCCTCGACCACGCCGAAAGCGAACTTGAAGCCGCGATTCGGGGACGCCTCGCGGATCTCGGCGTGGGGACGGATGCGCTCGTGCGTTACACCGTATTCCGCCGTGCGCACGATGCACGCAAGCGCTCGGATATCAAGCTGACCTATATCGTCGACGTCGAAGTCAAGGACGAAACGGCCGCGCTCAGGCGGATCGCCGGCAAGCCGCATTGCGGCATCACGCCGGACATGACCTACCGCTTTGTCGCCAAGGCCCCCGAGCACTCGACGCGTGCGCGTCCGGTGGTGATCGGCATGGGGCCCTGCGGCTTGTTCGCGGGACTGGTCCTCGCGCAGATGGGTTTTCGTCCCATCATCCTCGAACGCGGCAAGGCCGTGCGCGAGCGCACCAAGGACACCTTCGGGCTGTGGCGAAAGTCCGTGCTCAACCCCGAATCCAACGTGCAGTTCGGCGAAGGCGGGGCCGGGACGTTCTCCGACGGCAAGCTGTACAGCCAGATCAAGGATCCGCACCACTATGGCCGCAAGGTGCTCGAGGAGTTCGTCAAGGCGGGCGCGCCGGAAGACATCCTGTATCTGAGCCGGCCGCACATCGGCACGTTCCGTCTCGTGAGCATGGTGGAAAAAATGCGCGCCACCATCCACGAGCTGGGCGGTGAGGTGCGCTTCGAAAGCCGCGTCGAAGACATCGAAATCGAACAGGGCAAGGTGCGCGCGCTCAAGCTTTCGAACGGGGAGACGCTGCCGTGCGACCACGTGGTGCTGGCCGTCGGCCACAGTGCCCGCGACACGTTCGAGATGCTGCACGATCGCGGCGTTTTCATGGAAGCCAAGCCGTTTTCGCTGGGCTTTCGGATCGAGCATCCGCAGGGAGTGATCGATCGCAGCCGTTTCGGCAAGTTTGCGGGCCACAAGCAACTCGGCGCGGCCGACTACAAGGTGGTGCATCACGCCAACAATGGGCGGGCGGTCTATAGCTTCTGCATGTGCCCGGGCGGCACGGTGGTCGCGGCGACCTCCGAACCCGGCCGCGTGGTCACCAATGGCATGAGCCAGTATTCGCGGGCCGAGCGCAACGCAAATGCGGGCATCGTCGTCGGCATCACGCCGGAGGACTATCCGGGCGGTCCGCTCGCGGGTATCGCCTTCCAGCGCAAGTGGGAAGAGCGGGCATTCGAACTCGGCGGCGGCAACTATCAGGCGCCGGGCCAGCTGGTCGGCGACTTTATCGCCGGCCGTCCGTCGACGTCGCTCGGCTCCGTGGTGCCGTCTTACAAGCCGGGTGTGCACCCGACCGATCTCAGCACCGCGCTGCCCGACTACGTGATCGAAGCCATCCGTGAGGCCCTGCCTCAGATCGACAGGAAGATCGCAGGCTTCGCGATGCACGATGCCGTGCTCACCGGCGTGGAGACGCGCACGTCGTCGCCGCTGCGCATTCGGCGCAAGGACAATTTCCAGAGCATGAACGTCGAAGGCCTGTATCCGGCCGGCGAAGGCGCCGGGTATGCCGGTGGTATCTACTCGGCGGCCATCGACGGCATCGAAGTGGCGCAAGCCGTGGCGCTCGATTTGACGTCGGCGTCCTGATAGCGACTAACCCCGCGCCGTTTATCGCAGTGGGCCAGCCCGCGTCGGGCTGGCGGTGAGCATTAAGCGGCGTTTGCCCCGGACGTCAGCACGACGTCCGGCGGCCGATCCATCGCGCAAGAGCCTGGATCAGCATTTTGCAATGGATCGCAAAATGACCCATCCCCAATTTCCGCCTCCTCCAATCTCCAAAAATACTGTATAAATATACAGGTGGAGGCGAGTCGACCTCCTTCCTGCCGATGCCCCATTTCTTGCCGGGCAGGGCGGAGCGTTCCCATCAATCAGGCCACGAACCATGGCAGCAGCAGCCCAGATCACTGCGCAGACCACCGCGCAACTCGCCGCGCACTTGCCCCCCCGGCTGCAAAGCCGCGTGTGGCAAGGCGATCAGCTCGCGCGAGCTAGCGAGCGCACGGTGCCGAGCGGCCACGCTACGCTCGACGACCAGCTCCCCGGCGCCGGCTGGCCCTCGGGCAGCCTGACCGAGCTGCTCGTCGAGCAGGGCGGCGTGGGCGAGATGCGGCTCGTCGCGCCGGCGCTGCGCGCGCTCACCGCGCAGGCGGGCCGGCACGTGCTGCTCGTCGCGCCGCCGTGGCGCCCATACGCCTGCGCGCTCAAGGCATGGGGGCTCGCGCTCGAACGCGTGATCTGGGTGCGCGCGGCCGAAGGCGAGGCCGCCTGGGTGGCCGAGCAGGCGCTCAAGCAGGAAGGCATGGGCGCCGTGCTGCTCTGGCAGACGAAGGCGCGCGCCGACGCCGTGCGCCGTCTGCAGGTCGCCGCCCAGGATTCGCAGGCGCTCGCGTTTCTCGTGCGGCCGCTCGCCGCGCGCAACCAGTCGTCGCCGGCGCCGCTGCGCATGACCTGTTCGCCGGTGCCGCCGCCCGACGACGCGAACCTGAACCGCCGGCAATGGATGCAGCTCGCTGCGCTCTCCGTCGATATTTTCAAGCGCCGCGGGCCGCCGCCCGCCCAGCCACTCGTCATTACATTGCCGCTGCAGGACGCGGTGCTGCCCCAGCCGGACGCAGCTTCCGTCGTCATGCCGTGGCCCGGGGTCAATCATGCTGTGGATCGCCGTCACCTTGCCGTTGTTGCCGCTGGAGGCCGTCAGACCTCTGATGCCGCCGGCGCCGTCAACGCCGCTTCTGCCTGAAAGCGTCGATGCCGATGTCGCCGGCGCGCCGCGCTGCTACGCGCTCGCCGACCATACGCGCATCCTGATCCCCGATCTCGATGCGCGGCGCGCAGGCGTCGAGCCCGGCAACACGCGCTCGCATGCGCTTGCGCTCGCGCCGGGGCTCGTGCTGCTCGAAGCCGATCCGGCGCGCGAGACCCGCGCGTTCGAGGCGCTCGCGCTCGCGTTGCTCGCCTATACGCCCAAGGTGTCGTTCGCGCAGTCGCACACGCTGTTGCTCGAAGTCGGCTCGGGCTTGCGTCTGTTCGGCGGCGTGCGTGCGCTGCTCGCCAGGGTCACGGCGACGGTGGCCGGCTGCGGGCACGCCGCGCGCATGGCGTGTGCGCCCACGGCATGGGGGGCGTGGACGCTCGCGCAGGCGCACGTCACGCGTTCGTCGCGCCGCTGGCACGTGCTCAAGGAAACGACGCTCGCGCGCGTGCTCGACTCACTGCCGGTCACGCTTGCGCCGTTCGCCGCGCAGCACGACCACGCGCTCACGCAGATCGGCTGCGCGACGCTCGGCGACTTGCGGCGGCTGCCGCGCGACGGCATCGTGCGGCGTTTCGGCGACGGCGTGCTCCGCTGGCTCGCGCAGGCGCGCGGCGAGGCGCCCGATCCGCGCGTCTGGTTTGCCGCGCCGCCGTCGTTTCACGCGTCGCTCGAATTGCAGGCGCGCGTGGAGAGCGCGGAGGCGCTCCTCTTTGCCGCGCGCCGGCTCGTGATGCAGCTGGCCGGCTGGCTGGCTGCACAGCACGCGGCGTTGAGCGGCTTCGAGCTGCGTCTGGAGCACGAACTGGCTTCGCGTCACGCACCGCGCACCTCGACGCTCACGATCGCCTGGGCATCGCCTTCGCGCGACGCCGAGCATCTGCTGTGGCTGCTTCGCGAGCGCCTGAATCAGACCGAGCTCGCCGCGCCCGTGATCGGCCTTGCGCTCGTCGCCTCGCAGGTGAGCGAATATGCGGCGCCTACCGACACGCTCTTTCCGATGGCCGAGGCTGCCGAGGCGTCGCTCGGGCAGCTCTTCGAGCGCATCGGCGCGCGGCTTGGCGAGCAGAACGTGCTGCAGCTTTTCGTCGAGGACGATCACCGGCCCGAACTGGCGATGTCGGCGCGGCCTTACCGCGAGAGCGGCGCGAAGCGTACGCGCAAGCCGCGCAAGGCAGGCAAGCCGCAGCAGGAAGCCGGCGCGAGCGCGCCCGTGCAAAGCGCCTTCGACCTG
The DNA here is from genome assembly GCF_024206495.1 of Paraburkholderia sp. CNPSo 3272. Classification (GTDB taxonomy): domain Bacteria; phylum Pseudomonadota; class Gammaproteobacteria; order Burkholderiales; family Burkholderiaceae; genus Paraburkholderia. Next base: position 6,517 of record NZ_JAMBPQ010000045.1, on the reverse strand, counting down.
CCGGAGGTGCCGCTGCCGACCCAGCCGCGTCCCGCGTGGCTGCTCGAAAAGCCGCTCAAGCTCGCGACGCGCGGCGAGCGGCCCGTTTATCGACGGCCGCTGAAGACGCTCACGCGCACCGAGCGCATCGAGTCCGGCTGGTGGGACGGCGAGGGCGTCGGGCGCGACTACTATGTCGCCGCCGACGACCAGGGCCGCATGTTCTGGCTGTATCGCGAGCGCATTGGCGGCCAGTGGTATCTGCAAGGGCTGTTCGGCTAGCGCTTATTCGTCGTTCTTTCGGGTTTCAGGAATCATGTCGATCAGCGGGACGGGCGCGTCGTCGCCTCCACAGTTGCCGGCGCAGTTGGCCGCGCAGCTGCCTGACTACGCCGAGCTGCACTGCCTGACCAATTTCACCTTCCTGCATGGCGCGTCGCGCCCGGGCGAGATGGTGGAGCAGGCGATCCGCCACGGCTACCGCGCGCTCGCGATCACCGACGAATGCTCGTTCGCGGGCGTCGTGCGCGCCTGGAGCGCGCTCAACGAATACGACGAGGCGCGCAAAAAAGCGTATGACGAAGCCGTGCGCGAGGCCCAGGGCCGCGGCGGCCATGCCGCCGCCGCGGCCCTGGGCCCGTTCGAGCCGTCGCTGCACCTGCTGATCGGCAGCGAGCTGAATCTCGTCGACGAACATGGCGCACCGTTCTGCACGATCGTTGCGCTCGCAACGACACGCGAAGGCTACGGCAACCTCTGCGAGCTGATCACGCTGGCGCGCTCGCGGGCGGCAAAGGGCAGCTATCGCGTGCATCCCGCCGATTTCACCGAGCCCGAGCCGGGATTCGAGCATCTGAAGCACTTGCGCGAATGCGTATTGCTGCTCGTGCCGCGGCGCGCGGCCACGCTCGCGCAAACGCTGCGCGCCGCGCACTGGCTCGCGGGCTTCGCGGCCGAGCGCGCCTGGCTCGCGCTCGAACTCTGGCAAACCGGCGGCGACGACACGCAGATCGAAGTGCTGCGCCACGTCTCGCAGGAGAGCGGCCTGCCGCTCGTCGCGGCGGGCGGCGTGCTGATGCACGCCCGTTCGCGCAAGCCGTTGCAGGATACGCTGAGCGCGATCCGTATCGGCAAGCCGCTCGCTTCGTGCGGGCGCGCGCTGGAAGCGAATGCGGAGCGGCATTTGCGCTCGCGCGTGCGGCTTGGCGCGATTTATCCGCGCGAGGCGCTCGACGCGACACTCGACGTCGCGTGCCGCTGCACGTTTTCGCTTGGCGAGCTGGCCTACGAATATCCCGAGGAACTGGTGCCGCCCGGCGAGACGCCCCAGTCGTGGCTGCGCAAGCTCGTGATCAAGGGCGCACTGGAGCGCTGGCCCGACGGCCTGAACGACAAGCGCCGGGATCAGATCGACCAGGAACTCGGGCTCATCGGCGAGCTGAAGTACGAGAAGTACTTTCTCACGGTGCACGACATCGTCCGCTTCGCGCGCGATCAGAAGATCCTGTGCCAGGGGCGCGGCTCGGCGGCGAACTCGGTGGTTTGCTACTGCCTGAAGATCACGGAGATCGACCCCGTGCGCATGAACATGCTCGTGGCGCGTTTTCTCTCTCGCGCGCGCAACGAGCCGCCCGACATCGACGTCGACTTCGAGCATCAGCGCCGCGAAGAAGTCATTCAGTACATCTACCGCAAGTACGGCACGCGCCGCGCCGCGCTGGCCGCGACGCTCATCACCTATCGCTCGCGCAGCGCGTTGCGCGACGTCGGCAAGGCGCTCGGCCTCGACAATGCGCTCGTCGAAAAGCTCTCGGGCGCGCATCAGTGGTGGGACGGCCCCGATTCGATCGCGCGCCATCTGGAGGAAGCGGGCTTTTCGCCCGACTCGCACGTGACGCAACAGCTCATCGGCCTCACGCGCGAGCTGCGCGGTTTTCCGCGCCATCTCTCGCAGCACGTGGGTGGTTTCGTGATCGCGCGCGACAAGCTCTCGCGCCTCGTGCCGATCGAAAACGCGGCGATGAAGGACCGCTACGTGATCGAGTGGGACAAGGACGATATCGACGCGCTGCGGCTGTTGAAAGTGGACGTGCTCGCGCTCGGCATGCTCTCGGCGATCCGCCGCTCGCTTGAATTCGTGGCGCTCAGGCGCGGGCTGCCCGAGATGCGCGTGCAGGACATTCCGGTCGAGGACCCGGCGGTGTATCGCATGTGCGCCAGGGCCGATACGGTCGGCGTGTTCCAGATCGAGTCGCGCGCGCAGCAGAGCATGTTGCCGCGTTTGCGGCCGTGCACGTACTACGACCTCGTGATCCAGGTGGCCATCGTGCGGCCGGGGCCGATCCAGGGCGACATGGTGCATCCGTACCTCAAGCGCCGGCACGGCGACGAGGCGGTGGAATATGCGAAGGAAGAATTGCGCCCGGTGCTCGAACGCACGCTCGGCGTGCCGATCTTCCAGGAGCAGGTGATGCATCTCGCGATGGTCGCCGCGGACTACACCGGTGAGGAAGCCGACAAGCTGCGCCGCGCGATGGCCGCATGGCGGCGCGATGGAGACCTGCGGCCGTATCAGGCCGATCTCACGCAGCGCATGCTCAAGAAGGGCTACTCGCCGGAATTCGCCGAGCGCATCTGCAAGCAGATCGAGGGTTTCGGCGACTACGGCTTTCCGGAAAGCCATGCGGCGAGTTTCGCGCTGCTCGTCTACACGAGTTCGTGGCTCAAGCGTTACGAGCCCGCCGCATTTCTGGCAGGACTGCTGAATAGTCAGCCGCTCGGTTTCTATTCGCCTTCCCAGCTCGTGCAGGATGCGAAGCGTCATGGCGTGCAGGTGCGTGCGCCCGATATTGCGTTGAGCGACTGGGCGTCGGTGCTGGAGCAGCGCGGCGCACCCGGCGAGCGGCTCGACGATGAGGCGGTTCGCGCGCGCAACGCCGAGGGGTTGCGTTATCGCGCGCTGCTGGGCGCGGTCGCGTTGACGCGCAGGGGCACGCTCAAGCGCGGCGGTCGGCGGCACAGGTTCATGGACGGCCTCAAGCGCGTCGTGCGCACGCGCATTACGCTTGCGCCGCCGCGCTATGGACGCGGCGGCCCGGCCGTAAGGCTCGGCTTCAGTCTCATCAAGGGCTTTTCCGAAGATGCCGCGCGGCGTGTGATTGAGGCGCGCGATCGTGCGCCGTTCACCGATGTCGACGATCTCGCGCGCCGCGCGGCGCTCACGCGGCGCGAGCTGGAAGCGCTGGCGGCGTCGAACGCGCTCGCGAGCATCGCGGGCCACCGGCGCGAGGCGTGGTGGGCCGTGACCGCGCAGCACGCGGTGCCGGCGCTGTTGCGCGATGCGCCCGTGGCCGAAGCGCCGCTTGCGTTGCCGCGCGCCTCCGAAGGCGCGGAAATCGTCGCCGATTACGCGAGCCTGCGCCTCACGCTCAATCGCCATCCGCTCGAACTGCTGCGCCACGGCCTCGCGAAGCAGCGTTTTCGCACGGCGGAGCAACTGGCGCACTGCCGGCACGGCATGCTCGCGCGCGTGTGCGGGATCGTGACGGTGCGGCAGCGGCCGGGCACGGCGAACGGCACGATCTTCGTGTCGCTCGAGGACGAGACCGGCAGCGTCAACGTGATCGTGCACGCATCGCTCGTCGAGTCGCAGCGCAAGGAACTGCTAGGGTCTTCGCTGCTGGCGGTGGCGGGCGTGGTGCAGCGCGAGGGCGAGGTCGTGCATCTCGTGGCGCACCGGCTGGAGGACCACAGCCGGCTGCTCGGGCGGCTCGCGACGGAGAGCCGCAATTTTCACTGACTATTCGCCGTTGAGCAGCCGGCTCGCCGCTACGCGTCGCGCTGCCCGCCGTCTCTCATGAACGCGTCGAGCACGGCGCGAATCGCCGCGTCGAACGGCGTGCAGCGCCCCATCCCCAGCGTTTCGAGGCGGCTCGAATCGAGATGACAGTCGCGCGGACGCGGTGTGGCGTCGGTGGGCGTCGGCTGTGCGAGCAGACGCGCCTCTACGCCAAGTGCCTGTGCAATCCGTTGGGCGATGTCGTACTTCGTCATCGGCTCGTCGCCGGACCACTGCGCGACTCCGCGCACCGGCGTGCCGTCGGCGCAGCGCAGCAACAGTTCGCGGATCACGAACGCCACGTCGGGCGTGAAAGTGGGGTAGCGCGTGGCCCACGCGTCCATCGGCGCCGGCTGCGCCCCGGGCTCTACCGAAGCGACGATGGCCGGCACGAGACTCGTGACCGCCGATTCGTGCCAGCCGACGATCGGCCCGTACAGCAAGGGCAGGCGCAGCACGAGGGCGTTGTCGCTGGTCTCGAGCAAGGCCCGCTCGCCTTCGAGCTTGCTATGGCCGTAGGCGTTGAGCGGATTCGGCGTGTCGTCGATGCGGTACGGCGGCTCGGAGCCGTCGAAGACGTAGTCGGTGGAGATCGAGAGCACCCACGCGCCGCGCCGCCGCGCCGCCGCGGCGACGCTGCGCACCGCATCGACGTTGAGCGCGCGCGCCGCCGCCGGATCGTGCTCGCACACGTCGGGGCGGCGCTCGGCGGCGGCCAGCACGATCGCGTCGGGCGCCTCGCGCTCGACGAAGGCGTTCACGGCCTGCGCGTCGCGCACGTCGAGCACAGTCTGCTGCGGGCCGCCGTGACGGAACGCGGTCGGCACGACTTGCCAGGTGGTCACGGCGGCGAGTTCGCGCACCAGGGCGCGCCCGAGCAGGCCAGACGCGCCGATCACGGCAACCTTGAACATGGCTCGGCCCGTCAGACGCTGGCCGTGCCGACGACGGTGTAGCCGGCTTCGTCGATCGCCGACTTCAGGACTTCGGCGCTCTGGCTCGATTCGACCTTCACGCGGCCCGCGGGCAGATCGATCTCGACCCTGGCTTGCGCGTCGTGTTCGTGGATCGCGCGCGTGACCGCGCCTACGCAGTGCTGGCAGCTCATGCCTTCGACGTTGAACTGGATCATCGTGTGTTCCTTTTTCAGAGATTGAGGCTTGTTACTCGATGTGAGGCCGCCGGCGGATTATGCCAGCGGGGTCCGGTTGTCGCGCTGGACCTTCCCATTGTGGGAAGGTGTACGCTCAGAGCAGTGATCAAACGATTGACCAGACAGCGGGAGAACGGCGTGAACATCGGCGAAGCGGCGCGTGAATCGGGTGTCACGGCAAAAATGATCCGGTACTACGAAAGTGTCGGGCTGCTGGTGCCCAAAGGGCGCACGGAGTTCGGCTACCGGGTTTATGGCGCGCAAGAAGTGCATTCGCTGCGCTTCATCCGCCAGGCGCGCCGGCTCGGCTTTCTGGTAGAGGACATCCGGCGCCTGCTGGCGCTCTGGCACGACCGTTCCCGCGCGAGCGCCGAGGTCAAGTCCATCGCGCTCGAACATGTCGCGGAACTCGACCAGCGCATCGCCGAGCTCTCTCAGATGCGCGATACGCTCGCCCACCTGGCCTCGCACTGCCAGGGCAACGACCGGCCCGACTGTCCGATCATCGAACGGCTTGCCGACGTTGCCCCGGAAGACTGCCACGAGCCCGGCCACGTTCACAGAACGCAGGTGCAACCGCGGCGGGCAAATTGACGCAACCGCATTGGGCGCGTGCACCGTATTGGTGCGATACAACGGGATTGCCGCCAACTCTCGGCGAATCCGCCGGAAATTGTGTCGATAAAACATGATGTTGCCGATCCGCACCGATGGGTCATTCCAGAATGGAATGCACAGCATTCGGGCAATTCACTAGCAAAGTTCGGTGCAACCGCTACAATACGGGTTATCCCTGATGAGGGTTATCCCTGATGCGAATTCACCGGGGATCGCCGAACCGAATCCTTGGAGCACACCGTCATGTTTGCATTCCTTCTTGAAAAGCTGAGCAACTGGTTTGAAACTGCTGAACGTCGTCGTCGCGAAGCGTATCTCGCCTCGTCGGCCGATATCGTCCAGCTCGAGCAGCGCCTTCGTTCGATCGAAACGAACGGCTACAACTCGCTGTAAGCCAATTTCCGCCGGGCTCTAGCCGGGTTGAAGCAGCACGATCTCAAGCCCCGCATCGGCGGGGCTTTGTCATTTCTGCACCGCCGATGGAACAGAGTCTGAGCCTTCCCACCGGGGTAAGGTAAAGTCTTTTTTGCGACGAGCCGTCATCGCAATGGTGTCGCTTTCTCTCCGGGGGCCGTTCATGGTGCAAGACCGTATTTCCCACCGCACGCCGGTATTGCCTCGCCGCGCGTTGCGTGGTTTTTCTGTTGCGCGTGCAGGCCTGATTGCCGTCGTCATGGCGTGCGCCAGCGCCGGCGTGCATGCCGGGCAGCCGCTCATTCTGGATACACAAAGAGGGATCAGCGACGGTCAACCGGGGCTGGTGCTGCAAAACGCGCCGCTCTCGCACGAGCCGATGGTTCAGGCGGTGCAACCGGCGGGTCTCGCGCCGGATTCGTCGCAGCCCTACGTCGTCGCGCCGTACGTGGAAGTGCAGCAGGGCGGCGGGCGGCCGACTCCGCCACCGCGCCCCCCGCGCCCCCCTCATCGCC
>NZ_JAMBPQ010000044.1 GCF_024206495.1 Paraburkholderia sp. CNPSo 3272 | reverse complement strand
ACCCCCGGCCGCTCCACCGCCACCTGCGCCTTGCGCGAATACTCCTCCCTCAAGCGCGATTAACACTGCAAAGACTGCTAACTTCCGCATTGATTTCACGATATTCCCCTAAAAAGCCGCCCCGTGCTTACCGTGCAATCGCGACACGTACGCGTTCGTCACTCCAGGTCGGGTGACCGGATACGTGCACACGATAGGCTTTGGTCCGCTGCCCGGGACGTCGTGCGGATCCGGTCCATTGGAGGAGCGCACCTGTTGTGCCTAAGCGGTAGTTTCATCGTGTTCGGGAAGTTTCCGGGAAAAGCCGGGGCACCACTGCTCCGGCTGTCAGGTCACCGCCCCCCGAATTCGCACGCCGGTGCTCCCCGTCCCCACCGAGAAGCCATAGTCGCCGCGCGCACTGGGTAGAAGCCGAACGTTGATGACCCATTTCCCGGAACCTGACATGCGGGCGCCGCCCGGTGCGAGCGCGGCCTGACCGTCATCTAAGGAGCCGGCCAGTGCCGTCATGGTCCTGCTCGTGGCCTGCGGCAGTCCCGCCATTGCCATCGCTGCAGCGGTCCCCAGAGGTGGAAAGCGTGGAGAGGCAAGCCTCCTGCTACACGCCCATATCACGCAAAGCAAGCTCGAAGTGCGCAAGATTTCTTTGTCGATGCTCGCGACTGCGCGCGCCGAGAAACTGCCCTTCGTCAGCCAGGAAGGCGATAAGGCGAAGACGGCTCTTGCCGCGCTTCAACACGAAGAAATTCGTTCCTTAGCTGATTAGTTTCTGCTAGCAAACGCGCGTTCGTGAAACAGTACATCGCGCCCTATACTGTTTCGAGGACGCGGCCGGTCTTTCATGTCGCGGTTCGTGCACTCATCCGAACATTTGCGAATGGACCAGCTTCGTTTCCGCAACTGGCAGATGGCGATTGCGATGTCCGCATTGGCGTCGCTCATTTTCATCGCCGATACCGTCACAGTCCTCGACATCGCTGTAGCCACCCTGTACGTGCTTGTCGTGTTGCTGTCAGCGAGGTCCGGGTCGACTCGTACGGTAATGGGGACGGGCGCGGGATGCATCGCGCTCGCTGCGATCAGCTGGATTCTCACGCAGCCGGGCGGTCCTGTCATTGAGGGAGTCATCAACGAAATCATAAGCATCGTCACGATTGCAGTGGTGACGTTTCTCATGATGCGCAATGTGCGGACCGAGCAGAGGCATCGATATCAGGCAAGCCTGCTCGAGCTGACTCGCGATGCCTTCTTGACGTGGGACATGAGCGGGAAAGTGCTCTACTGGAACCGTGGCGCAGCAGCGCTGTACGGCTTCGACCGGAAGGCAGTGCTAGGCAAAATCGTCCACACAGTGCTCAACACGGAATTCGCTGTACCGCTCGAACAGATCATCGACTGGCTGCTCCAGCACGATAGCTGGGAAGGCCAATTCGTCCGGCGTCGGGCCGACGGCGCAACTTGCATCGTAAGCGGCCGCCTGACGTTGCAGCGCGATGCGGCGGGTCGCCCTTCGATGGTTCTCGAAACGAACAATGATATTACCGAACGCGTGCGCCTCGAAGATGCGCTTGAGCAGGCGCGCTCCGACCTCTTCCGGATGAACCGCGTGCTCGTCCTTGGCGAGATGACCGCGTCCATCGCACACGAGATCAAACAGCCGATTGCCGCGATGATGACGAGTGCGACGGCGGCGCTGAACTGGCTCGGTCACGTTCCGCCGGACACGCAGAAGGCGGCGCAGGCCGTTGCGCGAATCGTCAACGATGGCGACCGCGCGGTCGAGGTGCTAGCGCGTGTACGTTCGCTCGTCAAGAAGGCGCCGCCGCGCTCGGCGCGCTGGGATATGAATGAAGCGGTAAAGGAAGCGGCCGTGCTAACTCGGGCCGACATCGCGCGCAACCGTATCCGGCTCATGCAGGAAATCGAAGATGCCCCTCTCTTTATCGACGGCGATCGCGTCCAGGTCCAACAGGTACTCATCAACCTGATAGTGAACGCGATCGATGCAATGCGTGACGTAGACGACAAACACCGCGAAATGACCATCGCGACAGGCGTCAATCCGCAAGGCGATGCGTTCATCGAGGTGCGGGACACGGGCGCCGGGATACAGGGCGCAGAATCCGCACGCCTCTTCGAATCGTTTTATACGACGAAACCGGAAGGCATGGGGCTGGGTCTAGCGATCTGCAAGTCCATCGCGGAGGCGCACGGCGGACGCATCGAGGCCAGTCCGGGGCCGTCCCGCGGGGCAGTGTTCCGGCTGACCCTGCCTGCCGAACGACACGAATGCACTGGGGCGGCGTAACAGCCGTAATGGCTCAGCGGTAACAGCGGCCGGCTGTGGCGTTCGCGTTGCCGAGCATGCATCCGCGAGGGGCGGAGGTCGTTTTCCATCGCTTGGTTCGGGCACCCGCTCTCGTGAGCCGTGGCCGCCGCAGGCGCACCGCATTCGGACTTCAATTCGAGCATACGATCCGGCAAGAGCCGGCGCAAAACTGCGTTCGTAATTTACCCCCTACCTTGGTTATCGCCGTACCATACTAAAATGGTGCTTCGTACTCGAACAGGCCACACCGTGCGTGCGACAAGCATGCCAGATGCTCCAGGCCTCGTCCGCGCCTACCAGGGACTTTCCATGGCTACCGATAGGCATGTTCCGTCGACTACGAGCGGTATCCGTGGGTCGACAGTCTTCGTCGTCGACGATGACGAGTCCATCCGTCTCGCGTTGCGCGATTTGCTGGAGTCGGTCGGGTATGGCGTCGAAACATTCGGCTCCGTCCGGGAATTCCTCGATTCCCGTAAACCCGGTGGCCCCAGTTGTCTTGTACTCGACGTCAGGCTGAAAGGGGAAAGCGGTTTGGCATTTCAGCAGGCGATGGCTCGCGAAGGATTGCATATGCCGGTGCTTTTCATGACTGGTCACGGCGACATGGAAATGTCGGTACGAGCGATGAGAGCTGGCGCATTCCATTTCTTCCCGAAACCGTTTCGCGACCAGGACATGCTCGACGCGATCTCCGAGGCCCTTTCAAAGGACGCGCAACGCCTCGAAAAGGAGCAAAGCCTCACGGCGCTATGCGCGGCCTACGCGTCGCTAACGCCGCGTGAACGAGAAATCCTGGCCTTGGTCGTGCGCGGCATGCTGAACAAGCAGATCGCCGTACAGCTCAACGTGAGCGAAATCACCGTGAAGATACATCGGGGACAGTTGATGAAAAAAATGGACGCGCATTCACTTGCGGATCTCGTGTTCAAAGCCGCTGCGCTTGACATCGGCCCGAAGCCTGGGCAGCCGCATACCTGAGAAGTCTCCGCCACGGATGCGCGGAACACACGCAGACACGCAGGTCCCGTGTGCCCGGATCACATTGGAAGATTTGCAAGCTCGTGCTGCAGGGCTCGCGCGTCCGCCGGTTCAGAAGCGTCACAGCGTGGCTCGCCTGCACCTGGGAGCGCGATATGTACCTGATGGAATCAGGGCCGGCCCGCTTCCGAACGCGGCTGCATTTCGGCTACAGACGCTTTCTCGCGCGCAGTTGCAACAGCCCCATATTCTTCGTCGCTCAACACCGGACCGACCTGCCCTTTCCACTCGTCACGACTGTTGCGGCCACACTGTTGCCCAGAATGTTCGTGGCAGTGCGGCCCATCTCCAGAGCTCGAATACGCCATCTTCGTCGTCCTTTCGACGGGCCGCCACGCGCAGTCCCTTGAGTGCAATCGAGAGCTTCAGTTTCTGCCCCCGCAATCGCACCAGACCACTTGAATTGACCAGTAACACCTCATCGCCCGGGCCATATTCAAGCCCACATCGCTGACTGGGCCGCTTCCCGCATCCACAGGTGGGGGACCACGAAGCCGATGACCGGTAGCAGCACCGCGCCCGATTCGCGTCTGCCCGTTGCGCCTATGCGCGGCGCGGCGAGTGGGAGTAATCTTGCCTTGTGTCCGCTGGCACCCCGATTTCACGTTTACCTCCGGGGATCCCACAACGGCAGATTGCTGCCCGCCAGGTCGTGGCGGGTCGGCTGCGAGAGTTGCTGTGAAGGCCAAACGAGAACGAAAGATTGGAACAATGCACCCGGACGCGAGGTCTGCCAGATTCCGCTTGACCGCCAGCATCCTGGCCGGTGGTGGTATCGGCCTGGCGCTCACCACGTGGCTCTGCTTTCGGTTCGATGTCGGTCTCGCGGTCGCGTCGCTCGTCTACCTGACCGAAATTGTGCTGCTGTCCCTACTCGAAAGTTTCCTGAGTTCAGCCGTGCTCTCGCTCGTTGCCGTCTGCCTTCTCGATTTCTTTTTCACACTGCCGCTGTTCTCTTTCCAGATAAACGCCGTTCAGGATGTCGTCGCACTGGCCGCTTTCGTCGCTGCATCCTTCGTCGTTACCACGCTCGTGCAACGGGCTCACCAACTCATCGAAGTTCATCGAAAGCAGGCACAGTTGCTCGACCTCACACACGATAGCGTCGTGGTGCGCAACATGGATGACGTTATTACATACTGGAACAAAGGCGCTGAGCGGATCTACAGTTGGAGTGACGAAGAAGCGCTCGGCAAGATTGCTCGTTCGCTGCTAAGAACACGGTTTCCGCTGCCGCTCGCCGATATCCAGGCAAGCTTGCTCGCAACCGATTACTGGGAGGGCGAGGTGATCAGTACTCGCAAAGACGGTTCGCAGGTGGCACTCTCGACCCGCTGGGCGCTGCTCAGAAACGACAGAGGCCAGCCGATTGCGATGCTGGAAACGAGCACCGACATCACCGAAAACAGAGCGAAGGAAGAAGCGTTGCAACGCGTGTCGCGGTTGACCACGATGGCGGAATTCGGCGCATCGTTCGCGCACGAGCTTGCGCAGCCACTTTCCGCTGCCGCTACGAATGCCTCCGCATGCATGCAATGGCTCGACCGTGACACGCCGAACGTCGAGAAGGCATTAGCCGGTCTTCGGCGGGTGATGTGCGAAACCGAACGTTTGAGCGAATTGTTCCAGCGGGTTCGCATGCTCGCGAAGGGTACGGCGCCGCAAATGACACCGCTCGAGATCGGCCAGGTCGTCGACGATGTGATCGCGCTGCTGCAGCGCGACCTTCTGAACCACCGCATTGCGTTGACAAGAAAGCTTTCGCCGGACCTGCCCGTGGTTCTCGGCGACCGCATCCAGTTGGCGCAAGTCATCACCAACCTGCTCATGAATGGCATCCAGGCGATGGACAGTATCGAGGATCGGCCCCGCGAACTGTCGATAGAATCGCAATGCAGCGACGAGGCCGGTGTGATCGTTGCCGTGCAAGACTCGGGCGATGGAATCGATCCCGGTGTCATTGCCAGGATCTTCGAACCTTTTTACACGACCAAGCCCGAAGGAATGGGGATCGGTCTGGCGATATGCCGCTCGATCGTACGGGCTCACGGTGGGCAACTGCGCGCAATGAACCGGGCCGGACACGGCGCAAGGTTCGAGATCAGTCTTCCAGCCGTTACGGCGGCAGAGGCGAAAAAATGACACACCGCTTTTTCACGTTGGTGGAGCGTCACTGCTCCGGTTCGCTTCGCGCCCTCGCGCGCCTGGCAGGGCGAACTGGAACACAGCGCCGCGTGGCGCATTGGCGCTTGCCCACAGGCGTCCTCCGTGTGCTTCTATGATCGACTGGCAGATCGATAACCCCATGCCCATTCCGCCGGCTTTCGACGTGTAGAAAGGCTGGAAGATGCGGTTGATGCTATCGGCCGCCAGGCCTCGGCCGCGATCGCGCACGCGCACGATAACGTCGCCGGACTCGTCGCTGCCAGTGTCGACGATCAATTCGCGCCGCTGATCGTCGAGCCCGCTCATTGCTTCGACTGCATTGACCACCAGGTTCAGCATCACCTGTTGTAGTCCGATGCGATCACCTTCGATGATCGGCAGTTCGTCGGCAAGGTGCATGCGCACCGACACGCCGCTTGCGGCAACCTGAGCGCGCATCAGCCCGATTACCTCGCCGATGACCTCATTGATCTGCAAACGTTCTGTGGAAGGCGGGCTTTTCCCGACGAGGCCATGGATCCGGTCCAGGATTTCCGCAGTTCGCTCGGCATCCTTCAGGATTCGAGCGAACGCTTGCTCGACCTTCTGCAGATTGGGCGACGCCGCATGCAGCCAGATCAGCCCCGCATGAACGTTGGTGATGATAGCGGCTACCGGTTGCTTGATTTCGTGACTCATCGACGTTGCCAGCTGTCCGATCGTCGTAACCCGGTTTGCATGCGCGAGCGCGATCTGCGCTTCACGGTATCGCCGTTCGCTCTCCTGTGATGCGGCTTCCGCGCGCTTGTGCTCTGTGATGTCGCGCGAGATGCCGATCAGGAATTGAGGCTTGCCGCTCGCGTCGACGATGGGGATCTTCATGGTATGCACGAGGCGCGGTCCATCGCGGGTCTGAACCGTTTCCTCCGGTATGTCCACCAACCGCCGTGCCTCCAGCACGGCACGGTCCATTTGCGCGAAGAATTCCGCCTGTTGTACGGGGAACAGGTCGTGAACCGACTTCCCGATGAGTTCCTCGCGCCCGTAGCCAAGCAGTTCCTCGGTGGCCCTGTTCACATGCAGGAAACGCAGCGACACGGCTTCCTTGACGAAGAGTATGACCGGAATGTTCTCGATGATGCTGTCCAGGAAGTGCGCGCTAGCTCGCGCCGCTTCTTCTGCGCGTTGACGCTCGGCCATCTCCGCGGTTTGGCCCGCAAGAGCCGCTGCCAGCTCGGCGGTGCGCTGCGCCACGCGCGTCTCCAGTTCGGCATTCAGCCGTTTGAGCGCGTCCTCGGCCCGCGCGCGCTCGCGCCGATCTTCGAGAAACTGCTCGACTGCACGCGCCATGTCGGCGATCTCGTCGGCGGCCCCTACAGGCACGCGGGTTTGCGCGCCGTCGCTTTCGCCTGCGCCCTCCCGATGGCCGTGCCGAAGGTAGTGGCTGACAAGGCGCAGCCGCGCCACGATGTGACGGCCGAGAAACACCCGCACGATCAACCAGGTGAGCAAGAGGCTCACAGCGACTTCGCCGACGACCCACGCGCGCAGGCTCTCGGAGTTCTGAGCCAGGTTTTCGATCCTCTTGCGGTAGTCGAGCGTGAAATCGTCCGCCACCTGGCGCGCAGCGGCGGACAGCGCGTCGGCCTGGCGTTGTACCTCCTCATCGAGGCCGGCCATGGGGGCGTCGGCCTGCGTGCCGGCTCCCGGCAGGCCTGTCGACGCAAGCATCGTCGCGCGCATCTGCGCCTCGATGTTCACTGTATTGCGAAAACGCTGGCTCGATCGATGCAGCGCCAGTACATCGACACCCACGTCGTTGCCCGCGGCGGCCGACGTGAAGCGGTCCACCAGGCGGTCGAGAACTTCCAGCTGTTCGAGGATATGCCGATGGGTTTGTCGCAGCGCATCGACGGTGCGGTCGCTCGACAACTGCAGCGCCATCCTCTCGACCGTCAGTGTGCGCTGCACCAGCGCTTGAGCATCCTCTCCGGGCTCGAGCTTGGCCTGCGTGAGTCCGCGCACCGCATTGGCCGAATAGGTCAACGAGTAGAGGGCCGTGGCGCCCACCGCGAGCACCAGCGCAGCGAGGCACGCTACCACCAGAGCAAATTGCGCGGTGAGGGATTGAGGCTGCAGGCGTTTCATGGCCGTTGCCAGATGCGACGATAGATGTCGCGATAGCCGTTCGCTGGGTCGTAAACGAGCCGCTCGCCGCCGTCCGCGGTGACATTCGCGGCGGTCACGAGGTGCACCGGAAACACGTAATTCGTGACGTCTTCTCCGGCGAGTAGGCGGTTCATCTCGTCGACAAGCTGCCAGCCCTGCAGAGACAGCGGCTCGGCGACCGTTCCCGTCTGGAAGGTGCCGGTGCGGACGCGCAGGAACGCTGACTCGCTGCCGTCGCCTGCCGACAGCATAACCATCGCGCCGGCGGGCAAGCCGGCCTGCGTGAGCACCGGGACGGCGTAGTCGAAGTAGATGGCGTTGATGGCCAGTGCGCAACTCCAACGCTTGCCATAACGCGCGACCAACTCGCGCGTCGTAGCCGGCATCAATTGCTCGCTGCGCGAAATCGGGATGTCGCGCACTTCCAGCAACCCGCATTGTTTGCACGCCCGCACGACGGCGGCCATCGCATCGGCTTTGTCTTGCGCCACCCTGATGTTCGAGTCCGTGAAAATGACGACGCCCGCGTGCCCGCCGCTGCATCCACGAGTTGTTCACGAGGATCCAGGAGGCTGACAGCGTCGTGCCCAACGCGACCAGTGCACAGGACACAAGATAGAACCACGGCGTACGCGTCTGCGACCGAACAGCATCACGCCGAAGAACGTCGCTTCCAAGGCAAACGCCGTGAACGACTCGTAACTTGAAAGGTGTCCCCTGGATTGGACCACTTGGTCTCGACAGCTCATTCCAGTTCGTCCCGAACTGGAATGCCATAACGATTCCGGAGACAACCCCATGCCGAAAGCGACGCCGAATATCTTGAGCCAGAATCCGAATACTTCACGGTAGACACGATTTCCAGTGACGAGCGCCATTGCTTCGAGTACGGCCAGCCACGCAGCCAGTCCAATGGTGAACGATGGGAAGAGGATGTGGAAGGAAACAGTCGCCGCGAACTGAATCCGCGACAACAGCAAGGATGAGGCTTCCATGAGTGCGCTCCTTTTCGGGCGTGGTGAGCGGAGACTGCTTGAACGGGGGAAACGGTGATTTAAGCCATAAAGCCACAACGAAGCGCGGCCTGATAGCTATGACGATAAGCGCATTCCACGTCGGACCAGCAAGCACAGGCAACCATGAAGGAAAACCGAAACAAGTTACTGGATGCAGACCTGGTTGAGGTCGACCGTTCTGCGATACATGTTCCGGTTGAGCCACGGAACGAATGTGTATTCGTCGTATGCGTTGGCGCCGATATAGATCCAGTTGTGAAGTCTGTTGGACATGTCAGTTAGCTCGAAATGAAGGTTGATGAGTAGTGCTGTCCGCATCCGCGACGCGTGGCGATACTACGGCTTGTGCGAACGCGGGACTGATATTTCGCTCATCTGGACGGCGGCCGCCCGTGGAGGAGAGAAGACTGCAGGCCAGAAACAGGATTTTCGTTACGCAGTCGATGAAAGCGACGGCTGGCTCGAGCAGCGGTCCAGTAAGGTCGACTGCTGCGAGCGCCGGGGCGATCGCGAGCACGCTCATTGCGCAAAGAAAACAGAAGACCGAGCCTGCAATCCGGGAGTTGAGTACGACTGCGAGCCCGCACACGACCACGATTAATCGTGTGCCTATCGTCGTGGCTAGCGTAGCGTCGTCTATCGATGCGAAGTCGAGAGCTATCTCGATCAATTCCCACCAGCAGACGACGAGTGCTGAAATGGTGGTCGCAAGCCCGGATGGCTCGATGACGCCGCGGGCATCGAGCGTGGGGTGCGGCAGATCGCCATGACGTGTGCGCTTGCTGAACATCGTTCGACCTCTTCACCGGCATACTTGACGGGAATACCTGCGCGCCGTGATTCACGAATTGCTTGCTGCCCGTTAGCGAACAGCCTGCGACGCATCGGCTCCTGGTAGACGGAGAGGGACCTGTCACGACGCCGTGCTTCAGGCGCCGAAGCAACACCGTCTATGATTGCCAAGATAGAAGGAAGATTGGTATCGAATCCATTCTGCTAGCGTTTCGACCTTCGCCTACCGTTGCTTGCGGCATCTATACGTTCGTATGACCCGCATTGCCACGGGGGTGAAGAAGGTATGCGGACGGCACGGGCGCGAATGGACACAAGCCGGTTTCGAACCTGGGGCACACAGCGAGTCGAAACGCTGCGCCGGGCGCATGGCTAGCCATTCCGGAGGGATAGCGCGATATACGCCGGTATGATGGACAAGCTGCTATTGGCCAGATAGATTGAATTCGCAGGTACTTCGGCGGAAAGACTCATGCCCTCAAGGCTTCCAACTAGCGCTCCGCCCCCGAGCCGGGCTCAGGGGACCGTCTGGATTGTTGACGACGATGAGTCCTCGCGCCTTGCAATCGAGAGCCTCGTGGAATCGCTCGGCTATCCGACGCAGGTTTTCGCGGCGCCGGACGAGTATCTGGCTGCGCGCACCGCCCGCTTGCGCACCGAGGATGGCGTCCTGATTTCCGACATCCGTATGCCCCGTATGTCCGGCCTGGAGTTGCTCGATCGTCTTGTAGCGCTAGGCGCAGCGCCACCGACAATCTTCGTGAGCGCGTTCCCAAGTGACGAGCTGCGGTTGCGAGTGCGGGCAAGCGCGGCAGTCGCGCTCCTCGATAAACCAGTGGACGCCACCGCTCTCAGGCGCGAACTCGCAAACATCCGGTTCTGACCCGGGACCCCGAAACTCGACAGTTGCGCCCCCTCCTTTGAATCGTCTGCCACCCGTCAGGAGGCAGACGTTGATACTGCGGCCCTATTTCCATTGCCATGGCCTTGAGCGCGAGGTCCGCGCGCGAATGCGCGTTCTTGCGGAAAGTCGCCGCCTGCCTGGCGTGCAGGGCGCATTTTGCACCGCTGCGTTGGCACGTATCGCACGCGAACCCCCTGCGCCTTATACCGGCGTATAGCATTCGATGCGCGCGTAGAGGCGGTGCCACCCGTTCGTAGAATGGCATCATCGATCTGGCGGGACTATCTTGTGTCATGGCAGCTGCGATTGGGCGGTGCGTTCGCGATAAGCGTTGTTCTCTGGGGCTCGTTCGCGTGCATAAAAGGCGTTGAGGCTGGGCTGTCGACACGCTCCGTGAAGAAGTCCATAAATCGCATTATCTTTTGTATTAAGGAAAGAAAATGTTGGAGAACTGCGCTGAATCTCAAACCGCCGAGCAAGCGATGGACGTAGCGGAACTGCACAACTGGATTGAAGCCTGGTATCACCATTCTGTTTTGGTTGGCTACATTCAGCCCATGTACGTTCTTGACAACTTTACCGCACACCGTCTTGAAAACTATTTCTGTTGGGGCCTTACGCCCTGCGAGTGCGCTGACGTGATGTTCGGCAATTTGCATTGAGGGTGGCTACAGACCGCGCGATAGCGCCACTTTGCTTGTAGTGCGATGTAAGGCCTCCGAGAGAATCCCGTGGTCCTCCATGTGTATTAGCCGGCACTGGGTCTGACAGGTAGTCGGAGCCGATAATAAGGCATCAAAGAGCAGTGAGTTTCTCCTTGCGTGAATTCAAACGCTCAGTAAGTTGCCCGCGGCCAGTGCGTGTGGGCGACAACATGGATGCGGCCGCCGCGCATCGCCACTTCTATGACTAGTACAACGCTGTTCTCGACATGGCAGCCGAATACCACCTGGAGACAATTCGGTTGGTGTTCAGCACCGAGCGCAAGCCCGTGCGCCCGGACGACATCCGCGACACGACAGTGATCGCGGTGGAAAGGCCAGATCCTGGGAGGGAGCGCGCAAGGGTGATTCGCGATCAGGCTACGTGCTCAGGTCGAATACTTCTGAAACCCAGAGCTGATTCGGCCGCTCAGCCTTGAATTGCCGGTTGACCCGGTCCAGCGGGCGCGGCGCGTTCGTATCGGGAGTCGTCGTGCGAACCCGTGTGCCGAACCGCGCCGTGCAGGCCTTGCAACTTCGTCAGACGTCCGACCGTGCAGCGTGCCACCACAATGCCTTCCCGGTTCATCTGCTACCAGACCTTCGGCACGCCATAGACCTGCATGTTGGCCTGCCAGACACGCTTGATCTCGGGTTGCAGAATCTCATCTTGTTTCGCACGGGCGCAGCGTCTGGACGGATCGCGAAGATTTGCCGCATGGCGTCGGTAGCCCGACGGGGCAATCCGCAAGACTTTGCAGATCGGCTCGATTCCGAAGGTGTTGCGATACTGGTGGACGAAGGCCTTCAGGACTTGAAAAATCAACCTTAGGAATGGCTGTCTCATACCTGCGTATGACGGGTTTACGGTGACGGCTCTCTCTTCGTCGCCGCCAAGCTCGAACATTCGCTCCTGGACCCTTCAAGGTATCCAAAAGTATGAGCCAGTCATGCCCGCTGAGGGGCTCAGCGATCCGTACGTACAATGGTTTTCTTTTGGTCGTCCGTCTATCTTTATTGCAAGAGATTTGGTCCGACTGCGTCGAGACGACCGATGTCGGCGGCAGCGACCAGCGTCTTCTACGCGGTAAATAAGAAGAACGTGGACGATTTCACTCGACCGCCTATCGTCCGGAAGACCGCGAAAAGGCCCCGTTTATCGTGGATGCTACAGGAGATTGCCATGTACACCTATTCGATCCGTTATCGCGATGGCTGCGGCCGATGGTCGGTTGCCTACGCACAGGCCGCTTCACAGCCCGACGCTGAAGCGATTGCAACCCGCCGTTATGGCACGTTCCATTCCGTCAGCCGTATCGGATTGGTTTCTTGAACAACGTGGGCTGGTGGCCCGAACCAGTATTGCTTATGAAACGAGAGAGTAAAACTGCTGGGAAGCAGACGACGGGGCTTTGCCTGCACATTTCATCTGTCCCAGGTCGAGTGGGAAAAACGCTGACCCGCAGCTTTCTCGCCGCATCGCCTGAGTTTCACATGCAATACCGGTTCGCAGGAATGTTTCCGCCGGAATACGCTTCGGCGGACACTGCCCCCTCTATGTCGGATGACTCGAAGCAATACGAGGTGGCCCGCGTTTGTCTGACCGTTTCCAACTGAACACCATAGCCTCGATGAGCACCGAAAGAATCAGGCGCCGGTTTGCGTGGCCGCACCGGTACAGGCTATTGGCGGCGGGCGGATGCCTGATCGTGGTCCTTTTGTGGATCGGCGCCGTCACGGAAAGCCTTCGATCGCGCCAACTGGTGCTGCAGTCCAACGACAGGGAACTGTCGAGCCTCGCGTTCGCCGCCCTGAACGTACTCAATGGCGCAGTGCTCGCAACCTGCAAGCCGCGTCATCGACATCAGGAGTCCCTGTCGCTTCTGTGCGAAATCGACAAGGCCGTACCGGCTGAACTCGACGTGCACTGCATCGTGGACAACTATGGCAATCACACGCATGCCAAGGTCAAGGCGTGGCTGGCAGCAAAGCCGCGCTGGCATATGCATTTCATTCCTACCCACAGTCCGTGGCTTAACCAGGTCGAACGCTTCTTTGCGCTGATCACCGACAAAGCCATCCGCAGAGGCTCGTTTGCCTCGGTCAAATAACTGATCACGCGTATCGATCAGTTCGTTTCGCACTACAACAAAAACTGCAGACCGTTCATGTGGACCGCTTCGGCTGATTCCATCCTCGAAAAACTACACAGACTTTGTTCGCGAATCAGCGGAACGGAACAGTAGTAGCGCGAGAGTAGCACTTCGCTGGGATCCAGGGCCGCAGGAGCATTTGCGAGCTCAATCCCAATGTTTTCAAGGTAGCTGATCAGCGGCACGAGTGCCTTGGTTGAAAGCCACAACGCGTAGCCCTGTGTGCGTCGAGCGTCCAGAAACTCCCCCGAGAACCGGGTCGGTGAGCATCGTCGCATCTAGTCGCCGGGAAGCAAGCCAGCGGCTCAGATGCGCAAGGAGTTGAAGTTGATTTGCTGCGGCGTTGAGGCGGTACCCTTGTTTGCGCAGCGGGGTAGCGAAGCCGTTCCTGAATGAGGCGAGCGGTCCGGTGATACGGACCCGCGATGGATGTGACATGGTGTGCCTCCTTCTCGCAGATGCGGAGAATTAAGCATCGCTCAACTGACCGTTCGGCGAGAGCCCCTTGGCGTCTTCACCCACCAGCACGCCAATGCTTCGCTCATATCCCCCGTCGAGACGCCGCGCTGCTAGAGCGAAGGCAGCGCGGCCGACACCCGCGGCGAGCGCCGCATGTACGGAGGCCCGAGGCTCGAATCGAACTTCACGCCCGATCCCGAGCGGTCGCGCACCTTCGGCACTTGAACCGGAACCGGCCCGATGGCCGGGGACGATCCCGCGCTCGGACAAATAGCCGTTACGCGCGACTGCTCGCCGCCCCTCCAGAGTCTTTACATTCGAGCACCGTTCGAGCAATGCCGTCAATTCCGCATCGATCGCCTGTTGGATGATTTGCCGCGCGCTTTGCTGGATCAGATCGTCCAGGCAAGGCGAGCCCTTCCCTTGCGTTGCTGCTGCTTGGCTGTTGTTCGCCTTCTGCGTGCGTTTCGCCGTGGGGGTGGAGTTCGGTTGCCGAGCTTGTTACCGTGGGAAAGCAACATTCTCAGTCCACCGCCACCGCCTTCTTCATGCTCCCCGCCGACTTCCGTACACCAGATCTGAGATTAGCTCTCCTTCGTACGCCGTTCGCCTGGATCGCTTGGGTATCTGGCTTGTCCGTAGCGGATCATCAGCACCCCCAGCGCGATCAGCACAATCGCTCCCGCCGACGCCAGCAGATGAAACTCGGTATTGGTGCCGGCACGCAGAATCAGGTCGCGCGCAATCGACACCATCGCAATGTAGAGCGGAAAGCGAACTGGTAGCTGGCCCGCCTTGAGATACTGCCCCACCATCGCGAAAACCTCGAGATAGAGGAACATCAACAACAGGTCTGTAAGCGTCACGCCATCCGATTGCACCATATGCCATATCAGCGCCCCCATTGCTGCCACCGTTCCGATGCCGATGATGAACAGGCCAAACAACTCGGCGAGTTCCATTACACGCTCGAGGCGTTCCTTAATCGCCCGTTGCAGAGCGTTCTCGTACTTCATGTTCGCAATTCTCCCGGAAGTAACAGCATGGCGGTGGTAACGCGAGGATGCATGGTTTCCCAAACATGATGGGCATAACGCCCGAACTCCTTTTTGCCTTCCAATATACGGCCGGTTCAGAAAGGAATCTATTCGGAACACAGGGTTAATGTCGATATTTTGAGTGTTTAGCCTTATCCGCTTTACCGGGATCCTCCGGCTGGTGCGACGCCGAAGCGTTTCGTCCTTGATGTGATCGTCGCGCGTGACATGGCGGATGGCGGTATCCCTGCATTTGCAACCTTGGAAAGAGAAGTGAAAGGTCCATTCAACGGAACATCGGGCCCGTGCGCTGTTGCTCACGGGCTTAGGCTCAATCATCGGTTCGGGCTGGCTGTTCGGTGCATGGAAGGCCGCGACCATCGCGGGTCCTGCGGCGATAGATATCCACGGCCTGCGGTGCGGCCTGTGAGGCGGGCGCCATTAGGTCTTTGTAACCGACCAGTTCCGCTGCATGCGCCGGCGCGACGGTAAGACCGATCATTGCTGCGAGAATCATCTTACCGCGCAACTGATTATTTTCTTGGGTGCTTCACAGTTCGCTTCATCGAGTCGAGCCATGTTAAACGCGGCCAGGGCCATCGCATGAAGGGTTAAATCGCTGAGGCCCTTGCCAGGCGGAGGTTCAGCGCACTGACAACCACTTTTTCACTACTCTGCCCCCCCTTTCGCACAATACCGCGCGAACCTCTCCTGGGAATTTGCGAACCCCTTCTGTTTGGCCAGTTCCCAGGGCCGCTCGCACTGCTGCGTATATTCACACCACGAATACCCCGCGGACCCAATACACCCATGAGCATCTCGATCGGCTCCAATAATGTTCGATGCCGCATCGGGCGAAGGATTGGCGCAAGCGCAAAGCGCAATCGCCGCCGCAGCAGCGATCGCGAAAGAAAAAAAGAAATGACGTCGCATGGAAGAGCCTCCAGAAGAGGCGCCACAGTATCACGGCTGCTGCCGTGACGCTATTTTTGGCTCGGTGTCGTTTGCATCCCTAAACGCGGCGTCTTGAGGCGGCAAATCGGACTAGTCTGATTTGCCCTTTGGCAGTTTGAGTAGAGCTGTCCACTGGCGCAGGAGCATGGACGCGCGTATTCTAGCGCGTTTCCGTAACTCGGCGATGGAATGACTGCTTGCTGAGTGAAAACGGCCGTCTGAATGTCCTAGCAACGCATTGGACGAACGTCCCTTGATGGCCGAACGCGGCTCTCAGCCGCAGACGCCGCGCAGTAACCTGATACAGCAGCGCTAGCGCGTCCAGGAAGCATTCTGCAGGACCACGCGGTAGCCATCGGGATCTTCGAACGTCAGACCGCGTCGATCCCAGTACGGATTCTCTGCTGGCACCGGTTCATTTCCCAATGCGAGGAACCTTTCGACGGCGGTTTCCCACTCCTCAGGCGTCGGCAAATAGATGACTAAGAGATGCTCTTTAGTGGGTGCATTCGGGAGCGTCACATTGTGCTGGTGAGTCAGTTCAATATGCCACGGGTACTCTCGATGGCCGAGAACGATGCCATCAAATCCTTGGTGACGACAAATTGCGCCAATACCTCGAAACCAAGACCCTGAATATAAAACGCAGCCGCGCGAGCGACATCATTCGTTGGACGAGCGACACGTAGTACGTGAACTGGCATTAGGGGTTCCAATCGAAGAAATGGACGTGGCAACCAATCGTCGGCGCAGAACCGATTGTCAACCATCGTGCCCGTGTCGAACGCCTCTTTATGACCGACCTTTGCCTGACGCGGTCGGCAGCAGCCGAGCCACATCGGACCTCCGAGCCGTCTGACAGCAATGGCCGCTTCCGGCGTGGCTCCGGACTGCCGCTCGCAGAACGGCGCAATGTCGTTCGGTGGCTAACCACGCCCATCCATAGGCTCCATGCCTGCTTGCGTTTGACCCTCACTGCAGCGCACGTTGCTCTGTTGAGTCGTCGTTCGGTAACACATTGTCATAGTAGTTACCATCGAGATGACAAAGTTGTAATTGGCCTGTCCCCTTGGCGTCATGAAGAACCGTCAATAATGACTGCCGCTCCGGTACGCGGGCCAAGAGTGGCTCCTACAGACGAAACCAGCTCGCACCATGCGCAGCTTTAGGCAGGTTACGTTTGCCCGCGCCGCAATGAGGGGAGATAGTGATGGTACCGGTAAATCCGATCACATCTGCTTTGCAGCAGATGCAAGCAATGGCGAATGAAGCGACGAATCCGGAGTCGCTGGACTCTTCTGCGTCGGCTTCGTCCGCGACCAGCCCGGTTAGCTTCACGGAACTGCTTCAACAGTCGCTCGCGAAGGTAAGCGCCAGCCAGGCATCGGCAACGGGTGAGATGCATGCATTCGAACTTGGCGCGTCGAACGTCTCGCTCAATTCTGCGATGATCGACGGCGCGAAGGCCGGCATTATGTTTCAGCAATCACTGCAAATCCGCAACAGACTCGTAAGCGCCTATACCGACATCATGCAGGCGCAGTTGTAGTGAAACGTCGGCCTTCTGGGAGCCTGGAATTTGAGTCTTGGGCAATGCCCGACCGATTTGCCAAAGGTTATTACGGACTCGGGGCCTTCTCAGTCGCCGAAATTAACGGTCTGTGACGCCTTGCACGCCCGATCAATCGTAAGGCACATTGATGCTAGATAAGCTCGATGCGGCCTTCGCCAAGAACCCACCAGTCGCATCGAACGAATCATGACGGTTTCGTGCACGCATGATTTGGTCGGTATGGCTGTTGATGCGCCAAAACTGCCCAGATTATTCGAGCGAGCTTGTTCGCCAAGGCAACGATTACTACATTCAACGGATGCCGTTGCTTCAACTGCTCAATCCATTGCCCTGGCTCTTTGGCTTTATAGAAATGCTGCGTGCTCCATGTACCAGCAAAGTCCTGAGATACGTGTCACCGCGCTTACTGATTCCTCGTAGCCTGATGGTTCCGCCGGAGCCTGTCTGTCCCGGAACGAGACCGAACCGGGCGGCAAACTCGCGGCCGGATTTAAATGCTACAGCGTTCCCCATCGTTGCTACTGCAGCAGTCGAAGTAAGCAACCCCACGCCTGGTATTGCCGCGATTGCCTTAGCTGCTTGATCATTCTTCATCCACTCCCGAAGCCGCCGCTCAATCTGACCGATCTGCTTGTCGATTGCATCCAGACCTCCCCATTGCTCTCTCAGCGTGTCGATCAACATTGCGGGGAGGCGTCCTGACAACCTTTCCAGAATCTTGATTATGCCTTGTCGAGCGCTGCCCTACCGCATCCCACCACTTCGCCATACTCGCTCAACAGCCCGCGAAGACTGTTGATCTGCATCGTGCGGAATTTCACGAGTTGCTGACGCATACGATGCAGGGCAAGCACGGCCTGCTGGGCTTCGGTTTTCACGGCAACTGCCTTGCAGTCTACCTGGGCAGCCATCCAGATCGCACGCGCGTCGGCAGCATCGTTCTTATTGCGGATGTTGAAAGCCTTGACGAACTTCCCCGGCATCAACTTGACCTGATGCCCCATTTCAATCAACCGCCGAGCCCAGTGCTGTGATCCGCCGCAGGATTCCATCCCGACGAGGCACGGCCGCCGATTCGCAAAGTACTGAAGAAACGCCGCCCTCTTGACCGACCGGTTCACGACCTCACCGGTGTCTGGGTCCACCCAGTGGACCTGCATCACGTTTTTTGCAATGTCCACGCCCACAATCGTATGCGCCATGACGGATCCCTTCGGTTCGCCGAGTGAATCAGTATGACCAGCCTAATCTCAGATCGTGGCTTTTTGCTGCCAGCGATCGAGCCGATCGCGCAAGGCCTACGGGTAGGTTGGGGGCGTTCATATCATTCAAATCACATGGTCATCCTAAATAGATAGCATTGAAGCGTATTCCGCACCGTCCCCTCGTCAGGCCGTCGCCGCTATCCCCAGTGAATCTTCCATGCGGGCGACGGTGCGACCGTTCGCCTGATCGAGGGTTTTGGCGACTTGTGACTATCAAATTGCTTGGTGGGAACGGCCCGAACGGGCGTTGCCTGATAGCGCCGATCAGCACTTCTTATCCGAATCCGGGACGACTGCGAACGCGCCACACCGATCCAGAACCGTCCTTCACATCCATCCCACGTGTCCGAGTTCAGACGCAAAGCAGCCGCTCGCACCGAACCTGTAACCTCGACCGCCGTCTGTGCTTTTCGCATCGCTGAGTACCGAGCACGAACGTTACGATGCGTGAGGCAGACTCAGTCTGCTACACCCCTGTCTTCAAACTAAACAGGGGTACTCCAGATAAGCCTCGCCTACAGCGTTCAGAGACGACCTGCCTCTGAGTGCGCCCGCAGTCAGATGGGTGCCCAGGACGAAGACGATGCCGATTACGCTACCGGCGACGACGTCTATCGCCCGATAGTCGGCTGAGAAAACAGGGTGCCCCGCGACAATGATGGCCACGGCGTGCAGTGCGCATCTCGTACCGAACGCAACGACATACCGGTTGAAAGCGACCAGCGTCAAGACGGTAGCGGCTGTCAGTACGTCGAAGAATATGGGCGCGTGGGGAACGAGGATTCCGACCAGCATACCTGCTGGAACCCCGACGATTGCGCCGACCATCCGGTCTTTCCATTTGGTACGCGACGTCGCGACGTCACCGGTAACGGCACTCGCAGCCGACCAGACCAGCCACTTGGCGTAGTGGATGCCATGCCACCCGGCGAGCAAAGCCGCCACGCCGGCGGCGAGGGCGGCGACGACAATGCCTTCAACCCGGCCGCTGCCGGTGGTTCCGCAACCTGCCTGAAAGCAAGCCATCCATGGCTACCCTGCTTACTCACTAGTTTCCCCCAAAGACACGAAGCGCTCGAAGCAAGTATGACGGGAACCGCGGAGCAGAGGAGATACGGAAATACCTCGAAACCTGCCTGCCCCAATCGATGCCCGTCAGCATCGCCCGCGGTCGCACACGCGATGTAGAGAATGGGAATGAAGGTGAAGGTACCGGTCCAGCGCATCCCGGCGCCTGCGTCAGTAATGGCCACGCAGCCGATGGCGAGCAGCACGGACGCGATCACGAACGCCCCCGGCTTTTCGAGCGATGCGGTCATGGTGGGAACGCAGCAGGCTATGACGAGCGTGTGCAGAAGCACGCCAAGCGGAGCGAGGCGCGAGCGCTCCGCCGCAATGAAGACTGACACCGTGACGATCTCAGCGCGAAACCAGATTGGATCGCCAGTCACGAGTCCCGCGATGAAAATCGGCGCAAGCATTATGGCGCCCCGCGACAGCATCCGCAGATTGATGTGACCGTTGAACATAGAGGTGGCAATTCCGAGTCGATAAACAACCCTTCTTCTGACGGCCAGCATGCGGTCGATGCGGGTCTTTGCTATCAGGGCTCTTTGGCGCGCCCGACGACCTGAAACTTGATCGGCCGTCGCGTCAGACAGCACTGCCACGGAGTATCGGTTTCCTTCCGCATACATGCAATGTGCGCGCTATGTCGATTTCCATATCATTTGGTGAATAACAGTCGTGCGTCCCGGATCAGCGGGGGTCGGCGCCAATTGAACTCGATCGTCGATGACAGTTCTCCGCGCTCGGCAACACTCCGTCGGTCGGACTGCCGATGACTCTTGGTTATGTCGTCAACTATGGTCTGATCTGCCCTCTTCCGCGGCATGCGTTGCCGCTCGCAGGACCGCACTATCTCCGATATGGAACCGCTTGCCAGCCGGTGAAACCAGTGAAACCGGTTTACTTAACTCCCTCCCATCCGGCTGCACACATGCCGAATACCTGACGACAGCTACCCATTCGTATATTTTCCCGCCACGCGGCATCGCCTTGATCTGTTCAACCAGGCCGCGGGGTTCCCGCGGCCTTTCCCAAAGGTCGCCGTAGTAGCGACATTTCTGGTCCACCGACGCCAGTACCATGAAACCACCGTTTGAGTCAGTGGCCGGAGCGCCCACGACTGTGGTCTCGATTGACGCATCGGTAGCCGCATTGGCATGGACCATTATCGGCAGCAGCAGCGCGGCAAGTGACTTCTTCATTGACACCTCACTGGAGGGTTGCATCTGTTCTGGGGCGGCCACGTGAACCGATGAAGTTCAGTGCATCTGCTCGCTATTCAGTGCGAGCAGGCGCTCCAGTTCCAGCAGGGCCCCGGCAAGCAGGTCAATGGCGCCGTTGGGCGTGGACGCCGTAGCAGCACTGCGAAGCGCGGCCCGTACGATCTGGTGAGCGCTTTCTGGCTTTGCTTTACCGATGCTCGCGATGAATTGCTTTTCCATAAGTACGCCTTCTCTGGACAATAAGAATCCGGCACCTGATGGATGAGGTGACGGCGGGAAGTATATGGGCCCCAGACCCTGAATCGCCGCTCGCAATTCTTTGTTTCCATCTTGCCAACGAATGCGGCGATGGGCTGGTCCGTGCGAGCTCCTGACGTTGCGCCCGGAGGAACTGTTCGTTGCCGCGCAGTTGCTTGTCAGTGGTTAGTAATTCGATAGACTCTCGCTCAACGAACTGGCGGCAAGACACTGTGCTGCGCCAGCACGTTATTTCAGAAATCCGCGTTCTCTTGTATCCGACGCGCTAGTGGAGAGACCATCATGGCAAAGGCAAGAAAGTTCATCCCAAGTACCGTTCTCGCGTCTGTGCTATCCGTACCGGCTGTTTCATTCGCACACGGCACTGGCTCGCCAATGAGCGAACAAGTGCGCGTTCCGGTTCGGCAGGAGGGTCCAAGCTACCTGGACAGAACAACCGCCGCCGCCGGCTATCCGATGGACTTTGCGTGCGCCAAGGCGCGGATGCAGGCTCAACAACAGGCGTTTGAACAATATGGGGGCGTGAGAGGTTCGTCCGCAAAGCATTCGTCAGTGCAACCCGTTTCCGGCAGCAGCGTGATATCGGATATTTGAAGTTAGCGGTGCGACAGTTCAGATGACCGGTTTCGCAGGCCGGCGAAGTTAACGTGATTCCTCAAAAACCAGAAGATAACCATGAAACAACTTTATTTGGCAGCGTTCGTTGTCCTTAGCAGCTCGTCAGTATTCGCCCAAAGCGTAACGTGTCAGCAACTCGCTTCGCAGCAGCCCTCGTCACAGCAGCTCTCGTCGCAGCAGGTGGCGCAGGCAACGTCTCAAGCCCGGAGCCAGCTTTCGTCACAGCAGCCTTCGTCGCAGCAGCTGGCGCAGGGAACGTCTCAAGCCCAGAGCCAGCTTCCATCACAGTTGCCGACACAGCTCCCTAAACTGCCGACGCCCCCCTCGTCACCGCTTCCGCAATTCCCCCAATAGAACTGATAGAAGCTGCTCGCGGCCGCGAAGTCCTGCGCAAATGCGCACGACACTCGCGGCCGCTATGGATGTTTGTCTTGCAGTTGCCTCTTTCATCGACCACCCGACGAACACCGGCGGGGCAAACGAGACGTGGCAACACGGCGACGACCTGTGGCCGCGCCTGGCTTGACTGATAGCAGTCGCGATTTCGTGCACATTGCATTCGCGGTCTAGTCGCGTTGATCGTCGCGTTGACCATCGGCGCTTCGTTGTTTCATGCGAACCGGTACGTACTGCAATGGCCGCAGCCGGAAATTCACCGGAAGGTCGGTCGACACTTGCGGGTCTGATTCACGCTGCCGTCTGCGTTGTCGTAGTAGGCGCCCTGGCTCTGGGCGGCGACCGGCTGCGTGCGCTCACTATCGTCCCCGCTCATATCTTCAGCGCCCTGCTCACATGCGGCGTCGGAATATATCCGGTGCGATCCGTGCGCAGATGGTTCGACAGGGAGTTGTTGCCCAAAACAGAAATGAGTCCTGGCATGCGGGCGTCGTTGCTCACGTTGTTTGCGAACATCGTTAGGTGCTCGTCGTGCTGGAGTCCTTGTCCGTGCCAGGCGTCAGATGGCACAACCTTGCATGGATAGTCAGTGCGTTGTCGGTGGGAATCGGTTTCGGGCTGCAGGAGATCGTAAAGAACTTTATCTCCGGACTCATCTTGCTCGCGGAGCGGCCGGTGAAGGTGGGGCGACATGATCAGTATCGCCGGCATCGAGGGGGACATACGGCGCATTAGTGTGCGTGCCACCCAGATCCAGCTTGCAGACAAGTCGACTGTGATCGTGCCGAACTCGCAGCTCATCTCGCAGAGCGTGCGCTACGTCACGATGGGAAACACCACACAGGGTATCGCCTCCCTGGTGCTCATATTCGCCCTCGGCGTCGAGCCGGAGCTGGTCCGCGACATTCTTCTCGATGCTTGCAGGGATCACCCTTCAGTTCTGGCGCATCCGGCGCCATCCGTCATGTTCAGTCAGTTGACGCCCGAAAGCATCACGCTCACGGTAAACGGGGCATGTAAGGAGTCCCAGGATCGCTGGCGACATCAAAAGTGAACTCATGTTCGCCATCCTGAAGCGGTCCCGTGCCGCGGATATCCCTTTGTCGAACCTGCGAACGGTTTTGCTCCATGCACCGCACCGGGGTGCCTCCGCAATGGGCGTGGCGGGGCTGCGGGCGGGCCGTCCCGTGGCAGCTCCTCAGGCGCGAGGAGCGTATCGGCGAACGCCCGGAATACTGCGGAGCGGCGTCGAGGCGTAGCGCAGGTCTGTCCGGCCAAGGCGCAGCGACGACGGCTCCCGCATTTGCTGGCGACGAACGTTGCATACCCGGAAACACTGAATTTATGTAAGCCGTTTGAAATACGCGGATAAGAAGATTACGCTCCTCGAGACCATAGGCAGAAAGTTCCCCAGATCTCCCGAGGTCGTTTTCAGATAAGCCGCGTCATTGTCTCCGACGCCCAAGATAGGAAGTTCATCATGGCGAATGCATCCATGCCCGTTTTCACGGTCGTGTCAGTCCTCCCTCTTTCCACTGTCAGATCCGCAGAGAACAACGATCCTTTGGCGCGTGAACTGGCGCGCAAATCCAGCGTTCAACTGCAGCAGGCGGACTGCGAACGCATCGATGGCTATTCGCCCAGTCCTGCGGACATGCACGTGACTTTGGCGAGCGTGGCGGCTCGACAGCAGGCGTTCAGCAGAGCCAGCGCAGTGAAATACGATTCATCGGTTTCCGGCGCAACGACTGCGTCGCGCCTGGCCTCCTATCGTTCGATTTATCAGGAAAGTTGATTGGACGTCGAAGCGCGCTATAGGCAAACCTCTCCACTCTCGTCACGTCTTGCGTAACGCGACGTCGGTGTAGGACGTCGAACAAAACTGTGCTTCCGTCAGCTGCATCGGTACGTCGGTAAGTTAGTGATCCTTCGCGTTCCTGTCTGGAATCGCCAGCCGTTGTGCGCCGGATCGCGTCTATACCCGCTTCATTGAATAGGGACACTGCTGTGCGATTGAGGATAGTTATACATTTTTTGGCAACTATAGCCGCATGCTTGTGTGGCAGTGCGCAAGCGCATACGCGCATCGGGGTAGCGGTAGCAGTGCCGCCTCCGGTCATGATCGCGCCCGCGCCGATATTCTACGCAGCGCCATCCCCCGTCTTCGTCCAATCGATCCAGCCATCGCCGAGGACCGCGTATGTTGAAAAGACCCAGGAAAGTCCGGCGGTGGGCTCGTGGTGGTATTGCCCAGCGACGACGAAATACTACCCATACGTCAAGGAATGTTCGAGCGGTTGGGTAGAGGTGCCAGCGAAACCGGCCGGGACGAAATGACATGACCAGGAACAATTTGATTTCCCTGATTCCGAGCGCGAAACGGGGCTTATTCGTGGTAGTTGCCATGACTATCGCAACCGGTATCGTCGCGCTCGCCGGTTGCGCTGCCACGCCGATGGCCCCCACAGTAATGGCGCTGCCCGGCACCGGCAAATCGTTCGAACAATTCCGCAGCCATGACGCGATGTGCCAGCAATTCGCTTCCGGGCAGACAGGCGGCGCCAACACTCAATCGGCCTCAGGAAGCAGCGCGCTCGGCGGTACAGCCGTCGGCACCACGCTTGGTGCCGCCGCCGGGGCCGCGTTCAACGGCCGCCGTGGCGCGGCAATCGGTGCAGGTATGGGCTTGCTCGGTGGCAGCATGATTGGCGCCGGCATAGCACAGCGCGCCGCCACCAGCCTTCAAACTCGCTATGACCAGGCGTACATTCAATGCATGTACGCAAATGGCGAGTGTGTGCCAGTCCCGGGCGCCGCCGCTGTATCTCAGACTCGCGACGAAGCACCGCCACCTCGGCCGGCTTACAATGCGCCACCTCCGCCGGCCTACGACACGCCCCCGCCGCGCGCATTTCGTTTCGAAAGCTCCCTTGGTACTCGCGGATCGTGCGTGCAAGCGCACCGACTTCCTTGGGGTCCTTTATCGAGGCATAGTGTTGCTTGGGCGCCGGCCTGAGCGCCTCGCGAAGATCCGTCGTAGGGTCACGGTATGCCCGTCCGGTCACAACTGCATACCGGAAAATCTGTCCGCATTTCTGCAATGACCGATGGGCTGTGTCGACGGCACCGCGTTTCTCGATTCTCCTCAATGCAGTCCGTAGTTCGACTGCGGTAATCTCATTGATCGGGCGTTTGGCGAGGGGGGAAACACGTCCCGCTCCAGTCGATGCATGATCAACTTAGCGTATTCCGCTTCCCACTTCCCTTTCGTCAACTGGAACCACTCGCGCGACACGACTTCAAAGCTGTTCGTCGCCTGGTCTTTTTCCGCCCTCTTCTGCGCCTTCCTCGCTTCGCCCGGATCGTATCCCGCCGCGAGTTTCTTTCGTGCCTCTTCGCGCCGGTCACGCGCGTCCTTCAACGTCACGGTTGGGTAGGTGCCGAGCGCGAGCAGCTTTTCCTTGACAGCAAAGCGGTACTTCAACCGCCACAGACGGGAACCGCTCGGCATCAGGAGAAGATCGAGTCCGTCACCATCAGAGCGCTTGACGGGCTTACCGCCTGGCCGGGCGCTACGGATCGCAGTATCGGAGAGGGGCATTGGGGATCTCCTGCCGAAGACGGCGGCATACCCCCAAAACTACCCCCACCAACCAGGGGAAGTCAACGGGCCAAGCCAGCAAACAGCGGAACAGCCGACGGCCTGAGACGCCCACCCAGTAAAGGCATGGCTACTCCATCGGAATACGCTGGAGTTCTATGGAACAGCGAATGGTGGGCCGTACTGGATTCGAACCAGTGACCAACGGATTAAAAGTCCGCTGCTCTACCAGCTGAGCTAACGACCCGGTCGACTTTTACCCTCGCCGTCACAGCGCTTTCGCGGGCTTGCCCTAGCCGATATCGATCGTCCGGTGCGCGGACGGCGCTGGTTCCAGTTTCGGAATGGTCAACGTGAGAACGCCATTGTCGAACTTCGCCAGAGCGCGTCCGGGATCGGCGTATTCCGGCATCGGAATCGTGCGCACGAAGCGTCCGTGGGCACGCTCCAGCCGGTAGCAGCCGTTCTCCTCACTGTGCACGTCCTGCTTCTTCTCACCTCGGAGCACGATCGCGCCGTCCTCGACGCTCACTTTCACGTCTTCGCGCTCCATTCCGGGCAGCTCGGCAGTCACACGCAGCACCGGTCCTTCGTCGACAACGTCGATACGCGGCTGGAAACGCGACGAACTGAAGTCGCCAAACCACCGGTCGAACGCGCCACGGCCCGCAAACGGGTCAAGAAAAAATTCCTC
This sequence comes from Paraburkholderia sp. CNPSo 3272, assembly GCF_024206495.1. GTDB lineage: Bacteria > Pseudomonadota > Gammaproteobacteria > Burkholderiales > Burkholderiaceae > Paraburkholderia. Next base: position 34,492 of record NZ_JAMBPQ010000044.1, on the reverse strand, counting down.
CATTGCGCGCCATGGTTCGCGTGTAAACAGTCGCGCGATGTCGGGCGTCGAGGCACGTTCGTTTTCGCTCTCGGACGTGCTTTCCCGGCCTTGCGCATCGGACTTGCGGGAAGCTGCTCGAAGGAACTTGAAGGGATTCCACCTTCTCGGATCAGGGCTCATCGTATCCTCCTCCATGTTCTGGCGATGCATAACAAATAGCCCATGGAACGGAAATTTCAAGTGGTCCTTGCGACATGCCACAGGAGGCTTCATGGACCTATTCGACAGGCTTCGGGAACAGGCCGAAAGCGTGCGCCTGCCGCTCTTCGCGGTCACTGTCAGCGCCCCTGCGCAGGCTAATACGCCGCTCATCGCGATTCTCCACTGGCACGGTTTCCGGCGCGCAACGCCGCTCGTGCTGCCCGGCGTGGAGATACCGGCGCGGCCAGTCCCCGGCACCGCCATCCAGATCGATACGCCCTGGCAGAGCGTCGAAGCCGTCGACGCCATGCTGCTCGACGCGGCCTGGCGGTTCGGTGCCTGGGAGGTCGAGCGCATCGAGCGGCGCGGCTGCAATGCGATCGGCGCCGGCGCTGCCGAAGCGCTCGCCTGCCGTCAGGCCTTTGGCGACTACGGAAACGACCTGCCGCGCGACGAAGCACTGATTGACGGTGCGAATGATCGCGATGGCCTGATGCGACTGGCCGCGAGACGCGGCTACCTGCGGTGGCTCTTCCGACCGGTGAAGGGTGGCGTGTGGCGGGCGCTTGACGAAGCCGACGACACCCTGGATGCGGACGGCGGTCGGCAGCCGCCCTGCCCTGTGACGCCGCAGCCGCGCAGTTCGCGCAAGCGCGCTCTCGCACGTACGGTCTACCGTCTCGGGACCGTCCGCCGTATCCTGCTGCCTCTTTGAAATATTTCGTTACATTTGCGATTCGCGCCGCCTCTTGAACCTTGAATGCGGCGCCTCTATTTCGCTTTCCGCCAGACATTGGCACGGCTGCACCGCAGCGCTCTGCGCGCCGCGGCGCCTCGCAGCCGGATTCCCTTATTGGTGATCCTTTAATCGCTCAGGAGATGGAAATGCAGATTCGTCCCCTCTACGACCGGGTTATCGTCAAGCGAATCGAAACGCAGCGGACGACGGCCTCGGGCATCGTGATTCCCGACTCAGCGGCAGAAAAACCGGAACAAGGCGAAGTCGTCGCAACCGGCAGTGGCCGGCTGCTGCAGGACGGAACGCTACGCGCGCTCCAACTGAAAGTGGGTGACCAGGTTCTCTTCGGAAAGTACGCAGGCCAGACCGTCAAGGTCGATGGTGAGGAACTGCTCGTCATGCGCGAGGAAGACGTCATGGGCGTCCTCGAGGCCGACGCGGGCGCGGCCCGCAAGGCAGCCTGATCTCATCCCGGTCGCGAACGCCGAACCGGCCGTTCGCGACGTGGCGAGTCAACGACTACTACCCGGAGCAAGAACATGAGCGCAAAAGACGTCAGGTTCCATGACAGCGCACGCGAGCGCATTGTCAAAGGTGTCAACGTGCTGGCCGATGCCGTGAAGGTCACCCTGGGCCCCAAAGGCCGCAATGTGCTGATCGAGCGCAGTTTCGGAGCGCCGACCATTACCAAGGATGGCGTGTCGGTCGCGAAGGAAATCGAGTTGAAGGATCGCTTCGAGAACATGGGTGCGCAGGTGGTCAAGCAGGTCGCATCGAAGACCGCCGACGTGGCGGGGGACGGCACCACCACAGCCACCGTGCTTGCCCAGGCGATCGTGCAGGAAGGCATGAAACACGTCGCAGCCGGCATGAACCCCATGGATCTCAAGCGCGGCATCGACAAGGCCGTGGCTGCCGTGATCGATGAACTGCGCACGCTTTCGAAGCCGATCTCCACCGGCCGCGAAATTGCCCAGGTCGCTTCGATATCGGCCAACTCCGACGAGGCGATCGGCAAGATTATCGCCGATGCCATGGAGCGCGTCGGCAAGGAAGGCGTGATCACGGTCGAGGACGGAAAGTCGCTAGAGAACGAGCTCGATGTGGTCGAGGGCATGCAGTTCGACCGCGGCTACGTGAGCCCCTATTTCATCAACGATCCGGACAAGCAGGCCGCGTATCTCGACGACGCGCTGATCCTGCTGCACGACAAAAAGATCTCGAATATCCGGGACCTGCTCCCGGTCCTCGAAGCGACGTCCAAGGCAGGCAAGCCCCTGCTGATCGTCGCGGAAGACATTGACGGTGAAGCACTGGCCACGCTGGTGGTCAATGCCATGCGGGGCATCCTGAAGGTTGCCGCCGTCAAGGCGCCCGGTTTCGGCGATCGTCGCAAGGCGATGCTTGAGGACATCGCCATCCTCACGGGTGCGACCGTCATCTCGGAAGAAACCGGCAAGCAACTGCAGAAGGCAACGCTCGAGGATCTCGGGTCTGCAAAACGCGTCGAGGTCCGCAAGGACGACACGATCATCATCGACGGCGCGGGGGAGGAGAAGCGAATCCAGGAGCGCGTGCATTCGATCCGCAGGCAGATCGAGGACACGACGAGCGACTACGACCGCGAAAAGCTCCAGGAACGTGTCGCGAAGCTCGCAGGCGGCGTGGCCGTGATCAAGGTGGGCGCGGCAACCGAGGTCGAGATGAAGGAGAAAAAGGACCGCGTCGACGATGCACTGCATGCCACGCGTGCAGCCGTCGAGGAAGGCATCGTAGCGGGCGGTGGCGTGGCGCTCCTGCGCGCGCGGTCCGCCGTGGCGGCTCTCAAGGGGATCAACGGCGATCAGGATGCCGGCATCCGTATCGTGCTGCGCGCACTGGAGGCGCCGTTGCGCGTGATCGCCGCGAACGCAGGTGACGAACCTTCCGTGGTCATCGCGAGAGTCCTCGAGGGCGACGGCAACTTCGGCTACAACGCCGCTACAGGCGATTACAACGATCTGGTCGAGGAAGGAGTAGTCGATCCCACCAAGGTGACGCGCACGGCGCTGCAGAATGCGGCGTCGATCGCTGGGCTGATCCTGACGACCGACGCGACTATCGCCGAAGCGCCGAAAGATGAACAGCGCGCGCAGGCGAGCGCGCCGGAACTCGAGTACTAAGGAGGTCCGCCCTGCTGCCGTGCACCGGCCCACCAGCCCGGCCGGTGCAATTCCTTCGGCGCCGCAGGCTGTTTGCGTCACGCGGCGCCGCTTTTTGCGGTGATCACCATGAAGCTTGAACTTTGCATCGACTCGAAACCGCTGACCGTCGAAATCGACGACGTGGTGGCGGGATTACTTGCCGCGCGCCTGGACCTCCCCGCAGGCGAGGACAATCAGGACGCCCTCGCGCGTTATCTCAGTGAGAAGGGCGAGCCGTGGATACTCGACGAGGAACACATGCGCAGGCGGATCCTTCGCAGGCTGATCCTGGACATTGCTGACCCGGCGCTCGTAATCCGACATCTGATGGCTGGCGATTAACCGTGAGCAGACAGCCGAAATAATACGCTTTGCGCGCGCGACTCCATTAGCATTCCTGCATGAATTCCGACGATAAGCGAGCGCGCGGCGGCTCATCAACGAGGCTTCCTCCCGGCGTGCTCGGCTGTGACTACCTCAAGTTTTTGCAGCTGCGTATCGACGCTCGATTGCTCACGCTGAGCGAGAAGGCTCTAGACGACGACAGGCTGATGGAAGCGACGAACGCTATCCGCTGCGGTGCAATGCGCAGCGCGCGCCCGGCAATGAAGGTCTTCTTCGACGGTTGCCAGTTCTGGGTCGCCAGTCATCTGCACCGCTATCTCGCAGCCCGCCGTCTCGATGCCAGCCATCAGGAATTCTGGTGCGAGATCGAACCGGGCTGCAGTGTCAGTGCCGTGGAGTACGCCCGGAGCAAGCCCGGATTTGGCGGCGACCTGCGCCTACCGCCCACCCGAGCATTTGCTAGCAACATGGGCTAGTGCCGGGTTGCGGGACCACCGCTAAAATCTACCCGATCACCGCGACGCCATCCGCAGTCCGCAGGCCCTGGCCCTCAGGCCGTGCAGACTGGTGACCTGTGTCTTCGCGTCCCCGCTGAAATCTGAAGGCGCGGCCGGTCGCTACTCGTGCACAGGTAACACCGGCGCAGCCGAGCGAAACCTCGATTGATAACTAAAAAACATCAATCGTTCAAAAGATTGCACTTATCGTTTTATCGGTCAGGGGCCAATATTCCCGAAAGACAAAAGCGCAGCGCCGCATTTTTCGGGATTTCAGGAGACACATTGATGCACCCCTCGCCCTCTACCCTTTCGCCGGGACACTCAAAGGCTGCGGCGGTTTTCCGCGTGACGGCCGGGAATTTCCTGGAGCAATTTGACTTCTTTTTGTTCGGCTTCTACGCGACGCAAATCGCGAGCGTCTTCTTTCCGGCATCGAGCGAATTTGCCTCGCTGATGATGACGTTCGCGGTCTTCGGCGCCGGTTTTCTAATGCGCCCGCTGGGCGCGATCGTGCTCGGCGCGTACATCGACGACGTCGGCCGTCGCAAGGGCCTCATCGTCACGCTTTCCATCATGGCGAGCGGCACGATCCTGATCGCGTTCGTACCGGGCTACGCGACGATCGGCCTTCTGGCACCCGCACTGGTGCTAGTTGGACGGCTGCTGCAGGGCTTCTCGGCCGGCGCTGAACTGGGAGGCGTGTCGGTGTACCTCGCCGAGATGGCCACGCCCGGCCGCAAGGGCTTCTTCACGAGCTGGCAGTCCGCCAGCCAGCAGGTAGCAATCGTCGTGGCGGCGGGCCTGGGCTTCGCGCTCAACCAGTCGCTCACCGCCACCGCTATTGCCGCCTGGGGATGGCGAGTCCCCTTCCTCGTCGGCTGTATGATCGTGCCGTTCATTTTTATGCTGCGGCGCAACCTCGAAGAAACGCAGGAGTTCAAGGCGCGCCAGCATCGCCCCACGATGAGCGAAGTGTTCCGCACACTGGTCCAGAACTGGACGGTCGTAATCGCTGGCATGATGCTGGTGGCTATGACCACCGCGAGCTTCTATCTCATCACGGTGTACGCGCCGACTTTCGGCAAGACGGTCCTGCACCTGAGCACCGCCGATAGTTTGCTCGTGACGCTGTGTGTCGCCATCTCGAACTTCGTCTGGCTTCCGATCGGGGGAGCCCTCTCAGATAAAATCGGCCGCAGGCCGCTCCTGGTCGGGATGACGATGCTCGCCATCGCAACCGCATATCCCGCACTGTCGCTGCTCGCGCATGCGCCGAGCTTCCTTAACATGCTGCTCGCTCTTCTCTGGCTCTCGTTCATGTACGGCATCTATAACGGCGCGATGATCGTTGCACTCACTGAAGTGATGCCGGCGCAAGTACGGGTTGCGGGCTTCTCGCTCGCCTATAGCCTGGCGACGGCAGTTTTCGGGGGTTTCACGCCAGCGATTTCGACTGCGCTCATTCACATGACCGACGACAAGGCCGCACCAGGTTACTGGATGAGCTTCGCCGCAGCTTGTGCGCTTTTCGCGACGTTCGCGCTCTATCGGCGGCGCGCGGCAACGTTGACTCCCGCGCACTAATGCGCATTTCATTGCAAAGCGTCTATTACCGGCTATCTGAACGACTCTGATCATGAAAAACTGGTTTCTGAAACTGTGCGCGGCCGTGATCGTCGCAACCTCGGCTGCCGGGGCGAACGTGCAGGCCGCCGACCTGCACGTCATGAGCTCGGGCGGTTTTACCGCGGCGTACAAGCTACTCGGTCCAAAGTTCGCATCCGGGACAGGCAACTCGCTCGACACCGCGCTGGGTCCGTCGATGGGCAAATCGCCAGAAGCAATTCCCAACAGGCTCGCGCGGGGTGAACCTGCGGACGCTGTCATCATGGTGGGTTATGCACTTGACGAACTGATCAAGGAAGGCAAAGTCATCCCCGGATCGCGGGTCGAGCTGGCCGATTCGCGAATCGGCATGGTCGTGCGTGAAGGAGCGACGAAACCCGATATCAGCTCGGCAGACGGCCTGCGGCAGACGCTGCTGCATGCGAAGTCGATCGCCTACTCGGACAGCGCGAGCGGTGTTTATATTGAGCGGGAGCTATTCAATAAGCTCGGTATCGAGGATCAGGTCAAGTCGAAGGCAAAGATGATCCCGCGCATTCCAGTAGCCTCGGTAGTGGCGAACAGAGACTACGAAATCGGCTTCCAGCAGGTGAGCGAGTTGTTGCCCGTCAAGGGGGCGACCTTCGTCGGTAAGATTCCCGAGTCCCTGCAGTCGGTCACGCGTTTCGCCGCTGGCATTCCCGTCAGCGCACAGCACCCGAAGGAAGCGAAAGCTCTCCTCGACTATCTCGCTTCACCTGGCGTACAAGCAGAAGTGCAATCGACCGGGCTCGATTCCGTCCCGGCTCGTTGACGCAAGCCTTGCATCACAATGCGGTTTCCTGCGTGGCTGCTTTTTCAGGAGCGCGCAGTTCCCGAGGCATCGGTGCTCGCGGCGCCGCCTCGCTTCATTTCGACAATCGTTTTGTGAAACTCCTGCGCGGCCGGTGTGAGCGGGCGTCCTCTGCGTCTTACGATTCCAACGCGCCGCTTTACCACCGGTTCGACGAGCGGCACACTCGTGAGGATGGGATGATTGTTCCCGGGCATCGCCATCGACGGCACCGCCGCGACACCGAGGCCCGCTTCGACCAAACCCAGCATAGTCGTGACATGGCGCGTCTCGCAGACACTCGGCAAGCGCGGCGCCACCGCCGACAGCGCCTGATCGAGCAATAGCCGGTTGCCGGAAGTCTTGTCCACCGAAACATACTCATGCTCATAGAGCTCGTTCCATGTCACGCGCTTCTTGCTGGCAAGCGGATGATCACGACGGCAGGCGGCAACGAAGCGCTCCTGCAGCAGCACTTTAAACTCGACTTCGGACTCCTGGCTGCCCACAAAGCTCACCCCGAAATCAGCCTCTCCGCTGATGACGGCGGAAAGCACCTCGTTGGCGCTCACATCCAGCAACTTGACCCGAATGCGGGGAAAGCGGCGATGATAGCTCGCAATAGCGACCGGCAAAAAGTAGTAGGCCACCGAAGGTACGCAGGCGACGGTGACGTGACCCAATCTGCTCGAAGAAACATCGCGGATGCCGAGCAACGCGACATCGAGATCATCGAGCAGCTGTTCGGCGCTGCGCGCGAACACGCGGCCGACAGTGGTGAGCGTGACGCTGCGCGTGGTGCGCTCGAACAGGCGTACGCCGAGCGCTTCCTCGAGCTTGTCGATCCGCCGACTCAAAGCCGGCTGCGAGATACTCACCGCCTCGGCGGCCTTGCGGAAGCTTCCGAGCTCGACCACTGCTCTAAACGCCTGCAAGTCATTCAAATCGAAGTTGACGCCCACGGGCACTCTCCGCGTTTTCTGGATGCGGATATTTTGCACGACGCAGCTCAAAGCGCCCATTGGGAACTGCGCGCGCATGCTGGCGCAAGCGCACGACGGTCAAACTTCACAAGCCAGCTATTTATTGCGAGGTACCCTTCGCAGCAGCTTGCCGCGCGGCATGCAACCAGTATATTGGCACTACCGGTCAAGAAGAGAGGTCGATGCGATGGACTTTGATTCGGCGAGTAGAACTCGCAGCGTCGCGGCGCTGTTGACATTATCGGGAGGCTTCTTGGACGCTTTCGCATATGTCGGGCATGGTGGCGTGTTTGCCAATACGATGACGGGGAATGTCGCCCTTCTCGGCATACACATAGCGGCGGGGGACTGGGCGCGGGCGGCTCGCCATATCCCTCCATTGATCGCTTTCGTATTCGCCGTATTTGTCGTTCATCTCCTGCGCCTCGATGCCTTTGCACCTTCAGTGCGTCGTCCAGCACTCGTTTGCTTGCTTCTTGAGATTGCCTTCCTGTCCGTGGCGGCAAGCGGTCTGGTCGGTGACTCGGATTTCTGGCTTATTCCCGGCATTTCGTTCGTCGCCACCCTGCAGACTTTATCCTTCACGCATATCGAGAATCTGACCTACACGTCGGTCATGACAACAGGCAATCTGCGGCGAGCGGCAAAAAAGCTGATGGAGGCCTTTATCCCGAATTACAACAGAACTGCGCTGCATGATGCGTCACTGCTTGGGATGGCAGGTTCTTGTTTTTTCGCAGGCGCGGTTTTTGGGGGCGTGACGACGCGGATGTTGCATGACGGAGCACTGTGGCTTGCAGTACTGCTTCTCGTCGCAGCACTTGTCCAGATCGGTCGGCTAGTTCGCCGGCGCGAAGACGAGGCTGCCGCGCAGAACTACGGTAAGTGATGCGGGACGTCTTTGTGCTGAAAGCTCATCTCGCAGAACGCGCGCAACGTCACGATTCGTTGCATACCAGGAAACAATGAATTTTCGTAAGCAATTCGAAATGCACGGATAAGAAGATTGCGTTCTTCGAGACCTCCCAGGTCGTTTCTAGATAACTCGCGTCATTGTTTCTGACGTCCAAATTGGAAATTCATCATGGCGAACGCGTTCATGCCGGTTTTCACGGTCGTGTCATTCCTCCCTCTTCCCAGTGTCAGATCCGCAGAGAACACCGATCCTTTGGTGCGTTTGCAGGCGCGCGAAGCCATCGTTCAACTGCAGCAAGCGGACTACGAACGCATCGATGGCTATTCGCGCAGTCCTGCGGACATCCACGTGACTTTGGCGGGCTTGGCGGCTCGACAGCAGGCTTTCAGCAGAGCCGGCGTTGTGAAATTCGATTCATCGGTTTCCGGCGCAACGACCGCGTCACGCCTGGCCTCGTATAGTTCGATTTATCACGAAAATTGACAGGACGTCGAAGCGCGCTATAGGCACACCTCTCTTCCCTCCGGTCACGTCTTGCGTGACGCGACGCGAGTGTAGAACATCGGACAGGTTTGTGTTTTCGTCAGCGGCATCGGTACGCAAGGACCTGGCTATACTTCGCGTTCCTAAGTAGATTCCGAGCGCGAAGCGGAGCTTATTCATCGCAGCCGCCATCATTATCCCAACAGGTATCGTCGCACTCGCCGGTTGCGCTGCCACGCCGATGGCCCCCACCGTGATGGCGCTGCCCAGCACCGGCAAGTCGCTCGAACAATTCCGCAGTCATGACGCGATGTGTCAGCAATTCGCATCCGGGCAGCCAGGGGGCGCCAACACCCAGTCGGCCTCAGCAAGCACTGCGCTCGGCGGTACTGCCGTCGGCACCGCGCTTGGCGCCGCCGCCGGTGCCGCGTTCAACGGCCGCCATGGCGCGGCAGTCGGTGCTTGCTTGCTGGCAGCATGATCGGCGCCGGCATAGCACAACGCGCCGCCACCACCCTTCAAACTCGCTTATGACCAGGCGTACGTTCAATGCATGTACGCCAATGGCGAGCGTGTGCCAATGCCCGGCGGGGCCGCCGCCTTGGGCGGCAACCCGATCCCCCCGGCGATGTGATCGATTGCGATTTCGTATCGCATGGGTCGCACATCATCGAAATCGCTGCGGCACCTTTCACCCCTAGGCACCTGATGCTCGCCGCGCTTTGTACGACGAATACCCGAGAATCGCATCCATTTCCCTGACGACATTTGCGACGATCGTCCCGGCCGGCAGCACCTCGCGGATCAACGCCGCGGACTCGCCGGCGATCACGGCAGCCAGGTCGTACTGCCGTGTGGCGCGCGCCTCCATATAGCGCGGATGCTCGACGTGCAACTGCTGCAACAGCTCGCGCTCGCGTCCGGCCCATTTCTCCGAAAACGCGTTGCGTAACACGCGCCCGGTGTACGGTGCTGGCCAGACGTTGTTGCGCGCCATGTCGAACAGGATGCCAGCCTTGCACCAATCCTGGAGCAGGATGGGCCGCACTGGAAACAAATTGTTTGGTAGCAGCAATCTCACGACCAGGTAGCCCGTAGGCCGGGCGGCCGCGCACTTTCATGGTATTGCGGCATTCGTGGCTATCAATCATGCTAGCCAGAAATTCCCAGCGTCAGTTCTGGAAGCGCGCACACGGCCACGACGTCCACCGCAGGAGGTGATGTCATGAAGATGAAAGCGTTCTTGCTCGGTCTCTTGCTTTTCTCGGGCTTGCCCGGCACCGCATCATTTGCTCAATCGTCTCCTCCCCCATCCGCGCAGGCGAGACAGGTCGAAGCGCTAGTCAACAAAGCCGCCGCGTTGATCGACAGTAAAGGTAAAGCAGCTTTTTCCGAGTTCAGAGTAAAGGACTCGGAGTGGTTGCACGGTGACACATACGTGTTCGTATACGACCTTGAGTCGAATGTCTTGTTGAATACGGGCATCCCAGCGCGCGAGGGGACGAATGTCAGCGGTCAGAAAGATGTCAATGGCAAGTTGTTTCACGACGCCATGATTCAGACGGCTAAGACCAGTGGATCGGGATGGGTCGACTACATGTCCGCGAAACCTGGACAGACCCAGCCATCGCAGAAATGGACCTACGTGAAGGCCGTGACGATCGATGGAGTTCCTGGTCTGGTGGGTTCGGGATTCTATCCCTGATAGAGGTCTGAACCTGGTGTGCGAGTGCACACATGCACTCCGACCGCAATGATCGGCCTGATGGCGTCAGGTCCGCTCCCTGCCTGCCGGCGCCGGTGCGGAAAGGACGATATCCAGAAGCAGGGGCGGCTGCAACGGCTTCACGAAATGGCGTTCAAAGCCTGCGGCGCGGCTGCGTTCGCGGTCGCCGTCCTGCCCGTAGCCGGTCAGCGCCACATATGTGCGCGACCGGGAGTCGAGTAGCGTGCGCAACTGTCTGCAAAGTTCGTAGCCGTCCATGCCCGGAAGGCCTATATCGAGCACAACAACGTCTGGATCGAACGACGCGGCGCATTGCAGCGCTGCGACTGGATCATGCAGCGCCTCGACAACATGACCATGGATGCGGAGCCACTCCGCGAGCGCAATGGCAGCGTCTGCATTATCGTCTACCACGAGTACGCGCCGTCCCGCAGCTACCGTGACGGCCGCCGTACCGGCCTTCGCATCGGCAGGCAACCGTTCGACGTTGCCGCGCGGCAACTCGACGGTAAACTCGCTGCCGCGCCCAGGCCCGTCACTGGTCGCGCGCACCGAGCCACCATGCAGCTCGACTAGGTTTTTCGCCAGCGCCAGACCGAGACCCAGCCCTCCTGCGCCGCGTCCGTCGGCTTCTTTGCCGCGATAGAACGGTAAAAAGATCTGCGCGAGCGAGTCCCGCCCGATGCCCATGCCGTTATCGCGAACGCGGATCTGGACTCGTTGCCCGACACATGTGGCGCGCACGCTTATTTCGCCCGGCGCATCGGTATAACGCGCCGCGTTCGTGAGCAGATTGCTGATGACCTGCGCGAGGCGCACCGGGTCTGCTTCGCAGGTAATGCCGCTGCCGGTGTCCACCTCGAGCCGGTGTCCACGTTGCTCAAACAGCGGACTTGCCATTTCAACTGCTTTCGTGATTACCTCGCGCAGATTGACGGCTTCCTTTTTCAGCTCCACGTCGCCGCGGGTGATGCGGGAGACATCCAGCAGGTCGTCAACCAGACGGACGAGGTGCTCGACCTGGCGCTCGAGGATCGACTGCTCGCGAGACGACGCCGTTTCTCCGTGCAGCCGCATCAGTTGCAGCGCGGTGACGATCGGCGCCAGCGGGTTGCGCAGTTCGTGACCAAGCATGGCAAGGAATTCGTCCTTGACGCGACTTGCCTGCTCGAGATCTGCGACCAGCGTGGCCCGTTCCGCGTGCAGTCGTTCCAGGCGTTCACGCGCACGCACATGCTCCGTAACGTCAACGGCCGTCAGGATCAGGCTGTCGACCGCCTGGCCGCTTTCCGGATGCAGCGGCTTGACGTGCACGGTGAAGACGCGCCCTGCGCCAGCGGCGCCGTGACGGCGGTGCTCGTCGATGACGACCGGCTCGCCGCGCTCGAACGCGCGTCGCAATGCCTGCGCGACCTCATGATCCCCGGGAAACATGTCGGCGTAGCGGCAACCAACGAGATTGTCGCGACTGGCCAGCGACGTGTAGGCGAGGTTCGCGAGCCGGAAGCGGTGGTCCGGGCCGGTGAGCAGCGCGGTGGCGACCGGTGAATTCATCAGCATGTCGTCGCGCTGGCGCTCGGCGCGTTCCCGGCGCAGTATTTCCGCCTCCAGGGCGCCCGCCTTTTGCCGCCACAGCGCAGCGTGCCGGAATGCCTCCGCGGGCGACGCGGCCGTGAAAATGTCGTCCGGCAGCACGCGCGCATGGGCGTCGCAGATGTGCCGGAAAACCGCAGTTTCGTCGCCAGTCGGAAAGAGGCGTTGCGGGTAGGCGCACATCAGCGAGAAGCGGTACCGGGCACCCAGCCCGTTCCACAGGTGTTCGAGCCGCAGGGCCGCGTCATGCCGGCCCTGCGCGGATAACAGCGCGACCATCTCGCCAAACGCGTGCACGGGTCCGCCCCGTCGCGCAGCGCGGGCGACGAGGGTACCTACGGTCGAATCGAACAGACGCTCGTCCGGCCAACCGTCAACGCACAGACCTGCAAGCGTCGTCTGCGCATCCAGCATGAAGAGTGTCGACTCGGGCGCGGCGGGATCGGCGCAGTCGCTGTGGCGGCTCAGGCGCGTGCGCAGCGCGGCGAGATGCGGCTGCGTTGCAATCAGGATCGCGCTGCCGCCCGCGGCCAGCCCTTCTTCCACGAATTCCGCGACCCGCCGGATCAGCGGCGCCTCGTTTTCATAAAAGTGCACGAAGTGGCCGGCATTGCTGCTTGACCCTGCCGTCAACACATCGGTAGTTTTCATCGATAACACCGGAGGTATGGATCGCCTGCGCGTTGCGCGCCGGAGTGCACGGCCGCCGGGAAAGGTGGCACTCGCGCGAGCAACGTCAGGATGAGCAAAATACGTTCCCGGCAAGCGCCCGAAAAGCTGACGCCAGCGGAAGGTGCCGGGTTGAGCAGGAATGGATCCGTTGAAAAAGCGCGTCTTCGTCTGTACCGATTACTGCGATGTCGGGCACCCGCATCCAGACTGTGCCCCGCTCTTGCGACACGCTCACGCGAAACAGCGAACGGTCCCGTTGAAATGAATATGAATCCGGTGGCATCGAACTGGCCCGGCTTGCGAGAAGGCGAGGGCCACGCGGCGGGCGAGACAACGGCAAATCAGGACCGGCCCACGACGACACGCGCCCGTCGGCACGCCAGATGCGGACAACGCGTCAACGCCAGTCCGCCGGGGCTTACTGCCATCCCGACGGGCCGCGAATCAAACCCGACGGAGCATCCATGGCCAACGTGCTGCTGGTTGACGACGACCCGGAAAACCTCTGGCCGCTTGCGCTTGCCATGGAAAGTCGCGGTCACAGGGTGACCAGTGTAGCCGATGGCCGCGCAGCCCTCGATCTCATGCGGCGCGAACCCGTACAGTGTCTCATTACCGACTACGAGATGCCGGGCATCGACGGCGTTGCACTCTGCCAGATGGTGCGTGCCTCGCCCGCATTCGCCGGGTTGCCCATCGTGCTGCTCTCTGCTGCGCCGGAGCCTGACGTCGGCCCCCGGTGCTGGTCCCTGTTCCTGCGAAAGCCCGTACCGGTGGGGGAACTGATCGACGCCGTGGATGCGTATGTCGCCGCACGTCTGGCGAGTCCCCCGCTCCCCTGCGCCATCCATCATGCGGCAGGCAGATTCCAGCACCTGGCGCCGGCGAGATGGGCCCCGGTAAACATGGCCTGCGGGCCGTAACTAAACGTCTCGCGCGCCGTGGGTCCCTGACCTGCTCCACAGGAAGCATCCTCGCGGTGCGCTCATCCGATGCCCGACAGTAGTGCTCAGGTATAGCCAATCCTGCTGCCGACCATTCGGCGTCGGGGCAACCAACCCGCCAGGCCGGCGGCGGTGCGGCGAAGGATGGCGGCGGAACCCGGCGGGGCACTCTTCGGCCCTACCGTCATTTCATGAGGCGAGGAGGCGTCTAAGCTGCCCGATATCCACCGGCTTGCCCAGATGCGCATCGAAGCCGGCGTGCGTGGCGGCAGTCCGGTCGTGGCTCGAAACGTGCCCCGTGAGCGCGACCAGCTTCAGACGAGGCCGGTCAGCAAACGACCTGATGCGCGTGGCGAGTTCGTAGCCGTCCATCCCGGGCATTCCGATGTCGATGAGCGCGAGGTCCGGTCGCCAGCTTTCAAGAATTTTCAGTGCGTCGGGTCCGTCCGCGGCCACGCGGACTTCGTGGCCTTCGAGTTCGAGCAGGCCACCCAAGGCAAAGCGGGCGTCCGCGTTGTCGTCCACGAGCAGGATACGACGCGCCATCTGCTGAGCGGCTGCGGGCCCCTGCGCCACGGTGCCGACGGCGCCGCCCGGACGCACTGGAACCGTCAGGCGCGCTTCGGTTCCCTGCCCGACGCCTTTGCTGATGATTTCGACCGCCCCGCCATGCAGTTCTGCGAAGCGCTGGGCCAATGCCAGCCCGATGCCGAGACCGCCATCTTTCCCGCCGTCATGCGTGCGCGCGAATTGCGCAAAAGGTTCGAAGATATGCGGCAAGGACGCCGGCGAAATGCCAATTCCGTTATCGCGAACCACGATTGCGACGTGGGGTTCGCCATTGCGGACGAGATGTTCGACACTGACAGCGATATTTCCCCCCGGCAGCGTGTAGCGCACCGCATTCGACAGCAGGTTCGCGATGATCTGCGTGAGCCGAACCGGGTCGGCACACAGTCGCAGATTCTCCGGGGGGACTTTCAGCGACAGCGTATGGTGCCGCTCGAGGCGTCGCTCCTCCACGGCGGCGAGCGCGTCGGCAAGCACCTCGCTCAGGGAGGTCTCGACGGGCGCGATGCTGAGCTTGTTGTGATCCAGCCGGCTTGCGTCCTGCAGTTCATCCATTAACGTCCTGAGGTGCCGTATCTGCCGTTGGGCGACCGCCAGGTACGCGCTGAGCGGCTCCCTGCCTTCGCTGACAACCTGCATCGCGTCGATTGCATTCTCGAGCGGCCCAAGCGGATTGCGAAACTCATGCGCGAGGACGGCGATGACCTCGGAGTAGCGCTGCGTCTCGCGGCGACTGTGCTCACGCGCCCGCACGAGTTCGAGCACGCCGCTGGCGACGGATGCCAGGTCCGTCAGCACGCGCTGGTCTTCCCGGGTAAACCGGCAGTTCTCTTCGAGCGAGGCCACCCACATCGCCCCCAGCCGCCGACCGCCGGACACAATCGGAAGGATCAGTGCTTCGTGCACGCCGCCGCATGCGCTCGCAAGTGCGGGAAAGTCAGTGGCAAGGGCCGTGAACAATAGCGGCTCGCCGGCCTCGATCACGACAGCACAGGGGCACTCGCGCCACGGCGTCGTCAGTCCGCTCAGATGCGCGAGCCTGCCGGCGACCGTGTGCCACCGGAAGACATTTTCGTCTCCGGCACGCTCCAGCAGACTGATGCCCGCGGTTTGCGCGCAGCACAGGTCCATTGCGAAATCGGCCGTTTTCTGCAGAAGGGCATCGCGCGAGTGGGCCGGCGCGCTCGCCAGCGCGAGCAGGGCCCGACATTCGCGCTCATAATCCGGCTTTCTCGCCGACCGGGCGGTGACGTCACCGAGTGAGATACCGCCGAACCGTGCTGGCATGGATAATCCGTCCTCGCTCTGGTCATACCAATGCAGATGGAACTGGTGCGCGCACACCACTAGAGAATAGCCTGTTCCGTGCGGCGGCGGCCACGCAACTGCGCCGCAGCCGTCGTTGCTGCGGACATGGTCAACTCCGGCCACCCGCCATCATGCAAAAAGGCATCTACGAGTCGGGACTGATCGACGCCTTGCACGGCGCCTGCGCCCTGCTGGCGCACATCCTGTGGTCAACCGGTCACCACGGGCCGCGGTGCCGCCTCGCCATCGCGCGTATCGAGACGTTCATACTCGGCAATGAGTTGTGCACCGAACAGCATCAGCGTCGCGAGGGTTTCGAGGCTGAAAAGCACGACGATCGCCGTCGTCAGCGTCCCGTAGACGACGCTCACCTCGGAGAGCGTCGCGAAATACCAGACCAGCACGCGTCGCGTGATCTCCCAGAGCACGCCAGCGGCGAGCGCGCCGACGAATGCATGACGCAGCGTCGTGCGCCCGGCCGGTATCACCAGATAAATCGCTGTCAATACCAGAATCTCACCCGCGAAACCGCACAGATACAGCACGACCCGGGTCGCGCCTGTCAGCGGCACGGCATGACCGAGCAGCATGATGCTGTCGCTTGCTACGGCATGCAGGCCGCTGGAGACGAGCGTCACCACCAGCACGCCGATACCCAGAGACAGGCTGAACAGATAAGGCACGATTGCCGACAGCAGGAAGTGTCTGCGCCGGATCGCGACCCGATGTACGAAAATGATTGAAAGCGCGTTCTCGAGGACCGTGAATGCAAGCGAGCTGAAAAAGATCATCGTGACAACGAGAAACCATCCAATCACGGAGCGATGAGCGAGAAAGCTCGCAAGCTCCCCCACAATCGCTTTCGACTGCCCCGGTACGAGCCATTCGAGCAAACGGCCAAGGGTATCGAGCAGCAGCTGCTCCCCAACGAAATGACTAAACGCGATCGCGACGAGTATCAGAAGCGGCACGATAGACAGCAACGCGTAGTACGCGATCGCACCCGCGAGCAGCAACCCCTGGTTCTTGCGGAACGCCATGCACACCTGGAAGATGAACCGGAGGGGATGCCGGGTCACAACGCGCAAGGCGCGCCCGCGTGGATGATCGGTGTTGCTCACGTGAAGCTATCCTGTTTCGTCCGCTTGAGCAGCGTTGGCCTTGCGCCCGGCGCGAGGCCAACGCCCACGGACATGCTGCTTGCTCGCGGCGAGCCGCTTTACCATCTCAAGCTCACCCGGGTGCTTCGGGCTGCCTCCCGTTGACCCGGGACGTCACAGCTCCCGGCCACCGGCGCGAAGTATCGGTGCTCGATGATTCGCAGCCCTCCCACTCCCCGTCAGCAATCATCGGACCTGCGCGCGAAATGCCGCTTTGCGCACACGAAGGTTTGCGCTCCCATGTCCCAGTCCCGCAAAGCATCGCTACCTGGCGGCAAGAAACGGGGCTCAGCCGCAAGCAGCACCGCCGACGCGGCTCCCGCTGTGCAGGCCTTCGCAGGAGCGCAACGTCCACTGACAGCGCAAGGGCGCCGAGCCGCTTCTGTTCATCGCTCTATCGTCGTACGGGCTTGCGGCGGCGGGGATGGGTCCGGCGGTGTTCCACCGCCGCCTGCGGGGGCGATCGGCTTTCGGCGCGGCGTGCCGTCGGGGTGAAGCGCCCGCAGAAACGTTTCCCCTTTTCCGGTCAGGTACGCGCGTCGTGCGCCGGCGGCGCAGTGTTCGAGCATCACCATCTGGCGTTCAAGCAGCGCCTCAAGCTCGGCTCGGTTCATGTCGAGCTGGTCCGGTGCCTGGCGAACCAGCATCAGGGTCGCAAATTCGTGTGGACTGAGCATTGCCGTCTCCCGTAAAAGCTGAAACGGTGAAGAAAAAAGATACGTGGTGCAGAGCGCCTTCGGGCCGCGCCGCGATTGCGCGGCGCACCGTCATGCGACCAGCCCCGCCTGGGCTGTCTCTGCGAAACGGCCCGAACTGATGGCGCGTATCGCGTACTCCGTCGTTTGCCGGTGTGCCTCCTCCGCGCTTGCCCAGTGCTGGGCGTAGCGCGGCAGGTGCCACTTCGCGATCACGTCCTCGCCGCACCGGATGCGGACCAGGGCCATGTAGCTGTCCGGAACGCTCCCCGGCAGCGCGCAGTGCCATACGGGAAACGCGCGCGTCTCGATCGTGAAGCCCCTCCAGGTCTTGCTTGCTTCGTTGTCCATGGCTGCCTCCACGTGCCAGGCGACGCGGCACCGGAGTTGCGGGCCGCGCCGCCTGGTTTGAGCCGGTTTTACGCATATGTCTAACCCACGCTTACCTCGATACGCCGTGGCTTTGCCTCCTCGCGACGCGGAATGGTGAGTTTCAGGACGCCATCGCGTAGCTGCGCATCGATGCGCGAAACGTCAAAGTCCGGACTGAGCGTGAACGCCCGCCAGAAGTGCGGGTTCCGCACTTCGCCGTGCTGCAGCCGTAACCCGGGCGGAGTCGGGATCACCGCTTCGGCGTCGATGTTCAGACTTCCGTCCTGGACGTGCACCTCGAGCTTGTCCCGCGGAACGCCGGGCAGATCGGCGTACAGCGTGATGCCACGGCTGTCTTCGAACACGTCGACCGCAGGCGCGATCCGGGTGAACTGCTTCGCCAGGTCGCCGCCCTGACGGGAGGTAACCTCCGTTCCCGCACGACGGGAGGCCAGTTCCGTGCTGTCGTTCATGATGTTCTCCTTGCTTCCCATGATTTGCTCAACGCGCCTACTTAACCGTAATGGCCCGCGGCTTCGAGGCCTCGGAGCGCCCGACGCTCACCGTCAGGCACCCGTTCGCATAGCGTGCGTTGACCTTGTCCGGATCGGCGTGCTCGGGCAGCTCAATCACGCGCCGGAAGGCGCCCATGAAACGCTCCCTGGCATAGACGCGCGTTTCGTCCCCCGCTTCGTACTCCGGCGGCTTGCGCTCGCCACAGATCGTCAGCAGGCCCTTGTCGATCGAAACATCGATTGACGCCGGCTCCAGACCCGGCGCGAATGCGACGATCTCGACGCTGTCATCAGTACTGCCGATGTTGATGGGTGGAAAGGTTTCATTGCGCATGGCGCGCAGGCTCGCGGGAAAACCCGCGAAGACACTCGCCATCTGCCGTTGCAGGCGGTCGAATTCGCCCAGCAGATCGGTGCTGAAGAAGAGATCGCTCATAACCTGGCTCCTTGAAACCGGGGCCTCCCACGAAGCTTCGAACTGGACCACGCGCTCCAGTCCGTCTGCCCGTGGGAAGTTCCCGCCGACAAACAAATCGAAACACGCAGCGCGAATCGCGACTGCCTGAGCGATGGATAAAATAGCGCAAGGAACGGAAATTTCAAGAGGCCCTGCAACATGTCTTTTGGGGAGTCTTATTGGTTTTTTCGACACGCTTCAGGAACAGATCGCCAGCGTGGGCCTGCCCCCGCGACTCCCCGACAGCAGCGAGAACGTGCTCCACCACGGCAGCGGCCGCCAACGCCGCTGAGCCGGCCGGAGCTAGCGATTCAGGCTCCGCTGCGCGCGAACGCTAACGCCGAGTTGACACGAAGCGGCGGCACGTCGTCGTGCCACGGCGGTTGAGGCACGAAGCGCTCTATGACCCCCGGCTGGAAAAACAGGCAATAGGTGCTCCCCCCGTACTGAAACCAGCCCAGTTCATCGCCCTTTCTGACGTCGTCGCCTGGCCGCACGCATATCTGGCATGACGAGACCTCCGCCATGCCCACAAAGACACAGGCGACTTCCCCGATGACAGGATTGTCGCTCTCGATGACGATCACCGCGCGTGCGGCAACGGCAGTGGTATAGCCCTGGGAGTCGTTCAGGCCACTCGGGTCTTCGCCTTCGGCTTCCGCATCCGAATAGTACGTGCCGTCGACGTTGTAGGCCTCGCGGACCCTGCCGTCGACCGGAGCATGCCAGCGATGGTAGTTATAAGCACTCAGATAGCCCTGATAGACGGCGCCACCGACGAAGCGGCGCGCCAGCGACTCGTCACTCGACGTCAGTACTTCCTTGAGCGAATAGGGCTGCGACTTGATCCAGAAACGGTCGATCAGCTTCACGTCCTCGCGCACGTCGAAGGGCGATGCCTCGCATGCGTTCACGATCACGGAAGGATCGTCCGGGCTCGCCACCGGCCGCGCGCCGGGACGCAGATGGCGCGTAAAGAAGCCGTTCCACGAGTCGAAGCCCCAATGCGGGCGGCTACGATCGTGGACGAAGTCGTCCATGCCCAGCTTTTCAAGCGCGGGCGGGCTGAACCAGCCCTTCGGCGCATCGTTGAGCCACACCCGCGAGCGGGGACCGGTGAGAAACGCGCACCAGGTATTCAGGACGCGGCGCAGCTGCGCATTGAACGCCGGGTCCCGGAAAACCGCATAGCCCGACGGCATGCACATTGGCCATTCAAGAACAGTGTTGAGTGGCGTGGCCACCGGCGCATCGCTGTCGAATGGCGGGCTGAATGTCGTCAGATAGTCGATGATGGCGAGCAGTTCGTGGATATCCGAATACCCCAGCTGCTTACCCTGCTCGAGCGCCTCGCTGATTGCTCGCGCGAGGTTCATCCGTAGCACCGGATCGCCGTCAATCAGTTTGCCGAGATCCTGCACGACGCTGGACAGCGCTGTACGCGCCGCGCGCGCTCGGGCCTGCCGTGCGATCTCCAGCCTGAACGCTGCGCTTTTTTGCTCCTCGCCTGGCATCCAGTTACCGAGGCGCCGGCGCACTGCTCCCGTTTCCATGCTCATCACCCTCCTCCGCGCAATGTCGACGTCCGAGCAATCGGCACGCCCGCTATGCTGGACATCCGCTCGCCGACCAGCGATGCCGTCCTCCAAATACGAAGAAAGTGAGTCAGAGGAATGGTCACGGCGGGCCAATGCACGACGGGAAAAGGCATGTCAGAGCGGTGCCGAGACACGTCCGTTACGGCAAAAGGCTGCGGCAGCCGAAGGGGTCGCCTCGCTAGCTTGGCAAACGACTCTAACGCTGAAGCGCGTAGCGCCGGCAGTGCTCGAGATATTCCGCTTCGTGAGCGACAGCCAGTTCAACCATGCAGCGCCAAAGCCACGATGGCGCGGCCGTCGATCTGGGCCGCCACGCCCGCAGTTCCTCCAGCCAGGCCCGGCGAGTCTGCGCGTCCATCTGTTCCGCGTGCGCCTGCCCGACGACCAGCGCCAGGAAATGCGCAGCTTTCACTGCGTCGGCTTCCGTGAGCCGGTCGGCGTCGAACTTCAGATCCTGCGGCATGAGCTCGCGGATCACAACCGCGCAGCCGTCCAGACGGGCGGCGAGCATGCGGCCTCCAAGCCGGGGCGAGACGTGTCTGGCGCCCTCCTCCACCCGCTTTGCGTTGTCGCGCGGCATCGTGGCGCCAGCATGGCGAGGTGCCGCAGCGGTCGTGGCCTGCTTGATGTCGACAAGGCAGGGCGGCCCCCCTGAAGAACACTTGCCGTCGATATCGAGCAGAACGGCATAGCGGCGCCGGCCGAGGGAACTGCATCCCTTCACCCAGAAGGCCGCGTCGAGAACGTCTATTCTCGCGTCGCCCGATGGAGCGTGGCCCAGCACTTCCCGTACCGCAAGGCCCGACTGCGATTCGAAGAACGAGCGCACCGCCTGCGCTTCCTCAGCTGACAGGGGCCAGAAACGCTTGCCGAGCGGAATGCGCGGCGCGACGCCGTCAATCGTCTGCCGATCCAGCTTGCGCCATGACCGGTGCAGCGCCTGCTTCATCGCAACCTTGACGACTTTCGGCCGCTGCGCGCGTTTCGTTTCGTCCGAGCGTGTGTCGTCGAAAGCCTGTTCGTATCCGTCGATCAGCGCTTGCGCCATACGGCTGGTAATCACGCCGGGCAGGTCCGCGCTACGGGCCGCGGTGGTCAGTGAAAGTCCCAGACGCAGGAGATCGTGCGCGGGGTTGCCGATGACGCTTTGATCCAGGTCCCGGATCTGGACTGCCACCTGCCCTGAGGCATCGGCCAGCGGGCCGAGATTGCCCAGGTGGCAGTCGCCGCAGATCCATACAGGAGGTCCTTCAGGCAATGTGCCGGGGGCCTGGCTGTCGAGCCACGCATAAAAGCGGTCCGCGCTGCCGCGTACATACGCGTGCGCCGATCGCGCCATCTTGCCCATGCGCAGGTCCGCCAGGCGGGAAGCCCGCTCCTGCGGAGCCGGGACACCCTTTAGCGATGCATTTTTCACGACGTCTCCCTCACCACAACACCGGCTGGGCACCGGCCACCGGCGCGGCGTCCCCTCGGCCCCGATCGCTTTGCGCCAGCCCGTCCGGCCTGTCGCCGCCCGAGGGGGATCGGGCCGCGGCGCCCGTCGCCGGGTCTCGTCCCGACTGCCGCCTGCACGCGCGATCAGGGCGGCGGCCGCGCTCCGCAGCCGGGCCCGCGGAAAAACCGGCGTTTCCGCACCCGGCATACAACAACGCTTTGGGCGTGACTCCCTTGCGTGCGCAAGGACCGTGCCAAATCGCCGAAAACCCCATGCATGGTCATGTGGCTGCCTGGTCAGACAAGCGGGCGATGACCGTGGGCCGCGAAGAGCTGGCAAGCGCTGCGGTTCTATGCCCGGAAGCGGCTCGCTGCCATTGGAATATTTTTTGACGGCTTCTGGGCTTCTGGGCTTCTGGGCTTCTGGGCTTCTGGGCTTCTGGGCTTCTGGGCTTCGGGATCAGTATCGAGCGCCGTTGACCGTCGGTGTCAGCGGCAGTAATGTGCGATTCCGTCAGCGCATACGGGACGCCCTCGCCGTGGGTAGGCCCCGCAATGAAGCCGGACTGGCGCACCCCGCGTGCCGGGCCGGCGCTGACAACAAAAGGAATTCAGCATGACAACAAGTGCTCCAGGCGAAGACAGCAATGCCAGCGGCGTGCGCCACGTGACGACTGGCTCGCCATTTACGGTCGTCGGCATTGGAGCGTCTGCCGGCGGCGTCCCCGCGCTGGTCAACTTCTTCAGTAACGTGCCCGCCTCAATGGAGATGGCGTTCGTCGTCATTCTGCATCTGTCGCCAGAGCACGAAAGCCATGCCGACGCGATCCTTCAACGGGCGACCTCCATGCCCGTGAAACAGGTCACTGCGTTGACGCGCCTTGAGAAGGATCACGTCTACGTGATCGCGCCAGGCAAACAGCTGCACCTGTCGGACGGCTGCCTGAAGGTGACGGATCGGTACGAACATGACCGCAGGATTCTCACGATTGACGAGTTCTTCCGCACCCTGGCCGACGCTCAGGGCATGCGCGCCATGGGAATCGTACTCTCGGGCACCGGTTCGGACGGCGCAGCTGGGCTCAGTCGCATCAGGGAAAGTGGCGGCGTGACGATGGCGCAGGACCCGAGCGACGCCGAATATCCGGAAATGCCGCAGCATGCCATTACGACCGGTCATGTCGATATCATCCTGCCAGCGGCCGGAATGCCCGGCAAACTCCGCGAATTAAGGAACAACGCCCAGCGGATCCACGTGCCCGAACTGGGCGGGATGACGGCCGGGGAGGACGCGCCGGATATTCCGCGAGACGGTGACGAACGGGCGCTCCAGGACATCCTGATGCACCTGCGAGTACGTACCGGCCACGACTTCCGGCATTACAAGCGCGCAACGGTGCTGCGCCGCGTCGAGCGGCGACTGCAGGTGAACGGGCTGACCGATCTCGAGAGTTATCGCGATTTCCTGCGTAGCACGCCGGACGAAACCGGCGCGCTGCTGGCAGACATGCTGATCGGCGTGACGCAGTTCTTTCGGGACCGGGAGGCCTTCGATGTTTTGAGGCACGCAGTGATCCCCGGTTTGTTCCGTACTGCCGCCAGCGATGCGCAGATACGGGCCTGGGTTGCCGGCTGTTCGACCGGCGAGGAAGCGTATTCCGTCGCGTTGCTGATGGCGCAGTCGCGCGAGGCAGCCGGATCGGCTTCGGCTATGCAGGTCTTCGCGACGGATATCGACGACGCGGCAATTGCGCGGGCGCGTTCAGGATCCTATCCCGAGTCGATAGTTGCCGACGTGCCCGCCGACCTGCTGCGACGCTACTTTACGCATGAAGGCGGGCGGTATTCCATCGTCAAGCCGGTGCGTGAGCGCATTCTCTTTGCCGCGCACAGCCTGCTCAAGGATCCGCCGTTTTCCCACCTCGACCTGATCACGTGCCGCAACGTGCTGATTTACCTGGAGCGCCCGGTACAGAGGCAGATCCTCGAACTGTTCCACTTTGCACTGCGCCCTGACGGCTATCTGTTCCTTGGCTCCGCAGAATCGGCGGACGCTGCCGATGATCTTTTCGCGGTCGTCGACAAGAAACATCGCATTTATCGAGCGCGCAAGATCGTCAATCGCGCAAGGCAAGCTGCGGCCTTTCCCTCGCTCGCGCAGACGAGCGGGGTCCCCGAGGACGTGCAGGCGGCCGCGGGAAGCGCAGTCCCGCCGCCTCCGGTCGAGCGCCGGAGCTTCTCCTTCTCCGCCCTGCACCAGCGGGTCCTGGAAGAGTACGCGCCGCCGAGCGTCATCGTGGACCGTGATTCGGCGATCGTGCATCTGTCCGACAACGCGGGCAGGTTCCTGCACCACGCCGGGGGCGAGCCGTCGACCAATATCATGACCGTCGTCGTGCCGGAACTGCGTCTCGATCTGCGTACGACGTTGTTCCGTGCCCTGCAGACCGGAGCGAGCGTCGAGGCGAGGCGCGTGAAGATAGTCCGCGACGGCCGCCCGTCGTGGATAAACATGACCGTGCGCCCGTTCCATGATCAGGGCGTGAACGCCGACTTCTTCCTCGTGCTCTTCGACGAGGTGCAGGAACGCATGTCGGACGAAGGCGAGGCCGGGCAAAAGGGGCAGGACCCGGTTCTCATGCAGCTCGAAGAGGAGCTGCAGCACAGCCGCGAGCAGCTGTCCACGACCATCGAGCAGTACGAAACTTCCGTCGAGGAACTCAAGGCTTCGAACGAAGAACTCCAGGCAATCAACGAGGAGCTCCGCTCGGCGACGGAGGAACTCGAAAGCAGCAAGGAAGAGCTGCAGTCGGTCAACGAGGAACTCACCACGCTGAACTCGGAGCTGCACGCGCGTGTCGAGGAAACCGCCAAGGCTAACGATGACCTGCAGAACATCATCGTCTCGACGGAGATTGCGACCGTATTTGTCGACAGGAAGATCCAGGTCAAACGCTTTACCCCGAGCGCCACACACATCTTCAAGCTGATCGAGTCCGACATCGGACGCTCGCTGTTCGACATCACGCACTCGCTGAAACACCCGTCGCTAGCCGCGGACGTCAAGGAAGCCTTCGAGACGCTCAAGCTGATCGAGCGCGAACTGCAAAGCCAGGATGGACGATGGTATCTGATGCGTCTGCTTCCTTACCGCACGGCCGACGACCGCATCGACGGCGCCGTGCTCACGCTTATCGATATCACCGCGCGCCACGAGGCAGAAGAGCAGGCGCGCATCGGCGAGCAGCGGCTGCGGCTCGTGGCGCAGTCGACCGACGACTATGCCATCATCGTTCACGATCGCGCCGGCAGCATCGTCAGCTGGAACACGGGCGCGGAACGGATCTTCGGCTATACCGAAGGCGAGGTCATGGGCAAGGATATCTCGCTCATCTACGAGACGGACGACCGCGACGCGCACGTTCCGGCGAGCGAACGGGAAACCGCGGGCATTGAAGGCCGCGCTGATGATGAGCGCTGGCACGTCACCAGGGACCAGCGGCGCGTATGGTGCAGCGGCGTCGTCACGCCAATCGCCGATGCCTCCTTCACCGGCTTCGCCACGATCCTGCGCGATCTCACGCAGCGCAAGCAGCGCGAGGACGCAAAAGAGATCGCGTTGCTGCACGAACAGGAGGAAAGGCAAAGGCAAAGCGAGTCGAACCAGCTCAAGGACGATTTCATTGCGGTCCTCTCGCACGAGCTGAAGCACCCGTTGAATCTGATAGGCATGAAGGCAGAAATACTGACGCGGCATCCCGAGACCCGCGAGATCACGTTTGTGCGGGAAACCGCCGACACGATTCGCCGTGCGGTTCGAGGCCAGGCGCAGATCATCGACGACCTGCTGGACCTGTCGCGAGTGCGCACCGGCAAGCTGGCGCTGGAACTGGAAGCGCTCGACGTTGCCTCGATGCTGCAGGGCATCGCCCACGCATGCGCGGAGGATATGAGGGCGAAAGGCATCGAATTGTCGGTAACCGTTCCCCCACCGCCGGTCATGGTCCGTGCGGACCCCACCCGCTGCGAACAGATCCTGTGGAACCTCGTTTCCAATGCGATCAAATTCACCGGTGACGGCGGCAGCATCGAACTGCGCCTCACTCCCGAAGGGTCGATGGTACGGATAGATGTCATCGACAGCGGCGAGGGCATCGCCGAGGCGGAACTCCCGCACATCTTCGAGATGTACCGCCAGGGAATCCGGGGCCGGTCAAAGACAGGCCTCGGAATCGGACTCGCACTGGTCAGGCAACTGGTTGAAATGCATGGCGGGCGCGCGGTGGCCCATTCCGACGGTCCGGGCCTCGGATGCACGATGACGGTATGGCTACCGGCCGTCGAAGCGGCAGGCGAATCCGCCGCTGCAGCGCTACCCGCCGGTTCGCTCTCAGGCATTCGAGCCATGATCGTACTTGACGATCCGGATACCGCATCGTCGTTGGGAAAACTTCTCGAACTGGAGGGCGCGTCGACCGTGATGACGGCAGGCGCAGACACGGTCCTGGCGGCACTGGAAGCAGAAGTCGTCGATGTCCTCATTTGTGACGTCAGTGGCTCCGGCACCGACGCCGCCACGATCGCCGCCCATCTGAGGTCAGTTCCGCAGCTGGGGAATCTTCGATCTGTCGCGGTGACCGCGAACGACACCGAGGCGAACCGGCGCGCCGCACGCGAAGCTGGCTTCGACGCGCATGTCAGCAAACCGGTCGACTTCCAGACGCTGATTCGGGTGCTCCACGACATCCTGCCAGCGCTGCGCCGGTAACAAAGGCCGGCACGCCTGAGCGCGACGCGAAGTTGCTGCAGGGCGTGCCGTTCTTGCCGATCGCTGCAAGCCGGGCGCGCCAAATGCGCTCGCCTCGGGCATGGAACAACGTGACATTGTCGTCATTGGCGGCTCACGCGGTGCGTTCGGCGTTTTGCGCCTGATCACCGCCAGCCTGCCCGCCGATCTTCCGGCCGCCGTCTGCATCGTGCTGCACGTTGGCAGGCACGATAGCGTGCTGCCTGAGCTAATGTCGAACTGGGGCCCCCTTCCTGCCAGCCATCCCGCCGACGGCGATGCGCTCGAGAATGGCAGGATTTACATCGCGCCGCCCGACCGGCACATGCGGGTGTCGCAGGGGCGACTGAGACTGGATAGCGGAGCCGCCGAGAACTTCGCGCGACCTGCGGCGGATCCGCTATTCAGGTCGGCCGCGCTAGATTACGGAGCCCGCGTGGTCGCCGCCGTCCTTACCGGCGACCTCGATGACGGTGCGGCGGGACTCGCCACCGTCCGGGCGCATGGCGGCTACTGCATCGTGCAGGATCCCGACGATTGCGAGGCTCCGTCGATGCCCCGTTCGGCGCTAGCGGCCGCAGGCGCGGACGCCGTCGCCGACGCGGCGCATATGGCAGCGTGCATCGTCGCCGCAGTGCGCGGCGCTCCGGTGAAGGAGTCGCTCCCGATGACCACGAACGATCTTTCTCTTGAGGCACGTCTGGACCAGCTCGACGTGCTGCAGCCCGAGGACCTCGACCGGATCGGCGAGCGCTCGCCGCTCGCCTGCCCGGAATGCGGCGGCATGCTATGGCGCGTGCTTGACGATCGCGTGCTGCGTTACCGGTGCCACACCGGCCATGCATACAATGCACTCTCCCTCGAAGATGGCCATGAAAAGGCTGAAGAAAACGCGATCTGGACGGCCATACGGACGATCAACGAACGCATTATCTTCGCAAGAGAGCGGCAGAAATGGGCCGAGCGGGTCGGTGACCAACAGCAGATAGAAATCGAACAGGCGCGCATCAACGAAGGGATGACGCTGCTTGACGCGCTCCGGCACGCGTTTCCCGCAGCCGGCACTGACCCGCGGCCTTGAAGCCCCTACGAGTATCTCCGCAACAGCGCGGCGATTTGTAAAAGTGCGGCGCGCACCGAAGGCCCCAAGGCGATCGTTGCGAAATCCATCTGTTGTGGGGCGAGCACGCCCCTCGTCTGTCTCTCACCGAAGCCTACGCGTGCCCCGTGGCTATTCCGTTGCGAGGGCGCACCGGTGGCACGGCAGTTGCGCTTGGCGTTGCACCGCGTGCAACATTCGCCTTTCTCACGAAGGCGCTGGCCGCTCGCTCTTCCGGTGAGGACAATCATGAAAATCGCACTCGTCAGCGAACACGCTTCCCCACTCGCACTGGCGGGCGGCGTCGATACCGGCGGCCAGAACATCTACGTCGCAAACGTCGCACGTGAGCTTCACCGCGCGGGACATGAGGTCGACGTCTTCACGCGGCGCGACGGCGCGCTGCTTCCGACCGTTTCCCACATGGACGGCGTGCGCGTCATTCATGTGCCTGCAGGACCGCCAAGGCAACTTCCGAAGGAACAGTTGTTGCCCCACATGGCTGAGTTCGGGCAGTTTCTCGTGCAGTTCTGCCGCGACGAAAGGCGCTCCTACGACGTCATTCACGCCAATTTCTTCATGTCGGGACTCGCGGCGCTCGCGGTCAAGGACGCGCTGCGTGTGCCGCTGGTCATGACGTTCCACGCTCTGGGTCGCGTGCGGCGTCTGCATCAGGGCGCGAACGACGGTTTTCCCGATGAGCGCTTCGCGATCGAGGATGAGCTGGTGCGGCGCTCGGATTGTATCGTCGCGGAATGCCCCGCCGACAAAGCGGATCTGATCGAGCACTACCAGGCCAACGCTTCGCGCATCGACATCGTTGCCTGTGGCTTTGATCCCGACGAGTTTGCGCCGGTGGACCGACTGCTGGCTCGACGCAGACTGCACTGGCCGACAGACGAATTCTGCGTGCTGCAGCTCGGGCGCCTCGTGCAGCGCAAGGGAATCGACAACGTCGTGCGCGCGGTGGCCGAGCTTGAGACGCAGCACGGCGTGAATGCCTGGCTCTACATCGTGGGCGGCGACGCCCACACGCCGAATGAAATCGCCACCCCTGAAATCGCCCGGTTGCGCGGGCTTGCGCGCGACTGTGGAATCGCGCCGCGTGTCATCTTCGCGGGTCGACGCGAGCGATCACAGTTGCGCGACTTTTATAGCGCAGCGGACGTATTCGTCACGACACCGTGGTACGAGCCGTTCGGCATCACACCGCTCGAGGCGATGGCATGTGCCACGCCCGTGATCGGCGCGGACGTCGGCGGAATCCGCCACTCGGTGCTGCATGGCGAAACCGGCTGGCTTGTGCCACCGCGCGACCCCGAAGCGCTCGCCGATCGCCTGCTCGCCGTGCATGGCGACCCCGCCCACGCCCGTGCGATGGGCGAAGCGGGATACGCCCGCGTGCATGCACACTTCACATGGAAGCAGATCGGCGTCGAACTCGAGCGGGTTTACGCACAGGTCGCAGGCCTGCCTCTCGACACTTGCGAAACGGGCGCAGCCGACGACCGCCAGCCACGCGTGCTGAGCGCGTCCGCCTGAGTCGGGGCCGGGGAGCCATCCGTATGCTCACACGCGTCATCAATGCCGTCGATCGCGACAGCGCCGCGGCGCTGGTCCATCACGGGCGTGTCGCAGACGCGGGCGCCACCGGCAGCGCCTTGCCTCTTTTGGGCAAGTACATAGGACTACCGACGTTATGGCTTCAGCACTACCTTGATACAGCCATCCTCCTTGTTACGAAAGGCCTTGTACATGGCTGGCCCTTCTTCGAGCGGCACGGTGTGCGTGATGACGAACGAGGGGTCGATCTGCCCTTCCTGGATTCGGCGCAATAGGTCGTCGGTCCACCGGTTCACGTGCGTCTGCCCCATGCGAAAGGTGAGCCCCTTGTTCATGGCGGCGCCGAACGGAATCTTGTCGAGCAGTCCGCCATAAACCCCCGGGATCGAGAGTGTCCCCGCGGGACGGCACACGTAGATCATTTCACGAAGCACGTGCGGGCGGTCCGTTTCCAGCATCACCGCCTGCTTGACGCGGTCGTAGACCGAGTCGAACGACCGCCCCACGTGCGCCTCGAGGCCCACAGCGTCAATGCATTTTTCCGGGCCCTTTGCGTTCGTGAGGTCTTTCAGCCGCTCAATCACGCTCTCCTCGTCGAAGTTGATTGTGATTGCACCGCCCGCGCTCGCCATCGCAAGACGCTCGGGCACGCGGTCAATCACGATTACCTGCTTCGCGCCGAGAATTACCGCGCTGCGCACGGCCATCTGTCCGACCGGTCCTGCTCCCCAAATAGCGACTGTGTCGCTCGGCTCGATCTCGCACTGCACGGCGGCCTGCCAGCCAGTGGGGAATATATCGCCGAGAAAGAGCGCCTGTTCATCGGTCAGACCTTCGGGGACCTTCACGTGGGTACGGTCGGCAAACGGCACGCGTACGTACTCGGCCTGGCCACCCGGATACCCTCCTGTGATATGCGAGTAGCCAAACAGGCCCGCCGTTGTATGGCCGAACACCTTCTCCGCTTTTGCGCGATTACGGTTCGTGCGCTCACACAGCGAAAAGTTGCCGCGCCTGCACTGATCACACTCACCGCAGATGATCGTGAACGGCACGACCACGCGCTCACCGACCTTGAGGGCATGATTGTCCCGACCCACCTCGACTACTTCGCCCATGAACTCGTGCCCGAGGATGTCGCCGTGCTCCATCGTTGGCATGAAGCCGTCGTAGAGATGAAGATCCGACCCACAGATCGCGCAGGTCGTCACCCTCACGATGGCATCGCGGCTGTCCTCAATTGCCGGATCCGGAACGGTGTCGCAGCGTACATCATGCTTTCCATGCCAGCGCAGTGCTCTCATCGTGGTCTCCTTCGTTGGGCAACGCGTGGATCGCGTTGCAACCGGCACCGCATCGGTCATACCCGCGTAGTGGATTGACAACCCGCCGCTCTCACATGCGTGCCGCCGCTCAGCGGTCATGAAGCGAGCCTCGCCTGGCTTGCCTCACTCGCTTGGGAAAGACGGCTCTCGACCCATGCTGGCGCCGTATGCGACGCGCCGCGTCGCGCGATGAGCGTGTCGTATGCGGCGAGATAGTCATCGCACATGCGTGCGGCAGTGAAGCGTCGCTCGAATTCGGCGCGGCAGCTGTCGCGGGAAAGCATAGGCAAGCGTGCGACCGCATCGACGGCCGCATCCAATCCATCGACGATGAACCCGCTCACTCCATTACGGAGGACCTCGGGCACAGCGCCGCGCCGGTTGGCAATCACTGGCGTTCCGCTCGCGAGTGCCTCGATCATGACGAGGCCAAACGGCTCGTTCCAGGTGATCGGCATCAATAACGCTTCAGCGCGGCTCAACAGCATCGCGCGCAACTCGCCACCCACTTCTCCGAGATACTCCACGCAGCTGGCATGTCGCCTGAGCAGGGGACGTATACGATCCTCAAACCAGGCGCGCTCTCCCGGATGGACTACCGCGGCCATCTTGAGCGGCTTGCCGGATCGTCGGGCGATTTCGATTGCCGCGTCGGGCCCCTTGCCCGGCATCATGCGGCCCATCCACAGCAGATAGCCGTCGTGAACCGCGCTGGGCCTGAACAGATCGAACGGCAGGCCGTGCCCGACCGTCGTGAGCCAGTTCGCATGCGGAGCGCACTCACGCTGCGCTTGCGACAGTGCGACGAGCGCCGCGTCCCGCGATACATCCAGCAGCACGCCCAGGTCCTGCGGCCGAATTACGCCGTGCAGCGTCGTGAGCGACGCGACGTTCAGTCGGCACGCCAGCGGCAGATGCAACGGTTCGGTGTGAAAATGCATGACATCGAACTCGTGCGCTCGCGCGGCCACCCGCTCCAGCTGCGCAACATGGTGAACCAGTGTGTCAGTAACGTCCCGGTCGTGCCATAGGGCCCGCGCGCAGCAGGGGATGAGGGTGGCGCGGGTCTGCGAATCGCCGCTAGCGAACAGCGTCACGTCGTGGCCGCGCTCAACGAGGGCTTCGGTCAGATAATGCACGATCCGCTCGGTAGCACCGTAACGCTGCGGCGGTACGCATTCATAAAGCGGGGCGATCTGGGCAATACGCATGTTGTTCCTTCGCAGCGCGACCGGCGCCGGGTAACGCGGGCGCACTCTTCGTTCCCGGTTCGGAGGCACTGCTCGCCCAGCCCGCGGCACGCGTCGAACTGATGTCGGCCGCGATTTTTCGCAACTGGCGCGCGGCAGGCGTCGAAAACAGAACAAGCCGCACGCGGCAACCTGCGCTGGCGTCGGCTTGCGCCTCGAACGAGCCGTCGGTGGTCGCCTACCTGTCGAGCATCTCGGGCTTCGCATTGCCGGTGCGCTGGATCGTGTTGCACGCGTTCGCACGACGATGGATGAGGGGCGGACGGTTTCGACGCCGCTGTGAGCGTCGGACCGCGCCCCTGCTCATCGTGTCGCGCGTGAACTTTACTGCGTCGAGGCGGAGTTCGGATGGGCCGTCTTCCGGTGGTGCATGGTCTTGGTCGCCGGGCCCGAATTGCCCATGCTGTTGCCGCCCTGGGCGTTCGAGTCCGTGGCCGTGGACCCGCCAGAGTTGGGCGCGCTCATGCCCGTGCCGCCGCCACCGCCAGCGCCGCCGCCGGTGCCGCCTCCACTGCCGCCGCCGCTACCGCCGCCGCTACCGCCGCTACCGCCGCTGCCGCCGCCACCGCCGCCACCGCCGGCAGCGAACGCGCCACCGGAAAGCGCAAGACAAGCCAGCGCTGCGATGAGTTTAGTCTTCACCGTCTTCATGTTTGCCTCCGTACCAATCGATTTGAACCTTGAGAGGTTGTCTCACGACATCGACGCCGCCGGGATCGAATCGCCAGCGACTGCAGCATGTGCAGGGCGCGGCGGTCGGCGTTTGCGGCGGCAGCAGTCGCACTCATCGGGATAGGGGCAGGCCTCGCGGCCCGACCCCTCCCACACCACCGTGCGTACGGGTCCGTACACGGCGGTTCGGATCGGTTGATCGACTACCGGCTAACCGATGGGAGACCGAGAGAACGTAAGTACCCGTTTGACAGGGCGAGGTTCACTGCAGGACTGTGACTGAGCCGCCACGCGCTGTGCGGTGCTCCGGCGGTTTGGGCTGCAAGATTGCGTTTCGCGCCACGGGCAGTGAGTTCCTCGAATCGGGTCCGGCCACGTTTCCACTGCTTCCAGAAGAAGCAGCGAATGCGGCGACGAATCCATTTATCCAAGTCCCGAAGCACCCATGGCGTTTCGCAGAAACAGAAGTATCCGCGCCAACCCGTCAGATACCGCTTCAGCGAGCCGATCATCTGGTCGACGCTGATGCCGCGCGTGCGCTGGGTCAGTTCCCGAATTCGCTCCTTGAACCGGGACAGTGCCTTGGGCGCTATAAGCCGCTGGACCTGCTCCCGATCCGAGAAGGTAAATCCTAGAAACTTCCGCGTGTGTGGCCGCGCAACGGCACTCTTCGATTCGTTGACCTTCAATTTCAGCTTGCTCGTGAGGAAGGCCTTCAGCCCTGCCATCACCCGAAGCCCCGCGCGTTCGCTGTGCACGTAGACGTTACAGTCATCTGCGTATCTCACGAATCGCAAGTCGCGTCGGACAAGCTCCCGGTCAAGATCGTCGAGTATCAGATTGGACAACAACGGTGACAGCGGTCCGCCCTGCGGTGTACCTTCATCCGTCACACCAACCAGCCCATTTTCCAGCACGCCCGCCGTCAAGAACGAGCGGATCAGTTTGAGCATGCGCTTGTCGCTGATCCGCCGGGCTACCCGAGACATCAGAATGTCGTGGTTCACGCGATCGAAGAATTTCTCGAGATCCAAATCTACAACCCAGCGGTGTCCCGCCTGAATGTAGCTTTGGGCACGTTCCACGGCCTGATGTGCCGAACGCCCCGGACGGAATCCGTAGCTAGAGTCCGAGAACGTCGGGTCCCACCGCTTTTGCAGCACCTGCAACACCGCCTGCTGAACGAAGCGATCTAGCGCGCACGGGATGCCGAGCTTGCGCATGCCACCGTCCGGCTTGGGTATCTCGACCCGTCTCACAGGTTGGGGTTGGTAGGTTCCGTCTAGCAATGAAGACCGTATCGACGGCCAATGCTCACGCAGGTGCAGCCGTAATGCATGGACCGTCATACCGTCCACGCCGGGCGCCCCCTTGTTTGCTTGCACACGCTTCAGCGCCTGTTTCAGGTTCTCCCGTTCACAGACTTCTTCCATCAGTCGGTCACTAGCCGACGGGCTTTCAGACTCGGGGTTCGCCGCCATAGGTT
This sequence comes from Paraburkholderia sp. CNPSo 3272, assembly GCF_024206495.1. GTDB lineage: Bacteria > Pseudomonadota > Gammaproteobacteria > Burkholderiales > Burkholderiaceae > Paraburkholderia. The sequence continues at coordinate 495 of NZ_JAMBPQ010000044.1, read as the reverse complement.
CAGCCCCTCCGGTATCGTCCTTTGGGGCTTCACCCCTATCTCCGATCCCGAGGACGCGATGCGTTTTCTGCTGCGCTCCCATGCCGAGTTCTCCGGCTTACTCGCCGCTCCTTTCCGTTTAGGCCTTCCGGCGTCACCGCCGTACTATGCCCGCTGCTGACTCCTGCACGACGATCAGCGATCCTCGCGAATCGCTCAGTCCTAATTCCAGGACGCCGCACAGGCCTCCCGAGGTAAGCTCAACCGCCTTCACCGCACACCTGCCAGATCTACCTCCCCGGTCTTTGATGGTTGTGGACTTCGCGATCATTTGCTCGCTCGTCCGACCTGGTGGGCCTCATATCTGGTTTCTGTTCGTCAGGTCGCGGCTTTGCTACACGCTTCCTTCAGACCCCGCCTCGCGACGACGCCCTTGCGTTTCACTAGCCCTTCGCCCCATCTGGCTGGGCAGGGGACTCTCACCCCCAAGCTGTTGCGCATGCTCGGCGCACAAAA
>NZ_JAMBPQ010000043.1 GCF_024206495.1 Paraburkholderia sp. CNPSo 3272 | reverse complement strand
GCCCGAACCGGCACCACCGCCACCCGAACCCGCGCCGCCACCACCCGAACCGGCGCCGCCTCCACCGGAGCCAGAACCGCTGCCGCCCGAGCCCGCACCGTTGCCGCCTGAACCGGCGCCCGCTCCCACACCTGCACCAACGCCCGCGCCGTTGCCACCCACACCTGCGCCCACGCCCGCGCCGCTGCCACCTACGCCGGCCCCCACACCCGCACCGACGCCTGCACCGTGGCCGTTGCCGTTGCCGTTGCCGTTGCCATTGCCATTGCCATTGCCGTTGCCATTGCCATTGCCATTGCCATTGCCGCCCGCGCCCGCACCGTGGCCACCGCCGTTGCCGCCCGCGCCGCCACCACCATTGCCACCTCCACCGTTGCCGCCAGCCGCTGCATAAGCCGCACCGGACAGCGCTAACATCACCACCCAGGTGGCCGTGTGTTTCGTCAGTCGGTTCATCGTCCGCCCCTTTCCTCGTACAAACCGCATCGAAAGTGCGCCGGTGCAGCGCTCAAATTCTGCGCGTACGCCAACAGCCGCATCGCGCATACGATGTGCCTCGAGGAGCGAGGGCACCGATTCTAATAAGGAGAACTACGAACAATACGATGCATCGCCTGATGCAGGCGGGATGACACGGCATGGCGCTGTGTGGTTGCGTCGTTTTCGACGCCGCCATTTTGAAAAAATGGCATCGGCAAAGTCTCCAGGCGTCACGTACGGACCCGGTCACACGTCACGCGCGGGAACCATGTCGAATGCTGGAATTGAATAAGAGTCTTTATCAACCGCCGGGAAAGCATGATTCGTGCGCAGAATCCAGAGAGCGGAGAAGAGGAACTGGTGGAGGCGAGCCACCGAATTCCTCAGGGTTCAACATGTAGATGTGCCGATTAGCGTGCGGCCTTCTCGCTTTGCGCAAATTCACGGATGCGCGTTGCCAGCGCAGGTATGCCAGCATTGCGGGCCACGTAGTGGGAAAGCTGGCGGGTACCCAGATCGACAGTCACCTGATCGTCGGGCGCCTTGGTATAGGGTCCGTCGACGGCAGCGTGATATTCGATGCGCAACTGCGTGTCGTCCGCGACAATGCGCAAATACCCGTAATTCTGGTCGTCGTAGTTCTCGATGACCACGGCATCGGTGCTATTCGTTGCGGCCTGGATCAACTGCGGTGCACGAAGTGGCGGCTGTCCGTTGGTGGTCAGTCGCTGGACGTTGTGTCCGCCGTTGCCGCACACGATGTACGGAATGTGGGTCCCGTCCGGACGTGTACGCGTGAAGCGTTGATAATTGTGCGCGTGTCCCGCAAGATCGGCGTGCGGCCATACGCCGACCTCTTCGCAAATCGCATCGATCTGCTGCTGCATCTCGACACTCCAGCCATGACGTCCGCGCGCGACATACGGCGGATGATGATGCGCGAACAGTAGTGCGCCCGTGTAGCCTTCCTTTTTCACCCGCGTCAACGCCGCCTTGAGAAACTTCAGCTGGCTGTTGCCGATGTCGCTATTCGAAATCACCCCTGGATCTTCGAGCGTATTGCTATACAACGCGATGATGCGCACGAACGGCGCTTCGAAGGTAAAGAAAACGCCCGGTTGAATTTGCGCGGTACGCGAAAGGTTGCCCGCATCGGGCGAGACCTGAAAGCAGTCGGAGCAGAAGTTTCGCAGAAACGCCTGCAAACTCTTTTCATGCTGCAAAGGCGAGATCATCCCGTCATGATTGCCGGCGACGGCGAGGATCGGTGCGTGATAGTCGCGATAGGGCTCGTAGAACTGGTCGTAGTAGTACTGCGCCTCGCCGAAGCTGTAGACGATGTCGCCCAGCAGAAAATTGAATTGCGGTACTTCGGCAGGATCGGTTTCGTCGAAGTCGCTGACCATCTTGTCGGAGACTTCGTTCTGCGTTTTCGGGCCGCGGGTACTGCCGCAATCGCCCGTCGAGTGAAAAACGATCTGTCGGTTCGCGTTGATCTGGTTGAGGATGGTCTGATCGTTATCGATCACGTCTGCGAGTGTCAGGCGGGGTTCGACGCCGCCGCGCGGCGCGGGAAAGGGAAGGGCCTTGAGTTTGTGCTCGCGGTTGAGCTCGTCGATCATCCGGTAGGCCGCCACATCGGATGCGTGCCTGACGATGAAGGTTTGCGGATCTGGCGTAGGCTGCGGCTGCGAGAAGACGGGGGCGGCGAGAACGCGGCCGCTGCCACTGCTGGTTGACGTTCGAACTGAGCGCTTCTTTGGCATGTTCTATTTCCTCCAATCGTGGATATAACGCGGGACCGAGCTCGACCTACATGGTCCCTGGCCGAATGCTCCGGGTGAGACGGTGACTTCGGGAAGAGGTTCAGTCGTAGTCGTTGCAGGGCGTAACAGGCGATTTTTTTCTCCGCTTATACTCACTCTCGCCTGAACGGCTCACTCCCAGGTCCCACGCTGCACGCCAAAAAAAACACGACCTCGGTCGACAACACGGCACGCGATTCACGTTTCGCAACCGCGGTTCTTACATAACGGGTGGGATTATTATGCTAAATCGAGCTTTTGCCGCAGTGATTTCATCGTTGCTCGTGGCCGGCGCGGCCGCTGCACCAGCCGTGGCGCATGCCGACGACAGCTTCGCGCAGGACGACGGCGAGTCGCATGGCCGGACGGTCAAGGTGATGATCATTTCGATGTTCGGTCCGGAAGGGCAGGTTTGGCTGGATCATCTCGGACCGTGGCAGGATATCACCGTCGCCGGTCTGTCCCCCGATTACCCAGCCGTGCACTGCAACCGCCAGGATGTCTGCGTGATGACGACGGGCATGGGCCACGCGAATGCCGCCGCGTCGATCATGGCGCTGACGTTCTCGCCGCGTTTCGACCTGCGCCACACGTACTTCATGGTGGCGGGCATCGCCGGTATCGATCCGCTTCAGGGGACTGTCGGTTCCGCTGCCTGGGCGAACTGGCTCGTCGACTTCGGCATTCAGTGGGAGATCGACGGGCGCGAAATTCCGTCGGGCTGGAACACCGGCTATCTCGGCATCAACACGACGAGCCCGACGCAGAAGCCGCCGCTCGACTATCGCACCGAGGTGTTCCAGCTGAATCCGGCGCTCACGAACGCGGCGTTCGCGCTGTCTCGCAACGTGACGCTGACCGACGACGCCCAGGCGCAGGCCGCCCGTGCCAAATACAGCTATGCACCCGCAAACCGACCGCCGACCGTGATCCAGTGCGACACGCTGGCGGGCGATACCTGGTGGTCGGGCACGGACCTCGGCGAGCGGGCGCGGCAATGGACGAAGATTCTCACCGACGGCAAGGGCACCTATTGCACGACGCAGCAGGAAGACAACGCGACTTTCGAGGCGCTGACGCGCGCGGCGACCGTGCATCGCGTCGACCTGAACCGTGTCGCGGTGCTGCGCGCCGGCTCGGACTTCGACCGGCCATACGCGGGCCAGTCGAGCGCGGATAATTTGCTCAACTACGCATCGCAAGGCGGCTTCACGATCGCGATCGACAATCTGTTCCTCGCGGGCAATCCGCTGGTGCAGGACATCGTCACGCATTGGGGCGAGTGGCGCAACGGCGTACCGCAGCGGTAGCGCACCGCCTGCGAGCTTGCGTGCGGCAAGCGGCTCACGCCGTTCCAGCAGTTCGCACGCAACGCTGACGTACACGGCGTTGCCGACGGCGTGGGCAGGCAATTCGTGACATTCCGCCCACGGCCGGGATCTTCTCCAGGCCGGTCATAGGCTCGCGGCGGCGTCGTCAAGCAACGGATAGTCGTTATACCCGGTCGCGTCGTCCGTATAGATCGTCTCAGCATTGACGGCATTGAGCGGCGCGTCGCGTCTAAAGCGCTCCACGAGATCTGGGTTGGCGATAAAGGGCCGCCCGAACGCTGCGGCGTCTGCTTCGCCGCGCTCGATGGCGGACTGTGCGCTCTGCTTCGTCAGCCCTTCATTGAGAATGTAGGCCCCCTTGAAGAGGCGCCTTACATCGTGGCCAATTCGCTCTGCGCCGCGATCGAGGTCCTCTCGCGCGAATATGAACGCGATGTTGCGCGCGCCGAGTTGCTGGGCGACATATCGGAACAGCGCACGCGGATTCGAATCATGCATCGAGTGTGAGCTGGACATCAGATTCAGATGCACGCCGACGCGGTCGGCCGGCCAAACAGTCAGTACGGCATCGAGTGCTTCGAGAAGAAAGCGCGCGCGGTTCTCGATCGAACCGCCGTAGCGGTCGGTACGCTGGTTCGATCCGTCGTGCAGAAATTGATCGAACAGGTAGCCATTCGCGGCGTGCAGTTCGACGCCGTCAAAGCCAGCGCGCCTGGCATTCGCCGCGCCCACGCGAAAATCTTCGACGATGGCGGGAATCTCTTCGGTCCGCAGCGCGCGTGGCACGGCGAAGGGCCGCTGCGGACGAAGGCGGGAGACGTGGCCAAGCGCGGCCACGGCGCTCGGCGCCACGGGAGGCGCGCCGTCGTGGAAGACGGGATCGGAGACTCGCCCGACGTGCCACAGCTGGGAGACGATCAGGCCGCCGGCTGCGTGAACGGCCGAGGTCACCTCCTTCCAGCCCGCGACCTGTTTTTCCGTCCAGATGCCCGGCGTATGGGGGTATCCAACCCCCTGAGGCGTGACCGAAGTGGCTTCGGTAATGATCAGGCCTGCACTTGCGCGCAGCGCATAGTGTCTTGCGTTGAGCGGACCCGGGCTGCGCGCGTCGAACGCCCTCATGCGAGTGAGCGGCGACATGACGATGCGGTTCGCCATCTGTAGCGCACCGATCTGGACGGGTTCGAAGAGTGTAGACATTTGCGGGCTTCCCTTGCGCATTGGGTGATACTGATCGTGCTGCCCGGCTGGCAATCGCCGGCACGGGCACGTACGGCATCGTTGGGCTCACGGCCTGACGGGCAGGCGTGCCCGTCGCGTGCGAACGCGCACGACGAGCGAGTGCTTCGGCGCTTTCAGTGCGGCGCGTCGAGGTAGACGCCTGCCGACAGCCCGGCCTTCACCTCCCGCGTGAACTCGTCGGTGGACACTTCTTGCGCACCTGCCTCGATCGCGTCGTAGGCTTGACGCACGACGTCGGCCGGCGTTGCTTTCGGAACTTCCAGCCCGCGCGTCAGATCCGTATCGATAAACCCGGCATGCAGCCCGACAACCTGCGTGTGCTGATCGCGCAGCGAATGCCGCAGCCCGTTGGTTACCGCCCACGCGGCCGACTTCGACACGCCGTAAGCGGAGAGGATTGGCCGGTTTATCCAGCTTGCGACCGACAGCACGTTCAGAATCGTGCCTCCGCCGTTGCTGGCGAGATTGCCCGCGAAGGCCCGCGACATCGCCAGTATCCCCAACACGTTGGTTTCGAAGTGATCACGCAAGGCGTCGAGCGCGCCGTCGTCCGTCAGGCTGCCGAGCCGCGCGATGCCCGCGTTGTTGATCAGAAGCGTGACGTCGCGCGCCGCATCGGCGGCAGCGGCCACGGCCGCCGGATCGGTTACGTCGAGCTTCACGGGCACGACGCCCGTCAGCGTCACGCTGGCCGGATCGCGCGCGCCAGCGTAGACCTTGTGCGCGCCTCTTTCGAGCGCCTGTTTTGCGAACTCGAGGCCAAGCCCGCGGTTAGCGCCCGTCACGAAAACAACACCACCTTCGACCTTCATATTTCGTCCTTTCTGATGATTGAATCGCATGTGCGCTGGTTCGCCGCGCGCGTGAGAGCCGCTGAAAACAAACCTGCCAGTGCGTAGCGAGCCATTGCGCCGCCGAACGGCACCTACATACGTCGGCCACCGGCGTCAAAGGCCGCGATGGCCCACTCCACTGTCATCCGTGCCGAGCCGACGTGGCTTCGCGTTGTGCGCGAAAGTGGGCTACACTTATTTCAATGTCGATCACCATCGTCTTATGGCGCATTGTGTCGAGGTAATTCGGACGTGTCAATGGTGATCGACATTGTGTTTTTTAATCGATGCGATCATCTATATAAGGGAGGGATCGATGGGGGTGTCACGACAGCAGGCCGCCGAAAACCGGAGCGCGATTGTCGCGGCCGCCGAGAGGCTGTTCCGGGCGCGCGGCGTCGACGCCGTCGGGCTGGCGGAGCTGATGAAGGAAGCCGGCTTCACGCAGGGCGGCTTCTATAACCACTTCGAGTCGAAGGACGCGCTGGTCGCCGCGGTGATGGAAAAGGCGATGCAAGACTATGCGGATTCGCCGAACGCCGGCAGTCTGGCGAAGCAGGCGGCGCGCTACCTGTCGACCTCGCACCGTGACAACATCGAGGCCGGATGCCCCCTGTCCGGCTTCGCGGGCGACGCTCCCCGGATGACCGACGCGGCGCGTGTGCCCTATGCGCGCGGCCTCGCCGTGTATCTTGACCGGCTGGCTGCCATGATCGCCACGGAAGGCGCGACGGCGCAACAAAGCCGTCGCGCTGCGATTGCAGCGTTCAATCAGATGGTGGGGGCGCTCGTGCTGTCGCGCGCAATCGCTGAAACAGATCCGGCCTTCGCTGACGAAATCCTCGAAGCGGGCCGGCGGACGCTCGTCGATGCGCCCGACGACCTGGACACGCCGGTTAGCGCGCGTCGGTGAGCGGCGGGTCTGCGTGATCGTCGCCTGCTTGCCCCAGCGCAGGCAGGTGCCTGCCGAAGTTCATTTCCGAGTCGCTCGGAACGCCATAGGCCAGGCCACGGAGCTCGGCGCGGCGGCCCTGCCCAGCCGGCGAAGCCATGCCGGGAAGAACAGGTCGATGCTCGACCGGACTTCGGCAGCCGTCGGCAGTCCGAAACGCTTGCCAAGCCCCCGGAAGACCTTGACGATCATCGCCATTGCTTCGGCGGCCCCTTCTAGCAAGCCCAGCGCGCTTACGCTCATGGCCATCGTGGCGACGAGGAATTATGGGTAGCTCGCGTGGACGTACCATGGAGTTGCAGTGCGGTAGAAGCCCGGGTTGCGCTGGGCCAATCAGACGCGTGGAGATGCGCCATGAAAAGCCTCCGGAAAATTGCCCCGACGCTGGCTGCGTCGGGGCTCCTGCTGACTGGATGTGCAGCTGGCGTGCCACAAAGCGGGCCACATCTGAGCCCAACGGAATGCCGTGACCTGGCCGCGCTAAGAAGCAACGCGCCTCCGACGATGGCGCAACACCAGAGCGAACTAGCGGCCCTGAGGAAAGCGGGCTACGACCCGTCACCCTGGTACGACGACCCTTACTACCCAGACGATCTGCAGGCGGCGCAGCGTCTGGTCGACTATTGGTTCAACACGGAGTGCCAGCAGGTTCAACCCCGATGAGAAAGGTGGGTTCTCTTGCCTGGCGACAGCGTAGAGTCTCGCTGCCGCGGACGCGAGCTGCAGGTTAGCGGCGTCGGTGCCGGCGTGCCATTTGCGCGCGAGTGAACTATCCTGAATGGATTACTGAAGGCTGGTATTTTCTACGCATTCGACAGGAGGTGTGCCATGTCGATGTCGGCCACTCTGCAGGAGCGCCTGCGCAGCAAGGGCTCACGTTACGAAATCGTGCGCCATCCGTACAGTCATTCGAGCATGGAAAGCGCTGCTGCGGCGCACATTCCCGGCGACCGTCTTGCCAAGACGGTGCTGCTCGAGGACGAGCACGGCTATGTGGCTGTTGTGCTGCCCTCGACCTACGCCGTGCAATTGTCCGAGCTTTGGAACAAGACAGGGCGCAGGCTCGGCCTTGCTACGGAAGACGAATTGCGCGAGCTGTTCAAGGACTGCGATGCGGGGGCGCTGCCGCCGATCTGTGCGGCGTATGGCATGAAAACCTACCTCGAGACGAACCTGGCCGGCCAACCGGACGTCTACTTCGAGGCGGGCGATCACGAAGAACTGATTCACATGGAAGGGGACCAGTTTCTCGCGCTGATGGACGACGCAGAGCGAGCCCATTTCGCAAGACGCATGCGAGGCATGGGTGTGCGTTCCTGAGGAAGTAGTCGGGCAGCGTGCGTTCAGGCAGGCGCGGTGCTGATTAACCCAATCGCGCCGGGCAATCGCATGCTCGCTCGGTTAGCATAGGGCGGTGGTGCTGCGTGAGCAGAGGCGGACGACCTCCACCAGGCGATCCGGCGACCACGCTCGTGGATTCATACTGCAGTTTCATGTTCATTCCCATTCTGCTTCACATAGTACTTTGGAGTGCGAAGCAAGATTCAAAGTCGTACATTCGGCGCCGCAAGGAGTTCGTTGCTCGAGTGAATCGCAGCCCCATGGCGATGCGCGAGAAGTGAAGGAGTCGGTCCGCAACGGCGGATGTATCTTTCCTGAGAGCAAGAAGTGAGCAAGACGGCAGGCACGCGCCCCGGCGCCGCGCGACAGTCACTGTCCTATACTGGGTATTCCCATTGAGCGACTTCCATGGGCCGCCTCACCGCATCAATCAACCGAAAACAGGAGGGAGAAAATGCGTATCGCCAGACAAATGTCGGTCCTGCTCGTCGCGGCATCGCTTGGGATCGGCGCAGTCACACCAACCTTCGCGCAGAACGACGCTTCGGGTGCGGGAAATGCCGCAGCGATGGGGGGCGCGTCGACTGCGAAGCCGACCAAAGCGGAACGCAAACAGGCCCGAAAGGAAGCTCGGGCGAAAAAGAACGCCGAATTGAAGAAGCTTGAAGATGCGGGCTACCAACCCGGCCGCGCCAATGACCAGAACTATCCGCAGGATCTTGAGAACGCGCAAAAAAAGGCGGGGATTGGGCAGGGAGCGAGTCAATAGTGGCCGAATGCCGTGTACCTGCTACTTGCGCAATCTAATGAGGCCCGGTCTCCCTTTTCCTGGCCCGGGTAGTGCGTCCACTACGCCGGGCTTCTGAACCTGCTATTAGAACCGGTGGTACATGCCAATGTTGGCTTGAACCTGGTTGCCGCCCGATGCCGTATTGCCGAAGTCGGCAGCCGAAGCCTGAGCGCCCTGAGCGTGAACGTAGGCACCCATGACGTATACCGAGGTGAGCTTCGACAGCGCGTACGTAGCACCCAGCGAGGCCTGGTTGATCGAGGCCATTGTGCGGCCCTCAGCGGCTTGTGCAGGCGTGGCTGCCGAACCGTAGACGTACGTGTATCCAGCAGCCAGCGACAGCGCCGGGGTTGCCTGATACTGCAGAAGGGCGCCCACTACGTTGAAGTGGATCGATTCCTGGCCATCGTTGCCTTCATATTGAGCGTTCGAGTAACGCAGGCCAGCCGTGTACGGACCAAACTGGTATTGGCCAGCGATTTGAGCGATGCCCGCGCTCTTGAACGCATTGCCACCGTAGTAACCCGAATTCGGATAGCCCAGCGCACCGCCGAACGACGGTTGCGCCGTTGCGTTCTGCCAGCCGTTCTCACCCTGGTTCGCGGCATGGAAGTAGCCGCCCGCGACCGTCAGACCGCCTTGGGCGTAGTCTGCAGCCACCGACCACGATTGACCCGAACCCATCGCGCCGGCAACGCCGCCGAACGAGTACGCGCCTTCAGCCTGGAAGCCGTGGAAAACCGGTGAAATGTACTTGACGGCGTTGTTCTGGTTCGTCGTGTTGTCGTTGTTGTCCACGTCGCCCGGGGTCGAGAATGTCGACGCCGAAACGGCGTCGCCCGTCAGGCCTTGAACCATTTCCGTCACTGCGTCGATCTGGCGACCCATACGCAGGGTACCGTACTGATCCGACGTGAGGCCGACGTAGGCCTGGCGGTTAAACAGCGAACGGGAGGAGCCAATGGGGCCCTGGCCGCCGATGCCGCCGCTGGCAATGTTGAAACCATTTTCGAGCTTGAAGACCGCCTTGAGGCCGCCGCCGAGGTCTTCCTGACCCTGGAGGCCCCACTTGTTCGAACCCGAGGCGCCGCCAACGAGGGCGACTTCCGAGTGGCCATTAACGTTCGAGGTGTAGCTGATACCAGCGTCCAGCATGCCGTACAGGGTGACCGACGACTGTGCCATTGCTGCCGAGGATGCGGCGAAAGCAGCAACAGCGATAACCGTTGCCTTGAGGGTGCTGTTTTTCATCTGTAATTCAGTGTCCCTGAGTATCTTTTGGATTGGTTTATTCGTTACTGCGCGCCGGAGGATACGGCACCTCCTGCAAACTCAAGAAACGAAAAAAAAAGACTGTCGCAAAAACGTAACAAGAAGGCGCTATGTCTTGTGCGGCGGCCGATCCATGGGCTATTCCGCGCCAGGTCCGGAACGGCTGGCAGTCACGATTGACTTAACCGGACATCCGCTCGCGCCAATCCTCATTGCGGCATCTCGAAAAGCTTCGCCTGGTCCAGGCTTCGCCATTCTCTACGGCACGCGAGACTTTGCCTTGGCGCTAGTGGATATGAGCCAGCATGTCGCCGGCTTGCGGAGACCGCGCGGTCCTCGCTCATCCCGCGGGAAATGGAGCAAAGAATGGGCGTCCCGGACCTGCAGATTCGCGACGGGAACAGTGGAACGACGTAAGGCGGACGTCCGAAAGGAGACCTTATCGATCAAGGCCGCAGATGGGGGGTGCGGACCAACGAAGCGGTCCGATACGCAGGCGTGCTGTCCGCCGACACTGCACGGGAGCAGACCCGGGACCGGATTGCCTGCTGCCGACAGACTGGGTCTGACAGCGTGCAGGATACGGGTCGGGAACTTTCGCTGTACAAACGGCTGAAGAGGGGTAACATGAGAGCGTCAGTCGACCTGCGACCGATCCCAGCCCTCCTCCTGCAGCCTTCCTCAGGGATCGAGCCGCTTCCCTCCATCGCAGACCACGAAACGCGATCGACCGCTGTCCAGATGTGTCGAGGCGGCCGCGTGCGCCCTTATCTCCGCTTTTGCCGCAAACGTGCGGCCAGAAGGTGACTCCATGACTGTCGCTGCCCGTCTCTACCGTGGACTTGAGATTTGCCCACTGGTTTATCCGCACCGACCAACCGCGTCCGGTGGCTCCCATAACTACGACGAGGGGTTTGATGCTGCTGTGCGGATCCTGTGGCCGCAGGAGCCAGACGGCACTCAACGGAGCCGGGTGTTTTGCCTCGCAGCCAGCCGCCCATTCGGAAGCGCGGGCGATGCGCGTCGTGCATCGATCGAATATGCCGAGCGCCTCATCGATACCGGTTCACCGGGCGAGATTGTGGTCGATTTGAAGTCCTGAACATTTTTTCCATTCACGTAGCCACTGTTGCGCCTGAAGCAATGGCTATGGCTTTCTTCGGTATCGATGGAGGTTCACCGTGAACAGAAACGACCTGCTCAGACGCATCCAGGTCCGCGGCCGCGACATTATCGACGAATTTTTTCCGTCGGATGCGAACGCCGACCTGGATAGCCTGATCGGCGACCGTCGCCATGAGGTCGACCCGCAAGCTTACCGGATGTTCGTCGCAGTCCGCGCGCTGTTACGCGAAAGCGGTATGCCGAGTTGCGAGTCGGATTGCGAGGCGGGGCAGATCATGGCCCTTCTCAACAGTCGCGCAGCCTGACGATCACGATGGAATCAGGCGTTCCGCGCCGCTTTGAGGCTTGCCGGCATGCGATCGAACACGTGCAAAGTTCGCGACACGTGCAGCAAGTTGGCTAACAGGATTGCCTTGTCATTTCCGCGGAGCTTCCATGCATCGAGTTTTCTCGCATCGCGGTTTTGAAATCCATGTGAGGCTGACGGAGGCTTCCAGAGGCCTCTATGACGCAACGTTCTGGATAACGGGAAACGAAAATCCCGGCGTGGTCGAAGAACTCGGCGCCGAGACGAAGCTTCGCAAAGGGCCGCTCACACTCGAAAGGGCCTTGGAGATCGCAGAGAAGGCTGGTCAAGCGGCTATCGATGCCGTTCTGGGAGAGGACGGGTCGTAAGCCTACGGCATGCCAAAATGCGGGCGATAACTCGTTCCGCGAGTCCTCCAACGTTTGGCGCGGCTTCTGTTTTGCGAGAGACCACCCTTTGGTCAGAGCGCACATCCGGTCAATCGAGGCTTGCGCGAAATCCGGTCGGCTGAAGTCGACCCGGAGCCGTCGTTGTCGCCACGCGCTCATAGACGCGCAGCAACTCGTCGTTGTCACCCGGACGGCTGCCCTCCCAGTACAGCCGCCAGCCTCCGGCGGGTACCTGTGCCTGCGTAGGTCGACCCTGTTCAATGAGCCAGTTGCACGTCGTGTCCTGAGGGTCCGTGGTAGGCACGTGCAGGACACCGGCGAAGTAGTAGAGCATGGGCGCCTCGGATTCGCCTAGCCCGCTGCTTGCCATGCAGTCGCCCGCTTTCCAGGTGCTGTTCAGTTTGGCACGCAGATCCTCGAAGGGTGCGCGATAGCTCTTCGCGACGTCGAGCCAGGGCAGCAGCAGCGTGCCGACGAGCCCCCATGCGACGACGGCGCCCAGGCACCAGCTGAATGCGCCGCGCCAGCGGCCTGCTGACTTGAGCAGCGGCAGCAGCAATACCCACCCGAGTGTGAGGGCGAGCGCCGCGACGATCAGCTTCGGCTGAATTGGCATCACCCAGTCGAGCGGGAGCCAACGGCCAAGCAAATGCAGGACACCGTGGGTATGGGGGGAGGCCGTCATCGTCCACCATACCGCCCATACAAGCACCACGAACGAGCCGAACACGATACGGCTCGTCAGGTCCCACGCGAGGTGTACGCGCTGCGGCAGATAGCGGACTCCCTGCATTGCCAACAGGGAGAGCGGGGCGATGAACGGCAGGATGTAGAGTTCGCGCACTGTCGCCGACGCCTGCAGTACCGCGAAGCCGATCCCGGAAAACAGCACCGGCAGCGCAACTTCGGGATCGCGTAGACGTCGCCAGGCGCCCCCCGCTAGCGCCACGAGCGCGAGCGGCACGACTGGAAAGCCGACTGTCAACGCCGTACGCAGCACAAATAGGTGGCCGACGTTTTCCGAGCCTAGTTGCGCTACGGAAAAGCCGAAGAAGCGGCCGATGTTGTTGTCCCACAGCCAGATTCTGAACAGCGATTCGGAGCGCAGATAGAGGCACAACGGCCAGATCAGTGCGAACGGCGCGAAGTACAGCGCCGAGCGCGCCAGTGAGCGCGCAAAACGGCTGCTACGGCATGCAGGGTAAAGCAGCATCGCCGCACAGATGGTCGCGCCGAACACGAGCGGCAGGAACAGGCCCTTTGCCAGAAAGGCGATGCCGACGCCAACGCCGAACATTGCGGCGGCATGCCGGGCAGCGGGGCTTTGCGTGCGAGGGCCCTGGCAATCGCTGGTCGCTTGCTGTGAAGCTGTGGAATCTGGTCGTGCGGGTGCAACGTTGCAGTCTCCGTTAGGATAACGACGTAATCTGTCTTCCATCTGCAAGTGAGCGCAGACAAGATCGTAAAGTGCGCAGAACGCCAGCGCGGCGCCGGCCATCAGCGCGACGTCGGTCATCATGTCGTGGATATGTTTGACGATCACCAGCGTGCTGGCGAAGAGGGCGATCATTCCGGACACGCGCACGTCGGTCCAGCGCTCGGCGCCGGTAGCCCGCCGGGCGAGGCGTGCCGTGCAGGCAAGCGTGAGCGCTGCGAATACGACGCTCGCGAGACGAGCCGCGTCGTGCAGCGGGAGAAAACGGCCGAATGTCCAGGCGAGTGAGGCTGCCACCCAATCGTAGATGGGCGGCTTTTCCATGAAGGGCTGACCGGCGTTGGTCGGGACGACCAGGTCGCCGGTGTCGAGCATGTGTTCGATGATGCCGAAGGTGTACGTTTCGTCCTGCTTCCACGGATCGTGGCCCAGCGTGCCGGGCAGGAGCCACGCACAAACGAGGGCAAGCGCAAGCAACCCGACGAACAATCGTGAAGTCGCCACTGTTCGCAAGCCTTTGCGGGTACCCGGTAATTCCGGGGCCAAGGCAATAGTGGGCGCCGCCGGCTGGCGGCCCGTGGTCAGTTCCAAAAGGCGAGGCACGTCGAACTGAGTCACGCCATTGGAGACGGGAACCTGTTCGGTGCTACCTTCTGCGCCACCGGCGTCATCCTTGCGTCCCTGCATGTAACCTCTGCTCCTGGCGCGCGACGCGATCCGGTCAGCACCTTTCGTTATGGCCGTCGACGGGACAGCTGTCACGAACAGAATTGTATGCGCGGATTATTACCAAACAGTACCGTTGGATGTCGCGTATTTGAAAGATGCGAGCGCGCCCCGCCGCCACGCCCGTCGCAGCGTCTTGCTGCCTTTTGTCAGTGGGAACGGCCGATGCTGCGAAATAGCGAACTGTACGGGAAATAGCGATGAGCCGCGTGCTGCTGGCTGACGACGATACAGCCTTTCGTGATGCGCTTCAGACCTTGCTGGACGACGCCGGGCACGAAGTCTCGACTGCGGGGAATGGCCTCGAAGCGGTTTCGGCGGCCCTTGCTGCCACGCCGGAGGTGATTGTCTCCGACGTCCACATGCCCGTTCTCGAAGGGCCAGACGCGATTTCCATGTTGCGAGCTATCCCCCGATTTTGCGATGTTTCAGTCATTCTCATGTCCGGCGAAGACACAGATGTAGCGATTGCTGCCGAAGGTTTTCTCCATAAACCGTTTGACCCAAGCGCGCTTCTCGACACCCTTGCGAGGGTTTCAGGACGCAAGAAGTGTGGAAGTGCAAGCGCGCATCCACCGCCGCTTAGTGGTGTGTGCCGGGCGGGCGAGAGGGGCACGAAGTCGGCCATAGCGACTCGGCAGCATCAACGCATTGTGCGCGCGTTCGAACTGGTGGCGGACCAGGAGCGCCGGATATGCGGCCTTGAACGGCGCGGTGTCGAGACCGCGCTGGCAATCGACTTGTACGAGAACATGGTGTGTAGCGTGGCGACGCTGAGGCGCTTTGAGGAGATCACGGCGAACCCGGATCTTTCCGCCCCATGCTGATCTCGTTGCCAGCCCCAGACGCTCGCGCAAGTCAAATCTGACGGGCAACGCATTGTTGCCAACGCGGCCATTGCGACGCATATGGGCACGCCAATTGCGGCTCCGGCCGATACGGCGGCGAGGACACCGCGCGCCAAATTGCGGAGGGAAAAGTCATGAGGCCAACCGTGCTAGGCGTATTCGACAGCTACGCGAATGCGTATTCGGCGCAGCGCGCACTGAGCGAGGCTGGGATAGCGCAGGCGGATATTGCCATCTACTCGATATCGGCTGATGCTCCCCGCGAAAAGGGGCCACGCGTCTATTTGCAGGGCGCTGTCGATACGCACCATCACAAGAAAGTATTCGATCGGCTGGAGCAGTTGTTCGCGCGCATCTTCACGACAGGAGCGTATCCACCGGATGCGGAGGATTACAGGGAATTCATCCGGCGCGGTGGCACGGTAATCAGCGCCGATATTGCTGAATTGCAAATCGATCAGGCGATCGAAACGATGCTGCGCATGGGCGCAGCCGACATTGAGGAGCGTGCCAACGCGTGGCGTACTGGTTCTGCGAAGGCGCCAGGTCCGGAACATACGGCGCATCCGGGCGGCGCCGCAATCGGCGAACGCGCCAGGCCGCACGAAGTCACACACGGATGGCAAGGCGACACGCGGGCCGCATCGGCGGCGCGGCCGATGCCTACCCAGGCTGCTCCTGCCACAGCAGCGCGCGGCCCCGCCACGGCCGGGGAGAAGCAGCCTCACACCGCGCAAGCGCACGACGCCAACACGGCTGCGTCAAACGCCCAGCGTCCATCGGGGACGGGTTTCATGGGCGACCCGGGACTCGGCAGCCAACACGACGACCAACAGCCATACGACAGCGAATTTAGAAAGGACTACGACGCACATTATGCGAATACGGGGGCGTCATACGACGAGTATCGGCGTGCCTATTCACACGGCGCCACGCTCGGACGCGACGAGCGGTTTCGCGGGGCCGACTGGCAGGGCGTGGAAGCGAGTGCGCGCGCGAACTGGGAGTCGCGATATCCGGAAAGCGGATGGGAGCGCTTCAAGACGGCCGTGAGGCACGGTTGGGAACGTGTCAGGGGCGGCGGCTAGGCTAGAACACTGGCTAACGGCGCGCCAGGCGCCGAAGCATCGACAGATTCGGTGGACGCTACGAAGGCATAGCCAATTTAGTTAAGACTCCTCTGGTCTACGCGGACAAATCCGCGTCGAGTGCCCGGCTCATGGCGCGCGAGTTCTATCACTCCCCGCACGAACGCCCGTGCGGATATCCGTCAGCCTGTTCCCGTCGCCAGTCCGCCGCTGTTCAAGCGCGCCCACGCAGGCAATGCTTGCGAATTGAAAGGTGGATATCCGCAATTACCCCAAGGAAAAGGCGCTGGCATTTCTGCGCCAGGCGTACTACGATGGCGCCCAATGTTACCGGTTACAGTAAACGGTAACATCGAGCTAAGCAGACCGCGCTTCACTGTGGCGCGGCCGCAAGCGAAATTACTAATAGAACAGGAGACAGGAGATGAATCTGGCCACCAACGTGCGAAGCCGCTCCAGGATTCGCTGGTGGGTTGCCGGGCTCATGTGGGCGGCGATTGCGATCAACTACATCGATCGAACGGTGTTGTCGGCGGCGGCGCCGCGCATCCAGTCGCAATTCCATCTGAGCGCGGTCGAAATGGGCGTCGTCATGTCGGCGTTCTTCTGGTCGTACGCGCTGCTGCAATTGCCCGCGGGGTTTCTCGCGGATCGTTTGGGCCAGAAGAAAGTGCTCGGTTTCGCCGTGCTCTGGTGGTCGCTGGCGACGGCGGCCACGGGCGTCGCGAACGGTTTCAAGTCGCTCGTCGCGTTGCGCGTGGCGCTTGGCGTGGGCGAGGCGGGCGCGTATCCGAGCAACGCGGGCATTGCGTCGAAATGGTTTCCGCGCAGGGAGCGCGCCACGGTCGCGGGTATCTTCGACAGCGGTTCGAAGCTCGGCGGCGCGATCGCGCTGCCGCTCATAGCCGCGATGCTCACGGCGTTCGACTGGAAGATCACGTTCGCGCTCAGCGGTTTGCTCGGTCTGATCTGGTACGTGGTGTGGCAATTCACGTTCAGCGATTCGCCGCGTGACCACAAGCGGGTCAATCCCGAGGAACTCGCGTACATCGAGAGCGATTTGCTGGCGCAGCAAAGCGACGGGGCGGCGAGGCCACCGCTGCGCAAGCTGCTCGCGCATCGCAACATCTGGGCGATGTGCATCGGCTTCTTCATGATCAACTACAACTCGTACTTCTTCATCACCTGGCTGCCCACGTATCTCGTGAAGGCACGCGGCATGACGATGATGGAAATGGGCTGGATGGCGTCGCTGCCGCTGCTCGCCTCGATCGTAGTCGAGATCTTCGCGGGCTGGGCGTCGGATCGCGTGTTCGCCTCGGGCAAGCTTTCGCTCACCGCCACGCGCAAGCTCTTTCTCGTGATCGGCTTGCTGATGGCGTCGATCATCGGTTTCGCCGCGTTCGCCGATTCGGCCGCTGTTGCGGTGCTGCTCCTGTGCATCGCGAAGTCGGGCACGACCGTGGCGGCTTCGCAGGTCTGGGCGCTGCCGGCCGACGTCGCGCCGCGCAACGCCGTGTCGATGGTTGCGGGCGTGCAGAACACGGTATCGAACATCGGCGGCGTGGTCGGCCCGGTCGTCACGGGTGCGATCGTCGGCGCGACGGGTTCGTTCGTGCCCGCGCTTGTAGTGTCGTCGGCGCTGATCGGCGTGGCGATCGTCAACTATCTGTTCCTGCTGGGCAAGGTCGAGCCGATTCGTCTCGACGGTGCTTCGACGCAGCCGCAGGCGCGCGAGTACAGCAACGCCCCGTAATTCCACCGGATCGATCTTCGTTGTGTCGATGGAAGCATTCCCGCTGATCCCTTGAGGCCGGAATCCGTAGTACTCCTGTAAATATTAAAACCAGACAGATCACCTGTATGAAAAAAGCACTTTTCGCAGCGGCCGGGCTTTTGTCCGTCGCACCCGTCGTGGCGCAGGCCCAGAGTTCCGTCACGTTGTATGGTCTCGTCGATGCCGGTATCGGCTATGTCAACAACATCAAGGGCGGCTCGGCGTTCCAGCTGACGAGCGGCCGCCTGAGCGGCAGCCGTTGGGGCCTGAAAGGCAACGAGGATCTCGGCGGCGGTTTAAGCGCGGTATTCACGCTCGAAGGCGGTTTCAAGCCCAGCGACGGCACCGCCGCACAGGGCGGGCGCCTGTTCGGCCGCAGCGCGTTCGTGGGCATTGCGAAGAGCGGCATCGGCACGTTCACGCTCGGGCGCCAGTATGAACCGCTCGCGGATCTGGTCGCGCAATACGCGGGTCCGGGCACGTGGTCGCCGTCCACGCACGTGGGCGACAACGACAACCTGAACCAGACGTTCCGCATCAACAACGCGGTGAAGTTCCGCAGCGAAACCATCGCGGGCTTCACTGTCGACGGCATGTACGCGTTCAGCAACCAGGCGAGCGGCTCGGCCGGGCAAGGCTTCGGCAACAATCGCGCCTGGGGCATCGCCGCCAACTACGTGAACGGGCCGCTTTCGATCGGCGGCGGCTACGTGCTGCTCGATCATCCGAACACGACGGCCAACACGAGCGGCGCGGTCGGCGGCGCATCGAGCACGACCGGCGACGACTACAGCGGGGGGTTCTTCTACGGCCTCGACGGCGGCGTAGCCCGTCAGCAGATTGCGGTGGCCGGCGCGAACTACAAGATCGGCAGCGCGATTGCGGGCTTTGCCTTCAGCCACACCGAACTCAACTACAACGACGGTTCCACGCGCAAATTCAACAACTACGACGCGAATCTGCGCTACTCGCTCACGCCGGCCACGACGCTGATCGGGGTGTACACGTTCACCGACGGCCGCGCGAACGGTCTGCCGGGCACGGGCGGCGCGACGCTCAAGCCGAAGTGGCATCAGTTCACGCTGGGCGTGGATTACGCGCTCTCGAAGCGCACGGACGTCTACCTTTCGGGCACGTATCAGCTCGCGGCCGGCGACGCGTCGACGCGCGTGGGTTCGACTTACAGCCGGATCGCGGCGATCGCGTATGCGGGCGGCGCGTCGTCCACGAATCGTCAGGTCGACGTGTTCACGGGCATCCGCACGAAGTTCTGAGCGCGCCTTCACGCGTTAAAAGCAAAAGGCCTCGCGATGATCGCGAGGCCTTTTTGCGTGGTCATCGCGACGCAATGAGTCTCAAGCCGAGCCGCGCTCGATCAGTGTGAAACCGACGTCGACTTTCGCACGCTTGCTCGTGCCGGTCTCGATTTTCTCGATCAGCATGGACGCTGCCAGCTTGCCGATCTTCGTGCCGTCGATGCGAATGGTCGTGAGCGGCGGGTCGGTGTCGGCGGCGAAATTCTGGTCGCCGTAGCCGATCACCTTGAGGCGCCCGGGCACGTCGAGCGTGCGCGCATGGGCCTCCATGAGCACGCCGAGCGCCATGATGTCGGCGCCGCAGAAAATCGCGTCGATCTGCGGATGTTCGTCGAGCAGCTTCGCGAACGCGCGCCGTCCGTCGCCGAGATGCGCAGGTGAGGGCACGGCGGCCACGGGAATCTCGCGCTCGCTGCCGAAGGCTTCGATGAAGGCGTCGGCGCGCAGCATCGCCCGGCGGTCGCCCGGCGTGACGATGGCCGGATGCCGCGCGCCGCGCTCACGCAGGTAGCGTGCAGCCGCTTCGCCCACGCGCGTGTGCGAGAAGCCGATCAGCATGTCGAGCGGCGAGCGGGTGATGTCCCACGTTTCGACCACGGGAATGCCGGCCGCGCGCAGCTTCTGCCGCGACGCCTCCGAGTGGATCACGCCGGTGAGCACGATGCCGGCCGGACGCCGGCCGATGATGGCGTCGAGCAGCGCCTCTTCGCGCGACTCGTCGTAGCCGCTCTGGCCGAGCAGCAACTGATAGCCGGCCGTCTCCAGCTCCGCGGTCAGGGCCGCGACGGTCTCCTGGAACACGCTGCCCGCCATCGCCGGGATCAGCGCGACGACGAGGTGGCTGCGATTCGAGGCGAGCGAACCCGCTATCAGGTCGGGCGTGTAGCCCGTTTGCCGCACGGCTTCGCGCACGCGTTCCAGGGTTTCGACCGAAACGAGTTCGGGATTGTTGAGGGCGCGTGAAACCGTGACCTTCGTGACCCCGGTCAGACGGGCCAGATCGCTGAGCGTGACCCGGCCGGTGTTCTTGCGGGCACGCCGCGACGCGGTGCCGGCGGCGGGCGGGGCGAATTCTGTCGAAGTCTTGGTCACGGGCGCGGGCGCTCCTGCTGCAAAAAAGGTGTTGGCAATTATCCCAAAACTATACTAGGATGGCATCTACGTTACCGGTTACATTAACCGGTAACGTGATTCCAGAACGAAAGGCGGCGCGTTCCCCGGCGCGGCCAGCAACCATCTCGCATGGGACCGGAGCAGGTGCCGCTCGCCCTCCGGATCGTCAGCGGAGACAGGCGAATGCTCCAGTCCAACAAGTCCTATAGCGGGCCGTTAATCCGGCTCAACCCGAACGACAACGTCCTGATCGCGCGCGAGCCGCTGACAATCGGGCATCAAGTCTCGATCGAAGGCGCCGCGATTCGCCTGCGCGCGCAGGTCGCCGCGGGCCACAAGGTGGCGGCGCGGCGCATTGCGTCGGGCGAGCCCATCCGCAAGTACGACACCGTGATCGGCGTAGCCGCGCGCGACATCGAGCCCGGCGACCACGTCCACACGCACAACATCACGCTCGTCGATTTCGACCGCGATCCAGGCTTCGGTCTCGACGTGAGGCCCGTCGACTACGTCGCGCCGGAACAGCGCGCGACGTTCAACGGCATCGTACGGCCCGACGGCCGCGTCGCCACGCGCAACTTCGTCGGCATCATCGCGTCGGTCAACTGCTCGGCCACGGTCATTCGCCATATCGCCGACTACTTCACACCCGAGCGGCTGCGCGATTATCCCAATGTCGACGGCGTGGTCGCGTTTGCGCAAACCAGCGGCTGCGGCATGTCCTCGCCGAGCGAGCACTTCGACGTGCTCCGCCGCACCATTGCGGGCTACGCGCGTCATCCTAACCTGGGCGGCGTGCTTATCGTCGGGCTGGGGTGCGAGCGCAACCAGGTCGGCGATCTGCTCGACTCGCAAGGATTGAAGACGGGCAAGGCCGTGCACGCGCTGGTGATGCAGGATACGGGCGGCACGCGCGCGACGATCGAAGCCGGAATCCAGGCAGTGCAGGCCATGCTGCCCGCCGCGAACGACATCGTGCGCACGCCGGTGCCCGTTAGCCATCTGAAGATCGGTCTCGAATGCGGCGGCTCGGACGGCTTCTCGGGCATCACCGCGAATCCTGCGCTGGGCGCGGCAATGGACCTGCTCGTGCGGCATGGCGGCACCGCGATCCTCTCCGAAACGCCCGAGATTCACGGCGTCGAATACATGCTCACACGCCGCGCCGTGTCGCCCGAAGTCGGCCAGAAGCTGCTCGACCGGCTCGCGTGGTGGGAGCGTTATACGCGCGGCCAGAATGGTCAGTTCAACGGCGTGGTCGGGCCGGGCAACCAGCAGGGCGGTCTCGCCAACATCTTCGAAAAGTCGCTCGGTTCCGCAATGAAGGGCGGCACGACGCCGCTGCAAGCCGTGTACGAATATGCAGAGCCGATCGATCGCGCGGGCTTCGTGTTCATGGATTCGCCCGGCTACGATCCCGTCGCGGTGACAGGCCAGATCGCGAGCGGCGCGAACCTGATCTGCTTCACCACGGGCCGCGGCTCCATGTTCGGCTCGAAGCCCGCGCCGACGCTCAAGCTCGCGAGCAACACGCCCATGTTCACGCGCCTCGAAGAGGATATGGACATCAATTGCGGTCTCGTGATCGACGGCGAACGCACGATCGAGGAAATGGGTCAGGACATCTTCGATCTGATCGTGCGCGCGGCTTCGGGCGAGCGCACGAAGAGCGAGCTGCTCGGGCTCGGCGACAACGAGTTCGTGCCCTGGCACATGGGCATCGTGAGCTGAGGGCGCGTAGCTGCGCCTTGAATCGACATCAATAGAACAGGTAGGGAGACGGCAGATGCTCGAAACTGCACAACGGCATGGCCGTTCGAAGATGCGCTGGTGGGTCGCGGGCCTCATGTGGGCCGCGATCGCGATCAACTATATCGATCGCACGGTGCTCTCGGCGGCGGCCCCGAAAATTCAGTCGGAGTTTCATCTCGACGCGATGCAGATGGGCATCGTCATGTCGGCGTTCTTCTGGTCGTATGCGCTGCTGCAATTGCCCGCGGGCTTGCTCGCCGATCGCCTCGGCCAGAAGAAAGTGCTGGGTTTCGCGGTGCTCTGGTGGTCGCTCGCGACCGCGATGACGGGCCTCGCGAGCGGCTTTCGCTCGCTCGTCGCCTTTCGCGTGGCGCTGGGCGTGGGCGAAGCGGGTGCGTACCCGAGCAACGCCGGTATCGCCACGCGCTGGTTTCCGCGCAAGGAACGCGCGACCGTCGCGGGCATTTTCGACAGCGGCTCGAAGCTCGGCGGCGCGATCGCCTTGCCGCTGATCGCGTGGATGCTGGCCGCGTTCGACTGGAAGATGACCTTCGTGCTCACGGGCCTGCTCGGCATCGTGTGGTTCGTTGCGTGGCTGGTGAGCTTCACCGATTCACCCGCCGATCATCGGCACGTGAATGCGGCGGAACTCGCGCACATCGAAAGCGATAAAGGCGCGCAAAACGCGCAGCCGCCCGTGCGTCCGCCATGGCGCAAGCTGCTTGCGCACCGCAACGTGTGGGCGATGTGCATCGGCTTTTTCATGATCAACTACAACTCGTACTTCTTCATTACGTGGCTGCCCACGTATTTGATGAAGGAGCGCGGCATGAGCGTGCTGCAAATGGGCTGGATGGCCTCGTTGCCGCTGCTCGTGTCGATCGTGGTCGAGATTTTCGCGGGCTGGGCCTCGGATCGCGTGTTTGCGAGCGGCAAGCTTTCTCTCACGGCAACGCGCAAGCTCTTTCTCGTGATCGGGCTCGTGATGGCGGCGAGCATCGGCTTCGCGGCGTTCGCGCATTCGGCGCTCGTGGCGGTGCTGCTGCTGTGCATCGCGAAGTCCGGCACCACGGTCGCGGCCTCGCAGGTGTGGGCGCTGCCCGGCGACGTCGCGCCGCCCAATGCGGTTTCGATGATCGCGGGCCTGCAAAACTCGGTGTCGAATCTCGGTGGCGTGGTCGGCCCGATCGTCACGGGCGCCATCGTCGGCGCGACCGGCTCGTTCGTTGCCGCGCTGCTGTTCTCGGCAGCGCTGATCGGCGTTGCGATCGTCAACTATCTGTTCCTCCTCGGCAAGGTGGAACCCATTCAATTCGGCGACCCCTCACAGGAGACACGCATTCATGAACCCGCAGACGTCAGGGCCTAATCCGTTCAAGGCGGCGCTGGCCGCGCGCAGGAAGCAGGTCGGCTTCTGGCTTTCCATGGCCGATCCCTACCTCGCCGAGGTGAGCGCGACGGCCGGCTTCGACTGGCTCCTCATCGACAGCGAGCATGCACCCAACGAGTTGCGCACGATCCTCGCGCAATTGCAGGCCGTGGCAGCGTACCCGGGCGAGCCGGTCGTGCGCCCCGTGAACGGCGATCCGGCGCTGCTCAAGCGTCTGCTCGATATCGGCGCGCGCAACCTGCTTGTGCCGATGGTCGATACCGCCGACGAAGCACGCGCGCTCGTCGCCGCTGTGCGCTATCCGCCGCATGGAATTCGCGGCGTGGGCAGCGCCGTGGGCCGCGCGTCGCGCTGGAGTCTGCGTACCGATTACCTCGATATTTCGGATGACGAAGTGTGCCTGCTCGTGCAAGCCGAAACGGCGACGGCGCTGGGCAATCTCGAATCGATCTGCGCGGTGGACGGCGTGGACGGCGTGTTCATTGGGCCGGCCGACCTCGCGGCTTCGATGGGCCATCGCGGCAAGGCCACGCATCCCGAAGTGCAGCAGGCGATCGACGGCGCGATCCGCACGATCGTCGCGTCGGGCAAGGCGGCGGGCACACTCACGTCCGACCCGGCGCTCGCGCGTCATTACCTGGAGCTCGGCTGCACGTTCGTCGCGACGGGCGTGGACATCCTGATGTTCGCGAACGCGGCGCGCAAGCTCGCGCGCGATTTCGCGGACGTACGCACAGCGGACTAGGGCCGCACGCGATTCGATCGCCGGTTACGCCCGTCGCGACGATATAACGGCGCACGATAACCCTTGTAGAAAGGAGCACGCAGTGAGTTTAGAGTTGACGCGAGGCGAACTGCTTCGACAGGAAAATTTCATCGACGGCAAGTGGATTGCCGCCGCCGGTGGCAACCGTTACGCCGTGACGAATCCGGCGACGCAGGCCACGCTCGCGCAGGTGGCCAACAGCAGCGCCGCCGACGCCCGCGCGGCGACCGATGCGGCGAGCCGCGCCTTGCCCGCCTGGCGCGACAAGCTGCCCCGCGAGCGGGCGCACGTGCTCAACCGTTGGCACGCGCTCATCATCGAGAACACCGAGGATCTCGCGCGCCTCATGTCGATGGAGCAGGGCAAGCCACTCGCGGAGGCGCGCGGCGAGGTTGCCTATGGTGCGTCGTACGTCGCGTGGTTCGCCGAAGAGGCAACGAAGATCTACGGCGACATCATTCCGCAGACGCAGCGCGGCAAACGCATGAGCGCGATCAAGGAGCCGGTAGGCGTCGTCGCCGCGATCACGCCGTGGAATTTCCCGCTCGCGATGATCGCGCGCAAGATCGCCCCGGCGCTGGCGGCCGGCTGCACGGTCGTGGCGAAGCCCGCCGAGGACACGCCGCTTACGGCGCTCGCGCTGGCCGCGCTCGCGCAGGAAGCGGGCTTGCCCGACGGCGTGCTCAACATGATCTCGGCGGCGCGCGACGAAGGCATTGCCGCTGTGGCCGACTGGCTCGCCGACGACCGCGTGCGCAAGATCACCTTCACGGGCTCGACGGCGGTGGGCAAGCATCTGGCGCGCGAATCGGCGGGCACGCTCAAGAAGCTCTCGCTGGAACTGGGGGGCAACGCGCCGTTTATCGTGTTCGAGGACGCCGACCTCGACGCGGCTGTCACCGGCCTGATGGCAGCCAAGTTCCGCAACGGCGGGCAGACCTGCGTGTGTCCCAATCGCATTTACGTACATGAATCGGTGTACGAACGATTCGGAGATCTGCTGGCGCAGCGCGTGGCTGCGCTTCATGTGGGACCGCCAACGGACCCCAAGGCGCAGATCGGACCGATGATCAACGAGCGTGCGATCGACAAGATTGCGAAGCACGTCGAGGATGCCGTGACGAATGGCGCGCGGGTACTCACGGGTGGCAAGCGGCTCGCTGATCTGGGGCCGAACTATTACGCGCCCACTGTGCTCGCCGACGCGACCGACGCGATGGTGCTGTGCTGCGAGGAAACGTTCGGTCCTGTCGCGCCACTGTTCCGCTTCACGCACGAGAATGACGTCATCAGGATTGCAAACGACACGCCTTTCGGTCTCGCGGCTTACTTCTACACGAACGACGTGCGCCGGATCGATCGCGTGGCGGGAAAACTGGAAGTCGGCATCGTCGGCATCAATGAAGGCGCCGTGGCCAGCGAGGCGGCGCCTTTTGGCGGCGTGAAGGAGTCTGGGTATGGGCGCGAAGGCTCGAAGTATGGCCTCGACGACTACCTGAGCACCAAGTATGTGTGCCAGGGCGGGCTCGACTGATGGTGGCGGCGCGCGTCTACATGGGCCGTTGCACGGCTAGGTGGGCAAAAGGCCAGCTTTTCGATAGCTTTCGATGAGTGCGTCATAGAGAGCGATATCGGAGCGGCTCCTCGCGATGAGCTGCGCGCCGGCGATCGCAGCGAAGATAGCGCGAGCCCGCTGTTTGCTCTCTCGCGGTCCGACCACTGCCGCGGCGGCCAACACTTTGCTCAACCACGCCACATTCACGTCAGCAAAGGTCCGGACTTCTTTCATCACGATTTCCGGCAGGTCGTCAGTTTCGGCGGCCATGAAGCTGCATAGGCATATGCGATTGCCGGTTTCAAGCGCCTTGCGGAAGGTGTCTGGGTAGTGACGAAGGCAGCGCAGCGGGTCCTGCGATCTGGCCAGCATGTCATCCAGAGCCGCCGCCGTGTCCTCCCAGTAACGCCTCGCTACCGCTGCGCCGAGATCGGCCTTGCTTTCGAAATGGTGGTAGATGCTCGCGGCCTTGATACCAACCTCGTCCGCGAGATCGCGATAATTCAAACCGCCGTAGCCGTGCGCCTGCGCGAGCCTCGTGGCGGCCGCCAGGATTCTCTCCTTCGAGTTCGAGCTCGCGTCATTGCTCACTGTTTCAGCCTCCGTAAGCGGGAAATAGGCGTTGACAACGCGTATTGTACATCTTATCGTTAACCTAACAAACGTTAGGTCGATTACCGGACGACGTGTCTTCGCGCCGCCCGATCCGATGCAGCCGACTATGGAGCGCCCCGGCAATGACTTCCCATACCGTCAGTTTCGACGCAACCCAGCTACCCGTGATGAAGATCTATGACTTCCCGACAGGGCCGTATCCGACACGCGTGCGCATCGCTCTGGCTGAAAAGGGGCTGCAATCGCGCGTGCAGTTCGTGATGGTCGACCTTTACAAGGGGGAGCACAAAAAGGCCGGGTTCATCGCCGGCAAGAACTATTCGGGGACGCTGCCGGTGCTCGAACTCGATGACGGAACCTGTATTGCCGAGTGCACGGCCATTACCGAATACCTCGACGCGCTCGGTGGCGCGCCTGTGCTTACCGGTGGCACACCGCGCGAAAAGGGCGTGATTCACATGATGAGCAAGCGCGCCGAGTTGGAGCTGCTCGACGCCGTCAGTGTCTATTTCCATCACGGCACGCCAGGTCTGGGCCCCGACGTCGAGACGTATCAAAATCCGGAATGGGGGTTCCGTCAACGCGACAAGGCGCTGAGGGGTATGCGCTACTTCGATGCTGTTCTAAAAGGACAACCCTATGTCGCAGGCGAGGCTTTCTCGATGGCCGACATCACCGTCATCGGCGGTTTGATCTTTGCGGCGCTTGTGAAGCTACCGGTGCCTGCGGAGTGCGAGGCGCTTCAAGCCTGGTACGCAAGAATGCTGGAGCGCGAGAGCGTAAGAAACCAGCCGGTGTTTGCTGCCCTGGCCCGGGCGTCAGGACCGACCGGGACAGACTAGTGATGGCTACGCAGCGCTTGTCCCGCGCGCTACGTGTGCCAACGCCAACGCCAGCCTTGCTCCGACCTCGGCATTGTGTTTCACGATCGCGATGTTCGTCGCCAGGCTACGTCCGCCTGTCAACGCATTGACGCGCGCGAGCAGGAAGGGGGTCACGGCCTTACCCGTGATTCCCTTCGCAGTGGCCTCGTCGAGCGCCTGCTGAGTCAGCGCGTCGATCTCTTCGAACGTCATCGCTGCCGCTGCCGGCACCGGAGTGCTCAGCACCACACCGCCCTCGAGGCCGAGGTCCCACTTGGTGCGGAGGAACCGCGCCTGCTCCGCGGGGTCGTCCAGCCTGAAGTCCGCGCGAAAGCCGCTGTCACGCATGTAGTACGCCGCGAAATTGTCCTGTTCGCAACTGAGTACGGGTACGCCGTGGGTTTCCAGGTATTCCAGGGTGAGGCCGATGTCCAGGATGGACTTCGCACCGGCGCAGATTACCGCCACCGAGGTCTTCGCCAGTTCCTGCAGGTCGGCCGAGATGTCGAAGGTCTCCTGCGCACCCCGGTGTACCCCGCCAATGCCTCCGGTGACGAAGACCTCGATCCCGGCCAACGCGGCGCAGATCATCGTGCCGGCGACGGTCGTGGCGCCGAGCCCGCCGCCGGCCAGGATGGCCGGCAGGTCGCGGCGGCTGACCTTGTGTACCCGTTCCGAGCGGCCGATCAGTTCCAGTTCGTCGTCCGTCAGGCCGATGCGGATCCGCCCACCGATCAGTGCGATAGTCGCGGGCTCAGCGCCCGCGTTACGGATCAAGGCCTCCACTTCGCGCGCAGTACGAACGTTCTCGGGGTAGGGCATGCCGTGGGCAATGATGGTCGATTCCAGCGCCACGAGCGGCCGGCCGGCGGCCTGTGCGGCAGCCACTGGAGAGCTGCAGGTCAACCACGAGCGTGCAAGGTCCGTCACCATGTCGATGCCTCGTCAACTGAGCTGGTTCGCTACGATCCAACCCGACCGCCGCCGAGCGCGGGACCAGGATGCGTAGACGCGCCGATGTGGTACAGGTTCGCATACGGCGCGCTGTGCCCGCGCTTATCTGAGACGCCCGCGAACGGGCGCAGCCAGAAGAACTGGTCTGGCGAGCATACCCCGAATCACCTCTTCATATACTTGCGAACAGCCTCCGGGCTCACCGGCGTAAAGAAGTTGACCAGATTGCCGTCCGGATCCCGAAAAAGCAGCGAGCGATTGCCCCATGGCTGGGTGGTGGGCACCTGTACAACGTCCTTGAGCCACTCGCCGAGCCGGCTGTAAACTTCATCCACATCGGGCACGTGGAATTCGAGAATGAGCGAGTGATTGCTTGCCGGTATCGCGGCGCCCGACCCGAACAGGTCCATGGTGCGCTTGCTGCCAATTGCGAGCGTGCAGGTAGCTGTAGACAGTTCTGCGAATTCCTCCGTGTACCAGATGGCCTTCAGCCCGATGTCCTCGTAGAATCGGACCAGCCGTTTGATGTCATCGGTGATAATGCGAGCGGAGACGAAGTCCATTTTATTGTCCTTTATGAGGAAAACCAGTATCCGGACCAGCATTGGCAAGCTCGAGGTCCGGCGATAAAGTCGCCGCTAACGCGGTAGACGACTTTCCAGCATCCTACAAAAGGCCTGCTGCCACCATTCTGTCAGCAGCGAAACTCCGTCATGCGCCGAGCAGATCGACTCTTCCAGATCATCCAGATTCTTCGACGCGCAAAGCGTCCCGTGACCGCGCGCGTTCTGTCCGATGAACTGGAAATCTCTGTGCGGACTGTTTATCGCGACATCTCCGATCTGATGGGACAACGCGTGCCCATTTCTGGCGAGGCAGGCATTGGCTACGTGCTCGACCGTCACTACGACATGCCGCCTCTCATGTTGACGCCCGATGAGCTGGAAGCCGCCGTGCTCGGCGCACAATGGGTCGCCCAACGAAGCGATCCGGTGCTGGCTAGAGCCGCTCGGGATCTGATCGCCAAGATCACTGCCGCGGTGCCGGACCAGTTGAGGCCATTCATCGCTGAGCCGACGGTCAGCACGCCGCCGCCACAATCGTCGCGGGCCGACATGCTGAACGTCGCGCAGGTTCGCGAGTGGATTCGCGTGGGTTGCAAGCTTCGAATCCGTTACCGTGACGAACACGGACGCGCGAGCGAACGCACGATATGGCCGCTGCTCGTTGGGTACGCGGATGCTGTCCGACTACTTGTTGCGTGGTGCGAATTGCGTCAGGAATTTCGCCACTTCAGGACGGATCGCATTGTCGACGCCACGTTTCTTGGCGAGCCGCATGATGTGCGGAGAAGAACACTGATGGCACGGTGGAAGCAGCATATGAAGCAATCGCGCGGAATCGATCTGCCGGAATAAATGGTTCCCCGTGCTCGCGACTGCGCTGCCGGCTGCCATGAAGGAAAAAGCGTATTGACTGCGAAAGCGGTCAATCCAACGTTGGGGAACGAATGACGGCTCCTCCTGCCGTCCGAAGCGTTCGGCTGCAGGCACCTTTCAGGCGTTGATCCAGGCTCGCGCCTGCTCCAGTTCGTTAGGGTGGAACGACTTGATTTCAGCCTTGGTGAAGAATCGCGCCAAATGCATCGAGGCGCGAATCCAGCCCGCGTCTGCCACTACTGCGGCGCGTGTGACCTTGCGGGCGAGGGAGACGCCGAGCGTCATGTCGGTCCACAACGCCTTCGGCTCCATACCGCTGAAGTGCTCGATGCGTTCGAGCACACGGGTCTTCCCGTTCAGTTCAAAATCGCCGCGCATGCGCTCGATGGCTTCGCGCAGTTCGTGGTCGGTGATTTTGCCTTCGACGGTGATTTCGATGACCGGCGAATCGGGAGTGGAATGATACTGGATCATGGCGGGCCCCCTGGGTACGGAGACGTTACACGCTCAGGCGCGGATAAGCCTGGCGCTCGGTAGTTTTCTCATGGTACCCCTTTCCTCGTGGCCGGTTGGCTTGCCACCCCACGGTAGCGGCGGTTCGAACCTCGATTCGCCGCTCCCGGCGCAGAGACAAACGGCCTCAAATGTTTGCAGTGCATAAAAAAAAGCCGCATACAGTGATGCGGCCGAGGGGTGCGCCTAACGGGGGCTATTCCGTATTCAGGCGCATCGCCAGATTACCTGCGGTGTGTGACAGTCAACTAGCCGACAAAAATAGCGGTGCGTCGTGTCGGCATAGCACAACAACAAAATTAGGGAATCTTGCGGCGCACTGTAGTCTCGGTTAGATCGGCCGCCTCGCCTTTAGCGAAGGTGCATTGGCGGGCCCCGCGGCCGGACGCAGTTTCCTGCCGATCACCCGTTATCGGTGCGCATCGCGAAACATGAAATCGCGGTCCCATCGGTCAACTGGAATCGCCTGAAAGCCGCCTTCATGGCAGCACGACGATCTTCCCTCCGGCCTTGTTCTCTTCCATGCACCGGTGCGCTTCCACGATATCGTCGAGTCGAAAAACCCTCCCAATGGGGATGCGAAGTGTTCCGGCCTTCACCTGCGCCAGCAGCTCGTCGTAGGGCGTCGCCATGAATTCATTGACTCCGCCGTCGTATATGGTGAGTTTCACCGTGCTCGGTATTACTTCCATCGGGCTGAAAGTATCGAACGACCATTGGTTGCCAACGATGCCCGTCATGCACACCACGCCGCCTTGTTTCGCACAGCGCAGCGAGTCCTTCAGTGTCGTGGTTCCGATGAGTTCCAGCACTTTATCCACGCCGCCGGGCGACACTTCGCCGATCTCCTGCGCGATTGCGCCCGTGTCTATGACGACACGGTCGGAACCGTTGGCACGCAGCGCGTCGCCTTTCTGCGGATTGCGGGTCGTCGATATCACAAACGCACCGTGCGCTTTGGCGATTGCGGCAGCGGCAAGTCCAACCGATGTCGTTCCTCCCCGAACCAGCAGCCGGTCCCGCTTCTGCAGCGCGAGGGCCTTGAAGAGCGAGCCCCACGCGGTCTGAAGCATTTCCGGCATTGCGCCGAGCGTTTCCCAAGGCACGCCAGTGATCAGTTTTTGCACCTGCCGGGCAGGTACGCAGGTGTACTCCGCATAGCTGCCGTCGAACTCACGCCCCAGGCCTCCCATCGCGGTGGCAACCGTATCGCCCTTGGCGAACTCCATTCCTGGTGCGTCTTCCACGGTGCCGACCGCCTCAATTCCGGGCACGCGCGGAAACTTCACGCTCTGGGAAAATCCCTGACGCGTGAACATTTCGGAACGGTTGAGTCCGAACGCCTTCACGCGGATCAGCACCTCGCCGCGCTGCGGCACCGGGATCGGACGCTGTTCGAGCTTGAGCACCTCAGGGCCGCCCGGCTCGTGGATCACTGCGGCTTTCATGGTCGTCATCGACGCCTCCTTTGCGGCACACGCGTGTGTATGCAAAACGATAGAGCAGGCGCGATTTTCCGGTAGGCGGTAAAGCAGAAAATCGTTTTCCAGTTCCGGAAAGATCAACGCGCCTCGACATGCCACTTGCGCGCCTGTGCAGCGGGTTCGCCCCCGTCCTTGCGACGCCGACGACGATTGGCGCACAATGGTTTTCCAACGATGGAAAAGCGATGGCGAACCTCAACTCGCTGGTGATATTCGCCAAGGTGGTCGAATCGGGCAGCCTCTCCGGGGCGGCACGCCGGCTTGGCATGCCGGTCTCCACAGTCAGCCGGCACATCGCGGAGTTCGAGCAGGCGCTGGGCGTTCGCCTCCTCGAACGCTCCACTCGTAATCTCACCCTCACCGAACTGGGCAAGGAGGTGTACGAGCAAGCCGTGCGGGGCGTCGAGCTGGGCGAGGCCATCGAGAGCGTCGCTTCGAACCATCTCTCGGACATGTCCGGGCTCTTGCGCCTTTCGGCGCCGCCGAGCGTTTCGGATACCTTGCTGACGCCGCTCGTCATGGAATTTCAGAAGCGCTATCCGAACGTGCGTTTTCAGATTCTCGTCACCGAGCGCTACGTCGAACATATCGCCGACGGCGTCGACCTCGTGTTCCGCGTTGGGGCACTGCGCGATTCGTCGCTGGTCGCGCGGCGCCTTCTGGCCTATCGGCATCGCATCGTGGCAACGCCCGCTTGCCTCAAGCGCTGCGCAGTGATCCGAAAGCCGCAGGATCTGCTCGAGCATCGCCTCCTCGCGTTTTCGCACTGGAAGCCGGATTGCAGCTGGTGCTTCGTGCACGAGAATGGAGGGCAAAAGCAGACGCTCACGTTCCAGCCGTTATTCGCGATGAACGATTTTGCCGGCCTCGCTGCCATGTTGCTGGCGGGTGCCGGCATTGGTGAGCTGCCTCCGGTGGTCCGGCCCGATCTCGTCCGCGAGGGCAAGCTGGTGGAGGTGATTCCGCAATGGCGCCTCCCGACATACGATCTCTCCCTTGTCTACCTGGGCAACCGGCACATTTCGAAACCGTGCAGGCTCTTCAAGGAATTCGCCATCGAGATGGCACCGGTGTTGTTTCCGGATCTTCCGGAGTAGCGTGCGGTACATTCGAATTCCTTACGGATTACGAATGATTGAAACGGGTTCGGTGGAATCGCCTGTTTTCGCCTTTCAGGATGGTAAGGTGCCAAAGAGCCCGGGCACCATCTTCGACGCGAAGTCCCTGAAAATACGAACCTGGCGGGGCAGATAGCGGTCGCGCAGGTTGGCGATGGTCAGGTCGAATACCGGCAGATGCCAGTCCGGCAGGACCTCGACGAGTTGCCCGCTACGCACGAGGTCTGGCTGGACGATAGGCGGCAGGTCCCCGATGCCGCAGCCTTCGAGCAGCGCCACGATGAGCCCTGTGTAATCGTTCATGGCGATTGCCGGCTGAAAGGAAACCGTTTCGGTATCCCGGCCGTTGACGTGAACAAAGCTCCAGCTATAGTCCGGCTTCCAGAACGAGAACGCGAAAAGCCGGTGCGCGGGAAGGTCTCTCGGCGATTCCGGCGGCGGGCATCTGGCGAGGTACTTCGGACTCGCCACGATCTGATGCCGGTAAGTCAGAAGCGTGCGCGCTGCGAGCGTCG
This sequence comes from Paraburkholderia sp. CNPSo 3272, assembly GCF_024206495.1. Classification (GTDB taxonomy): domain Bacteria; phylum Pseudomonadota; class Gammaproteobacteria; order Burkholderiales; family Burkholderiaceae; genus Paraburkholderia. The sequence goes on along the minus strand of NZ_JAMBPQ010000043.1, from coordinate 27,089 downwards.
CGTCGGTGAAGGTTCCGACCTTGAACGCGATGTCGACATCCTCGGCTATCTGGTCGACGATGCGCTCGGTAATGAATGCCTTGACTTCAACGTTGGGGTAAGACTGCTGGAAGGCTTCGACGACAGGCACGATGAGCGAGTCGGAGAGGCTCGGCGGCGCACAGAGCCGCACGGCGCCGGACACCTCGGGCAGGCGGTTCGAGATGACATTGTCGACGGCTTCGCTGACCTCCGTAGCCTGTTTTGCGAGCTCGAATACTTCGGTGCCGAAGTCCGTGAGCCTCAGGTGATGCGTGGATCGATCGAGCAAACGAATGCCCAGCTGATTTTCGAGTTCGGCGATACGGCGGCTCACCGAGGAGATGGGCATCTTGAGCCTCCTCGCGCCCTCCGAGAAGCTGCTCGCCTCGACGACCTTCGCGAAAATCAGCAGCGTATTCAGATCTTTCATTACCGTTACGCTCCGTCCGACCGGCATGTGGCTGGCGATCCGCGGCCTCCATCGCCTGACGCAGATTACCGCCGCAACCGGGCGGCAGCAAGGCGGCAGCATGCCCGCGGCGCGGAAGCTTTCCAGAAATGGAAATCCGATTTCCGCAATGTCCGTTAGCGGTCACCGGAGCGGTTGGCTACCATCGAGAAAAATCCGGTGAGCGTGTCGTCGTAGACCCGTCAAACCCGATCGCCCCAGACCGAAAGGGTGGATCCGGGAACATTGTTCCGGGCGAGCGACCAGGCTGCGCCAGGAAGGCCGCATCGCTCGTCCAAGCGGCGTTGGCACCGTGCATCAGATCATGGAGGGACGACTCATCGTGAACACCGCAACGCGCAACGTCTCCACGCTCGCCGAATTGCAGGCGGCGCTCGACAACGACCAGGTTCTGCATATCGTCGTTTCAGCGCAGATCGATGGGGTGGCGGCCCTTCGCCTGCGGCCCGGTCTGGCTCTGACCGGCATCGACGCACACGCCGCCCTGCGCTTCGCGCCCGGCAGCGACGGGCTGGAGCTATCGGCAGACAATCGGGTCGAGGGCTTGCGGCTTTCGACGGACCCCGATCGGCGCGCCATTTTCAACGATACTCGTGTCGACGGATTCGGTCGGCTCGTTCTCCACGATCTGAGCATTGCGGGCGTCGTGCGGTTGCTGGCCCGCGACAGCGTGGCTGGCGGCCACGTCGAAGCACACGATATCGACATTTGGGCTGCGGACGCCCGTGGCTATGACGAGCGCCCGAAGGGATATGGCGTCGAAGTCGTTCCGGGCGCATTCACGCTCTGGAATCAGCGCGAAGACCGCGACGTGGTCATCACGGCGGACCTCACCGGGCTTGCGGCGGGCCGTGCCGGTGCGCCGGTTCGCGGCAGCGGCATCTTCGTTGGCGGCGCGGGGGAGTCGGGCGGGCGTGTCGTCGCGCATCGCCTGGAAACGGGCGCCGTCCACAGCGATGGCGGCATCGCGCCGGGCACGCCGGATCGCATCACCGGCGGCGTGTTCGTCGTGTCGGGCGCATGCGTCGCCAGCGTGCACAATCACGGCCCGGTGACGACCTACGGTTCGAACGACATGGTGCTCGACAACTGGGGAGCCGTCGATAGCTGGATCGTCGACGGGAAAGTCACTTCCTATGGGCCGAGCGGCATCGGCTTCGTCAATTTCGGCTCTCTCGAGCGACTCGAAGTCAACGCGTTGATCGAGACGTTCGGCCAGGGATCGCGCGGCTTCAATGTCTACACGGGCACCGTGCGATCGGCGCAATTCGAGCGCGTCGTCACGCATGCCGATGGCGCAGTGGGCGTCCAGATCAGCCAGCCCGTCGGCGAGATCGCCGTCCGCCGGGGCATCGAGACGTGGGGCGGTACGGGCGACTCACTGGTCAAGGGCGTTGTTGTACGGCTAGCGGCGACGGCGCTCAGCATCAAGCCCGGAGGATCGGCGCGCAAGATCGCGATCGCCGGCGGCCTGATCACGCATGGCGAAGGCGTCAATCCGCTGGAACTGCATGGTGCGATCGATGCGCTCGAGGTCAGTGGCGGATTGACGGCTGCCGGCGGTGGATTTGCCAGCATCTAGCACCGAACGGTGATGCTACAGGGAACGCAATGGACCACACGACAACATCCGGTATGGCGGACGATGCCCGTTCGCGGCGCGACTTTCTTCGGGCTGGCTCGGCCTCGGCGCTCATGCTTGCCCTGGCGGCCCCGGCGCTGGCCTCGGGTGAAACGAACAGGGCTGAAGCGGTGCGATCCGGCTCGCCGCGACCAGGCGGTCCGCTCCAGTCTGCGGGCGCCCTCGAGTTCGGGCCCGACAATGTCCTCTTCGTCGGCGATATCACGGGGGCGGCCGTTCATGCGTTTGCCCTGAAGGATTCGGACGTGACCTCGCAAGCCGACGTGGAGATGGGAAATTATCATAACTTCGAAGGCCGCGATCTCGTCGTCGGCGTGGATCAGAAGCTCGCTGCGCTCTTCGGCACGACGGTCGGCAATATTGTCATCAACGATATGGTGATCCATCAGCCGTCACGACAGATCTTCATGTCGGTCGAGCGCGGCCACGGGGCAGGCGCCATGGCAGCAATCGTGAAGGTCAATCACGGCAAACTCGAGTTGCTCGAACTCGACGGGATTGCGCACTCGAAAATGGCCATTCCCAATGAGCCGGACCAGAAAGCGATGCTGGAGTTCGAGCCCCAGCAGGTCTATGCGATCACGGACGTGAAGTACTACAACGGCGAGGTTTTCGTGACAGGAATCTCGAATCAGCGCTTCGCATCGACGCTGTATCGCATCCCATATCCATTCGACTCCCGACTGTCGACGAGCACCGTCGAAATCTGGCACCCGACGCACGGAGAGTTCGAAACGCGCGCCCCGATCGTGCGGCAATTGATCCGGGAGATGGATGGAAAACCGTACCTGTTTGCGGTGTACGGTTGCACGCCGCTCGTTCGCTTACGGCTGGAAGATCTGAAGGATGGCGCGCATGTGCGCGGGGACACGATCGGCGAGCTGGGCTATGGGTCGAATCCGCTGGATATGCTGACTTATACTGATCCGATCGACCATAAGGACTACTTGCTGGTTACCATCGACGTGCGCAGCGCATCGCGTATCGAAGCTGCGGAGTTGACGACCGCGAAACCCGAGCCGACCGGTGGTCCCATCGATTTCGGGCCGGGCGGCCTCGGGCGCACGCAGCGCGATCTGCCGATCCGGGCGGAACATATCGCGATTCTCGATCCACGGTGGGCAGTCGTCGTCTGGCGGCATCCGAAGACGGCCTGGCGGCTGGACATCGGCACACTGATGGTTCCGTACTTCTTCGATCGCCGATTGGGAATGGCGGAAATGAACTGGCCGAATGGTCCGGATCCGTTCCACTACCGCGAACATCGCAACGAGATCGACCACGCGTAGCCGGTTGCCAGATGAACTGGACGCGGGGTATTGCGCAACGAGACTGCCTGAAAATGCCGATGACACTCCAGCCATCACTGCGGGTCGAGCACGAGACACAGCGGAGCGCGGCGGCTTGCGTCGGCGTGCACAACCTCGATCCAGGGCTTGTTGCGTTGCTCGTCGAACACCGGGGGACGGCTCGTCTGCTGCAATCCGTGCTGCGTGTGAACGTTGTCGATGCAGCCATGCGGGGCGGCGACGAACTTCCCGATGTGGCTGGCCGCTATCAGCTGCTGGAGACCGGGGTGCGATTCATCCCGCGTTTTCCGTTCGAACCGGGCGTTCGCTATCGAGCGAGTTTCGATCCGCAGCCGCTCGGGCGGGGCGAGCGTGCGGACGTGCTGACGCTCGAATTCTCGCTACCGGACCCAATCGGCGGCGACCCGGCTTTCGTGACGGGTGCCTTCCCATCCGCCGACGTGCTGCCGGAAAACCTGCTTCGATTCTACGTTTGTTTTTCCAGCCCGATGCGGCGTGGCTGTGCGGAGTCGCAGATCAGTCTCATCGGCCCCGATGGCCGGCCTGCTCACGACGTGCTCTATCGGCCTGCGCTGGAGCTTTGGGACAGGAGCATGCGATGCCTGACCGTTCTGCTGGATCCGGGCAGGCTGAAACGCTGGGTAGGCCCCAATCGGGAACTGGGTCCGCCGCTCACGATGGGGCAACGCTACGCGCTGGCCGTCGGCTCGGCGATGGTCGACTCGTCCGGTCGTCCGCTACAGCAGCATTTCTCCAAGCCTTTCGTTGTCGCCCAGGCGGTTCGCGAGTCCGTTGAGGTCGCACATTGGACGGTGCTGCCTCCTGCGGCGAACACTGATCAACCTCTGGAAATCATGTTTCCCAGGCCGCTGGATTGGGCGTTGCTCCGACGCGCGATTACGGTCGTTGGGGACGACGAGCTGCCGGTGCGAGGACGAGCCGCGATCGCACAGGGCGAAAGACGTTGGACCTTCACGCCAGCTTCGCCCTGGACGGCGACGCGGCCCGCCATTCGTGTCGCGCCGGACCTGGAAGATGTCTGCGGCAACAACCTGTTCGAGGCGTTTGACGGGCCGCTGCGAGCGCACCGCGAATCGAGCGTCGAACGCACCAACCGCACGATTCGCTTCGAACTCGCACTAGCGGCGCATTCCGCGTAGCGAGCGTGAAGGCGCCTTCGGTGCCCCCTCGTTCACCACGGAATCGTCTGATTTTCCCAGCGGGTAAATGTCCCCGACGGGCCCTTCGGTCCCAGCAATATCACGCGCACCGCCTCGCGGGCACCTTCCTCGACGGTCTCCGTGCCCGTGTAACCGTTCAGGTTCGTGCGGGTGTAGCCCGGCGAGACGGCGTTGACCCTGATGCCTTCCGGCTCCAGTTCGATCGCCATGGCAACGGTCAATGCATTGAGCGCCGTCTTGGAGGCGGGGTATACCGGACCGAAGATCGAGCGCCACGGGAAGGCAGGGTCCGAGTTCGTCGTGAGCGACCCAACGCCACTCGACACGTTGAGGATGCAGGCGGCCGTCGATTTGCGCAGGAGCGGCAGCATCGCCTGATAAACGGCCAGCACGCCGAACACGTTGGTGTCCCACACCGCGCGCATTTCATCGAGAGAGACATTGCTCGGGCGGGTGGTCTTTGCGAAGTCCTCCACGGATTGGCCGGGTTGCCGGTTCGTGCTAGAAATCGCGGCGTTGTTGACGAGCACGTCGAGGCGGCCATGCTCGTCGCGAATGCGCTGCGCGGCAGCTGCGATCGAAGCCCGATCCGTCACGTCGAGCTGGAGCGCCCGCGCGTTCGGCCCAATCTCCCTGGCTGCGACCTCACCGCGTTCGAGATTGCGCGACCCGACGAGTACCGTGAGGCCGTGTGACGCAAGATCCTTCGCGATCTGAAGACCGATTCCCTGATTGGCTCCGGTGACGAGAGCGATGACATTGTCCTGCATGAGAATCTCCTGGTGTTGATTAGTTGACCTCAGCTGCCCATGCTTTCGCGTCAGCGCCGGCGGGAATGTGCATCGGAGTCGAGGGGTCGGTTGCCGCGCGCCACACGGCCTCGGCGACGTCCTGTGCCTGGGTGAGAGGGGACGCCGTGTCCTCCAGACGCGCGAGGACTCCTTTGACGAGACCGGCATAGGCTTCGTTGTCGAAGCCGTGGATATGGGCACGCGCGTTCTCTCCAAAGCGCGTCTCCAGCGAACGGCCCGGCAGTACGAGGCGCGCCCGCACGCCGAACGGCTCGAGTTCCAGCGCCATCGACTCGGTGAACGCGTTCACCGCAGCCTTGCTGGCGCGATACGCGCCGAGCAGCGGGAGCGCCTTCAACGTCACACTCGACGTAACGTTTACGACGACGCCGGCCTTGCGCTTGCGGAACTGAGGCAGCACGGCTTGCGTCACTGCGATCGTGCCGAACGTGTTGGTCTCGAAGACCTCGCGCACGGCCTCGATCGGAACAAGTTCAGCTGGGGAAGCCGCGCCGAACCCCGCATTGTTGACGAGGACGTCGGTCGGGCCTGCGGCGCTGACGGCCGCGCGTATGCTTTCCGGCTTCGTGACGTCGAGCGCCAGCACGCGCAGGCGTTCCGAAGGCGGCAGTACGTCGTCACGCGGCGTACGCATCGTGGCGACGACCCGCCAGTCGCGGGCCAGGAAGTACCGGGCGATCTCGAGCCCGAAGCCGGACGAGCAGCCGGTGATCAGCACGGTTTGCATGGAATCTCCTTTGGCATGGGTCGCGTGTGTCCATACGATAGATCGCGCAGACCGTACTTGCTACAATCAAAGATCCGAATTTCGTTTGCAGGAGTCCGGCCATGATCGATCCGTTGGCTGAAGTCGTGACGCTGCTGCAGCCGAGTGCGCGCTTCTCCAAACTCGTCCTCGGCGCCGGCCCCTGGCGCATCAGTCGGTCGGGTGCTGGCGAGCCTTTCTATTGCGTCATCCTCGACGGCGGGTGCTGCATCACGATCGACGATCATGCGCCGCTCGAACTCGTGGCCGGCGACTTCGTCCTGATTCCAGCGTCCTATGGCATCGAGGTGAGCAGCCTCGAGCCTCCCCCGCCGGACGTCGACCCCGTGACGCCGGTCGCGATGGGCAACAATGAATTCAGAGTCGGCGCGCCGGACCACCCGGTCGACTCGCGCATGGTGGCGGGCCACTGCAGCTTCGGGTCGCCGGATTCGTCCCTGCTGGTTTCGCTGCTGCCGCAACTCGTGCATGTCCGCGGCCAGGAACGGCTGGCAACGCTCGTAAAACTCGTGCGCGAGGAGTCGAGAGCGCAGCGGCCTGCGCGCGAAGTCGTGCTCTCCCGCCTGCTGGAAGTGCTGCTCATCGAGGCACTGCGATCCACGGCGGGAACCTATGCGCCACCGGGGCTCGTGCGCGGGCTCTCCGACAGCCGCCTCGCGGCCGCGATCCGGGAGATGCACGAGCACCCGACGAAGCCATGGACGGTTGCCGCGCTCGCGAAGGAGGCCGCGCTCTCACGTTCGACCTTTTTCGAGCGCTTCAGCCGCGCAGTCGGCGTCGCGCCGATGGAATACCTGCTGACCTGGCGCATGGCGCTGGCGAAGGATCTGTTGCGTCGCAATCACGGCCGTATCGCCGAGATTGCACAACTTGTGGGCTATAGCTCGGCCAGCACGTTCAGCGTTGCCTTTACGCGGCACGTCGGCCGGCCGCCAACGCAGTACGCGCGCGAGGAGCAGATGGCTCCGGATGGCGCGTAAGCAGGCGCGAGCAGGCTGCCTGGAGGACTGTTCGCGTCGGCCAAACTTGTCCGCGGCACCGCTGCGACTACTGTCCGAGTATGGAGAGCGCCTCATGCACGGGCGCGAGGGAGACAGCGACGATTCCGCCGAGCGGCGTGTTCATTTCCAGAATCAGAAAAATGGCAATGGAGGTGGATATCGCGCCCAGAAAGAACGTGACGACGACTGTCGTGTTGGGTGAGGTGAACAGCCCAAACGAGCCGAAGATGATGCACAGCCACAGCACGAGCGTTAGCAGGAGCGGCATCGGGGTCGAGCCTGCCGCCTGCAGCAGCGCAAGCTCGCGCATGGCAAGGACGTCGCCGGCGATCTGGATGGCGTGCGCCTGCAGCCGGCGTTGCGTTTCGCTGTTCGGCGACAGTTCCGCCAGCCGGCGTTGGATATTCTCCCCGCGTTTAAGCTCCTCGGGGCTGCGCATGCTTGCCAGCTGAGCCGGATCGCCGGAGCTGATCTTCCGGATCCCTGTGGCGACGCCCTGCTTCAGCGAGGCCCGGATCTCCTGCGTCTCTGGACCATACTGTGCCAGTGTGCGATCGAGCAGAATGATATTGGTGGCGTCACGTACGACCGCTGCGTTCGCTGCATCGAATGAGCTTTTCGCCGACGAGATCAGCAACCCGAGCACCAATGCGGCCATGGTGGCTATCAATCCAATCGTCAGCTTAATGACGCTGACCGATTCGTCGCTGAGATGGTGCGCTGGCAGCATGGTGTGCAGATACAGGCCGAGCAGGGCGCTACTAAACACGCATGCAAACACAATGACCGCAATGCCCAGGTGTGGCACGGTTCGATTCTCCGTTTTCGCGTGCAGGCGCGGTGGCCTTCGCCGGATGCCTGAACGATTGTTTTGTATTACACGCCATGTAATTGGCCAGGCTGCGGGGCATCACTACTCTGTGACTGTCGTGTCATCGCCCCTTGATGCATGCGTCCCGCTTCAAGGGAAATATCGTGGCTAACTTCCCCGTATATACACTGGAATCGGCACCGGAAGCTCGAAGTCGGCATTTCGAGGCTTGCCTGCCGGCCGACGAGAAGCTCGCGGCGCTTTCGCATCTCGCGCGCACGTTGATCGACAAGCGTGAGCGTCTCGACGCCCAGGACGTCGCGTCGTTCACGGCCGCGGGTTTCGCTCCGGCTGCGGTGCGGGTCGTCATTGTGTTGTCGCTGCGTCGCCGATGACGAACTATACCGGCAGCGTCGCCAATCCGCCGCTGGTGATCGACGGGCGCAAGGCATAACCGAAAGGCGGATGTCTACGGGGCGCGCCTACCAGGACGATGCAGGAAAGCGCACAGCGTCTGGAATTTGAGGCAAGCGCGGAATAGTCATCGCCCGCAAGGTGTTCTGTTGACGCAAAGTAGATTCGCGTAGTGAAGCAAAGCCATCGAGAACCTTGGTATCTCTGCGAAAGGAAACAAGACAATGGAAACGCAATCGAGCACCTTGACGTCTGAAACCGGAAACGCATCTGCCGCTTCTCCGCAAAAGCTGCTTCAGCTGGCCATGGGTTTCTGGGCCTCGAAGGCGCTGCTATCCGCGGTCGAACTCGACCTGTTCACCGTTCTGGGCAGAGGCCCGCGCACCGCAACACAGCTGATGGAGCAAATGCAGTTGCATCCGAGATCGGCATACGATTTTCTCGATGCGCTGGTTGCGCTGGGGGTCCTGGATCGAGACGACGGCCTGTACCGCAATACCGCCGAGGCCGGTGCATTTCTCGACAGAGCCAAGCCGGGTTGTATCGCCGGGTTTCTGGGCATGGCTAACAACCGCCTATACCCGTTCTGGGGTTCGCTGACCGAAGCGTTGCGCACGGGGCTGCCGCAGAACGAAGCAAAGCAGGGCGGTAACCCGTTCGAGGCAATCTATCGCGACGACCGCGGGCTTCGTGAGTTTTTGGGTGCAATGACGGGTGTCAGCCTGGATCTGGCCAAGGAGATGGCGCAAAAATTTCCCTGGCAGAACTATCGCTCGGTTGTCGACGTCGGCACCGCGCAGGGTGCTCTCGTGGCGGAGGTTGCACGTGCACACGAGCACCTTGCGGGGGTTGGTTTCGATCTGCCTGCCGTCGCTCCGGTGTTCAACGACTACATCGCGGCGAACGCGCTACAGGATCGAATTCACTTTCATCCGGGCGACTTCTTCAAGGACGCGTTGCCATCAGCCGATGTCCTCGTGATGGGACACATTCTCCACGACTGGAATCTCGAACAGAAGCGCGAACTGCTTGCGAGGAGTTATCAGGCGTTGCCCGCTGGCGGGTGTCTGATCGTCTACGATGCGATGATCGACGACGAGCGCAGGCACAATGCATTCGGTCTGCTGATGAGTTTGAACATGCTGATCGAGACGCCCGGCGGTTTCGACTATACCGCCAGGCAGTGCGGCGATTGGATGACCGAGGCGGGCTTTCGTGAGATCAGAGTCGAACCGCTGGGAGGGCAAAACTCGATGGTGATTGGCGTCCGCTAGCCGTCGAGATGCGACAGCATGGGCGGCAGGTAACGTGTGCCCGCGGTCTGGTGTCCGGCAAGGAAACTCCGGATGCGATCCAGATCCGCTGACGCCAGGCGAACTGAAGCTGCGCTCAGGTTTTCCTCGAGGTATTGGCGCCGTTTGGTGCCAGGGATCGGCACCAGATCGTCACCTTGCTTGAGCAGCCACGCGAGCGCGAGCTGGCCTGGTGTCACGGACTTCTCGTCGGCAAGGGTCTTGATGAAAGCTGCGAGCTTGACGTTCGTATCGAAGTTGCTGCCCTGTATGCGCGGATCGTTGGCTGCTCGCCAGTCGTCGGCGGGCAGTTCCTCCGCCCGCCGGGCGTTGCCGGTCAGGAAGCCCCGGCCAAGCGGACTGTAGGGAACAAAGCCGATACCCAGTTCGCGCAGGGCCGGCAGCACCTTGTCTTCGACGCCGCGCTCGAACAGCGAATACTCGCTTTGCACGGCCGAGACGGGTTGCACGGCATGGGCGCGCCGGATGGTATCGACGCTCGCTTCCGACAAGCCGAAATAGCGAACCTTGCCTGCGGCGATCGCATCCTTCACCGCGCCCGCCACGTCCTCGATCGGCACGGCGGGATCCACGCGGTGCTGATAGAGCAGATCGATGTGATCGGTCTGCAAGCGGACCAGCGACGCGTCGATCACCTCCTTGATATGCTCGGGGCGGCTGTCGAGGCCGCGTACCCCGTTGTCGAACTTGAAGCCGAATTTCGTCGCGATCGTCACCGCGTGACGACGTCCTTTTAGCGCGCGTCCGAGCAATTCTTCGTTGGCGAAAGGACCATAGATCTCCGCGGTATCGAGGAATGTGCAACCGAGTTCGATCGCCCGATGAATCGTGGCGATCGACTCCGTGTCGTCGGGCGTGCCGTACGCGTAGGACATCCCCATGCACCCCAGCCCGATCTCCGAAACCACGAGTCCTTCACGTCCAAGCTTGCGCGTATTCAGCATATTGCCCTCCTGTGATGGCTAGCTACTTAGGATGGCACGCGCGTCGCAGACGTGTTAGCACAATACTCTCGATTGCTTGCACGATTCTTCGATGCTTGTTTTCGTTGCTAACGCGTACACACACGCCTGAGCGCGCCTCGCGCTACCCTGGGGCGAGCCCCGAATCGAACCTGTGGCATTACATCGCGCCTTCTCAGCGGCATTTCTCAGCGAGTCCATATAAGATGCATTGAAAATGAATGTATTGGCGAGAGTGATCATGACCGTCTTTCGGATCGAAGAACCCACCCCTGCGGCTCGCGGCGGTTTCGCGCTGTGGGCGCTCGGCTTCCGGCCGTTCTACCTTGGCGGCGCGCTCTTCGGCGGCGCGGCGTTACTGGCCTGGATGGCCGCGTATGCCGGCCATCCGTTGCCGGGGCTCAGTTCCTACCTGCCGGGCACGTTCTGGCACGCGCACGAGATGATTTTCGGCTTCGGCGCAGCGATCGTGGCGGGCTTTTTGCTGACCGCCGTGCGCGCGTGGACATCGGTCACGCCGGCGCAGGGCAAGTCCCTCGCGGCGCTGTGGCTGCTGTGGCTCGCGGGCCGCATTACCGTTGCTTACGCACCGTCTGGCGCCGCCGCCGTGGTCGACAGCCTCTTTCTACCTGCATGCGCGCTCGTTCTGCTGCGCGTGCTGATCGGCGCGAGGAACAGCCACAACATCTTCTTGCCGGTCGCGCTCGGCATGCTCGCCGCGCTGAACGTGGCGTTCCATCTTTCGATGCTGGCCGGCCGCGCGGACTGGGCGCTCCACAGCGCGTACCTCGCCGTGGGCATGCTGGTGCTGTTCATCACGATCATCGGCGGGCGCATCATCCCGTCGTTCACGGCCAACGCCGTGCCGGGCTACACGGCGCGGCGCTGGAATGCGGTCGAGCGCGCGGTGATGCCGCTCAGCGCGCTGGCGTTCGTGCTCGACGCCGCGCTCGGCTCAGGCTTGCTCGTCGCGATCGCCGCGCTCGCGGCGGCGTGCGCACACAGCGCGCGGATCTGGGGCTGGCGTTCGTGGCGCGTCGGCAACCGGCCGATCCTGACCATCCTGCACATCGCCTATGCGTGGATACCCGTCGGGTTCCTGCTGCTCGCGCTCGCCGCAATGGGTTTGGTCGCGCATACGCTCGCCGTTCACGCGTTCACGGTGGGCGCTATCGGTTGCGCGATCATGGCAATGATCACACGCACGGCGCGCGGACATACGGGCCGCAAGCTCGTGCCGGGCGGCTTCGACATCGCCTGCTACGTGTTGCTCGTACTCGCGGCGCTGATTCGCGTGGCGGGACCCTGGCTCGCGCCGCAGTGGCTCACATTCTGGATCGAAGCGTCAGGTGCGTGCTGGGCCGTTGCGTTCGCGGCCTACTGCTATCGCTACGCCGGCTGGCTCGTTGCGCCGCGTGTCGATGGTAAGGACGGCTGAACCATCGGCCTTGCGCACGGCGGATCGCGCGAGTATGTTGACTGGCTAGGGCTGGACGCGCGTGACGCCTTGGCCCGCCGATGAAGGAGGGTGAGCAATGCATCACTCTGTTCAGATCGCAGCCGCGGCCTGTCTCGTCTTTGTAACCTCGGTGCAGGCTCAAACGTCAGCTTCGGCGCCGCCAGCGGCTGCTGTGCCCGAGCGCATGCCTTACGACATTCCTTACGGTTCGCCTATCGGGCTCGAGGCGGCGAAGCATCTGCTTGCGCTTGCTGAAGCCGAGGCGCGCAGCCACGACTGGAAAATGAACATCGCCGTGGTCGATCCGCATGGCGATCTCGTTGCCTTCGAGCGCATGGATGGCGCGCAATACGCCTCTGTCGAGGTCTCTCAGAACAAGGCGCGCACGTCCGCGCGCTTTCGCCGCGAGACCCGCGTTTTCTATAACCAGTTCGAGAGCGGTCATGCCTACGTTGCCACGCTCGTGCCGGACCTCGTGGCTTCGCCCGGCGGCTTTCCGCTCGTGGAGGACGGTAAGCTGATCGGTGCGATCGGCTGCAGCGGCGGCACGGGCGATCAGGATGCCGTAACGTGCAAGGCGGCGGCTTCCGCTGTGAAGTAAACGCGCGAAACGCCGGAGCTTCTTGCGTCAATGCGGCGAGCCGTACCCCTGCACCTTGAGCAGATGCTCGCGCATGCAACGCGCGGCGGTTTCGCCGTCGCGGGCGAGAATCGCGTCGACGATGGACGCACCGGCCTCAGGAAACTCCGCTCGTAACTCACGATACAAAGCGTATCGTTGGAGTGAGGCCTGGGCTGTACTTCAAGGCGCCGCTCACGCTTGCGCCATTTCCAGAAGTTTCGCCACGGTATTCATGTTGCGCGCCGTTCCGGCCTTTGCCGCCGCGATCTTGAGCTTCGAGCGCCCGATACCGTCCTTGTAGAACACATAGATCTCGCGGGTGCCCAGGCGGAATTCTTCCGCCGCCTGGCCGCTCACGTTGTCGAACGCGTCCGCGGGCGGCGGCGTGTCGAGAAAGATGGCGACGGTGCGATCAGGCGCGGCAGCGGGAAACGGGTTGCCTTGCAGCACCGAGGCCAATTCCGCGTCCGTACGCACTGCTACGCCAACGGGCTTCCCTGCATAAGCTTCAAGGCTCTGCTCGAGCTTCTTTTTTACCGATGCTTCGCCCAGCCGGCTCTCGAACACCACGTTGCCGCTCGCGATATAGGTGCGCACTTGCGTGAATCCGAGCGTTTCGCACATGCCGCGAAGTTCGGGCATGGGGAGCTTGCCCGTTCCGCCGACATTGACGGCGCGCAGCAGGGCGATATAGACGGGCATGAGATTGGTCGGTAAGCCGCGAGTTAGTCGGGGCGCTGCGAATCGGCTACGGCGAGGCCTTCGTTTGCCACGACGGCGGCGCGCCTGCGTGCGTTGATCGTCACGAAGACCGCCATCAGCACCATGAAGGCGGCGAGTAGCAAGGCGCTGTTGACGAGCACGTGCGCGTAGCCGAGCTGAGCGACGTCGATGAACGGGTAGGGATAGAAGTCGGTCTCGCTGCCACGCCAGAAGGTGACAACAAGGTAGCCCAGCGGATAGACGAGCCAGACGAGGCGATCGCGAGCGCTAAGGGTGAAGCGCGGCACGAACAGCAGCCAATACGCCGCGCACAGCAGCGGGATCAGGCTGTGCAGGCTCTCGTTGAGCAGCGCGCGATAACCGTGCGGCGTCCAGAGATGCCGCAGCAGCAGATTGTAAGCAATGCCAACGAACACGATATACACCGTGACTGCGCTCACTGCGCCGGGAGCGCGGAGCAAGCGTGCGGGCCACGAGCGAGCGCGCAGCGCGATGCAGGTGAAGGTGAGCGCGACGAGCAATACGGTGAGATTGGTGAGGTAGGCCGAAAGCCTGCCGATAGCCTCGAACGTGTCGAAGCCGCGCAGCACCATGCGCTGGATCGTAATGTCGGTTTGGGCGGCGAGCGCTCCCCACGCGAGCAGCGCGATCAAACCCGCCAATGCGGTGGCGTAGGTGCTTTGCGGCTGCGCCGTGCCGGTGAGCGGCACGGCAGCCGCGCGTGCGGGTAGCGGTGGTTCGGACATGCAGCGATGGTAGCGCACAAAGATCAGGCGCGTCCGAAGCGGCTCGGCCCCGGCGGCAGGCTATTTGTCGCCAGCGCGCTCCGGAGTCGAAACGAGACATAGGCGCACGAGATCACGCAGTTCAGTCATGAGCACCGCGCGCCGAAAGTTCTTCGTTGGCGACGTCGGCGACGCCCTTGAGAATATGGATCGGCACGAGCCCTGGCCGGTTTGAGATGCGCTTTCGCCCGGGGCAGGCTGCCGGCGACGCCGCCGCGCATCGCTTCGCAAAAGCGCTTGCGGTGGTCGCCGTTACCGCTGCGGATATCCAGGAGTGCAGGGGCAAAGTTGCGTTGCGATTGCAACCGCAGCACGAAATCGACGAGCGCATCGGCGACGGCCTCGAGCGTCATCCCTGAACCTGTTGCTCCCGCCGTTAAAAAACAGTTGCACAGCTTAGGGGAAAACCCTATACTTGACTCGTCTCCTCCATGTCTCCTCCTGATATGGATTCAGCCCGCTCTCTCAGCGGGCTTTTTCTTTTCTGGCGCCGGGATTGGTTCGGGCCGCCAGCCATTCTCGTCGGTCATTCCTTTACGAACACAAAATCGCACTTGCTCGCGGTCGTGCGCGAGCCGCTGCCAGAAGTCGCGTCGAACTGCGCGCTGACTTCATACGAATAGGGCGTTCGAGTGTTGGTGTGCCGGGATGAGGCGGTCAGACCTTGGGCGACGAGCGTGGCGGACCCATCGGGTTCGAGCTTGCCGTCCAGCGTGAGCCAGCCACTGGCATCCCGTTCGCCGTGTTCTCCGTGAAGGACGTTTTGCTGGATTTCGACGGGGAATTGATATCGGTAGGCCGGTGTCTCGCCGGCGCCCTGGGGGCATGTGAGCGTGACGCTCCAGTCACCGTCGAAGGTGCCGGCGGCGTGTGCCGCGGATGTCCCAGCAAGGCCCGTGCAAACGGCGATGCAGCGCACGGCCAACATTAATTTACCTGCCCGCATTGCGGCTCCCGATGTTGAGTCATCTGGCACTATTGTCGCCGCAATTGGCGTGCCGGTATGGGCGCCGTCGCACAGTGCGTTCTGCGCCAGCACGGCCCCGAGTCGTGCCTTTGTCAGACTGGCTGCGGCCCAATTATGCAACTAACTGTCGACCTCGACCACAACAATCAAATTTGGTCGGCGCGACTACAAAGGAGTCCATCCATCGACGCGGACGCCGCCGTCTGCAGAGCGCACGGCGCACAAGCGCGAGCGCGAGCGCGCGTGCCGACTCTCTATGACTACCGCGCGGCGGCGGTCCTCATCGTCGGGCGAGATTGCGCTTGAGCGCCGCGCAGCCCGCATCCGTGAGCGGCTCGACCATCTGGATCCGCTCGTCGGGCTTGAAGTCGCTGATCCAGACCACGCGGCAACGTTGGGGTGAAGCCGGTGAATCCGGTACGACCTGAAGCGTCGCGTGATGATGCTCGAAGCGTCCGCCGCACACGCTGTAGGCGAGGCGCATGCGCGCGTCGTCGACGCCGATTACGCGCTCCTCAATCACGGTGCCGTCGGCGAACGTCACCCATCGCACGTCGCTCTCCATGCGCACGTCGGTCAGCACGCCGGCGAACACACGGTCGACATTGGCGGGATCGCGCAGCGCGGCCCAGACGTCCTGCGCTGCGGCTTCAACGGGAATGTCGCGGTAGACAGTAGCCATCGCACTTGTCTCCTTCGTTTTATGTGACGAGTGCAGCGTGCGCGCGCCACGCGCGGCGGTCCTGGGAAATCTTGACGTGGTTTGCGACGGCAGCGGCTGCGACGCGTGCCTCCTCAATGCGCGTGCCGATGGTGCACGTCGGGATAGTGCGAGTGGCTATGCGTGATCGGCGCGTGACGGTGCGCATGCGTGTGCGGCTCCGAGCCGTCCCACGCGAAATCGTGCTCGTGCTGATGGTGTTCCTCGTGCCGGTGCGCATGGGTGTGCTCGAGGGGCTCGTGCGTGTGCGCGTGGTCGTGACGTTCGCGCACGTGCAGCCACACGCCGAACGCCATCAGCGCGAGCGCGAGCCAGAAGGCGAGCGCCGGGCGCTCCGGCCACAGCAGCAGTGACAGCGCCACGCCGAAGAGCGGCGCCACGGAGAAATAAGCGCCGGTGCGCGCCGTCCCGAGATGGCGCAGCGAGACGACGAACAGCACGAGGCTCACGCCATAGCCCGTGAACCCCACGAGCATGGCGCCGCTGACCGCCTGCCAGGCGGGCCAGTGCGCGCCCGCGGCGAGCGCAATGCCGATATTCACCGGTCCGGCCACGAGCCCTTTGGTGCAGGCCACGACCATCGCGTCGTTGGTCGAGACCTTGCGCGTGAGGTTGTTGTCGACGGCCCAGCACAGGCACGCGAGCGCGACGAGCAGCGCGCCGGGCGCGATGCCGGACACGGCGCCGGCATGCGCGCCGGGCCACGAGAGCAGCACACCGCCCGCCACGATCGCCAGCATGCCCAGCGCGATCTGCGCATCGAAGTTTTCGCGAAAGCAGACCCAGGCGATGAGCGCCGTCAACACGCCTTCGAGGTTCAGCAGCAGCGCGCTGGTAGCGGCGGGCGTGCTGTTCAGGCCGAGCATGAGCAGGGCGGGCGCGGCCACGCCGCCCGCGGCGATAGCACCGGCAAGCCATGGCAGTTCAGCCAGGCGCAGTGGGTCGTGTCCGGGCCCATGTGCGGCGCTTGAGGCGCCGCGGCGCGCGAGGAGACGCCGTAGCAGCAGTACGACCGCGAGCCCCGAGCCGCTGCCTAGATAGAAGAGCCCCGCGAGCATGAACGGCGACACGCTGCCGAGCAGCGCCTTGGCGAGCGGTGTGGTGATGCCGAACAGGGCCGCCGCGAGCAGCGCCATGAAGATGGTATGCCGATGGGACTTCATCGCAGACTCGAAGCGAAAAGAGGTCTAAAAGAGCGTAAAAGAAGCACGATGGGCGCGCAAGCGGGCTGCGCGTTGATCGCGCCGCCTTAGCCAGCGTTACTGCCGAATCAAAGCCATCATCGCGCCAAACCCGACGAACACGCCGCCCGTCACGCGATTGAACGCTTTTGCCACGCGGCGGCTCTTGAGTGTCGCGCCGATGCGCGTGCCAAAACCCGCGTAGACGAGATACCAGCTCACTTCGCACACGGCGAAGGTCGCGACGAGCACACCGAACTGCGGCAGCACCGGTCGGGTCGCGTCGATGAACTGCGGCAGGAGCGCCGCCGCGAAAAGGATCGCCTTGGGGTTGCTGCCACCGACGAAAAAGCCGTTGCGATAGAGCGCCAGCGGCGAGCGCAGGGGGCGCGCGGCCACAGGTTCGGCAACGTCCGCGGCAGCCTCGGGCACGGGTGCGCCCCAGGCCTTGATGCCCAGGTAGACAAGGTACGCAGCGCCGATGAAGCGCAGCGCGTTGAACATGGTCGGCCACGCTTGCAGGAACACGCCGAGTCCGGCCGCCGAAACGGCCAGCATCAGAACCAGTGCGGAAAGGCAGCCGGCCATGGTCGCGCTGCTGCGGCGCAGTCCGTACTGCGCGCCGTGCGACATGATGAGCAGCATGTTGGGACCGGGGATGGCGCAGACGACGAAGACGGTGACGAGGAACAGCCACCAGGTATGCAGAGTCATTGCAGCGGCGAGATCAAAGAGGGCTGGAAAACGGCGAAAGGGACGATTATGCCAGCGGACGGCGCGCGCCTGGCCGCGGACCGCAGGCCGGCGACGAACCGGCGTCCGCTGAAAACGCGAGGCAGGAAAAAGAAAAGCCCGCAGCGAATGCGGGCTTGAACCATGCCAAGGGAGACATGGAGGAGACAACCTCACTATAGTCAAACAATTGACGCATCGCAATATACGTTCGTATGTGACATCCTTAATCATTGTCAGATTAATGAGTTAGTGATTGATGCGGCCATCGCGCAGGCACACAATGAGGCGGCGCGCTCGCTGGAGCGGCGCACGGGAGGCGAGACGTCGCCTCATCAGCCCGGAGCGGGTTTCAACTGGAGGGGTGAAATGGGCATTCTGGACAAGGTGGGTGAAATTGCCGGTGCGGTAGCCGCTGTGGAAGGCGCCGAGAAGCTCGATCCGAATGCGGGCTTCCTGACCAAGGCAGCTGCCGCGGTTGCCGGTTTCGAGGGCGCCAAGGAAGTCGAGCAGCTAGTCGAGAAGAAGGAAGACGAAAAGCCCGCCGACGACAACACCGCGCAGCCCGCGGACGGGTCGGATCAGCAGACGTGAGCACATCGCCGCGCGCATGACGGTTTGACCGGGAGTCGGGCGCGCATCGCTTCGTATGGCTGCGTATCAATTCGATACGCGAGTGGCAGTACAGATACAGCAAAGCCGCGGCTGGACCAGCCGCGGCTTTGCCATTGGACCACCCACCGGGCGGACCCCTAGCGCCCGGAAGCCGGCGACGCGCGATAAACGAAGCCCAGCGCGATGACCGCGACCGTGAAGCCGAGGGCGACGAGGCACACCCCGCTCCAGCGCGCCGTGGCCCACGCCGCGCCGGCCATGAGCGCGCCGGCGGCGCCGCCGACGAAGAACATCCCCACAAAAATCGCGTTGAGCCGGCCGCGCGCGGCGGGGTTGAGCAGGTTGACCGCTCGCCGCCCGAGCGTCTGGTCGGCGATGACACCCGCATCGAGCGCACCCGCGCCCACAACGAGCAGGCCAAGCGCCAACGCCGGATGGGCGGCGGGCGAAAAGCCTCCCCAGCCCGCGCCCGCCACGCCCAGCAGTACGACCGCGCCGAGCATCGTCGCGTGCGCGGCGTATTGAACTGGGCGCCCCGCGCCATGGTCGCCCAGTCGGCCCGCTAGTGGCGTGACGATCGCGCCGCTCGCGCCCGCCAGTGCGAACGCGGCAACGCCGTTCATGCCGAGCGAAAACGGCGGCTGCGAAAGCAGCAGGGCGACCGCGGTCCAGAACGCCGAGAAGGCGCCCAGCGCAAGCGCCGCGAGGAAGGCGCTGCGCCGCAGAACGCGTTCGGTGCGCAGCAACGTCCAGAGCGAATAGAGCAGATCGGCGTATCGCGCCTTCACGGTCGGCGTGCGGCGCGGCGTGCGCAGAAAGAGAACCACGGCGAGCAGGGCATCCGCCACCGCTTCGATGCCGTAGAACGCACGCCAGCCCAGCGTTCCCGCGATCAGGCTCGCGAGCGGCCGTGACAGCAGAATGCCCAGCATCAGGCCGCTCATCACGTTGCCCACTGCCCGTCCGCGCCGGCTTTCGGGCGCCATGGAGGCGGCCATGGGCACGAGCATCTGGATCACGCTGGAGGTCGCCCCCGCAAGGAATGCCGCGGCGAGAAAGAGGGGGCCCGAGCGCGCCAGTGCCGCGAGGGCCAGAAACCCGGAACAGGCGAGGAGGGTGCGGAAAATAAGGCGCCGGTTCTCGAGCAGATCGCACAGCGGAACGAGCAGCAGCAGGCCGGCCGCGTATCCGAGCTGCGGCAGCATGGCCACTGCGCCGACGAGTTTCGGGCGCAGATGCAGCGATTGGCTCACGAGCCCGGCGAGCGGCTGGGCCGCAGACAGATTGACGACGATCACACCGACTGCGGCCGCGAAGAACAGCGTCATCGGCAGCGTGAGCGTGGCGTGAGTGGCGTGATTAGCGTGGCTCCCGGGGGTGGCTTCGCGCGCCATCACGCGCGTACAGGGTTCAGCAGGGTGCTCCATCCAGTGGCTCCGCAACGTGGCAGGTTCACCTATCGTAGGGAGCGCCACGTTATGCGACAATTGAATTATCGCGATAATCTTTATGCGGAGTTATTGTGAACACCCGAGATCTGGAAGCCTTCGTAGCGGTGGTCGAAAGCGGCTCGCTCGTGCGGGCGTCTGAGCGGCTGTTCCTGACGCAGCCGGGCCTCACGCGCCGCGTGCAGAACCTGGAGACGACGCTCGGCATCGAGCTTCTCGACCGCCAGAGCAAGCCGCTGAAGCCCACGGCCGCTGGCAACGAGGTGTACGGCCTCGCGCGCTCGGTGCTGCGCGCGGTCGACGACCTGATGTCGGTCGCCTCGCCGGAGAGTGAGCCGGTCGGCGAACTCAAGCTCGGTGTGCCGCCGTTTCTCTCGGAGCTCGCGCTCGAACAGCCCGTCGATCAATTGCGCGGCGAATTTCCCAAGTTGACGCTGCGTGTGAGGGCGGGCTGGTCGCCAGGCCTCCTCGACGAGGTCGAGCGCGCGCGTCTCGATGCGGCCGTAATCCTCCTGCCCGCCGCAGTGATGCCGCCGGAGGGCGTGGTCGCGACTCAGCTCGGCTACACGCCGACCCTCGTCGTCGCGGCGCGCTCGTTTGGTTTGCCCGACGAGCCCACCACGCTCGCCGCGCTTGCGCACCATCCGTGGGTGCTGAACCAGGACGGCTGCGGGATGCGCTCGGCGCTGAGCCGCGCCATGGGCATGGCGGGTCTGCCGTTCAACGTCGCGGTCGAAGCCTTCGGCTCCGAACTGCAGCTTTCGCTGGTCGCGCGCGGCATGGGCGTCGGGCTCGCCGCGCCGCAGGCGCTCGCTCGCAGCCCGCTGCGCGACCAGCTGCAGATCATCGACGCGACCGACTTCCGATCCGGCCTGAATGTGTGGCTCGTGCACGGGGCGCTGCCGGGGCGTCTCGTGCGGCCGGTCGCGCTCATCCGCGATGCGCTGGCGAACAAGCTGGAGATGGCCGAGGTGGCGTGACGGTGCGTTACCTGGCGCTCAGGCGTGGCCGCCGTTGTTCGCTTGGGTTCTGCAACACCAGCCCGGAGTTCACCGTCGTGCGCGGGCTAGCCCCGCGCCAGTAACGCAGCCGCGGGACCTTTGGCGCCCCGCGGTTTCTCCCTTTCGCATGAGTCGCCTCGGGGCAAATCGCGCCCGCGAGTCGTGAACCGCTGGAAATCCAGCACGGAATCAGCAGCATGCTGTTTCTCAGCCAGCAACCTGCACACCGTTTTACCGTTGCGCTTACACCTGTTTCCCCAAAAAGGATTGGCATGGCTTCTGCTTTATCGGTAGACAGCGAGGCCCAATCACGGGCCACCCATCAAGCCGATACCTGGAGCCCCTATGACCGCATTGAATTTCGCCAGCACGGTGGCAGTTGCTCCCGTTCTTTCTCTCGGTACGGATTACGAGCGTCTCGCCTCACGCTTTCGACCTATCTTCGCCCGCATAGCAGAGGGCGTGCTCGAGCGTGAGCGCGATCGTAGCCTGCCTTACGAGCAGATCGAATGGCTCAAGGCCGCAGGGTTCGGCGCCGTTCGCGTGCCGGTTGAGCATGGCGGCGCGGGGGCTTCGTTGCCGCAACTGATTCAGCTACTGATCGAACTGGCCGAGGCGGATTCGAACCTGCCGCAGGCACTGCGCGGCCACTTCGCGTTCGTCGAGGACCGGCTCAATGCGGAGCCCGGGCCGGCGCGCGACGTCTGGTTCAAGCGATTTGTCGACGGCGAACTGGTTGGCAACGCCTGGACCGAGATCGGCAGCGTGGCGATCGGCGACGTGCTCACGCGCGTGTCGCGCGATGGCGCGCGTTGGGTCGTCAACGGCGAGAAGTACTACAGCACGGGCAGCATCTTCGCTGACTGGATTGACGTGTTTGCGCGCCGCGACGACACGGGAGAAGACGTGATCGCGGCCGTACGGGCAAGGCAGCCCGGCGTGACGCATCACGATGACTGGGACGGTTTCGGCCAGCGTACGACGGGCAGCGGCACCACCACATTCGTCGGCGCCGAGGTGGACGAGATCGACATCATCGACTTTTCGACGCGCTTCAAATACCAGACCGCGTTCTACCAGCTTGTGCTGCTGGCCGTGCTCGCGGGCACGGGCCGGGCCGCGCTGCGCGACATCTCGCAGGAGGTGCGTTCGCGCCGGCGTATCTTCAGCCACGGCAATGCGCCTTCGTTCGCGCAGGATCCGCAGGTGCAACAGGTCGTGGGCCAGGTCTCGTCGCTCGTGTTCGCGGCCGAGGCCACAGCGGTGCGTGCGGCGCTAGCTTCGCAACGCGCGTATGAGGCGCGTTTCGGCGGTGACGAGGAGGCCGAGCACGCAGCGAATGTCGATGCCGAACTCGATTCCGCTCGCGGCCAGAGTGCGATCGCCGATCTGGTGCTGCGCGCTACCACGCTGCTGTTCAACGCGCTCGGCGCATCGGGCACGAGCGAGCAGAAGCGGCTCGACCGCCACTGGCGCAACGCCCGCACGGCGGCCTCGCACAATCCGATCGTCTTCAAGGAGCGCATCGTCGGCGATCGCGAAATCAACGGCACCGAGCCACCGTACGTCTGGGCGATCGGCGCCGGTCCCGCGTCTGTGCAGAAGGCGGCCTGAGCGCGAATGCGCGGTGCCGTCAGCTGGACGGCGCCGCTATTTGAGGGCCGCGATTTCCTTCGTCCGGATCAGCCGCGCGCGCAACACGTTGCGGCTGATGCCGAGGAGCCTCGCGGCCTGAATCTGGTTGCGGTGGCTGTACTCGAATGCGGTGCGCATCACCATGTCCTCGATCTGTTCGAAGAGATTTTCGTGCTCACCGTTGAAGAGTTCGAGCAGCGCCGATTCGAGCGCGTGGTGCGGACCGCTCGGCGCACTCGCGCTCGCACCAGCCGGGGCCGTGATGCCGGACGAGAACAGGTGCAGGTCGCCATCCTGCAGGGTGTTGTGGCGGCTCACGAGCAGCGCGTGATGGATCACGTTCTCAAGCTCCCGAATGTTGCCCGGCCAGCTGTACGCGAGGAGCTTCTGCTCGGCGCGCGGCGAGATCGTGCCCGGCCCGTAACCGAGCCGGCCGCGGTAGTCCTCGATGAAGTAGCGAGCGAGCGGAAGGATGTCGCCGGTGCGCTCGCGCAGCGTCGGAATGGCGAGCTGCACGACGTTGAGCCGGTAGAACAGGTCGCTGCGAAAGTGCCCGGCCGCCACCGCGTGCTGCAGGTGGACGTTCGTCGCCGCCACCACGCGCACGTCTATCGGGATGCCGCGCCGGGAACCGAGCCGCACGACCTCACGCTCCTGCAGCACGCGCAGCAGCTTGACCTGCATGGACAGTGGCAAGTCGCCGATTTCGTCGAGGAACAGCGTGCCGCCGTTGGCCGCTTCGAACCAGCCAGGCTTGGCATGGAACGCACCCGTGAAGGCCCCTTTCTCGTGCCCGAAAAGTTCGCTTTCGACCAGCGTCTCGGAAAAAGCGCCGCAGTTCACGGCGACGAACGGCTTGTCGCGCCGCTCGCTCAGCCCGTGTACGTGGCGCGCGATCAGTTCCTTGCCGGTGCCGGTCTCGCCGATGATCAGGATATTCGCGTCGCTCGGCGCGACCAGCTGGATGCGCTCGAGCAGTTCGATTGACCGGGGATCGACGAACACCTGCGCGCGGGCGCGGATCGAGGTGGTCAGCGAATGCTTGTGCGGCAGCGTCAGGACGGGCACCTCGCCGTTGGCTTCGGCATCGTCGGACCATGCGTGGGGGAGCGGGTGGTTCATGAGTAGAAGCTCGGCGTGGGATAGGTTCGGTTGAGCGCCCATTCGCCGATCTCGCGGAGCTTGTACGCGAGCGGATCGTGCAGCGTATGGGTGCGCAGGTTGCGCCAGTGGCGGTCGAGCCGAAGCTCGCCGTGGGTCGCGCGGGCGCCGGCGACATCGAACATGCGCGTACAGATGTCGAGGCCCGTTTGCGCGGCGGCGACCTTTGCGCTCGCAATGGCGAGTGCCAGTTCTCCACGTTCGGCCGCGCCGAGGCGGGTGCCGTGCGACCATGCACCGTCGAGCCCGGCGGCAGCCTTGTCCGCGAGCGCGCGTGCGGCTTCCAGCCCGAGCCAGAACTCGCCGTACTGGCTCAGGATGTACGGGTCCTCGCCAGTGCCAGCGACCTTCGCCGCGGGCCACGGCCGTGCTTCGTTCAGGGTGTAGTGCCGCGCGTCTTCGAACGCGGCTTCGCCGATGCCGAGATAGATGTTCGTCAGTATCAATTGGGCAATGAGCGGCCGCAGGCACGCAAACGGCGACGAAAGCGGTCCCGGGTCCGAGAGCATCTCGTGATGCTCGACGCGGACCTGTTCGAACGTCAAGGAGCCGCTATCGGTCTGGCGTTGGCCGAAACTGTTCCAGTCCTGGGCGATCGAAATGCCGCTTCGCTGGGTCGGGATGGCGGCGACGAGAAACGCTCGGGTTTCGGCGTGGCGCGCGGAGACGATCAGCATTTCCGAGTCGAGCGCGCCCGAGCAGAAGCTCTTCTGTCCGCTGAATTCGAGCCACCCACTGCGCGGATGAGCCAGCGTACGTTCGTCGAGTGGATTGAGCGCGTTGCCCCAGAACCACCGGTGCCGCGAGGTCTGTTCGAACAGCGCGTGCCATTGCTCCGGCGAGCCGAACAGACGGACCGTGGCGAGCATCAGGTGATGAAATCCGAACAGGTGGGCGAGTGAACTGTCGGCGCTCGCGAGCACGCGCACGACGTTCAGAGTTGTGCGCCAGTCCGCACCGAGGCCGCCGTGAACGGTCGGAATGCTCAGGGCGAGCAGGCCGCTCGCTCGCAGCGCGTCGCGCTCTGCCTTGGGTGTGCCGCCGCGCGCATCGCGCTCCGCGGCGGTCTGTGCGAAGCGCCCGGCAAGATGCCGGGCGACGCCCAGGGGCGACTCGTCCTGCAGGACGGCCCGGACGTCCTCGGGCGCTTCGGCCAGCGGCAACGGTAGGGGAAGGGAAGCCATCGCAGTGTGATTGGTTGAAGCAGCCATGCACGCGCGTGCGTGCTGCTGGATCAGCACAGTGTTCAAGGTTTTGGCCGACGAGAGAAGCAACCATTTCTCATAACCTAATCAGGCTGCTGCGAGAGCAGCATCGAGACGCGAAGCCATGCGTCCTGCGCGCCTCCATTCATGTGATGAACCGGCGCTGCTGCGTGGGAAGCAGCGAAGCAGCAGCATTGTTGCCGGTGCGTCATCACATGTTGGCATATCGATCCGAGTGTCTTCGGGATGTGCTTATCAGGTGCATTTCCCCTTCTCGAGAGGCTGCTCGACGACGGAAACGGCTGCTATGTCAGCGGCTGAGCTGTGAGAGGTAAGGTCGCGCGATTTGGCACGCTCCTTGCCTTTAGCTCATGACGGGACCTATCAGGCACGTCCCGATTCACGAAGGAATCCTCATGAGCAAGAAATACAAGATCGTCGCAGTGTCGGGCAGCTTGCAGCGGCCGTCGCGCACGCTGGTACTGGTGCACTCGCTACTGTCCGCGCTGGAGGCCGCGCTGCCTGTCGAAATCCGCGTGATCGATCTGGGCGAGATCGCGGGGCGACTCTCCGGTGCGCTCACGCGTTCGCAGGCGCCGGCGGATATCGAAGAACATATCCGCGCGATCGAGACAGCTGACCTCGTAATTGCGGCGAGTCCGGTTTATCGCGCCTCCTATACAGGCCTCTTCAAGCATCTGTTCGATCTCGTACATCACGAGGCGCTGATCGATGTGCCGGTACTGCTGGCCGCCACGGGCGGCAGCGAGCGTCATGCGCTCGTGATCGACCACCAGCTGCGTCCGCTCTTCAGCTTCTTCCAGGCACGCACGCTGCCGGTCGGCGTCTACGCCGCCCAAAGCGATTTCGATCGCTACGAGATCGCGAGCGAGGCGTTGCGCACTCGTATCGCATTGGCTGTCGACCGTGCGGTCCCGCAACTCGTTGCGCGCGCGGAAAACGTCACCGCGGCGCTTGTCGTCTGAATTCAAAGTCATTCAAGGAACCTCCAATGAGCCAGACTACCCAAACCGGGGACGCCGTCAAGTTCGCCTACTGGGTGCCGAACGTGAGCGGCGGCCTTGTCGTCAGCACGATCGAGCAGCGCACCGACTGGAGCCTCGAGTACAACCAGCGTCTCGCGCAGACCGCCGAGCGCGCGGGCTTCGAATACGCGCTGAGCCAAATCCGCTTCACGGCCGGATATGGCGCCGAGTACCAACACGAGTCGGTTTCATTCAGCCAGGCGCTCCTGCAATCGACCACGACGCTCAAGGTGCTCGCGGCGATCCTGCCTGGGCCGTGGCATCCGGCCGTGGTCGCCAAGCAGATCGCCACCATCGATCACATCTCGAACGGCCGCATAGCGATCAACGTCGTGAGCGGCTGGTTCAAGGGCGAGTTCACCGCGATCGGTGAACCGTGGCTCGAGCACGACGAGCGTTACCGCCGCTCGAATGAGTTCATCCGCGCGCTCAAGGGCATCTGGACCGAGGACAACTTCACGTTCAAGGGCGACTTCTACCGCTTCAACAACTACACGTTGAGTCCGAAACCGGTGCAGAAGCCTCATCCCGAGATTTTCCAGGGCGGCAGCTCGCGTGCGGCGCGCGACAACGCGGCGAGCGTATCGGACTGGTATTTCACGAACGGCAACACGCCCGAGAATCTCAAGGCACAGATCGACGATATCCGTGCGAAGGCGGCGCAGAACAATCACCAGGTGCGTATCGGCGTCAATGCCTTCGTGATCGCGCGCGATACCGAAGAGGAAGCGAAGGCCGTGCTCGACGACATCATCAGGCATGCGCACGTCGAGGCGGTGCACGCGTTCGGCGATGCGGTCAAGGAGGCGGGCAAGGCGTCGCCGGAAGGCGAGGGCAACTGGGCCAAGTCGACCTTCGAGGATCTCGTTCAATACAACGACGGCTTTCGCACGAACCTGATCGGCACGCCGCAGCAGATTGCCGAACGCATCGTCGAGCTCAAGTCGATCGGGGTCGACCTGGTGCTGACCGGCTTCCTGCATTTCATCGAGGAAGTCGAGTATTTCGGCCAGAAGGTGCTGCCGCTCGTGCGCGAGCTCGAGGCGCAGCGCGAAAAGCAGGCCGCCTGACGCAAGTGTGGGCGGG
>NZ_JAMBPQ010000042.1 GCF_024206495.1 Paraburkholderia sp. CNPSo 3272 | reverse complement strand
GGCATTGGGGCGGGCATTTGGGCGGACCCAGCGTTCGCACAATCGCAAGCCGGCGCTTCCGCGCCCGCCTCAAAGGCAGAGAACGCGCCGGGCACCCAGCGCAAGAACTGGTACAACGACCCGTTCTTCGCGTTGTCGAACGCGATCAGCGCCTGCCCGCAGCCGCTCGGCCCGCGGATGACGAAAGCCGAAGCCGATGACGACGCCCACTATCGCGTGGAGCGCGGCACGACCTGCTGGCTCGCGCACAAGTGCTCGAAGCCGAACTCGTATCTCTACGATGCGGACATTGCAGCGGCGATTCGCCAGCAACTGCAGGGCGATGCCCTGTTTGCGGGCACGAGCATCTGGATCACGGTGCAGCGCCGTTTCGTCTACGCGGAGGGCTGCGCGGGCCCCAGCTTCGACAGCGCGGCGCTCGAGCGCCGGCTCGCCGCGATTCCCGACGTCGAGCAGGTCTTCGTACGCGTGAGTTCGGACCCGCAAGGCGCGCTGCCATACAAGACGCTCTCGACGGCGCCTTGAGCGCGTGCGCGCGGCACTCGCGGCGATGCATCGCACATGGCTCGCGGCATGGCACAATCGCAACGTCGAAAAACTAGAAGCCCGTTGGGGTGCTCCAAATGACTCGTCCTGGTTCGTCGTTGTTCCGTTTGCGCAAATTGCCGTTCGCGGCGTGCGCGTTGTCCTTGGTCGCAGGACTGGCTGCGTGCAGCAGCGGACCGCCGCTGTTCCTGTCGGACGGCCGTCCGACGATCCAGGTGCAATGCCCGGCCTCGGGCGATCGCGATTCCTGCGCGCAGCAGGCGCGTGCCCGTTGCGCCGGCGCAGGCTACGACACCGTCGCGACATCGACCGACAACGGCAACTACACGCTCGTGTTCGCCTGCCGCAAGGCCCAATAAGCCTGCCGCGCGCCGCTCAGCCCTCGGCGGCGGCGCCCGTGCCGCGCGCCGGCAGATTCAGCAAAAGGCGCAGGAGGTCGGGCTGGCGGCGCGTCGCCGTCTTCTGAAAGATCGATTGCAATTGTTTGCGCACGGTGTCGTGCTGCACGCCGACGTGCGCGGCGATTTCCTTTTGCGTGAGCCCTTCCGCGAGCAGCAGCGCAATACGGCATTCGGCCGGCGAGAGGTCGAAGGCCGTGGCGAGCACCCGCTCGTCGACCAGCGGGGCAGAGCGCGGGTGATAGAAGGTCAGCGCCGCGAAGGCGCGCAATTCAGAGGCCGAGGCGTCGTCGGCCGTGATCACGTTGTAGAACGCATAGAGCACCTCCTGCTGGCTCGCCGAGGCTTGTGCGCGGCCCGGCGCGTTATGGGTCTGGCCGTGCGCGTCCATTGCGGCGGCAGCATCGGGGGCATCCGGCGCGGGCGTGCCGGGGGCGGCGCCTACGATACGCAACGCGCGAAAGCGCGCCGCCGCCGCCCGCGCGCCGCTCATGCGGTTACGCAGCCGCGCCTCGCTCACGGCGATGTCCTCGAGCAGGCGCGCGTGATGGGGCGCCGCGAGCGTGATGCGCCGACCGCGCACCCGCACGAGCGAGGTCGCCTTCAGAAGCCGCTGTGCGGCCTCGTTGCTATGGAGCACCTCGCCCAGCGCGCTCACGAGCATGGCTGGCGGACGTGCGCGGTTTGCAAGCGTGTCGGCGTTCAAGGCAAAGCGGCGCAGGTACAGGCGCACCGCGCGCACGAGGTGCGGCGTGAGCCGTTCGAGCAGGTCGCGGTGCTCGCCCGGGAGCGGCCCGGCCTCAGCGTGCGCGCGGCACGCGAGCATGACGGCGAGCCCGTTCTGTTCGATCAGCTTGCACAGCGCCGCGCAGCGATGGCCTTCGTCGAGCGGGCAGAGCTCGAAGCCGGCTGCACTGTCGCCGTCCGCACAATCGAGCTCGATGCCGCAATGCAGCCACTTGCCCGGCGGGTAAGCGCGCAGCCATGCCAGGCGCGCATCGTCGCGGTACAGCGGCCGGATGCGCTCGAGCGGCTCTGCGCCGGCGAGTCCGAAACCGTCGCTCCAGGAAAACAGATCGCGCTGCCGGTCAAAGGCATACAGATGAATCGACGCCACCCGGGTCGCTTCGCGCAATTGCGCGCAAAAATCCTTCCAGGCGCAAGGATTATCGAGTGTGTCGTAAATAAGATGCAGCAGGCGGTCGTATTGTGATTCGTTTGTTTTCACGCCATTCTCGTTGTTCGTATTGTGAAAGGCCGTCGACAACAAAATGCGTTCCGCATAGCGTTCCACAATTGAGGAATATACAGATGCAATAGCCCCCGTTAATCTGCCTTCCGACATGGATGCGGATACAACCGTCAGCGTGGACGAGCGGCCAGTGAGATTCCGTGCGGTATCCAACGGATAGCCGGGCGCTCTGGCCTTATTCTGGTCTGACAGTACGAACAAAAGGAGTCAATCCGCTGCGGCGTGCATTTGGCACGGTCAGTCGGCGCGATTACCACACTGACCGATTATCCGCAGCGTGCGGAAAAGCGGCGATGCGACGAAAGTGAGTGCGCGCTATTTGTGCGCGCTCGATAAAACTTGTCATTACCGGGGGCAGCGATGAATCATCACCAACTCGAAAAGGACATAGAGCATCTCGAACATATCATCGGGCGGCTCTCGGGGCGCGACCGAATTCCGCTCTCTTATTGGCGCGGCCGGCTCGAGTCGGTTTCCAGCGAGAACCTCGTGCCTTCGCAGGTGCAGCGCGTGAAGCGGCTCAACGAAGCGCTGCGCGCGCTCGAAAGCCGTCTGTCGCACGAATCGCTGCGGCAACGCGAACGGTAACGCCAACGTTTGCGGTAGCGTTGTAAAAAAGCGCGCCTGCGTCGTCGCTCGGGCTCCAAACCGGTCACAATGGCACTCTCTTGACCGAACTGGAGATGCGTTTTCATGCCGAGCTACAAGCAACTGACCGCCCAGCTGGAGAAGCTTCACAAGGAAGTGGCTGCGGCGCGTGAAAAGGAAATTGACCAGGCGATCGCCGAGATCAAGGAAAAAATCGCGGAGTACGACATCACCGCGGAAGAACTGGGCTTCACGAGCCGACGTGCAGGCCCCGCGCGCAAGAAGGCGCTGCCGGCCCGCTACATGAATCCGAAAACGGGCGAGACCTGGAGCGGCCGTGGCCGCGCGCCGGGCTGGCTGGCGGGCAAGAACCGCGAACGATTCCTCATCAAGGAATAACGGGCCGATTCTCGCCGGGCCGTTGCACCTGCGGGTGCGCAGCATCCGCCGTGACGGCCGCCCCGCTTCAAGCCTCCCGCAAAAGCTCACCTCATACCCTGCGCGTCGCGTACAGGCATGCCGCGTCGAGCGCGACCCAGGACGTTCACGCAGTGGGCGGACCTCTGTGGCGAAAGGAAAATACTCGAGAAATTGGGGGCGTCTCGCGGGCGCGGCGGGTCACGAAGCTGTCGATGGTGCAGTCGCATCGAGGTCCTGTAAAAGCTCACCTTCGCCAAAGCGGTGCCGACCTGCTCGTTTAACCCGTTCGAACCCCATCAAACCTTTAGTCTGCGGCGCGAATGCCGTGTATCATTCGGTCCCGGCGCCTTTTCGCTTTTTTGCGCGGGCATCCGCGGGGCATTCCCGATCGCTCGTGCTATTTGCCATGCGTCGCGGTCCGCGCACTGCCGCCGCACGCACCGTAAGCGTTGCTTGAAAACGCGCCCGCAAGCGCCGCCGCGCTCGCCGCAACCCCCGCCGCGCGGCCCGGTTGCCCGAATTCATCCGTGATACCCGCCCTATCCATGTCAGTAGCCGAACTCAGACGCCGCCGCACGTTCGCGGTCATTTCTCACCCGGACGCGGGCAAGACCACGCTCACCGAAAAACTGCTGCTGTTTTCGGGCGCGATCCAGATCGCCGGTACCGTGAAGGGCAAGAAGAGCGGCCGCTTCGCGACCTCCGACTGGATGGAGATCGAAAAGCAGCGTGGCATTTCGGTCGCCAGCTCGGTCATGCAGTTCGAGTACGGCGACGCCGTCATCAATCTGCTCGACACGCCGGGTCACGAGGACTTCTCGGAAGACACCTACCGCGTGCTCACGGCGGTCGACGCGGCCGTGATGGTGATCGACGGCGCGAACGGCGTGGAAGCGCAAACGCTCAAGCTGCTCGAAGTCTGCCGCAGCCGCAAGACGCCCATTCTCACGTTCATCAACAAGCTCGACCGCGAAGTGCGCGAGCCGCTCGACCTGCTCGACGAAATCGAGCAGCACCTGGGCGTGGCCGCCGTGCCGTTTACCTGGCCCATCGGCATGGGCAAGGAGTTCCAGGGCGTGTACGACATCCAGCGCGACCAGGTACGCGTGTTCCGCGCGGGCCAGGAGTCGCTGGGCGGCGCGGTGGAAACGCTGCAGCACATCGGCGACGCCGATGGCGAAGCGCGCTTCGGCTATCACTGGAAGCGCACCAAGGAAGAAGTCGAGCTGATCACGGGCGCGACGCCCACCTTCGATCGCGACGCCTTCCTCGCGGGCGAGCAGTCGCCGGTGCTGTTCGGCTCGGCGATCAACAACTTCGGCGTGAAGGAAATTCTCGACGCCCTGGTCGATCTCGCGCCGCCGCCGTCGCCGCGGATGGCCGTGCAGCGACCGGTCTCGCCCGAGGAGCCCAAGTTCACGGGCGTCGTGTTCAAGGTGCAGGCCAACATGGACCTGGCACACCGCGACCGCGTGGCGTTCATCCGCGTGTGCTCGGGCCATTTCGAGCGCGGCATGCAGCTGAAGGTCACGCGCAACAACAAGACCTTCCGCGCGAACAACGTGGTGAGCTTCCTGTCGCAGCGCCGCGAGACCGTGGCCGAGGCGTACCCTGGCGACATCATCGGTATTCCTAACCACGGCACGCTGAGTCTCGGCGACACGCTCACCGAAGGCGAAGACCTGCAATTCACGGGTCTGCCGTTCTTCGCGCCGGAAATCTTCCAGACCATCGAGGTGGTCGATCCGATGCGTGCGAAGCAACTGGGCGAAGCGCTCAAGCAGCTTGGCGAAGAAGGCGCGATCCAGGTGTTCCGACCGATCCACGGCGGCGCGACGATTCTGGGCGCGGTTGGCCAGCTGCAGTTCGAAGTGGTGTCGCACCGCCTCGCGGCCGAGTACAAGGTTGCCGTGCGCCTGATGCCCGCGCGCTACCGCCTCTCGCGCTGGGTAACCTGCGACGATCCCGCCGAGCTGCGCCGCTTCACCGATTCGTACGAGGCCCGCATGGCCTACGACGCGTCGAACGCGCCCACCTATCTCGCCTCGCACGTCTCCGAAATCGAGGTCGCACAAAAGGCCTGGCCGAAGATCGTGTTCAACGAGCTGCGCGAGCATTCGGGCGCGCCGTTCCGCAAGTCGATGTAAGACGCGCGGCGCACTCGCGCCGCGTTCACAAACCCCGCGACGTTCCTTCTCGCGCATCGTGGTGTCACACGCCCAGGGCGGCGTGCGACGCCATACCGCCGCATCTGCGCTCATACGCGCCGGGCGAAAAACGCGCAGCGCCTGCGCGCTTGCCCTATCCTCTTCTCGTAACGGTAAAAGACGACAAACCGG
Organism: Paraburkholderia sp. CNPSo 3272; assembly: GCF_024206495.1. Classification (GTDB taxonomy): domain Bacteria; phylum Pseudomonadota; class Gammaproteobacteria; order Burkholderiales; family Burkholderiaceae; genus Paraburkholderia. Next base: position 56,146 of record NZ_JAMBPQ010000042.1, on the reverse strand, counting down.
CGTTCGCCTGATGGCAAGCGCCTGTCCGACCGACGAGGAGTGCCTGTGACCGTACGCAATCTCGATGCAGTGTTCCAGCCGAAATCCGTGGCCGTGATCGGCGCTTCACAGCGCCCCGGCAGCATCGGCAGCATGGTGTGGCGGCGGCTGATCGAAGGCGGCTTCACGAGCCCGCTCTGGGCCGTCAACCCGCGCCATGCGGGCGACTTCGAAGCCTTCGACGGCCGGCCCGTGCTCGCCGACGCAAGCGACCTGCCCGAGGCGCCTGGCATTGCCATCATATGCACGCGACCCGCCACGTGGCCCGCGCTCGTGCATCGCCTCGGCGGCATGGGCACGCGCGCCGCGATCATCGTAGGGGAGGTGCGCGACGAGGCCGATCAGGCCGACCTGCGCCATGCGCTGGCGGCGGCACGCCCGCATCTGCTGCGCATCGTCGGCCCCGGCAGTCTCGGCGCGCTCACGCCCGCGCTCAACGCGCAGCTGGGCGCGGCAGCGTCGATTGCGCGCAAGGGCGGTGTGGCGTGGGTGTCGCAGTCCAACGCGCTCACCAACGCGGTGCTGCGCTGGGCCGCGCCGCGCGGCCTGGGCTTTTCGCACGTGATCGCCCTCGGCGACGAAGCCGACGTCGACGTGGGCGACGTGCTCGACTATCTCGCGAGCGACCCGAGCACGCGCGCGATCCTGCTCGAAGTGGACACGATCCGCGCGGCGCGCAAGTTCATGTCGGCGGCGCGTGCAGCGGCGCGCAACAAGCCCGTGCTCGCGCTGAGGAGCGGCCGCGACGACAAGGGCGATGCGCTCTACACGGCGGCATTCCGGCGTGCGGGACTGGTGCGCGTCGACACGCTCGACGACCTGCTCGACGAAATCGAAACGCTCGGCGTGGGCCGGGTGGCCGCGAGCGACTCGGCCACGCTCATCACGAGCGACCGCGGTGTGGCCACGCTTGCGCGCGACGCCTTCATGAAAGCCGGCGACACGCTGGCCCGCTGGAACGACGAAGCCCTTGCGGCCGTCCAGGCCGCGCTGCCCCACGCGCAGGCCGGCAATCCGCTCGTGCTCGGCGACACCGCGAAGCCCGAGCACTTCGGCCTCGCGCTGCAAACGCTCGCCACGCACCGTTCGAGCGGCACGGCGTTCGTCGTGCATGCACCGACCCACAGCGCGCCGGTGGACGCGGTGGCGCGCACGCTGATCGAGCAACAGCGTTTCGCGTATCGCGGCATGCTCGCGTGCTTCTTCGGCGGCGTGGACGAAGCCACGCGCGACGAACTGCACGCGCACGGCATTCCGGTGCACACCACGCCGCGGCGCCTGGCGCGCGCGTTTGCGCGTCTTGTCGATTACCGGCTGGGCCGCGAGCTATTGATGCAGACGCCAGAGACGATGCCCGCCCAGGGGCCGGCCGCGATCGAGGCCGCGCAGGGCGAAGCGCGCGCGGCGCTGGCGGCCGGGCGCACGGAACTGAAAGGGGAGGAGGCGGGCAGACTGCTGGCCTTGTTCGGGCTCGCCACGCAGGCGCAGGACGAACCTGGCGTGAAGCCCGTGGTGGACGTGTCGGTCGAATTTCGCGACGACGACAACTTCGGCCCGGTGTTCCGTTTCGCCGCGCCGTCGCCGGACGACTTTTCGCCGCCGCTGCGCGTCTACAGCCTGCCGCCGCTGAACCCCGTGCTCTCGCGCGACATCGTCGCGCACTCGCCCTATGCGCGCTACACGGCGCCCGAGCCGACGCTGGCAGCACTCACCGAGCTGTCGCAGTTCGTGTGCGAGGTGCGGGAAATCGTGGGCTTGCGTCTGACGCTGCGTGTGCTGCCCGAGGCGGTCGTGGTCGTCGCGCCCTGCCTGCAGCTCGCGGAAAAGCGCAGCCGCTTCGCGATCATGCCGTATCCGCGGCGGCTGGAAGAGACCATCGACTGGCAAGGCCAGCGCCTCACGATCCGCCCGATCCGTCCCGAAGACGAGGAGATGCACCGCACGTTCGTCGAGTCGATGACGCCCGACGACTTGCGCCTGCGCTTCTTCTCGGCGGTGCGCAGCTTCGATCACACGCAGCTCGCGCGCATGACGCAAATCGACTACGACCGCGAGATGGCGCTCATCGCGGTCGTGCATGGCGAGGACGGCCAGCCGCGCACGCTGGGTGTGGTGCGCGCCGTGGCCGATCCGGACAACGAGACCGCCGAGTTCGCGGTCGCGATTCTGTCGAATCTCAAGCGCGGCGGCCTTGGGCGCTTGCTGATGTCGCGCATCATCGAGTACGTGCGCTCGCGCGGCACGCACTGGCTGCTCGGCGAGGCGCTGCGCGAGAACGCGCCGATGATCGGCCTCGCGCGCGCCTGCGGCTTCACCGTCACGCCCACGGAAGACCCGGGCGTGGTCGGTTTTCGCATGCCGCTCGACTGAGGGAGCACGCGGCCTGATTCGTGACGCCGCTTAGGCGGCCAGCTTCGCGAGCGCGTCGTCGATCTGGCCGCGCGTGAGTGCGAGCTCTTCGAGCCACGACTCGCCGTACTGCGCGCCGGTTTCCTTCTCCAGCCGCGCGATGGTCGCAGCGCAGCGCGCGGCGTCCTTGGGCGTGGCGATGAACGCCTTCACCGACTGGCCGCCCTGGAACGCCTCGAACAGCGGCGCGCGGATTTCCTCGGGCAGCGCGCGCGTGGTCCACTGGTGCGTCTTGCCGTTGAAGGTCAGCGAAGGCGGCAGCACGCGCTCCTTGCGCGTGGCCGGAATCAGGCCGAAATTGCGCGCGGCTTCGGCGATCTGCTCGGCCGTGAAAAGCTCCTCGGGAGCGATCTCGAATTGCGCGATGGCGGTTTCGACGGTCTTCATCGCGTCGGCGCGGTCGTCGCGCTTTTTCTGCGCGCGCGCGACGATATCGCGCAACTCGTCGGCTTCGTCGGCCGAGATCGTGAAGCTCGCCTGTTTCTGCTGAAGCTCGGAAAAGCGCTGGAATTCTTGATCGGTCAGGAGTTTCGCCATGGGTTTGGAGTACGGGGTTTCGAATGCGCGTTCGCCATGCAAGGCGCACAGGTTTTTTGAGAGGGCCGCCATTCTAACCGTTTTGCGTGGCCAGCTTGAGCACGACTGCGCGTCAGGCCGCGCTGTCCTCGCGAAACATCGACAAGGTTTGCACGGTCGCGCTCAGCATTCGCGTCGCCTCATCGAGCGAGGGCGCGACGTAGTCGTCGATGCGCTTGAGGAACGGGCAGGTGAGCGCCGCGATCGCCTGCCCCGACGGCCCGAGCACCGGAAACGTCACGTCCGTCACGCCGAAAATCTGCTGGCTGTCCTTACGCGAGAAGCCCGCCTCGCGCACCTGCTCGCACGCGGCTTCGAGCGCCGCGTGGTCGATCGTTACCTCGCCCTTCACCTTCGTATGCTCCGCGAGCATGTGCGCGCGCTGCTCCGGCGTTTGCCAGGCGAGGAGCGTGCGGCCCGAACTCGTGTCGACGAGACCCACGCGCGAACCCAGCCGCACTGCGATGCCCCATGTGCCCGGCCCGTCCACCTGCGCGATCACGAGCAGGTTGCCGCGGTCGTACACGGTGAGATGGCAGGACTGCTCGGCTTCGTCGGCGAAGCGCTGCATGAGCGGCAGCGCTTCCGAGATCAGGCGCTCCATGGGCGGGTGACGGTGGGCGAGCGCGAAGAGTTTCAGGCTCAGCGCATAGCGGTCGCCGCCTTCCGATCGGATGACGTATTGCCGCGCGACCAGCCGCTCGAGCATGCGGTAGATCTCGCTCGCGTTGCGCCCCAGCGCCTTCGTGATCTCCGCGCGCGTGAGCCCGGCGCGCTGCTCCGCAAGCAGTTCGAGGATGTCGAGCCCCTTGTCCAGCGCGGGCGCGCGATAGCGATCGGCATCGTCTTTCTCGTCGGCTTCCTCGGGCACGTTGTCCATCTGACTCTTCTTCGTGTTCTTTTCCATTCGCTCGCCCCAGGGAAATTACGGACCCATGCTGCACTGCACATCGCTTGACCTTGTGATGTGCGTATATGAATAATACGTTCACTGGTGAACAAACGCCAGCGTCGTCAGGCAGGGAAGAGGCAGTTGCAACGGGTCGCCGGCGCTTCGAGCATTCCACATGGGCGCGGCAAACACATGCGATTCATCAACGACAGCATCGGCGTGCGAGGCGCGTCGACAGGAGACACACATGGCGTTCGCATCCGGGCTCTCGAAGGCCCGCCGCTCCACCGGAATTCATCAAACGCGCGGCGCGTTCCCCCGCGCCGCCACCAGGACGCTGTGCGTCGCCGCGGCCTGTGCTGCGGCGTTCGGTGCGTCGGCTGCAAGTAACGCAGCCGAACTCGGCAAGGTCGGCCTCGGCCTGCCGCTCCTCACCTCGCCGTTCTGGCAGTCGTACAACAACTATCTCGGCGCGTATGCGAAGCAGGACGGCATCGACATCCTCGCGCCCGTGAACTCGAACAACGATCCCGCCCAGCAGATCACGGACATGAACAACATGATCAATCTGGGCGCGAAGGGCATCGTGGTCGGGCCGATCGATTCGGCGGCGATCAGCCGCGCGCTGGGCAACGCCGCGCAGAAAGACGTGAAGGTCGTGGCTGTGGACGTCGCGCCCACCCAGGGTAGCGTGGCGATGGTCGTGCGCGCCGACAATCGCGCGTACGGCGAGCAGGCCTGCAAGTACATCGGCGAGCACGTGAAGTCGGGCAAGGTCGTGCAGATCATGGGCGACCTCGCCTCGGTGAATGGCCGCGACCGTTCTGAAGCGTTCCGCGCGTGCCTGAAGAATTATCCGAATCTGTCGCTGCTCGAAATTCCGGCTGGCTGGAAGGGCGACGTGGCGGCGAGCGCACTGGACAGCCTGCTCACCGCGAACCCGGACGTGAAGGGCATCTACATGCAGGCGGGCGGCGTGTATCTCTCGCCCACGCTGCAAACGCTGCGCCGCAAGCAGTTGCTTTTGCCCGCCGGCGATCCGAAGCACATCGTGATCGTTTCCAATGACGGCATTCCGCAGGAGTTCGAAGCAATCCGCAAGGGCGAGATCGATGCGACCGTATCGCAGCCCGCCGACCTTTATGCGAAGTACGGCCTCTACTACATCAAGGCCGCGCTGGAGGGCAAGACGTTCAAGCCGGGCAAGACCGACCACGACAGCACCATCGTCCAGCTGCAGTCCGGCATTCTCGAAGACCAGTTGCCGGCGCCGCTCGTGACGAAGCAAAACGTCGACGAGAAGACCCTGTGGGGCAACACCGTCAAATGAACGATCGAACCAGCGATCGGGCCGTGGCGGATACCGCGCCGCCGTGGGGCGGCGCGGTATCGGTGGGTAGCCGAGAGGCGGCCATGCGAGCCCGCTTGCCGGTGGTCGAGGCGAGCGGCGTGACGAAGCGATACGGCTCCACCGCGGCGCTCGCCGACGTGAGTCTGCGCGTGATGGCCGGCGAATCGCACGCGCTCGTGGGCCGTAACGGCGCGGGCAAGTCCACGCTCGTTTCGATTCTCACCGGCCTGCGCAAGCCCGACGAAGGCAGCGTGCGCTTGAACGGCGAGAGCGCGCCCACGCTCGCCGACCGCGACGCCTGGCGCGAGCGCGTGGCCTGCGTGTATCAGCATTCGACCATCATTCGCGATCTCACGGTTGCGGAGAACCTCTTCATCAATCGCCAGCCCAGGCGGCGCGGGGTGATCGACTGGCCCACCATGCGCCGCGACGCGCGTGCGCTGCTCGACCACTGGCGCATCGACGTGCGCGAGGACGCGCGCGCGGGCGACCTCTCGGTGGAGGCGCGCCAGCTCGTGGAGATCGCACGGGCGCTTTCGTACGGCGCGCGTTTCATCATCCTCGACGAACCGACCGCGCAGCTCGACGGCGAAGAAATCAAGCGCCTCTTCCGGCGGATCGACGAATTGCAGCGCGAAGGCGTGACGTTCCTGTTCATCTCGCACCATTTGCAGGAGGTGTACGAGATTTGCCAGACCGTCACGGTGCTGCGCGACGCGCGGCACATCGTGAGCGCGAGCGTGGCCGAATTGCCGCGCGAGCGGCTCATCGAAGCCATGACGGGCGAGCGCGGCGGCCTGAATGTCGCCGACGCGGCGGCGCGCGCGGCGCTGCCCGCCAACGCGCCGCTCGCGCTCGAAGTGCGCGGCCTCACGGGGCATGACTATCACGACGTGTCGTTCACGCTCAAGCGCGGCGAAGTGGTGGGCCTCACGGGCGCGACGAGCAGCGGCCGCACGAGCGTGGGCGAGGCGATTGCGGGACTCACGGCGCAGCGCGCGGGCGAGATCCGCGTGAAAGGCGCGCCGCTCACGCCCGGCGACGTGCCCGCGGCGCTCGCGAGCGGCGTGGGCTGCGTGCCGAAGGATCGCCATCACGAAGGGCTCGTGCTCACGCAGTCGGTGGCCGAGAACGCTTCCATGACGATTGCGGGCTTGCTGGGGCGCTTCGGTTTCGCCCCCCCGGCGAAGAAGCACGCATTCGGCAAGCGCATGATCGAAGCGCTCGGCATCGTCGCGCAAGGCCCGGATCATGTGGTGTCGGGGCTGTCGGGCGGCAACCAGCAGAAGGTGGTGATGGCGCGCGCGTTGGCAAGCAATCCTGACGTTCTCGTGCTGATCGACCCCACGGCCGGCGTGGACGTGAAGTCGAAGGAAGCGCTGCTCTCGGTCGTGGACCGCGTGCGCGACGAAGGCAAGGCTGTGCTCGTGGTGTCGAGCGAACTCGACGACTTGCGCACCTGCGACCGCGTGCTCGTGATGTTTCGCGGCGAGGTGATCGCCGAAATGGCGGCCGGATGGCAGGACCACGAATTGATCGCATCGATTGAAGGAGTCGATCTCCATGAAGAATAGTGTTTCGACGCCCGCGTTCGCGGCGGCGCAGGCCGATGCGGCCGCAAGCGCTCGCCGGGCGCGTCCGCGCATCCGGCTGGCGCGCCTGCGCGATTTCGCGCTGCTGCCCGCGCTGATGCTGCTGCTCGTGATCGGCGGGTTCGTGAGCCCGAGCTTTCTCACGCGTGCGAATCTCATCAGCGTGCTCGGGGCTTCCGCTGCGCTCGCGCTCGTAGTGCTCGCCGAATCGCTCATCGTGCTCACGGGCAAGTTCGATCTTTCGCTCGAATCCACGGTGGGTATTGCGCCCGCCGTTGGCGCGATGTTCGTTATGCCGGCCGCTTCGGCGGGCTTCGGCCTGCAATGGCCTGCATTTGCGGGGCTCGCCGCCATCGTGGCGGTGGGCGCGCTGATCGGCTTCATCAACGGCTTTCTCGTGGTGCGGCTGCGCCTGAACGCCTTCATCGTCACGCTGGCGATGCTGATCGTGCTGCGCGGCATGCTGGTGGGCGCGACCAAAGGCGGCACGCTCTTCGACATGCCCTCGTCGTTCTTCGCGCTCGCCACCACCATCGTGCTCGGACTGCCGGTGTCCGTGTGGCTCGCCGCTGCCGCGTTCGCGATCGCCGCGTTCATGCTGCGCTATCACCGCGTGGGCCGCGCGCTCTACGCGATCGGCGGCAATCCCGACGCGGCGCGCGCCGCCGGCATCCGCGTGGAGCGCATCACATGGGGCGTGTTCGTGCTCGGCAGCGTGCTTGCCGCGATTGGCGGCTTGATCGTCACCGGCTACGTGGGCGCGATCAATGCGAATCAGGGCAACGGCATGATCTTCACGGTGTTCGCGGCGGCCGTGATCGGCGGTATTTCGCTCGACGGCGGCAAGGGCACGATGCTCGGCGCGCTGTCGGGCGTGCTGCTGCTCGGCGTGGTGCAGAACCTGCTCACGCTCGCCCAGGTGCCCTCGTTCTGGATTCAGGCGATCTACGGGGCGATTATCCTCGGCTCGCTGATGGTGGCGCGGCTCGCGGGCGGCGAGGCACAGAACTAAAAGCGGAGACTATCTGTGAACGGCAACGCACCCCATACCGACGCCCGCCTGATTCTGCTCGCGCCCGAGGACAACTGCCTGATCGCGGCGGCGCGGCTGGCAGAGGGCGAGACGGTGGAGATAGAAGGCGAGCGCGTGACGCTCGAGAAGACGATCGAACTCGGCCACAAAGTGGCGCGCCGCGCGCTCGCGAAAGATGAAAAGGTGCTGCGCTACGGCGCGCGCATCGGCCACGTGAACGAGCCGGTGGCGCGCGGCGCGCATCTGCACACGCACAACCTGGAAAGCGATTACTTGCCGACCTATACGCACGACGCGGGGCACGAGTTCGTGCCGCACAAGTAACGCCACCATGATGCGGCACGCGCCGCGAGCAGGATTCAAGTTATGAGCGATAGCAACGTCACCGCTTCACCGGCCGCCACGCCGATGCTCGAAGGCTGGCTGCGCAACGACGGCCGCAAGGGCATACGCAACGTGGTTGCGGTGGCCTATCTCGTGGAATGCGCGCACCATGTGGCGCAGGAAATCGTTGCGCAGTTCCGCGAGCCCTTTGGCGTCTTCGACGATCCGCACGCGCTGCATGAGCCAAAAGAGCCGCCGGTGCATCTGATCGGTTTTCCGGGCTGCTACCCGAACAGCTACGCCGAGAAGATGATGAAGCAGCTCACCACCCATCCGAACGTGGGCGCGGTGTTGTTCGTCTCGCTCGGCTGCGAGAGCATGAACAAGCACTATCTCGTGGAACAGGTGCGCGCGAGCGGCCGTCCGGTAGAGGTCCTGACGATCCAGGAAAAGGGCGGCACGCGCAGCACGATCCAGTACGGTCTCGACTGGGTGCGCGAAGCGCGTGCGCAACTCGCCGCCGAACAGAAGGTGCCGATGCGCCTCGACGAACTCGTGGTCGGCACGATTTGCGGCGGCTCGGACGGCACGAGCGGCATCACCGCCAACCCGGCTGTGGGCCGCGCCTTCGATCAGTTGATCGCAGCGGGTTCCGCCTGCATTTTCGAGGAGACCGGCGAGCTGGTGGGCTGCGAATTCCACATGAAGACTCGCGCGGCAAGACCCGAACTGGGCGAGGAGATCGTCGCGTGCGTGGCGAAGGCGGCGCGCTATTACTCGATTCTCGGCCACGGTTCGTTCGCGGTCGGCAACGCCGACGGCGGCCTCACCACGCAGGAGGAGAAGTCGCTCGGCGCGTATGCGAAAAGCGGCGCCTCGCCGATCGTGGGCATCGTGAAGCCGGGCGACGTGCCGCCCACGGGCGGTCTCTATCTGCTCGACGTGGTGCCCGATGGCGAACCGCGCTTCGGCTTTCCGAATATCAGCGACAATGCGGAAATCGCGGAGCTGATCGCCTGCGGCGCGCACGTGATCCTGTTCACGACGGGGCGCGGGTCGGTGGTGGGCTCGGCGCTCGCGCCGGTCATCAAGGTGTGCGCGAACCCCCTGACCTACCGCAACCTCGCCGGCGACATGGACGTGGACGCGGGCCGCATTCTCGAAGGGCGCGCGACGCTCGACGAAGTGGGGCGCGAAGTGTTCGAGCGCACGCTGGCGGTAGCGGGCGGCGAGCGTTCGAAGTCGGAAACGCTCGGGCACCAGGAGTTCATTCTCACGTACAAGAGCTTCGAGCCCGTCGGCCCCGCATGCCTGCCCGCCAGTGCGCGCGTGCCGATCGTCGAAGCCGCGAACTGAACCGCGCAGTCGGATGATTTCGTTGTGGAAACAACCATATCCAGGAGGAGACGAGCGATGGCGCAAGAACAGCATCCCAGGGTGGCGCGCAGGCGCCGTATCGGCCGCACGGCGCTCGAAGTCAGCGCATTGGGTCTAGGCACCGCGCCGCTCGGCGGCCTGTATCGCGACCTGTCCGAAGAAGAGGCGCAAGCCACCGTCGACGCCGCGTGGGAAGCCGGCATCCGCTTTTTCGATACCGCGCCGCACTACGGCCATACCAAGGCCGAGCACCGGCTGGGCGCGGCGCTGCGGCGCTATCCGCGCAACGAGTACGTGATTTCCACGAAAGTGGGCCGCCATTTCGTGCCGCGCACGCACCCGTACGACGGCAGCGAAGGCTGGCAAAACCCGCTGCCCTTCGAAGCGATCTTCGACTACACGCGCGACGGCATTCTGCGTTCGTTCGAGGACAGCCAGCAGCGGCTCGGTCTCGTCGATATCGATATCCTGCTCGTGCACGACATCGGCCGCTACACGCACGGCGAGCGCAACGAGCACTACTGGCGGCAATTGAGCGACAGCGGTTTCCAGGCGCTCGACGAACTGCGCCAGGCGGGCGTGATCAAGGCGATCGGCTTCGGCGTGAACGAGCGCGAAGTGATAAGCGAGGCGATGCGGGAGTTCGACATCGACTGCGCGTTGCTGGCGGGCCGCTATACGCTGCTCGAACAGACGCCGCTCGACGACCTGCTGCCCGAGTGCGAGAAGAAGGGCGTGAGCATTCTGTTAGGCGGCGCGTTCAATTCGGGCATTCTCGCGCACGGGCTGCTCGGCGAACTCAAGTTCAACTATGCCGATGCGCCGCAGGACGTGGTCGAGCGCGTGGCGCGGCTCGATACGATCTGCCGGACCTACGACGCGCCGCTCGCGGCGGCGGCGCTGCAGTTTCCGTATGCGCACCCGGCCGTGGCGACGGTGCTCAACGGCGCACGCAGCCCGCAGGAGGTGCGCGAGAACGTCGCCTCGTTCGAGACGAATTTGCCCCGCGAATTGTGGCTCGCGCTGCGCGACAAGGGTCTCCTCGACCCGCGCGCACCGCTGCCGCAGGCCTGAGCCATGACTACGATCTCTACGATCGAACGGATCGACGCCCATCAGCACTATTGGGACCCCGCGCGCGGCGATTACGGCTGGCTCACGCCTTCGATGACCGCGCTGTATCGCGCGTTCGGACCCGCCGATCTCGCGCCGCTGCGCGCGTCGTGCGGCGTGGCGCGCACGGTGGTCGTGCAGGCCGCGCCGACCGTCGAAGAAACGCGCTGGCTGCTCGATCTTGCGCGCAATGAGCCGTCGATTGCGGGCGTGGTGGGCTGGGTGCCGCTGGACGACCCCCACGTCGCCACGCTGATCGCCGAACTCGCGCGCGAGCCGAAGTTGCGCGGCGTGCGCCCCATGCTGCAGGACCTGCCCGACGACGACTGGATCGCGAAAGCCGATACCGCGCGCGGCGTGCAAGCGCTCATCGCGCACGATCTCGCTTTCGACGCGCTCGTGTTCACGCGTCACGCGGATGCGCTCGCGACGTTCCTCGCGCGGCATCCAACGCTGCGCGTGGTGGTCGATCACGGCGCGAAGCCGCCGATCGCCGCAGGCGGCGAGAGCGGTTTTGCCGCGTGGGCGCAGGCCATCACGCGCTTCGCGAAGTTTGCGCACGTGCACTGCAAGCTGTCGGGGCTCGCGACGGAAGCCGCGCCCGGCTGGGACGACGCTACGCTGGCGCCGTGGGTCGGGCATCTGCTTGCCGCGTTCGGGCCGCAACGCCTCATGTGGGGTAGCGACTGGCCGGTGCTGAACCTGAATGGCGACTACGCACGCTGGCACGCGAGCGCGCAACAGCTTACACAAGCACTTTCCGCAGACGAGCGCGCCGCCATATTCGGCGGCAACGCTGCGGCTTTCTATCGGCTTGAATCCGGGCTCGGGGACCATCCAGCCGGTTAGAAAACGTCCGCCGAACGCCACGAGGCGCGCCTGCGTCGCCATAATGGCCGTTTGCGTCATCCCAACTTCTTCCCGCGATTGCATCGCTCGATCGCGGCATGGGGGCCTGCTGCAATACGGGGTATCGCCGTGCCGCGCTTCCAACTGGAGTGGCAGATGGTACAAAGACTGGCCGGCAAAACGGCCCTGATCACCGCGGCGGGCCAGGGCATCGGCTACGCGGCCGCCGAACTGTTCGCGCGCGAAGGCGCACGCGTGATCGCCACTGACCTGCGTATCGACGCACTTGCGGCGCTGCCGGTCGAGGCGCGCAAGCTCGACGTGCTCGACGGCGCGGCCATCACCTCGCTCGCGCAGGAACTTGGCGCGATCGACGTGCTGTTCAACTGCGCGGGCTTTGTGCACGCGGGCTCGATCCTGGAAGCGAGCGAAGAAGACTGGGACTTCGCGTTCGATCTGAACGCGAAGGCGATGTACCGGACCATCCGCGCCTTTCTGCCGGGCATGCTCGCGAAGGGCGGCGGGTCGATCATCAACATGTCGTCGGCGGCTTCGAGCGTGAAGGGCGTGCCCAACCGCTTCGTGTACGGCGCCTCGAAGGCCGCTGTGATAGGGTTGACGAAGGCCGTGGCCGCGGACTTCGTGACGCGCGGCATCCGCTGCAACGCGATCTGCCCGGGAACGGTGTCGTCGCCGTCGCTAGAGGAGCGCATTGCCGCGCAGGCGGCGGCGCAGGGCACGAGCGTGGACGCGGCGCGCGCCGCATTCGTCGCGCGCCAGCCGATGGGGCGCGTGGGCAAGCCCGAGGAAATCGCGGCGCTCGCGCTCTACCTTGCCTCCGACGAATCCGGCTTCACGACCGGCCAGGCACATGTGATCGACGGCGGATGGTCGAACTAGTTAGCCCGAACCATCGCCCCAGGCGATTCTGACCGACTGCAACGCACAGACACACGAGGAACTCAGACGATGAAACTGCTTCGCTATGGCCCGAAGGGCCACGAGAAACCGGGCCTGCTCGACGCCGAAGGCCGAATTCGCGCGCTCTCGGGCAACGTGGCCGACATTGCGGGCGACGTGCTCTCGGACGCCGGCCTCGCGCAACTGCGCTCGATCGACCCCGAAACGCTGCCGCTCGTCGAAGGCAATCCGCGTATCGGGCCCTGCGTGGGCCACATCGGCAAGATGGTCTGCATCGGCCTGAACTATGCCGATCACGCCGCCGAGTCGGGCATGCCGGTGCCGAGCGAGCCGGTCGTCTTCAACAAGTGGACGAGCGCCATCGTCGGCCCGAACGACGACATAGAGATCCCGCGCGGCTCGAAGAAGACCGACTGGGAAGTCGAGCTGGGCGTGGTGATCGGCAAGCATGCGAAGAACGTGAGCGAGGCCGAAGCGCTCAACTACGTGGCGGGCTACTGCGTGATCAACGACGTGTCCGAGCGCGAATGGCAGATCGAGCGCGGCGGCCAGTGGGACAAGGGCAAGGGCTTCGACACCTTCGGCCCGACCGGCCCGTGGCTCGTCACGCGCGACGAAGTGGCCGATCCGCAGAACCTCTCCATGTGGCTCGAAGTGGACGGCCATCGCTACCAGAACGGCAGCACGCGCACGATGATCTTCACGGTCGCGAAGCTGGTGTCGTATCTCTCGGAGTGCATGAGCCTGCAGCCGGGCGACGTGATCTCCACCGGCACGCCGCCGGGCGTGGGCATGGGCGTGAAGCCGAATCCCGTGTTCCTGAAGGCGGGTCAGACGGTGCGCCTTGGCATCGAGGGCCTGGGCGAGCAGCAGCAGAAAACGCGCGCGGCAGAGTAAGCGCGCTTGAGGCACGAAAAAGCGCGCGAGGGGAGGCGGGGCAAACCCGCTTCGCCTCGCGCGCTTTGTTTTGCGGCGCGGGCTTCTCAGTTCGCCGGACTTTTCTCTTCCGGCCCGTTGCCTTCCGCGAGCCGGTTCACCGTCCCCTGCGCGAGCGCCACGAGCTTTTCGTCGCCGTTTTCCATCACGTACACGCTGCACTGGCAGGTGGCCTGGTGGCGCCCCGCGTGCACTACACGGGCGCGCGCCATCAGCGTGCCCTTGAGCGCCGGGCGCAGATAGTTGATCTTGTATTCCCCGGTCACCACCCGCGGCCCGAGCGCCAGCGCGCCGGCGAAGGTCAGCGCGTTGTCGGCGAGATAGCTGATCACCCCCCCATGCACGTAGCCGTGCTGCTGCTTGAGGTCGTCGCGTACGGGCAGGCGCAGGGTCAGCTCGTCAGCGCCCACGTGTGTCAGTTCCGTTCCGAGCAGCACGCTGAACGGTTGGGCGTGTAAAGCGCCGCGTGCGCGGTCCACAAGATCTGTCATCGTCGCGTTCCCTGGGTCTATCCCCGAGTGGTTTCCTAACCACTCTAGGAAGCCTCAGCGTCGAGTCAAGGTGAATCGGATCCAACCGGCATTCTATTGTTGCGAGAAATGCGGGGAATGGCCGCGCGACCATTGCTGAAATGATCCGTTGCGCATTTTGGGGCATTTTTTCACGGTTTAGGGCTCAAAAACCGGCTTTGCGTGGCCGTAAACGCAGTGCGGACCCGAGCGATCACATGCTCGCGTTTCACTCATTCACTGCCATCCCAGGTGTCCCCGATGTTCAGCAAGATCAAGGTCGCATCCGGCCTGTTGTGTGTCCTCGTCGCGTTCTGTGTACTGCAGCTCGTGACCGCAGGACTTGGTTACTGGTCGCTTACGCGCACGCACGACGACGTGGCGGACCTCTCGAAAGTGGCGTTGCGGCAGGCGAGCGCCGCCAACGTCATCACCCAGCAGTTGATGGACGCCCGTATCAATCTCTCGCGCGCGGGCACGCGCATGGTCCGCGGCGGAACGGTGCCGACCGATATGGTCAATCACGCGCGCGACCAACTGGCCGCCGCCGACACCACGTTCGCGGCGCTCATGGCCGTGCCGCCGATCAACGACGACAATCGCGCGCGCGTCGCCGCGCTCGGCGAGCGCTATCAGGTGTACCGCAAGGCGCTCGGCGAACTGATCGACGACCTCAACGGCAACAATCTGCAGGCCTTCCTCGACCAGCCGACGCAGTCGTACCAAGACGCCTATCTCGCGGAGCTGCACGCTTTCACGCAGTTCAACGCCGCGGCGAGCCGCGCGTCGCTCGATTCGATCGACTCGCGCCTCGCACTCTTCCAGGGCGTGGGCATCGTCATCCTGCTGCTGCTGGTCGCGCTCGCGACCGGCGTGCACCTGGCGCTGCGCCGGGGCGTGGTGGCGCCGCTCGAGGAAGCGGGCCGCCATTTCGAGCGCATCGCGCGCGGGCGCCTCGACGAGCGTATCGCCGCGCGCGGCGAGAACGAGATCGGCCGGCTGTTCCAGGGCCTTGCGCTGATGCAGGCGAGCCTCGCGCGCACGGTCCACACCGTGCGCGAAACGGCGGGCTCGATCAACGTGGGCGCCGACGAGATCGCCACCGGCAACGCCGATCTGTCGGCGCGCACCGAATCGCAGGCGGCGTCGCTCGAGCAGACGGCGGCGAGCATGGAGGAACTGACGGGCACCGTGCGCAACACGGCCGAGAACGCGCGCGAGGCGAACGCGCTGGCCGAGGCGGCGCTCGACGCGACCGCGCGCGGCGGCGCCGTGGTGGGCGAGGTGGTGGAGCGCATGCGCGGCATTGCGCAAAGCTCGGACAAGATCGCGGAGATCATCGGCGTGATAGACGGCATCGCGTTCCAGACCAACATTCTGGCGCTCAACGCGGCCGTGGAAGCGGCGCGCGCGGGCGAGCAGGGCCGCGGTTTCGCGGTCGTGGCGGGCGAAGTGCGCGGGCTCGCGCAGCGCAGCGCGCAGTCGGCCAAGGAGATCAAGACGCTGATCAGCGAGTCGGTGTCGCAGATCCGCGGCGGTTCGGAGCTGGTGGAGCGCGCGGGCGAGTCGATGCGCGAGGTGTCGAACTCGATCTCGCGGGCCACGCAGATGATGGCGGGGATCAGCGCCTCGTCGCTCGAGCAGAGCACGGGCATTGATCAGGTGAATCAGGCCGTCTCGCAGATGGACCAGATGACCCAGCAGAACGCGGCGCTCGTCGAAGAGGCCGCGGCTGCCGCGGCCTCGCTGCATCAGCAGACGCACCAGCTTTCCGAGGCCGTGGCGGCGTTCGAGATTTCGCCGGCGGTGCTGGCGGCCTGAATGGCTTGAACTGCCGGAGTGGCTCTATCGCTCCGGCAGGCGGGCTCGCGCCCGCCCGCGTCGGCGCTTTGCTTCGTTGCGCCTCAGACGCCCATGCCCTGGTAGGCCGTCAAGAGGTGATACGGCGTCGTGGACGGCATGTCCGCGCGCGCCACGTCACCGTTTGCGCTGCGGCATTCCACCCAGCCCTGCGGCGTGAGAAAGCGCGGCGCGAAGCGCCCGATCTGCGGCGCGAGCGCGGCGCGCACCGCGGCGTCGCCGTGCGTGGCGAGCGCGCGCAAGTATTCCGTTTGCGCCCAGATACGCTGCGTCGCATCAATCACCTGGCCATGCTCGTCGAGCGCGGCCGCCACGGCTCCCGTTTCCGGGTCGACGCCGTGCTTCTGTGCAAAGACGAAGGCGCGCGCGAGCGCTTCGTCCAGTCCCGACGCGCCCAGCCGGGCGCCCGCCCGCGTTGCCAGCCAGAACCATTCGAACTGATGACCGGGCTCGAGGCGGTTGTCCGCCGCGCCGACCGGCAATTCGGCGATGCAGCCCGTCGGCGCGTGCAGGAAGCCGCGCGCGAGGGCCTCGACGAGACGCGTGATCGCCGTGTCGAACGCGCTGTCGCCGGTCGCCTCGCTCGCCGCGAGCCAGGCTTCGGTGAGGTGCATGAGCGGATTCTGCAGCGGGCCGCCGGTGACGCTCGCAAAGGAAGCGTCGTGCGCCGCGTTGAGCAGGCCGTCGCGGGCCGCGAAGCGGTCGACGATCAGCGAGGACGTATCGCGTGCGACGTCGAGCGCCTCGGCCGCGCCGAAGCGCTGGCCGTAGGCCGCGGTTGCGAACACCACGAAGGCGTGCGTGTAGAGGTCCTTGGTGGTGGCGAGCGGCGCGCCCGCTGCGTCGACGCTATAGAACCATCCGCCGTGCTGCGGGTCCCGAAAAGTGTGGCGCAGCGTTTCGAAGAGCGTCTGCGCGTGCGCGGCGTCGCCGGCCTGGGAGAAAACGAAGAGCTGGCGGGCGCAGGCCATCGCGCGGTAGCGCGTGACAGGCAGCGGGGTCGCGCCGGCCGCATCGAGTGCCTCGTAGGGCAGGCGCAGTTCGGCATTGAAGCCCGGGCCGCGCCACATCGGCAGGACGACGCGGTCGAAATGCTCGCGCAGGCTCACTGCGCTCGTAGGTGTGTTCATGGCGAAAAGGTGCGGCGGAGCGCGTCACTTCAAAGATCGATGCCGGCGATTGTACGCATTCGCAAACTTCGCGGGACATTCCAGGCGGCGCAGCGCGCTCGCCCACGACAGCGCACCGGGTTGACCTGCGCGGGACGTTGGGTCGATGCCGGCTGGGTATGTCGGGGCAGAGCCCCCTGGCCGCGCGTTCCGGCATGCGACAATGCGCGTTCGAACCAGAACACGAGGACGTCGCCAAGCGGCCGTGACCGGCCCGCGCGCGACGCGAACCGCATCGCTGACCCATGGCTGATTACGCAGACACCGCATCCTTGAGCTCTTCGCATCCCGAACGCAACGCGCCGTGGCAGCCCCGCCCGATATCTGCGTCGTCCGACGTGACTGAATCCCCGCTTGCTGTCGAATCCGATAGTCCGCACGCGCTTGCCGGCGAGGGACTCGCCGCCGTTGCCGAAGTGGATGCCGCCGTGCGTCAGGGCACGCTGAGCGGCTTCGAAAGCCCCGAGTCGGGTCAAGCGGTGGCAGCGCCCGTCGACGAAGCCAGCGCGACGAGCCCTGTTGCGGCTGCAACGACTGCGCGCCGGCCGCCGCGGGCGAAACGTGCCGCGGCGCCTGCCGTGGCCGAAACGGCGGCGCCGGGCGTCGCAGAGGTGCGGGACTCGGCTGGCGCAGCCGTCGCCGAGCCGTCGTTTGCCGCAGAACCTGCTGAGCGCGTGGAACCCACTGGGTTCGCGTCCGAAGCGGCTCCGGCGGCCACCGAGCCGGATGCGCTGACGCCGCGCCTCGACGCGCTCCAGGGCGCGCTCGCCGAGCAGCGCCGCATGGCGCTCGCCTCGTCGCGGCAACAGAAGTGGGTGCTCGCCGCCGCTACGATGGCGGTGCTCGCATCGGCCGGTTTCGGGATCGCGCAGTCGATGCGGCTCGACAGCCTCGCAAACGAATCCCGCGCCGACGAGGCGCGCCTCGAGCAGTTCATCCTGAAGCAGCAGGCCACGCTCGACGACCTCGCTCAGCGCGTTGCCGCGCAAACCGCCGCTGCCGCCACGGCGACTGCTGCCGCTACCGCTGCCGCGGAAACCCCGGCGGCGGCCCCCGCACGCCTGTCGCCCCGGGCCGCGCCCGCCAAGGCATCGCCCGCCCCCGCGCACCGTGCAGCGGCGCATGCCACGCATGCGCCTCACGCGAAAAGCGCTCAGAAAACCACGCGCTGACCCGCTTCGGGCCGCGATCGCCTATATCCGAAATCTCGATGCGTTGTATTGATGCAACGCATCGAGCGCGCTCGACCCCGTGCGACGGCACGCCGCAGCTTTTTTGCTGCGCTGCACTAGCGTTGCCCTAGGGAAAACCCTATAATCCGTTCTGTCTTAGGGAAAACCCTGAATTGCAGCCTAACTGGGAGTCGCCATGAGCTTCATCTTTGCCCTGTTCCAAAAGGTAAGCGACCTCTTCGCGTCGCCGTATCTGCCGATGGATTCGGAATACTCGTACGAAGCGCGCCACCGCGAAGCCGAGCGCGTTCGCCGCTCGCACTACATGCCGTTCGGCATGCCGCGTGACTGATCGAAGCTGAAGCGCTTCGGGCGGCGCGCGCCGTCCAACGCGTTTCTCCGGTCAGACCGCCAGGTCTTCAGGCAAGGCCGGCTCTCGCAAGAGAGCCGGCCTTGCTGCGTCTGGGGCGGCTGCAAGCCGAAGCCGCTTCGCCTGGCGTGACGACAGCCGCGCGCGGCTCGTGTCATAGTGGTGCCGCTTCGAAATCGCTGAGCCACATCATGTCCAATACCTACTTCTACGACCCCGCCCAAGGTCATGGGCTGCCGCACGATCCGTTCAAGGCGATCGTCGCGCCGCGCGTGATCGGCTGGATCTCCAGCCGCGCGAAAAGCGGCGTACTCAATCTTGCGCCCTACAGCTTCTTCGGCGCATTCGCCACGTTTCCGCCGATCATCGGGTTCTGCAGCGAAGGCCGCAAGGACAGCGTCAGCAACATCGAAGAGACCGGTGAATTCGTCTGGAATCTCACGTCGAAGGCGCTGGCTCCGCAGATGAACCGCACCTCCGCGCCGGTTGCCGCAGACGTCGACGAATTCGCGCTCGCGGGCCTCACGGCCGCGCCGGGCCGCAGCGTGTCGGTGCCGCACGTGGCCGAGTCGCCGGCCGCGCTCGAGTGCAAGCTGCTGAAGGTCGTGCGGCTCAACACGCTCGATGGCGCGCCCATGGACAACTGGCTCGCGCTCGGGCAGGTAGTGGGTGTGCACATTCGCGAGGAATTTTTGAAGGACGGCCTGTTCGACACGCACGCTGCCCAGCCCGTCATGCGCGCGGGCTATCGCGCCGACTACGCGCAGATCGGCGAGATGTTCCAGAT
The DNA here is from genome assembly GCF_024206495.1 of Paraburkholderia sp. CNPSo 3272. Lineage (GTDB taxonomy): Bacteria > Pseudomonadota > Gammaproteobacteria > Burkholderiales > Burkholderiaceae > Paraburkholderia. Next base: position 36,867 of record NZ_JAMBPQ010000042.1, on the reverse strand, counting down.
GGTGCGGCCGAGCGCGTAAGCCGCTGCGGGCGTGCGCTTCGGGATGAACGGGTCGCGGCGTTGCCGCGTCCTGCCCCGCCCGCCGATAATGGCCCGACACCGCGAAGCGCACAGGGAGGCAATCCATGCAATCTCCGACGGGATCGGTGGTGGCGCTCAGTTCTGCCGCCTCGACGATGTTTTCGATCGGCCTGATCGCGCTGGGCTACTGGGGGCTGCACGAGCCTTCGGCCTGGCGCATCGGCGACCGGGTGGTCGTCGGCATCGCGCTCGCGGGCTTCGCGTGCCTCGGCAGCGTGCCCTGGCTCGCCACTTCGCCCGCGAAGCCCAACGACGAGTCGCGCTTTCTGATGGCGCGCCGTGCCTTTCTTTGCGGTGCGGCCGCGGTGTGGGTGTCTATCGCGCTCTCGCTGGCGTTGTGACGCGCGCATCGAACGCGAGCAATTCACCCGCCTGTGACTGGCTACACCCATTGGGCCAGGGATTGCTGTTGCGGGCGTGCAACTCAAGCAACACATCAAGGCTCGTTATTGATTTCGCCGCACGCGCCCAAGGCCGCATCGCAGCGCAATTGCTGCAATTTTGTGAAAAATTATGCCAATCCCAGGAAGAAACCGTTCTTAGCGGGCCGGCTTTTGCGCTTCTAAACTAGCGCCGCGTTTCCTTCCATCTCAAGCAAACACGGGCTATCCCATGAAGAAAGTTTCCATTGCCGCTGCCGTTTGCGCAGCGTTTGCGGCGTCCGCTGCCCACGCGCAGAGCTCGGTCACCCTCTACGGCCTGGTCGACGCGGGCATCGCCTATACGAACAACGTTGCCACCACTCAGAATGGCCTGCCCGGCCACGGTAGCGGCCGCGTCGCACTTGCAAGCGGCAATATCAGCGGCAGCCGCTTCGGCCTGCGCGGTGCGGAAGATCTCGGCGGCGGTCTCAAGGCTATCTTCGTGCTCGAAAACGGCTTCAACGTCAACAACGGCGCGCTCGGCCAGGGTGGCCGCATGTTCGGTCGTCAAGCGTTTGTCGGGCTAAGCACCGATCAATACGGCACCCTCACGATGGGCCGCCAGTATGACTCGATGGTCGACTTCGTCGCGCCGCTGTCCGGCACGGCGGGCTCGTTCGGCGACGCGGGCTTCGCACACGTGTACGACAACGACAACCTGCAACATACTGTGCGCTTCAGCAACTCGGTGAAGTTCTCGAGTATCGACTACGCCGGCTTCAAATTCGGCGGCATGTACGCGTTCAGCAACAGCACCAGCTTCGCCGTCGATCGTGCGTACAGCGCAGGTGCGAGCTACAACAACGGCCCGCTGCGACTGGCAGCGGCCTACCTCCAGATCAACGGCTCGGCAGCAGCGAGCAACCCTTCGGGAGCAGTGAACCAGAGCGTTGCGGCTGACCCGAGCGAGTTCAAGTCGACCGCGGGCGGCGGCAACCTGACCGCGGATGTGCAGCGCACGGCCGGTGCAGGCATCGGCTATACGTTCGGCCCGGCGGCGGTCAACTTCGTCTACACGCACAGCCAGTATCAGAACACGTCCGCGTTCGGCCTGAACCCGGTGAGCGGTTCAACCCACTTCGACAACTATGAACTGAACGTCAAGTACGCACTCACGCCGGCGCTGTCTCTCGGCCTCATGGATACTTTCACGGACGGTCATCTGAACGGTGTGAGCAAGTCGAACTTCAGCTCCGATCCGAAGTGGAACCAGGTCAACGCGATTGCGCGTTACTCGCTGTCGAAGCGCACGGAAGTGTACGGTGAAGCGATGTACCAGCGCGCGATTGGCGGCAACAACGTCGCAGTGATGTACAACGCCGGCGGTTTCTCGGCGACGAGCAATCAGGTGATGGGCGCGGTCGGCATGCTGACCCGCTTCTAAGCGTCGACTAGAACCCCATCCTGTGGCTGTATGGGTGGATCGTTGCAGCAGGACTGCGAGGCAGTCGGTGGATCGCAGCCTGCTACAAGGTATGTCATTGGCCCGCCGCCTCGGCGGGCTTTTTTCCGGCGAGGGCGACCGGCGAGTTTGGTACGATTCACGCTTTGCCAGCCGACCCTACCTGCCGCGTGAAGCGTTACGTGCCGTTGATCCGCGATCGAATCGCGATGTCGTTGTCCCGCCTGAGGCCCGCCACCGCGCGGCTGGGCGGGTTTATTCGCCCGCTGGGGGTGCGTGCGCTCCATCATCTGCGGCATCCCACGCAGCGCGGCGTGCTCATGACGATTGGCGCGTTGCCGGCGCTCGTCGTGCTCTACGTGCTCGTGCTGATTCCGTTCACGCCGAGCATTGGCGACATCCGCAAGGCGCGGGTGGACGAACCGGCCCAGATTCTGTCCGCCGACGGCAAGGTGCTCGCCGAGTTCAAGCCCTCGAACCGCGAATGGGTGCCGCTCGCGCAGATCTCGCCGCACATGGTCGATGCGTTGATTTCCACCGAGGATCACCGCTTCTACGAGCACCACGGCATCGACTTCAAGCGCACGGCGGGCGCGGCGCTGCACACGTTCTCGGGCGAGCGCCAGGGAGGCTCGACCATTACGCAGCAACTCGCGCGTAATCTCTATCCCGATGAAATCGGCCGCGCACCCACGCTCACGCGCAAGATCAAGGAAGCGATCACGGCGTTCAAGATCGAGGCGGTGTATAGCAAGCAGCAGATTCTCGAGACGTATCTGAATACGGTGCCGTTCCTCTATAACGCCTACGGCATCGAGATGGCGGCGCGCACCTACTTCGGCGTTTCGGCGGATCAGCTCGATATCCTGCAAGCCGCGACGCTCACCGGCATGCTCAAGGGCAACGCCTACTACAACCCGGTGATCAACCCCGAGCGCGCGCTCGCGCGGCGCAACACCGTGCTCGGCCAGATGGTGAAGTACGGCAAGCTCAGCGAGGCGCAGTACGCCACGCTCTCGAAGAAGCCGCTGCGCCTCGACTTCGAGCGTCAGACCGAGCCGCCCGGCCCCGCGCCGCACTTCGCGCTGCAACTGCGCAAGTGGCTGATTTCCTGGGCCGACCGCAACGACTACAACATCTATTCGGATGGCCTCGTGGTGCGCACCACGATCGATTCGCGCCTCCAGCAGATGGCAACGGCCGCGCTGCGCCAGCACACGAACCAGCTCCAGGGCGTCGCCAACGCCGCATGGAGCGGACGCAACGGCTGCGTGGCCGGCAACGACCTGTTCGCGACGTTCATGCGCGAAACGCAGGACTACAAGAGCGCACGCGACGCCGGTGCGAACGACGCCGACGCGCTCAAGCAGCTCGCCCGCGACCGCACCTTCATGCGCAACCTCTGCAAGAGCAAGACCGCGGTGGAGGCGGGCTTCCTCGCCATCGACCCGCGCAACGGGCAGATCAAGGCGTGGGTAGGCAGCCGCGACTTCACCGACGAACCGTTCGACCACGTGCAGCAGGCGCGCCGTCAGCCGGGGTCGACGTTCAAGCCGTTCGTCTACGGCGCGGCCTACGCGGCGGGCGCGAAGCCGAGCGACACGTTCATCGACCAGCCGGTGGAGATTCCGCTGGCGGGCGGCGAAATCTGGAAGCCGACCGACGACGTGCCGCCGAGCAATCGCCCGATGACGCTGCGCGACGCGATCGCGTTCTCGCGCAACCGCATCACCGCGCAGCTCATGCAGACGGTGGGCCCGGACAAGGTCGCGCGGCTCGCGCGCGCGATGGGCGTGCGCGATAGCCAACTCGAGCCGGTGCCGTCGCTCGCGCTCGGCACGAGCCCGGTCACGTTGAAGGAGATGGTCTCCGCGTACAGCACCATCGCCAACGACGGCGAGTACCTCGAACCGCGCATGGTTACGAGTATCGAGGACCACAAGGGCAACGTGCTCGCGCAGTTCGAGAGCGCTTCGCCCGAGCGGGCGCTTTCGGCTGAGGCGGACCGCACGCTGCTCGACACGATGCGCGACGTCGTGAACCGCGGCACGGGCTCGGCCATCCGCACGCGCTTCGGCATTCGCGGCGACGTGGCGGGCAAGACCGGGACGACCCAGGGCAACACCGACGGCTGGTTCATCCTGATGGACCCGCAACTCGTGGCGGGCGCGTGGGTGGGCTTCGACGACGGCCGGGTGACGCTCGACGACTACTGGGGGCAGGGAGCGCGCAGCGCGTTGCCGATCGTCGGCGACTTCTTCCAGCGTGCGTTGCGCTCGCGCCTCGTCGATCCGCGTGCGCGCTTTAACACCGAGGTGAAGCCGGGCGCGTTCGAAACCTTCCGCGAGAACCTGCGGGCGTGGATGGTCAAGCTGTTGGGCAAGCACGAAGCGCCGCCCCCGGCCCCGCCGGCGCGGCATGCGCCGCCGCCGCGCGTGAGCGCACCGGCCCCTGCATCCGTGCCGGCTGCGGCTTCGGCGGCGGCGCCTGCGGAGGCATCGGCACCGTCTGCCGCTTCGGCGGCGGCTGCGGAATCGGCCGCGCGCGCGATCATGGGCCTGCCGCCGATCATCGGGCCGTCCAGCGCGCCGGCGGCGCAAGCTCCGCAGCCCTCATATCCGGCGCAGGCGCCGGCGCTCGCGCCGACCCCGACCCCGGACGAGGCGGACCCTGACACGCCGGGCGCGAGCGCGAGCTTCACGCCGCCCGTGGCCCAGCCGCAGGGGCAATGAGCGGCGGCGTGCGCGGCCGGCTCAGCGAGTCGCGCGCGCTTCTCCCGTGGCGGTAGCGACGGGGCGCGCGGCGTGCCGGGCGCCCAGGTGAGCGAGCAGCGCCCGGCGCACGGGCGCGTCGTAGTAGCGATTGGCAGCCCACGCAAGCAGCACGACGCCCGGCACGAACACCGCGGCGATGACCCGAGACGGATGGCTCAGTGTGTGTATGCGCGACACGAGGTCCTGCACGATGAATCCGAGCGGCACATGAAGAACATAGATGCCGTAGGAAACAAGGCCGGAAAACGTGAATAGCGGCAGCAGGCGCGCCGGTGGCTCTACACGGGACGCCGCCCAGACGATTCCAGGAAGAACCACCAGCGAGAGAAGCACGTCGATCGCGTTTTGATGCGCTGCTGGCCAGGGCATGCAGAGCAGTGCGATCACCAGCACGATGACCGCGATCGCCGCAAGATGTCTGCGCTCGCGGGCGGGGCGGCGGAATCTATAGAGCAGCAAGCCGGCGGGAAAGGCGTAGCCAAGGCGGGCGAAGCCCGAATCGAAGGTGTCCCACGCAACTCCGCCGCTAATGGAGGACGTGCAGGCCAGGTACACGAGACAGAGGGCGGACACGCACATGATAGCGACGAGCGTGCGCGTCGTTAGATCGCGAAAGAACACGCCGTAGGCAATGCTCGCCACCAACTCGAAGAAGAGCGACCAGGCCGGAAAGTCGAGCGGGTAAATATAATTCCAGACCGTCGGCCAGGGATAGAACGTAGGCAAGCCGACGTGTGACGGCAGCATCAGCACGCTTGCCGGCAGGGCCGAAGCGATCGCGCCCCAGTCCGATACGGGAAGGCGCAGCGCCATTGAGACGATACCGAGCGCGAGGCCGGCGAAGTAAAGCGGATACAGGCGAACCAGTCGCAGCTGAGTGTATTGGCGGCAACTCAAGGCGCCCGACGCGAGCTTGAAATCGTAAGCACGCCCAATGACAAAGCCGCTCATGGCGAAAAAGAGATCGACCGCCAGATAGCCGTGGTTGATGGCATGAACGTGGCACAGCATTGGAAAGTGTACGAAGACGACAAGCAGCGCCGCAGCGCCGCGCAGACCATCTAGCGTGGCGTATCTCGAACCCGACTGGGTACCCTGCATGTCTCGTTCCCCTTGCGATTTTCTTATCGTTTGTGCCCGCAAGGGTATCTGCCCCGGAGAAGGGGGTGTGTTCGCTAACTAGCATATCCCGTGGAAACCGCGCTCTGCGATTTCCGCCGACGCGGCGCGCGCTGGGGACAGACGCATTCGAGCGCGGTTTAACGCGTTAAGCCGCGTTACAGACCGCGCCGAAGCGTACGTGCCTTACTCGCGCACCTTGAACACGGAGACGAGTTCGGCGAGCGCCGCCGCATGATCGTTGAGCGCGGCGGCGGCGCGCTCGGCGTCGCCCACCAGCGCGGCGCTCTGCTGCGTCGCCGCGCCGATCTGCGAAACCGCGATATTGACCTGCTCGATGCCGCCCGACTGTTCGCGCGAGGCCACGCTGATCTCGCCGATGATCGAGCGCACTTCATCCACGCGCGAGACGATGCCGCGCATCGTCGTACTCGCTTCGCCGGCAATGCGGTAGCCCGCCTCGACCGTCGACGACGATTCGGCGATCAGCGCCGAGATTTCCTTCGCGGCCGCCGCGCTGCGCTGCGCGAGCGCGCGCACTTCGCTCGCGACCACCGCGAAGCCCTTGCCGTGCTCGCCTGCACGTGCCGCTTCCACGGCCGCGTTGAGCGCGAGGATGTTGGTCTGGAACGCGATGCCGTCGATCACGCCCGTGATCTCGGCGATCTTCTGCGATGCGCGGCTGATGTCGTTCATCGTTTCCACGACGCGGCTCACGGCGCGCCCGCCGTCGAGCGCGGCTTCGGCTGCGCTCGTCACCACGGTGTTGGCGCGCGTCGCGTGATCGGCGTTCTGCTGCACGGTCGAGGTGAGCTCTTCCATGCTCGCCGCCGTCTCCTCCAGGCTGCTCGCCTGGCTCGCGATGCGCGATGCGATCTCGCCGCTGCCTTGCGCAATGCGCGAAGTGTCCTCGCTCATCTGCGCCGTGGCGCTGCGCACCTGCGCGACGATCTGCGCGAGCCCCACGCCGATGCCGTCGATGGCGCGCGTGAGGCGGCCGATCTCGTCGGCACCCGCCGTGCCCGGCGTCTCCGATGCATTGCCGTGTCCGATGCCGTTGCGGCTGTCGCTGCCGATGCGCACGGTGAGGTCGCCCGCGGCGAGCTGGCCGGCGGCTTGCGCGGCGGCGTCGAGCGGCCGGCTAACGAGGCGACGCGCGGCGTAGATCGACAGCGCCGCGAACAGCGCGACCAGCACGAGGCCGATGGCCGCGAAACGGTCGCGCGTCGCGTTCACCTCGGCCATGATCTCGTCGCGCACGGCGACGCCGCCCACGAGCCATTGCCACTGCGGCACGCTCACGAACGAGACGAACTTCGCGCGCGCGTCGCCTTCTCCGCGCGTCGAGTCGGCGGAGGTGTAGTCGAGCGTGCCTTCGCGCGCCTCGAGCATGCGCGACCAGGGCGCGTCGGCGTCGTCGTAGTGTTTGCCGACGGCGCTCGGGTGGACGAGGAAGGTACCGCGCGTCGGGCCGTTCGAAGCGTCCATCACGAAGTAGTAGCCGCTCTCGCCGATCTTGAGCTTGGCGATCTCGCTCTTGAGCGCATCGATCTGCGCGCCCACGTCCACGCCGACGAACAGCGCACCGATCACGTGGCCGCTCGCATCGAGAATCGGCTTGTACTGCGTGATGTACTGCTTGCCGAACAACTGGGCGAGGCCGGTAAAGGTGCGGTTGGCCATCACCGGGCCATACGCCGGGCCCTTGCGGTCGAGGAGCGTGCCGATCGCGCGCGAGCCGTCCTGCTTCTTGAGCGACGTGGTCACGCGCACGAAGTCGTCGCCGCTGCGCGCGAAAATGGTGGCTATTTCGCCGCTGCGCGCGAGAAACTGGTCGGGGATCGTGAAGTCCAGGTTCAGCACGTGGTCGCCGGACTTGAAGACCGGCGTGGCCTTGCCGCCAATGTCGACCGTTTGCGTGGGATCGAGCGTGAAGGCGCCGGGCAGGAAGCTCTCGAAGAGCTGCATGGCGCGGTCGACTTCGGTTTCGAGCGCGCCGTTGATGAGCGAGATCGACGAGGCGACCGCCTGATCCTTTTCGGCAATGCGCGAGCGCACCTGGTGGCCGACCTGCGTCGCCGCCGAATGCGTGATCGCCCACGTGAAGGCGGCAAATATGGCTGCGACGAGCACGCACGATAGCAGGGCGAGGCGCACGCCGACGCTTGCGCGGCTTGATAAGCGTGAAAGCATGGATTCGGTTCCGAATAGAGCTGGTAAGGAAGGAACCGGCGCCTTCGAGGCGCTGGCATGACGCATTACGGCGCGCGCGAGCGATCCTTTAGGGGCAGGACTGAAAAAAGCTTACAGTCGCGTAAAGATTACCGACCGCGTATGCCAACTCGGCGCGCAGATAGTGGGATATTTCGGATTCGCAAATAACGTCGACAGATGGGAAAGGGCGCACGAAGCGCCCTTTCGTTATATTCCGTACGATACGTCGCGTCTTGAATTTCTGCGTTAGCGGCGGCCCCGCCACGTTCTGAGCAGGAGCGCGTTGGTCACGACGCTCACGCTGGAAAACGCCATGGCCGCGCCCGCGAGCATGGGGTTGAGCAGGCCGAAGGCGGCGAGCGGAATCCCGATCAGGTTGTAGAAGAACGCCCAGAACAGGTTCTGCTGGATCTTGCGCCACGTGCGCCGCGAAATATCGATTGCGGCGGCAACGAGCGCGGGGTCGCCGCGCATGAGCGTGATGCCTGCCGCGTGCATGGCGACGTCGGTGCCCGTCGCCATGGCGATGCCGATGTCGGCGGCGGCTAGCGCCGGAGCGTCGTTGATGCCGTCGCCGGCCATCGCGACGATGCCGCCGCTCCTGATCTTGAGGTCGCGGATCGTGCGCGCCTTGTCGTCGGGCAGCACCTGCGCATGGACTTCGCCGATGCCGAGCTGCGCGGCCACGGCCGCCGCGCTGCCCGCGTTGTCGCCGGTCACTAGCACGCTGCGGATGCCCATCGCCTCGAGGTTCGCAATGGCTTCGCGCGCCGTGGGCTTCACGGTGTCGCCGAAAGCGAGGAGGGCGAGCACCCCGCCGTGCGGCTCGAATAGCCACGACACCGTATTGCCGGCCTCTTCGAGCGAACGCGCGCGGGCCGAGAGCGTGGGCGGTACGGCGAGCGTCAGTTCGTCGAGCCAGCGGCCGCTGCCGATGGCGAGGCGCCGGCCGTTCACTTCGGCCTCCACGCCGCGCCCGGGCACCGCGCGCGCATGGGCGGCGACAGCCAAGGCGCCCGGCGCCTGGGCATTTGCTTGCGCTTTTGTCTGTGCTTCGTACGCCAGCACCACGGCTTTCGCGAGCGGGTGTTCGCTTTGCCGCTGCACGGCGGCGGCGAGCGCGAGCGCCTCGCCGCGCTCGAGGCCCTCGGCCGCTTCGAACGCGGTGAGCGAGGGCTGGCCGAGCGTGAGCGTGCCGGTCTTGTCGAAGGCGACCACGCTCACGTTATGGGCGGTCTCCAATGCTTCGGCGTCCTTGATGAGCACGCCGTGGCGCGCGGCCACGCCGGTCCCGGCCATGATCGCGGCGGGCGTCGCGAGGCCGAGCGCGCACGGGCAGGCGATCACGAGCACGGCTACGGCATTGAGGATCGCCGTTTCGGCGCTCGCGCCCGCGAACAGCCAGCCGCCCAGCGTGATGGCCGCGATAACGAGAATCGCGGGGACGAACACAGCGCTCACCCGGTCGACGAGACGCTGGATCGGCGCCTTTTCGGCCTGCGCGCTTTCCACGAGGCGAATGATCCGCGCAAGCGTGGTTTCCGCGCCGATGGCCGTGGTGCGCACGGCGATCGCGCCTTCGCCGTTGATGGAGCCGGCCGTGACGGGATCGTCAGGCGCTTTCGGCACCGGCAGGCTTTCGCCCGTGATGAGCGATTCATCGATGTGGCTGCGGCCTTCGAGCACGACGCCGTCCACGGGCAGGCGCTCCCCGGGGCGCACGACCACCACGGTGCCCACGCGCACCTGGGCGAGCGGGACTTCGCGCTCCTCTGCGATGACGCCATTTGCGCCATCGAAGCGGATGCGCGCGCGATCGGGCCGCAGCGCGTTGAGAGCGCGGATCGCGTCGGTGGTCTGGCGCTTCGCGCGCGCTTCGAGCCACTTGCCGAAGCGCACGAGCGTGATGACCACCGCCGAGGCCTCGAAATACAGATGGGCCATGTCGCCGGGGTGCGCGAGCATCGCATAGACACTCACGCCATACGCGGCCGAAGTGCCGAGCGCGACCAGCAGATCCATGTTGCCCGCGCCGGCGCGCACGGCCTTCCACGCGGCGCGGTAGAAGCGTGCGCCGAACACGAACTGCACGGCACTCGCGAGCGCCAGCTGTGCCGCTGCGGGCAGCATCCAGCCTAAGCCGAGCCAGTGGCCGAACATCGGCAGCATGAGCGGGGCGCTGAGCACGGCCGAAATCAGCACGGCGCGCCATTCGCGGCGCGCCTCGTCGCTGGCGGCGGCGCTTTTCGCCGGGGCAGACGTGTCTTCGTCAGCGGCGAGCGGCGTGGCTTCGTAGCCGGCCTTCTTGACGGCGGCGACGAGCAGGTCCTGCAATTCGCCCGTGAGCGGCGAGCGCGTGTTGACGGTGGCCTGCTCAGTGGCGAGGTTCACGCTCACGCCAGCCACGCCGGGTACGCGCCCGAGTGCCTTCTCGACGCGGTTCGCGCACGACGCGCAAGTCATCCCGCCGATGGCGAATGTGGCGGCTTCCGTGGCGACGGGCACGGCTTCGTAGCCGGCCTTTTCGACAGCGGCGACGAGCGCGGCGGGCGCGACGCCGCCGCTGGCCTCGACGGTGGCCTTTTCGGTGGCGAGGTTGACCGAGGCGCGCGTGACGCCCGGCACCTTGGCAAGCGCTTTCTCGACGCGCATGGCGCACGAGGCGCAAGTCATGCCGTGGACTTCGAGTTCGGCCACGGCGGTATCGGTGCGTTCTGCAACGAGGGGTTCATTCATGATGGGGTGCGAGCACTGGCTATCATCGATGTTACGCAGTATCTACGTTCCCATCATGGGAAGGTCAAGGGGCGTGACACTACGCCACTTTCGTTTCAGAGGGACGTGCTCGGAGCAAGCTCTCCGCCTGTAAGGCAATATTCCACGCCGCAGTCTTTTCAGGCCCATGCGCGAGCGATACGATACCAACCGGCGGCATTGGCGCCTTGCCGCGCGCAGACTACGGCCCTGGGGGGGCCCGCGCGCGGAGTGGCCAGCCGGTCGACGTCACTTCATGGACCGCCCGCACCGAATACAACCAACAAATGACAACAATACATCGAGCATTTTCTACGTACCGTAGCTGCTCTGCGCTTGCCTGCCTTGCCCTGATCGCCGGATGCGCCTCGGCGCCGGGCGACGTTGCGCCGAAGAGCAACGGCTGGATGAAGGACGAAGTCTCCGACTCCTATGTGTTTGGCTATCCGCTCGTGCTGATGGACGTTGCGCGCGAAGCGGCCACCGGCAGCGGGCCCGGCCAGGCCGCGCCGAACACGCTGCGCCACGCGCAGTCGCTGCCGCCCGTCGGGGCCTCGAGCCCGCTCGAACCCAACCTCGACACGCTGACTTCCAGCGGCTGGCTCGACGTTTCGAGCGAGCCGGTGCTCGTCACGCTGCCCGACACGCACGGCCGCTACATGGACGCGCGCGCGCTCGACATGTGGACGAACGTCGTCTGGTCGACGGGCGCCGCGCAGACCGGCGAACGTGTCAGCGGTCTGAAAGCGCAAACGATTGCATTTGTGCCGGCCGGCTGGAAGGGCACGCTGCCAGCGCGCGTGAAGCGCGTCGACGTGTCGACGCGCTACGTGTGGTTCCTCGCGCGCATCCAGACGCGCGGCGGCGGCGACCTCGCCGCTGTGCGGCGGCTGCAGCACGGCCTGCAGGTCACGGCGCTTTCCGAGTGGGACGAGCGCGGCGCGCGCGGCAAGGCCGGCGCTCGCGGCGGCCGCGGCAACGAGCCGACCGGTGCTACGCAGAGCGGCGATCCGGCGGCCCCGGGCACGCCGTCCGCGCAGGTCGCGGCGCTCGACGCGCACGGTTTCTTCGACCGGCTCGCCCAGGCGCTGGAAGACAACCCGCCCACGGCGGACGATGCGCACGCGCTCAAGATTCTCGGCGACATCGGCGTGCACCCGGGCGACCCGGCGCAGTTGCCCTCGGGCGCGAAGGACGCCGCAGTCGTCAAGGCGGGTCTCGCCGATGGCCGCACGCGCGCCGCGACGCCGCCGTCCAACCTGCTGGCGGGCAACGGCTGGCTCTGGGTAGGCGACGACGCGGGCAACTACGGCCCCGACTACTCGCTGCGCGCTTACGCGGCGTACACGTCGCCGGGTCTGCCGACGACCCGCGACGAAGTGCGCGCCCGTGTGAGCCAGGACAGCGACGGTCATGCGCTCAACGGCGCGAACCGCTACACGATCCACTTCACGGCGAAGCAGTTGCCGCCGGTGCGCGGATTCTGGTCGATCACGGCCTATACGACCGATGGCGCGCTCGATGCGGACGCGCCCGTGCGCGTGGCGTTCGGCGACCGCAGCGGCGCACGGCGCAACCGCGACGGCTCGCTCGACGTCCACGTGAGCGCCGAGCGGCCGCGCGGCGGCGCGAACTGGGTGCCGGCGCCGCATGGCGACTTCCGCCTCGTGATGCGCCTCTACGCGGCGAAGCCGCAAGCGACCGACGGCAGCTGGCAGCCGCCCGCCGTCGAGAGGCAGTAATCGCTGAACCGGGCTGAACGAAGCGTTGGCGGGGCGCTGTCCCGCCAACGTTTTTTTCGCGCCGCATAAGCTCGCTCAAGCGCGCCACGCCCGGCTTCTCCGCCCGCATTGTCATGCATCGCGCAACACGCGCGGCGCACATCACGCAATCGCCGGCCATCGCCTTTGCGCTGTTACTTCTTGTTGCGCAATACCTGCGCAGCGGGCGGCGTTTTCCCGCCGTCCGATCTTCTATCGGACCTATACTTCCGGCTGTCGGCATCCCCGGATTTCGACATCAGACCCACATCCCGCGGCGGGCCTGTTGCCGCCTCATCCGCAAGCAAGCATGGCAAGCCTCAACAAAGCGTCGCTCAACTCCTCCTTGCAATCGGTGCGCGCTGTCGCGCGTGCGCCCCGCACCCGGCGCATCCTCACGGGCCTAATCATCTTTCTGATTGTGTTCGGTCTGGTCGGCTTCTTCGCCGCGCCGCCGATCATTCGCCACGTTGCCGAGCAGCAGTTGAGCAAGCAGCTCGAGCGGCCCGTCACGATCGGCCGCGTCGCGCTCAATCCGTACACGCTTCGTCTCGAAGCGGACCGCGTGCATATCGGCGAGCGCGGCGGCAACGGCGACTTCTTCGATGTCTCGCGCGCCGTCGTGCAGGCGTCCTGGTCGTCGATCTTTCGCGCGGCGCCCATCGTCGACGAACTGCGGCTCGACTCGCCGCGCGTCACCATCGTGCGGCTCGACGCGCAGCACTTCAACTTCTCGGACCTCATCGAGAAGTTCTCGACGCCCTCGAAACCCGGCAGCAAGCCCACGCAATTTTCGGTTTCAAACATCCGCATCGAGAACGGCCAGATCACCTTCGACGATCGCCTGCTCAACGAAAAGCATGTGATCGACCGCTGGTCGCTCGGTATTCCGTTCATCGCCACGCTGCCTTCCAAGACCGACATCTTCGTTCAGCCGATGCTGCGCGCACGCATCGACGGGGCGAGCACGCTCGCCATCGACGGCAGGACCAAGCCGTTTTCCGCGACGCGCGAGTCGGAAGTGGAGCTGCGCCTGACCGACCTCGACGTGCCGAAGCTCCTCAGCTATGCGCCGACGAAGCTGCCCGTCACCGTGAAGAGCGGCAAGCTCTCGACCAACCTCAGGCTCGATTTCGTGATGTCGGGCGAGAAGCCCACGCTGCGCGTGACGGGCACGACCGACCTGAACGACTTCGACTCGACCGACAACGCCAACGCGCCGTTCTTCGGCGCGCGCAGCATGCACGTGGCGGCGGCCTCGCTCGAACCGTTCAGCAACGTTTATCGCTTCGATGAGATCCGTCTCGACGCGCCCACCGCGTGGGTCGCGCGCGACAAGCAAGGCGTGCTGAGCGTCGAGAAGCTGATGGGCGCGCCGGCCGCGCAAAATTCGCCGGCTGTGAACGAGGCCGCCGGCAAGGCCGCGAGCGCCGCGCCGGCCTCGGGCGCCTCTGGTGCCCAGAGCGCGCAAGCGGCGCCCGAGGAAGCGAAGCCCGCGCCGCTCGATGTCTCGATCCGCCAGTTCGCGCTCACGAACGGCACCGTGCACATCGCAGACGATCTGCCCGCGCGGCCGGTGAACATCGAACTCACGCAGCTTTCCGCGACGCTTACCAACTTCTCGACGACCGCCAAAGCGGGCGCGCCGTTCACGTTTGCGACGAACGCGAACGACGGCGGCACGATCAAGGCATCGGGCAAGGTGAGCCTCGCGGGCAAGAATGCGGACGCCAACATCGCGCTCGAGCGTGTGAGTCTGCCGCAGGCGCAACCGTATATCGACAACCTGAGCAGCGCGCAGATTCTGGACGGCAGGCTCAATCTCACATCCACGCTCAAGGCCGACTGGGCGCAGCAGCCTGCCGTCGTGCAGGTCGGCCAGAGCACGCTCGGCCTCGAATCGCTCAAGCTCGCGGCGCGCGGGGCGAAGGCGCCTGCCATCGCGCTCGACCGGGGCACGGTGCAGGTGCGCGGCGTCGACCTCAACGCGCGCAAGGCGCAGATCGCTTCGGTTGACGTGACCGGCCTCGTGGTGAACGCCGAGCGCCAGAAGGACGGCAAGGTCGACCTGGCGCAACTCGCCTCCACGCAACAGGCGGTGCCAGAGCGCACGGCGATTCGCGCGGCGCAGAAGTCGGTGCAGGAAGGGCCCGCCTGGCGCTACACGATCGACGCTTTGACGCTGAACAACGGCACGATCAACTTCACGGACAGTTCGACGCCGCGCCCGGTGAAGCTCGCCATCACGCCGTTCGACCTGAAAATCCAGCAGATCACCGAGGACCTGAGGCACCCTCTGCCGATCGACCTGAAGGCGACTGTGAACCGCAAGGGCACGCTCGCGCTGAGCGGCAAGATCAACCCGACGCCGCTCACGGCGCAGCTGAAGATCGACGCGAACCGGCTCGACGCCGCCGCGTTCGAGCCTTACTTCGGTAATCAGCTCAACGCGGTGATCGCGAGCGCGCTGCTCAACATGAACGGGCAGCTTTCTGTGGAGCAGGGCAAGGCGCTCAAGGCGAACTATCGCGGCGATGCGGCGCTCGTGGACGTGCGCATGCTCGACAAGGCCACGTCCGGCCCGTTCGCGGGCTGGCGCTCGCTCGCGCTTACCAACCTGAAGGCGAACTACGACGACGCGCGCGGCACCGACGTGGACGCGAGCCGCGTGACCTTCGCAGGCTTCTATGGCCGCGTGCTGCTCGACGCGCAAGGCAAGCTCAATCTCAAGGACGTAGTCGCGCATCAAACGGGCGCCGCGCAGTCGCTCACGCAGGACAAGAGCGGCAAGCCAGGCGAGCGGGAGCCGGTGCCGCTCACGCCGCAGGCGGCGAGCGCGCCCGTGCAGACGGCTTCCGCACCGGCGGCGGCTTCCGCGCCAGCAACGGTCGTGGCCGCGCAGCCGCCGAAGAACCCCGTGCGCCTACACTTCGGCGAGCTCGTGCTGCAGGACGGCCGCGTGAACTACACCGACAACTTCATCAAGCCGAACTACTCCGCCGATCTCGTGCAGATCCACGGCACGGTGGGCGCGTTCGGCACGCAGTCGACCACGCCTGCGCCCGTGGATGTCTCCGCGAAGCTCGCGGCGAACGGTCCGCTCTCGATCAAGGGCACGGTGAATCCGCTCATCGACAAACCGTCGCTCGACCTCACGGCGAGTGCGCACGATATCGAGCTCACGAACCTCACGCCGTATTCGGCGAAGTACGCGGGCTACCCGATCACGAAGGGCAAGCTCAACGTCGATCTGCACTACCAGCTCGCGAACGACGAGCTCACGGCGAACAACCATCTCTTCATCGACCAGCTCACGTTCGGCGATCACATCGACAACGACACGGCCACCAGGCTGCCGGTGCGGCTCGCGATCTCGCTGCTCAAGAACCGCAAGGGCGAGATCGACGTGAACATTCCGGTGTCGGGATCGCTCTCGAACCCCGAGTTCAGCCTCGGCGGCCTGATCTGGAAGGCGGTGCTCAACCTCGTCGCGAAGGCGGTGACCGCGCCGTTCACGCTGCTCGCCCACGCATTCGGGGGCGGCGGCGAAGACCTGGGCTACGTCGAATTCGCGGCCGGCACGGCAACGCTGACCGACGCCGACCAGAAGAAGCTCGACACGATCGTGAAGGCGCTCGACGACAAGCCTTCGATCAAGATCGATCTGATCGGCCGCGTCGATCCGGCCGTGGACACACCCGCGCTGCGCGAACATTACGTGGATCGCCTCGTGCGGCTTCAGAAGGTGAAGGACACGGTGGGCAACGGCGAGAGCGTCGATACCTCGCAGGTCAAGGTGGACGACAAGGAGTACGAGAAATACCTCACCAAGGCCTATAAGGATGCGGACTTCAAGAAGCCGCACAACATGATCGGCCTCACGAAGACGCTGCCCGTGGACGACATGAAGCAGGCGCTGGCCGACCACGCACCCGTTGACGACGCCACCTTGCGCAACCTCGCTCAGGACCGTGCGCAGGCGGTGCAGCAGTACTTCGAAGGCAAGGTCGATCCGAGCCGCGTGTTCATCGTGGCGCCGAAGCTGGACGCCAAGGGCATCGACGACAAGGGCGCGACGACGCGGGTGGATTTCGGGCTGAAATAAGCGGTGGTTTTGTGATTCGAGGCAGCGGCGCGTTCCGGTCTAACCGGCGCGCCGCAGCTTTTTCGGGCTCGCGAACGCGTGTTCCTCGATGACCTGCGCGAGCGTCGCAAAGGCCGGGGCGATTTCCTCGTGCGGCACGCACGCGTAACCCGTTAGCAGTCCTTTGCGGTCCTGGCTCACGCTGTAGTAGGCCGCGAGCGGCCGCACGATCACGCCCGCGTCGTAGGCGGCCGCAGCGACGGCGCGATCGTCGGTGTGGTCGGGCAGGCCGAGCACGAAGTGCAGGCCCGCTTCGTCGCCCATAACGGGCAGCGCATCGCCGAAGTGGCGCGTGACCGCGTCGATCAGCAGCTGGCGCCGCTCGCCATAGAGCGTGCGCATGCGGCGCACGTGCGAAGTGAGATAGCCATCCATGATGAATTCGGCAAGCACAGCCTGCTGCATGAGCTGGCCTTCGCGATACAGCTCCGCCACGCCCGTGCGGAACGTGGCTGCGAGCCGCTCGGGCACGACCATGTAGCCGATGCGCAGGCCCGGAAACAGCAGCTTGCCGAGGCTGCCCACGTAGATCACGCGGTCCGACTCGTCGAGACCCTGCAGCGAGGCGAGCGGCCGGCTGCCGTAGCGGAACTCGCTGTCGTAGTCGTCCTCGATGATCCACACCTTGTGCTGGCGCGCGTATTCGAGCAGCGTGCGGCGGCGCGCGAGGCTCATTACCATGCCGAGCGGATATTGATGCGAAGGCGTGACGAGCGCGATGCGCGGCGGGTCGCGCAGGTCCTGCTCACGCGGATTGAGCCCTTCGTCGTCGACGGGAATGGGCGCGAGCTTCAATCCCGAGGACTGCAGCACACTGCGCGCGCCCCAGTAGCAGGGCTCTTCCACCCAGGCGCGGTCGCCGACGTCGGCGAGCAGGCGCACGGCGAGATCGATGGACTGATGAATGCCGGTCGTGATGATGATCTGGTCCGGCGTGCAGCGCACCGAGCGCGCCACGCGCAGGTAGTCCGAAAGCGCCCGCCGCAGCGGACGGTAGCCGCCGCCGGGAGCGTAGGTAAGCAAACCATGATTGGCCGATTTCCACAGCCTGGCCTGCAGGCGGCTCCACGTGCGCGCCGGAAACTCGGCCACGTCGGGCACGCCCGGCATGAAGGCGCCCCACTGCCTGGCGGACACGCCCGCCTCGTCGATGAGCCGTTGGCCGCGCATCGACATGTCGCCGCGCGGGGAGGCGCCGTTCGCGTCGTCGTCCTCGTCGGCGGGGGCGGCCGCTGGCGTCGGTGTGCTCACGGCGACCGAGTCGGGGCGCGTGTCGGCGACATAGGTGCCGCTGCCCGTGGTCGAGATCACGTAGCCCTCGGCGCTCAGCTGGTCGTAGACATGCAGCACGGTATTGCGTGCCACGCCGAGGTCGCCCGCGAGCGTGCGCGAGCTGGGCAGCTTGGTGCCCGGCGCGAGCCGGCCCGCCAGGATGGCCTGCTGCATGAGCTGCAGCAGCTGACGGTAGGCGGGCTCGGCGCTTTCCTTGTCGAGTTGCGCCGCG
The DNA here is from genome assembly GCF_024206495.1 of Paraburkholderia sp. CNPSo 3272. Taxonomy (GTDB): domain Bacteria; phylum Pseudomonadota; class Gammaproteobacteria; order Burkholderiales; family Burkholderiaceae; genus Paraburkholderia. The sequence continues at coordinate 18,693 of NZ_JAMBPQ010000042.1, read as the reverse complement.
AGCCATTCGGACAGGATGACCATGGCCAAGTGGTTCCATCGATAATAATGAAATGGCTCCATTGAATAGAGCCGGGACCATCTATAGTAATTCGCACGTCAGGTTCGGTTAATGTCTGTGACGCATTTATTTAATCGCGTCAGAAGGGCCGGCCGGGAAAAGAGCAAGCAAAGGAGACAGGGCGAATGAAGACCTCGGATGTGATCGTCAGCTTTCGCGGCGTGCGCAAGACCTACGACGGCGAAACGCTGGTCGTCAAACAACTTGACCTTGATATCTACCAAGGGGAATTTCTGACGCTGCTCGGGCCGTCCGGCTCGGGCAAGACCACCTGCCTGATGATGCTCGCCGGCTTCGAGTTTCCCACCGGCGGCGAGATCCGCCTCGAAGGCAAGCTGCTCAACAACGTGCCGCCGCACAAGCGCGACATCGGCATGGTGTTTCAGAACTACGCGCTCTTTCCGCATCTCACGGTCGAGCAGAACGTGGCTTATCCGCTGGGCGTGCGCAAGGTGCCCGCCGCCGAGCGCGCGCAGCGCGTGAACGACGCGCTCAAGATGGTGCGCATGGAAGGCTTCGCGAAGCGCTATCCCGCGCAGCTCTCGGGCGGCCAGCAGCAGCGCATCGCGCTTGCCCGCGCGCTCGTGTTCCAGCCCAAGCTCGTGCTCATGGACGAACCGCTCGGCGCGCTCGACAAGCAGTTGCGCGAACATATGCAGTACGAACTGAAGTCGCTGCACGAAAAGCTCGGCGTCACGTTCGTCTATGTCACGCACGATCAGGGTGAGGCGCTCACGATGTCGGACCGCGTGGCCGTGTTCGACAAGGGCATCGTGCAGCAGCTCGACAGCGTGGACCGGCTCTACGAGTCGCCGGGCAACGAGTTCGTGGCGAACTTCATCGGCGACAGCAACCGGCTGCGCGGCACCATTGCCGCCGTCGATGGCGAGTACTGCGAAATGCAGCTCGCCGACGGCACGCGCCTGAAGGGCCGCAATGTGGCGGGTGCGCAGGCGGGTGCTTCAGCCATCGCCTGCATTCGCCCCGAGCGCATGAAGCTCGCGAACGGCTCGCGGGGCAACGGCGCGAACGCGCTGGCGGGCGAAGCGCGCGGCCTCATCTATTTCGGCGACCACGTGCGCATGCGCTGTGGCCTGCACCAGCAGGACGAGTGCTTCGTGAAGGTGCCGCTCGGCACCGAGGCGCTCGACGGCTTCGCGCCCGGTCAACCGGTCGCACTCGAATTCGCGCCGGAGCATCTGCGCGTGTTCGCTTGAGGCGTGCGGGCGCGGCGCGCAATCTCGCGCGCCGTCGCCTCGCGAAGCAGGCGTCTCGACGATCGGGCCACGTTTCTCGCATCGAAGGGCCCGGCAAGACAAACCACCAAGGAGAAGGGACTCAACCATGAAGCAGATCGGCAACATGCGCGTTGCAGCGGTCGCGGCCGCGCTCGCACTCTCGTTCGGCGTGGCGAATGCCGCGGAGCTGACCGTCGTGAACTTTGGCGGCGCCAATGGCAATGCGCAGAAGGCGGCGTTCAACGAGCCGTTCCAGTCGCAGACGGGCAACAAGATCACCGCCGTCGAGTACAACGGCGAGCAGGCCAAGGTGAAGGCCATGGTCGACGCGAAGCACGTGGACTGGGACGTGGTGGAAGTCGAAACCGGTGACATCGCGCGCGGCTGCGACGAAGGTCTCTACGAGAAGCTCGACTGGGCCAGGCTCGGCAACAAGGGCGACTTCATGAAGGCCGCGCAGCAGCCCTGCGGCGCAGGCTTCTTCGTGTGGTCCACGGCACTCGCCTATAACGCCGACAAGCTCAAGACCGCGCCCACGAGCTGGGCCGACTTCTGGGACGTGAAGAAATTCCCTGGCAAGCGCGGGATGCGCAAGGGCGCTCAGTACAACCTGGAATTCGCGCTGATGGCCGACGGCGTGCCGCCGCAGGACGTCTACAAGGTGCTCTCGACGAAGGCCGGCCAGGACCGCGCGTTCAAGAAGCTCGATGAACTCAAGCCGAACATCCAGTGGTGGGAGGCAGGCGCGCAGCCGCCGCAGTTCCTGGTCGCGGGCGACGTGGTGATGTCGACGGCGTACAACGGCCGTATCGACGCCGCGCAGCGCGAAGGCAAGAACCTCAAGGTGGTCTGGAACGGCAGCATCTACGACCTCGACTACTGGGCGATCCCGAAGGGCGCGCCGAACAAGGCGCTGGCCGAGCAGTACATCGCCTATACGCTCTCGCCGAAGCCGCAGCAGGCATATGCGCAGCACATCGCGTACGGCCCGGTGAATGCGAACGCGATCAAGGCGCTCGACGCGAAGACGCTCGGCAACCTGCCGAACTCGCCGGACAACGGCAAGAACGCGGTGCAGCAGAACCTCACGTTCTGGACTGACCACGGCGACGAGCTGGAGCAGCGCTTCGCCTCGTGGGCCGCGAAGTAAGGATGAGGTAGACGCTCCGGCGCGCAAGCGCTGGAGCGGTTTGGCTGCATGGCTGGAGACCGGATGTGACCACAATGACGACCGTGACCAACGTTGCTGGTGCGGCACGCGAAGAGAGCGCGCGCCTGAAGCGGGAGCTGCGCGTAGCGCAAGCGAAGAAGCGCACGATGGCGCTCATGCTGATTGCACCGCTCGCGATCTTTCTGCTGCTGATCTTCGTGGTGCCGATCGCCGCGCTGCTCACGCGCGCGGTGCAGAACCCCGAAGTCGCGACGGCGCTGCCGCATACCATCACGGCGCTGCGCGACTGGGACCGCAAGAGCGCGCCGCCCGACGCTGCGTACGCCGCGCTCGCGCAAGACCTGATCGTCGTGCAGGACGGCGATGCGATGGGCGCGCTGGCGCGCCGCCTGAACGTGGAAATCGCGGGCTTCCGCTCGCTGATCGCGAAAACGGCGCGCGCCATGCCGCTCGCCGACGACGACGGCAAACCGTTCAAGCTGACCCCCGCGCAAACGCGCGCCAGGATCGTCGAACTCGACGACCGCTGGGGCGACGTTACCTACTGGCAAGCGATCGCGAAGAACAGCTCGCGCTATTCGCCGTTCTACCTGCTCGCGTCGCTGGACCACCGCCAGGATGCATTCGGCAACATCGTGGCCGCCGATCCCGAGCAGCAGATCTATCTCGACGTGTTCGCGCGCACCTTCGTCATCAGCGTGTTCGTGACGGTGTTCGCGCTGCTGCTCGGCTATCCGCTCGCCTACTGGATCTCCACGCTCTCCGAGCGCCGCGCGAATCTCGTGATGATCCTCGTGCTGATTCCGTTCTGGACGTCGATTCTCGTGCGCGTGGCCGCGTGGATCGTGATTCTCCAGGGCGAGGGTCTCGTCAACAAGGCGCTGCTGGGCACGGGCCTCATTTCGCAGCCCTTGACGCTGCTGTTCAACCGCGTGGGCGTCTACATCTCGATGACGCACATCCTGCTGCCGTTCATGGTGCTGCCGCTGTACAGCGTGATGAAGTCGATTCCGCCGACTTACCAGCGCGCGGCCGTGTCGCTCGGCAGCCATCCGTTCGCGGCCTTCTGGCGCGTGTACGTGCCGCAGACGTACCCCGGCGTGGGCGCGGGCGTGCTGCTCGTGTTCATTCTCTCGATCGGCTACTACATCACGCCGGCCCTGCTCGGCGGCCCGGGCGACCAGATGGTCAGCTACTACGTGGCGTACTTCACCAACGTGTCGATCAACTGGGGCATGGCCTGCGCGCTCGGCGCGCTGCTGCTCGCGGCGACCACGGTGCTCTATTTCGTCTACGGGCGCTTTACGCGCACGCAACTGAGCCTCGGCTGAGGAAGGCGCAACCATGAAATTCGCCAAACCGCTTTTTGCGCCGCATACGTCGGCCGTCGAACGCGTGTGGTACTTCGCGCTGCGCGCGCTCGTCGTGCTCACGCTGCTGTACCTGATCCTGCCCGTGCTCGCGATCGTGCCGCTGTCGTTTTCGTCGAGCACGTTCCTTGTGTATCCGATTCCGGGGTGGTCGCTACGCTGGTATGAAAACCTCGTGATGTCGGACGAATGGCGCATGGCCGCGAAGAACAGCTTCATCGTGGGCCCGGCCGCGACGTTCGTGGCAACCGTGCTCGGCACACTCGCGGCCATCGGCATCACGAAGGCCGATTTCCGCGGCAAGGCACTGCTCATGGCCGTACTCATCTCGCCGATGATCGTGCCCGTGGTCGTGGTGGGCGTGGGCATGTATCTGTTCTTCGCGCCGCTCGGACTGGCCAATACGTATCTTGGCCTGATCCTCGCGCATGCGGCGTTGGGCGTGCCGTTCGTCGTGACGACGGTCGCGGCCACGCTGCAGGGCTTCAATCACAATCTCGTGCGCGCGAGTCTTTCGCTCGGGGCGAATCCGGTCACGACGTTCTTCCGCATCACGCTGCCCGTCATCGCGCCGGGCGTGATTTCGGGCGCGCTGTTCGCGTTCGCCACGTCGTTCGACGAAGTCGTCGTGACGCTCTTCCTCGCTGGCGCCGACCAGACCACCTTGCCGCGCCAGATGTTCACGGGCATCCGCGAGAACATCAGCCCGACGATCGCGGCGCTCGCCACGATCCTGATCGTGTTCTCCACATGTCTGCTGCTCGCGCTCGAATGGCTGCGCGGCAGGAATGCGGCGCGCGCGGTGAAGGCGTGAGCGCGTGAGATGTCGATAAAAAAAGGCAGCGCCGTGGCGCTGCGCGTTACGCCTCCTGAAGCAGCTTCGGCACACGCCGCTTGACCCACGGCGTGGCCTGATCGTACGCGTGGGCGAGCTGCAGCACCGAGAGGTCCGCCTGCGGCCTGCCGATCACCTGCAGACCCATCGGCAGGCCTTGCGCATTGAAGCCCGCAGGCACGCTGATGACAGGCAGCCCCGCGAGGCTGCCGCCGATCACGACTTCCATCCAGCGGTGGTAGGTATCCATCGTGCGGCCCCCGATCGACTTCGGCCAATGCTCGCTAGCGTCGAACGGGAAGAGTTGGGCGCTGGGCAGCACGAGATAGTCGTAACGCTCGAACAGCGCTAGCAGCGCGTTGTACCACTGGCTGCGCGTGACCGAGGCGTTCCACACGTCTTCGCCCGAGAGCTTCAGGCCGCCTTCCACTTCCCATTGCGCTTCCGGCTTGAGCAGCGCGCGCTTTTCCGGGTCGCGATAGAGCGCGCTCAACGTGCCCGCGCACGAGAAATGGCGCAGCGTGAGCCACGTTTGCCACACGCGCTCCATGGCGAAGTCGGGGCGCGCGGCTTCGACCTTGCAGCCTATTGACTCGAAGTCCTTGAGCGCCGTTTCGCAGAGTGCGAGCACGCCGTCTTCCATCGGCAGATAGCCGTCGTAATCGCCTAACCAACCGATGCGCGCACAACCAAAGTCGCGCTCGAGCGGGCCCGCGAACTGCGCGGGATCTTCTGCAATGGAGAGCGGCGCGCGCGCGTCGTAGCCCGCCTGGGTGGCAAGCAGCATCGCGAGGTCGGGTACGGTGCGGGCCATCGGTCCCGCGTAGCCGAGCTGGTGGAAGAACAGTTCGTGCGCCGGCACGGAGGGCACGCGGCCCTGCGAGGGACGAAAGCCGAACACGTTGTTCCAGCCGGCGGGATTGCGCAGCGACCCCATCATGTCGCTGCCGTCCGCCACGGGCAGCATGCGCAGCGCCAGCGCCACGGCCGTGCCTCCGCTGCTGCCGCCCGCGCTGCGCGTGGGGTCGTAGGCGTTGCGCGTGGTGCCGAAGACCGTGTTGTAGGTGTTAGAGCCCAGGCCGAATTCCGGCGTGTTCGTCTTGCCGATGAAAATCGCACCCTGTGCGCGCATGCGCGCGGCCATCAGGGAGTCTGCCGCGGGCACTTCGTTGCGGAACAACGGCGAGCCTTGCGTGTACGGGATGCCGGCCGTGGCCGTGAGATCCTTCGGCGCTTGCGGCATGCCGTGCATCCAGCCCAGGTACTCGCCCCGCGCGAGCTCGGCGTCGCGTTCGCCTGCTTCAGCGAGCAATGTGGCGCGCTCGCGTAGCGAGACGATGGCGTTCGCCGGCGTATTCACGCGTTCGATATGGTCGAGAAACGCCGTCATCACTTCGCGGCAGGACACCTTGCGCAGGCGTATCCATTCCGAAAGCTCGAGCGCGTCGGCCGTGACGAGATCGTTGGGGGACAGTCTTGCGGGGGACAGCGATGCCTGGTTCATACGTGTCTCTCGTTTGCGGATGGAGCAGGGGGAGGGTCATTGTCGCGCAGGCGCGGCGCAAGCGAAAGGAAACGAATGGTTGCCGCCGCGGGTTGATGGTTGCCGCGTGGGGCGGCCAGGTTACCGGACGGTCGCGGCAGGCGCCGATGTGTCGTTGCCTTGCCCTGGCGGCGCGGTGCCGGGGAGCGGGGCGCCACCGAGGGCTTGATAGAGTGCCGCGGTGTCGGTTAGCCGATCCGCACGAACGCGCGAGCGATCGAGCGTTGTCTGGAGTGCCTGGCGTTGCGCATCGATCAACGAAAACTCGCTCACGCCGCCTGCGTTGTAGCGCGTTTGTGCGATCGCCGCGTTGGCCTGCGCCTCACGAGCGGCGTCGTCGCGCGCCTGCAGTTCGGTCGCATCGTTCTGGAGCGCCTGGAGCGAGTCGGCGACCTGCTGCAACGCTTGCAGGACCGTCTGACGATAGTCGGCGAAAGCGGCTTCATAGGCGGCTTGTGACGCACGTTTCTTCGCGCGCAATTCGCCGCCATGGAACAGCGGCTGTGTGAGGCCGAGTCCGACGTTCCAGATGTTCAGCCCGCTGATGACGTCCTCGATACGCGTGCGCTCCGACCCGATACTCGCCGAGAGCGAGATCTGCGGATAGAGATTCGCCGTCGCCACGCCCACGTTCGCGCCGGCCTGGTGCAGCAGCGCCTCGGCGGCGCGTATGTCGGGACGCTCGCGCGCCAGCGTGGAAGGCACAGTGAGCGCAACCGTATCGGGCAGATGCAGGGTATCGAGAGAAAGGGCGTCGAGCGGCGCGGCAAACTGCGCAGGCGCGACGCCGAGCAGGGTCGCGAGCTGATGCTCCGCAGCGTCGCGCTGCGTTTCGAGCGGCGGCAGCGAGGCGCGCGTTTGCGCGAGCAGGGTGCGCTGGCTGTGCACGTCGATCTGCGCGACGCCGCCGGCAGCCAGGCGCGCTTGCATGATCGCAAGCTGGCGCGCCTGAGTCTGCGCGAGTTGCGTGGCGAGGTCGATCTGGCGTTGCAGCGACGCGCGGCGGATGGCGGTGGACACTACGTTGGCGGCTACCGAAAGTCGGGCGGCCTCCATTTCGTACGCCTGATAATCGACCTGTGCGAGCGTGGACTCCAGCGCGCGACGGTTCGCGCCGAACAGGTCGAATACGTACGAGACGCTGACCGAAGCGTTGTAAAGCGTGAACGGCGGCGGGTTCGGCACTTGCGTAATGCCAAAAGCGGCGAGATCGACTTTCTGGCGGGTACCGGAGAGCTTCAGATCGAAGGCGGGGAAGTTCGTCGCGCCTGCCTGCGCGTTGTAGTTTTCGCGCGCCTCCACGAGCTTGGCGCGGGCCGAGTCGAGCGTGGGACTCGCGCGCAAGGCCTGATCGACGAGTTCGTTCAACTGCGCGCTGCCAAATTGCGTCCACCAATCGTTTGGGGCGTGTTCCGCGGCCGTGAAGGTCTGCGCGCCGCCGCCGGGGCCTGTGGCGCTGGCGGTAGTCGCCGGCACGGGCTCGCGCGTCCAGCCCGTGGCATCGGGCGCGGCGGGCGGGTGGAAATCGGGACCCACGGTGCAGCCCGCGAGCATGAGCATAAGCAGGAAGGAAAAGGCGGCGTCGCGCGTCATGGTCGTGTGCCTCGCGCTAGTCGAGCGTGCGCCGGTAGAAGCGCACTGCGATCGCCATGACCGCGACAGTGAAGACGGCGAGAGGCCAGACCGCGGGCCACAGGTCGGTCCAGCCGTTGCCCTTGAGCAGGATGCCGCGCACGAGCCGGTTGAAGTACGTGAGCGGCAGTAGATTGCCGAGCCATTGCGCCCAGCGCGGCATGCCGCCGAACGGGAACATGAAACCGGAGAGCAGCAGGCTTGGCAGGAAATAGAACATCGTCAGCTGCATGGCCTGCAACTGGTTCTGCGCGAGCGACGATAGCGTAATGCCCACCGTGAGATTCGCGGCGATGAATAGCAGCGCCGAAAGGTAGAGCGTGACGAGACCGCCCGCGAACGGCACGTGAAAGACGTAGCGCGCCGCAAGCACGATGATGGTCGCCTGGATCAGCCCGATCGCCACGTACGGAATGATCTTGCCCGTCATCACCTCGATGGGCAGCACGGGTGTGGCGAGCAGGTTCTCCATCGTGCCGCGCTCGCGCTCGCGTGTGATGGCGAGCCCCGTCATCATCACCATCGTCATGGTGAGGATTACGCCCATGAGGCCGGGCACGACGTTGTATTGCGTGATGCCCTCGGGGTTGTAAAGCCGGTGCACCTGCACGTCGAACGCGGCGGGCGTGCCGTTCAGATGCGCGAGCGGGCCGGTGAGGTCCTTCGCGGCCACGGGCCCGACAAGCCCTGGCAGCGCCGCGAGCGCGGTGGTGATGGCAGTGGGGTCGCTCGCGTCGGCTTCGACGAGCAGCGAGGGGCGTTCGCCGCGCAGCAGCCGCCGCGAGAAATCGACAGGAATGCTGAGCACGAACTGCACCGTGCCGCGCGCGAGCGCGCGACGTGCCGAGGCTTCGTCGGGCAGCGTTTCGATTACGTCGAAATAGGCGGAATTACGCATGCCCGCGACGAAGTTGCGCGCGAACACGCTGTCTTCGCGCACGACGATGGCCGTGGGCAGGTGCTTGGGGTCGGTGTTGATTGCATAGCCGAACAGCGTGAGCTGAATGATCGGCAGGCCCACGATCATCGCGAACGTGATGCGATCGCGCTTGAGCTGCAGGAACTCCTTGAGCACGATGCTCCACCAGCGCGCCACGGAAAACGGGAACGACGCGCTCACGACGTGACTCCGTAATTGTCCTGAGCATGGCTCATCAGGTAGATGAAGACATCTTCGAGACCAGTGTCAATGCGTTCCGCGCGCAGCGGCTGGCCTTGCACGGCGCGTTCGACCGCTTGGGCGAGCGCTGCGTGATCGCGTCCGCTCGCATGCAGCGCGGAGCCGAACACCACGGTCTGGTCGATGCCCGGCGCTTCGCGCAGCTGCGCGGCGAGTGCGCTGAGCCGCTCGCCATGAATCGCCCACGTTTCGAGGTTCTGTTCTGCGATCACCTCCGCGGCGGTGCCTTGCGTGAGCAGCTTGCCGTAGGCGATATAGGCGAGCTTGTGGCAGCGTTCGGCTTCGTCCATGTAGTGCGTGCTCACGAGCACCGAAATGCCCCGCGCGGCGAGCCGGTGCAACTCTTCCCAGAAGTCGCGGCGCGCGGTGGGATCGACGCCCGCCGTCGGTTCGTCGAGCAGCAGCAATTCGGGCTCGTGCAGCATGCAGGCCGCGAGCGCGAGCCGCTGCTTCCACCCGCCCGAAAGCGCACCCGTGAGCTGGCTCGCGCGGCTTGCGAGCCCGAGCGATTCGAGCGCGCGGTCGACGGCTTCGCGGCGGTTCGGCATCTCGTAGATGCGCGCAACGAAGTCGAGGTTCTCGCGGATAGTCAGGTCTTCCCAGTACGAGAAACGCTGCGTCATGTAGCCCACGTGCCGCTTGATCTGCGCGCTCTCGCGCAGGATGTCGTAGCCAAGGCAGGTGCCAGAACCCGAGTCGGGCGTGAGCAGCCCGCACATGAGCCGGATCGAGGTGGTTTTGCCGCTGCCGTTCGGGCCGAGAAAGCCGAAGATCTCGCCGCGCGCCACACGCAGCGTCACGTCGTTCACGACATGCTTGCTGCCGAAGTGTTTGTTGAGATTGCGCACGTCGATGGCGTAGCCGCCGGCGGATCGATCAGGTGTGCTCATTGGAGCGTCACCTCGACCGGCTGGCCCGGATGCAGCTTCACGGCATCTTCTGCGGAAGGGCGCGCCTCGATCAGGAAAACGAGCTTCGCGCGGTTCTCGTTGCTGTAGATGACGGGCGGCGTATATTCGGCGGCGTTCGAAATCCACGTGATGGTGGCCGGTACCAGGGCGGCGCAGCCGTCGCAGCGCACGTTGACCTTGCGGCCCGGCGCGAGCGACCCGACGATCGTTTCCGGCACGAAGAAGCGCACCTTCACGTTCTGCGGCGGCAACATCTGCACGACGGGGTTGCCCGCCTGCACCCACTCGCCCACGCGAAACAGCGTGTCGTAGACGAGGCCGCCGCTCGGCACGCTCACGCGCTTCTGGTCGAGCCGCCATTGCGCCTGCGCGAGCGAGGCGCGCGCGGCCTCGACGTCGGCGGCCTGCGCGGCGATTTGCGCACTACGTCCCGGCAGATTCGCCACGCGCACCTGACCTTGCAGCTCGCGCACCTGGGCGGCCGTGGAGGCGGCCTGCGCGCGCGAGTCGTCGAGCTGCGCCTGCGCAATGCCGCCTGCGCGAAGCTGCGTTTCGTCGCGCGTGAGCTGGAGCGCGGCCTTGCGCGCGTTCGCCTCGGCCTGCGCGAGCTGCGCCTCGGTCACGCGCACTTCGGGCGGACGCTTGCCGGTCTGGAGGTCGGCGAGCTGTTGCTGTGCGGCCGTCAGGCGATGCTGCGCCTCGTCGCGCGCGGCCGCTTCCTCGACGGAGTCGAGTGCGAAGGCGGCCGCATTGGCCGTCACGGTTTGCCCGCGTTGCACGTCGAGGTGCGTGAGCGTGCCCGACTGCGACGACGCGAGATAGACGTACTCGCCTTCGGCATAGCCTTGCCAGCCAGCCGGCCCATGCCGGGAACATGCGGCGAGCACGAGCGCCGCTGCGCATATGACGGCAATGGGGCGCTTCATGACGCGTCCTCCTTGCGGCTCGCCGTCGGGTCCGTCGCGCGGCGCGCGCGCGTGTGCTGCGGCGCGGGCCGCAAGGCCGCGCTCAACAGCGCACTCACATGCCGATGCAGCGCCTCGCGCTCGATCTTCGGAAAGCCGCGCACACTTTGCCAGAGCTTCGACGTGGCGAGCGGCAGCATGACGAGCGCGAGAATCGAGATGAATAGCAGCGGCGCTTCCAGTTCGGCGTTGACGCTGCCGTCGCGCTGCGCCTCGCCGACGCGCGCGGCGAAGCGCTGCAACTGCTCGGTGGGCAGACGCTTGAGCATGCGCTCGCGCAGCAGGCCACCTTCGTTGACGATTTCGCGCAGCCAGAGCGGCGGCAGCCAGGGCATCCGCGCGGTGACGTCGAAGAGCCGCGCGACCAGTTCCTCCACGAGCGCGCGAGGGTCTTGCGCGAGGTCCCCCCGGGCGCTGTCCACACTCTCCCACACGAAGGCGATCGAGCGCGCAATGCGCTCCTCGACCACGGCGTCGAGCAGCTTTTCGCGATTCGTGAAGTAGTAGTGAACCATGGCGGACGTCACGCCAGCGGCCTCGGCGATCTGCGCCATGGTGGTGGCCGCGATGCCCTGCTCGCCGAACAGTTGCGTGGCGCTGGCGAGCAGCCGCTCTCGCATGTCGAGGTCGGCGGCGGCGCGGCGCCGGCCGCGCGGGCGGGGCGCCGCGGCAGCGGTGCGGGTGCGCGTGATCATCGTTCTACTCTAATTCACGCGTTAGTTAAATTCAAACGGCACGCGCGACGGGTTAACCCTGCGACAGCTTCTTGCCGGTTCTTTCAGAACTTTCCTATACAAAATTGCCGGCAGGTCGTTCAGGCTGTGAGATTCACGCTGAAGGGACAAACAAATACGCCACCATGGAACAAAAAATGAAACGCGTCGTCGTCATCGACGATCATCCGATTGTGCTGAAGATGCTCGCCAACGTGCTCAATACGGAGTACGAACTGGTGGGCGAGTGCAGCGACGGCGAAGCGGGCCTGCGCCTCGCGCAGGAATTGCATCCCGATCTGGTGATTCTCGATCTCGAGTTGCCGAAGCTCGACGGCCTTTCCGTTATCCGCGGCATTCGCGCGACGCAGCCCGGCGCGCGCATTCTCGTGCTCTCTGCGAAGCCCGAGCTGGTCATGGCCAATCACACGCGCGTCGCGGGCGCGAACGGCTATGTCAACAAGAATCGCGGTGTGGAGGAACTGTGCGGTGTGGTCAAGGCGGTCTTGCTCGGCTACGACTGCTTCCCGGCGGGCAGTTGCGGCGGTGGCCGCGACGTGGCGCTCAACGGGCTGTCGCCTCGCGAAGTCGAAGTGCTGCAGTATCTCGCGCGCGGTTTGAGCAACAAGGGTATCGCGGCTCGGCTCGGGCTTTCCGATAAGACCGTCAGCACCTATAAGACCCGCGTGCTGGACAAGCTCGGCGTGTCGTCGCTTGCGGCGCTGATCGAGTTTGCAACGTTGAACAAGCTGATCGAATAGCTCGACCCCGAGCCCAGTCGAAAAAAAAGCCCGACTTGCGTCGGGCTCCAAGTGTGACCGCACCCGTTGCCGGGCGCGGCACCTGCAAAAAACTGCGTACTTACGCCGCGAGCAGCGAGCGCAGCACGAACGGCAGAATACCGCCGTGCTTGTAGTAGTCGACTTCGATCGGCGTGTCGATGCGCAGCAGCACCTGCACACGCTGATCCTTGCCGTCCTTGTGGTGGATCACGAGCGTCAGGTCCTGTTGCGGCTTGAAGTCCTCCGTCAGGCCTTCGATATCGAACGTTTCTTCGCCGCTCAGGCCGAGCGACTGAACGCTGTCCGAACCCTTGAACTGCAGCGGCAGAACGCCCATGCCAACGAGGTTCGAGCGATGGATACGCTCGAAGCTGCGTGCGACCACGGCCTTCACGCCCAGCAGCTGCGTGCCCTTGGCTGCCCAGTCACGCGACGAACCCGTGCCGTACTCTTCGCCTGCGAACACCATGGTCGGCGTGCCGGCGTCGATGTACTTCATCGCCGCGTCGTAGATCGAGAGTTGTTCGCCGCTCGGCTGATGGATCGTCAGACCGCCTTCCACGCGCGTGCCGTCGGCCTTCGCCGGGATCATCAGGTTCTTGATCCGCACGTTCGCGAAGGTGCCGCGCATCATCACGTCGTGGTTGCCGCGGCGCGAGCCGTAGCTGTTGAAGTCGGCCTTCTGCACGCCGTTTTCCTTCAGCCACTTGCCTGCGGGCGAGTCTTCCTTGATCGAGCCAGCCGGGCTGATGTGGTCGGTCGTGACCGAGTCACCGAAGATGCCCAGTGCGCGCGCGCCCTTGATTTCGGGCACGCCCGAGGACGGCGTCATCGAAAAATCGCTGCCGAAGAACGGCGGCTCGGCGATGTAGGTCGACTTCGGCCAGTCGTAGACCTGACCTTCTTCGCCTTCGATCTTGCTCCACAGGTCGCCCTTCGTCGTGAGCTGGCTGTAGTTCTTCTGGAACGCGTCCGGATCGAGCGCGAACTTGAGCAGCGCGTTGACTTCGTCGCTCGTCGGCCAGATGTCGCCGAGGTAGATGTCGCGGCCGCCCTTGCCCTTGCCCACCGGTTCCGTCATCAGGTCGCGCGTGATGTTGCCCGCGATCGCGTAAGCGACGACCAGCGGCGGCGAGGCCAGGAAGTTCGCGCGGATGTTCGGGTGGATACGCGCTTCGAAGTTGCGGTTGCCCGAGAGCACCGCGGCCGCGACGACGTCGTTCTTGACGATCGATTCGTTCAGTTCGGGTGTCAGGTCGCCGGCGTTGCCGATACAGGTCGTGCAGCCGTAGGCCGCGAGTTCGAAGCCGAGCTTCGAGAGGTACGGCAGCAGGCCCGTCTTCGTCAGGTATTCCGTGACGATGCGCGATCCCGGCGCGAGCGACGTCTTGATGTGCGGCGCGACCGTCAGGCCCGCTTCCACGGCCTTCTTCGCGAGCAGACCGGCGGCCAGCAGCACGCTCGGGTTCGACGTGTTCGTGCACGACGTGATCGCGGCGATCAGCACGTCGCCGTTGTGCAGCTTGACCTTGTCGCCCGCCGCGTATTCGGCGGAGAGGTCGGCGGCCTTCTTGTTGAAGCCGTTTTCTGCGACCGGCTTTGAGAACAGGTCCGTGAAGGTCGACTTCACGTTGCCGATTTCGATGCGGTCTTGCGGGCGCTTCGGACCGGCCAGCGACGGCGCGACCGTGCCGAGGTCGAGGACGAGCGTCTTCGTGTAGTCAATGTCGCCGGCCTTCGGCACGCCGAAGAGTTCCTGCGCCTTGAAGTAGTTCGCGAACGCCTCGATTTCGGCTTCCGTGCGGCCCGTGCCCTTGAAGTAGTCGATCGTCTTTTCGTCGACGGGGAAGAAGCCCATCGTCGCGCCGTATTCCGGCGCCATGTTGCCGATGGTCGCGCGGTCGGGCACGCCGATCGACGCCGTGCCTTCGCCGAAGAACTCGACGAACTTGCCGACGACCTTCTCCTTGCGCAGCATTTCGGTGATGGTGAGCACGAGGTCGGTGGCCGTGCAGCCTTCGCGCAGCTTGCCCTTGAGCTCGACGCCAACCACGTCAGGCGTGAGGAAGTACACCGGCTGGCCGAGCATGCCGGCTTCCGCTTCGATGCCGCCCACGCCCCAGCCCACCACGCCGATGCCGTTGATCATCGTGGTGTGGCTGTCGGTGCCGACGAGCGTGTCCGGGTAGTAGACGGTATCGGCGCCTTCGGTCTTCTTGTGCACGCCGCGTGCGAGGTATTCGAGGTTCACCTGATGGACGATGCCGATGCCCGGCGGCACGACCTTGAACGTGTCGAAGGCCTGCATGCCCCACTTCATGAACTGGTAGCGCTCGTTGTTGCGCTGGAATTCCAGTTTCATGTTCAGGTCGAGCGCGTCCTTCTGGCGGAAGTAGTCGATCTGGACCGAGTGGTCGACGACGAGATCCACCGGCACGAGCGGCTCGATGACCTTCGGGTCCTTTCCGACCTGCTTGGCCACGCCGCGCATGGCGGCGATGTCGGCGAGCAGCGGCACGCCCGTGAAGTCCTGCAGCACAACGCGGGCGACCACGAACGGGATTTCGTCGACGCGCGTGGCGTTAGGCTTCCAGTTCGCGAGTTGCTCGATGTGCTCTTCCGCGATCTTCTTGCCGTCGTAGTTACGCAGCACAGACTCGAGCACCAGACGAATCGAGACCGGCAGACGATTGATCTTCACGCCAAGCTGCTTGCCGAGTTGCGGCAGCGAGTAGAACTTGCCTTTGCCGGAACCGCTGTCGAATTCTTTTAGCGTTTTGTGGAGATTGTGGGCCATAGTGTTTTCCTTCGTTTAATCGCGGAAATAACGCTTACTGCTCGTTTGCTGCTGTCACTGATACCTGCCTGATTGCTCAGATCACATACATGTCGACGTACTCGTTGACGGGCAGGGCGCATAGCCGCGCCTCGTCGAGCGAGACATCGAGAATCGCCTGCTGCTGCTTCGCGGAGAAGCGGCGCGCGAGGTTGATTCGAAACTTTTCGATCAGAAGCGGGATGCCTTCTTCGCGGCGCCGCTTGTGGCCGATCGGGTACTCCACTACGACCTCGTCGAGCGTCGTGCCGTCGATGAGCTCTATGGTGAGCGCATTCGCGATCGAGCGCTTGTCCGGATCGTGATAATCCTTCGTAAATTGCGGGTCTTCCACGCATACCGTCTTCGCGCGCAGCGCGTCGATGCGCGGGTCGCTCGCGACTTCGTCTTCGTAGTCGGAGGCGGTGAGGCGCCCGAAGATCAGCGGCACGGCAACCATATACTGGATACAGTGGTCGCGGTCGGCGGGATTGGCAAGCGGGCCGCTCTTGTCGATGATGCGGATGGCCGCTTCATGCGTGCGGATGGTGATGCGCTTGATGTCCCCGGTCGTCCTGCCGCGCTGCGCGAGCACGCCGTGCAGCGTCATCGCGGCTTCGGCGGCGGTCTGCGCGTGGAATTCAGCGGGGAACGAAATCTTGAACAGCACGTTCTCCATCACATACGTGCCGTAGGGGCGCTGAAACCTGAACGGCTGTCCCTTGAACGAGACGTCGTAGAAGCCCCACGTTTTTGCCGTGAGCGCCGAGGGATAGCCCATCTCGCCCGTTTTCGCCATGAGCGCGAGGCGCACGGCGCGCGAGGTGGCGTCGCCCGCGGCCCACGACTTGCGCGAGCCCGTATTGGGCGCGTGGCGGTAGGTGCGCAGCGACTGGCCGTCGACCATCGCGAGCGAAACGGCGTTGATCAGCTCGTCGCGGGTCAGCCCGAGCATTTGTCCGACCACGGCAGTCGAGGCGAGCTTGACGAGCAGCACATGGTCGAGACCGACCTGGTTGAACGAGTTTTCCAGCGCAATGCAGCCCTGGATCTCGTGTGCCTTCACCATGCCTTCGAGCACATGCTTCATGGTGAGCGGCGCTTTGCCATGGGCGACGGCGGTGCGCGAGAGCCAGTCGGCGGTCGCGAGGATGCCGCCCAGGTTGTCCGACGGATGGCCCCATTCGGCGGCGAGCCATGTGTCGTTGAAGTCGAGCCAGCGGATCATCGCGCCGATATTGAATGCGGCCTGAACCGGATCGAGCTGGAATGGCGTGCCCGGCACCTTCGCACCGTGCGGGACGATCGTGCCCGGCACGATCGGTCCCAGCAACTTGGTGCAGGCGGGGTAGGATAGCGCCTCGAGTCCGCAGCCGAGGGTGTCGATCAGGCAATGCCGGGCCGTCGTCAGCGCGAGCGCGCTGTCTACCCGGAAACCGAGCACATAGTCGACGATATCGACCAGTACCTGGTCCGGCTGCGGCCTGACGTTGGAGATCAGGGCGGACATCGAGGCGATCCTAGGGTCCTTACTGGCCCGCGGCGCCGCTGGCGGCTGCCGGAGCGCGGTTAGCCGGATTCAGCGCTTGAGCCTGGGTCGGCGCCATTGCGCCCTGCTGCATTGCAACAGTCTTGCACTCGTCGGCCAGACGCGAGCTGTCCTTGTCCGAGAACAGCATGGCCTTCGTCGGGATCACGACGAGGTCGAGGCCGGTAGCGGCGTCGTGGAAGCGGTCGGCGCCCGTGGTCGTCACCTGACGCGGCAGGTTGTAGTTCTTGTTCGCCCAGTGCACGGTGACGATCTGGTCACGCGCCATGTCGCCCTTCAGGTCGAACTGTGCGCCTTCCGCGCAGGACCAGTGCTCCGAGCCTTCCGGGACCGGATCGACCTTCGCTTCCTTGGCCGGGTTGGCCTTGCGCTTGATGATGCGATGCTTCGGAGCCGGCTTCTTGGCGGTCGTGGTCGACGTGCCTTGTGCGGCGGCGTCGGTGGCGGCCAGCATCAGCGTCGAGGACAGCGTGCCGATGACAGCGGCGATCAGCAGTTTCTTCATGAGTGTCAAACCTTTATCTATCTAAAAGCGGTTGATCAGTGCGCGGTTGAACAGGCAACCGCCGTTTGCACTGCGCGCGCCCCGAAAGCGCGCAGCGGACGCTATTTTCACCTATTTATCGCCATGAACTTCAATTTCTCAGGCCCGGTGTTGTTTGCGGCCTGGTTCGCAAGTAACTGCCTGTAACTGTCCGTGACTGCCCGCGCTGTACTATGCGGCGCTAGATCCGCCCCATTGCCTTGGCGCAGTACGTTGAAAACGTTTTCGGGGGCCGTTCGCGGCGCGCATCAGGCCGACTCCTGCGTCCGCTCGCCAACCCCGAAGAGCCGCGCGGCTTCGGCCGGCACGGCGCGTCCCGTGGCGCGCGCGCGGCGCAGCACCGACCAGTAATAGCGATAGCTCGCGCGGTCGTGCAGCGTGTCGCCGTGACGTGTCGGACCCCATTGGGCGTGTTGGGCGGCCAGCAGGATTTCGGCGGCCAGCGCGATTTCTTCGTCGCGCGGCGCGAAAGCGGCCACGATCGCGGGAATCTGCGCCGGGTGAATGCTCCACATGCGCGTGTAGCCGAACTCGTTGCGAGCGCGGCGCGCGTCGTTCGCCACCACGTCCATGTCGCGCACTTCCGTACTGACGTTGTGCGAGGGCACGCGGCCGAACGCGTGGCACGCGGCCGCGATTTCGAGCTTCGCGCGGCGCACGAGCGGGTGGTCGAACTGGCCCGGCGAGCGCATGGCCGTGTCGGGAATCGCGCCGTCGTGCGCTGAGACGAAGTCCATCAGCCCGAAGCTCAGCGACTCGACGCCGCGCAGCGCGGCGAGGTCGAATACGCGCGCGAGTGCGCCATGCGTTTCGACGAGCAATTGAACGGGAATGGGCTTGTCGATGCCCATCTCGACGCGTGTGGCCTCGATGAACGCCGTCATTTCGGCGGCGTCGCCCACGGCGCGGATCTTCGGCAGGGTGATGAAGGCCGGCGCGCGTTTCGCGCCGCGCAGGATCATGCGCACGTCGTCGCGCCAGTGCGGGTGATGGAAATCGTGGATGCGCACGCCGACGCGGCCGAAGCGGTCGTGTTCGCCGCCGATGAACGACGCCACGACTTCGGCGTGTTCGGCCTCGCGGCCGACCTGCGCGCCGTCTTCGCAATCGAGCGTGATGTCGAATACCGGGCCCAACTGCTGTTGCAGCGCGAGCGATTTGAGCATCAGCTTCTCACTGCCCGCGTAGTGGTCGCATGCGGGCAGGATGGCGGGCGGCGCTTCGCCGTCAAACAGCACTTCTGCTGGGAGAATGGCGCGCATCTTCGGCGTCGGGAGTCGAGTTTTGTGGAGATACCGGATTCGGATGCGCCCTGCCGGCTACGCGGTCAGGGCAAGGCGCATGCGGATCGGGGGGCCCGCCTAGGGGGGGCCCCCCGATCCGCA
>NZ_JAMBPQ010000041.1 GCF_024206495.1 Paraburkholderia sp. CNPSo 3272 | reverse complement strand
TCCGGAGCGTCTGTCACTCCGTACCTTCAAAGTCGGTGACAAGGCAGTCATCCTTCCGGCGGCGCTCCGCGCGCCGAAGGGCATAACCTGAAACCATTGGTGCGCGTGCATCCTCGCCGAGGCTGACAGCGCCCCTGGTGTCCCATGCAGCCCCAACCGCAGCGCGCGTAGCGAGCAGCGGGATGAATGACTGCCTTGTCACTCACTTTGGTGGTGCGAGGTGACAGACGCTCCGGAGCCATTCACCATGTACGACGAGATGTGAACGGTGGCAGGCACTGGCGGTTTGAGCCGCTTTCTTTTGCCTACTTTTCTTTGCGGCTGCAAAGAAAGTAGGTGCCGCCCCGCACAGGGGCAACGCCTGCATACCGACGCGAACACAAGTAAAGGCCAAAGCTAAAGGCCAAAGCAAAAGGCCAAAGCAAAAAACCGCAAACGCTCAGACAGGCGCCAGCTGCAGCCCCTCCAACAACTGCCGCACCCGCGAGAGATCGCGATTAACCGCGCCCGCGTCCTCGAACAGCTCCGCAAGCCAGTCGACGAACACGCGCACACGCGGCGACAACTGTCGCGACTTCACGAACGCCACCGATACCGGCGTGGGCAGCGGCTTCCACTGCGGCAGCACCTCGACCAACGCACCGCTGTCCAGGTATGGCTGCGCAGCGAGCAGCGGCGGCTGGATCAGGCCATAGCCCTGCAAACCGCACGTGAGGTAGGCGAACTCGTCGGAGACATGCACGAACCCGTCCACCTTCACCTTGGTCGGACTGCCCTCCACCTCGAAGTCGAACTCGAACGGGCGGCCCGTGAGCGGCGAGAGGAAGTTGACGACCGGATGCTGCGCGAGATCGTCGAGCGTTTGCGGCGCGCCATGCCGCTCGAGGTACGCGGGGCTCGCGCAGGTCACGTGCTCCAGCACGCCGAGGCGCCGCGCCGCGAGTCCCGAATCGGGCAGCTCGCCGAGCTGGATGCTGCAATCCACGCCTTCGCCGACGAGATCGACGTTGCGCAGGCTCACGCCGATCACGAGGTCGATCTGCGGATAGCGCGCGTGGAACTCGTCGAGCGCAGGCAGCACGATCGCGTTGGCGATGAGGCCCGGCATCTCCACGCGCAAGCGCCCGCCGATCGCGCCGGGCGACTGGCGCACGCTCGCTTCGGCATCGTCGATGTCGGCGAGGATCTGCGAGGCGCGCTCATAGTACGCGGCGCCTTCGGGCGTGAGCGAAAGGCGCCGCGTCGTGCGCACGAGCAATTGCGTGCCGAGCAGCGATTCGAGGTTTTGCATCAGCGTAGTAGCGCTGGCGCGCGGCATATCGAGTGACTGCGCGGCTTTGGTGAAACTATTGGTGTCAACGATGCGCACGAACGTGCGCATCGCCTGGATGCGGTCGATCACGGGCGAGCTCCTGCAATGGGCTTGAGGCTTGAACGAAATCCGCGCTGGTGCAAAAAAGGGTGAGCCGCGTAGCGATGAAAGCGCTTCGCGGTGCCGGCGTCTCGCGGAAAGCGACGCTCAGCGGTTAAACAGCCATGACGATTGGATGGCGGCGCATGTGACGCCGGCTCGACTACGGGAGGCCAAAAAAGAAGGCCTCGAAGGGAAAGGGCTGGCGGGCCATCCGGAACGGATGGCCCGGCGGGGCAGAGTGTTACGTCGGGATGCGCGGGTCTTTTGCCTGCGCTGCGTGCGCGTTACTTGCGCAGCGAATCGAGGTCGATCACGAAGCGGTACTTCACATCGCTCTTGAGCATGCGCTCATAGGCGTTGTTGATGTCCTGCATCTTGATCATTTCGATATCCGACGTAATGCCATGCTTGCCGCAGAAGTCCAGCATTTCCTGGGTTTCTGCAATGCCGCCGATCAGCGAGCCCGCCAGACGGCGGCGCTTCATGATCAGGTTGAACACTTGCGGCGAGGGGTGATCGTGCTCGGGCGCGCCCACCAGCGTCATCGTGCCGTCACGGCGCAGCAGCTCGATGAACGGGTTGAGGTCGTGCTGCGCGGCCACGGTGTTCACGATCAGGTCGAAGCTGTTGGCGTGCGCCTGCATCTGCTCCGGGTCCTTCGAGATCACCACTTCGTCCGCGCCCAGGCGCTTGCCGTCTTCGATCTTCGAGGGCGACGTCGTGAACAGCACCACATGTGCGCCCATGGCATGGGCGAGCTTCACGCCCATATGGCCGAGTCCGCCGAGACCCACGATGCCGACCTTCTTGCCGGGGCCGGCGCCCCACGTGCGCAGCGGCGAATAGGTGGTGATGCCCGCGCACAGGAGCGGCGCGGCCGCGGCGGCATCGAGGTTCTCGGGCACGCGCAGCACGAACGCTTCATCCACCACCAGTTGCGTGGAGTAGCCGCCGTAGGTGATGTCGCCGCTCACACGGTCGGCGCCGTTATAGGTGCCGACCCAGCCGTTCTCGCAGTACTGTTCGAGGCCTTCGGCGCAGCTCGGGCAGGTGCGGCACGAGTCGACGAGACAGCCCACGCCGACGAGATCGCCCACCTTGTACTTCGTGACGCCCTTGCCGACTTCGGCCACGCGGCCGACGATCTCGTGGCCCGGCACGACCGGGTAAATCGTGTTGCGCCATTCGTCGCGCGCCTGGTGCAGGTCGGAGTGGCACACGCCGCAGAACAGCACGTCGATACGGACGTCGAGTTCCCGCAGGTCGCGGCGCTGGAATTCGAACGGGGCGAGCGGCGAGGCGGCGTCGCGGGCGGCGTATCCGTAGGTTGGGTACATGTGTTAGCTCTCCTCTAGTGCATGGGTGTTGCGGCAGGGTTCCCATCGTAAGGATCGGCACCCACCCAGGGAATACCTGAAGCTATCGAAGACTTGCCTGATTCTCCTGGTGCTCAGCACATCCACAGGTTCAGTGATAGATTGGCAAGCCTGTTTCTCTGCCTGACTTCATCTTTTGGGGCACAACCGATATGGGCTACGTCAAAACCCTCGCCGCGGCGGCCATCGCGCCGGCGGCCGCCACGCAGGCGCGCACGGTCGACCTGCTCATGCAAATTACGCAGCGCGACGGCGTGCACGCCACGGCGGTCGAAGGCGTGCGGCTCTACCGCGGCAGCGAAAGCCATCCGCGCCAGCCGGTCATGTACGAACCGAGCATTTTCATCGTCTGCCAGGGACGCAAGCGCGGCTTTCTCGGCGACCAGATGTTCATCTACGACGCCCAGCAATACCTGGTCCTCTCGGTGCCGATGCCGTTCGAGTGCGAGACCGAGGCGAGCCCCGAGAAGCCGATTCTCGCGATCTCGATCCGCGTCGACCTCACGACTGTCGCCGAGCTGCTCATGGCGCTCGACGACCCGCGCCGTGCCGTGTCCGAGCCTTCGGGCATCTACGCCACGCCGCTCGACGCCACGCTTTCGAACGCCGTGCTGCGCTTGCTCGAAGCGCTCGCGCAGCCGTACGAGGCGCGCATCCTGGGCCCCTCGATCGTGCGCGAAATCTGCTACCGCGTGCTCATGGGCGAGCAGGGCGACGCGATTCGCGCGGCGCTCACGCACCAGCATCACTTCGGGCGTATCGCGAAGGCGCTGCGGCGCATTCACACCGACTACCGCGGCGACCTCGACGTCGAAACGCTCGCTTCCGAAGCCGGCATGAGCCTTGCCGTCTTTCATGCGCACTTCAAGGCCGTCACCTCGACGTCGCCCATGCAGTACGTGAAGACCACGCGCCTGCATCATGCGCGCCTCCTGATCACGCACGACGGCCTGACCGTGAGCGCGGCGGCCACGCGCGTGGGCTATGAAAGCGCGTCGCAGTTCAGCCGCGAATTCAAGCGCCTCTTCGGCATGAGCCCGGCCGACCAGATGCGCCGGGCGCGCGACGCCGCAGCCGCCGCGGCCGCGCCGCGCGTCGAGGTGTTGCCGCCGCGTTATGTGACGGCCGTGTGAAGTCCACACGCGGGCGTGCGGTATTCGATTCGCATATCGAAACATTGACGCAAGGGTGACACGACGATGAAGCCATGCCTGCTGGTCCTGATACTGCTTCCCGCTGAAGACCTCGCCGGATTTGGCGAACAGTTCGACGTGATCTACGCGCCCGATGCCGATGCGCGCGCCAAAGCGGTCGCGCAACGCGGCAAGGACGTGCACGTGGTGCTCACCAACGGCACGACGGGTCTCACCGCCGACGAGATCGACCGCATGCCCGCGCTCGAACTGGCGGCCGCGCTTGGCGCGGGCTACGAGAATATCGCGCTCGACCATGCACGCGAGCGTGGCATCGCGCTGTGCAACGGCGCGGGTGTCAATGCCGACTGCGTGGCCGACCATGCGCTCGCGCTGCTGCTCGCGGCCGTGCGCGCCGTGCCGCACTTCGACGCCGCGTGCCGCACTGGTGTCTGGCGCGACGCGCTGCCCATGCGTCCCACGGTAACGGGGCGGCGGCTCGGCATTGTCGGCTACGGTCATATTGGCGAGAAGGTTGCGAAGCGCGCGGCGGGCTTCGGCATGGAACTCGGCTATCACAACCGCAAGCCGCGCGAGGGCGCTCAGGCGCGCTACTTCGAGAGCGTGATGGCGCTCGCGCAATGGAGTGACTTTCTCGTGATCGCGACGCCGGGCGGCGCGCAAACGAAGCATCTGATCGATCGCGCCGTGATCGACGCGCTGGGGCCGCAGGGTTTTCTCGTCAACGTGTCGCGCGGCAGCGTGGTCGATACGGCCGCACTCGCCCTCGCGCTGAAGGCGGGGGCGCTGGGTGGGGCGGGGCTCGACGTCTACGAGGGCGAGCCGCTGCCGCCCGCTGCGCTGATCGGTTTAGACAATATCGTGCTCACGCCGCACGTGGCCGGCGCGTCTCCCGACGTGCGCACCGCCACGGTGCGCCACTTCGCCGAAAACGCGGCGCGGCACTTCGCGGGCGAGGCGCTGCTCACGCCGCTTTGAAGGCGGACGTTGGGCGCTCCTGGCGCCCGCGTGCGCCGCCTTGTGTATGCCGCCGCGCGCGGACGCCGGCGGCGCATGACGTATCATTCCATCTGTGCGAGCCAGAAATCGCTGTTCGAGCGGCCGCTAATGACCACCACGGCCATGAACCTGGCGCGAGACCGTGCCCGAATTGCAGATCCGGGCCGTGACGCCAGGGCGGTGATATCGAAGGCTCAAAAATGAAAACGCTGATTGGCGCGCTACACGAGCACGCGGCCCACGTGGTGAACCGCTTCTACGAGGAGCTGGGCCGCTTGCCCAAATCCCGCCGCATCCTCGAAATGCTTTCGGGCGCGGAACTCGCGCATCTCAAGGCGCGCCAGACCCAGAATCTCCTTGCTCTCGCGAGTGTCGGCCTGAGCGCGCGCGAGCACGAGGACATGGCGCTGCGCATTGGCCGCATTCATGCCATCGTCGGGCTCGACAAGGAGGAACTCGTGCGCAGCCGCGGCATTCTTCAGGAGCTGATCTACGCGGACGTCGGCCGCACAGTGAGTACGCAGCAACTCTCGCTCTACGCGCGCCGCCTGACCGCCGACCTCGCGTGGCAACTCAAGGCGTATCAGGCCGTTCAGGACTCGCAGCAGGAGGCGCTGTTGCGCATCACGCGTCTCGTGTGGGAGGCGGCCGGCTACACGAATTTCATCGACCAGGTGATCGGCGCGCTGGCGGAGCACGACGAAGTGAGCGCCTGCACCATCGGCCGTCCCGACGAAGCGGGTATTTTTCACTTCGAGGCCGGCGCGGGCGGCAGGACGGAAGGCGGCATGCTCAACATGCTCGCCGGCCACGATCACGAAATTAGCGTGCGCGCCGATCATCCGCAAGGGCAGGGGTCCATTGGGCGCGCGTGGCGCAGCGGCAAGCCGGAGCGCGTGGTCAACTATCAGACCGATCCGCTTGTCGCGCCGTGGCGCGATCTCGCGGCGCGCCAAGGCGTGCGCTCTTCGGTGGCGATTCCGCTGGCCGCGCCCGGGCAGCCGCCGCTCGCCGTGCTGAGTCTGTATAGCGCGTTTCCGGGCGGCTTCGTCGGGCCCCATCAGGTGGCCTTCGTCGATTTGCTGCAAACGCTGCTCGGCTGCGCCGCGATGCGCATCTCCGCCCATGACGGCCTGAGCGCCGCGGTACCGGTGAGCGTGCGCCAGCATTGGGCGGCGCTAGTGCGCACCGGCGCGCTCGAGATGCACTATCAGCCGCTGCTCAGCCTCGCAACGGGCAAGGCGACCAAGGTCGAAGCGCTGGCGCGTCTGCGCGACGGCGAGCGCCTGCTCATGCCGGACATGTTTCTCCCGGCGCTCTCCTCCGACGATCTGCTCGCGCTCTTCGCACGCGGCATCGACCAGGCGCTCGCCGACCGCGAACGCTGGTTCGCCCAGGGGCGCGACCTCGATGTCTCGATCAATCTGCCGCCGGCGGCGCTCAACGACATCCGCTATTTCGAGGCCGCCCGCACCGCGCTGGCCGCGCACCGTTGCCCGGCTGCGCGGCTCACACTGGAAGTTCTGGAGAACGAATCACTGTCGCTGAGCCAGGGGCAGCGCGCGATTCTCGCGAAGTTCCGCGAGCTCGGCGTGCTCCTCGCGCAGGACGATCTGGGTGCGGGGCATAGCGGCCTCACGCGCCTGCGGGAATTGCCGTTCGACTGGGTCAAGCTCGACCGCGAGATGGTGAGGGTGAGCGGCGGCGACGCGCTCAATACGCTGCGCGTCATCTATCAGCTGACGCGCCTCGGTCATTCGCTGGGCAGGTTCGTGCTCGCCGAAGGCGTCGATACGCTCGACCTCCTTCGCGCACTCGCCATTCTCGGCGTGGACGGCGCGCAAGGCTATGGCATCGCGAGGCCGATGGAGGGCGCACGCTTGATCGAGTGGCTCGACACGACGCCGGCCTTCGCCGCGACCGCGAACGTCGAAGGCGGCGCCGGAACGGAAAGCCTGCTGGCGCGGCTCGCACGCTTCGTGATCTGGGAAGAGCGCATGCTCATGATCGCGGCCGTGCCCGACGCGGCGCAAGACCTCTTGCGCGCCTTGACGCGCGATGAGAGCGAGGGCGGCAGCGCGCCGCTCGCGCAGTCGCTGGCGGGCTTCGGCGACATTCTGCCCGCGGGCGCGCGACGCGATGCGCTGCATCGGGAGGTGGTCGGCGCGCTGCTGACCGAAGGCCCGAACAGCGAAGCGTGGCGCGCTGCGCTGAACCGGCTGATCGAGGCCATTGCGGCTGCCGGGTAGGGGCGCGCGTTAGTCCTGCAGCGCGAGCCCCACATCGCTTTGCGTGGCCGACGACTGCCTGCGCTGCAGCACCGCGATACACACGAGCGAAATGGCCGCAAGCGCGCTGTAGAACAGCGCCAGCGGCCACCACTGGCCCGGATAGTCATGCGCGAGCAGCGTGCCGACGAGCGGCGTCAGGCCCCCCGCGAGCGCCGCGCAACATTGGTAGGAGATCGAAATAGCCGAGTAGCGCACGCGCACCGGGAACGCGTTCGTCATGAAACCCGCCATGACCGCGTACGAACTGCACATGCACATCACGGCAATTGCAATGCCAACCACGATGGCGACCGGCCGGCCAGTGGAGACGAGCACGAACATCGGATAAGGCGAAATCATGGCGAGCGCGGCGGCCAGCACGAGGAAGCGCCCGGCGCCCACGCGCTGGGCAAACCAGCGGGAAAACAGCTGCGTAAAGAGCTGGATGAACGCGACGACGAACAGGCAGTCGAGAATCAGCCCGCGGTCGAGTCCGAGCGTTTGCGTCGTGTAGTTGAGCATGAAGGTGTTGACGAACCACGCTCCCGCCACGCCGATCACATTAGCACCGAGGCACAGCAGCACGGCGCGCCACGAGTCGCGCAGCACTTCGACGATCGGCATTGCGGCGGTGCGGCGCTGCGTCCGGATCGCCTCGAATTCCGGCGACTCGCCCACACCCGAGCGGATCAGCAGGCCCACCACGAGCAGCACGGCGCTCGCGATGAACGGCAAGCGCCAGCCCCAGGCAAAGAGCGCATCCTTGTCGAGATGCGCGACGCTGCGAAACGCCAGCAGCGCGAGAATCAGGCCGGCCGGACTGCCGAGTTGCGCAAACGAGGCGAGAAACGTGCGCTTTTCCCTGGGCGCGTGCTCGCCGGCCATGAGCACCGCGCCGCCCCATTCGCCGCCAATCGCAATGCCCTGCGCCACGCGCAGCAGCACGAGGAGCGCCGGGGCGAGCGCGCCGGCGCTCGCGTAGGTCGGCAGAAAGCCGATGCCCACGGTGCCGACGCCCATGATCGACAGCGTCGCGACGAGCGCCTTCTTGCGGCCGATGCGGTCGCCCAGATGCCCGAACACGAGCCCGCCGAAGGGGCGCGCGAAAAAGCCCACGGCGAAGGTGCCAAACGAGGCGAGCGTGCTGTAGAACGGCTCGTGGGAGGGGAAGAATAGCTTGCCGAAGATGAGCGCCGAAGCGGTGGCGTAGATATAAAAGTCGTACCACTCGATGGTGGTGCCGACGAAGGCGGCGAGCGAAGCGCGGGCGGGCTGGCGCGCAGGGGTGGTGCCGGGGCGGGTCATGCATGTCTCCTTGATCGGGTGAGCCGGCTTCGGCCGGTCTGTATTCGTTGGGGTGGGATGGAACGCTAGTCGCCTGGCGTCGTTTCGGGTTCCTTGACAATGCCGGCTTCGAAAAGCCGTTGCTGCGTATCGGCGTCGATGCCGAGCGCGTCCATCACGGCGCGCGTGTCGGCGCCGAGCGCGGGCGGGCGCGTGCGGTACGTCGGCGGCGTGCGCGAGAGCTTCACGGGCGCGCCCGTGCCGCGATAGCCATCCATTTCGACGATCATGCGGCGGTGCTGCGTGTGCGGATGCGCGGCCACGGCGTCGACGGTCTGCACGGGGCCGCACGGCACGCCGGCCCGGATGAGGTCGCGCGCGAGCGGCTCGCAGTCGTACGCGGCAAGCTGCGCTTCGAGCGCCGCCTTGAGTTCCGGCCGATGCGCGCAGCGGTTGCGGTTATCGGCGAAACGCGGGTCATCGGCGAGATCGGGCACGCCCAGGTGCGCACAGAGCTTCGCGAACTGGCGGTCGTTGCCCACCGCGAGGAAGATGGGCGCGCTGAGCGTCGCGAAGCTGTCGTACGGCGCGATGTTCGGGTGCGCGTTGCCGCTGCGCTGCGGCGTGCGGCCACTGCCGAAATAGTTCGGCAGATGCGGATGCAGGAGCGACACGCCGCAATCGTAAAGCGCAATATCCACCGACTGCCCGAGGCCGCTCATTTGTCGCTCGGCCAGCGCGAGCAGAACGCCGGCGAGCGCGTTCAGACCCGTGACCATGTCCACGATCGGCAGGCCGATGCGCAGCGCGGGGCCGTCGTGCTCGCCGTTCACGCTCATCAGGCCCGCCATCGCCTGAATCGCGGCGTCGTAGCCGGGCAGGCCGCCGAGCGGGCCGTCCGGACCGAAGCCCGAAATCGCGCAGTGAATCAGGCGAGGAAAACGTGGGTGAAGGTCGCGCTCGTAGTCCATGCCCCAGCGCGCGAGCGTGCCAGGCTTGAAGTTTTCGACCAGCACGTCCGCGCCTTCGAGCAGCTGCCACAGAATCGCGCGACCCGCTTCGCGCGAGAGATCGACGGCGATGCCCTGCTTGTTGCGGTTCACGCCAACGTAGTACGACGCCGTATCGCCGACGAAGGGTGGGCCCCAGCCGCGCGTTTCGTCGCCGTCGGGCGGTTCGAGCTTGATGACTTCGGCGCCGTGGTCGGCGAGCGCCTGGGTGCAGTACGGACCGCCCAGCACGCGGCTCAGATCGATCACGCGCAGGCCGTGCAAAGCGCCGTTCACCGCGGTTGCTTCGGATTCCTTTGTTGGGTTCATCGCGAGCCTCGATGTGCCGGAATCAGTTGCATGGCTTGCTCGAGCGTCAGCGCGCGTTCGTCCACGAGCGCGCGCAGCGTTGCGGCGTTTTCGTCGCGTTCATCGAGCGCGAGCGGGTCGCGCGGCAGGAGCTTGTGGCGCACCAGCAGATGCGCGAATGCGAGGCGCCGGTAATCGGGGGCGTCGTGCGAAATCTGCGCGGCTTCGCAGGCCATGAGGGCCGCCGTCGTGGCGTGATAGAGCGCGCTTGCGGCCTGGCGCACCGACTCGTCGCGGCCGCATTCGGCCACGCTGACGAGCGCCGCGCCCGCGCGGTCGAACACGTCGCGCAGGAGCGCTGCACTGGTTTCAGGCAGGCCGCTTTTCGCAAGCTCCGCATGCACGTGCTGCGTCAGCGCTTCGAGCGCCCCTTCGCGCTTCGCCGCACGCGCGACATCGAGCGCGACGATATTGCTCGTGCCTTCCCAGATCGAGCCGAGATGCGCGTCGCGCACGAGACGCGGATCGCTCCACTCCTCGATATAGCCCACGCCGCCGCGCACTTCCATGGCGTCGCCGGTGACGCGGCGCGCGTCGCGGCAGGCGCGGAACTTGATGAGCGGCGTGAGAATGCGCACGCACTTCGCCGCCGGGGCGTCGCCGGCATCGGCGCGCGTGAGCAGCGTGGCGATGCGCATGAACATCGAGCGCGCCTGTTCGGCGGCCAGCATCATCTTGAGCAATTGACGCTGCATCAGCGGCATTTCGAAGAGCTTGCGGCCGAACGCCTCGCGGTTGCGCGCGACGTGCAGCGCCTCGGTCACGGCGCGGCGCATGAGGCCCGCCGCGCGCACGCCGTTCGACAGCCGCGACATGTTGATCATGTCCGCCATCTGATGAAAGCCGCGCCCCACCTCGCCGATCAGGTACGCCTGCGCGCCTTCCAGCACGATCTCGCCGCTCGCCATAGAGCGGCTGCCGAGCTTGTCCTTCAGGCGCACGATGCGGTAGGTATTGCGCGTGCCGTCGGGTAGCGTCTTCGGCAGCAGGAAGAGCGCGAGGCCCTTGATGCCGGGCGGCGCGTCGTCGGGGCGCGCCAGCACCATCGCGAGATCGGCGTCGGCGTTTGAGCAGAACCACTTGTCGCCGTGAAGACGCCATACGTCCTCGCCATTTGCGTCGCGCTCTCGCGTGGCGCGGGTGGCGATACGCGCCACGTCCGAGCCGGCTGCCTGCTCGGTCATGAACATCGCGCCCTGGTAGAGCGTGTCGAAGTCCTGCGACGCGAGCATCGGCAAATAGCGCGCAACGAGTTCGGGCGAGCCGAAGCGGCGAAGCGTGCGCGTGAGCGAGTCGGTCATGCTCACCGGGCAGCACAGGCCGAACTCGGCCTGCACGAACAAATAGGTGAGCGCGTATTTGACGAGCGGCGCGGGCGCGTTCTCGCGATGGCTCATGGCCGCGAGGCCAAGCTCCGCGTAGGCGACGCGTTCGAGCGCGACGTAGTCGGGATGCTTGTCGATGCGCTGGATCGCTTCGCCGCTGCGCGTGCGCGCCTCGAGCGTGGGCGGATGCTTGTCGGCGACTAGCGCGAACGCGTCGAGTTCGTCGGAGGCGCGCTGACCGAGCGCGACGAGGCGCGCTTCGATCGCGCCGAATGCAGCATCGCCGAGATAGCTGCGCAAAAGGGGCGCGAAGCCGGGGTCGCTCGTGAAGAAGTTGATGCCGCGGCTATCGGGAATGCTGGCCGAACTGCTTGCCGGCGCGGCCTGTGCGGCGAAGGCGGGGCGATCGCTCATCGTGTGCTGTCTCCATGCTGTTTTGCTCTGCGTTTCGGCGTAGCTTAGGGGCCGCTTCGATAAGGGTCCAATACAACCGATGTCATGTACGATAAGTGCCATCTATCGATAAGACGCCTAAGGACTCCACCATGGAACTCAAGCAGCTGCGCTATTTCGTGGCGGTAGCCGAAGAGCTGCACTTCGGGCGCGCGGCGCGCCGGCTCTTCATTTCGCAGCCGGCGTTGAGCTTCGACATCCGCAAGTTCGAGGAGCAGCTAGGCGTGCAACTGCTCGAACGCAGCAACAAGGCCGTCGCGCTGACCAACGCGGGCAACGTGCTGCTCGAAGAGGCGCGGCGGCTGCTGGAGCAGGCCGACGAAGTGCGGCGCATCGCGGCGCGCTCCGCGCACGGACTGGCGGGGCGGCTACGCATCGGCTTCGTCAATTCGATGCTTTATCGCGGGCTGCCTGCGGCGGTGCGGCGTTTCGAGGCCGATCATCCCGCCGTGGAAGTGGTGCTGCGCGAGATGAACACGGCCGAGCAGGTGCAGGCGCTGCAGCGCCTGCAGATTGATCTCGGCTTCGCGCATTGGGGGCGTTTTCCTGCCGAGGTGCAAACGGAGGTGCTGTTTGCCGAGCCGTTTCTGTGCTGTCTGCCGGAAGGGCACAAGCTCGCGCGCCGGCGCCGCATCGAACTTGGCACGCTAGCGCGCGAGTCGTTCATCCTGTTCCCGCGCTCGGTGTCGCCGCATTATCACGACCAGATCATCGCGACCTGCGTGGAGGCCGGATTCAGCCCGCAAATTCGCCACGAAGCGCGGCTCTGGCAAACCGTCGTGACGATGGTGGAGTTCGGCATGGGCGTCGCGCTCGTACCCGCCGCGCTCGGGGCTGCGGGTGGCGGGCGCGTGGTATTCCGCCCATTGGCCAGCAATCCTTATGAATCGCAGGTGCTGAGGCTCCTGCGAAGTAGTGAAGCCAATGCGCTGGCGCGGGGGTTTGCGGGCTACCTCGGGGACGATAAGAAAGTTTTGCCCCTGACAAAACCGTAAGCCGGGCAACGACCTTACCTGGCAAATCTCATGCCGCTGGCGCTCTCCTCAGAGGACATCGACTGCGCGACTCCTGCTAGCCCAGACTAGCAGCGCGCGTCCGTAAAGACAGATTTACGAACATGTGGCCGTAGTGTACTTTTCGGTCATGCGGGGCATATGCTCATACACGCCTCATCCAAGCATTTCTCGGCCAGTCCTCATCAAAATACCAGGAGACATCAGTGCGGTCTGGCCACCACGATGGTCGAGGGCATCGGCAAGCTTGTCGAACTCAACGCGCAATTCACGCGAGCGACGCTCAAGGAAGCGTTGAAGCTGGCGCAGAGCACGGTGGAGAACCCGCAGGACTGGGTGGCCCTTCAGGGCGCGCTCGTCGGCCCGCTGGCCGAGAGGGTTCAGTCGTATAACCGCGAGGTTCTCGGCATCATGTCGGCGGGGCAGGCCGAAGCGCTCAGAGCCGCCCAGGTGGAAGGGCAGGAATGCATGCAACGGGCCCAGACGTTCTTCGAGGAAGCGACCCGAAACGCGCCGGCTGGCTCCGAGGCGGCGGTGGCGGCATTCAATTCCGCGATCACCGCGGCCAATACGCTCTATCAGACGCTCGGGAACACGGGGCAGCAGGCCGTCGAAGTCGCGCAAAGCAACTTCAACGTGGTGGTCGATGCGGCGTCGAAGAACGCCAGGCGTGCGCTTGCACAGGAACAGCAGGCGGCAAAGCGCTAGAGGGCGTGCGCGGCTCGCCGCGAATGTCGACCATAATTTTTACTAGAATGGGAATTGCCGTCCGTGGTGTAGATCGCGGGAGATGACATGGCAGGTTCCCAGCTCAAAGGTGGCGCGCTCGAGAGGGAATTCGATCTCGCTCTGGAATTGCTCGAGGCAAGATCCGCCGTACTCGAACGCGTCATACGCCGCTATTCGGCCGACTCGCCCCAAGCCAGCGAGGCGCGCAAAGCCTACGATCTCGCAAGGGTGGTCCTGCTTTCGTGTGAACTTCGGCTGCGAAGCCAGGGGATTGCACGGCAATTGATGCGCCGCCGTCTTGTCACCGTCGTGGTTTTCAGCAACTCTGATCTGTTCAGGAAATCGCTGACTGTATTGCTTCGCGCGGAAGGCTATCACGCAAGCGCCGTGAGCACGCTCCAGGAGCTGGCGCACGCCGTAGAGAATCAGCAGCCCGCCGCGGTTGTCATTTACCCGGAGCCGATGGCGTGGCGCGCCCCGTTGTTCGTCGAGGAAGTGGCCAGCGTCGCGCCGCTGGTGCCGATCCTCATGCTGGTATGCGGCAGGCCGGCATCGATCACAGGGCCGTCTCCCTGCTCAGGTATCCATAATATCGATTCTGTCCACGAGTTGGTTGCCACGCTGGATAAGGTGACTGCAAGCGGCCAGATCGCCGAAAGCTTGCAGTCATAGGGCTTCCACAAGCGCTTGCTCAGCCGCACGTCCCGATCTCCCCGCACGCCGTGCAGAAGTCGCACCCGTCTTTGCGGATCACCGCATTCGCCCCGCACGACCCGCACTTGCGGCCGAGCATCGCGTGAGCAAACGCGTGCTTGGTGTCGGCGGGCAGCGCGTTGTCGCCGTCCAGCACCTGGTCGCCGGGTTGTTCCGCAGCGGCCCGCGCGTTGCCGGTGAACTGCGCGGCCCACGCACCGTCGCGCCGCTGCGCGAGCAGCCGCGATGGCACTTGCCGACCCTCGGCGTCGAGAAAGCCGCGCCGATGCAGGATCTGCTGGATCGCGTAGGCGATGGCTGCGACCTCGGAGTCGTGCCACAGCGGGATGCGCCGGCCGTCCAGACGCTGCGTCTCGCCATAGCGCACCTGGCCGCGATCCCACGACACCTTGCGCAAATCCTGCAGATTGCGCGCAACGAAGCCGCCTCGCGCCGCGAGCGAGAGCGAACGCATGGTCGCCGTGATCCATTGCTGCTGCTCGTCGCGCTGGCCTACGGGGATGAAGAATTCGATAGGCCGCTCGATCGTCACGGCTTCGCCGCCCACCTGGCCCGTCACTTCGAGAAACGACACCGCGACGTAGAGCGACACCTTGCCCGTCTGCGTGATGTATTCGATCTTCTCGATCACGGCAGGCAACTCGCCCTTGGGCCGATGGTCGATTGCCACGCGCAGCGGGTCGAGCAGGGCGTCGCCGAGCGCGTCGTCGGCCGTTGCTGCCGCTTCGGGAGGCAGCGTTTGCAGCACCGCGCCGAGCGTCTCGTTCGGGCGGTAGGTCGCGAGTCCCTTGAGGCCGCGCCGCCATGCGTCGAGATAGAGGTTTTCGAAGTCTTCGAACGGATAGTCGGCGGGCACGTTGACGGTCTTCGAGATCGACGTGTCGACGTACGGCTGCACGGCCGCCATCATCGCCACGTGTTCCTGCGCGCTCATTTCCAGCGCGCTCACGAAGTATGCGGGCAGTGCGCCCACGTCGCCGCCCAGTTCGCGGAACACGCGCCACGCGTGATCTTCGACGTTGAACGTTTCGCGGCTGCCGTCGGCCATGCGGCGCGTGCGCTGGTAGGTCCACGAGAACGCGGGCTCGATGCCGTTCGAGACATTGTCGGCGAACGCGAGGCTCACCGTGCCCGTGGGCGCGATGGAAAGCAGATGGCTGTTGCGGATGCCGTGCGCGCGTATCTCGGCCTTGAGGTCGTCAGGCAGGCGCGAGGCGAAGGTGCCTTCTTCGAGGTAGGTCCGCGCGTCGAAGAGCGCAAACGCGCCGCGCTCGCGCGCAAGCTCGACGGAGGCGCGATAGGCGGCGTCGCGCATCGTGCGCCCCACGCGCGCGCCGAATTCGCAGCCCTCGGGCGAGTTGTAGCGAATGCCGAGCATCACGAGCGCGTCGCCGAGTCCCGTGAAGCCGACGCCGATACGCCGCTTGGCCGCCGCCTCCGCCTGCTGCTCGGGCAGGGGCCAGAGCGTGGCGTCGAGCACGTCGTCGAGAAAGCGGACCTGGGTGCCCGTGCGAGCGGCGAGTTGATTCCAGTCGAAATCTGCCTTGCCGCCGCGCATTTGGGCGAACGGGTCGATCACGAAACGGGTTAGGTCGAGCGGTCCGAGATTGCAGCAACCGTACGCGGGCAGCGGCTGCTCGCCGCACGGGTTGGTCGCGCGGATGGATTCGAGCGCGCGCAGGTTGTTGTCCTCGTTCATGCGCGAGATGAACACTACGCCCGGCTCGGCCACGTCGTAAGTCGAGCGCATGATCGCATCCCACAGCGCGCGGGCGCGCGTTTCGGCGTAGACCCACAGGCCGTCGTCGCGGCGCTGCAGGTCGCCCGAGGCGCGCAGCGCGGGCGATGGCTCGGCGCGATGCACGAGCTGCCAGGGCGCGTCGTTTTCCACGGCGCGCATGAATTCGTCGGTCACCGCGACTGAGACGTTGAAGTTGTTCCAGCGCCCCTTCGAATGCTTGGCCTCGATGAATTCGGGCAGGTCCGGGTGATCGCAGTCGAGCACGGCCATCTGCGCGCCGCGGCGTGCGCCCGCGCTTTCCACGGTGCGGCAAGAGGCGTCGAACACGTCGATGTAGCTGCACGGGCCCGATGCGCTCGATCCCGTCGACTTCACGTGCGCGCCGCGCGGCCGGATCGCCGAAAAGTTGTAGCCCACGCCGCCGCCGCGCCGCATGGTTTCGGCGGCCTGCAGCAGCGCGACGTAGATGCCGGGGCGGCCCTCGGCGTCCACGCCCTGGATGCTGTCGCCGACCGGCTGCACGAAGCAGTTGATCAGCGTGGCTTCGATGCCGGCGCCCGCCGCGCTCATGATCCGCCCCGCGCCCAGCGCGCCGTTGCGCAGATTGTCGACGAAACGCGCCTCGACCTCGGCGCGCAGCGCGGGCGGCTCGACCTGCGCGACGCCGCGCGCGACGCGGCGGTAGATGTCGTCGGCGCTCTGCTCGTCGCCTTTGGCGTACTTCTCGAGCATCACGTCGAGCGAGAACTGCTGCGGGGGAAACGGAAGCGGGGGCGTGTTTTCTGCCATGGCCGGGCCTCGCGAAGCGCCGCGCGGGAGGCGGCGGTTGAAGGGCGTTGGAACGGGGGTTACAGGGTGGCGGCTGTGCCGCGACCGTTCAACCTTACCCCAGCGGCGGGCGGCTTGCACGGCGGCGCAGCCGCGCATGCGGCGGCGCCGGAGCCTGCCGGTGTCGCGGCGGACGAGGCGGGTCTGCGGTTACACTGCTCCCGCCTGCACGCGGGCACCGAATGGGGAGACGGGAGAGGACTGGATGACGAACGAAACGGCGCCCGTGATCTACCGGGACACGGTGCGCTCAGAGTGGGTCGACTACAACGGCCACCTGCGCGACGCGTTCTACATGCTCATTTACAGCTACGCGACCGACGCGCTGCTCGACGCCATCGGGCTCGACGCGGCCGCGCGCGAGGCGCGCGGGCGGTCGCTGTACACGCTGGAGGCGCACCTGAACTATCTCCACGAGATCAAGGAGGGCGCGCACGTGCGCGTCGAGGTCCGGGTGATCGAGCACGACGCGAAACGTGTGCGGCTGTATCTGGAGATGTTCGCGGGCGATCTTGACGATGCGCGTGCCGCGCCCGTATCGGCGAGCGAGCAGTTGCTCTTGCACGTGGACCGCTCGGGCCCGCGCGCCGCGGCCTTCGACGCCGATGTGTTCGCGCGCGTGGCGGCGTTGTGCGCCGCATCGGCGGGCTTCGCGCCGCGCCATGCCGCGCGGGCCATTTCGCTCGCGCCTCGTTAAGGCCGCCCGGGCGACGTCGCTGCGCTTACTTCGCCAGTTCCGCGCCGATGAGGTCGCCGAACACTTCGGCGGCGATCATGACGGAGGCGTTGAGCGGCGCGGGACGCTCGGCCGGCTTGAACACGGCGTCGCCGCGGCGGATCTTGCGGCGCGACACGGCGCAGGTGCCCGAAGAATGCGCCGAGCGGCGGCGCCAGCGCTGTTCGCCATAATGGCAGCGACCGGGTTCGACCCAGCGGATCACCAGCGCCGTATCCGTCTGCTCGAGTATTTCGATACGCTCACCGTTGGCTCCGTCAAGCGAGAGGCACGCTTTTTTCTTCATTGTCGGCTCCGTAAGTGTGGTGCCGCGAATGTAGTCCTGCGCGCTGACAAGTGCCATTCTGTCGCCGTTGAAACACAATTCCACTATCAGCAACAATCGCCCTGCGACACGTTGCGATTCACGAAGGAATGGGGGTTTGCGGGGGATTTGGGGTCGTTATCTCGAATTTGTGCAACGCACTGTTGTACGAGGCGCGACATCGAGCGGCCCGAAACCCGGCGTCTGGAGCGCTTCCAGCCTAGGGACGGAACGGTTTGGCCGGATCGGGCTCTGAGGAAAGACGGGCGGGCTGAATTAATTTGCTGCACCACGCTGGCTGGTGGCACCGCACCTGCGCAGCGATGAAACCGGGTGCTTGTTTTTTGAATTTTCTAGAGGTTACATGATTCATCGTCCGCCTGCTCCGAACTCCGCAAACGAGCAAAAAATCCAGCGCGCCGCCTCCGCGGTGCTGTACGCCACGCTCGTGTTGCTGGCGCTGTGGATCGTGCGCGAGTTCCTGCCCGCCGTGGCGTGGGCGAGCGTTTTTGCCATCGTCCTGTGGCCCGCCTATCAGGCAATCGAGCGCCGCGCCCCGTTCAAGGGCCGCAAGACGCTGATCGCCACGCTGCTCACTGCCGCGATCGGCGTGCTCGTGCTGCTGCCGATAGCCATCACGGCCATTCAGGCGGGCGGCGAGGCCCACGAACTCTATCTCTGGCTGCGCGACGCCCAGGAGAACGGCGTGCCGGTGCCAGACTTCGTTGCGCATCTGCCGGTCGGCAGCCGCCAGGTGAGCGACTGGTGGCAGGCCAATCTCGCCCAGCCGCTCAAAGCTTCGCCGGCAATGAAGAACCTGCACGGCGACACCATCACTTCGTTCGGCCGCCACTTCGGGGCGCGCGCCGCCCACGCCACGATGACTTTCGCCTTCATGCTCATCACGCTGTTCGTGATCTTCCGGGCGGGCCCGCGTCTTTCGGCAACGGTGATGCGCGGCGCGCGCCGCGCCTTCGGCGCCGACGGCGCGCAACTCCTGCAGCGCATGGCCGCCGCGGTGCGCGCCACGGTCACGGGGCTCGTGGTCGTGGGGCTGGGCGAGGGCGTGCTGCTGGCCGCCGCCTATATCGCGACCGGCGTGCCGCATGCAGCGCTGCTCGGCGCCGTCACCGCCATCGCGGCGATGCTGCCGTTTTGCGCACCGATCGTGTTCGGCGGCGCGGCGCTATGGCTCGTCATCCAGGGTTCGCTGATCGCGGCGGCGGCGCTCGCGATATGGGGATTCGTGGTGGTGTTCGTCGCCGAGCATTTCGTGCGGCCCGTCCTGATCGGCAGTTCCACGCGTCTACCGTTTCTGCTTGTGCTGTTCGGCATTCTGGGCGGGGCGACGACCTTCGGGCTGATCGGCATCTTCATCGGCCCAGCGCTCATGACCGTGCTGATGGTGCTCTGGGTGAACTGGGCGGAATGACGCCCAGTTACGCTCAGTTCGCGGCGCGGCGCGGCGCATCGCGCGCGTCGCTCAACGGAAGCAGGCGAGCGTGTACTTGAGCGCGGCGGGCAGCAGCTCGCGCCACACGGGCCACACGTGGCCGCCGTCCACGATGCGCAGCGCCGCCGTATTGCCCGCCTCGCGCAACCGCGTGTAGAGCAGCGACGACTCGGCCTGGATCACGAGGTCGTCGTCGCCGGCGGCGATAAAGAACGGCACGCGCCGGGGCTGCGCGAAATACGGCTTCCAGAGCGCCGGATAGTTGAGCGTGCGCCAGATCTGCGCATCGAACTGATGGTCGCCGAACACACCCACGTGACGCGCCGCCGAGCTGGGCGGCGGGTCGCCCGCATAGACCGCAGGGGATAGCAGCAGCGCGCCGCAGAACATGTCGGGGTGCTCCAGCGTGTAGCGCAGCGCGCCGAACCCGCCCATCGAGACACCGCCGATCGCGCGGCCGTCGCGCGCGTCGTCCACTGCGAAGCGCGACTCGATTTCGGGCAGCAGATCCTGGAAGAACGCCGTCTCCATCCTCTCCTTGCGGTCGACGTACCAGTCGGTGCCGCCCTGCGGCATCACGATCACCACGGGCGGGATCTCGTGACGGGCGATCAGCGTGTCGGCCGTGGTCTGGAGCTGGCCTTGCGTGACCCAGTCCATGGGCTCGCCGTTGTTGCCATGCAGGAGATAGAGCACCGGGTAGCGGCCCTGATCAGCGCGATAGCCGTTCGGCAGGTACACCACGTAGGGCCAGTCGCGGCTGAGGGCGTCCGCGTGGAACGAGCGGACCACGATTGTGCTCGCCGCGGCCGGCGCCGCTGGCGTGACGAGTGCCGCGCAGGAGAGAGCGAGGGAGAGCAGCGCGGTGCGAAGAAGTCTGCGCATGGCAGGGACATCGAGGGCGGTGGCGCGCCGGCGGCGCGGGGTCATCATGCTAGCAGCCGCCCGTGCGCGCCGGAAGCCGTGATCGGCTAGCCGGCGCGCCGGGCATGGCCTGCGAGCCGCGTCGTTTCACACCGAAGCTTTGGCGCGCGAAGGCAGCAGCCGCTTGAGCGGGTCGGACGCTCGCGCAACGAGCAGCAGCGCGGTGATCGCGACGGCGTCGGCGCACAGGCCGAGCGGCACGTTCAGATAGCCGTCGGTGTACCAGTAGAGCACCGAGTCGACCGTGAGCGAAATCACGGCCCCCGCCACGAACGAGAGCATCCCCTTGCGGCCGACGAGGCCCACCCAGGGCAGCGCATGCGCCACGCGTTTCGCCCAGCCGAGGCGTATGACATGCGCCGTGAGCCACGCGATGCCAAGAAAGTTGAGCATGCGAAACCATGCGAGGTTGCGCTTGAAGTCGCCGTCGAGCGCGACGTTGCCGAGCTGCAGGCGATAGATCGCGGCGGCCGCCACGACAGCGAGCGCGGCGAGGGTCACGAGCGTGCCGAAACGGTGCGCGTTCACCCGCTGGAACACGGGTTGCGCCTGCGCGATCACGCCGAGCACGAACATCAGTTGCCAGCCGAACGGGTTGAAGTCCCATTGCACGTCTTCGACATGCGGCAACCACGGCGCCAGGTGCGGCGCGACGCCCCAGAGCGCGAGGCTAACGGCCAGCAGCAGCCACGGCCGCGTGCGCGCGAGCGGCAACGTGAGGGGGGCGGCGAGGGCGAAGCAGGCGTACATCGGCAGTACGCCGGCCAGATACGGCTGGCGGCGCATCAGCACGATGTCGCGCAACGCGGCGGCAGGCGCGAGCGTGAGATCGTCGAGATCGGTGGTGGCGAGGTTGGGCGCATCCACGTTGCACGCAACGAGAATCGCCGTGACGAGCAGCATCAGGAGCGCCGTCACGACGAACGCGCGGTAGATCTCGAACGCGCGCTTGATGAAGCGCTGCCGCGCCGCGGCCTCGGTGCGGCGTGCGCACAGCGTGGCCCATGCGGTGGCCGTGGCGAAACCGCCGAGGAAGACGAAGACCTCCGCCGCGTCGCACAACGCGTAGGCGTGCAGCGTGACGCGCGAGACGATGCTGCCGCCAATGTGATCGACGACGATGATGAGCAGGACGAGCCCGCGGAAGAAATCGAGTTCGACTAGACGGTTGGATGACTTTGGCATGTTGGAGCAGCAGGCCTGGCCGGTATGGGGCGCATGAAGCAGCCGGTGATGCAAAACGGGCCGGGCGGGCAGATGCTGGAAGTACCTGGCTGGAAAAAATCGGGAAATCAGGAATTCGGGCGACGTTCCCGGCGCGTCTGGCGCCAGGGACCGCGAAGGGGTCACCAGGCCCGGCGCACGACAAACGCAGGAAAAGACCTGAAGAACACGCGAGGGTTCCCGCCAGATTGCGGGTTTACGTTGATGCCGCGATGTTAGCGTAATTTCAAATGGCTTTCAGTGGACGTGACCAGTGCGCCGTTCAAGTTTCCGGGGGGTGTGCCGATAAGGCAAGGGAAGGGGCACGATCATGCTGTCGCGGCAAATGCCGCTCGGGGCGGGTTTGGACGGTGACTGCTGGCCCTTTGTCGATGCCTTTATCGGGCAAGAATTCGTTTAATTAACATTTGTTTCAAAGTGTTCTCCCTGGGCTGATTTCGTGTAGCGGCGCTTTACAATGCCGCATCGAATATGAGATGGCACGCTCGTTCGTTAATGGGGCGATGGCGTGCGTTGAATGTGTATGGTTCGAGATGCAGTCGTTTTAGATGCAGACAGAAGCAGCCCGGCGCAGGCGAGCCGGAACGCCATGAGGGCGGGAGCGCGGCATCCGCAGCAGACCGTCCCGGCCTCCGCTCGCAGCAACGCACGGCCGCAAGCACCGCAGGAGAAAGCAATGTTCGAAGACGATCGTATTGGCCGGCGTGGTCTCAAGGGGTTCTGGGCCGCGTTGGGGCTGGCGGCCCTGCTGGGCGGCTGCGCCAACATGAACCAGCCGCAACCGC
This sequence comes from Paraburkholderia sp. CNPSo 3272, assembly GCF_024206495.1. Classification (GTDB taxonomy): domain Bacteria; phylum Pseudomonadota; class Gammaproteobacteria; order Burkholderiales; family Burkholderiaceae; genus Paraburkholderia. The sequence goes on along the minus strand of NZ_JAMBPQ010000041.1, from coordinate 41,255 downwards.
AACAACAACCGCAGCCCGACACCGCGGGGGCTCCGGCCCCGGCCTCCGACGCAGCGAGTGCTGACGCCAGCGGCACACAACAGGCGGCGAGTGCGCCCGTCACGCGCGTCGTCACGAAAACGACGTACGTGCGTGTGCGCCGCGGCGACACGCTGCAGCGCATCGCGCAAAAGCACAGTGTTTCGGTCAAGGATCTGGCCGCCTGGAATCACCTGAAGCCCAACGGTCACCTGCGCGCAGGCCAGTCGATCAAGCTGGTTTCGAAGCAGACGATCACTGTCCAGGTGGCCGCGCCGCAAGCAGGCGGAGCGACGGCGAATGCCAACCCGAACGCAGCTGGAAACCGCCAGGTTGCCGCCGAAGTGGCACGGCATGCGAACAGCGTCGCACTCGTGTGGCCGGCGCATGGCCGCGTGGTCGAACCGTTCGCGCCGGGCACGACGCGCGGAATCGAGATCGCCGGCAAGGCCGGCGACCCCGTGATCGCCGCCGCCGACGGAAAAGTCATGTACGCGGGTACGGGGCTGAACGAATACGGCAGCCTGATCATCGTCCAGCACAACAAGGACTTCCTCACGGCATACTCGCACAACCGCCGTCTGCTCGTGAAGACCGGCGACACGGTGCATCAGGGCCAGCAGATCGCCGAGATGGGCAACGAGAGTAATGACCGCGTGGCGGTGCTGTTCGAGGTGCGCCGCGATGGCAAGCCGGTGGATCCGATGCCGTATTTGCCTTCTTCACCGCAGAGCTGAGCGCGGCGCGCTTGTACTAGTTCGATCCGCGACGAGAACGAAAAACCGCCCTGACGCATCGCAGCGTCAGGGCGGTTTTTTCATCAGCGCGAACCGCGCACTCCCGAAACCGCTCCTTAAAACGCGTCGCCCGGCACGCGCACCCAGCCTTCCATCATCACGCGGGCGCTACGGCTCATGATGGCCTTCGTGACCGTCCATTCGCCGTTTTCCTGGCGCGCCTCGGCACCCACGCGCAGCGTGCCCGACGGATGCCCGAAGCGCACCGCGCTGCGTTCGCCGCCGCCCGCCGCGAGATTCACGAGCGTGCCGGGAATGGCCGCCGCGGTGCCGATCGCCACGGCCGCCGTGCCCATCATGGCGTGATGGAGCTTGCCCATCGACATGGCGCGCACCAGCAGGTCCACATCGCCGGCTTCCACGCGCTTGCCGCTCGACGCCGTATAGCCCGTGGGCTTCGCGACGAAGGCGATTTTCGGCGTGTGCTGGCGCGTGGCGATCTCGTCGAGTTGCTTGATGAGCCCCATGCGCAGCGCGCCGTGCGCGCGGATCGTCTCGAATTTTTCGAGCGCCTGCGCGTCGCTGTTGATCGCGTCCTGCAATTCCGTGCCCGTGTAGCCGATGGCCTCGGCGTTCACGAAGATCGTCGGGATGCCCGCATTGATCATCGTGGCCTTGAGCGTGCCCACACCAGGCACTTCGAGGTCGTCCACGAGATTGCCGGTGGGGAACATCGAACCGCCTGCGCCTTCTTCCTCGGCGGCCGGATCGAGGAATTCGAGCTGCACTTCGGCGGCGGGGAAGGTCACGCCGTCCAGTTCGAAGTCGCCCGTCTCCTGCACGTGGCCGTTCGTCATCGGCACGTGCGCGATGATGGTCTTGCCGATGTTGGCCTGCCAGATGCGTACGGTCGCCACGCCGTTGTCGGGCACGCGGCTCGGGTCGACGAGGCCGCCGCTGATCGCGAACGGGCCCACGGCGGCGGAGAGATTGCCGCAGTTGCCGCTCCAGTCCACAAAAGCCTTGTCGATGGCGACCTGGCCGAACAGGTAGTCGACGTCGTGCTCGGGCTTGCTGCTTTTGGCCAGAATCACGGTCTTGCTCGTGCTCGACGTCGCGCCGCCCATGCCGTCGATCTGCTTGCCGTACGGGTCGGGGCTGCCGATCACGCGCATGAGCAGCTTGTCGCGCGCGACGCCCGGCTGCTGCGCCGAGGCGGGCAGATCCGGGAGGCGGAAGAACACGCCTTTGCTGGTGCCGCCGCGGATGTAGGTGGCGGGGATCTTGATCTGAGGTAGGTGTGCCATGTGTTGTCCTGAAACGAAGGGCGGCGCGCGTGTGACCGCTGCGCCGCCCGTTTCCCGTTTATGCCGCTGCCTGCGACGATTCGAGGAAGTCCTGCGCGAAACGCTGCAGCACGCCGCCGGCTTCGTAGATCGACACTTCTTCGGCCGTATCGAGCCGGCAGGTGACCGGCACTTCCACGCGCTCGCCGTTGCGGCGCTCGATCACGAGCGTGAGGTCGGCGCGCGGCGTGCGCTTGCCGATCACATCGTAGGTTTCCGTGCCGTCGATGCCGAGCGTCGTGCGGCTCGTGCCCGCCTTGAACTCCAGCGGCAGCACGCCCATGCCGATCAGGTTCGTGCGGTGAATGCGCTCGAAGCCTTCCGCCACGATCACTTCCACGCCCGCGAGACGCACGCCCTTGGCCGCCCAGTCGCGTGAGCTGCCCTGGCCGTAATCCGCACCCGCGACGATGATGAGCGGCTGCTTGCGTTCCATGTACGTTTCGATGGCTTCCCACATGCGCGTGACCTTGCCTTCCGGCTCGACGCGCGCGAGTGACCCTTTCTTCACGGCGCCGTCCACTACGGCCATCTCGTTGACGAGCGTGGGGTTCGCGAAGGTTGCGCGCTGCGCCGTGAGGTGGTCGCCGCGGTGCGTCGCGTACGAGTTGAAGTCCTCTTCGGGCAGGCCCATTTTCGCGAGGTATTCGCCCGCTGCGCTGTCCAGCAGGATTGCGTTGGAGGGCGAGAGGTGGTCGGTCGTGATGTTGTCGCCGAGCACCGCGAGCGGGCGCAGGCCCTTGAGCGTGCGCTCGCCAGCGAGCGCGCCTTCCCAGTACGGCGGACGACGGATGTAGGTGCTTTGCGCGCGCCAGTCGTAGAGCGGGTCGGTCGTTTCGCCGCTTGCCGCGGTGGCCGCGAACATCGGTTCGTACACCTTGCGGAACTGCTCGGGCTTCACGCTCTTCGCGACGATGGCGTCGATCTCTTCGTCGCTCGGCCAGAGGTCCTTGAGGTACACGGCCTTGCCGTCCTTGTCCGTGCCGAGCGAATCGCGTTCGATGTCGAAGCGGATCGTGCCCGCAATCGCGTACGCGACGACGAGCGGCGGCGAGGCGAGGAACGCCTGCTTCGCATACGGGTGAATGCGGCCGTCGAAGTTGCGGTTGCCCGAGAGCACAGCGGTCGCGTACAGGTCGCGGTCGATGATCTCCTGCTGGATCTTCGGGTCGAGCGCGCCCGACATGCCGTTACACGTGGTGCATGCAAACGCGACGATGCCGAAGCCGAGCTTTTCCAGATCGGGCAGCAGGTTGGCTTCTTCGAGGTAAAGCTCGACGGCCTTCGATCCCGGCGCGAGCGAACTCTTTACCCACGGCTTGCGCGTAAGGCCGCGCGCGTTCGCGTTGCGCGCGAGCAGCGCGGCGGCGATCACGTTGCGCGGGTTGCTCGTGTTGGTGCAGCTCGTGATGGCGGCGATGATGACTGCGCCGTCGGGCATCTGGCCCGGCGTTTCTTCCCACTTGCCCGCAATGCCGCGCTCGGCGAGAGCGGATGTGGGCAGACGCTTGTGCGGATTCGACGGGCCGGCCATGTTGCGCACCACGCTCGAAAGATCGAACGTCAGCGTGCGCTCGTACTGCGCGTTGGCGAGCGTGTCGGCCCACAGGCCTGCGGTCTTCGCGTAGGTTTCGACGAGCTTGACCTGCTCTTCTTCGCGGCCCGTGAGGCGCAGATACTCGAGCGTCTGATCGTCGATGAAGAACATCGCGGCCGTCGCGCCATATTCGGGCGCCATATTGGAGATCGTGGCGCGGTCGCCGAGCGTGAGGCTCGACGCGCCTGCTCCACGGAATTCCAGATACGCGCCCACGACCTTCTCCTTGCGCAGGAACTCGGTAAGGGCGAGCACGATGTCGGTGGCAGTGATGCCGGGCTGGCGCTTGCCGGTCAGCTCGACGCCGACGATATCGGGCAGGCGCATCCACGAGGCGCGGCCGAGCATGACGTTCTCGGCTTCGAGGCCGCCCACGCCGATGGCGATCACACCGAGCGCATCGACGTGCGGCGTGTGGCTGTCGGTGCCGACACAGGTGTCGGGGAACGCCACGCCTTCACGCGCCTGGATCACGGGCGACATCTTCTCCAGATTGATCTGGTGCATGATGCCGTTGCCCGGAGGGATCACGTCGACGTTCTTGAACGCCTTCTTCGTCCAGTTGATGAAGTCGAAACGGTCTTCGTTACGTCGGTCTTCGATCGCACGGTTCTTGTTGAACGCGTCCGGGTCGAAGCCGCCGCATTCCACGGCGAGCGAGTGATCGACGATCAGCTGCACCGGTACGACCGGATTCACCTTGGCGGGGTCGCCGCCCTGGTCGGCGATCGCGTCGCGCAGGCCGGCGAGGTCGACGAGCGCCGTTTGCCCGAGGATGTCGTGGCAGACCACGCGCGCCGGGAACCACGGAAAGTCGAGGTCGCGCTTGCGTTCGATGAGCTGCGTAAGCGAGGCGGTGAGCGTGGCCGGGTCGCAGCGGCGCACGAGGTTTTCGGCGAGCACGCGCGAGGTGTACGGCAGCGTGTCGTAGGCGCCGGGCTGGATGGCCTCGACGGCTTCGCGCGCGTCGAAGTAATCGAGCCGGGTGCCCGGGAGGGACTTGCGGTAGGCGGTATTCACGGCTTGGGGACCAAAGATGTAGTGGGTTGGCGGCAGCTGCGCGCGTCGTGAGCGAATGTCCTCACTCTATACGCGCGCGCCGCCGTCTCCCAGTCGTCCGAACGTCATAGTCCACCCGGACGACTGGTGAGCCTCATTCAGCGCTTGCTGATCGGCGTGAACTTCAGATTCTCCGGACCCGTGTAATTCGCGCTCGGGCGGATGATCTTGTTGTCGATGCGCTGCTCGATGATGTGCGCGCTCCAGCCGGCCGTGCGCGCGATCACGAAGATCGGCGTGAACATGGCGGTCGGCACGCCCATCATGTGATACGACACGGCGCTGAACCAGTCGAGGTTCGGGAACATCTTCTTGACTTCCCACATCGTCGATTCGAGGCGCTCGGCGATGTCGAACAGCTTCATGTTCGACTGCTCCTTCGAGAGCTTCTTCGCGATTTCCTTGATGACCTTGTTGCGCGGGTCCGAGATCGTGTACACCGGGTGGCCGAAGCCGATCACGACTTCCTTCTTCTCCACGCGCGCGCGGATATCGGCTTCTGCGTCGTCGGGGCTTTCGTAGCGCGACTGGATCTCGAAAGCGACTTCGTTCGCGCCGCCGTGCTTCGGACCGCGCAGCGCGCCGATCGCGCCCGTGATGGCCGAGTAGATGTCCGAGCCCGTACCCGCGATCACGCGGCCCGTGAACGTCGAGGCGTTGAACTCGTGCTCGGCGTACAGGTTGAGCGACACGTGCATCGCGTCGACCCACGACTTCGACGGCGCGCGGCCGTGCAGCAGGTGCAGGAAGTGGCCGCCGATCGAGTCGTCGTCCGTTTCGACTTCGATGCGCTTGCCGTTGTGCGAAAAGTGATACCAGTACAGCAGCATCGAGCCGAGCGAAGCCATCAGGCGGTCGGCGATATCGCGCGCGCCCGGCAGGTTGTGGTCGTCTTTCTCGGGCAGCACCGTGCCCAGAATCGAGACGCCCGTGCGCATCACGTCCATCGGATGCGCGGAGGCGGGCACGGCTTCGAGGGCCGTCTTCACGTTGGCGGGCAGGCCGCGCAGCGCCTTGAGCTTCGCCTTGTAGCCGGCCAGTTCGGCCGTGTTCGGCAGCTTGCCGTGCACGAGCAGGTACGCGACTTCTTCGAATTCGCACGCGGTGGCGAGGTCGAGAATGTCATAGCCGCGGTAGTGCAGGTCGTTGCCGGTGCGGCCCACAGTGCACAGCGCCGTGTTGCCCGCCGCCACGCCAGACAGCGCAACGGACTTCTTCGGCTTGAAACCGCCAGCGGCTTGCGTGGTGTTTTCTGCTTCGCTCATGGTGTCTTCCTCTCTCCAGGTATCTGTGAACTATATGGTGGGCGGATTTACTTCTTCGCGGCAAAGAGCGCGTCGAGCTTGTCTTCGTAGGCGTGATAGCCGAGGTAGCGGTAGAGGTCCTCGCGCGACTGCATCGTCGAGACGGCGGCCTTCTGCGTGCCGTCGCGCTTGACGGTCTCGTAGAAGTTCAGCGCGGCGGCGTTCATCGCACGATATGCGCCGCAGCAGTAGAGCGCGATATCCACGTTCGCGCTCTTCAGTTCTTCGGTCGTGAAGAACGGCGTCGAGCCGAATTCCGTGAGGTTGGCGAGAATCGGCACCTTCACGGCGGCGCGGAAACGGCGGTAGTCGTCAAGCGTCTTCATCGCTTCGGGGAAGATCATGTCCGCGCCCGCTTCCACGTACGCCACCGCGCGCTCGATCGCGGCGTCGATGCCTTCCACGGCGGCCGCGTCGGTGCGGGCCATGATGACGAAGCCGTCGTCGGTGCGCGCGTCCACGGCGGCTTTCACGCGGTCCACCATTTCGCCGGTTGCCACGACTTCCTTGTTCGGGCGATGGCCGCAGCGCTTCTGACCCACCTGGTCTTCCAGATGCACGGCGGCCACGCCCGCCTTGATAAACGACTTGATCGTGCGCGCGATGTTGAAAGCGCCGCCCCAGCCGGTGTCGATGTCGACCATCAGCGGAATATCGACGGCGTCGGTGATGCGGCGGGCGTCGATCAGCACGTCGTCCATGCTGCTGATGCCGAGGTCCGGCACGCCGAGGGAGTTGGCGGCCACGCCGCCGCCCGAGAGATAGACGGCCTTGAAGCCGGTCGCCTGCGCGAGCTTGGCCGCATACGCGGTAATGGCGCCGACGACCTGCAGCGGTTGTTCGGCGGCCACCGCTGCGCGGAATTTCGCGCCGGCGCTTACGGGGGATTTGTTGTTCATGCGGGATGTCTCCAATTGAATCGCCGCCTGATACTGCAGGTAGCGTGCCAGCTCCGCGCAAGGAGGCTAACGCGTTGATTTTGCGGCGGAATCCTGATTGCCGGCAACGCGCCCCGATTTCCATGATGAAATCGCAATTTCAAAAATGAAATCGGCGCGCGATAATGCGAAATCTGGCTGACGGCCGGTTTTCGGCTACCTCGGCCCTCGACGCCACGACCGTACCGTTGGACATCATGAACCGCTTTCCCGCTCCCGCTTCCTCCGCCATTCGCCCGCGTGTCTGGGCCATGGGCATCAGCCGCCTGCGCGACCTGTTTCGCGACATCGCCCGCGAATACGACGAACTCGCGGACCTGCGCGTAGTGCCGCGCGGCTTCGAGGAAGCGGTGGCCGAAATCGCCGCGGCGGGGCCGAACCAGCGGCCCGATGTGGTGGTGGCGGCGGGCTCGAACGGCACCTACCTGAAGGCGCGTATCGACCTGCCCGTGGTGCTCGTGCAGCCCACCGGCTTCGACGTGATGCAGGCGCTCGCCCGCGCGCGGCGCGAGGCCGATCTCGTCGCGCTCGTCACCTACGGCGAGACACCCGTGGAGGTGCAGCGCTTTGCCAGCGCGTACGGCATCGACGTGGTGTTCGGCCAGTACCGCACGGTCCAGGACGCCGAGGCCTGCGTGCTCGATCTGCGCGACCGCGGCGTGGGCGCGGTCGTGGGGCCGGGCCTCGTCAACGATCTCGCGGCGCGGCTGGGGCTCGTGCCGTTTTTCGTCTACTCGCGACCCTCGGTGCGCGCGGCTTTCGACAACGCGCTCGATCTCGTGCAAGCCACCTGGCGCGAAACGCAGCGTCGCCAGCGCCTCGACAGCGTGCTGCAACATCTGCGCGATGGCGTGGTCGCGCTCGACGCGCGCGGCCGCGTGGAGGCGATCAACCAGCGCCTCGCCGCCGTGCTCGGCATCGAGCCGGCTGCGGCCGCGGGCCAGTCGCTAGCCGCGCTCGCGCCCGACATCGCCTTCGCGCTGCCCGAAGCCGACGGCGAATCGCTCGAGACGGTGCGCGGCGTGAGTTACGTCGTGCATCGCGGGCCGCTCGTCGACAACGGCGTGACGACGGGCGCCGTGCTCACGTTCCAGGAGTCGCGCGCGGTGGAGCGGCTCGACCGCACGCTGCGTTCGCGTCAGCGCACGCAGCAGTTCGTCGCGCGCTACCGGCTGGACGACCTGAGCGGCGCAACGCCTGGCATCGAGCGCGTGCGCCAGCTCGCGCGGCGCTATGCGAAGTCGGACGCCACGGTGCTGATCCGAGGCGAAAGCGGCACCGGCAAGGAGATGATCGCGCAGGGCATTCATCGCGAGAGCCCGCGGCGCGACTTTCCGTTCGTCGCGATGAATTGCGGCGCGTTTCCCGAGGCGTTGCTCGAGAGCGAGCTGTTCGGCTACGAGGAGGGCGCGTTTACGGGCGCGCGGCGCGGCGGCAAGGTGGGGCTCATCGAGGCGGCGCATCGCGGCACGCTCTTTCTCGATGAAATCGGCGAAATGCCGTTGCCGTTGCAGAGCCGCCTGCTGCGCGTGCTGCAGGAGCGCGAAGTAGTGCGCCTCGGCGCCACGGAGCCCACGCGCGTGGACGTGCGCGTGGTTGCCGCCACGCACCGCGCGCTCACCGAGCAGATCGAAGCGGGCGAGTTTCGCGCGGATCTCTTCTATCGGCTGAACATTCTCAATCTCGCCATTCCGCCGTTGCGGGAGCGCGGCGCCGATATCGCACTGCTGGCGGCAGAACTGCTGTTTCAGGCCTCGCGCCGCGAGCCGCGCGTGGCCGTGCGCATCCGCACGCCCGAAGACGCGGCGCGCACGCTCGCGCTGGTGAGCGGCGCGCTCGCGCGGCACGCGTGGCCCGGCAACGTGCGCGAACTGCAGAACGTGGTCGAGCGGATGGTAGTGGAGCTGGCCGATTCGGAAGAAGACGTGCTGACGCCCGACGTGCTGCGCTCCATCGCGCCGGAGGTGGTCGAGTCGCGGCGCGCTGTAAGTGGCGCCGCGGCGGCGGCAGGCGAGGGCGCGCTCACATTGCGCGAGCGCAGCCTCAACACCGAAGCCGATGAAATTCGCGCCGCGCTCGACGCCTGCAACGGCGATCGCGACCGCGCGTGCGAGATGCTCGGCATCAGCAAGACGACGCTCTGGCGGCGCCTTTCCGCGGCGAAGGGCAAGCGCGGCAGCGCGGCAGCCGAGGCAACGGCGGCCACGGCGCGTCGCAAGGCGCCGCGCGCCTGAAACGCGCTCAGTTCTTCAGGGCGTTAAGGAGCGGCACTACCGTCCCGTGCAAGTGCAGGATCTCGGGGCTCGCCTGCAGCAGCGCCTGATAGCGCTCGTAGAACTCCGCCGATTCCTCGCCGGAAAAGAGCGCGGCCACGCCTTGCGCCGCGCCGACGCGATCGTCTGGGCTCGCGTCCTTGGCGTCGAGCGTTTCGTCGACGTTGGCGATCACCGTCGAGAGCGGCATCAGCCAGCGAAAGCCCGAACCGTTGATGAGCACCTGCAGGAAGGCCGCCGGCGTGACCGGTCCGAACTCGCGTTCGTACTCCTTGCGCTCGTGGTCGAGAATCGCCTTGTGCAGCGTGAGCAGGGGCTTGCGCACCGTCGTGAGGAATTGAATCGCGCTTTGTTCGTTCATCGTGCGGCTCCTTCGGTGGCGCTCGTCGGGTCGTGACGCATTGTCGAGCGACGCGCGCCGGATCATGAGGTAGCGCGAACCGTTCGCGCATATGCGGACGATGGTAGCGCAATGCCCGGCCGAACGCGGCCAAGCGGTGGATGAGCGGTGGATGAGCGGTAGAGGAGCCGTGGATGAGCGTGGCAGCGCTACACTCTGCCGGTCCGCGAAACCGCGATGCCCGCGCCGATCACCCCGAGAACGCTTCGATGACGATCCTGCCACTGCACCGCGCCGACCTGCCGCTCGACACTGCCGAGCTGGCGCGCTTCATGGTCGGCAAATATCTCGTGCGCGACCTGGCGCGCGGGCGCATGGTGGGGCGGCTCGTCGAAGTGGAGGCGTATCCCGTGGGCGACTCCACGAGCTACGCCTACATCGGACGCCGGCCCTATAACGCCGCGATGTTCCTCGAGCGCGGTCATGCCCACGTGCGGCTGACCTACGGCAGCGCCTGGATGTTCAACATGTCGAGCGAAGCCGTGGACGTGGGCGCAGGCATCTTGTTTCGTGCGCTGGAGCCGCTCGAAGGCATCGGCGCGATGGAGGCGCTGCGCCCCGGCGTCCCGCTGCGCGATCTCGCGCGCGGGCCGGGGCGGCTCTCGCAGGCATTCGGCATTGCGGCGGCCTTCGACGGCGTCGACCTCTGCCGCGGGCACGGACTCTGGATCGGCCGCGTGGACGAACCCGAGCGGCCCGTGGGCGTGACGACGCGCATTGGGCTCTCGCGCGAGATGGACCGGCCGCTGCGTTTCTACGAACTGGACAGCCGGTTCGTGAGCGGCCCGCGCAAGCTGCTGGACGGCAGCGTGGCCCCGCTGTGACCGGGTCGGGCGCTGCAGCGCAATCCGCGCGAAGCGCCGCGCGGCAAGGCGCTCGCGGGACATCGCATGCGCGCGGCATTGTTGCCGCGAACGAAAGTGTATTTTCCCAAAATTAGGGTTTCCCCCAGGCTTCTGTCTCAATAAACTCACTGGTTCGGCGATGCAAGAGATCACCGCCGCCGCCACAAAACAAGTGATGGAGGTATTGAACATGAAGTCCCGTACCCTGATTCAAGCTGCATTCGTCGGCGCCCTCGTGGCTGCTCCGGCCCTTTCGTTTGCCCAGGTGCAAGGCAACGGTCCGGTCACGCGCGCCGAAGTGAAGTCCGAATTGGTCCAGCTCGAGAAGGCCGGCTACAACCCGGCTACCGCCAACGACGCGACGTACCCGAGCGACATCCAGGCCGCCGAGGCCCGCGTGACCCAGCAGCAAGGCCTGGCGCAGCAAGCGCCGGCAGCCGAAACGAGCGGCTATGGCCCGTCGACCTCGGGTTCGGCGCAGTCGGGCCAGCCTGCAACGGTGCGGCCGTCGCAGTCGGTGTACTTCGGCAACTAAGCGGGCGACCGGGCGACATCGATCGGCCAAGGCTGGCCGTTCCAGCGCAAACCCGTGCCAGGGCGTTGCGAGCAGGCACGGACGCACGCGTAAGTTGACCCGGCAGCGCCCCCACCCAGCAAAGCTCCAAACCCGTACCGGCGAAGGCGGACAGCGTTCCGCCTTTGTCACACGCCGCCCGCGCAAACCATCGCGCGTTTTTTCATGCGTGGAACCTCCGCCGCCGAAAGGTGGCTTCGCCCAACCCCCTCGGGATTGGGCGTTTTTTCACGTCTGGCGTCGGGAAGTGCGGGAGGGTTACGTCAGGCGCCAGGGCCGCCGGTGATGTAGTGCTCTAGCTGCTCGATCGTGAACTTCTGCTCGGCGATGATTTCCTTCACGAGGTCGCCGATCGACACCATCCCCACGAGCTTGCCGCCGTCCATCACGGGCAGGTGGCGCATGCGCCGCTCGGTCATGAGCGCCATGCAGTCGTAGGTGGTCTGCTCCGGCTCGACGAAGCGCACGTGCGTGCTCATGATGTCGCGCACGGCGGTCGTTTTCGAAGATCGGTCCATCAGCACGATCTTGCGCGCGTAGTCACGCTCCGTGACGATGCCGGCGATCGTTGGACCGTCGGTCACGAGCAGCGCGCCTATCTGCTTATCGGCCATCAGGCGGATTGCGTTGTAGACGGAGTCAGAGGCTTCGATCGTGTAGACCACCTGTTCCGGCTTCGATTTGAGTACCTGTGCAACGCTTGTCATAGGGCGACCCCTCTTCGTCCTTCTGGTTGTCCAGTCATTGCGCGGCGCGGCAAGCTGGGCGTATTGCCCGTCAAGCCATGGGAAAGCCATACCAGTATAGGCGGCTCGTGTGCCCCGCGTTGTCGGGGTAAGCGCGGGGTCGCACCATTTATGCCGGGGGCATGCGGCGCGCGCCGAGCCGCCCCTTACGGGGCTGGGCGGCGGGGCGCAGCAAATGGCGGTAAACTCCGGTTCCGAACCTCAACCCGGCCCTTGGCCGGTTTTGCCAGTTTTTGCTCGAGAATCATGCCTACCCTTCCTGAGTCGTCCTGTGCGGACAGCGACAACGCCAATGAATGCGTCGTGCTTGACGCGACCGCCACGCTGCCGAGCCGCTACGGCACGTTCGAGTCCTACGTCTACCGGGTCAAGGACGGCGGCGCCGAGCATCTCGCGCTCGTCATGGGCGACGTGGGCAACGGCGAGCCCACGCTGACGCGGCTACACTCCGAGTGCCTGACCGGCGACGTTTTCGGTTCGTACCGCTGCGACTGCGGCGAGCAGCTCGACCTCGCGCTGCGCTACATCGCGGCCGAAGGCCGTGGCGTGCTGCTCTATCTTCGTGGCCACGAAGGCCGGGGCATCGGCCTGTCGAACAAGATCCGCGCGTACCGGCTGCAGCAGCAGGGCCGCGACACCGTCGAGGCGAACCTCGATCTCGGTCTGCCCGACGACGCCCGCGAATACGATTCGGCGGCGGCGATCCTGCGGCTGCTGAAAGTGTCGTCGGTGCGCCTCATGAGCAACAATCCGAAGAAGTTCGACACGCTCAGGCAGCACGGCCTTCCGGTGATCGAACGGGTGGCGCTCGCGATCCCGATGCGCGAGGAAAACGAGCGTTATATCCGCACCAAGCAGGTCAAGTTCGGGCATTACTTCGAAGAAAACGAATAAAAGAAGATGCGGCGTTTTCCGGGGAAGTCGTAAGCGATCCAATAGGCGCCGCAAGTTTTTGAATTAAAAACAAAATACTGGGTTTCGTCGCGTCTCGGCTGGTGCTTCGACGTTCGTTTGCATGCGCCTATACCTGCCGGTCGGCGTAGGTTTTTACGGCGTTGCGCTGAAAACCTACGCCGAGTATCACTCGCCCAAGTGCCAGGTCGACTGTCAGTTTGCTGGCTTCGCTTTTTGCGCGGTCGCGTCCACGCGACGCACGCGCTCGAAGATGGCGCCGCGCGGCTCCGGGCAATCGCCAAGCGGCGCCCACGCCATCCTGCGTGCTTCCTCTACACCGACACCGAAGGCCTGCAGCAGCGCAAACATCGACTGCTCGGTATAGTCCTCCGGCGCTTCGCCCGAGAGCAGCGTTTCGATGCCGTACATGATCGAGCCAAGTGCGATATCGCGTGCGACCGTTACATGGCCGACGTGCAGCCGGCCCGCGTCGATCGCCATCTGCAGATCTCGTGTGAGGTACTCATCGAGCAGGCGGCCGCGCGAGCCGCGCCGTGTGCCGACGCGCGTAATGAATGCGCCCCACTGCGGATAACGCGCTGCCATCAGCATGTAAAGCCGCGAGCCCGTCACCACGCGCTGCGCGGGATCGCTCACTTCCAGCACCAGCGGGTCGATCACGCTCAGCACCTCGTCGCTGGTCTCTCCGGCGACGGCCGCGAGCAATTCGCTAGTCGTCCTGAAGTAGTTGTAGAACGTGCCCCGCGCCACGCCGGCGGCGGCGATGAAGTCATCGATCATTGGGGCGTCGGGGCCTTTTTCGGCGAAAACGGCGAGTGCGCTCTCGATCAGCTTGTTGCGCGTCTTTTCCCGGCGTAAGGCGCCTACGCGGCTCTGGTAGTTCTCAGTCGGAGCCTTCATTTTTTCTCCAGTTCATTCGACGCTTCGTGACCCGCCCCTATCCGGGTTTTCCTTATCCGGATTCTGGTTGACGATTCTATCAAATCAACTAGAATTGCGAATTGACAAATATGTCAATTCATCGCCGGGTGCTCAGCAACACCACGGTGAGCAACAGGAGATGGGAATGCGATTGGTCAGTTTTGAACGAAACGGCAAGGCGGCGCTGGGCGTGCGCGAGGGCGACGTGGTGCGCGTGCTGGGAGAGGAAACGCTGGAATCGGTGCTCGCCCGCGGCGTGGATCTCGTCGATTACGTAGGCAGTGGGACAAACCAGGAGCGTATCGCGGCGAGCGGACTGAAACTGCTGCCGCCGCTCCGGCGTCCGCCGAAGATCATTTGCGTCGGACTGAATTTCGCCGATCACACTTCAGAGAGCCAGTACAAGCAACCCGACTACCCAACGCTGTTTTTCCGCGTTGCGACCAGCTTGATCGCGCACGAGCAGCCAATGATCCGCCCGAGCGTGACCGATTCCGAAGGCCTCGACTTTGAGGGTGAAATTGCCGTGGTGCTGGGCAAGGGCGGTCGTCATATCTGCAAGGAAGACGCCCTGTCGCACGTAGCCGGTTATTCCGTCTTCAACGACGGTTCTGTGCGTGAATACCAGTTCAAGACGCCGCAATGGACGGTGGGCAAGAACTTCGACGGCACCGGCGCGTTCGGGCCCGATCTCGTCACCGCCGACGAACTGCCGCCCGGCGTGAAGGGCCTTCGCCTCGAAACGCGTCTGAACGGCGAGGTGGTGCAGTCGGCGAGCACGGACGACATGGTTTTCGACGTTGCCAGCCTCATTAGCATCATCAGCGAAGCGATCACGCTGGAAGCCGGAGACGTGATCGTGTCGGGCACGCCCGCCGGCATCGGTTGGGCGCGCAACCCGAAGCTGTTGATGAAGGCAGGCGACGTGTGCGAGGTGAGCGTCGAGAAGATCGGCACGCTCAGGAACGTGGTTGCCGACGAAGCCGCCCGTTAAGCAGCGCACTCTTCATGAGCCGGCCGCAGAGCCGGCGCATTGCTACATCCAAGGAGACGGTCATGTCCGACCCGGTAGTCGTTTCTGCGCGCGCGAGCGTGCACTCGATCGATCACTTCGCGCTCAATGTTCCCTCGATAGACGATGCCGCGAGGTTTTATCGGGCGTTCGGTCTCGACGTCTCGACGGCTGGCCCGCAGGCAAGCCAGCTGGAGCTGCGGGCTGCCGACGGCCATCGCTGGGCGCGCATTTTGCCTGCGTCGTCCAAGTCTCTCGCGTGGCTCAGCTTCAACTGCTTCGAAGCCGATCTGCCCGTCTTGCGCGCCCAGGTGGAGGCGGCAGGCGGAGTAGCGCTGAACGAACCGGTTCCCGATCCGCAGGGCTTCTGGTTCCTCGATCCCGACGGCAATCTCATCCAGGTGAAGGCCGGACCGAAAACCAGCCCGTCTTCCAAGCACCCGTGCGTGCTCGCCGGCAGCGCCGGGGATGAGCGCGGTTCGCACACCCGCTCCGAATCTCAACCCGTGCGCCCTCGTCGTCTCTCGCACGTGCTGCTCTTTACGCCGGACGTGCCTCGGGCGCTCGATTTTTACGGCAAGACGCTGGGCCTGCGCCTGTCCGACCGCTCGCGCGACATCATCGCCTTTACACACGCCCCGCACGGCAGCGATCACCATCTGGTCGCCTTCGCGAAAAGCAGCGCGCGCGGCTGGCACCACGCGGCATGGGACGTGGACAACGTCAACCTCGTCGGCGAGGGCGCATCGCAAATGGCGGCAGCCGGCTATACGAAGGGCTGGGGCACGGGCCGGCATGTGCTCGGTTCGAACTACTTTCACTATGTTGAAGACCCTTGGGGCTCGTTCTGCGAATACTCGGCCGACATCGATTTCGTCTCAGCCGGGCACGCCTGGCCCGCTGGCGACTTTGCGCCGGAGGACTCGCTGTACCTCTGGGGCCCGGCGGTGCCCGGGAACTTCATTCACAACACCGAAGCCCCCGCATAGGGCCAAAGGCGTGAAGCCGCAAGGCTGAACGAACTCTCTCTCTCACGGATGTGCACTGGATGGCTGCCAGACGACCTGGTGCCAGGGCACGACTCGCTTTTTTGCAGGTGAACTCAAATGGCTGACCAGAATCTCCTCGACGTCGTCATCATCGGTTACGGCCCTGTTGGGCAATCGCTGTCCATTCTGCTTGGCGAGCGCGGCTACGATGTCGCGGTCTTCGATCGCTGGCCGTCGCTTTACCCGCTGCCACGTGCGGTGTTTCACGATCACGAAATCCGGCGCGTATTTCATGCTATGGGAATTGGTAAGGATATCGAATCGATATCCCAGCCGTCCGCGACTTACCAGTGGTTCAACGCCGACTGGAAGACGCTCGTGGAAATCGACTGGTCCGCGGAATCGATCAGCGACGGCCCCGTGGGCTATCTGTTCAACCAGCCTTCGCTCGAGGCGCTGCTCGACCGCAAGGCCAAATCGTTGCCGAACGTCTCGGTCAATCAGGGCTGGGAAGCCGTCGAACTGCGCCAGTTGCCCGATTGCTGCGAGGTGGTCCTCAAGCAGGGACGCATGATGAACGGCACCTGGCTTTCGACCGGCGAGATGCGCACGGTCCGCGCGCGCTATGTCGTCGGGGCAGATGGCGCCAACAGCTTCGTGCGCCGGTCGCTGGGGGTGACCTTCGAGGACCTGGGATTCCAGGAAGACTGGCTCGTCATCGACCTGAAGCCGAACGAAGGCGTGAAGCTCGACGTGCCCGATATCGGGCAGTGGTGCAATCCGGCGCGTCCGACCACGATGGTGCCCGGCGGGCCTGGCTACCGCCGCTGGGAGTTCATGCGTCTGCCGCACGAAACACTCGAAGACCTGCAAAAGCCTGAGAAGGTCTGGGAACTGCTGTCGCCGTGGGTCGGACCGGATCGTGCGACGCTGGTGCGCCACGCGGTGTACACGTTCCGCTCGTTGATCGCCGAGACGTGGCGCAAGTCGCGTGTGCTGCTTGCCGGCGACGCGGCTCACCAGATGCCGCCGTTCATGGGGCAGGGCATGTGCTCGGGCCTGCGTGACACATGGAATCTTGCGTGGCGCCTCGACCTCGTGCTCAAGGGCATTGCCGGCGCAGACCTGCTCGACGGGTATACGCCCGAGCGCCGCCCGCAGGTTCGCGCCGTCATCGACGCGTCGATCGCCATGGGCAAAGTCGTGTGCATTTCGGACCCGCAAAAGGCCGCTCAGCGCGACGAGGCCTATCTGTCGGGGCAGGTGCCAGCGCTGCCGCCGTTTCCGGGCCTGACCGGCGGGCTCATCCGTGCCGACCAGAATTCGGCGACGGGTGGCATAGCCGGTCAACTATGCGTGCACGGCCAGGTGCGAAACGATGGCGAAGTCATGCGCTACGACGACGCCATGCCGAACGGCTTTCATGTGATCGCGCTGGATGCGGACCCGGACCTCTATCTGGACGCACAGGCGCAGAAGGTGCTGGCGCTGATCGGCGGGCAGACGATCGGCATTACGCGCGACGAAAGCCGGGTCGTCGCCGGCCGGGTGTTTTTCGATGTAAGCGGGAAGTACGAGGCATTCTTCAACGAACACGGTGCCAAGGCGCTGATCGTGCGCCCTGATTACTACGTGTTCGGCGCGGTGGGCTCGTTGACGGCGTTGCCAGAACTCATTGGCATGCTTGGCGCAGGACTGGCGCTCGAGGCCGGGCGCGGCATCGGGCAAGAATGCCTCGCAGGCGTACAGATGTGAAGCAGGTGGACCGGTGGAAGGGGCGGCGCTTCTTCCACCCTCGCGATAGCGGCCGTTCTCGGCCGATTGATGCGTTGGGCACATGCATCATAAAACGTAGGATAACGAACCAATTGGGCCGCTTTTTCGCAATTAGCAGGTTGCCCGATAGCACACATCAAACAGGAGACGTGGACATGGATAGCACAAGCACATCGCGGTGGGACACCGCGTATGAATGGAAGGCAGTTCTCCTTCTTTCGCTCGGGTTCGGGCTGGTGGGTATCGACCGGTTCATGATCATGCCGCTCTTTCCGGTCATGATGAAGGACCTGCATCTCGACTATCAGGATCTTGGCTATATCACCGGGGCGCTCTCAGTCGCGTGGGGTTTTTCCGCCATGTTCATGGGTAACCTGTCCGATCGCGTGGGGCATCGCAAGGTGATCATTCCCGCGATCGTCGTGTTCTCGTTGCTCGCGGGGCTCAGCGGGCTCGCCACGGGGCTCGGCACGCTGATCCTGATCCGCGCGGTGATGGGACTCGCCGAGGGTGCGTTCACGCCCGCCAGTATCGTCGCGACCATCGATGCATCGAAACCCAGTCGGCACGGGCGCAATGTCGGCATTCAGCAAATGGCACTGCCGCTCTTCGGCTTGGGACTCGCGCCGATCATGGTGACGCAGTTGCTGAAGGTCATGCCGTGGCATTCTATATTCGCCATCGTGTCCATACCGGGCCTCGTCGTCGCGCTGCTGCTATGGAAGAGTCTGCGCGACACGAAGACGTCTGGCGCAGCCGTTCACACCACGACCCGCGACGCCGCTGGTCACCGGTGGAGCGACGTGTTCCGGTACCGCAACATCCCGCTGAATATCGTCGGCATGTTCTGCTGGCTGACCTGCCTCGTCGTGCTGACAGCGCTGCTCCCCAGCTATCTCGTGGACTATCTGCATCTCGATGTGCAACAAATGGGTTATGTGCTGTCGGCCATCGGTTTCGGCGGCATGCTCGGCACCGTGACGATGCCGGCGCTCTCGGACCGCCTCGGCCGCAAACCCGTGATGATCTGCTCGGTAGCCGGCGCCGCCATCTTCCTCACACTGCTCACGCGCACGGGCGCGAACGCCACGGCACTGTTTTTCTACCTGATGCTCACGCTGCTCTTCGTCTTCAGCATGATCACCTTGACCGTGGGGCCGTTGAGCGCGGAGTCCGTTCCCGCGAAGCTGATGTCGACGGCATCCGGGCTCGTTGTCGGAGTGGGCGAGGTCTTTGGCGGCGGCGTTGCGCCTGCGGTTGCGGGGTACGTCGCCAAGCATTTTGGCATTCAGTACATCATGACGCTCGGGCTCATCGCGCTCGGCATCGGCTTCGTCGTGGTGCTCAACCTGAAAGAGACTGCGCCCCTGCGCGCGGCGCGGCAGGGCGCGGCGAACGGTGCGGCAGCGGGCGACGCGTTGTGAATGCCCGCGATTCGGCTTTCACCGCCCAAGCGTGCTCGCCACGAGTGCGCGGAACCAGCGGTGGCCCACGTCGTTGTGATATCGCGCGTGCCAGAACTGCCGCACCGTCAAATCCTCCAGCGCAATGGGAGGCGCAAAGACATCGACGGCGGCAAGCCGCGAAAACAGGTCCGCCAATTCTTCTGGCACAACGGCGATGTAGTCGGAATTCGCCACGAGGCTGGGCACGGCCAGCAGGTAAGGGACGTCGACGCCGACCTTGAGCTTCACGCCATGGTGGCGCAACTCTCTTTCGAGCAACTGGTTGGTGAGGGCAAGCGTGGCCGACACGACGTGGCGGCTCTCGATGAACTGATCGAGCGACATTTTCACCGTCTTGCGCTTGCCGCTTCCGCGAATGATGCCGACCAGCGGACGGGTGAAGAGCGCCTGTTGATGCAGGTTCTCGCCAAGCCGCCCCAGAAAGCCGATTGCGAGGTCCAGCGCGCCGTCCTGCAAAGCGGCGGCCAGTTCGACAGAGGGCATCTGGATCGGGCGCAAGGTTGCGCCTGGCGCCTGCGCATGGAGTGCGGCGAGTAGCCGGGGCAGCAGGACGATCACTCCCATGTCGCTCAGGCACACGGAAAACGTGCGCGTCGTGCTCGCGGCGTCGAAAGACTTCGCTTGCCAGATGTCCTGCCGGACGACGGCCAGCGCGCGCTGCACGCCTTCGATGACTTTTTCGCCGATGGGCGTGGGCGCCATGACGGCGCCAGCGCGCACGAACAAATCGTCCTGGAAGAAGGAGCGTTGCCGGGCCAGCGCGTGGCTGACGGCAGGCTGCGTGAGGCCGAGCCGCTCTGCGGCGCGGGAAACGCTGCGCTCCTCGGCAAGCGCTTCGATGACATACAGGCTATTCAGATCCGGCTGCCTCACCTATGCACCCAATTCATTCTATGTATGAAATTCATTGTATAGATTTATGACGTGCATGCGTATAACTTTGCATCCGGGCAAATCGACCGCGAAGTGAACGCGGCAAAACATCAGGAGACAACCCATGTCGGGCAGTGCAATCACAGTGGAAGATCTGATCAACGCAAGAAAAGTATCAGGAGTACAAATTATTGTCCTGATTCTCTGTTTCCTGGTCGTCGCCATGGACGGATTCGACGTGGCGTCGGCGGGCTATGTCGCACCTTTGCTCAAGCGCGAGTGGCTGCTGGAGCCGCAGCAACTCGGGGCGATTTTTGGCGCGGGACTGCTCGGCCTGACGGTGGGTAGTTTTGTATTCGGACCGCTTGCGGACCGCATCGGCCGCAAGCGGACCATCGTCATTTCCGTGATCCTGTTTGGCATCGGTAGCCTGCTCACGTCGGCAGCGCCGGCAGCCGGCTGGTTCATCACGCTGCGATTTCTCACCGGAGTGGGGCTCGGCGGCGGCATGCCGACTGCTATCACGCTGAGCTCGGAGTACAGCCCGGAGCGTCACCGTCCGATGCTAGTCACGCTGATGTTCTGCGGCTTCACGATCGGTCTCGCGTTCGGCGGCCAGCTGGCCGCGCTGATCATGCCCGCGTACGGCTGGCGCGGCGTTTTCGTGGCGGGGGGCATCGCGCCGCTCGCGCTTGCGCCGGTGCTCTGGTTGCTGTTGCCAGAATCGCTGCGCTTCATGCCAGGCAAGCGCAGATATGCGGACGAGGCCCGGCGCCTTCTTGGGCGGCTGGGTGGCGACGCCCCTGTTGCTCCCGGCACCCTCGACCCCGCGACAGCGGCGCGGCCTGGAGCGGAAGGTTCGACGCGGCCTGCGGCGACACTCTTCAATGCGCACTACCGGAAGGGCACGGTGCTGCTCTGGATCGCGTTCTTCTGCACGCTGTGGGTGTACTACCAGATCAGCAGCTGGCTGCCTTCGGTACTGGCAGATTCGGGCATGAGCGCCGCGCACGCAGCACAGGTGAGTTCGCTGCTGCCGGTGAGCGGGACGGTTGGCGCGCTGATCAATGCGGCGCTGATGCGGCGGATCAATCCGTTCGTTGTGCTGAGCGCCTCTTACCTGGTCGCCGCTGTTGCGATCGCCTGCATCGGCCCTGCGATGGGCAGCCCGGGGCTCCTCGCGCTCGCCGTGTGGTTTTCCGGTCTCGGCCTTTCCGGCGCGCAGACCGGAGCGAACGTCCTCGTGGCGGGTTTCTATGAGACGCGGGCCCGCGCTACCGGCGTGAGCTGGGCGCTAGGCGTTGGCCGGGTGGGATCGATCATCGGCTCGATGACGGGGGGCGTGCTGCTCGCGCTGCTGCAGTCGCCGCGCATTGCCTTTCCCATTTTTGCGCTGCCCGCACTGGTCGCGGCCGTGGCGATGTCGGCGACGGGACGCCTCTATCGCGGCCAAGCAGTGAACTGAAGCCGCCGCGGGCGCGATCGAGCCCGCACGCGGCAAAACGATAAAAAATAAACTGGAGACGTCAATGAAGAAGGCGGCGACCGCAGTATCTCTCGTGTGTGTGACGCTAGGCGCCCACGCACAAGGCAGTGCGACCATCTATGGGTTGCTCGATGAAGGCTTTACGTACGTGACCAATGAACAGGGAAGCCACAACTACAAACTCGACAACTCGATCCTGTATCCCAGTCTTTTCGGGATCAAGGGATCGGAGGAGCTGGGCGGGGGCACAAAGGCGATCTTCAACCTTGTCTCGCAGTTCAACCTCGGCACGGGTGCCTCGATGCCAGCGGGTTCGATCTTTGGACGCAACGCGTACCTCGGGTTGACCAATGATCGATACGGCACCGTCACGTTTGGCAACCAGTACGACTTCATGACCGATACGCTGTTCTACGGCGGCTACGATGCGAGCTATGCGTACGGCGGCCTCTATAACCTGCGCCAGGGTCCCTTTAGGAAGCTTGGCGTACCCGAGAATCCGACGGGCGCGTTCGAATTCGATAACGTGGGGGGCGCACATCGCGTGCAGAACTCGGTCAAGTACGTGACGCCCAATCTCGCCGGATTTTCGGCGGGCGCCATGTACGGCTTTGGCGGCGTTGCGGGCTCGTTGCAGGCCGACCGCACGGTGGGCTTTTCGGCCAGCTATACGGCGGGCGCGATTTCCGTGGGCGGCGCGTATGTCGACGCCCACTATCCCGAACTGGCCAACGGCCGCGAGGGGATTCGCAACTACGGCTTCGGAGCGCGGTACGACGGACTCGGCAACCGTTACAACGTGCTTTTCACTGATACGAAAAACACACTGACCGGGGCCGAGGTTTGGGTCGTTCAGGCCGGGATCATGCGCTGGCTTAATGACGCCTGGCTTATCGGGACCAACTACCAGTACATGAAGGGCAATGCCAAGGTCTCGCATAACAAGGCCAGTCAGGTGACCGCTGCCGTGCAGTACCTGCTCTCGAAGCGCACGACGGTCTATCTGGAGGGCGTATTCCAGCAGGCGGGGGGAGATGGTCCGGCCTATGCGTGGATCAACGGTCTCTCGCCTTCCGGCTCTAACCGGCAGACGGCGCTGCGCGTCGGTCTCGCGACGCGGTTCTGACGCGCCAGCCAGGTTGGCAATGCGGTCGACTCGACGGATAACTTGCAACAGCAGGGTGATGAAAATGGAAGAGAAGCAATACAGCGGTCCGGGGCAAATGGTCATTCAGGAACGCGGTAGCGGGCCGCGCGTCGTCTTCGTTCATGGCGGCGGGTTGGGCGGCGCGATGGCGTGGCGGGAGCAATGGCCGCTTGGCGACACCTGGCGCCTCGTCATGCCGGCACGGCCGGGATACGGCGCAAGCCCATGGCCAGGAGACGAGGATTTCGAGCGCGACGCGAGTTACTTAGCCGATCTTCTCGAACCGGGCGATCACGTGGTTGCGCATTCGTATGGCGCCGCGGTTGCCATGCTGGCAGTGGCGAAAGACGTGAGCCGCGTGGCGTCCCTGACACTGATCGAATCGGGCACCAGCGACATTGCGAAGGAGGATGCCCGCGTCACCGCGTTCCACTACGCGACTCTTGGCCTTGCCGCGCACCCGCCCGCTGACGACGAGACGTATCTGCGCACGCTCTTCAGGATCCTGGAGCCCTCGCGGGCGCTGCCCGACCCGTTGCCTGCGCCCCTGAGCGCGTTCGCGGGGCACTTGCGGCATTTCCGGTCGCCATCGGAAGCCGTCGTGCCCGTGCACGAACTGGCAACGGCTGCGTTTTCGAAGCTTCACATTTCCGGCGGCCATAGCGACGCCTACGAAGGCATTACCGATGCGCTGGGTTCGCAGCTTGGCGGCGAGCGCGTCGTGATCGCGGGCGCAGGGCACGCACCGCAGCGCACCGGCGAGCCCTTTAATGCCGTACTGCGCCGGTTCCTGGGCGGCGAGACGCCGTCGAGCGGGGAGCCGGCGGCATAACTTCAATTGACGGGGGCGTCGCATGGCTGCCCCCCAACAAATGGAATTCGAATATGACGATGTACACAGAAGATCGTTGGCAGATTACCGACCTCATGACAGGGTGGATTCATCGTGACCTCGGCGAATGGGACAAGTTGCGCGAACTGTTCCATCCGGATGGCGAGATCGAAGTGACGTGGTTTGAAGGCCTGGCTGCCGATTTCATCGAGGGGTCCAGGCGCATGGGCGGATCGGCGCTGAAAACGAAGCATCTCATCGGCACGCCGATCGTGACGTTCCATGGCGAACGGGCGGTGGTCGAAACGAACGCTGTCATTGTCGCCGACAACGCCGCACTGAATCTGGGCTGCGCCGTCCACAATCGCTTCTTCGACAAGGTCGAACGGCGCGATGGCGTCTGGAAATTGGTCAAGCGTCAGAGCATTTACGACATGGGGTCGTTTACGTTTCCCAACGGTATCGTCGAGATCGAGCAGGCGGTGGTTGCGAAGTACCCCAGAGAATACGCGGCGCTTGCGTATCTGCTCGAGAAGAGCGGTTTTCCAGTCGGCCGCGTTTTCGCAACCCGCGGTAGTGAAAATGAAAAGAGCATGAAAGCCGAAGCGCGGCAGTGGTTGTCTAACGCGCCGGCGCGGTAACGGCCGGTTCCGCCAGCACGACAAAGAGCAGACATCGGGGAGACTTTCATCCGCGCGCTGAATGCGG
Source organism: Paraburkholderia sp. CNPSo 3272 (assembly GCF_024206495.1). Classification (GTDB taxonomy): domain Bacteria; phylum Pseudomonadota; class Gammaproteobacteria; order Burkholderiales; family Burkholderiaceae; genus Paraburkholderia. The sequence goes on along the minus strand of NZ_JAMBPQ010000041.1, from coordinate 17,293 downwards.
CCGTGGAGGCAGCACGCGCGGGCGATCAGGGTCGCGGCTTTGCGTTAAAACACGTACCTCGCGCCGCCATTGACGAGCCATCCGCGGAAGCCACCATTACCGATCTGTTGCTGATACGACACGCGGCCATAGAGCGAAAGGTTTGTCGTGTAGGTGCCGTTGATCCCCAGCGAATATTGCAAGGCGTCTCCCATCTGGCCGCTCGTGAACTGCACGTCGCTGACCTGCACGGCGGTGCCCTTCGCGAACGAGTGCAGGACGTCGATTTCCGCATACGGCGTGACACGCCCGGCGTTCACGTCGAAGGGGCGTGTCACGCGCACGCCCAGGCGCCCTGTCAGCTGGTTCTGCGAGCCGATATTGATGTCGAGATCATCCGCGTCCAACGAATTGTGGAAGCTCAAATGCTGGCCGACGAGCTGGATCTGTGGCTCGATGTTGATACGGTACGGCAGCGTGAACGGGTAGCCGGCTTCCACCGACGCCGCGTAGCTGTTTCCCTGCAGCTTCATGGTCTGGCCTCGCGCTGTCGTGTCGACGTCGCCGTTAAGCCAGCCGACCGAGAGAATGCCGTCGAAATACCATCCCTGCCGGCTCTGGTAGGTGCCATAACCGGACAACCGGTAAATGTTCGAGCGGCTGCTGCTCGGGCCGTCAACAGCCTCGGGCTGGAAATGCAGCCAGCCCACCGAGCCAGCCAGTCCGAATCGCCAAAGTCCGTTGTCGTTGCGGAACTTGAACGCATTGGCGCCGAACTGGATCGCGCTGTAATCGCCGGACATGTTGTAGCCGAACTGCTGGAAGCCGATATTCGACGAGTAATTGAAGTCGCCGCCATACGCGCGGAAGAACATCTCAGAGGGGCCGCCATCGCGGCCGAGATCGGCGTCGTCGCGGATCTCGCCAAGGCGGCGATGCAACGAGTCTATGTCGACCAGACCTGAGTAAAGGAATGCGGCCGGAGCGGCCAGATACGCTGCCACCTGCGGAGCCACGGCCGGGCGTGCATTGGATGGGATCTGCACATCTTCTTCAGGAGCGGGCGAGGGTGGCAACGGTCCTTGGCCGGGGTCGACGGGGTCGACGGGCCCATCCGGTGTTACATAAACGCTCTGCAGGCGATAATCCCAATGGCTGCCGCCGCTGCCGACGAGTTGCTGCGCGTCTTCGGCGCCCCCGTGCGAGGACTGAGGGCCATACGCATAGAGCGCATATTCGTAAGGGCTTTCCGGAGCGACGACGTAGCCGCCCGCGAGCCGGAAAGCACCCTGTGTCGAACTACCCGCGACCTGCACGACCGAGATGCCCTCGCTGGGGCCGATCACGCCGGTCGGCGCTGTGAGGCCGCCTGGGCTGCCCGGGACCGGTTTTACATCGACATAAGTGACACCCGATGCATTGCCCGCGATGAGCAGACGATCCGTAGATTGCGCGCTCAACGAACCGCCCGCATTGAGCCACGTATTCACGGCGACTGTGCCCTGCGCACCGCTGTAGTTGCCGCTCACATTGACCACGCGATACGAGGACGCGGAAGTCGGCGCCGAGCCAAGGGCCGGCGACGGCTCGAAGTCGATCAGGCTGTTCGCGTTCGCCAGCGTCGTGACCGTGGAGTCGCCGGTCACGTTCCAGCGGCTCGAATTCGCGAGATTTAGTGTGGTCGTGCTGCCCGTGTCGGTCAGCACGGCGCCGTTGAGCGTCGAGCTGTCCGCGTTGACGCTGAGCGCCGAGGATACCGAGGCCGTCGTGGCATCGAGCGCTGCGCTCGCGCCGGTGACTGTGGACCCCGTGAGCGACACGTTGGCCACCCCGCCCGCGACAAGGATGCCCGCGCCCTTGTCCGCCTGCACCGTCGTGTTGGCGAGCGCAACGTATTCCAGGGGCGCCGCCGCGCGCACAATGGGAAACGCGGCGGCCAGCGTTGCACTCGGCGTGGCGGGTGGCGTGTCGGCATTGGAGTTTGCCGCTACGGACGCCGTTGCGGCACCCGAAAGATAGACGCCGTTGCTGTTGTCGCCCGTCGCGTGCAGGGATGCGCCGGTTGCGCTCAGCGTGCCGCCGTTGGTGACGCGCACCGCGTGCGAACCGCTGCCGCTCGTCGTCACGCTCGTGCCCGCGCCGCTCGCGTCGCGAGCAAGTGTCGCGCTTGACAGCCCGTCGACGACTACGCCAGCCGCGTTCGCTCCGCTCGTCGACACACTGCCGCCGTAAGCCTGCAAGATACCCGTCGTCCAGACGTAGTAGCCCGCGGCACCGGCGCCCGTGGTCTTGATCGTGACACCGGTGGCGCTGGCACTCGCGCTGAGGCCGCCAACGAGCAGGCCATAGGCGTTGCTGCCCATGCTGCTGATTGCGGTGCCATTCAGCGTGGCCTGCACGGTATTGGCGAACCACGTCGCATACGCACTCGGCCCGGTCGTCGAGACACTACCGCCCTGGATCGTCACGATCGCGTCCGTCGTGCCATGGACGCCGTAACTCTGGCTGCCCGTCGTCGAGATCTGGTCGTTCGTCAGCGTCGCGCTCGACCCCGCGCCGTTGACATAAACCCCGCGCGCAGTCGTTCCGCTCGTGCTGATCGTCACGCCTTCGATCGAGGCGGTGCTGCCGCTCGTGACCCAGACTCCGTGCGCCGTCCCGCCCGCGGTCGTCACGCCGCCGCCCTGCATGTCGAGACTGGCGCTGTTGCCCAGGTAGATGCCGTAAGCAGTCGCACCGCCCGTTGAGATTCCCGTGCCGTTGAGTGTCGCCGTTGCGCCGTTTGTTAGCCAGATTCCGAGCGCACCCGAGCCCGTGGTCTTGATCGAGCCACCCTGCGCGGCGAGCGTGGACGCCGTGTCATAGATGCCGTGCGCATTGTCGCCCGTGGTCGAGAACTGCGCGTTCATCAGTGCTGCCGTCGAGGCGCCGCTCTCGTAGAGCCCGATACCCGATGCGCCGCTTGAGGCGAAAAGCGTGCCATTTGCGGTGAGCGTCGAGGCGTTGTAGATGTAGGTGGTGTAGGCGCTGGGCGCGACGGTCGACACCGAGCCGTTGGTGAGATTGATAGTGGACGCCGAAGAGGCGATGCCATACGTCGACGTACCCAGCGCGCTTACTTTGGTGTTGATGAGATTGATCGTCGGGCCGACAGTGCCGGAATACGGATAGGCCCGCACGCCATAGGCACTCGTGAAACCGCTTGACGTGGTGATCGAGGAATCGCGCAGCGTGATCACTGGTGCGCCAAAAGTGGTGCCGTAGGCTCGAATGCCGTCGGCTGAATTGCCCGCCGTCGTGATATAGAGATTGGTGGCGTCAAGCGTGGTCGGAATCGTCGCGGAGCCGGAATACGGCGCGTATATGCCGTGCACCTGTTGCCCGTCGGTCGAGACGTAGGTGCCGTAGCCGTGGCTGCTGCCATTGATTGTCAGCGTGCCGCCCGAGACGTACAGGCCATCGTTCGGCGCACCGCTCACATAATGCGAATAGATCGTGACATTGCCGGGCTGCGAACCGGCATCAGGGTCGATGACGGCAGAGCCCTTCGGTTCGACAGTCACGCCAGCGCCGCCCAACTGCGCGGGATACGGCGGTCGAGGGTCGATCGTCGTTGAGCCAACGATCAGGCCACTTATGTTATTGAACTTCTGGGAATAGCCGTAGTTGCCGGGGCCAATAATGATCTGGTCTTGCGCGTGGACCGACGTCGCGGCGCACAGCGCGAGCCATGCGCTGACGGACGCGGGGATGACGCGCAGACGCCTCTCGTGAAGGCGTGAAACATGATGCATTCCGGAACGATACCTGCACCGCTTGTTGCTGTAGTGCCCCTTTTTATACATCTCGCACTCCAAAGGACGCCGCGGCAAATACCGGTAGCGCGGAAGGGCATGAATGAGGAGCACTAAAAAAGCGGATTTTCAGGCCTCAAACCCTGTCTCCACGTTCCGGCGACCACAATTCTTCGGTGCCGAACAACTGCAGCGAAAGCTATAGACCAAATACTACAAATCATTACTAATGGGAAGACGCTTCACTGCAATTTCCCGCGACGCATTTTTTGGTCGAACAGTTCGCTTTATGCGCGTCCTGAAAGTACCGGCGAGCGATTTGCGACGCCAATCTCCTGCGCTGTAGACACTTTAAAATAATCCAATCGGCATATTCAGAAGCGATAAACAGAATAGCAATCCTATAAAAAGCACGTTTGACTGACCAAACTGGCCTCGCGTGATTCGTTAGATAACGATTTGGAGTCCAGAAAGTTGGGTTATCCAAAAAATATATTCCGTCTGAACATGTCCGTGGCGTTCCTGCGTGCGCAGACGCGGCCGGACTCTACCTGTGGCTACAACGCGGGTCTCTATGACATGAATCTGTTCGACGTTCTCTACGACATGGGGGGCAATGTCTGGCAATGGGTTGCCGGCTGGGCTGGTATCGTGCGGACGCGTTCCGGCGCATCAATTCACGTTGAAGTGGACGCGAACGTCCTGATGGCTCTCGACGGGCCGACCGTTCTCAATTGCCGGGAAAAAGCGCCACTGCCGCAGCGTGGCAAGCAGAATCTGATTCAGCCGCGGATTTTGCGTGGGCTTCACCAGTTCGATATCGAACGTACCGTCCGCATGGACGGCGAAGCGTACAACGGCGACGGCCTGAAAGGCCTGGTCTCGAAGATCGTCGGGGACTTCGGGCAAGGGTTGCGAGAGCAGCCGGGCCTGCTGGCTGACGGGCCCGCTTGGACCGCCGGCGTTCGATTGGGTGCCGGACTGCCGCGTGTCAGCGCCCTGGGCAGATGCGGATTTTGACGCGGGCGTTGCGGGTGAATCTTGCTGCGTGGCTGTCGCGCCTTGCGGAGCCTCGGGCGCCGGGCGTCGCGGCGGAAGCTCGCGGGCATGATGCGCCGCGCTGCTGCGCGCCACCTGCGGCTGCCGTTGCACGCGGGGCGCGCCGTGAGGCGCGGTGGGCGCATCGAGCCGGACGTTGCGGGGTGGCGTTTCGCTTGCACGTGGCGCGTACGGGAGTTCCACGACCTGCAGTTCAATCGCCTGCGGGGGCGCTGCGGGCCGCCCGGAGCCCATGAGCAAGCGCAGATGCGCAAGGAAGAACAACCACGCTATCGCTGCCACCAACGCGGCAACGATAAAGCGACGCACGTTGTGGTTGCGGCATAACAGCGATTCGCTACTCACGATGCACGGCAACGAGAAAATGTTCGGCGCCCGCCTTGCGCGCTTCGAGTATTGCTCCCACGACCACACCATGCGAAGCGCCGTCGTCTGCGGCTACGACAATACTCCCGTCCTTTCGGAGCAGGTTCGTCACCACCGCGCGCACTTCATCGAGGCGAACGGGCTGCTGGTTCACGAAGATCTGGTCGGCGCGATTCACGGAGATGGTGAGCGGCCGGTCAATCTGCATCGGCTGCGCTTGTCCTCGGGGCAGATCGATATGGACCGCGTCGAGCCGCTGCATCGCCAGTGTCGTCAGCATGAACGTGGCGAGCAGAAAGAACATCACATCGATCATCGGGATGATCTCGATGCGGCCACGTCTCGACGTGCGTGAACGTCTGAGCTTCATGACGCCGCACCGGAGCGTTCGCGGGCGAGGCGCAGGTCGCCGATGCGGCCGTTCGCGAAAGTCTCGACTTCATCCATGAGCCGGTCGACGCGACGCGAAAAATAGTTGAACGCAAAGAGTGCGATCAGTGCGATCACGAGACCGATGGCGGTGGCAACCAGGGCCTGGGCCACACCCCCCGACACGCCCGAAGGGCTGACGAGGCCATCGCCGCCGATCAGTCGGAACGAATGCATCATGCCGACGATCGTGCCAAGCAATCCCAGCAGCGGCGCAGCGGTCACGATCGTTTCGAGCAGCCACAGACCGCGGCCCATCTCGCGCTCGATCTGCGAAGCGGCCGTTTCGACCTGCCCCTCGATACGCCAGATGGGCATGCTGCTGTCGTCGAACAGCATGTCCACGCGCCGCAGCACATGTTCGTCCGGCAGTGCGCGTACGGCGCCATCACGCGGCATTCGGGCGTAGCGCCACCAGACGTACATCCGGTCGAACGTGATGGCGAGTGCGAAGATCGCCAGCAGGCTCAACGGGTAAATGACCCAGCCGCCGAGCCGCAGCGTTTCGACAATACCGTTCCATTCGTTCATGATAGGACTCCTTTACGCATGAAATGATCAGAAGTGCTTGGTAATGCCGGCGTAGATCGCTCGCTGCGGGCCATACTGCGGCGCACCCACGCCGATGCCGGATCCGTCACGCAGTTGGTAGACGCGGCCGAAGGCATTGAGCAGCACGAGCCGCGCGTCGAAGCTGCCGACCAGCGGTTCGCTGAAATGCTGGATCACACCGACGTTGACCTGCGCATACCAGGGCAGACGCCCGGTATTCGCAAAACCGCTGCGCAGGCCGCTGCCAACGATCGCATCTGTGGTGAGAGTCGTCTGGCCCAGGGAGTAGGTGCCGCCGAACGAGGCGGTAACGCGCTGATCGTGATCGAGGTAGACCCAATGGTTTGCAATGTAAGCCAGTTCGTCGGCGCCAAAATTGAACTGCGCCGATTCGATGTTCTTGCCCTGCGCGCGGCTGAATGCGACATTCAGATAGGCCGTCACATTGTCCTGGTGGTAGCTCGACGTGAACTCCACGCCGTAGACGCGACCGTACTGGTAATTGAATGGCGTGAAGATAAGCGCGGTGCCGAATTGCCCCTCGTCGAGCAGATCGCTGGCGCGCTTGTAGTACGCGTCGAGTCCAACGGTCAGGCTAGAGGTGAGGCGCTGCGTAATGCCGATGTCAAAGTAATCGGCGCGCTCGGGCTTCACGGGATCGTTCTGCGAGGTCGGGCTCTGGTTCGTCGTGCCGTTGAACTTGCTGACCGTGGAGTCGGACACGAGTTCGAACGCGGGTGGCGTGAAGTAGCGCGCGTAACCGGCGTGCAGGGTCGTCGCGTTGGACGGCTGATACACGAGTCCGACGCGCGGGCTCAGTTGTCCGGCCTGCACATACTCGTCCATGCGGTCGTAACGCAGACCATAGTTGAGTGTCAGCTTCGGCGTGATCTTCCACTCATCCTGCACGTAGAGGCTATACAGAGAGCCTGTTTTGCTGTTGGCATCCTGAATCGTGAGTGGCTGGTCGGAGGTCTGATTGCCGTTCGCGTCGACGGGAAACACGGACACGGTGTTGTCGAACACGGCATGCTCCTGCTGGAACATGAGACCCGCGCGCAGCGTGTGCTGATCATTGAGCCGGTAGGTGAAATCGGCCTGAACGCCATTCGCCTGGTTGCTGTGGAAGTCCTCAGATGCGACGCCATTGAAAATGAGGTCGCCGACTGGGTCCGGATTGAACTTGGTGCGCGTGTAGCGCGTAAAGAGCGCCACCTGGTAGTCGAGCGCACCTCCGTTGGTGCCCTGCAGCGCCACCACCGCGAAGTTGTTCAGCTCCGACTGGGTCTCGTTGAGGTTCGCCGAGTCGAACGTGGACTGGCCGTTCAGCGTGTAGACGGGGGCGAGCCCCGGCGTATTCGGAATCTGGAACTGGTTGCTTGCGGTGCCGAACATCACACTCACGCGCGTGAGCGGGTTGAGCAGGTACGACATGTAGCCGAAACCGTTGCCCTGGCGCGTGTGGTCGTGCAGGGGGCTGCCGTCCGAGGTGGGCGCCTCGATGCCGAGATTGTTCTGGCCGAGCGAACCGGCGAAGTAATAGCTGAACGGGCCGCTGGAGCCGAACACATCGGCGCTCGTCTGGATTGTCTGGTGACTGCCGCCGTACACGTCAATCGTGCCGCCGTTGCCGCTGTCGCCGGACTTGGTGCGGATGTCGACGATGCCCGCCGTGCGATAGCCGTACTGAGCCGGCAGCGCACCCGTCACGAGATTCACCTGGTCGATGATCCGAGTATCGAGCGATTGCCCGAAGCCGCTGATCGGCTCGGGAATGATGATGCCGTTGAGGCGGTACTGTAGGTTCGCGTGATCGCCGCGCACGTGGAGTTGACCGTAGGAATCGTTGGCGACGCCGGGCGCCTGCAGCAGAACCTGGTTGAGCGGCGTGTTCGCGCCTTGCGGCGACGAGTCGATGTCGGCCTGCGTGATCCGGTAGACGCTCGCACCCACTTCGGGCAGGAGACCGTTGCGGGCGCGGTCAAGGCGCTGCGCGTTGACGGTGATGTCGAGTGTGGAGTCTTTCTGGAGCACGACAGCGACCGGCTCGGGCGCCTGTCCCTGTGTCACCGTCGCGACGCGTGTGACGGTGCCGTAGCCCGTCGCCTCCACGTTGACGGCGTAGGTGCCGGGCGCGATGTCCGCGAGCCGGAAGTGGCCGCTGGCGTCAGCCGTCGTCTTGGCGACTATTGTGCCGCTGGCATCCTGGAGCGAGATCTGGACATGGGCGGGCGCGTGGCCCTGAGCGTCGGCCACCGTGCCGGCAAGCGCGGCATCGCCACTGGCAGCGATCGAGCGGGTGCAAAACGTACAGGCGAGCAGCATCATACCGGCCTGCGATATCAGCGAGCGGTTCATTGTCTTGTTGTGATTTCGTGTGGACGCGCCTTTTGTCAGGCAACGACGCGCCGTCGATCTATCGAGCAATGGCGCGCCACCGCTGCAATGTTATAACGTAACACAATGGATTGACAATCCCCGTGTGGCGCCATCCGAGCGGAGGGAAGGGCGTGCTCACTTTTGATTGACCACCGTTGCGCCCGCTTTCGTGGATCGCTCGATCAGGTCCTGGAGTCGGGCCGCCATCGTTTCCGAGGCGACCGATAGGAAACCGAAATAGATGGAAACATGGGGACGTGACTTGACCGTGACGGCGGAGGAGATGCCGCACTTGCCAAGGTTCGGCGAGCGGCGTCTCGCCATACCTCAACTGACCGGTAGCGCAAAATTGCCGCTATGCGATGGGGAATCTCCCGCCAGGCGAGAGATTTGGTACGCTCGGCCACCTAGTCATCGCGCTGCCTGCTGCAAACTGGCCGCGCGATGACTCGCCGCCGCTGACGAGCAGCGTCGGTTCAGCCGTTCCTCTGCACATTTTTACGTCGTCGATTCGCCATGCTCAACCGCCACCGTCGGAAGATGGGTGCCTGGCTCGGGATGCTTGCCATCCTGCTGAGCGTGGTCGCCCCTACGGTGTCCCAGGTGCTGCGCCGCGCGCATGGCGGCGTCGAGCATCACGCCCATCATGCCCATCACCCTCAACTGGCTGTTGAGGTTGCGTGCGATGCCCATGCCGGGCACCTCCATGGCTCCGATTCATCGTCGCTGTGCGACGCGTGCCCGTATTGCGCACTGTTCGCTCACTCGCCAGCCTTGCCTGGCTTGGCCGTCACATCGAGCGTCGCGCCGCAGCGCCCCTTCTTTCCTGTCCCCCTCGTCACAGCTGCGTTCCGCCCGTACACGGTGATGACGCCGGCTCAGCCGCGCGCTCCGCCCGCCTCGTCCTGATCCTCGCAGACGTTTCCAGCCAATGTGGCGATGCCGGTGAACGGCATCGCTGCGCTGGCGCGCGCCTGCTTTGCGCCAGCCTGCCACGGCGCGAGGGCGTCTTCACCACAATTCGATCAGGATCTGGACATGCGAACCAATCTCCAACGGGGTGCCGCAGCGCTGTGCGCGCTTGCGCCGTGCCTGGTTTCAGTCGATGCGTCGGCCCACGCGGTGGTCGGCGACCGTGTCTTTCCGGCCACGATGGCGGTCGACGACCCCGGCGTCGGCGATGAATTCAACCTGGAGTACGGCCACATCAAGACGCCCGACAGCAACGGCAACGACATGAACGTCAACACGGTGTCGTACGAGTGGGACAAGCTGATCACGAAGAATCTCGCGCTCAGCGTCGCGAGCAACTACGCGAGCCTGAACTCGCCGGACGGCAACGCGAAGGGCTGGGACAATTTCACGCTCGGCGTCAAATATCTCGTCTATGCGAACCCGCAGCACGAGTTCATGGCGTCGGTCGGGCTGCTTGCCACGCTCGGCGGCACCGGCGCCAAATCGGTCGCGAACTCGTTTTCGACCTTCACCCCGACCGTCTATTTCGGCAAGGGCTTCGGCGACCTGCCCGCGTCGCTCGGCTACCTGCGGCCGCTCGCCATCACCGGCACGATCGGCCCGAACCTGACGACCGCGTCATCGGACCAGGGGCCGAACTCGCTCGGCTGGGGCCTGACGCTGCAGTACAGCATTCCGTACCTGCAGCAGCAGGTGAAGGATCTCGGGCTGCCCCAGCCGTTCAGCAACCTGATTCCCGTCGTCGAATTCCCCATGAGCACCTGCACGGCTGGCGCGTGCTCAGGACAGACAACGGGCACAATCAACCCCGGCGTCATCTGGATCAATCGCTACGGGCAGTTCGGCATCGAAGCACAGATTCCCGTCAATCGCGCGACCGGCACGCACACAGGGATACTGGTACAAGCCCATATCTATTTCGACGACATTTTCCCGAACTCGATTGGCAAGCCGCTGTTCTGACCGAGGAGGAGACCTTCGTGAAACCGCTTACAAGCGCACGCGGCGCCGTTGCAGCACTATTGATCGCCGTCTGTCAGCTCGCGCAAGCGCACGCCTACCCGACCCATCAGGTGCCGGGGGCTGGTTCGATCGTGCCCGCCTCGCAGAAGGAAGTCGCAATCGACTTCGACGATGGCCTCGAGCCCGCATTCAGCTCGATCACCGTCACGGACGCACAGGGCAAGGTCGTGACGAGCGGGAAGGCCGTTGTCGACCCGTCGAACAGCAAGCACATGTCGGTCGCGCTGAACCCGCAGACGCCGGGTGTCTACGCGGTCGCGTGGGTCGCTGTCGCGGCGGACGGGCATCGCACGCAGGGGCACTACACGTTCACGGTGAAGTGATCATGGAGCCGCTCGTCGCCGGGCAGATCGCCCTTGCCGCAGTGCAGGACGTGCTGTTCGCGACGGCAGCCGGCTCGCTTGCGTGCGCCGTGCTGATCAGGCATAGCGGCATGGGCGCGCCGGCCACGCTGCGCGGGTGGCAGGCCGGCCTCGTGATCGCGCTGGCGCTCACGGCTCTCGCTTACCTCTGGCTGCAGGCCGCCGTCATGAGTGGCTCGCGGCTTGCCGGCGCCGGCGACGCGGTCGCCGCCGTGCTCACGCAGTCACACTATGGCATCGCGTGGTCAGTCGGATTCATCGGCGCGCTGTTGGCCACGCTGAGTCGTATCGCCAATCGTCGCGGCCTGCCGCTGTTCGCCGCGGGCCTCGTCCTTTGGGCGGCGGGCAAGGCCGCGGCCAGCCACGCGGCGGACGCCGGCGACTTCTCGGTGCGCGAGGCCATTCATCTCGTGCATTTGTGTGCGACAGCGCTATGGGCCGGCAGCGTGATCGTCGCGTCAGTGATGCCGCGCCGGGCGGCGCCTGTCGCTGACGCATCGGCTGGGCAAAGGGCGGCGTTCCGCCTCGGGCTGTCGCATCTGGCGACTGCCGCGCTCCTCGTCGTGCTGATCACCGGCCTCTACAACGTGATGCAGGACACCGCGCAGGCGGGCGTGCCGTTCTTCGGTACGGCCTGGGGCCGGGTCCTCTCTGCGAAGCTCGCGTGCGTCGCCGCCGCAGTGGCATTGGGCGGCTGGAACCGGTGGATGATCCTGCCTGGTTTGTGTGCCAACGCTCAGCAGGACGGCCCTGTTTTCATGGCCGCGCTGGGCCGATTCGACGCCTGGCTGACTGTTGAAGCGCTTGTCATGCTGGCCGTTCTCGTGTTCGCGGCCGTGCTGGGACATACGTCTCCAACGGGCGGATGACAGGACAGGAAACCGGGTCCCGTCGCGCTTCTTCAATAGCGCTCAGGCGAGTTCCATCGCATCGTGGTCATCGCAGTGGTCGCCGTGCGGATGATGCAAATGGCCATCGTGCAGATAGTCTACGTGGTCGCCATGCCTGACGGCGGTGGCGCGGCGGCGGCCCTGGCCGGTGCCGCGCTTGCGTCGGTGTTCGTGGCTGCGGCAGCGTCGTGGTCTGCCGCAACCGGCGCGGCAGACTCCGACTGTGCGTAAGCCGGATCGGTTGTGCCGGCGGCCAGTGCCACTAGCAAGCGCAGCCGATGTTCGCAAGCAAAAAAGGGAGCGAGCTACAGTTAGACCGCGCAGGCGGTCCAGAAGAAGCGCGCTGACCCGACAATCGGAGTCAGCGGCAGGAAGGAACGTCCGGCGTCGCTAACGCGCGATTGCAGTCTGGGTGCCGGCAAAGGCCGGCGTACAAGATCGACTACCAGGGCTTGCGTCCACGAAGGACTCTCCTGTTTCTAAGACAGGGCGGATTCTATGCGCGTCGTTTGCAAACGCACAAGCAAAAATTGGCCCGCAGCGGTTAATCGCTTCAAAAATGCGACATCGGACGCACAGACCAGGCCGCGTCCAAAGCGTTCGTGCGTACTGCAGGGGGTGTTTTCTGCGTTGCCCGCGTGCCACATCGCAAGCGCTGTAGTCATCGCTGCGCAGATGCAATACGAAGAGGAGAGCAAAACGATTCGCATCCACTTCAGGTAACGCAATCGAAAGAAAAATGTCCAAGAAAATCGTTGACTCGGCTCGCGCGTCGTCACTAGAATTCGCCTGTTTCCACGAAAGGGGCATATGCCTTGGACAGTAGCAGTAGTCGACCTTCGAAAAGTTTTTCTGCCTGACCGGCACGACGCCCGCCTGGATTCTTCCCTAGCCGCCGTCCTGCCAGAAGGCAGACGGTGCGCGCCGCAGTAGCTTCCGCAGTTTCTTTCCGCGCATCTATTCGATTGGCCGCCGTCTTTGACGCGTGTGTTGTCACGCACGTTCGTCCAGACGATTCGGCTCGCCGAGCCATTGGCTCGTGACGCCGCTTGTTCACGCTGTTTTCGCGTACGCAAAGCCGTGCCGGATCCACCGTGCGGTTAAACACGTCCGTCGAACATGAACGGACCTAAATGAAAAGAGGAACTCACGATGCCTGACCCTGAGCCTGGACCCTGCACAACTCGCCTTGCGTTCTTGCAGAACGCAGGCCGCTTCGCCTGACATCTGGCCGCACACGTTCCTCCCCCACGCCCGGGCATTTCGCCCCGCGTGAAGCGAAACGAAGGCAAGCCCTGATCGATGGCGCCACGTTTCAAGCTATTGGAGGAATCACCATGCACTTCGCACTCCTCGTTTCGCAGCTCCCGCGCGTCGAAGAAGCTCGCACGCACTACAACGACATGCTCTCGCTCGACGCCGGTTCGCACGCATCGACCGGCGTAGTCGCTGCCATCTGGACGGCGCTCAAACAGCTCGCTCGCTGACACGGCCCGGCGTGGCCGACTGTCTGCCCACTGCATCAATACCGGCAGGCGGCAGGCAGTGGCACGCCTCAATCATCGATTTCAAGCAGCACTGCCAAGGAATAACCAGAAATGTCTACCACTCCCGCAAACCTCACGCAACGTCGGAGCGCCGTGCTCGACGACGCGCACGTCGGCGATATCAAGGGCGCCTTCGGCACGATCGCCCGCCACGACACCGCTCCGCGCAGCAACTGGATGGCGCGTCTGCGCACACTGCTCGCCATCCTCGGCCCCGGCCTCATCGTCATGGTCGGCGATAATGACGCCGGCGCGTTCGGCACGTACACCCAGGCCGGCCAGAATTACGGCACGTCGCTGCTTTGGACGCTTGCCCTTCTGATCCCGGTCCTTTACGTCAACCAGGAAATGGTCCTGCGCCTGGGCGCCGTGACCGGTGTCGGTCACGCACGCCTTATCTTCGAACGCTTCGGAAAGTTCTGGGGCGCCTTCAGCGCCATCGATCTTTTCCTGCTCAATGCATTAACGATCGTCACCGAGTTCATCGGCATTACGTTTGCGCTCGACTTTCTCGGCGTCTCGAAGGTGCTCGGCGTATGCATCGCGGCAGTCCTGACGATGGCCGCGGTCAGTACAGGCGATTTCCGTCGTTTCGAACGCTTCGCGATCGTGCTGTGCCTGTTGAGTCTGCTGCTGATCCCCGTGCTCGTCTCGATTCACCCGCCTATGGGCGTTGTCGCGCGCGACTTCTTCGTGCCGACATGGCCGGCGAATTCCAGGCTCTCCGACGTGATGTTGCTCGTGATCGGCATTGTCGGCACGACCGTCGCGCCGTGGCAGTTGTTCTTCCAGCAAAGCTACGTGATCGACAAGCGCATCACGCCGCGCTTCATGAAGTACGAAAAGGCGGACCTCTGGATCGGCATCGCGTTCGTGATCGTCGGCGCCGTGGCGATGATGGCCTTCACCGCCGCGCTCTTTGACGGCAAGCCCGAATTCGGCAACTTCACCGACGCGGGCGGTGTGATTGCGGGTCTGCACAAGTACGTCGGCCAGACGTCGGCCACGATCTTCGCCGTTGCACTCCTCGACGCGTCGATCATCGGTGCCGCCGCTGTTTCGCTCTCGACCGCCTACGCGATCGGCGACGTGTTCAAGGTCAAACACTCGCTGCACCGTAGCGTGCTCGATGCGAAGGGTTTCTATCTGGTCTACTTCGGCATTATTGCGCTCGCTGCTGGCCTCGTGCTGATGCCGGGCAGCCCGCTTGGCCTGCTGACGGAGGCTGTTCAAACGCTCGCGGGCGTGCTGCTGCCGAGCGCAACCGTGTTCCTGCTGCTGTTGTGCAATGACAAGGCCGTGCTTGGCCCGTGGGTGAATTCGAAGAAGCTGAACGTGTTCACGGGTGCGGTGATTGCCGTGCTCGTCGTGCTGTCGATCATCCTGACGGCGGCCACCGTGTTTCCGGACATCAGCGGCGCGGCGATCGTCAAGATTCTCGTGGGCGGATGCGGAGTTGCCGTGGCCGTGTATGCCGCGGTGGAATTCTCGCGCAAGTCGCGCGGCGCGGATGGCACCCATGGTACGTTGCCGCTCAACAGGCCAGCCCTCAGGGAGTTGCGCAACACGTGGCGCATGCCGCCGCTCGAAGACCTGCCGGCGCCGCAGCACCTGACGCTGTCGACGCGCGTGTGGATGGGCGTGCTGCGCACCTACCTCGTCGTCGCAGTGGGTCTCGTCATCGTGAAGGTCGTGCAGATGGCCATTCACTAAGGCGGATCGGGCAGGCGTGTGCCTGCCCGATTTTGCCAACGCGTACTGCGCGTTTTTGCGCGAGCGCGGGCTCCGGGCTGCTGGAGAGTTCCGGGAAACAGGTTCGTCGTGCTGAGCGAATCACGTTGACGACCTGTATCCAGGATCTGGACTATAGGAGTCTTCACAAAAGGGGCTGATGCCTTGGACACCAGTAGTTGTCGATCTCTGAACGGATTTCCTGCCTGAGTCTGCAAGGCGTCTGCGCCCATTTTTTGGCCACCGTCCTGCCGTCGGGCAGGCGGTGCGCGTCGTGGTAATCCCTCCCGTGCCCCCTGATTATTAGCGCCATTTAGGTGCCGCGTTGGCGTGCGTTCCGCCTGGCGTCATGTTGCTCGCAGCATGCGCGGAGTCAGATGAAAAAGCGCATCCTCATGATATTGCTGGTTTCAGCCCTCGTGCTCGTCGGCGTTCTGCTGACCGTCGAACAGGGCTGTACGTTAGGCCTAACAGAAGCGACGCGGGCCACTGCGGATGCTTTTTCCGGAAACGGATCGCCGAATGGTGAGACGTCCCACTGCCTCGTCTATGGGAAATACTGCCTCAGTAACGTGTTGCGCAGCCAATGACGTGCCGGCAGACGCTAGCTGCAATGTCCGGCGTCGCGCGCTTCCACGACGCTCGGACGCGCAGGATGGGCGACATGATTCTCCTCGAAGTGGATGCCGCATTGTCGCTGGTCGAGGCGCATGAAATCTCGACGGCTGTGCAGCGCGAACTTGTCGGGAAAGCATCCGGTACTGACGTCATGACGCATATAGACCCTTTCTGCTGGCGCTTCCGCTAACCGCCGTCGCCAGCGCGTGGTTCGAAGGACACCCCCTCACTCTCGTCGCCGGCGCCGGTTTGTCACCCGTTTTCGGTCACTTCACATGACGTGGGCGCAGCGTTTGCTGCGGTTCACAAGTGGCTCTGTTGGGTGTTTCCGTTTCATGACGAACAACGCTGTCTACAGTGGGAAACGTTCGCCCCGAGCCGCCGCATGTCCGGAACCCGTTTATTCCGTACGCCGCGGACCGACGCGAGCGGAACGGTATTTGCGGACAGGCACAGCCTTCGTGTGGACATAGCGCAGCCAACCGTAATCGTCTCCAGCGCATCGACATCCGTTTTCATGGCAGGGCCTTCGGTTGTGCGGCTCCATGGGCCCATTGCGCGCTCCACATTATTGAGGATATCGAACGAGCGGACGGTCATCCCAGGAACGGCCGTTGCGTGAGGCGCATCACCCAAACCACGGAGGTGATCATGAGCCAGAGAAAGACGGTAGACGACCTGTTCGTTCATATGCTGTCGGACATCTACAGCGCAGAAAAACAGCTGACCCGCGCGCTCGGCAAGCTCTCGCGTACGGTCAGCGACCCCGAGCTTTCAGGAGCGTTCAAGACGCATCTGGAGGAAACGCAGGGGCAGATCGAGCGGATCGACAAGGCGGTCGAAGCCACAGGACTACGCCTGAAGCGCATGAAATGCGTCGCGATGGAAGGTCTGATTGAAGAAGCGGACGAACTGATCGAGGAAATCGAAAAGGGCCCTGTACTCGACGCCGGCCTCATCGCGGCGGCACAGAAGGTGGAGCACTATGAGATAGCGGCGTACGGCAGCCTCTGTGCGCTGGGCAAGCTTCTCGGTCACAGCGAGGCGGTGGAGCTGCTCAAGGAAACGCTTGAGGAAGAAAAGGCTACCGATATGAAGCTCTCGAAGTTTGCCGAGTCGGCCGGCAACGCCAAAGCGGCAGGTAAGGAATAAGGCGGCAGCGCGCTTGTCACGATCTTCGTCTGGCGCTCCGGCCGGATGCCCGGCGCGGATGGCGGGATAGCTGATGTTGGGAGGTGTGCAGGCCCTGGCCGCAGGAAGGGGAAGGGAGTCACACCGATGAACGGCGGGGAGGGCATCTCCCCGCTGGTTCCTGGATTGGGCCCGCCTTGGCGGGCTCCTTTTGTGCGCCGAGCATGCGCAACAGCTTGGGGGTGAGAGTCCCCTGCCCAGCCAGATGGGGCGAAGGGCTAGTGAAACGCAAGGGCGTCGTCGCGAGGCGGGGTCTGAAGGAAGCGTGTAGCAAAGCCGCGACCTGACGAACAGAAACCAGATATGAGGCCCACCAGGTCGGACGAGCGAGCAAATGATCGCGAAGTCCACAACCATCAAAGACCGGGGAGGTAGATCTGGCAGGTGTGCGGTGAAGG
>NZ_JAMBPQ010000005.1 GCF_024206495.1 Paraburkholderia sp. CNPSo 3272 | reverse complement strand
CAGGCGGTAGGGATGCAGGCCGAGAGACTTCGACGCGTCGAAGAAGCGCTGCGCCGAATAGGTATTCAGTTGCGCGGGCAACGGGAAATTGTCGCTGCGCGCGGCTTCGAACACATTGCCGTCGCCGACCACGTTGCCCTTCACCTTGTACGCCTGGCCCGAGGTGCCGAACACCTTCTCCGCGAAGTCGAAGTGCGGCTCCAGTTCGTCATAGGTGACGCCGTAGTCCTGGATTGTCATGCCTTCGGGGATGAACTTCTTGCCATAACGCTCTTCGTAGTGGCTCTTCAGGCGCAGCTCTTCGGGCGTAATGCGGAAATGCACGCCCGACCAGTGCAGGCCCGCGCCGCCCACGCCTTCGCCGGGCAGAAACGCGGCGAGCTGGCGGTAGGGCAGGGCCGTGTCGTTCACGCCGTGGCGGATCGAGACGGTGGTCTTCGAAAGATCGAGGAAGAGCTTCTTGCGGATGTTGTACGTGAGCTCGTCGATGGTGTTGGGGTACGCGCCGTCCGGGTAGGTGTCGCGATACTCGCCGCGCTCGAGCGCGACGACGTTCAGGCCCGCTTCGGTCAGCTCCTTCGAGAGGATCGCGCCGGTCCAGCCGAAGCCGATCACGACGGCATCGACGTGAGGTTTCTTGATCGCCATTTACGTACGCTCCCCGTTGATCGAGACAGGGCCGTACGGATAGGGCTTGCCGTTCTGGTTCACGAAATCCATGAAGTCGGCGCGTGCGCCGGGAAAGCCGATCATTTTCCACGCGGCCATGTTACGGTTGCCGCCGTGGATCGGGTCGCAGAAGTAGCCTTCGCGCGTGTTCTGCAGCAACTGTCCGAAGAACACGGAGGCCGGCACGCCGTCCAGTTCGACCTTGCCCGCCTCGAGCGCCGTGAGCACGCTGTCGCGCGTGCTGGCGTCGAGCGCGTCGAAGTCCTTGCCGTAGGCCTTCGCGCAGTACGCGTTCACGGCCTGGATGCCGAGGCGGTAGATGTCGCGCGGCACGAGCTTCAACTGGTAGCCGAGTTCGGGCACACCCTGCTGGAACGGCCCCTGCATGTACCAGAGCGCGCCGTGCGCGTAGGGCGTGTCCATCTGCCGGTCGATGAATTCGGGCACACCGGTTTCCAGCGCGCCGGGGCCTTCGGAGTCGGCGGGAATCAGACGGTCGGTGGCGGCTTCGACAAAGGCCCACTCGCGCGCGTCGAAGAAGCGCGGCTTGTAGGCCGCGGCCTGCCCGGCTTCGGGCGTGGCGTTGGGGGCCGCGGCGGCGCTGCCCGCCGCGGCGGTTTCGCTCGACGGCGCCTTGCCGCCCTCGCAGCCGGCCAGTGCGCTGGCGGGCACCAGCACCGCTGCCGTGCGCAGGAAACCGCGGCGTGTCGTGAGAGGAGATTCGGACATTGTGGGATTCTGTATGAGTTCCGCGCGGTGTGGTTCGACCGTGTCCGCGTAGCTCATTCCGAGCGCTGTGCGTGACAGCCGCCGCGGCGGCACGGAACGGAGATGTTAATTGGAACCGGTTCCACGATTGGAGCGCGATTCTACAATATTCTTTTACGGGGCCGGTACAGGGCGCGCAGGGGCGGACGCCAGTTGTCGTGTCCCCGACAAACCCTAACAAATGGAACTAGTTGTTTGACAACTAGGGCGAACCGATGCTACTGTGGCCGGTATTGACAACCCACCATCCCAGCACGAGGCTTCATGAACGTGTCCCCGATCGTCGAGAGCGAATTCGCCTCGACTGTGATGGCAGTGCCGCCGCTCGCACGCCGCCCCGACTTCTCCCTCGACGTCGAACAGAACCGCAAGCTCATCCGCCATATGGAAGCGGGCGGTATCCGCACGCTGCTGTACGGCGGCAATGCGAACCTGTACCACGTCGCCGTGAGCGAATTCCGTGAGTTGCTTGACATGCTCGCCGACCTCACCGCGCCCGAAACGCGCGTGATTCCGGCCATTGGTCCCGACTACGGCAAGATGCTCGACCAGGCGCGCATCCTCGCGCAAACGCAGTACAGGACAGCCATGGTGCTGCCGCTTTCCGGCTTCACCACGCCCGCAGGCGTCGAAGCCGGTCTCGCGCGCATCGCCGACACCGCCGGCATTCCGCTCACGCTCTATATCAAGAGCGAAGACTATGTCGACGTCGACACGCTCGTGCGACTGATCGACCGCGGCACGCTCATTGCGGTCAAATACGCCATCGTGCGCAAGGACCCGGCGGACGATCCGTACCTGCGCCGCCTGCTGCAAAGCGTGCCGGCCTCGAAGGTCGTCTCGGGCATGGGCGAGCGTCCGGCGCTGGTTCACGTGCGCGACTTCGGTCTGGCTGCCTGGACCACGGGCTCGGGCTGTATCGCTGCGAACGCCATCATGGCGCTCCTGAAGGCCGCGAAGGAAGGCCGTGGGGAAGAAGCGCAGCGCCTCTACGATGCCTTCATGCCGCTCGAAACGCTGCGCGACAACATCTCGCTCATCCGCGTGCTGCACGACGCCGTGACGCTCTCGGGCATTGCCGACATGGGCCCGATCCTGCCGCTGCTCTCGCAGTCGCCCGCTGAGGCGCTGCCGGCGATCGGCGACGCCGCCAAGGCGCTGCTCGCGTTCGAGCAGAAGCGGGTCGCCTCGGCACAGACCGCCAGCGCATAAATGGCAGATAGCATTTGAACGGAGCGAACATGCAGATTACTGGAGCCATGCTGCTCGGCGCGCAAGCGGTGCGCGGCGAGGCCGGCGAAATGCGCGCCTTCGCGCCCGCGCTCGGCGAGCAAATCGAGCCGTCGTTCGGCCTCGGTGGCAAGGCCGAAGTCGCGCGCGCCTGTGAACTCGCGGCGCAGGCGTTCGACGCCTTCCGCGCCGCCCCGCACGAAACGCGTGCGCGCCTGCTCGAAGCGATCGCCGAGCGCATTCTCGGCATCGGCGACGCGCTGATCGAGCGCGCGCATCTCGAATCGGCGCTGCCCAAGGGGCGCCTCGAAGGCGAGCGCGGCCGCACGGTCAGCCAACTGCGTCTTTTCGCATCGCTCGTGCGCGACGGCCGCTGGTGCGGCGCCGTGCTCGACTCGGCGCTGCCCGAGCGCAAGCCGCTGCCGCGCTCGGACCTGCGCGCGCATCGCATCCCGCTCGGCCCGGTGGCCGTGTTCGGCGCGAGCAACTTCCCGCTGGCGTTTTCAGTGGCGGGCGGCGACACGGCTTCGGCGCTGGCTGCCGGCTGTCCCGTCGTCGTGAAGGCGCACCTCGCGCATCCGGGCACCTCGGAACTCGTGGGCCGCGCGATCCAGCAGGCCGTGGCCGATGTCGGCCTGCCCGAAGGCGTGTTCTCGCTCGTCTTCGGCGGCGGCAACGAAGCGGGCGAGACGCTCGTGGCGCACCCGGCCATCAAGGCCGTGGGCTTCACGGGTTCGCGCCGCGGTGGTCTCGCGCTTTCGCACATCGCGGCCACGCGGCCCGAGCCGATTCCGGTCTACGCCGAAATGAGCAGCATCAACCCGATGCTCGTGCTGCCCGCGGCGCTGGCCGCCCGCGGCGATGCGCTCGCGCGGGGCTTCGTCGACTCGCTCACGCTGGGCGTCGGCCAGTTCTGCACGAACCCGGGCCTCGTGTTCGCGATCGACTCGCCGGAACTCGACCGCTTCGTGAAGGCGGCGAGCGCCGTGCTCACGCAGAAGCCCTCGCAAAGCATGCTGACTGCCGGCATCGCCTCGACGTATGGCGAAGCGATTGCGGCGCGCAAGCAGCTGCCGGGCATCGAAAATCTGGCGGAAGGCACGAAGACGGACGCGCACTGCGACGCGCTGCCGGTCCTCTTCAAGGCGAGCGCCGAGCAGTTCCTCGCCCAGCACGCGTTGTCGGACGAGATCTTCGGGCCGACCTCGGTCGTCGTGGCGTGCCGCGACGAAGCGGAACTCGCGCGCGTGGCGGAGCACCTCGAAGGCCAGCTTACGGCGACGCTGCACATGGACCGCGACGACTACGCGATGGCCGCGCGCCTCTTGCCGATTCTCGAGCGCAAGGCCGGCCGCATTCTCGCCAACGGCTTCCCGACGGGTGTCGAAGTCTCGTATGCGATGGTTCACGGCGGCCCGTTCCCGGCCACTTCGGACGCGCGCTCGACTTCGGTGGGCGCGATGGCGATCGAGCGCTTCCTGCGTCCGGTCTGCTACCAGGACCTGCCGGCCGAACTGCTGCCGGTCACGCTGCAGAACGACAATCCGCTCGCGCTGTGGCGTTTGCGCGACGGCGAGCTGGTGAAGCAGTAATCCCGCGAAAGCGGTCAGGAAAGCGCCTGCAGAAGCCTTGCAGGCGCTTTATCCAAAAGGAGTCCGACAAGAGGCTCACAGTAGTCTCACAAAGAGCCTTACGTTGCTTGACAACTTGGTGCGTGGTTCGGCATCCTGTGTCCGGCCTGGGCAAGACAGGAATGGTCGCGTTAGAACAAATTCCATAATCAGATGTGAGGAGATGCGATGTTCGATGGACGCCTGAAGGCCAGCGTGCTGGCCGTGTGTGCGGCGGCCGCCGCGGCGCTCGGCATGAGCGCGGCAAAGGCCGATCCCGTTTCCCTGAACGTAGTCGACGTGGCCGGTAACCTGCAGCTCACGCAGAAAGCCTTCGAAGCGTTCAAGGCGAAAAACCCGAATCTCGTCTCCAACATCACCTACACCAACGCGCCCGCGCCTCAGTTGCCTGGCAAGATCAAGGCAATGCAGGCCGCCGGCCGCGCCGACATCGATCTCGTGCTGACGGGCACCGACGCGCTTGCCGCCGGCATCGAACAGAACCTGTGGATGAAGCTGCTGCCCGACCAGCAGTCCGCGCTGCCGGGCGTGCTCGACAAGTACGCGCCGGGCCCGCGCAAGATGCAGGACCTGGCGCAAGGCTACGGTCTCGAAGTTTCGTACATGCCGGCCGGTCCGCTGATCGAATACAACCCGGCCAAGGTTGCCAGGCCGCCGCAAACGCCGCAGGAACTGCTGACGTGGTGCAAGGCGAACCCCGGCAAGCTGATCTATGCGCGACCGGCCAACTCGGGTCCGGGCCGCACGTTCCTGATGGGCCTGCCGTACCTGCTCGGCGACAAGAACCCGCAAGACCCGATCAACGGCTGGGACAAGACCTGGGCATACCTAAAGGAGCTGAACTCGTGCGTGCCGTACTACCCGGGCGGCACCTCGGCGGTGATGAAGGAACTGGGCGAAGGCACGCGCGACATGACCGTGACCGTGACGGGCTGGGACATCAACCCGCGCGCGCTCGGCATCGTGCCGGCCGACTTCAAGGTGCAGGCATTCAACAACATGACGTGGGTGAACGACGCCCACTACATGGTCGTCCCGAAGGGCGTTTCGAAAGAGAAGCTCGCGGTGCTGCTCAAGCTCATGAACTTCATGCTCGAGCCGCAGCAGCAGGCCATGACATATGACGACGGCTACTTCTATCCGGGCCCGGCAGTGAAGGACGTCACGCTGCAGATGGCGCCGAAGGAAAGCCAGGACGTGATCGCGAAATACGGCCGTCCCGAATACGCGAAGTGGCTCACGGCTTATCCGCATGTGCAGCCGCTTTCGGCGCAGGCGATGGTCGCGGCGTTCCAGAAATGGGACCGCGAAGTCGGTTCGCAGAAGTCGCAGTAACGAGAGGAAGAATCAGCAATGGACGGACGGTATTCGAGTCGCTCATTCGGGTTGAGTGCCGTCCGCGTTCCATTCGTACGTAGTTGATCTTGTCGGTCAGGAACGTGACATGAAGCATTCTTTCGATCGTCTGCGCCTCGACTCGGTGTGTCGTAGCTTCACCAGCGCAGAGGGGACGCAGCTAGCCGCGCTGCGTGGTCTCGACCTCGACATTCGCCGCGGCGAATTCATCGCGCTGCTCGGGCCTTCGGGCTGCGGCAAATCCACGGCGCTCAATTGCATCGCTGGTCTGCAACCGCTCACGAGCGGCAGCATCTGGCTGGACGATCTGCGTATCGACGTGCTGCCGCCCGAGAAGCGCGGCTTCGGCATGGTGTTCCAAAACTATGCGTTGTTCCCGCACATGACGGTGCTGGAAAACGTCGGCTTCGGCCTGAAAATGCAGGGCGTGCCGCGCGAAGAGGCGAAGCGCCGCGCGCGCGAGGCGCTGCAACTCGTGCAACTCGTCGGCCATGAAAACAAGCTGCCGGGCCAGCTTTCGGGCGGCCAGCAGCAGCGCGTGGCGATTGCCCGCGCCATCGTCATCGAGCCGCCGCTCGTGCTGATGGACGAGCCGCTCTCGAACCTCGACACCAGGCTGCGCATCGAAATGCGCGCGGAAATCCGCCGCATTCACGGGCAGCTCGAACGCGCCACGATTTACGTGACCCACGATCAGGACGAAGCGCTTTCGATGGCGGACCGCATCGTCGTGATGAGAGAGGGCGTCGTACAGCAGGTCGCGACGCCGAAGGAAGTGTATAGCCGCCCCTCGAATCTGCACGTTGCGCGCTTCATGGGCTTTCGCAATGTGCTGCCGTTCGCCATTACGGGCGAGCGGGGCGGGCATGTTGCGATGTCGTCGTCGGGCATCACGCTCACAGGCGTGCCGATGGGCGAACTGAGCGGCAGCGAAATTACCGTGGCCATGCGCCCCGAGGATTTCGAGCGCGCCAACGCGGGCGATGCGAACGCCTTCGACGTCGAAGTGGAAATGGTCGAATACGGCGGCCGCGATTCGCTGCTGCTCGCCAACGCGCCGTTCGGCAAGCTGTGGGCGCGCGTGGAAGGCGAATTCGAAGCGGGCGAGCGGGCCACGCTGCGCGTCGCGCCTTCGCACGTGCTGGCGTACGCGGAGCGTGCGTCATGAGCACGCTCCTTCCGTCGCTGGTCAAGGCGCCGCGCGATTCGCGCGGCTGGCTCATCACGCCCGCGCTCGGCTTCATCATCGCGATGTTCCTTTATCCGTTCGCCTACGGGCTCGTACTTTCGTTCAAGCCGATGAACGGCGGCGGCATGTTCGCGAATTACCTTGAGTTCGTTCACGACCTCTCTTTGTGGCCCACGGTGTTCGTCACGCTCAAGCTGGCGGTGCCCGCGACGATCATCAACGTCGGGCTCTCGCTGCCGGTGGCCTTCTCGCTGCGCCGCAAGTCGCCGTACCAGAAGCTCGTGACCACGCTGCTCGTGATTCCCGTGACGCTCGGCACCGTGCTGATCGCCGACGGCATGCTCAGCTACTTCGGCCCGAACGGCTGGTTCCCGCAGGCGCTGCACGCGCTGCATCTGTACACGAACGAAGAGATTCGGCTCACGCATAACTATTGGGGCGTGCTGATTTCGTTGATCGTTTCGGGTTTCCCGTTCGCGTTTCTGCTCACGCTCTCGTACGTCACCGGCATCGACCCGACGCTCGCGCGCGCGGCGGCCACGCTTGGCGCAGGCCCGTGGCAGCAGTTCCGGCAAATCTATCTGCCGCTGCTGGCGCCCGGTCTCACGATGGCCGCGTGCCTGTCGTTCGTGCAGGCGTATTCGGTGTTTCCTTCGGCGGTGCTGCTCGGTGCGCCCGCGGGTCCCACGCGCGTGATCTCCATTGCAGCAGCGGAGGCGGCGTTCGAGAGCTATGACTACTCGCTCGCCTCGACCATCGCCATCGTGATGGGCTTCGTGCAGTTGATCGTCGTGGCCGCGATGTTGAGCGCCAAGCGCTTCTTCTACTCGGGGCCGGTGAGCGGAGGGAAAGGCTGATGACCGCCCATCAACGCAACGCGGCCGGCCTCGGCACGGGTGCGCAGGCGGGCGAGGAGCGTAGCGCTCCCGCCGCTAACGTCGAGCAGGCCAGGCCCGCTTCGCGCCTGCCCGACGTGCTCTGGAAAGTGTTCGTCTGGGGCGGCGTGGTTTTCTTCCTGCTCAATGTTGTGCTGCTGATCGCCACGGTGGGCGTGAACTCGATCGCCACACGCTGGTTCGGCACGCCGCTGCCGCAGGGCTTCACGCTGCACTGGTATGCGCAGGCGTGGCGCGACTTCCAGCTTTCGAGCGTGCTGTGGGTGACGTTCGAAGTGGTCGGCTCGGTCGTGCTGCTGTCCATCGCGCTGGGCGTGCCCGCGGCCTACGCTCTGGCGCGCGCGCAGTTCCCAGGCAAGCGCATTGCCATGCTCGTGTTTCTGCTGCCGCTCATGGTGCCGCCCGTCACGTACGGTATTCCGATGGCCACTGCGATGTACCAGATCGGCCTCGCGGGCACGTTGCCCGGCGTGATCCTCGCGAACCTGGTGCCCGCGCTGCCGTTCGTGATCCTCGTGATGACGCCGTTCATCGAGCAGATCGATCCGAATCTCGAGTCCGCCGCGCGGATTTTCGGCGCGAACACGTTCCGCTATTTCCGTTATGTACTGCTGCCGCTCCTCGTGCCGGGGATGCTGGCGGCGGGGCTGCTCGTGCTGGTGCGCACGATCGGCATGTTTGAACTCACTTTCTTTACCGCCGGACCCGACACGCAAACGCTGGTGGTTGCGCTGTACTACGCCGTCTTCTCGACGGGCGTGCGTGCGCCGCAATCCATCGACGCGATGGCCATGATCTACATGGCCATCACGCTTGCGTGGGTGCTGGTGGCACTGCAGTTCGTCAGCCCGACACAGCTCGTGTCGCGCGTGAAGGAGCAGCGCTAGGCCAACGCCGGCGGCTTTACTGGAAACACCTGGAGCAACGCAAGATGAGCAAGAAGCGAAAGACCCCCGAAGAACTGCGCAGCCACCGCTGGTATGGCGTGAACGACCTGCGGTCGTTCGGCCATCGCTCGCGCACCGCGCAGATGGGCTACAGCCGCGAGGAGTACGCGGGCAAACCGGTGATCGCCATCCTCAATACGTGGAGTGAGATCAACCCTTGCCATACGCACTTCAAGCAGCGCGTGGAAGAGGTCAAGCGCGGCATCTGGCAGGCAGGAGGTTTCCCGATCGAGCTGCCGGTGCAGACGCTTTCCGAGCCGTTCCAGAAGCCCACCACGATGCTCTATCGCAACTTCCTCGCCATGGAAGCAGAAGAGACGATCCGTTCGTACCCGGCCGACGGCGTCGTGCTGATGGGCGGGTGCGACAAGACCACGCCCGCGCTGCTGATGGGCGCGATCTCGATGGATCTGCCCACGATCTTCCTGCCCGCGGGCCCGATGCTCAACGGCAACTGGAATGGCGTGACGCTCGGTTCGGGCTCGGATACCTGGAAGTACTGGGCCGACCTGCGCGCGGGCAAGATCACCGAAGAGGACTGGAAGGGCGTGGAAGGCGGCATCGCACGCTCGCCGGGCCACTGCATGACGATGGGCACGGCATCGACGATGACGAGCGCCGCGGAAGCCTTGGGCTTCACGCTGCCGGGCTTCGCCTCGATTCCCGCGCCGGACTCGCGCCACGCGCAGATGTCGGCGAAGACGGGCATGCGCATCGTCGAGATGGTGTGGGAAGACCTGAAGCCTTCGGACATCATCACGCGCAAGGCAGTCGACAACGCCGTGACCACGTGTCTCGCGCTCTCGGGATCGACCAACGCGATCGTCCACATGATCGCGCTGGCGCGCCGCGCCGGTGTCGATCTCACGCTCGCGCAGTACGATGAAATCGCACGTCGCACGCCGGTGCTCGCGAACATCCGCCCGACCGGCAAGTACCTCATGGAGGACTTCTACTACGCTGGCGGCCTGCGCGCGATGCTCAAGGAACTCGGCGAGCTGATCGACGGCACGCAGATGACCGTGAACGGCAAGACGCTAGGCGAGAACATCGCCGATGCGGAAATCTACAGCGAAGAGGTGATCTATCGCCGTGCGAAGCCGCTCATGCCGGATACGGGCCTCGCTGTGCTGCGCGGTAATCTCGCGCCGGACGGCGCCGTGATCAAGCCGGGCGCGGCGGAAAAGCACCTGCACGTGCACACGGGCAAGGCCGTGGTGTTCAAGGACTACAACGACATGGCTGCGCGCATCGACAGCGAAGAGCTCGACTGCGACGAGAACAGCGTGATCGTGCTCCAGCACGCGGGTCCGGTTGGCGCGCCTGGCATGCCCGAGTGGGGCCAGCTGCCGATTCCGCAAAAGATTCTGCAGAAGGGCGTGCGCGACATGTTGCGTATTTCCGACGCGCGCATGAGCGGCACGAGCTACGGCGCATGCGTCTTGCACGTGGCGCCGGAATCGTTCGTCGGCGGTCCGCTCGCCCTCGTGCAGGACGGCGACCTGATCGAGCTGAACGTGCCGGAGCGCCGCCTGAACGTGCTGATTTCGGACGAGGAAATGGCGCGCCGCAAGGCCGCGTGGGTCGCACCGGAACCTCGCTTCAAGCGCGGCTACGGCGCGATGTACCAGATGCACGTCATGCAGGCCAACAACGGCTGCGAGTTCGACTTCATGCAGCGTGACGGCGTGGGCGGCTCGTGCGCCAGCGCGGGCGGCGAACCCGAGATTCACTGAGGAGAGCAATTCGGCGAGGAGCGCTTCAGGGGTGATGCGCTCCCTGCCGGACAGGAGGCAATGCAGCAACCAGGGTTTTAACGAGTATCAAACCACAACGACTAAAGATAGGACTACCGATGAAAAAAACTATCCTCGCATCTACGCTTGGACTCGCCGCGCTGGGCGCACACGCGCAAAGCAGCGTCACGCTATACGGTATCGTCGACAACGGTATCGGTTATCAGAGCAGCTCGACATCGCTTGGCAAGACATCGGGCGGCCGTTCGGTCGTCAAGATGGCACAGGGCATCTGGGCAGGCTCGCGCTTCGGCCTGAAGGGCGGTGAAGATCTGGGCGGCGGCACGCGCGCGATCTTCACCCTCGAAGAGGGCTTTAACTCGGCAACCGGCGCGCAGCAGACCACGAATCTGATGTTCAGTCGCCAGGCCTTCGTGGGCGTCACGAACGCGAACTACGGCACGCTGACGGCTGGCCGCCAGTACGCTCCGTACTACACGCTGCTCTCGCCGTACAGCCCGACCACGTGGCTGACCGGCGCATACGGCGCCCACCCCGGCGACATCGATTCGATGGACACGATCTATCGCATCAACAATTCGCTGCTCTATACGTCGCCGAACATCGCGGGCCTGACCGTGAGCGGCATGTACGCGCTGGGCGGTGTGGCAGGCAGCACCGGCGCTGGCCAGACGTGGAGCGTGGCCGCGCAGTATCTGCATGGTCCGGCAGGCATCGCGGTGGGCTTCGAGCGCCTGAGCAACGCGGCGAACGGCGGCGGCCCATGGGATGCGAACTCGACGGCCAACAGCGCCGGCGAGCCGGGCGTTTCGGCGCTGACCAACGGCTTCCAGTGGGCGCAGACGCAACAGCGCCTCGCCGTGACGGCCGGCTACCAGTTCAACTCGCAGTGGGACATCTCGGTGGCCTACTCGAACGTCCAGTACATTCCGGGCGTGAACTCGCGCTTCGTCGACACGCAGATCTGGAACACGGGCGGCGTCGTGCTGCACTACAAGCCAATCACGGTGCTCGACCTGGCGGCTGGTTTCGCCTACACGCGCGCGACCAAGGCCAACGGTATCCAGAGCGCGGCTTCGTACGCACAGTACAACCTGTCGCAGTACTACACGCTGTCGAAGCGCACGGGTATCTACTTCGTCGAAGCGTACCAGCGTGCGGGCGGCCAGACGCTCGGCACGCCTGGCACGACCGGCGCAAGCCAGATCATCAACGCAACCGCCGACATCGGCGACGGCCAGAACAGCGCGCCGTCTTCGTCGCGCAGCCAGGTTGCGGGCGCGATCGGCATCATTCACCGCTTCTAGGAACATATCGAAGTCTTCACGCTCCGAAAGCAGTATGTCAGGCGGTGCCGGGTTGATAACCGGCACCGCCGTTTTTTTGCGGGCAGAGGTAGTAGAAGTATCGACTCGACTGACTTAAATGATGCACGGCATGACCTCGCGTTACCTTGCACTATGGATGTTGCGGATGTTCAAGGAAAAAACGGAGCATTTCACCGCTCGCGTCCGGCCCGCTCGCGTCCGTATAGCTCCCGCGCGCACTGCCGCCTGCCCAAGCGTGCGGCGCGCCGTGAATGGTCCATAACTCGGCATCCACGCCGTCGCGGGAAACCAGCCGCACTACCGTGCAGTCACGCCGGCCCGCCCCGCTACGACGCTCTTCGTCGATGCCATCGTGTTGTCGTTCGAAGCCGCGTACGATTCGCGCCGCATTCGACGGGTGAACCGTGGCATCGGCATCACCATGAAAAACGATCATGGGCCGTTGCGGCACAAACGAATGGCGTTGCGCGCGTCGCGCCTCTGCGGGATGCGTGCCGCCTTTCATCGCGGCGAGCGCAGTGGGTAAGTTATGCGCGCAACGCGCAGCGAGACCGGAATGTACGCCGGCCGCGGCGTACAGTTCGGGATACTCGCTAATCATGATTGCCGCCATTGCACCGCCCGCGGACAGGCCCGCCACATACACACGTGAAGGGTCGACATTGTGCGTGGCAATAATCTCCCGCGTGATTCCCGCGATCAGGGACGGCTCGCCGCGTTCGCGCGACTGATCACTTGGCCTGAACCAGTTCCAGCACTTTGACGGATTCGCCTGCTTCGGCTGCACCGGATACGCAACGAGAAACCGGTGACGCTCGGCGAGCGCATCCATCTGAGTACCGGCTGCAAAGTCGTCAGCGTCCTGGGTACAGCCGTGCAGCATTACAACGAGCGGCATCGGTGTGCTCGCGGTCTCTGCGGGCACATAGAGCCGATATTGCCGGCCGCCCGCGGCATTCGAATACAGGTGGACGCTGGAATGCCCGCGATCTTCGACATCTGTGCGTACCCGTTCCGTCGCACGCGGAGGGACGTCGTACCTCTTCGTCCGGTAAAGCGGGGCGTCCACGGGACTGGATACCGTTACATCCGACACGTCGTTCGCCCCCGGATTGCCTTCGCCGCGCAACGCGCGTTGTATTGCCGCCGTCGCTTCGGCGGGGCCCCGTGTACGCAGCAAGGTCATCGCTTCGTGCATCGAATTCAGAAAGCCTTCATTCAGTTTCATGGTCGTCCGGTGAGCAGAGTAGATGTCGGGTGGGGCGGCGTGGGCTACCGGATACGGTCGGCGAGCGCTGCCTTGACGGCAGGCGTGGCGTGATATGCCCCCAGCACCGCGATACTTCCAATCGTTGCGCGCGCAAGTTCCGGTGAGACGTCAGCCGCAATGCTTGCCAGCCCGAGCACCTGGATGTCGAGGCGCTCGCGCGCCGCGCGTACTGCCTCAAGATCCTGTCTGGAAAAATGCTGCATGCCGAGCACCAGCGCGCGGCGTGTGACCGTCTCCTGAACGACCTGAGCGTGCAGTGCAAGCTGGTTGCGGATGGCCGTCCGTATCAGGTCGGTACGGTTCGAATAGAACCCTTCTTCAACGAGAAGATCGATCTGACCAAGGTCTACCGGGACAAGATTGATCGTGATTTTTTCGGACTCTCCGCCTTTGGCGCGAGGTGTCTCGGGAATCGCAGCTTTTATCATTTTCCCATCCATGTACCATCCATATGGATGGTTATAGGATGGATTTTGCTGCAATGCAAGATTTTTCGCTTCGGCTGAAATCGTGCCAGTGCGCTCCCGGCAGCGTTGGCGCCATCGCCCCGCCGTGCTCCAGTACAAAAAAAAGCGCCCCCAGGGGCGCTCAAACGCAAACACCGGGGAAGCCGCGAATCACGACCGCTTGCCGCGCTGCTCCAACGGCGTGAAATCGAAGCTGGCAAAACTGCCGCCCTGATACCGCTGAGCCGTCGCGTCGAGCGGGTTCTGTTGCGCCAGAATTTCAGCGGCCCAGTCTTCCGAATTCTGCTTCGGCTCATAGCCAAGCCGTTTCGCGTCGTCGTGCGCGCCTTCCTGAATCCAGTAGCTGCGCGTGTTGTTCGACACGCCCCACACCACGGCAAAGCCGATCTCATCGACGTTGATCACACGATCGACGAGATGGAACAGATCCTCGTGGCCGAACCACGTGCTCAATTGACGGAACTCGGTGGGCCTCGGCAGGCAGCTGCCGATGCGCACGTTCACGGTTTCGATGCCGTGCTTGTCCCAGTACAGGCGCGCGAGCGATTCGCCCCATGCCTTGGAAAGTCCATAGAAACCGTCCGGGCGAAACGCGCAGTCGAGCGTGAGCTTCTCTTCCACCGGGTACATGCCGATCGCGTGATTCGAACTCGCAAACAGGATGCGCTTCGTGCCGTGGCGGCGCATGCCTTCGTAGACTTCGACGAGACCGCGCAGGTTGTTCTCGATGATCTCGGCCAGGGGACGCTCGACGCTCGTGCCGGCCATGTGGATCAGCACGTCCACGCCGTCGAGCAGGCGGTCGACCACGGCGGGGTCGCGCAGATCGCCGTGCATCACGTCTTCGCTTGCGACGAGCGGTACGAGCGGCTTCGAGCCGGCGGCGGAACGCAGGTTCACGCCGCGTTCGAGCAGGCCCTTGCGCAACACGGTGCCGAGCTGGCCGGCCGCGCCGGTCAATGCAACTTTCTTCACTGTGAATGTCCTCACGGTAGAAATGCCGAAAGCCGGCGCCCTCGCGGGCGCCGGCCGGTGAACGGGGCGATCAGGCCTTCACTTTATGCGAGGACTGAAGCGCGAGGTTGTCCGCGTTGTCTTTCTGCTCGTTCGAAATCAGTCGCCATGCCACGCAGGCGCCGATGATGTCGAACAGCATGAGGCACACAAACAACGGGTTATAACCGATGGTGCTCGCGACTGCGCCGACGATGAGCGAGAACACCGTCGCGCCGAGGTAGCCGAACATGCCGGAGAGTCCCGTGGCCGTGGCGACTTCGTGCTGGCCGAACACGTCCGATGCCAGCGTGAACAGCGCGCCCGAAATCGTCTGGTGTGCGAACGTGCCGACACAGAAGAGGGCGATCGCGGCGTAGGGGCTCGCAACGAGGCCCACGCAGGCCGGCCCGACCATCAGCAGCGCGCCGGTCGTGATGACGAGCTTGCGCGAAGTGATGAGCGAGCAGCCGAACCAGCGGATGAAGAGCGGCGCGAGGTAACCGCCCACGAGGCAGCCGAGGTCGGCGGCGAGGAACGGCATCCACGCGAACAGCGCGATTTCCTTCAGGTTCATGTGACGCACGGTGACCATGTACAGCGGAATCCACGCGCCGAAGGTCTGCCATGCCGGTTCCGCGAGCATGCGCGGAATGCCGATGCCCCAGAACCGGCGAGTCTTCAGCACTTCCTTGAATGAGGCGCGGCGGCCGCGGGTCGACTTCTGCGCTTCGGTCTGGCCTTCGCCGATGTAGTCGGCCTCTTCCTGCGAGAGCCGCGGGTGCTCCGCGGGCATTTTGAAGAACACGAGCCACAGCGCCACCCAGATCAGCGCGACGCCGCCGGTGAGCACGAACGCGAACTGCCAGTTGAACTTGAGAATGCACCACACGACGAGCGGCGGCGCGAGCATCGCGCCAATCGAGGTGCCGGTGTTGAGCCAGCCGGTCGCGACCGAGCGCTCCTTCGCCGGGAACCATGCGCTGATGGCCTTCATGCCGGCCGGGAAGATCGCGGCTTCGGTCATGCCGAGCATGCCGCGGAAAGCCGCGAGTGCGGGCCAGCTGCCGGCGAGGCCGTGGAGCATGTTGGCGATGGCCCAGCCGAACGCAAAGATCGCGAAGCCGATCTTGATGCCCACGGAGTCGAGCACGAAGCCGGCGATGGGCTGCGCGAGGGCATAGCAGGCCTGGAAGGCGGTGACCACGTACGAGTACTGCTGCGTGGTCATGTGAAGCGTTTCAGTCAGCGTAGGTGCGGCCACCGCGAGCGAGCTGCGCGCGAGGTAGTTGAAGATGGTGCCGATCATGATGAGGCCGATGATCCACCACCGCACCCCCTTGATTATCTTGCGTTGCACTGCTCGTCTCCTGCTGTTGGCGGGCTCTGACACGAAGCTGTGCCTGGCCGGGATGAAGGGCGGTGCCGCTGCGCATCGTGCTCTTCATGTAAGACATCATTCTATTTGGAGCCAAGTTGTAAAGCAAATAATGTGGTGCTGGGGATTTCCCTCATGCCGGATCGGCATCGGACGGGCGCCGCCGCTTGTGAATCTTTCGATGTCCTTCGCGCCAATGGGAAGGCCAGTCGTCATACATCCTGGAGTGACCCGCAACACAATCGCGGGTTGACAATTTCCGTGTTGTATTACAACAATGCGACCCATCCGCTCGACACTTTTTCGAGCCGCCGCCGCGCCACGCGCACCACGAAACACGACAACGGACGAGACACGATGACTTCCCCCGCCATCCCCGTGAGCGATGCCGCGCTCGAACAACTGCGCCACGTTTCCAACGCCACGCTCACCACGCAACTTTTCAAGCGCGGCCTGCGCAACGTCTTCCTGCAGGGCGTGAAGCCGCTCGCCGTGCCGGCGCCCGGCGCTCCCAACCTGGTCGGGCCGGCCTTCACGATGCGCAATATCCCGGCGCGCGAGGACCTTGACCAGCTGAGTGCGTTCCAGAACCCTGAGCATCCGCAGCGCAAGGGCGTCGAGACTGTGCCCGCGGGCGCGGTGCTCGTGCAGGACTGCCGCGGCGTGACGGACGCCGCGTCGATGGGCTCGATACTCGCCACGCGCATGAAGGTGCGCGGCGTGGCCGGCATGGTCTCGGACGGCCCGGTGCGCGACAGCGCGACTATCGCGGCGCTCGGCATTCCGGTGTTCTGCGCGGGCGCTTCGGCGCCGCTCAATCTCTGCAAGCACCATACGGTCGACCTGAACGTGCCGATCGGCTGCGGCGGCGTGGCCGTGTTTCCAGGCGATATCATCGTCGGCGATGCGGACGGCGTGGTGGTGATTCCGCGCCATCTGGCCGAGGAAGTCGCGCGCGACGCCACGGAGCAGGAGACGCTCGAGCGCTTCATCACCGAACGTATCGAGGCGGGCGCGGCGCTGCCGGGCACCTATCCGCCGAACGAGGCGACGCTTGCCGCGTACGAAGCGTGGAAGAAGGAGCAGCGTTGAGCATGCAGCACGAAGTGACGCTCGATGCGGTGTCGAAGCCGCCGGTGCGTCCGCTCGAGACCCACGATGCGCGGTGCTCGTCGGTTGGCGAGTGCCCCGTATGGCGCGCGGAGGAAAGCGCGCTTTACTGGGTCGATACGATGTGTGCGTTCGGCGGTGCCAACCTCGACGTGCTCTACGTCACGACGATCTGCCCGCCGCACACCGGCGAGCTGGACGGCCTCGTGTTCGCCATCGATGCCGGCGTGCGCGGCCTGCCCGAGCCCGCTTTCGCGGGTGCGCTGCTCGCGCCCGACTGACCTTTGCCCTTTACGCGTTCACGATATGCGGCAGTTTCGGAACCCGGCCGTCATCGAACTCGCACGCGGTGCGTCGCGACTACTCGTGAGAGCGAGAAAGCGGCGTTGCGCATCCGCGTGAGTGCGCTGCGCTCAGGCTAGCCGATGCAAAAGCGCAAACGGCCATAAATTGGCCGCAAATTGGTAAAGCGGGACGGAAAGAGCGGAAACTCCCGCAAATGGGGCCTGGCCGGGGGCGGGCGGACGCTATCGGCCCGCCATATGACTTACAATTGACGACACTCCTGACAACCCAAAGTGCACCGTCCGATCATGTCTGAGCAGAAAGCGCCGAATATGCCGGCGCGGATTTACAGCGACATCCTCAATCGCATCATCGAGGGCGAATACAAGGAAGGGGAGCGCCTGCCGACCGAGCACATGCTCGCGGAGCGCTTCGCGACCTCGCGCCCCACGGTGCGCGAGGCGCTTGCCCAGCTGCGCGCGGACGGCATCATCGCCACGCGCCACGGCTCGGGCACGACGGTCATGCGGCGTCCCGATCCGGACGTGCGCCGCTTCGCGCCGCTCGAAACGCTGTCGGACATTCGCCGCTGCTACGAATACCGCGTGGTCGTCGAAGCCGGGGCGGCCTCGCTGGCCGCGCAAAAGGCCGAAGACGAAGACATCGCCGCGATCCAGCGCGAGTGGGACAACCTGCAGACCATCGTCGAGACCTCGGGCATCGGCGCGAAAGACGACTTCGCGTTCCATATGGCCGTGGCGCGCGCCTCGAAGAACCAGTTCTTCATCACGGCGCTCTCGGGCATCCAGGAGCAGATGGTGTTCAGCATGAACCTGTCGCGCAACCTCTCGCTCGTGAAGTCGGTCGAGCGGCAGCGCCTCGTGCAGCAGGAACACCTCGAAGTGCTCGAGGCGATCCAGGCGCGCGACGCCGAACGCGCTTCCACCGCCATGCGCGCGCACCTCGAGCGCGCGGTGAACCGGATGTTTGGCTCCTGAGCCCGCCTTCGCGGCGCGCGCCTTCATGAGTTCAAACGCTCTGCGCCGGCTGGCTGGTGTGACTGCCGCGATCGCGGCGAGCGCGCTGATCGTTGCGCCGGCACTCGCGCAGGCGCGCCCCCTGCGTCCCGTCAGTGTGATCGCCGACGCGCGCATGCCAGTCGATACCCCGGCAGGCCACGCGCAACTTCCGCTTTATCTGAGCGCGGACTGGAACGTGCCGCAGCCCGCCGTCCAGCGCGCGGTGGTCATCGTTCATGGACGGCTGCGTAACGCCGATACCTACTTTCGCACCGCGCAGCATGCGCGCGAGCTGGCGGGCGTCGATCCGGCGGGCACGCTGCTCGTCGCACCGCAGTTTCTCGCCACCGCCGACGTGAGCGCGCACCACGCAGCGGGCGATCTGCTGAGCTGGCGCGGCAACGCGTGGATGGCCGGCGCGGATGCCGCGAGCGGCGCGCCGGTGAGTTCGTACGCCGTGCTCGAGGACATTGCGCGGCATCTCGCCGACCGGCGTCTGTTTCCCAATCTGAAAACGATCGTGTTCGCGGGGCACTCGGGCGGCGCCCAGGTGCTGCAGCGCTACGCGATCGTCGCGAGCACGGATGCGCTCACCGCTGCGGGGATCGACGTGCGTTTCGTGGTGGCAAGTCCGTCGTCGTATGCGTATTTCGACGCGCAGCGGCCCGACGCGAGTGGCGCGCCAGTGGCATTCGACGCCTCGCGCTGTACGGACTTCGACCGCTGGAAATACGGGATGGAGAACCGCCCGGCGTCCATCGCCGGGCGCACGCCCGCACAGCTCGAAGCGGACTACGTGAAGCGGCGCATCGTCTACCTCGCGGGCGGCAGCGACGACGACCCGGCCTCTGTATCGCTCGACAAGAGTTGTGCTGCACAGGCGCAGGGCCCGCAACGCGTGGCCCGAGCGCAAGGCTTCTACCGCTACCTGCAAACCCGTCACCCGGACGGCCTGAACCAGACGTTTCACATCGTCCCCGGCGTGGGACACGATGGCGCGCGCATGCTCACGTCGAGTTGCGCATTGGCGACGATGTTCGATACGGCAGGCTGCGCGCCTTGACTGTCAGCGCCGCGTCGCGCTGGACTCACCAATAGCAAACGGGCGCGGAACTCGCATTGCACGAGATCCACGCCCGTCTTCAGTCCGGCTGGCGGCTGCTGTTGCCCGCGCCAGCGGAAAGTGAAGCGTAACGCTTAGGCAGCCTGCTTGGCGGCGCGCGCCGACGCTTGCGCGACAGCCTTCGTTGCGGCCTTGCCGGCGGCGTCGAAATTGCTTTCCGCGAATTCCACAGCCTGCTTCGCAGCCTTGTTCACCGACGAGTACGCGTTGCTGGCGGCGTTCAGCGCCGACTTGATCGCAGCGACAGCGGCTTCCGAGCCGGCCGGGGCATTCTTCGCGGCGTTGTCGACGAGCGTTTCGAGCGCG
This sequence comes from Paraburkholderia sp. CNPSo 3272, assembly GCF_024206495.1. GTDB lineage: Bacteria > Pseudomonadota > Gammaproteobacteria > Burkholderiales > Burkholderiaceae > Paraburkholderia. The sequence continues at coordinate 330,080 of NZ_JAMBPQ010000005.1, read as the reverse complement.
CGCTGCTGCGTTTCGTACTGCGACTGGGCGGCGGTGGCGAATTCGGCTTGCGTGGCCGAAACGATGCCGTAGACGCTGCGGCCATAGGCCAGCACCTTTTCAGCGGCGGGCTGGGCGAAGCCGGCTTGCGCGGCGAAGAAGCCTTGCGGGTCCTTGGCCGAGAGCGCGCGCTGAGCTTGTTCCTGACCTTCGGCGAACGCCGCGCGGGCCGTTTCGATGTTGAGTTCGGCGAGCTTGATCGCGCCTTCGAATGCCTTGCTCGTCAGGCCGAAGAGGGCCTCGAGACCGGCTTTCTGGTTGGCGGCGAATTGTTCGGGGGTCGGCAGGTTCATGTCTCTTTCCTTTGGGGACGCTACGCGTCGGTTTCGGTTACGAAAACAAGCTTCGGTTCGATCACCGGTTCGCGCAGAGAAAGTTTTGTGCGATGCAGCAATCGAGTTCATGGTAACCCATTCATAAAATGTGTCAAGCACTTTTTGTGCGTCGCAACAATTATGTAAACGCTTGATTTGGGGTGGAAATTTCCAACATGCCGGCAGGCGCCTCGGTTGGGCTGCACGATGCGTGAACCGCTTGAGCGCAGCGCTTTGCGTCTGCGCGCAAAATGGCCGTTCCCTCGGGTGAGCGCCCGGTGCCGAAGGTAACGCCAGCGCGCAGCCCGGGTTGGTCCCCCAATCTAGCGGTGGCGGCCCCGACTGCGGCTCGAACCTGCTTTCGCAGTCGAACAGGCGCGGTGCGCGCAGCCGCCATGCGCGAATCCATCAGGAGAGCGGTAATGGGTGCATCGAACGACAAGTCTCGCGGTCATTCCACGACGAGCACGGGCGCGCCGGCTGTCAGCGACCGCAACTCTCTCACGATCGGTCCCGACGGCCCGATCGTGCTGCACGACGTGCATTTCCTCGAGCAGATGGCGCATTTCAACCGCGAGAAGGTGCCCGAGCGCCAGCCGCACGCGAAGGGCGCCGGCGCGTTCGGCGAATTCAAGACCACCGAGGATGTGTCGCGCTACACGAAGGCCGCCCTGTTCCAGAAGGGCGCGGCCACGGAAATGCTGGCGCGCTTTTCGACCGTCGCGGGCGAAATGGGCAGCCCCGACACCTGGCGCGACGTGCGCGGCTTTTCGCTGAAGTTCTACACGACCGAGGGCAACTACGATCTCGTCGGCAACAACACGCCGGTTTTCTTCGTGCGCGACCCGATGAAGTTCCCGCACTTCATCCGCAGCCAGAAGCGTCTGCCCGACTCGGGCCTGCGCGACGCCCAGATGCAATGGGACTTCTGGACCAATAATCCCGAATCGGCGCACCAGGTTTCGTACCTGATGGGCGAGCGCGGCCTGCCGAAAACGTGGCGCCATATGAACGGCTACGGCTCGCACACCTATATGTGGGTGAACGCGAAGGGCGAGAAGTTCTGGGTCAAGTACCACTTCCACACGAACCAGGGCATGCAGTTCTTCACCAACGCCGAAGCCGCGGCGATGGTGGGCGAGGACGCCGACTTCCACCGGCGCGATCTGTTCGATGCGATCAAGCGCGGCGAATATCCGTCGTGGACGCTCTCCGTGCAGGTCATGCCGTATTCGGAAGCGAAGCAGTACCGCTTCAATCCGTTCGATCTCACGAAGACGTGGTCGCATAAGGACTATCCGCTCATCAAGGTCGGCACGATGACGCTCAACCGCAACCCGGAGAACTTCTTCGCGCAGATCGAGCAGGCCGCGTTCTCCCCGGGCAACACGGTGCCGGGCATCGGCCTCTCGCCGGACAAGATGCTGCTGGGCCGCGCGTTCGCCTACAACGACGCTCAGCGCGCGCGTATCGGCACGAACTTCAACCAGCTGCCGGTGAATCGTCCGAAGGTGCCCGTGCAGACCTACATGTTCGACGGCAACATGGCCTACGAACATAGCGGCAACGCGCCGACTTATGTGCCGAACAGCTTCGGCCGTCCGTGGGCGGATACGACGGGCGCGGCGGACGACGGCTGGGAAGCGGACGGCGACATGGTGCGCAGCGCCTACTCGCTGCATGCCGAGGACGACGATTTCGGCCAGGCGCACGATCTCGTGCGCCACGTCTTCAACGACAGGCAGCGCGAGGCGCTGATCCAGCAGGTCGTGGCCAGCCTGACCGGCGTGGGCAGCCCCGTGCGCGAGCGCGTGTTCGACTACTGGAAGAAGATCGACGCCGAAGTGGGCGCGCAGATCGAAGACGAGGCGGGCAGCGGGAAGTAAGCCGCCGAAGCCGCGCGAGAGCCGGAATGGGTTGCACGACCCGTTCCGGTTTTTCTTTTGTGCGCGGCAATTCGAGGGGCGTCGCATGACGGCCGGCCGCCGCCAAACTGGCGGAACCGTCATCTGGCGGATTCTGCAGCGTCAGGGACGAGGGGGCATAATGCGCGAGTCGCCGTGTGGGCAGCATCGCGCAATCCAGCCGGCGGACCGCGCGCGGCGGGAATAAATTTGCCGCTCCGGGTGTTATCCCTACTGATCCGCAACGGCCAAGCCCACGTGAAAACTCCCCTTTCCGCCGAATCCCCGTTTGTCGGTACCGACGCCGGCGCGCAGAAGTACACGCGCGTTGCCGTGCTATTGCACTGGTTGATCGCGCTACTGATCCTCACGAACGTGGCGCTGGGCCTGACTGCCGCGCTGCTGCCCGACGGCGCGCTTTCGGACACCGCCATCCGCTTCGTGATCGATACGCACAAGTCGATCGGCATTACCGTGCTCGGGTTGGCAATCCTGCGCGTGCTGTGGCGTCTCACGCATCGTCCGCCGGAGTTGCCCGCCGCATTTCCGGGCTGGGAGCGCGCGTCAGCCCACGCCGCGCACGTCGCGCTCTACGTGCTGATCTTCGCGATGCCGCTTTCCGGCTGGCTGCACGATTCCGCATGGGTCGCAGCGGCCTCGCATCCCATGTATCTCTTCGGGCTCGTGCAATGGCCGCGTATCGGCTTCATCATGGACCTCGATGCGGCCACGAAGGAACAGCTGCACAACCAGTTCGGTGCGCTGCACACGGCGTGCAGCTATGCGCTCTATGGCGTGCTCGCGCTGCATATTGCGGGCGCGCTCAAGCATCAATGGATCGACCGTCATTCGGTGCTGCGCCGGATGATGCCGTGAGCAACAGGTAAGGGTACGACTTGAATAACTCGCTTGAAGAGGCGCTCGCCCGCACGTCGCCGCGGCTAGTGCCGCCTCCCACGCCATTCGCGAGCATCGCCATCCACCTGGGCGTCATGGCGCTCTGGTTCGTGCTGTTCGCGCGCGCGTTCTTCCTGCAAGGCGTGGTCGCGTGGTCCACGGGCATTGCCTATGTCGTCTACGACACGGTGTTGCTGCTGTTCGTCGCCTGGAAGGCGCGCGTGCTGCTTGCACCAGCGCCCGCGGGCGCGGCCGCGGCCGCGGCCGCGGCGAAGCTGCCGACGCTCGGCGTGATCGTCGCCGCGCACAACGAAGCGGCCGTGCTGCCGATAACGCTCGACGCGCTGTTCGCGCAAACCCGCGCGCCGCAGCAGATCGTGATTGCGGACGACGGCTCGAGCGACGGCACGGCTGCCTTGCTCGCCGAGCGTTATGGCCTGGCCGACCCAGGCGTTGGGCAGTTGAGCGCGCCTTCGCCGCGGTACCCGAATCTGCGCTGGCTGAAGCTTGCGCACGGCGGCAAGGCGCGCGCGCTCAACGCGGCACTGCTTGCGATCGCAACGGAAACGGTCATGACCGTGGACGCCGATACGCTGCTCGAGCCCGACGCCTGCGCCGCGATGGCGAACGCATTTGGCCGCGAGCCGGCACTGGTCGCGGCGGCGGGCCTGCTCACGCCGGTTTGCGACCATACGTTGAGCGGCCGCTTTTTCCAGTGGTTCCAGACCTACGAATACATCCGCAATTTCATTTCGCGCTTCGCGTGGATGCGCGCCGACAGCCTGCTGCTCATCTCGGGCGCATTTGCGGGCTTTCGCCGCGATGCGGTGATGGCCGTGGGCGGCTTCGACGCGGATTGCCTCGTCGAGGACTACGAACTGATTCACCGCTTGCGCCGTTATTCGGCGCGCAAGGGCTTAAGCTGGGACGTGCGCGTGCTCGGCACCGCCCGCGCGCGCACCGATGCGCCCGGTACGCTCACGACCTTCCTGCGTCAGCGCCGCCGCTGGTTCGCGGGCTTTCTGCAAACGCAGTACTGGTATCGCGACATGACGGGCAACCGCAAGTACGGCAAGCTCGGCCTCATGATGCTGCCCGTGAAGGCATTCGACACCGTGCAGCCCATTTATGGATTGACGGCGTTCGCGCTGTTGATCGGCTTCTTGTTCGACGGCCGCTTCACGATCGTGCTGCCGGTGCTCGGCGTGATAGTCGGCAAGATCGCGATCGACCTCGCGTTCCATTTGTACTCCGTACATCTTTACCGGCGCTGGAGCGGCGACCGCACGCACGCGAGTTTCGGCATGGCGTTCCTTGCCGCCATCTTCGAGCCGTTCTCTTTCCAGTTGATGCGCCACGCCGGCGCGGCGCTCGGCTGGCTGCATTTCCTGCTCGGGCGGCGCAAGTGGGGCGTGCAAAGCCGCACCGGGCTGGCGGCGGCGCGCAACCGCGAGAGCGCGGCGTCGCAATGATCTGATTTCCGTGGCATTCGACTTGCTCCGAAGTTAAAGGGCCGCGCCACGCGCGCGGCGCCGGCCTTTAAATCGGTCAGGGAGAGTCAAATGCATCGAATCAACGTCCTCGCTTTACTATTGCCGCTCGCACTTTCAGGGTGCCTGTCGTTCAGCAGCAGCGATCCCAACCCGCCGCCGCCGCGGACCGTCGTCGTCCCGCAGGAGCCCGCCACCGAGCCGCCGCCGCCCCCGCCCCCGCCGGGTGCGGCTTGTGTTGCGCCTTGCTGATCCATTCACCGACTTGCGGCAGCGTTGTGCATCGCACTGTCTGGCGCTTTCGTTTCCAGCGCGTGCCGCACTTCGCGCATCAGGCTGCTCGCGAACAGGACGTCCGGTACATCGTGGAGACCTGCCGACCGCAATGCTCGCGCCGTCCACGTGTTGCAGGTATGCAAGGCGTCGTAAGTCCCTGACGCCGCGAAATAGACGCTGCCCGCATAGGGTCCGTCGGCGAGGCGATGCGGCGCGCCGTCCGCATCGGTTTCCAATGAAATGCGCAGATAGCGCTGAACGCTGGCAAGTCCCGCATCGTCCACCGGCACCTCCACGACGTTCTGCGAGCCGAAGGCCGCTTCCGGGGCCACGCGCAGCACGGTCATCAGCACGGTAGCCTGGCTCGGTATGAGCGCGCCGATCATCGTCAGCGGATCGTGGCGGCGTTCCACTACGAACTGTCTCTCTCCAAAGCCGAAACACAGAACGCTTGCGTCGTGGAAGCCGCGCGCGAGTGCGTCGACCCAGACATCGGCGTCGTGCGCACGCAGGCAGATGTCGGTGTGCCAGTCGCGCTGGACGACGGCAACGGACGTCCGCGTTGGCCCATCATCGGCCACTCGTTCGATCGCGGCCGGCAAGGGGCCGCCCATGTTCGTGCATGCGCCAAGCGCGAGCACGATCACGCAAAGCGCTTGCGAGGCGGCATTTTTCGTACGACGCTCGATGACGCAGGTCGCTTCGGTCATTGGAACTCAAGGCCCTCCAGTTGCATGCTGTGGCTGCATGCGACGTGCCGCGCCAGCGCATTGCACCAGCTTGGAGCGCAAATGCGGCGCAGCATTGTCATTGCCCCGTTTCGGCACTGCCAGGCCCGACCGCTTTGCACCAATCGAGCGCATGCAACATGGCCCAAGCGATGGCATACGCCTTGCTTTTTGTTCGTACCGCACCGCGCAACGCATTTCGCCTCATTCATGAGACGAAACGCGGCGGCGCCGATGACGCAATTGCACTCACGCGCGAGAACGAACCGATGCAAGTCCATGACGAAATGCGCGACGAGGGCGCGGTGCGCCCGCACTACGAACGCTTCCAGCAATGGCTGGAGAGGCAGACTGGCGAGACGATGGCGCGCAAGCGCGCCGAGGCGGACCTGTTGTTCAGACGGGTCGGCATCACGTTCGCGGTGAACGGCGACCTCTCCGGCACCGAACGGCTCATTCCCTTCGACCTCATTCCACGCATCTTTCCCGCAGACGAATGGGCGCTGCTCGAGCGTGGACTGCGCCAGCGCGTGCAGGCGCTCAATCTGTTCCTGCACGATGTCTATCACGAGCGCAACATCGTACGCGCCGGCGTGATTCCGGCCGAGCAGGTCTACACCAATGCGCAGTACCGGCCGGAGATGCAGGGCATCGACCTGCCACTGGGCGTGTACGCGCATATCGCGGGCATCGACATCGTGCGCGATGGGCGCGACGGCGCGTTCTACGTGCTCGAAGACAATCTGCGCGTGCCCTCCGGCGTCTCGTACATGCTCGAAAACCGCAAGATGATGATGCGGCTCTTTCCCGAGTTGTTCGTTCAGCACAAGGTGGCGCCGGTCGCGCACTATCCCGATCTGCTGCTCGATACGCTGCGCTCGGTGGCGCCCGAAGGCGTGGACGATCCGACCGTCGTGCTGCTCACGCCTGGAATGTACAACTCCGCGTATTTCGAGCATACGTTCCTCGCGCAGCAAATGGGCGTCGAGCTGGTGGAGGGCAAGGATCTCTTCGTGGAGGACAACTATGTATTCATGCGCACGACGCAGGGACCGCGTCGCGTGGACGTGATCTACCGGCGTGTGGACGACGACTTCCTCGATCCGCTGGCATTTCGCTCCGACTCCGCGCTCGGCGTGCCGGGGCTGCTCACGGCGTACCGCGCGGGCCGTGTCGTACTCGCCAATGCAATGGGCGCGGGCGTGGCCGACGACAAGTCGATCTACCCGTACGTGCCCGACATGATCGAGTTCTATCTCGGCGAAAAGCCGATCCTGAAGAACGTGCCGACGTGGCAATGCCGCCGGCCTGATGATCTCGCCTGGACGCTCGAACATCTCCCGGACCTCGTCGTGAAAGAGGTGCACGGCGCGGGCGGCTACGGCATGCTGGTCGGTCCCGCTTCCACGCGCGAGGAAATCGAGGCGTTTCGCGCCCGGCTGCTCGCGCGGCCAGGCAATTACATCGCGCAGCCCACGCTGTCGCTGTCGGCTTGCCCGACCTTCGTCGAAGCGGGCATCGCGCCGCGTCATATCGATTTGCGGCCCTTCGTGCTCTCCGGCAAGACGATCCAGATGGCGGCTGGCGGCCTCACGCGCGTGGCGCTCAAGGAAGGCTCGCTCGTCGTCAACTCGTCTCAGGGCGGCGGGACCAAGGACACATGGGTGCTCGAATGATTTCACCGGCCATACCACACGCACACGAAGAGGTTCGACCATGCTGAGCCGCACTGCCGATCATCTGTTCTGGATGGCCCGCTACATGGAGCGCGCGGAGAATACCGCGCGCATGCTGGATATCAATCTGAAGGCGCTCCTGCTGCCCGGCAGTGCGGACGCCGAAGCGCGCACGCATCGTGCGATGCTGCGGATCTCGGAACTCGAGCCCGCCTTCGATGCGCGCCACGAGGAAACGACGAGCAGCAACGTGCTCGAGTTTCTCGTTGCGGATCCAACGAACCCGTCGAGCATCTACTCGTGCCTCCAGGCGGCCCGCGAAAACGCGCGCGCGGTGCGCGGCACGCTCACCACGGAATGGTGGGAAACGATCAACGACACGTGGCTTCAATTCGTCGAGCTGTTGCGCGGCAGTGAGCTGGAGGCGCGTCCCGATGCGCTGTTCGAGTGGGTCAAGTTCCGCTCGCATCTGTCGCGCGGCGTGCGCCTGGGCACGGCGTTGCAGGACGACGCGCTCTTCTTCACGCAGCTCGGCACGTTCCTCGAACGCGCGGACAACACGGCGCGCATTCTCGACGTGCGTTTCGTCGACGTGGAAAATGCCGACTCGCGCTCGGCCGCGCGTCAGCTCGAGGACTTCTACTACTGGACCTCGATTCTCAGCTCGGTTTCCGCGCTCGAAATCTATCGCAAGGTTTACCGCGACGTGGTGACGCCCGCGCGCGTGGTGGAGCTGCTCATCCTCAACCAGCAAATGCCGCGCTCGCTGCTGGCGTCGCTGGATGGCGTCTGCACGAATCTCGCGATGCTGCGCACCGACAGCTCGCGCGAAGTCGAGCGTACCGCGGGCAAGCTGCGCGCCGAGCTGCTTTATGCGGACCTGCGGCAGATCTTCTCCGCGGGCGTGCATACGTTTCTCACGCAATTTCTCGCGCGCGTGTACGAGCTGGGCAACCAGGTGGCGCGCACCTATCTGATGTTGCCGGTCGGTTAGCGCGATTGCGCGCTCATCGACATCCCAATCGTCTCGATGGAGGATTGACGTCATGCAACTCTCGGTCCGGCACGACACGGTGTACCGCTACGAGGCGCCCGTGCACTATTCGATCCAGCAGTTGCGGCTGTCGCCGCTCACCACGCCCACGCAGATCGTCAAGCAATGGCAGGTCGAGGCGCCGGGCAAGCTCGACGCGTGCCGCGACGCCTATGGCAACGCGCTGATGACGCTGGTGCTCACGCGTCCGCATCGGGAAATTCGTCTGCGCGTGCGCGGCGAAGTCGAGACCGTGGCGCTGCCCGACGGCCGGCTGCCCGAAGGCGAGGGTATGGTGCCGACGCACCATTTCACTTCGCCGACGCGGCTCACCGAAGCCGACGAGGCACTCACGGAATTCGCGTTCAGCCTGCCGTCGCTGGACGACACTGCGGCCATACTCGACGCGGCCTCGCGCATCACGGAGCGCGTGCGCTACGAGCCCGGCGTCACGGATGTGACGCACACCGCGGCGGATGCGCTTGCGCTAGGCCGTGGCGTGTGTCAGGACCACGCGCACGTGATGCTGGCGGTTTGCCGCGCGCGCGGCGTACCGGCGCGCTACGTGAGCGGCTATCTCGACCCCGGCGACGTGCCCGAAATGGCGAGCCACGCATGGGTCGACGTGTGGCTCGACAACGGCTGGGTGACGGTGGACGTCACGCACGCGTGTTTCGCAAGCGAAAAATATTGCCGGATCGCGGTGGGGCGCGACTATGACGCAGCCGCGCCGGTTCGCGGCCGCCGCGTGGGCGGCGCCGGTGAAACGCTCGATGTCAGCGTGCACGTGAGCGCGCAACAGTCGCAGCAATAGTTTTGCCGCTATAACAAAAAGAGCGGCGAGGTCAGGGAGGCGCATGACGTACTGTGTGGCAATGGCAGTGGATGAGGGGCTCGTGTTTCTCGCGGACACGCGCACGAATGCGGGTGTCGATCACGTCAGCACGTCGCGCAAGATGGCCGTGTTCGAAGAGGCCGGCGAGCGTGTGCTTGTGCTGCTCGTCGCGGGCAATCTGGCCATCACGCAGGCGACGCTGCAGGTGCTGACCGAGCCGCAGGACGCGGGGCGCGCCACGCTCTGGAACGCGCCTTCCATGGTCGAGGCTGCGCGCGTGGTGGGCGAAGCCGTACGCGAGGTGCACCGGCGCGACGCGGAAGCGCTCAAGACCTTCAACGTCGACTTCAACTGCAGTTTCATTCTCGGCGGCCAGATCGGCGGCCATGCCATGCGGCTGTTCCAGATCTACGCGGCCGGCAATTTCATCGAGACGTCGAGCGTCAATCCGTATTTCCAGATCGGCGAGTCGAAGTACGGCAAGCCGATCATCGATCGCGTCCTGACGCCGGGCACGCCGCTCGACGAGGCCGCGAAGTGCGCGCTCATCTCCATGGACTCGACGCTGCGCTCGAATCTCTCGGTCGGCCTGCCGCTCGACCTGCTCGTGTACGAGCGTGACGCGCTCCGTGTCACGCGATATGCGTCGCTCGATCAGTCGAATGCGTATTTCCAGATGATCCATTCGACGTGGGGCGAGCGGCTGCGCCAGGTCTTCGGTGAGATTCCCGATCCGCTCTGGACCGACGAAGGCGATGTGCCGCGCCACGAGCGCACGACGTTGCCCAGCGCCCCGCGCGCCGCGCATGAGGGGCACGCGAGCGAACCGCGTCCCGCGCAAACGCTCGCGCAAGCCCAGCCGCACGGCGCCGCAAGCGCACCGCGTATGCCGCGCGGCGGCTAAAAGGCCTCCTCCGGTGCAGCGCTTGCGCGCTCCCTTTTTGCTATGCCACCCGCTGAACCGGTATCCTGCTGCGTAATATTCGCGGTACGCCGCGCGCAATGCGCGTCCCCTCGACTCGCCCTGACGGGCATGGCACCGGAGGCAGGCTGATGAAGCAGAACGACGAACCAAAGAACGGGCGTCCCGAAGAACCTTCCATTCCCGCCGGTCCGGACGATCCCGCGCGCCGCCGTGTGCTCGGCGGGCTGGCGGCGGTTGGCGTGGGCCTCGCGCTCGGCGGCTGCGAGACGCCGGCGCAGAGCGCGGCGGGCGCGCCGCGCAGCGCCGCGGACGCGCGCGTCGATGCCGCGTTGCGCGACCAGGTGCGCCAGATCGTCGTGATCTACGCGGAGAATCGCAGCTTCGTCAACCTGTACGGCAACTATCCCGGCGTGCAAACGCCGCTCGCGAATGTGAGCGCCGAGCGCTACGCGCAACTCGATCGCGACGGCAAGACGCCGTTGCGGCAGCTGCCGAAGATCTGGGGCGGTCTCGTGCCCCAGGCGCAGGAGCTGGATGGCAAGCGCTACATGATCGCGGAGCATCAGATCACGGGTCTGTCCAACCGTCCGTTCCGTATCGTCGATACGCACGGCAATCCGCTGCCGAACGGCATCATCACGCGGGACCTGATCCATCGTTTCTATCAGAACCAGATGCAGATCAATGCGGGGCGCAACGACCAGTTCGCCGCGTGGGGCGATTCGGGCGGCCTCGTCATGGGCTTTTACGAGAACTCCGCGCAGACGCTGCGGCTCTGGAATATCGCGCAGCAGTACACGCTCTGCGACAACTTCTTCATGGCCGCGTTTGGCGGCTCTTGGCTCAACCACATCTTCCTGATCTCGGCGCAGGTGCCGCAATACCCCGATATCCAGACGAGCGCCGCCAAGCATCTCGCCTCCGTCGTGGAGGGCGACGATCCCACCGGCACGCGCCTGAAGCTCGCGCCGAACTCGCCGGCCTCGGCGCTCGACGGGCCGCCGAAGTTCGTGAACGACGGCCTCTTCACGCCCGACGGCTACGCCGTCAACACGATGGCGCCGCCGTATCAGCCGAGCAACGTGCGCCCGTCGGAAGACGGCAACCCGGCGCTCGCTGATCCGGCCAATCCGCGCGTGCTGCGCCCGCAGACCTATGCGACGATTGGCGACCGGCTCTCGGCGAAGGGCGTCGACTGGGCCTGGTACAGCGGCGCCTGGCAGTACGCGCTGGACCATCAGGACACAGGCGCGGTGCCGGACTTCCAGTATCACCACCAGCCGTTCAACTACTTTGCCAACTTCGCGCCGGGCACGGCCGCGCGCGCGCGTCACCTGCGCGATGCGGGCCTCGGCGACGATCCGTCGACCAACCGTCTGCTCGCGGACATCGACGCAGGGCGCTTGCCTGCCGTGACGTTCTACAAGCCGCAGGGCAACCTGAACATGCACGCCGGCTATGCGGACGTCGAATCGGGCGACCGCCACATCGCGACCGTGATCGAGCACATCCAGCGGGGCCCGCAATGGGCGAACACGATGATCGTCGTGACGCACGACGAGAACGGCGGCTGGTGGGACCCGGTCGCGCCGCCCTTGGGCGACCGCTGGGGTCCGGGCTCGCGCATCCCGGCGCTCGTGATCGCGCCGTTCGCCAAGAAGGGCTACGTCGATCACACGTTCTACGACACGGTCTCGATCCTTCGCTTCATCAGCCGCGTGCATGGGCTCGCCCCGCTCGACGGCGTGGCCGCGCGCGATCAGACGTTCCTCTCACGGGAGCAAACGCCGCCGGGCGATCTTACGGCGGCACTCGACCTGGCCTGAGCGCTGCGCGTCTTGATGCAATCGGGGAAGAGACGGCAGTGGCCGTCGCGAAACGTTTGCGCCGGAGCCCCGGCTGCCCATCCGGAGCGCAAATTGATGCAACCGCGACACAAGCGACGAACTCTCTATCCGATCAATGAGTTGGCGCGCTCGCCAGGCGGTTATCAACAGGTTTGTCACCAAAAACTGTGGACAACTTTCCTGCGCAAAAAACATGCATTTTTCATGTCGTTTGCGAGCTTCCCGTTTCCATTCAATGGCTTGATGCGGATGTCCCGAACTTGCTAACAGGTCTCTCAACAAAATCTGTGGAAAACCCTCCGCGCGTTTCCCCCCAAAACGCCGCCGCTGCAACAAACGGCAACGCTGCGCACAATCCGAATCGCATCAAGCACTTGGTGCAGTCGTCCCAGGGTTACGCACAAGGCTGTCCCCCAAAGTTGTGGATAGCGCACCCAGATGTTGATCGCTGCGGGCTCAACCTTGCACAGTGTGGGAGTTCGGCCCGATAATCGCCGTCGATATGGCCGTCGTGTTACCGCGCGTGCACGGCCAACTCCCTTCTCGCCATTACCCGCCGCGCCGTGCTCAAAAACTCGCGCTTTGCCGGTCTTCTGCGTATTCCTGGTTTCCTGCCACTCGCCGGCGCCACCCTGATGCTCGGCGTCGCGATGTCCTTCACAGCACCTTATCTCTCGCTGTTCGGCGTCGAGCGCGCCGGCATGACACCGTTCCGGCTCGGCGTGTTCATGACCGCCATCGCTACGAGCGGCGTCATCGCGAGCACGGCAGCGGGCCGCTGGAGCGACGCCACCGGCAAGCACCGAACCCTGCTGCTCGTCTCGCTGAGTGCCGCCACGCTCGGCTATCTCTGCTTGTGCGTCGTGCGCGATTACCGGCTTCTGCTGCTCGTGGGCATTGCGTTCATCGGCGCGGGCGGTTGCGCGCTCTCACTCGTGTTCTCGTTCAGCCGCGCGGCGCTGCCCGCGCGCGACGACGCCGAGCGGACCTTCGCGAGCGCGACGTTGCGCACGATCCTGTCCGCCGCGTGGGTGTTCGGGCCCGCGGTCGGCGCGCTCGTGCTGGCCGCCACGAACTTCTACGGGCTCTTCCTGTTCGCGGCGGCGAGCTTCGCCGCTTGCGGCACGATCGTCTGGCGCATGCGCGAGCCGCGCCACGACGAACACGCCACACAACATCTGATGGCGCGTCCCACCTCCGGCGAAGTCGCGCAGAAGATCGATGCGCAAAGCGCGGCGCAGTACGAGGGCCAGCCGCTCACGCAGGCCGAAGTGCAGCCAGGTGCGCCACGCGACCCCGCAACGTTTCCGGCGGCGGCAACGGCAAAAGCGAAGGCCAAAGCTGCGCGCGCGCCGGTGCCCGCCGCGGAGGGTTCGCAGAAAGACATCATGCGCGCGATCGTTGCGCTCACACTCATCGGGCTGGCCGCCAACGCGACGATGATCGTGCTGCCGCTCTACATCGTGCATGGCCTGCAGGGCACGCGCATCGACGTGTCGATCATGCTCGGCCTCGGCGCGCTCATGGAGATACCGATGATGCTCGCGCTCGGCGCGCGCGCCTCGGTGCTGGACAAGCCATGGTGGCTGGCCGCGTGCGCTGTGGTGCATGCCGTCTACTTCGTCGCCATGTCGCTGGCGCCGGGCGTGCACGCGTTGATCCCGATGCAGATCCTCAACGCCTTCGTGGTGGCCGTCACGTCGTGTCTCGGCATGACGTTCGTGCAGGATCTGATGCCGTCGTCGCCGGGGCGGGCAACCGCGCTGTTTTTCAACGCGTCGCGGCTCGGCTCGATACTGTCGGGCGTGCTTTCGGGCATGCTCGTGCAGGCGTTCGGCTATCGCGGCACGTTTCTTTTCTGCAGCGCGCTCGTGTTGTTCGCCGTGCCCGGCGAGCAGTATCCAAAGATGGCGCGTGCCGTGCGGCGTTATCTGCGTGAGCGTTCAGGCAAGCGGGATTGATTCATGCCGTGCAGGCCAGTCAGTGCCTGTGTCAGTGCATGTAGGTGACGCGGCGCGAGCGGTCGCTCAACCGCACTCCCGCGTCGAGCAGCGCGATGGCGAACCAGCGCGCGGTCTTGAGCATGCCGCTTACGCTCGGCGTCGGCAGCCAGTCGTTGAGCAGTTGCACGGCGGCCTCGCTGCGCGTGGACTGCAGAAGCGCGATCACCTGCAGCAGCGAGCCTTCGTCCTTCGCGAGTTCGGAGGCGCAGCGGCAGCGTGTGTCGAGCGGGCGGCACGAGGCGCGGCACAGGGTGCCCATCAGCAGATCGAAATAGCCGAAGCCTTCCGCACCGAGCCCCGCATCGGCGAGCACGCCGCGCCAGCTTTCGGCCTTGGCGTAGGCGTCGCAGTGCGGGCGCAGCCAGGTGCGCACCGCGCGCAGGACGGTCTGCTCGGCGGTGTCGGGATGATGGACGAAGGTGTCGTCGATCAGCGTGTCATTTCTCGCGAAAGGGGCGGTGTAGTTCATGGAGCCTCCGGTCCCGCACAAATCATTCGGGTGGCGCCGGGTCGTCCGGCATGGGCTGTATTCTGGGACAGATTTCGTCTAAATGCAAATGATTATCATTTGCGAAAGAATTGACGGGAACAGGATGATCTCGCGCAGTCGGGAAGGGACTGTTCCAGCCAGCGCCCTTAATTTCGAGGATACAAGTCGCTAAAGTGCCGGCCATGCGTGTTCCAGTGTTCTGGCGCAACGTGAGAGTTGGCCCCGGCCCCATGAAGGCCGGGGCTTTTTTTTGCACCGCGCAAGGGCGCGCGGGTGGGCCTGGCACATGTTCTAGAGGCCGCCGGGCGCCATGCTCCGATGCATAAGTCATTGAACCGAAAGAAACAAGTAAGGTATTATTCTGGCCGCGCAGCGTGACGGCCTGCCGCGCGTCACGGCGCCCCGGAGGTCGAAACCGCTGTTTGCGCGGTCAAAAATGTGCGGTAACAAGCCATTTGTTGTTTTTTCTCTTAGTACGTTTTTGAATAAAAACAATGACTTGCGTCAATCGTGGATCCGGCCCGTGTTGTTGCGCTGCAAAACTTCCGTATTCCGTTTACCCTCGTTAACCCTTGAACGTGTGTTGCATTTCGCCTCGTCGCTGACAAATACATTACAGCCAGCCTGGTTCGATTTTCACCCCGCGTCAATCTTTCAAGTTGCTTGCGCACCTGAACGTGCGCCGTGGAAGCTATTTGCTCCGCATTTTTGAGGTCCTGTTGAAATGCAATCCGTTCCATTCCTGAGTCTGGCGATCTGGATTCCCATCCTGTTCGGCGTGGCCGTGCTGCGCCTCGGGTCGGATCGTCACCCGCAGCGTGCCCGCTGGCTGTCGCTCGTTGGCGCCGTCGTCGGTCTGCTGCTGACCCTCCCGCTCATCTCCGGCTTCGACAACCACGCGGCCGGCATGCAGTTCGTCGAATTCCGCGACTGGCTGCCTGAGTTCGGCGTGGCGTGGCGACTCGGAATCGATGGCATTTCGATGTGGCTCGTAGTGCTCACCGCGTTCACGACGCTCGTGATCGTGATCGCCTCGTGGGAATCGATCACGGTGCGCGTCGCCCAGTACTTCGGCGCGTTCCTGATTCTCTCGGGCCTGATGGTCGGCACCTTCGCCGCGACCGACGGCATGCTGTTCTTCGTGTTCTTCGAAGCCACGCTGATCCCGCTGTACCTGCTGATCGGCACGTGGGGCAATGCCCGCCGCACCTACGCCGCGGTCAAGTTCTTCTTCTTCTCGCTCGCCGGCTCGCTGCTGATGCTGGTGTCGATGCTGTACCTCTACAGCCAGTCGCACACCTTCGACATGTCGGTGTGGCACAGCCTCACGCTCGGTTTCATCCCGCAGATCCTCGTATTCATCGGCTTCTTCGCGGCCTTCGCGGTGAAGGTCCCGATGTGGCCGTTCCACACCTGGCTGCCCGACGTCCACCTCGAAGCGCCGACCGGCGCGACCGTGATGCTGGCCATGCTGAAGCTCGGCGGCTACGGCTTCCTGCGCTTCACGCTGCCGATCACGCCCGACGCTGCACACTTCTTCGCGCCGGCCATCATCACGCTCTCGCTCGTGGCCGTGGTCTACTCCAGCCTGCTCGCGCTCGCGCAGACCGACATGACCAAGCTGCTTGCGTACTCGACGGTCGCCCACATGGGCCTCGTCACGCTCGGCCTGTTCCTCTTCAACCAGATCGGCACCGAAGGCGCGATCGTGCAGATGATCTCGTACGGCTTCGTCTCGGGCGCCATGCTGCTCTCGATCGGCGTGCTGTTCGATCGCACGAAAACGCGCACGATCTCGGCTTACGGCGGCGTCGTCAACGTGATGCCGCGCTACGCCACCTTCATGATGCTGTTCTGCATGGCCAACCTCGGCCTGCCGGGCACGTCGGGCTTCGTGGGCGAGTTCATGGTCATCATGGGCGCGATCCGCGTGAACTTCTGGGTCGGCGCGATCGCCGCGACGACCGTCATTCTGAGCGCTGCGTACACCCTGTGGATGTACAAGCGCGTGATCTTCGGCGCTGTGGCGAACAAGGGCGTTGCGAAGCTGGCCGACATCGGCCGCCGCGAAACGCTGATCTTCGCTTCGCTCGCAGCGTTTGTGCTCGCAATCGGCCTCTACCCGAAGCCGATGACCGACGCGATCGAGCTCTCGGCGGCGAACCTCGTCAGCCAGGCCGGTCGCAGCAAGCAACCCGTCGACGAAGGAGCGCCTGCTGACGCAGTGCGTGCAGGCACGGACGTTCGTGCTTCGCACTCGCCGACGTGATCACTGAAGATTGACGGCGCAACCAACGCGCCGCATCGCCTCCCGGCGCTGCGGCGCGTTGTTGCGTCCAAGGGTTTTCGAATTTTGAGATTCGAAAAGTAGCCGCGGCGGCCCGCTGTCAAGGGCAGAGCGGGGCGCGACGTGCGTGTGTTTCCGAGGCGCGACAAACCTCGCGAACACATGCGACAAAGTGTCTCAATCGCCTTTTGACAAAGGTCATTTTCCACATTCATTGATTGCGAAATATCAAAGCGGCTGTATGATGCGGGCGCGCTTCCTTTGTCGGATGTCAGGGGACGCGTCCGGAACTATTCAATGAATGAAATTCAGGCAAACGTGATGAAACGAACGACCTTTCAAAGGTTACTGCTTCCCGTCAGCGCCGGATTGGCCTTGTGTCTTTCCGGATGCAACATGGAGCTCCTTGACCCCAAGGGAAGTGTGGGCGTGGCGGAAAAGCAGCTGATCGCTACCTCCACATGGGCCATGCTGATCGTGGTGATCCCTGTGATCGTCCTGACGCTGTGGTTTGCGTACCGCTATCGCGCGTCGAACCGTAGCGCCACCTACGCGCCGAAGTGGTCGCACTCGACGGCGATCGAAATCGTCGTCTGGACCATCCCGACGCTGATCATTCTGTTCCTCGGCGTGCTCACGTGGAACACCACGCACGAGCTCGACCCCTACAAGCCGCTCGAATCGAACGTCAAGCCGATCAACGTCGAAGTTGTGGCGCTCGACTGGAAGTGGCTGTTCATCTACCCGGATCTCGGTATCGCGACGGTGAACCAGCTGGCCGTGCCCGTTGGCACGCCGGTGAATTTCAGCATCACGTCGGATTCGGTGATGAACTCGTTCTTCATCCCGCAGCTTGGCACCCAGGTTTATGCGATGGCTGGCATGCAGACGCGCCTGCACCTGATCGCCGACCACGCTGGCGACTACGCCGGCCTTTCGGCGAACTTCAGCGGCAAGGGCTTCTCGGACATGAAGTTCCGCACCCTCGCCACGAGCCAGCAAGACTTCGACGCGTGGGTCCAGAAGGTGAAGGCGTCGCAGACGCAGCTTTCCATGGATCAATACGCGACGGTCGCACAGCCGAGCGAGAAGGCTCCGGTCGAGTACTTCTCGACGGTCGACCCGAAGCTCTTCAACAACATCATCGCGAAGTACAACAACGGCCACGTCACGAACTTCAGTGACCCGTCGTGCGTGACCAAGGGGTAAACCAGGCATGTTCGGAAAACTTACACTGGACGCCATTCCGTATCACGAGCCGATTATTCTCGGGACGATGATCGGTATGGCAGTCATCGGCGCATTCGTGCTCGGTGGCATCACTTACCTCGGTAAGTGGAAATATCTTTGGACGGAGTGGCTGACGAGCGTCGACCACAAGCGTCTGGGCGTGATGTACATCGTGCTCGCCCTCATCATGCTGCTGCGCGGCTTCGCCGACGCGATCATGATGCGTACCCAGCTCGCGCTCGCGTACAACGCGCCGGGCTACCTCCCGCCGCACCACTACGACCAGATCTTCACGGCTCACGGCGTGATCATGATCTTCTTCATGGCCATGGCCTTCATGGTCGGCCTGATGAACATCATCGTGCCGCTGCAGATCGGCGCACGCGACGTCGCGTTCCCGTTCCTGAACTCGCTGTCGTTCTGGATGACCGCAGTCGGCGCCATCCTGCTGATGATCTCGCTCGTCGTGGGTGAGTTCGCGCAGACCGGCTGGCTCGCGTATCCGCCGCTTTCGGAGCTTGCGTACAGTCCGGGGGTAGGGGTCGATTACTACCTGTGGGCGCTGCAGATCTCGGGTGTCGGCACGCTGCTGACCGGCGTGAACTTCTTCGTCACCATCATCAAGATGCGTGCCCCCGGCATGACGATGATGAAGATGCCGGTGTTCACGTGGACGGCGCTGTGCACGAACGTGCTGATCATGGCCGCGTTCCCGATCCTGACCGTGACGCTCGCGCTGCTCGGCCTCGACCGCTACATCGGCACGCACTTCTTCACGAATGAC
Organism: Paraburkholderia sp. CNPSo 3272; assembly: GCF_024206495.1. Taxonomy (GTDB): domain Bacteria; phylum Pseudomonadota; class Gammaproteobacteria; order Burkholderiales; family Burkholderiaceae; genus Paraburkholderia. The sequence goes on along the minus strand of NZ_JAMBPQ010000005.1, from coordinate 311,322 downwards.
GGCGGCGGCAACGCCATGCTGTACCTGAACCTGATCTGGGCCTGGGGTCACCCCGAGGTGTACATCCTGATCCTGCCGGCGTTCGGTATTTTCTCGGAAGTCGTCGCGACCTACGCGAAGAAGCCGCTGTTCGGCTACAAGACCATGGTCTACGCGACCTGCTCGATCATGGTGCTCTCGTTCCTCGTGTGGCTGCACCACTTCTTCACGATGGGTTCGGGCGCGAACGTCAACGCGTTCTTCGGCATCATGACGATGATCATCGCGATCCCGACGGGCGTGAAGATCTTCAACTGGCTGTTCACGATCTACCGCGGCCGCCTCGAGTTCACCTCGCCGGTGCTGTGGACGATCGGCTTCATGGTCACCTTCACCATCGGCGGCATGACCGGCGTGATGATGGCGATCCCGGGCGCGGACTTCGTGCTGCACAACTCGCTGTTCCTGATTGCTCACTTCCACAACGTGATCATCGGCGGCGTGCTGTTCGGCTACCTCGCCGGCTTCAACTACTGGTTCCCGAAGGCGTTCGGCTTCAAGCTCAACGAAAAGCTCGGCAAGCGCGCGTTCTGGCTGTGGCTCTCGGGCTTCTACGTTGCCTTCACGCCGCTGTACGTGCTGGGCTTCATGGGCGCAACCCGCCGTCTGAACCACTACGACAATCCGGCGTGGCATCCGTGGATGATCATCGCGTGGGTTGGCGCCGTGCTCGTGGCACTCGGTATCGCGCACCAGCTGCTGCAGCTGTACGTGTCGATCCGCGACCGCAACCTGCCGGAAAACCGCGACCTGACGGGCGATCCGTGGGGTGGCCGTACGCTGGAGTGGGCGATCTCGTCGCCGCCGCCGTCGTATAACTTCGCGATCATTCCGCACGTGAGCGAGCTCGACGAGTTTGCGCACCTGAAGGAAACCGGCCGCGAAACCGTGGACGTCGCGAACACGAAGTACACCGACATCCACATGCCCTCGAACACGAGCGCAGGTGTGTTCATCGGTTTCTTCAGCCTGGTGCTCGGCTTCGCTGGCATCTGGCACATCTGGTGGCTCATGATCGTTGGCTTCGTCGGCATTGTCGGCACGGCCATCGCCTACAGCTTCCAGAAGAACGAAGGCTATTACATCCCGGCCGCCAAGGTCCGGGCAGACGAAGAAGCGCGTAGCCGCGCACTGGTCAAGGCGTTCGAAGACAAGCAACGCCGTGGCAAGGTTGAAGCAGCACTGGAGGCCAACTGATGTTGACGAAAACTAGTGCGGCCGCACTCGCGGAGCACGATCACCACGATCACCCGCCGTCACACTCGGTGTTCGGCTTCTGGCTGTACCTGATGACGGACTGTATTCTGTTCGGCTCGCTGTTCGCAGTGTTCGCCGTGATGCAGAACCAGTTCGCAGGCGGCCCGACGGGCAAGGACCTGTTCGACATCAATGGCGTCGCGATGGAAACGGCAGTGCTGCTGCTGTCGTCCATCACGTACGGTTTCGCGATGATCGGCGCGCACAAGCAGCGCAAGGGTCAAGTGTTCTTCTGGCTGGCGATCACCTTCCTGCTCGGCGCAACGTTCCTGTATTTCGAACTGCACGAATTCGCGAACATGATCGCGGAGGGCAACGGTCCGCAACGCAGCGCGTTCCTCTCGTCGTTCTTCACGCTGGTTGCCACCCACGGTATCCACGTGACGATGGGCATGATCTGGATGGTCGTCCTGATGGTTCAGGCCTTGAAGGCGCCGGTTCTGGGCGAGCGTGAAATTCGCCGCCTGACGTGCCTTAGCCTTTTCTGGCACTTTCTGGACATCGTCTGGATCTGCGTGTTCTCCTTTGTTTATCTTGCGAGCGTGATCTAAATGAGTGCTCATCCTATCCATGAAGAAGAAAGCCACGGCAGCGTAGGCAGCTACGTGGTTGGTTTCGTCCTGGCGGTGGTGCTCACGGCCGCTTCGTTCTGGCTCGTGCTGCATGGCGGCTTTTCGCGCGAAACCGCGCTGCTCGGCCTCGCCGTTCTGGCAGTCGTGCAGATCGTGGTTCACCTCGTGTTCTTCCTGCACATGAACACGTCGTCGGGCCAGCGCTGGAACGTGACGGCATTTGGCTTTACGGTGTTGACGGTCCTGATCGTGGTCGTCGGTACTCTGTGGGTCATGCACAACGTCAGCATGAACATGATGTCGCGTTAAGCGTTCATCGTTGCTGGACTTGCGCTTCGCTCGCTTCGGGTGAAGCGCAAATGGAAACGCCGCCAGGCCTTCGGGCCCGGCGGCGTTTTTCTTTTTGCGGCCTGACAGGCGTTTATGCGCCGAAGCGCTGGCGCACGATTTCCGCGACGGCCTTGCCGAGTTGGTGGTGTTGCGAGGCTTCGTAGTGAATGCCGTCGGTGGGGCTGACGGTGGCGAATTCGCCGGCGTCGAGAAACGCCGAGCCGTACTTCACGGCCACGCGCTCGTAGAGCGGGGCAAGCAGGCGCGATTTCGCGGCGCCGCCCGTGAAGATCTCGCCGAGGAAGCCAATCTCTTCGATCGGCGCCGGCGCCATGAGCAGCACGTGCGGCGTCAAGCCGGCCGGACCCGCGCGGCAAGCGACGAGCGTTTCGAGCAGCACGTCCACCGAGTTCGCAATGTCGGTCGGCGTGACGGAAAAGCGTGTCTTGAGGTCGTTGGTGCCGAGCATCAGCGCGACCACATCGACGGGCAACTGGCTTTCAAGGCACGGGCGCAGATAGGCGAGGCCGTTCTTGTGCCGGCCTTCGATGGGATCGTCGTGAACCGTGGTGCGCGCGGGCAGGCCTTCCTCGATGATCGTCCAGCCCGGCCCGAGCGCGTCGCGCAGCACGCCGGGCCAGCGGTCGGTGGGGCCGAATCGCTCGGACACGCCGGGCACGGTCAGCGGCTTCGTGCCGTGAGTATTGGAATCGCCGTAACAGAGCAGGGTGCGTGACGTCATGGGTTGCCTCTTTCTGGTTACCTGGTTGCCTGGTTGCCTGGTTGCTGGGGGCGATGCAATGCCATTACTCATCATGGGAGATTACTAGACGACTGGTCTAATCGCTCTGTACCATGTCGTCTCATGAATGCAGCGGCAGCCGTCGAAGTGCGGCAACACATCCTCGATACCGCCATGCCCATTTTGCTGGGCAAGGGCTTTTCCGCAGTCGGTCTCAATGAGATCCTCGCGGCCGCCGGTGTGCCTAAAGGGTCGTTCTATCACTATTTTGGCTCGAAGGAAGCGTTCGGCGAAGCCTTGCTCACGTCCTATTTCGCCGAGTATGCGGAGCGTCTCGACGATCTGCTGGTGCGCGCGCCGGGCACGGCGGCGGAGAAGCTGATGCGCTACTGGGACGACTGGCGCTTGATCCAGTGCGCCGACGATCCAGTAGGCAAGTGTCTCGCGGCGAAGCTGGGCGCGGAGGTGAGCGACCTTTCCGAGGCGATGCGTGAGGCCCTGCGTCTCGGCACCGATGCGACGATCTCGCGCATTGCCGCGTGTCTCGAAGCAGGGCGTGTGGATGGCTCGCTGGCGGACGTGAACGACGCTGCGACCATGGCGGTGACGCTCTACGAACTGTGGCTCGGCGCCACGCTGCTCGAGAAGATCCACCGTGACCGCAAGCCGCTCGACGCGGCCATGGCGACCACGCGCATCCTGTTGAACCTGCCTCCGCGCAACTAATCGAACGGAAAGCTGCGGCGGCGCACGACGTGCGCGCGACTGTCGCGTTGTGTGCGGAAGTACTAGACGACCGGTCTAATAATGCATGAATACCGGTTTCCGAAGGGCGTGCGAGCGCCCGAACCTCACCCAAAAAGGAACGCCGATGAAGGTACTGATCGTTTTGACCTCGCACGAGGACCTCGGCAACACGGGCAAGAAGACCGGCTTCTGGCTCGAGGAATTCGCCGCGCCGTACTACGCGTTGCGCGACGCTGGCGCTGCGCTCACGCTCGCATCGCCCAAGGGCGGCCAGCCGCCGCTCGATCCGAAGAGCAGCGATCCCTCGGCGCAGACCGATGCGACACGGCGTTTCGCGTCCGACACCGAGGCGCAAGCGGCGCTTGCCAATACGCAGCGTCTCGCCGATATCGACGCGAGCGCATTCGACGCCGTGTTCTACCCGGGCGGCCACGGCCCGCTTTGGGATCTGGCAGAAGATCCGGTTTCGATCGCGCTGATCGAAAAGACGATCGACGCGGGCAAGCCTGTCGCTGCCGTCTGCCATGCGCCGGGCGTGCTGCGTCACGTAAAGGGGGCCGACGGCAAGCCGCTCGTGGCCGGCAAGTCGGTCACCGGTTTTTCGAATGACGAAGAAGCCGCCGTGCAGTTGACGGACGTCGTGCCGTTCCTCGTAGAAGACATGCTGAAGGCCAATGGCGGCCAATACTCAAAGGCCGCCGACTGGCAGCCGCACGTCGCAACCGATGGCCTGCTCATCACGGGCCAGAACCCGGCTTCGTCGGAGCCGGTGGCCGAAGCCTTGCTCGCGGCGCTGCGCCGCGCTTGAAGTTGCGCGAACGCGCGCGTCTTGGCGAGCGCGTTCGCTTCCCTCGATTTCCTTTCGGCAACGCTGCGAGGCGCGCTCGCAGCGCGTGTGCGGCTGCGCGTTGCCGCAAGGAAATCCCGTTTTTGCCAACCGGCGCAGATGCCGCGCGACGCGCGACCTGTGCCAAGAAAGGAGCTGTAGATGTCCGCATTGTTCGAACCGTTCAAGCTCAAGGGCGTGTCCCTGCGCAACCGCATCGCCGTGCCGCCGATGTGCCAGTACATGGCCGTCGATGGCGTGATCAACGACTGGCACCACGTCCACTACGCGCAGATCGCGCGGGGCGGCGCGGGCCTCGTGATCGTCGAGGCGACGGCGGTTTCGCCCGAAGGCCGCATTACGCCGGGTTGCACGGGCCTGTGGAACGACGCGCAGATGGAAGCGTTCAAGCCGACCGTCGCGGCGATCAAGGCGGCGGGCGCCGTGCCCGGCATCCAGATTGCGCACGCGGGCCGCAAGGCGAGCGCGAACCGCCCGTGGGAAGGCGACGACCACATCGCCGAAGGCGATGCGCGCGGCTGGCAGACCATCGCGCCCTCGGCAACGGCGTTCGGCGCGCATTTGCCGAAGGTGCCGAAGGCGATGACGATCGACGACATTGCACGTGTGCGCGAGGACTTCGTGGCCGCGGCGAAGCGCGCGCTCGAAGCCGGCTTCGAATGGCTCGAACTGCACTTTGCGCACGGCTATCTCGGCCAGAGCTTTTTCTCGACGCATTCGAACCAGCGCGACGATATCTACGGCGGCAGCCTTGAAAACCGCAGCCGATTCCTGCTGGAAACGCTGGCCGCGGTGCGCAAGGTCTGGCCGGAGCATCTGCCGCTGACGGCGCGCTTTGGCGTGATCGAGTACGATGGCCGCGACGAGGAAACGCTTGCCGAATCGATCGAACTGGCCAAGGGCTTCAAGCGCGAAGGCCTCGACATGCTGGGTGTGAGCGTCGGTTTCTCGACGCCCGCCGCGCAGATTCCGTGGGCGCCCGCGTTCCTTGCGCCGATCGCACAAAAGGTGCGTCGCGCAAGCGGTCTGCCGGTGTCGTCGGCATGGGGTATCGGCACGCCGGAACTGGCCGAGCGCTCGGTGGCGAAGGAGCAACTCGACGTCGTGATGGTCGGGCGCGCGCATCTCGCGAATCCGCACTGGCCGTATTTCGCGGCTCAGGAACTCGGTGTCGAACGCGCCGCGTGGACCTTGCCCGCGCCGTACGCGCACTGGCTCGAGCGCTACAAGGTCGGCTGAAATTTGCCGACCGGTTCAACCGTTGACGATGAGGGAATACCGATGACCGTCTATCTATTCGCGAGCATCACGCCGAAGTCCGAGCACGTCGCCGACGTGGAGGCGCTGATGCGCGATATGGTTTCGCATACGCGCAAGGAGCCGGGCAATTTGCGCTACGACCTGCTGCGCCGCGCCGATGGCGCACCGGGCTTTTACCTTTACGAAACCTATGTCGACGACGCCGCGGTGCAGGCGCATCGCGATAGCGCGCACTTCGTGGCGTACCGCGCGAAGATTGGTGCGTGGGTGACGGAGCCGCCTGAGGTGAAGCTGCTGAAGGGCGTGGACGTCGCCGACTGAGCCCGTGTTTCTGCCGCAATCGTTGCGGCGATTCGTTGACGCGCCGGACCTCGCTTTGCAGCGGTGTCCGGCGCGTTTTTCATTGAGCGGCCGCGCGCCGCTCAGCCCGCCATATCGAGCACGACGCGGCCTTCGATCGCGCCGCGCTCCATGCGCGCGAACACGTCGTTGATGTTCTCCAGTTTTTCCGTGGAGACGGTCGCCTTGACCTTGCCTTCCTGCGCGAACATCAGCGACTCTTCGAGATCGAGCCGCGTGCCGACGATCGAGCCGCGCACCGTCACGCCGCCCAGCACCATGTCGAAGATCGGCAGCGGGAAGTCGCCGGGCGGCAGCCCATTCAGCGACACCGTGCCGCCCCGGCGCACCATGCCGAGCGCCTGCGAAAACGCAACGGGGGAGACCGCGGTCACGAGCACGCCGTGCGCGCCGCCAATTTCCTTCTTCAGATACGCAGCGGGATCAGTGGTTTTCGCGTTGACCGTCACGGTCGCGCCGAGGCGTTTCGCCAGTTCGAGTTTCGTATCGTCGACATCGACGGCAGCGACGTTGAGCCCCATCGCGCGCGCGTATTGCACGGCCATGTGGCCGAGGCCGCCCACGCCGGAAATCGCGACCCAGTTGCCAGGGCGCGTGTCGGTGACTTTCAGGCCCTTGTAGACGGTCACGCCGGCGCAGAGCACGGGTGCGATTTCGATGAAGTCGATATTTTTCGGCAGCAAACCGACGTAAGTCGCGTCGGCTTTCGCGTATTGCGCGAACCCGCCGTTGACCGAATAGCCGGTGTTCTGCTGCTGCTCGCAAAGCGTTTCCCAGCCGCCGAGGCAATGTTCGCAATGGCCGCATGCCGAGTAGAGCCACGGAATGCCCACGCGATCGCCTTCCTTCACGTGCGTGACGCCCGCGCCCACACCCACGACATAGCCGACGCCCTCGTGACCGGGAATGAACGGCGGCTGCGGCTTCACGGGCCAGTCGCCGTGCGCGGCGTGCAGGTCCGTGTGGCACACGCCGCACGCTTCGATTTTCACGAGCAGCTCGCCTGGCCCCGGAGCGGGGACGGTCACTTCCTCCAGCACGAGGGGTTTGCCAAATGCGCGGACTACCGCGGCTTGCATCGTCTTGTTCATCGTCGGGCTCCTGTCGAAGCTGAGTGGCGGCGCGCGGCCGGATGCGTCGCGCATCGCGTGTCGCCGCATGTCCGCCTGCCTTTCGAGTTTGAAGGAAAGGTTTTTCGTGTGCGATGAATGTGCTCAATAGTTGGTAGCAGAACGGCTGTGAAGGTTTCGAAAGAAACTGCCGTTAAGATCGAATAAGGTTTGGTAACGACTTCGTTGCACGAATTCCAGTGAGCCCGATGCAGAACGACTCCCTTTACGAGCGCGCCAGTGAGCGCCATTTCGCCGGCGACCTGCCGCGCGCGCGAAATTTGTACATGCAACTGCTCGAAGCCGACGCAGCGCACGCGGGTGCGATGTTGCGCCTCGGCGTGATCGGTTTGCAGGAAGGCGCGCCGGGTGATGCGATCGGCTGGTTGCAGCGCGCGCTCGCCGTCGAGCCCGGTCAGCGGCGCTATCGCGAAGCGTTGGGACAGGCGTATGCCATGGCAGCACGCCATGCCGAAGCGGCGCAGGTCTATCGCGCTCTGCTGACGGACGACGCGTCGTCCGCCGATCTCTGGTTCGGGCTCGGCTCGGCGCTGCAGGCGCAGGGTGCGCTGGTCGAAGCGGTGGCAGCGTGGCGGGCGGCGCTGGAGCGCGAGGCGAACCGCGCCGACGCCTGGAACAACCTCGGCAATTGCCTGCGTCTGCTGGGCGAATCCGTCGAGGCCGAGGCCGCTTATCGCCGCGCGCTCGCCTTGCAGCCGGGCGATGTCAACGCATTGACGAACCTCGGCACGTTGCTGCAGGAAGCGGGGCAGGACGAGGAGGCGCTCGAAAGCTTGCGTTCCGCATTGGCGGCCGCGCCGGAAAGCGCTGTCGCGATGATCAACCTCGGGGTGCTGTTGACGCGCCTCGACCATCTGGACGAGGCATTGCCCCTGCTCGAACGCGCGGTGGCCATCGAGCCGCAGATCGCGCACGCGGCCTACAACTACGGCGTCGCGTTGCAGGCGCGCGGCCGTTTGCGTGAGGCCGAAGCGCAATATCGCCGAGCGCTGGCGCTCGACGCGGCGCATGCGGAAGCGGCGAACAACCTTGGGAATGTCTGCCGCGATCTCGGCGATTACGCGGCTGCACGCGAAGCGTACGAAACGGCTATCCGCGCCCGGCCGGATTTCGTCGACGCGTTCAACAACGCCGCCAACCTGATGCGCACGCTCGGCAGCCTCGACGAGGCGCAAGCGCTCTTGCGCCAGGCCCTCGACTTCGATCCGTCGCGTTCGGCCACGCTCAACAATCTCGGCAACGTGCTCAAGGACCGCGGGGACCTGGACGAAGGCATCGAATGCTTTCGCCGGGCCGTGGCGAGCGAGCCCGGCAACCTCATCGCGCACAGCAATCTTCTTTATGCGTTGTCTTTCCAGGCCGAAGATCCGTGGATGATTCTCGACGAGGCGAGACGCTGGTCCGCGCAGCACGAAGCACCGCTTGGCGTGCAGCGCACGCAGGCGCCTGTCGAACCGGCCGCGGGACGGCGCTTGCGCATCGGGTACGTATCGAGCGATTTTCGTGAGCATTGCCAGGCATTGTTCATGACGCCGCTGTTCTCTCACCACGACCGCACGCGCTTTGAGATTCACGCATATTCGAGCGTGGTCAGGCCCGATGCGACGACTGCGCGACTTGCCGCGCACGTCGACGAGTGGCACGACGTACGGACGTTGCGCGACGCGGCGCTGGCGGACCAGATCCGCGCGGATGGCATCGATATCCTCGTCGATCTCACGATGCACATGTCCAATGGCCGGCCTTTGCTGTTCGCGCGCAAGCCGGCGCCGGTGCAAGTCGCGTGGCTTGCTTATCCCGGCACGACCGGAATCGGCGCGATGGACTGGCGGCTCACCGATCCCTGGCTCGATCCGCCTGCGCACGATCGCCACTACAGCGAAAAGTCGTGGCGTTTGCCGCACACGTTCTGGTGTTATGCCCCGCTTGCTTCGGAACCCGAAGTGAATGCGCTGCCGGCATCGAGCGGGGGATACGTCACGTTCGGCAGCCTGAACAACCCGTGCAAGCTCACCGATACGACGCTGAACCTGTGGGCCCGTGTATTCGCGCGCTTGCCTGCGGCGCGCCTCGTGCTCATGGCCGCCGAGGGCGAAGCGAGGCGCCGCCTCGCGCAGCGGCTGGCGCGGGCCGGCATCGACCCGTTGCGCGTGCGCTTCCTGCCGTTCCGGCCGCGCGCGGATTATCTGCGCAGCTATCACGAGGTCGACCTCGGGCTCGACACCTTGCCGTACAACGGCCATACCACCTCGCTCGACGCGTTGTGGATGGGGGTGCCCGTCGTCACCCGGATCGGGCCGACCGTGGCGGGGCGTGCGGGCTTGAGCCAGCTCGCGAATCTCGGCCTTCCCGAATTGGCCGCCGATTCCGACGACGCATTCGTGGAAACGGCGGTGAGTCTCGCAAACGACCTGCGGCGCCTCGCGAATCTGCGCGCGGCGCTGCGCGAACGCATGGCGCACTCGCCGCTCATGGACGGCGAATGCTTCGCGCGTGGCGTCGAGGCGGCCTACGAAGGCATGTGGCGCGCCGCGGCGCACCAGGGCGATCTGGCGCGTAAATAGGGGCAACCGGCGGCGGAGACTCAGCCAGCCGGCCATCCAGCGTGCTGTATAAATATACAGTAGAATCCTAGCCTGACAGCCAGGGCCGCGCGCCGATTTCCCGCGCGCGCCGCGCTGCAAGTTGCCGGGCCGCGCCGCGTTTTGCCCAATTTCGCGCGCCGTCCGGCCCCAAGCGTGTGATCCAGCCGGAATGCCAGCGCAAGTGAGCGAAAACCGATCCATCCGAATCCGTGGTGCCCGCCAGCACAACCTCAAGAACCTCGACCTCGACCTGCACACCGGCGAAATGACGGTCGTCACCGGGCCTTCGGGCTCGGGTAAGTCGAGCCTCGTCTTCGACACGCTCTACGCGGAAGGCCAGCGCCGCTACGTCGAAACGTTCAGCGCCTACGCGCGCCAGTTTCTCGACCGCATGGACCGGCCGCAGGTCGATCGCGTGGACGGTGTGCCGCCCGCCATCGCCATCGACCAGACCAACCCCGTGCGCAGTTCGCGCTCCACGGTCGGCACGATGACGGAGCTGAACGACCACTTGAAGCTGCTCTATGCGCGCGCCGCGAATCTGTTCGACCGCGTCACGGCGCAGCCCGTGCGCCACGACACGCCTGAAACGATTTACGCCGAATTGATGGCGCGCACGGCCGCAGGCGATCCGCGTCTCGTGGTCACGTTTCCGGTCGAGTTGCCCGATACGACCACCGAGGAAGAAGTTGCGCAGTGGCTCTCCGCGAGCGGCTATACGCGCGTGCAGGCGCAGCGCGAGGTGAAGACGGCCGAAGGCACGCGCAAGCTGCTCGACGTGGTCGCCGACCGTTTCCGCCTGCAGAACGTGGAGAAGAGCCGCGCGATCGAGGCGATCGAAGCCTCGCTCAAGCGCGGCGCGGGGCGCGTGAACGTCTACGTGCTGGCCAGCAGCGATGACGCGCAGGCCGAGCCGCAGATCTGGCGCTTCTCGACGGGGCTGCATTGCCCGGACAGCGATCTGCGCTACTCCGACCCGCAGCCCGCGCTGTTCTCGTTCAACTCGGCCTACGGCGCCTGCGACGCGTGCCGCGGTTTTGGCCGCGTGATCGGCGTCGATTGGGGCCTTGTGATCCCCGACGAGCGCAAGACGCTGCGCGGCGGCGCGATCAAGCCGCTGCAAACGCCGGCGTGGAAGGAATGCCAGGACGACCTGATGCGCTATGCCGCGAAAGCCGGCATTCCGCGCGATACCGCATGGTCCGAGCTGACGCAGGCGCAGCGCGACTGGGTCATCAACGGCGCGCCGGACTGGAAGGGCAGTTGGCAAACGCAGTGGTACGGCGTGAAGCGCTTCTTCCAGTATCTGGAGTCGAAGGCCTACAAGATGCACATCCGCGTGCTGCTGTCGAAGTACCGCAGCTACACGCCGTGCGAAACCTGCGGCGGCGCGCGCCTGAAAACCGAGGCCCTGCAATGGCGCCTCGGCACGCAGCAGAACGCGGACGACGTGCTCGCGCCATCGGGACGCTTCCTGCCGCACGGCGTGGACTGGACACGCGCGCAGCTCGAAGCGCTGCCGGGCCTCACCGTGCACGACGTGATGCTGCTGCCGATCGAGCGCATTCGCCGCTTCTTCGACAATCTTTCGCTTTCCTCAGCACTGCTCGACGACGCGCTGAAGCTACTGCTCGAGGAAGTGCGCACGCGCCTGAAGTATCTCTGCGACGTGGGTCTCGGCTATCTGACGCTCGACCGCCAGAGCCGCACGCTTTCGGGCGGAGAAGTGCAGCGTATCAACCTGACCACGGCGCTCGGCACGTCGCTCACGAAAACGCTGTTCGTGCTCGATGAACCGAGTATCGGCCTGCATCCGCGCGACCTCAACCGCATCGTCGAAGCGATGCATCGCCTGCGCGACGCGGGCAATACGCTCGTCGTGGTCGAGCACGATCCGTCCGTGATGCTCGCGGCCGACCGCCTCATCGACATGGGTCCCGGCCCCGGCGAGCGCGGCGGCTCGATCGTCTACGACGGCACGCCGAACGATATCCGCTCGTCGGGCACCCTGACGGGCGAGTACCTGGGCGGCCACCGCGCCGTTGCCGATGCTTCGCACTGGGAGCGACGCCCGGTTGACGCGTCCACGCCGAACCTTCTGCTCGAAGGCGCGAGCGAGCACAACCTGCGCGACGTGACCGTGCAGATTCCGCTGCAGCGCCTGGTTTGCGTGACGGGCGTCTCGGGCTCGGGCAAATCGACGTTGGTGCAGGACGTGCTTTATCCCGCGCTCGCGCGGCATCTGGGCAAGGCGACGGAAGCGCCGGGCACGTTCCGCAAGCTGAGCGGCGCGGAGCAGATCAGCGACGCCGTGTTCGTCGACCAGTCGCCGATCGGCAAGACGGCGCGCTCGAATCCGGCCAGCTATGTCGGCGCGTTCGACGAGATCCGCAAGCTGTTCGCCAAGGCGACGCTTGCGAAGCAGCGCGGCTACACGGCGGGCATGTTCAGCTTCAACTCGGGCGAAGGCCGGTGCCCGACCTGCGGCGGCTCGGGATTCGAGCACATCGAAATGCAGTTCCTGAGCGACGTGTACCTGCGTTGCCCCGATTGCGACGGCAGCCGTTATCGCGCGGAAGTGCTCGAGGTGAAGATCGAGCGCGCGGGCCGCGCGCTTTCAGTCGCGGACGTACTCGACCTCACGGTGAGCGAAGCAGTGCAATGCTTCGCTGAGGATGCCGAAGTATTGCGCGTGCTGCAGCCGATCGTGGACGTGGGCCTCGAATACGTGAAGCTCGGCCAGCCCGTTCCGACGCTTTCGGGCGGCGAGGCGCAGCGCCTGAAGCTCGCGGGGTATCTCGCGGAAACCGCGCAGTCGCGCGGCAAGGAGGCGGGCGGCCGCCTCTTCATGTTCGACGAACCGACTACGGGCCTGCATTTCGACGACATCGCCAAGCTGATGCGCGCCTTCGGCAAGCTGCTCGCGGGCGGTCATTCGCTGCTCGTGATCGAACATAACCTCGACGTCATCCGCGCCGCAGATTGGCTGATCGATCTCGGCCCCGAAGGCGGCGACGCGGGCGGCGAAGTGGTGTGCGTCGGCACGCCCGAAGACGTGATCGCGTGTCCGCGTTCGCATACCGGCGCGGCGCTCGAGCGCTACGAAGCCGCGCTTGGCAGCAGCGTCGAACTGCTGGCAGAAGAAGAGGGCGTGGCGCTGCAAACCGCGTTGCGTGCCGCGCAGGCGCGCCGCGAGGTACAGGGCGAGGATGTGGTGCGCATCGTGAATGCGCGCGAGCACAACCTCAAGGCGCTCGACGTCGATATCCCGCACGGCCGCTTCAACGTCATCACGGGCGTTTCGGGTTCGGGCAAGTCCACGCTCGCGTTCGACATCCTCTTTCACGAAGGCCAGCGGCGCTATCTCGAATCGCTCAACGCGTATGCGCGTTCGATCGTGCAGCCCGCGGGCCGCCCCGAAGTCGATGCCGTGTACGGCATTCCGCCGACCGTCGCGATCGAGCAGCGCCTTTCGCGCGGCGGCCGCAAGAGCACGGTCGCCACGACCTCCGAGGTGTGGCACTTCCTGCGTCTGCTTTACGTGAAGCTCGGCGTGCAGCACTGCGTGCATGACGGCACGCCCGTCACGTCGCAGAGCGTCGATGCGATCGTCGCGCAACTGCTGCGCGAGCATCGCGGCCAGCATGTCGGCTTGCTCGCGCCGCTCGTCGTCAACCGCAAGGGCGTCTATACCGATCTCGCGAAGTGGGCGAAGGCGCGCGGCAATACGCATCTGCGCGTAGATGGCGAATTCGTGCCCGTCGCGCCGTGGCCCAAGCTCGACCGCTTCCGCGAGCATACGATCGAGTTGCCGGTGGGCGACCTCGTGATCGAGCCAGAAAACGAGGCGCAATTGCGGACGCTGCTCGGCGCGACGCTCGAAGCGGGCAAGGGCATCGTGCATCTGCTCGCGCCGCTCGACGGCCTCGATCACGTGCTGGGCAACGGCGGTTCGACGGCGAGCATCGGCGAGGTGAAGGTGCTGTCGACGCGGCGCGCCTGCCCGGTGTGCGGCACGAGCTATCCCGAACTCGATCCGCGTATGTTCTCGTACAACAGCAAGCATGGCTGGTGCACGACCTGCGTGGGCACGGGCCTCGCGCTCACGCGCGAGCAGCGCGCCGCCTACGACGACACGATCGTCGCCGAAGACGGCCGCGGCCGCGAGCAAACGCTGCCTTCGGAAGAGCAGGAACCCGAAGGCATGGTCGACGAGCCGTGCCACGATTGCGGCGGCACGCGCCTGAATCCGGTGGCGCGCGCCGTGACGTTCGACGCACATCCCATCGTCGACGTCGCGCAGTGGACCGTGGCAGATACGCGCCGCTGGATCGATGCGCTGAAGCTGGGCGGCCGCGACGCGCAGATCGCGCGCGACGTGGTGAGCGAAATCCGCAGCCGGCTACAGTTCCTGGAAGAAGTGGGGCTCGGCTATCTGAGCCTCGATCGCGCCGCGCCCAGCCTTTCGGGTGGCGAGGCACAGCGTATTCGTCTCGCCGCGCAACTGGGCAGCAATCTGCAGGGCGTGTGCTACGTGCTCGACGAACCGACCATCGGCCTGCATCCGCGCGACAACCAGATCCTGCTCGACGCGCTGCGCAGCCTCGGCGAGAAGGGCAACACGCTCGTCGTGGTCGAACACGACGAGGACACGATCCGGCGCGCCGATCACATCATCGACATCGGTCCGAGCGCGGGCAAGCGCGGCGGCCGCGTGGTCGCGCAGGGCAGCGTCGCCGATCTCGCGGCGCAGGCCGATTCGCTCACGGGCCGCTATCTCGCGCAGCCGATCCGGCACCCCCTGCAGCCGCGCCGCGAAGTGCGTCCTGCGCGCGCGGGACGCGAGGCGGTGCCGGCCCAATGGCTGACCGTCCACGGCGGCAAACTGCACAACCTGCGCAACGTCACCGCGCAGATTCCGCTCGGACGCCTCGTGGCGATTACGGGCGTGAGCGGCTCCGGCAAGTCCACGCTCGCGCGCGACGTGCTGCTTTCCAATCTGCTCGACGCCGTGGGGCGTTCGGTGCTGTCTTCGCCTGCCGAGCGCCGCGCGCGCAAGGCGGTGAAGGACAAAGCGCCGAGCGCGGCGGAGCGCCGGTCGAGCGTGCTCGCGCGCACGAGCGCGAAGCCGAAGCTCGAGGTTTCGCATACGTGGCAGGGCTGCGATTCGATTAGCGGATGGGAAAGCATCGACCGCGTGCTCGAAGTCGACCAGACGCCAATCGGTAAAACGCCGCGCTCGTGCCCCGCGACCTATATCGGCGTGTGGGATGCGATCCGCCGCCTTTTCGCCGATACGCTCGAGGCGCGCGCCCGCGGCTATAGCGCGTCGCGTTTCTCGTTCAATACCGGCGACGGACGCTGTCCCGCGTGCGAAGGCCAGGGTGTGCGCACCATCGGCATGAGCTTCCTGCCCGACGTGAAGGTGCCGTGCGACGTGTGCCACGGCCAGCGCTTCAATCCGGAAACGCTGGCGGTGACCTGGCGCGGCCGGAATATCGGCGAAGTGCTGACGATGGAAATCGACGAGGCGGTGGAGTTCTTTGGCTCGATCACGAGTATTTCGCACCCGCTGCAGCTCATGAAGGACGTGGGTCTCGGCTACCTCACGCTCGGCCAGCCCTCGCCGACGCTCTCGGGCGGCGAGGCGCAGCGCATCAAGCTCGTGACCGAGCTCTCGAAAGTGCGCGACGACATCACGCGCCGCGGCCAGAAGGCGCCGCACACGCTCTACGTGCTCGACGAGCCCACGGTGGGCCTGCACATGGCCGACGTGGCTCGCCTCATCAGCGTGCTGCATCGTCTTGCGGACGCGGGGCATAGCGTCGTCGTGATCGAGCACGACCTCGACGTGATCGCCGAAGCCGACTGGATCATCGATCTCGGGCCCGAAGGCGGCGTGGGCGGCGGCACGATCGTCGCCGCGGCCGATCCCGAAGCGCTCGCGAAGGTGCGGGCGAGCCATACCGGTGTGGCGCTCGCGCCCGTGCTGGCGCGTGGCCAAGGCGACGTGAATGCCGCCGAAAGCAAACCTGCACCAGAGCGGCGCGCAACCGGCGCGGCCGCTTCGCGCTGAAGGAACGGAGCCGGCCGCAAAGGCCCGCTCCGCCTTGAAACCGCTTGATCTGTGCCGCGAGCGCAAGGTATCATGGGCTCCGCTTGCAGCAAACGTTCGCTCACCTGTAGCGGCGTTACCTGAGAGCGGAGCAGCGGACTGCAGATCCCCTCCGAACCGGTCGCGGGTTCCACACCCGGACCACCTCATTAGTGCAGCAAGGCTTCGCAGTTCGTTCGCGAAGCCTTTGTCTTTTCAGGGAAGACCATCTGTGCCGATCGTTGTATCGGTGCCTTGCCCTTGACGAAGCGAGAGGAATTAATCGATGTTCGACCTCGATGGAGAGGCGCGCGAACGGCTCATCGTGTGGATTCGACGCCGCATGGAAGAGTACGGCATTACGTTCGAAGAGCTTGAAGCGTCTATTGCTGAAAGCGAAAAAATACCCAAGTACCGCGACGCATACGGGAATACGTGGAATGGCGAGGGCGATATGCCGGCCTGGCTGTTGCGCTATAAGCACGCGGGACAGGATATCGAGCATTTTCGCTGCTAGCCATGACGGTGCGTGAGTACGCGCCGGTGTTGCCCTTCGACTGCCAGACCGTTCGCGGCGCATGCCGCAAAGCCCGCGCATTGGCGCGGCGCCCAGTATTATTCAGCATAATTTTAAAATATCTTTCGGCGTGAGCCGGGATTAATCCCGCCTCCCAATGTGCCGTCCCGGTTTAGGCGTGCAATCATTTACGCATTCTTTTTTGCTGGCTTTTGCGCGCGTAATTAGTCAGCTTTTTTGAAAACTCCGGTTGGCTGCGCGATCAAGCTGCGCGACAATCTCGCCCATTGCGTTCTTGCTACGGCAGGGAGGTAGTCATGGCGATACTCGTGCTGGGCCTTGTGATATTCATTGGCGTCCATTCGATCCGCATCGTGGCAGGGCCCTGGCGCGCCGCGCAGATCGAGCGCCTCGGTCCGCGTGCCTGGCGAGGCGCGTTCGCGTTGCTCTCCATCCTGGGTTTCGTCCTGATCGTCTATGGCTACGGTCGGTCACGCCACTATCCCGTGCCGATCTGGCTGCCGCCGTTCTGGATGGCGCATGTCACTGCACTCCTCACCGCCATTGCCTTCATCCTGATCGTCGCGGCCTATGTGCCGGGTAATCATTTCAAGCGCGCGGTCGGCCAGCCGTTCGTGAGCGGCGTCGCGCTTTGGGCGTTCGCGCATCTGCTCGCGAACGGCACGCTCAACGACATCATCCTCTTCGGGGTTTTCCTCGTCTGGGCGTTGTTCGAGCTGCGGGGCGAGAACCGGCGCGATCGCGAAGCCGGAGTGGTCTATCCGCCGGGAGAGGTGTCGCGCGATGCGATCGTCGTCGTGGTCGGGCTCGTGGTCTGGGCCGTGTTCGCCTTTTGGCTGCATGGCTTGCTGATCGGCGTGCGGCCGCTCGGCTGAGGACGCAGCGAGCCGCAGGCGCCCTCCAAAAAAAGAAGCCTGCGCATGGCAGGCTTCACAAGGTACAGCTCGGAGTTCCGCGATCAGATCGCAGCGGCACGATCATAGGGCCAATTCATGAAAGCCACGTGAAAGTTCGCGCGAGTCGTCTCGCGTATCCGTCAATGCATCAAAGATCGAAGAACACCGTTTCCTGTTCACCCTGCATGCGGATATCGAACGTGTAGACGATGCTGCCGGCCCGCTCGCTACGGCGCGCGATGAGCGTGTCGCGGCGCGCGGCGGGCACAGCTGAGAGCACCGGGTCTGCGGCGTTGGCGGCGGCTTCGTCTTCGAAGTAGATGCGCGTGAAGGTGTGCGTGAGCATCCCGCGCATCATCACGATCACATTCAAATGCGGCGCTTCGCCGGCGTTCTCCACGCCCGGCTTCACGGTGTGCACGATGAAGCGGTGCTGCGCATCCGTTCCCGTGCCCACGCGTGCAAAACCGCGGAAGCCGTCTTTGGCGATTTCCTCGCGCGAAGCCGGATAACGGCCGTTTGCGTTGACCTGCGAGAACTCGAGCATCGCGTCGAACACCGCGTTGCCGTCGCCGTCGATCACGCGGCCGATCAGCGTGATGTGCTCGCCCGGCGTTTCAGGCCCGACCACGTTGGCCGTGAACAGGCTCTTGAAGTCGAAATCGTATTGCTGCGGGCACAGGCCGTAAGCGAAGTACGGGCCGACCGTTTGCGAAGGCGTTTCCTTGAGTGCCATGGTTCAACGCTCCGTGGGGGTTTGGTGCGGGCCGCGCAGCACGATGTCGAATTCGTAGCCGAGTGCGTAGCCTTCTTCGGTGGTGTCGAGCGAGAAGCGCGAAATCATGCGCTCGCGTGCGTCTTCGGGCGTGCCCTGATAGATCGGGTCGAAGGCGAGCAGCGGGTCGCCGGGGAAATACATCTGCGTGACGAGACGCGAGCCGAAGTAGTCGCCGAACAGCGAGAAGTGAATGTGATTCGGACGCCACGCATTCGGGTGATTGCCCCAGGGATACGCACCCGGCTTGATCGTGAGGAAGCGATAGCGGCCGTCGTTATCGGTGATCGCGCGGCCGGCGCCGAGAAAGTTGGGATCGAGCGGCGCATCGTGCTGATCCTGCTTGTGGACATAGCGGCCGGCGGCGTTGGCCTGCCAGATTTCCACGAGTGTGTTGCGCACCGGCTTGCCGCCTTCGTCGAGCACGCGGCCCGTCACGATGATGCGCTCGCCGAGCGGCGCGCCATTTTTGGCCGCGTTGCGCGTGAGGTCGTGATCGAGCGCGCCGAGATCGTCGGTGCCGTACACGGGCGCGTGCTGGTTGCGCAGCTTTTCCTTCAGGGGGATGAGCGGGAGCGTGGGGCCGCGTTTGACCGACGAACGGTACGGCGGATAAACGTACGCGGGGTGCGAGTCGAAGTCGCGCGGCGACAGGATGGACTCGTCCATGGGGTGTCTCCTGGTTGGATTATTGGGCGAAGGGCGCGTTGCCTGCAGCGATTTGTCGCTACGAGCCGATGCAGCCACTTTATCCAAAGCGAAAAGTTATGCAAAATGATGTTTTTTCGCACATCGTATAACGAATCGTTATGCAAAACCGGCTCGCGGACGGACGCGTCAAATTCCGCCATCTCCAGTGTTTCCTTGCCGTAGCGCAGATGGGGAGCGTGCAGCAGGCCGCCGAGAGTCTTTCGGTCACGCAGCCCGCGGTGTCGAAGACGATCGCCGAACTGGAGCTTGTGCTGGGCGTGAAGCTGTTCGAGCGCGGGCGGCACGGCGCCGTGCCCACGCGCGAGGGCCAGCTCTTTATGCCGCACGCGAGCGCCTGCATGAGCGCGCTGCGCCAGGGCGTGGCTTTGCTTGCGCGCGACGAGGGCGCGGTGGCCGCCACGCTAGATATCGGCGTGCTGCCTACTGTAGCGACGGCGCTGCTGCCCGGCGCGTTGCGTCACTTCGGCGAGGAATGGCCGCGCGTGAGCGTGCGGCTGATGACAGGGGCCAACACCGAACTGCTCGATCGGCTGAAGACAGGGGCGATCAGCTTTGCGGTGGGCCGCCTGGCCGACCCCGAGCGCATGGTGGGCCTGAGCTTCGAGCAGTTGTACAACGAGCCGCTCGCCGTCGTGGTGCGCGCCGGGCATCCGCTCGCGCAGGGGGCAGGGTTGCCGGCGCAACTCGCATCGTTTCCGCTTGTGCTGCCGCCGTTCGGCACGTTGATCCGCCAGGCGGCGGACAGTCTGCTCGCCGCCTGGGGCGCGCCGCCGCTGTCGGCGTTCGTCGAGTTGCTTTCGGTTTCGGTGGGACGCGCGCTCGCGCTCCAGAACGACGCGGTGTGGTTCGTGCCCGCCGGTGCCGTCGAGTACGACCTGCGGCGCGGGACGCTGGTGCGGTTGCCGTTGCCTTCCGCGGGCGGCGAGGAGCCCGTGGGGGTGATTCAGCGCACCGATACCCAGCCCACGCCTGTAGGTCGCGCGTTGATCGAGGCCGTGCGGCGTGCGGCGCGCGAGCGCGATGTGAGGCCGGATGTCTCCGGCGCACCGCGGACGCGGCGCGCGCGTGCTGCAGGCCCTTCCACTGGGAAGCGTTCGCCCGATGCCAGGGGCTGAGGCTACACGGATCTTGTAGTCCCAACGCCGCGCTCCGGATTCAGCCGGCCGCGAGCTTCGGCCTGGCGCGCGACTTCGACGTTGCTGACGCTTCCGGGGCGACGCCGGGCAGGCGCGCGCTCGTGGCCATCCACAGCACTTCGGCGTCTTCTTCGCTCGTCGAAATGGCCGCGTGGCCGGTGCGGCTGTCGAAGTAGAGGCTGTCGCCGGCTTCCAGACAGGTGGGCGCGTAAAGCTCCGAATACAGGCACACGCTGCCGCTGATCACGTAGAGAAATTCTTCGCCTTCGTGGCGGCCCCAGTCGTCGAACGCGTCGAGCGAATGTGCGGTGATGCGGATGCGAAACGGCAGCATCGCCTTATGCGCGAGATCCGTGGCGAGCAACTCCATTTGATAGCCGCGATAGGCGTGGCGCTGACCCGCGCCGTTGCGCGTGAGCGCGCGGCGGCCGCCGGCATTGAGCCGGGGCGGGGTGCCGAACAGCTCGGCCAGGTCGATTCTGAGCCCGCCGACGATCTTCTGGAGCACGTCGAAGGTTGGCGACATGAGCCCGTTTTCGACCTTCGACAGAGTCGAGCGCGAGACGCCGCACAGGCGGCTGGCCGTATCGAGCGTCAGGTCTTGGGCGACGCGCGCGGCGCGCACGCGGCGGCCGAGTTCGGTGGTCGCCGTGCTGGCGGATGGGGTGAGCGTGGAGTCCATGGGCTACGTTCGAATGCTGACGAAAAGCCCTGGTTGGGCCCCGCGATGTCTTACCGATCATATCAAACGGTTGCCCGCGGGAAACGCTGACCGCGCCTGGCCGCCCCGGGCCGCTCCGCTCCGAGGCGTGCCGCGACGCCGGTTCGGCGCCATCGGCGAGCCGCCATGCATTGACACCCTGTTCAATTGCGAATTAAAACGATTCGATTTAACGATCTTTAAAGATTAATCCGTCGCTGATTTAACAAACTTTAAAGATTTTCTGGATTTGATATTAGAGTGACGCCTCAATATGCGTCCATGCGCCGCGGCTCTCACGGATTTTGATATTTATCATTGTAATCAGATGATGTGGATCAAATGGAGGGCGCAAAATGCATGACGAACGACTTGAGTTATTGCTGGCAATCTCGCGAAGGACGCTCGGAATCGAGAGCTTCGAACTGACCGGGAAGCCAACCGCCGACGCGCACCTCGTGAGCGCGGAGGACATTGGCCGCGCGCTGGAGTCGGCGTATGACGCCGGCCTTATCGTCGGCTACCGCATGGGCCGCGCGGAGTGCGAAGAGAACGCCTGATTACCGCGTGACGCGATTCAGAGGCGGCGTCCTTTTAAAAGGACGCCGTTTTTATTTTGCTTTACTAACACGATAATAAACATTGCCCTGATTAATGGGCGGTGTGGCACCTGATCAGTCCCGACGATTGTTAATCGGCGCTTCATCGGCTTCCAGGCGCCCGGCGTGCAGGCGCTTGATTCCAGGCAAATCCGATCGATCAGACGAGCCGACGCAACGGCGCGAGCGACCAGTCGTGTGGCACGCCATGCACGGCGAAAAACCACGCAGCCACCCATGACGCCGCGACGACGATCAGATCGCAACGTCCGCTGCGCCACCAGTTCAGCGAGTGCCGCTGAAAGATCCACGGCACGCCGAGCGGATTGGGCCAGTCGGCGAACAGGTGAATCACGCCTCCGCAAGCGAAGCCGAACGCGGGCGCCGCAAGCGGCAGGTGCCCGAGCTTGTGATACGACCACAGGAGCAACGCGATCCAGCCGATGCCCCAGTGCGTGAACGTGCGATGCGTGATCCAGAGGCGCCGCTTCTTGCGCCACCATGCGACCTCCAGCCAGTCGGGCGCCGATCCGCCCGCGACACCCGCGGCGAACGCGAGCGCGGCATAGAGATGCCAGGCGCTATCGGCGCCCTGATGCGTGACGATTGCGGCGGCGATGACGCCGGCGGCCCAACCCGTCGCGTGATGTGCGGTGCCTGATGCCATGAAGCGGTGTGTTGCGAAGTCGAAGGGGGCGCAATCTTCGCAGATGTGTCGCCGTTATGACAGGGGTGCCACGCGGGCGACATGCGGTACATCGAATGGCGCGTGCGGTGCCGGCGCCATTCGTTCACGCGTCAGGTCGTGCAGCGCGCCACGTCGAAGCGCAGTTCTTCTTCAGGCGGATCGTTCGACGCGGAAGCGCCGTGCGTCACGCGAATGACCGAGCCGTGGCCGTTCGGCGTGAGCGTGACGAAGTACGACGCGTCCGAGCGCGAGCCTACGCTCAGTTCCGTCGTATTGCCGTCGCGCGAACTGTGCACGTGCGGCAAGCGGTCTTCGAGGCAGCTCGCGACCGACGACGCCGAACGCGCCGACGAAGCATAGATCATCGGTTCGCCGTTCGAAGCGGTGCCGGACGGCGGCGTCGATCCACAAGCGGCGATGAGCGCGAGCGGAGTCGCGGCAAGGAGTCGTTGCGTGAGCGTTTTCATAGGCGAAGTGACAATATCGAACAGCGGATTATGCCAATGAGTATACGCACCCTGATCTGGATCAAGGCCCACGCAGACGTAAAAAGATGCAACAGCTAACAGGAAAAACGCACATGCGCTCGTGGCACATGTGCGTTTCGCAAAGGCAAGGCAGCGTGGCGGGTCGCGCCGGATTTGCCCAACCCGGAGCGATCAGAAGCGGTGACGCAGACCGACGGTCGCGGCGACCTGGTTGTTCGTTGAAGAGGGCGAAAGCGTATTGATCGCAGCGACGTTCGCGATGCCCGAGCCGTCGGCGTTATAGCCGAGCGAGCCCGAAGCGTGCTGGTAGACGCCGGCGAGATAGACGTCCGTGCGCTTGCTCAACGAGTAGTCGGTGCCGACGACCACGGTGTGCCACTTCGGGCTGTTGTTGCTGCCGTTGCCCGTGACCGTGCCGTCGGTGAACGTGTAGGAGCCGACGAACGCGAGAGCTGGCGTGAGATGGTAAGCGCCATTGATCTCATAGTTGTCCACGTGCAGGTTCAGGCCCGAGAGGCCCGGCAGCGGCGCGCTGCCGCCACTCGAGAGACCCTGCATGCCGTCGATTTGCGAGTGCGTCCACACGAAGCCAAACTGTGCCGGGCCGTAGGTGTAGTTCACGCCCGCGCCGAGCGAGCGCTGCAGCCGTGCCGAGATGTTCTGGTCGGCCGAAGCCGCGCTGTTGGCGGCGCCGAGGCTGCCGGAGTTGTTCTGTTGCGAGTAGGCGGCTGCGAAGTTCAGCGGGCCGTTGCCGTACGATGCGCCCACGCTCCACGCGCGGCCATTCGCGAAGCCGCTCGCGTCGTTGCTGAAGCCGTACAGGCCGCCGAACCGGAAGCCTGCGTAGTTCGCGCTGGCGTACTTGACCGAGTTCTTGATCGAATAGCTTTGCGCGAGATTGTCGTTGTCGAACGGGTGGCCCGCGAGATTGTTGCCGAAGCCCGCGCCGGCTTCCGAGAGCGGCGAGAGGTAATCGACCATCGAGTCATACTGCCGGCCGAGTGTGAGCGTGCCGAACCGGTCGCTCTGCAGGCCGACCCAGGACTGGCGGTTGAAGCCGCTGTCGCCGTTCTTGTAGCCGCCATTATTGAGATTAAAGCCGCTCTCGAGGGTGAAGATCGCCTTCAGGCCGCCGCCCAGGTCTTCGGCGCCGCGAAAGCCGAAGTAGTTGTTCGAGAGCGCGCCGCTGCCCTGAGCCCACAGGCTGTGGCCGCCGACGTTGTTCGCGTAGACGATGCCGGCGTCGAGCGAGCCGTAAAGGGTGACGCTGCTTTGCGCATGGGCGCTGATGGCAAATGCACTGAGGGCGCCTGCAGCAATGAGTGCTTTTTTCATGTTTTTCTCCGGTCAGAACTTGGGGAATCTCAGGCCGAATATTCTAAAAATCGAATTCGTGCCCGGATGATTCGCAACGAAGTGTAGGCTCGGTATGCAATGTATTTACGCAAATCGACGCAACAATGCATTCATCTCATTTCGCGATCCGCATTAATCTCCGTAAGTGACTGCATGTAAAGAGTTTTTCTATCGGATTATCAGGTGCGACAAAATGGTCCATCCGGATAATCCGTTGTGCACCCGCGACGATGCGACAAATCCGCTCAGCAGATGGCCTAGCGCGAATTCAACGCTTTTTCAAGCGCGATTCTTGTCGTTTGGTGAAAGGTACTGTTCCAGATCATGGGCTGATCACATGCATATTGCGGGGGTACAATTTCTTCAGCCCTCGACCAAGGGTGGTCTTTTTTCATCTGTTTTTACGCGGCTCTCGGGCCGCGTTTTTTTTGCCTGCGGAAAATTATTTTAAATTAATGCGCAAGGCGGAATGGTGCGTTGCGGAAAACGCAACGATTAAAATCGCCAGTCGATATTCTGGTTTGGCGGTGGAATAATCAAGCCGGCGGGATAGGAAGACGTGGCGCCCGACGCGCGACGCGATCCGGGTAGAATCTTGCCCTTGCCTCGCGACGGGCAAGTCCCCCCGCAGAACCCGATGAAAACCCCGCCATGACCGATTCCTCACCCGCAACCGATTCCAATTTCCCCGCCGATGACCTCGCAGCTGAAGCCGAGGTGATCCAGGAAGCGCGCCTGTGGCGCAAGGACGGCTGGACCGCGCGCGTGATCAAGAACGAGGACGACGACGGCTGGGCCGTCCAAATGATCAAGGACGGCGAGCCGGAGCCTGCACTCGTCGGCCCCTGGACCATGGGCCGTGACAAGAAGAATCCCAAGCCGCTCGATACGTCGGCGTTCAACACGCTCGTGAAGACCGCTTCGGAGGTGCTGCGCCGGCACGAGCAGCAATTGCGCGCGCTGCTGCACAAGCGCGTGAGCGTGCACACCGCCGAAGGCGATGTGGACGTGACGCTCGACATCGTTCCCGACGAGTACGAGCCCTACGCGCTCGTCAGCGCGATCGACGCATTCGGCGAGCAGCTTGCCCAGGCGCGCGTCGCGCCGAATTTCAAGCTCACGAAGGCGCGCGCCGAGGCCTGGGCCGAAGGCGGTTTCGGGCGTATCGAGTAACTCTCAAAGCCTGCCCGCTTACTCCTGCTTGCAGAAGATCGCAGTCAATAGCGGTCCGGCATGGTGGACGATGGCGTTATTGCCCGCCGCCGTGAGGGCCGCCTGCACCCTGGCCTGGGTGCCGACCACGACGGCCCCGTAGGCGGAAGGGGCGATGGGCGTGCCGTCGCCGGTCTTGAAGAGCGGGTCGTCCTTCTGGAAACCCACGATGGCGAACACGCTGAAGCCATAGGCGGTCATGCGCTGGCCATGCGCGGGCCAGAATGCGTTGATCGAATTGCTTTCGACCTTCATGGGCTTCGGATCGATCAGGTTTTGCGTGATCAGCCCCGAGATGAACTCGTGTGCGGACTCGCTGCAGGTCAGCGAATCGTCGATGACGGCGGCCTCGGCATTGCTGGCCAGAAGCGTCAGGACAGCGAGAAAAAGGGCGGCAAAAGTAAAGCGTTTCATTGCGTGAATGGCGAAAGTGCGTGCGCCGCGCCGGTTTCGGCGAGGCGCACAACGCCCGGGCTGGCGCGAAGGGTTGCACTCTACGCGTGTTCGGACAACTTCGCTTGGCGGCCCTGTGGGAGCCGATCCGCCGCTTTTCCTTACAGAATCGAAAGCAAAAAGCGGGGCGAACGTCGCCATACCTGCAAGATTTCTGGAAGGCGTATATATTGCGCGGTTATGACCAAAAAAGATAAACCTGTAAAAATGGCTCCGAAAGCGGTGCCGCTGCCACGTACGTGGGACGCTCGCGCGGCGCGCTGGCTCGTTACCCCGCTTGTACCCACGCGTGTTACCCCGAATCATCTGACCACGCTGCGACTCCTGATCGGCGTTGCCGGCGGCTTTTTTCTGGCGCGCGGAGACTTTCTGCACGTCAATATTGGCGCGTTTCTAATCGTACTGTCGAATTTTGTTGATCATACCGACGGCGAACTGGCGCGTATCAGCGGCAAGACCAGCCGCATCGGGCATCTCTACGATCTCGCGGCGGACGCGCTCGTCACCGTCTTGCTGTTCCTCGGCATGGGTTACGGCCTCGGCGTCGTGGCCGCCCATTCCGGCGCCGAATGGCGCGTGCCGCCGGCCGTGCTCGGCGGCATCGCGGGCGTCGCGGTCGCCGTGATTTTTTTCCTGCGCATGCGCATCGAGGAAATGGCCGGCAAGGCGGGCACCCGGCAGGCGTTCGCCGGCGGCTTCGAGACTGAGGACGTGCTGTATCTGCTACCCCTTGTCACGCTGACGGGCGTCGTGTCGCAATTCATTATCGCGGCTTCGATCGGGGCGCCGTTGTTCGCCATCTGGGTGGTGCTCGACTATGTGCGCGTGACGCGCCGCCTGCGCCCCGCCAAGGAAACCAGCCAGGTGTGGAGCAGCCGATGAGCTTGCAAGCAGAACAAGAACCGGTCGTGGCGCTGCACGTCCCCGCGCCAGCCCGCGCCGTACTCCCGGCGGCCGGCGAGCCGGACGGCGCGATCGGCCGCGCGCTGCAACCGCTGAACACCGCGCGCCTGCGCGACGACTACGAGAGCCAGGGCTCGTTCCTGTATCTCTCCGATTTTCTGCCCGCCGACGCCACGCAACAGTTGATCGACGCGGCCAACGCGCTGCTTCCCGAAGTCAACCGCAACTATCTGCCGGGCCACAAGGCGGGCGGCAGCGTGAGCCGTCATACCATCGACCGCCTCGCGCCGTACATCGCCGAGCTTTACCGCTCGCCGCAACTCATCGCGTGGCTCGAAAAGATCACGGGCGACCGCCTGCAGTTGTCGCCCGAAGAGGACCCGCACGCTTACGCGCTCTATTACTACACGCGCGCCGGCGATCATATCGGCTGGCATTACGACACCTCGTATTACGACGGCCGCCGCTATACGGTGCTGCTCGGCGTAATCGACGAGTCTTCGTGCAAGCTCGACTACGAACTGCACACGAAAGACCCGAGCAAGGCGGATGAACCGGGTTCGGTGCAATACCCGCCGGGTGCGCTCATCGTGTTCGACGGCGACAAGCTTCGCCATCGCGTCACGCCGAGCCTCGAAGGCGAAGTGCGCGTCTCGCTCACGCTCGAATACGTGACGAACCCGCACATGCGCCCGTGGCGGCGTTTCATTTCGAACATGAAGGACGCGATCGCGTACTTCGGTTTCCGCCAGGTGTTCCGCAAGGCATTCGGAGGCAAGGCGTGAGCCGTGCCGCCATCCTGCTGCTGTCGATCGGCACGGCGCTCTTCATCGCGCTGCTCGCCTGGCAGGGACTCGGGTCGGTAACGGGTGCACTCGCGGCTGCCGGCTGGGGGCTTGTCCTCGTCGCGGCGTTCCACGTCGTGCCGCTCGCACTCGACGCGGGTGCGATCGCTGTGCTCTTCGGCAAGGACGAGCGTGTCGATCAGCGCGATGCACTGCTCGCGCGGTGGACCGGAGAATCGGTCAACAGCCTGTTGCCCGCGGGCCAGATCGGCGGCCCCGTGGCGATGGTGCGCCAACTCGGGCAACGCGGCATGCAAATGCGCAACGCGGCTGCGGCCATCACCGTGAGCACGACGCTGCAAGCCGTCGCGCAGATCGTCTTCGCCGTATTCGGCATCGCGCTTTTTTCGGCCTACGCCGCGAATGGCGCGCCGCGCGATCTCGGCGTCGCC
The DNA here is from genome assembly GCF_024206495.1 of Paraburkholderia sp. CNPSo 3272. Taxonomy (GTDB): domain Bacteria; phylum Pseudomonadota; class Gammaproteobacteria; order Burkholderiales; family Burkholderiaceae; genus Paraburkholderia. The sequence goes on along the minus strand of NZ_JAMBPQ010000005.1, from coordinate 283,667 downwards.
GCGCTGATCGCGACCGCCGTGCTCGGCGGCCTGATCGCGCTGTTCTATGTCGCGCAGCGCCGCGGTCTGTTCGGCCGCCTGCTGCGTCTCGCATCGAAAGTGTTCGGCAAGCGCGACTGGTCGGCGCTCGCCACGCGCGCCGACGCCATCGACGAAGCCGTGAAGTCGCTTTACGCGCGGCGTGGCCACGTGGCCGCCAGCTTCGCGCTGAGCCTGGCGGGCTGGCTCGTGGGCACGGTGGAAGTGTGGCTCGCGCTGCGCTTTCTCGGCCATCCCACAGGCTGGATCGATGCGCTGCTGCTCGAGAGTATCGGCCAGGCGATTCGCGGTGCGGCCTTCGCCATTCCTGGCTCGCTGGGCGTGCAAGAGGGCGGTTATCTGCTGCTCGCGCCGCTCGTCGGCCTGCCGCCCGAGGCGGCGCTCGCGCTCTCGCTTGCCAAGCGCGCGAGAGAAATCCTGCTCGGCTTGCCGGGCCTTCTGTATCTGCATTTCAGCGAACGTAGCTGGCAACGCCGGCGCGCCTTGCGCGTCCCCGCTGTCGAAGTCGCCGATTGACCTTTTCTCTCCCAAGGAACGTTTGCGCATGCGCGCCATCATTCTCGCGGCAGGCCTCGGCCTGCGCCTTCAGCAACAAGCTGGAGAACAGTTTCCGAAATGTCTGCTGCAGTTCGAGGGCGTGACGCTGCTCGAACGCCATCTGCAATTGCTGGAAGAGGCGGGCGTGACGGAAGTCGTGCTCGCGCTCGGCTTCCAGCCTGAGTTGGTCGAGGCCGAACTCAAGCGCATCGGCTGGCCGCATAAGGTCGAGGTCGTGATGAATCCGCGCTTCGACCTGGGCAGCGTGCTCACGGTGCATCGCACGGCAGAGGCGCTCACGCGCGGCGGCGACGTGCTGTTGATGGACGCCGACGTGCTCTACGACGAGCGCGTGTTCGCGCCGCTCGTGGCGGGCGCGGCGCCGGCCAACCGTCTGTTGATCGACCGCGACTTCGAAGCCGGTGACGAGCCCGTGAAGCTGTGTCTGCGCAACGGCGTGCCCGTCGAACTGCGCAAGCAGCTGGCGGTCGGTCTGCAATACGACGCGATCGGCGAGTCGGTGGGCTTCTTCCGCCTGAACGAAGCGACGGCGCGCCGCTTTGCGCAGATCGTCGAAGGCTACGTCGATACGGGCCGCGCGAACCTGCCCCACGAAGAAGCGCTGCGCGACCTGCTGCTCGAACGCGGCAGCGAGTTCGAAACCGCGGACGTGACCGGCGCGCCGTGGATCGAGATCGACTTCCCCAATGACGTGACGCGCGCCGCGGAGCAGGTGCTGCCGCAGCTGCGTCCCGTGGTGAGCCGCGTGAAGCAGGCCGCTATGTAAAGCGCATCTGCGCGGATTGCCCGACGCTGACTGTTTGAATCAGGCCGCGAGGTCTGTCTCCGCTTGAACGTGGAGGCGGGCTTCGCGGCTTTTACCTTTGCGCGCGCGTTTGCTGCGTGGCGCACACACGAGGAGCACCGCTTCATCTGTTGCCGGGTTCCCGTTTCCCGCAACAAGGGCCATAATGGCAGCTTTACGCCATCAGCCACGCTGATCGTCGTTCCTGCCCATGCCATTAGCCCTCGGCACATTCATCGTTCCGCTCATTGTCGCGTGCTCGATGTTCATGGAGAACGTGGACGGGACGGTCATCGTCACCGCGCTCCCCGCGCTGGCCCGCGATCTCGGCCAGGACCCCATCACACTCAAGCTGGCCGTCACGAGCTACGTGATTGGCCTTGGCGTGTTCATCCCGATCTGCGGCTGGGTGGCCGATCGCTTCGGCTCGCGCAATGTGTTTCGCACTGCCATCGGCATCTTCATGGCGGGGTCGCTGTTGTGCGCGGCTTCGCGCTCGCTCGAGATGTTCGTGGCCGCACGCTTCGTGCAGGGCATCGGCGGCGCGATGATGGTGCCGGTGGGCCGGATCATCATCTTCCGCTCGCTGCCCAAATCGGACTTCATTCGCGCGGTCAACTATCTTACGGTGCCCGCGCTGCTCGGGCCGGTCGTGGGGCCGCCGCTCGGCGGGTTCATCACCACGTATCTGCACTGGCGGCTGATTTTCTTCATCAACATTCCGATCGGCTTGCTCGGCATCTGGCTCGCGAACCGGCATATCGAGAACATGCACGAGGAGCATCCTGGGAGGCTCGACTGGGCCGGCTTCGTGCTCTCCGCGGGTGGGGCGTCGCTGTTCATGCTCGGCCTCTCGCTCGTGGGCGGCGAGATCGTGGCCACCGGCACCGCGGTGACGATGTGCGTGATCGGCGCGTTGCTGCTGGCGGCCTATTGGTTGTATGCGCAACGTGTCGAGCGACCCGTGCTCGATCTGAAATTTCTGCGCATCCCCACGTTCAATGCGAGCGTGGCGGGCGGGTCGCTGTTTCGCATCGGACTTGGCGCCGTGCCATTTTTGTTACCGCTCACGCTGCAGGAAGGGCTCGGCATGACGGCGTTCGCTTCAGGCGCCATCACTTGCGCTTCGGCGTTCGGCTCGATCTTCATGAAAGCGATCGTCTCGCGCGTGCTCGGGCGCTTTGGTTTTCGCCGCACGCTGATGGTCAACGCAGTGCTCGCGGGCACGGCCATCGCGATATGCGGCTCGTTCTCGCCTGGCATGCCCGTGTGGCTCATCTGGGTCATCGTGCTCGCGGGCGGGATCTTTCCTTCGCTGCAATTCACCGGCCTCAATTCGCTCGCCTACGCCGATATTCCGACGCGCGACATCGGCCGCGCCACGAGCGTGGCGAGCGTGATCCAGCAGGTGTCGCTCGGCCTCGGTGTGACGATCGCGGGCCTCGTGCTGCTGATTTCGCACCGGGTGCAAGGGCATTCGGCCATCGTCTGGTCCGACTTCTGGCCCGCGTTTCTGGTGGTCGGGCTCTTTTCGGTAGCGTCCATTCCGGTGACGATGCGATTGCCCGCAGATGCCGGAGAAGAAATTGCGCGCGGCCGGCGCGGCAAGGCCTGATCCGTGCCAGGAGGACGCCGTCTTGCACGGCAGGGGAATCAGCGGATCGCCGGATCGCAATCGTTTTCCTGGCGTGCTATAAGGCCAAGGCAGGTTTCCGGTAGGCCAACAAACCGAATCATGGGGTGAACTCGATGAAGCTGGTTGAAAAAACGAAAATTTCCGCTGCCGCTCTCGCACTGCTTTCGCTATCCGCCTTGTCCACGGGCTTCCTCGAAGCCACGCCGGCCTTTGCCAAGGATACGCAGCAACGCCCTGCGGTCCTCAATGCATCGGCCGTGGCCGTTGCCGACAAGTACGCGGCCGACGCCGCCGAGCAGATCTTCAAGGAGGGCGGCAACGCCGTCGACGCGGCGGTCGCCATCGCCTTCTCGCTCGCCGTCACATACCCCGAAGCCGGCAACATCGGCGGCGGCGGGTTCATGACGCTCTACGTGAACGGCAAGCCGTACTTCCTCGACTATCGCGAGCGCGCGCCGCTCGCCGCCACGCGCACGATGTACCTCGACGACAAGGGCAACGTGATCCCGGGCAAGAGCCTCTACGGCTACGACGCCGTGGGCGTGCCGGGAACGGTCGAGGGCATGTGGGAAGCGCAGAAACGCTTCGGCAAGCTGCAATGGAAGCAGGTGCTCGCGCCGGCGATCAAATATGCGCGCGACGGCTTCGTCGTGGACGAGCAGCTCGCGAAGCGCCGCGAGGCCGCGGAAAAGGACTTCGGCGACAAGACCAATTTCGACGACTACTTCGGCAACCTTAAGGAGGGCGTGACGTTCAAGCAGCCCGATCTCGCCAACGTGCTCACACGCATTGCGAACCAGGGCGCGAAGGACTTTTACGACGGCAAGACCGCGGACCTGATCGCCGCCTCGATGAAGGGCCACGGCCTCATCACGAAGCGCGACCTGCAGGAGTACAAGGCAGTGTGGCGCCAGCCCGTGGAGGCGAAGTGGAACGGCTACGAGATCATCACCGCGCCGCCACCGAGTTCGGGTGGCGTGGGCCTCGTGCAGCTGCTCAAGATGAAGGCGATGCTGGCGCCGCAATTCAAGGACGTGCCGCTCAATTCGCCGCAGTACATCCATCTGATCGCGGAGATCGAGAAACGCGTGTTCGCGGATCGCGCGCAGTATCTCGGCGACCCCGACTTCTACAAGGTGCCGGTTGCGCAGCTCACCGACGACGCGTACCTCGCGAAGCGCGCCGCCGAAGTCGATCCCGACAAGCCGTCCGACACGAAGGGCGTGCAACCGGGCCTCGGCACCTCGATGCCTGAGAAGGCGGAAACGACGCACTTCTCGGTGGTCGACAAGTGGGGCAACGCCGTTTCGAACACGTACACGATCAACGGCTACTTCGGTTCAGGCGTGGTCGTGCCGGGCGCCGGCATCGTGCTCAACGACGAGATGGACGATTTTGCGTCCAAGCCCGGCGTGCCGAACATGTTCGGCGTGGTGGGCAGCGACGCGAACGCGATTGCGCCGAAGAAGCGCCCGCTTTCGTCGATGACGCCGACCATCCTCACGAAGGACGGCAAGGTGGCCCTCGTGATCGGTACGCCGGGCGGGTCGCGCATCTTCACGTCGGTGTTCCAGGTCATCAACAACAACTACGACTTCGACATGCCGTTGAAGGACGCGGTGGCGGCGATGCGCTTCCATCATCAGTTGCTGCCGCCCAACACGATTTTCTGGGAGCCGTATGCGCCGATCGACGGCGATCTCGCCAGGCAGGTCGAGGCGAAAGGCTATGTGCTGAAGGCGCAGGACTTCAACGGTGATATTCAGGCGATCCGGATCAACGGCGATACGCCCGACGCGGTTTCCGATCCGCGCGGCCGCGGCGTCTCGCGCCTGATCCAGTAAAACCCAACGCCGATGCGAAACGATGCGCCGTGCATGAAAGCAAACCATTTCGCATCGGCAACCTGGCATGGGGTGGAGGAAGTTTGCATGACATGAGCGTTTGTCCTCAAATTTGGGGATGCCGCTCCGTGGTTCATCGCGTACTATGCAACCTCCGGCGGAAGACAGCCCTTTGCCGGCGTGTGTTTTTCTTGGGGCGGCGTTTGCCGCCCCATTTTCTTTTCGGCATGCCCGCTTCACGCTTCACAAGTCGCACTGCATATTGAATCCGTCAGGCACTAAGCTCTGACGTTTGCGCCGCCATGCAAGCAGGGGCGCGCGCCCACTTCTCATCGCACCCGAGCATGGACCTGACGAGCCGCGAACTCGCGTTGATCGCCGACGTCTTCAAGCTGCTGGCCGACCATATCTTGCCCGAGGGCGCCTTGCGTCTCGAGGTGGGGCGGCGCCTGCTCGAGCTGCTGCGCGCCGACGGCCTGCATGCGGGCGCGGACCTGTTCGTCTGGTCGGGCGAAGAGCATCTCGATCATCTGCGCGTTGGGCGCGGCAAGCGGCGCGAGCATTTTTCCGATCGGGAGCTGGTGTTTTTCGATCTGGTGCGCCCGGCTTTCATCGCTGCGCTGGCGCGCTCGCGCGCGCAGACGGGGCACGTTCAGCCGCCGCCGGCCGAGCCATCCACTGCGGATAACGAAGCGATCAGCCGCCTGACGCGACGCGAGCGCGATGTGGTCGCGCTCGTGGTGGAGGGGCTGCTCGACAAGGAGATCGCCGAACGGCTAGGCATTTCCTATACGACCGTGCGCACCCATCTCGATCGATCATTTCAGAAACTCGGTGTCAGCAACCGCTCGCGCCTCGCGCGGCTCGTGCAGTCGACGCAGCGCTGAGGCGCGCCGACCTTCCCGTTATTCCGCCACCGCCGCCGAAACGTTCTTGCCTGCGGCATCGATCAACCCGAGGCAGGTTTGCGGGTTGCCGATCCGTTCGATCGCGAGCAGCGCGAAACGCGCGAGAAAGAGCGGGCCGTTGGCTTCGCCCAGATTGGTCATGGTCTTGCACAGCTGCGTGTAGACGGCGTCGAGTTCGCTGTCGGTCATGGCTTTCTCCATCTTTACGTGTATCCGCCAGCGCTCAGGCGCACAGCGCGTGGTCGAGGGCGGCAAGCGCCTGCGTGGCGACGGAGCCGGACTCGCCGTGCCAGCGGCCGAGCACATGGCCGTCCGGGCGCACGAGGTAGAGCGTGCCGGGCTTGGCGCCGTACATCGGGAACAGGCGTCCGGTTCGATCCCAGCCGCTGCGGCGTGATGCGTCGCCGGGCTGGCGCTGCGCGAGCGGCGCCAGCGCGAACGGCAGTGCGCGCGCGGCCAGCGTCGTTTCGAGCGCGGCGATCGGGGCGGGCGTTGTGCCATCCTCGCTGAAGTAAAACGCCGTAAAGCATGGCGCGATCAAGTCGGTCAGGTGGCCGTCGCGCGCGCCTGTTTGATCGACGATCGTGAGCGGGCATTCGGGCAGCACCGTGCCCGGCGCCGGGCCGTTCGCGAACGCGTCGGAAGCCGCGTTGAGCGGCGAGGCCGCGTAGGCGATAGCCGAAGTCTGGCGCGGATTGATCAGCGAGCGCACGGCGGCGTGCTCGCGCGCGAGGCTCAGCACGGCGGTGCGCATCAGATCGAAGGCGAACGACGGCGGCGCCATGAACTCCGTGCTCTTCGTGCCGTAGCTCAAGTTTTCGTGCGCAGCGTAGACGCGCTCGTCGGAGTAGCTGTCGAGCAACGCGTCGCTCGCGAGGCCCTTCACGACATAGGCGAGCTTCCACGCCAGGTTGTCGGCGTCGTCGATGCCCGAGTTCGCGCCGCGCACGCCGAAGATCGGCACGAGGTGCGCCGCGTCGCCCGCGAACAGCACCCGGCCGTGGCGATAGCGCTCGAGCGTGAGCGCATTGGCCTTGTAGATCGTGATCCAGACGGGCGACCACGATGCTTTCTCGCCCATCATGTCGAGCAGGCTCTGCACGCGCGGCATGACGTTTTCGGGCTTGATCGCTTCGTCGGCGTCTTCGCCGTCGCGCAGCTGATAGTCGATGCGCCAGACGTTGTCGGGCTGCTTGTGGACGAGCACGGTCGAGCCGGGATTCGACGCCGGGTCGAAATATGCGAGCCGTTCCGTGGGCCGCGCGCTGTCGAGCAGGATGTCGACGATCACATAACGGCCCTCATAGCTCGTGCCCTGAAGCTTCAGGCCGAGCGACTCGCGCACCGTGCTGCGGCCGCCGTCCGCGGCGATGAGCCAGTCAGTCTGCGCGGTGTAGTCGCCCGCGGGCGTGGAGAGCGAGAGCGTCGCGCCATGCGCGTCGTCCTGCACGGCCGTCAGTTTCGTGCACCAGCGAATGTCGATGAGATCGGCCTGCCGCTCTGCCGCGTCGAGCAGGAACTGCTCGATGTGGTACTGCGCGAGGTTGACCATCGGCGGCAGCTTCTGGTTTTCGTCCTGCGGCATCGTGAAGTGCAGCACTTCGTCGTTGCGATAGAAGCTGCGCCCGCCGGTCCACGGCAGGCCCTTGGCGAGGAAGCCGTCGAGCGCGCCGAGTCGCTCGACGATTTCAAGGCTGCGGCGCGAAATGCAGATCGCGCGGCTGCCGTAGCAGACCGATGCGTCGGCTTCGATCAGCACCGAGCGCACGCCGTGCTTCGCGAGGCCGAGCGCGATGGCGAGGCCGACTGGACCGCCGCCGACGATGGTCACGGCGTGGCGCTGCGCTTCACGGCCGCCTTCGAGTTCGGGCAAGCGGGCGGCGTACTGCCTGGCCTCGAACGGATAGGGTTTGAATCCGGCGCTCATGGGGATTGCGTCTCCGATACATAAGTCTTGTGCTGCCGGCTTGCCCCGCGGGGGCGCTGGCGATGAAGGCAGTATGGAGCGCGAGGCGCGGGCCGCTGTCCTCAATTTGGGTACAGGGGCATACCGGGAGGTGCGCAGGCGTTCTGCTCTGCGCGCGTGCGGCGGGTCGTTAGCCCTGATCCGTCGCCAGACAAAGCGCAAAAAGCTGCCGCTGGCTAGAAATGCCCAGCCGCTGATACGCGCGTTTTTGATACGTCACCACACTGCTGGGCTTCACGCCCATGCACTCGGCGATTTCGACCGCGCTTCGTCCTTCGAGCACGCCGCGCAGGGCGTCGAGTTCGCGTTTGGAAAGCGTGGGGCAGAGTCCGCGCAGGCGCGCGAGCATCATCTGAGGAATGCCGAGCTGGCTCTGGCCGCGAATCGTGTAGTGATGCCGTGCCGACTCGCCGATCAGCGGGGCGAGCGATTCCACCAGTTCCACTGCACCCGGCTGAAAATTACCGGCGTCGCTTTCGCGGTACAAGTTCACGGAGAGCCAGATGTCGGCGGCCGGCTGCAGCAGCAGTGAGAGCCGGTCGGACACATTGGGCGTCGCGTAACACGCGGTGCGGTAACCGTCGTGCGCGATGTCCGCGCTGCTTTGCCAGTGCAGCACGAGCGACGAACCGGGCTTGTCGGTCGAACCGCCGCTGACGATCTGCTGATTGCCGTCGAGCGCGTAGAAGAGGCGCGCGTAGGTGTCGGCGACGTCGCGCAGAAAGCGCCCGCCTCGATGATCGGCCACGGAAACCGTGCGCGGCCGGTTGCCGAATTCGTAAGCGAACACGGTGCACTGCGTGACCGACGTCGCCGGGCCGAGCATGTTCAGCACTTCGGCGGCGAGCGCATTGGCGTCGTCGCGGCCGATGGCCGAAACGAGGCTGGTGACGCGCGAGAGGTCGAATTGACCTCCGTGCCTCGGTCTATCGAGATGCCAGTAACGCATGTTTCTTGACGGAAAACGGCTGGAAAAAGCAACTCTTATGAGATTAGCATCGTTTCGCATCGGCGCGAAAGCGACAGCAGCGGGGCCGGATCCCCGTCTGCGATGCCGCCGCGAAGCCTGCGTCAACGAGAGCAAGGAATGGCACGTTGGGGTAATCTCCACCCTCGGCCGGCGCGGTATGCGCGCCACGTTTCCTTACCTGAATATCCCTGCGCGCAGGTTATCTCGAAATGTTGACGCTCCCCACCGCGATTCCACCCGATTTCGGCGCCGGAGCGGTCTTTCTCAGCGTACTCGTCACGCAACTGGGCGTGCCCGTGCCGGCCGCGCCGGTGTTGATTCTCGCGGGCACGATGGCGGCGAGCGGCGAGACGTCCTACGGGAGCCTGCTGGCGGCGGCCGTGATCGCCACGCTGCTCGCGGACTCGCTGTGGTTCGCCGCGGGCCGCAAGCGCGGGCGGCGCCTGCTCAATGGCCTCGTGCGTTTTTCGCTGTCGCTGGACACGACGATCCGCATCGCGCGCAACGTATTCGAGCGCTACGGCGCGCCCATTCTCGCGGTGGCGAAGTTCGTGCCGGGGCTCGGCCTGATTTCCGCGCCGCTGCTCGGCACGACAACGGTGGCGGTCCACGTCTTCCTGCTGTGGGACACGGTCGGCGCGGCGTTGTGGGCGGGCACATGGCTGCTCGGCGGCGCGGCGCTCCATGCGGAAATCGTGCGATTCGCGGCGTTCGTGCGCGCGAACGGCATGACGATTTTCGACGTGCTCGCCGTGGCGAGCGTGCTGTTCCTCGCGTGGCGCTGCCTGCGGCGCATGCAGTTCCGCCACTGGCTGGCGACGCACCGCATTTCGCCCGATCAACTCGACGAGATGATGAAGTCGAGCGCGCCGCCCATCGTGCTCGACGCGCGTCCACAAGCCGTGCGCCAGAAGGAGGCCTACCGGATTCCCGGTGCGCGGCCGCTGAATCTCGAATCGAGCGAAGAACTCTCGCCCGAGCTGATCGGGCGTCCGATCGTCGTGTACTGCGTGTGCCCGAACGAGGCGACGGCCAAGCGCATCGTCGATCAGTTGCGCAACAAGCACATCTATCATGCGCGCGCGCTCAAGGGCGGCCTCGACGCCTGGGAGCGCCACGGTTATCCGGTCGAGCCGCTGTCCAACGAGTTCCACGCGGCGCATGCCCATGCCGATGAGCTTGAGGCGGGCGAGGAAGCCGAATACACCGTGCGGGCAAGCCTTTCCAAATAACGGTAGTCCTTGCGCCGCGCGTTGCCAGGCGCGCGGCGGGGACCTACGCGCGCTGCCTGCGCGAGCCGCCGCCCACGTTCCTTCCCGCATCGCGCGCCATCTGCGCATAACCCCACACCGAAATCAGCGTGAGCACGCCGGCCGCGAGAAAGGCGAGCCGGAAGTCGTCGAGCGTGAACACATGGCCCGTGGTTTCGCCGTTCAGGTTCGCGGCCACGCGCAGCGCGAGCGCGCCGAATGCAATGCCAAGGCCGATCGTCATCTGCGCCGCGGCGCTCCAGAGCGTGCTGGCCGCGCTCATCTGCGGCTGCGCGACGTCGGCGTAGGCCAGCGTGGCGAGGGTCGAGAACTGCATCGAGCGCGCCATGCCGTAGACGAACACGACGACCAGCACGATGGCGAGCGGCGTGCCGGGCGTGAGCAGGCCGCACGCGATCAACGAGACGCCCGCGACGCTGACGTCGACGACGGAAACGAGCCGGAAGCCCCAGCGCTCGAGAATGCGCGTCGTGAGCGCCTTCATGCCGAGATTGCCGAGCGCGCTCGCGAGCAGCAGCAGGCCGGACTTGAACGCCGAGAGACCGAAGCCGATCTGGAACATCAGCGGCATCAGATACGGCGCCGCGCCGATGCCGATACGCGTGATCGAACCGGTCACGATCGTGACGGAAAAGGTCGGCACTTTCAGCGTGGAAACATCGACGAGCGGGTGCGGATGCCGTTTCGCGTGCACGAACGCGACGACCCCGATCGCGACGCCCGCCGCAACGACCGCCACCGCGCGCCACGGATTCTGGCCCGCCTGGCTTGCGAGTTCCGCGCCGTAAAGGATGGCGGTGAGCGCGGCGCCGCTCAGCACGAGCCCCGCCACGTCGAGCGGCCGGCGCTGTTCGCCGCGCAGATTCGGCACGATGGCGGCGATGGCCGCGAGCACCGCGATGCCGAACGGCACGTTCAGCAGAAAGATCCAGCGCCACGACGCGTACGTCGTGATGAAGCCGCCGATGGGCGGTCCCACCACGGGCGCGGCGATGGCAGGCCAGGTGATCGTCGAGATCGCCTGCATGAGCTTGCTTTTCTCGGTGCTGCGCACGACGATCATGCGCCCGACCGGCACCATCATCGCGCCGCCTATGCCCTGCAGAATACGCGCGGCGACGAACTCGTCGACGTTCTGCGAGATCCCGCACAGCACGGACGCCACCGTGAACGTGACCACGGCGCTGAAGAACACGGTGCGCGCGCCGCAGCGATCAGCCACCCATCCGCTGGCCGGAATGAAGATGGCGAGCGCGAGCATGTAGGCGGTCACGCCAAGACTCAGGCTATTCGGGCCGATGCCGAACGAGCGCGCCATCTGCGGGAGCGCCGTGGCGATCACGGTCGTGTCGAGGTACTCCATGAAGAACGTGGCGGCGACGAGGTACGGCAGCCAGCCGACGCCGGGGGAACGTTGTGCGGGAGCGGTCATTGCGCCTCCACGCGGCAGAGGCGAATCAATCTGGTCCTGGTACGGAGCATGGGCGGGAAGCGGAGTGAGTGCCGATCGGAACAGTGCGGACCGGATAGTGAAGCCGAAAGCCCGCGGTGAAAGGCGACAGTTTCCATCAGGCAAAAGCATCTGTACAGCCGCGCGGGGGTCCGCGGCGCGGCGAGCCGTTCGCCGTGTGACCCGCGCGGCAAGCCCGAATCGAAGCGCGTAGACTCGTCCGCTGTCGGCATCACATCGTCAACCCGTTGATTAATGGAGAGTCGGAAATGGAATACCGTTTTCTGGGTGCGTCCGGAATGAAGGTGCCGGTGCTGAGCTTAGGCACCGGCACGTTCGGCGGCAAAGGCGAGTTCTTCGAGGCCTGGGGCGCAACCGATGTCGCTGAAGCGCGCAAGCTCATCGACATTTGCCTCGACGCCGGCGTGACGATGTTCGACACGGCCGATATCTATTCGAGCGGCGCGTCGGAGTCGGTGCTCGGCGAGGCGCTCAAGGGGCGCCGCGACAAGGCGATCATCTCGACCAAGGCGACCTTCCGCTTCGACGACGAACCCAACAACGTGGGCTCGTCGCGCTTCCATCTGAAGCGCGCGGTCGACGCGGCGCTCAAGCGTCTGCAGACCGACCATATCGACCTGTTCCAGTTGCATGGTTTCGATGCGCGCACACCGGCCGAGGAGGTGCTGTCCACGCTCGACGAACTCGTGCGTGCAGGCAAGATTCTCTACACGGGGGTGTCGAACTTCTCGGGCTGGCACCTGATGAAATCTCTGGCCGTGGCCGATCGCTACGGCTATCCGCGTTATGTCGCGAACCAGACGTACTACTCGCTGATCGGCCGCGACTACGAGTGGGAACTGATGCCGCTCGGGCTCGACCAGGGCGTGGGCGCGGTGGTGTGGAGCCCGCTGGGCTGGGGGCGTTTGACGGGCAAGATCCGGCGCGGCCAGCCGCTGCCGGAGAAGAGCCGTCTGCACAAGACGGCGGAGCAGGGTCCGCCGGTGCCGGACGAGTACCTCTTTCGCGTGCTCGACGCCGTCGACGAGATCGCGCAGGAAACCGGCAAGACCGTGCCGCAAATCGCGCTGAACTGGCTGCTGCAGCGGCCGACGGTCGCGACGGTGCTGATCGGCGCGCGCGACGAGGCACAGTTGCGCCAGAACCTCGGCGCGGTCGGCTGGAACCTTACGCCCGAGCAGGTGGCGAAGCTCGACGCCGCGAGTGCTGTGCGGCCTGTCTACCCCTACTGGCACCAGGAGGGTTTTGCCGAGCGCAATCCGTCACCGGTGTGACGAGGCGCTTCTTCCGGTGAGGCCTTATCAAGCCGCTTCCGTCTGGCGCAGGATCTGGGTCGCGCCCAGATGCAGCGCCAGCGCGAAGAACTCGCGCTCCGCGAGATTGAGCGTCTTCGCGGCGGCCATCGCGCGGTAATGATCTTCCGGGTGCAGGAACAACTTCACTTCGACTTTCGACTGACGGTTCTGCGCAGACTCCATGGATGCTTCTCCTTCGGTAACCGGGCGCTCGGCCCGTGACGGGTGCGAAGCCCATTACCGGGCGTCCATACGCGCAAGGGCGCGCGCCGTTTGCCGCCATGGGAGCGACGGAGTGAAACGGCGATGACGCGGAGTGGGCCTTTCAAGTTCGCCTGCCGCGGCGCGTGCGCGACGGCAGGACACGCGCGCTGAACTAGCGAAGCGTGGGACGGCGCAATGCGCCGGTAGTGCGGTTGAAGCCGGGATGAGACAGGTGATGCGACGGCGGGGGAACGTGCTGCATAGCGACCAACCTCCGGAATTCTTCTTCTTGTGCGACAGGGCGCCGCAGGTAGTACGGCCGAGAGTGTAGTCGGGTTTTGTCCTAGGGTAAACCCCTAATTCGCAAAGAATTATTACGCAGATTGAGAAAATTGCGCGACAAGACCTGAAATGCGCTGTGGACGCACCTCAGTTCATGCGGAATGCATAAGGGGAGAGCGATGGGGCGGCGTGAACCGCCGCCCCGGCGCTGGACTGAACCTGGCAGCCAGCGTGAAGGCGCGGGCGCGTCGGCGCCCGGCCATTATTCCTCGACGCGCTTGCGCAAGCGCGCACGCGCTTCGCCGAGCGACAGGAACTTGCCGTGTGCTTCGTCCAGCACGGTGACCTTGCCGTGGCCGATGTCGTAGACCCAGCCTTGCAGTTCGAGCTGGCCCTGGGCGACGCGCGCCGCCACTGCGGGGTGCGTGCGCAGGTGCGTGAGTTGCAGGCGGACGTTTTCTTCCACGAGCGCCTGAACGACCTGGTCGTCGTCCAGACCGCGGGTCTTGACCACGCTGCGCGCGGCTTCCGCGTTGCGCAGCCACGCGTGCACGGTGGGCATGTCGGCCGTGGCTTCCGCGCCCGAGGCGAGCCCCTTCATCGCGCCGCAATCGGTATGGCCGCACAGCACGATCTGCTTGACGTTGAGCGCGAGCACCGCGAACTCCACGACGGCGGAAACGCCGCCGAGCATTTCGCCATATGCCGGCACGATATTGCCGATGTTGCGGCAAACGAACAGATCACCGGGCTTGGCCTGGGTGATCATTTCCGGCGAGACGCGCGAGTCGGCGCAGGTGATGAAGAGCGTGTGCGGCGCCTGGCTGTGGGCGAGGCTGTGGAACAGCTCCTTGTTGCCCGGGAACACGTGATGAGTGAATTCGTCCACGCCGTCGAGCAGGTGTAACAGATCGCAGCCGCACGAATCGGAGTGATCGTCGTGCGAGTGGGTGTTGTCTGGCATGGATGTTTCTCTCTTGATCATGAATCGACACTATCGAATGGCAACAGCGGGAGTTTACGCTGAGCCGACCCCTTGCGGATCGGAAAACTTCGCGTCACGTTGCCCAGGCCAACCGTTTTCCCGGTGCTCAATCGTCGAACCGGCGAGATATGTCGATAAACCGGCAGAAAAGACCGCTAACTACGGGAAAGCGGGCTGCTGCAAAGGCGCTGACGCGGCGTGCGTTCCGTTCGAAAAGAGATTTTCTCACGCCGGGCGCAATTGGCACAGCCGGGCCGCCGGTGGTGTCGGGATCATGAGGAGGGGTGAGGCGTGACCGGCCAGTCGGTCGGCGCGCCTACCACGCCATGCGCCATTGGCCTGGAGATTGGGCAAGAGTGTCGGGCAACAGCGTGGCGCCGGGCGGTGTCGTGGCGTCGGAGAAGTCGGAGAGAATCTCGTCGCGCAGCCGCACGAAGCGCGAATCCGCTCGATCGCGCGGGCGCGGCAATGCCACGTCGACGATGCGACGAATGCGGCCGGGGCGCGGCGCCATCGTCACGACACGGTCGCCCAGGTAGATCGCCTCGTCGACATCGTGCGTGACGAGGATCATCGTGATGCGTTCGCGCTCCCAGATGCGCAGCAGTTCGTTTTGCAGACGGCTGCGCGTGAGGGCGTCGAGCGCGCCGAAGGGTTCGTCGAGCAGCAGCACGCGCGGGCGATTGACGAGGCCGCGCGCGATCGCCACGCGCTGCGCCATGCCGCCCGAGAGCTGATGCGGATAGGCCCGCTCGAAGCCCGTCAGGCCCACGAGTGCGATGTGCTCGGCCACCGCTGCGCGTTTTTCGCGTGCCGAAAGTGGAGCGTTGCGCAGCGCCGCCAGGATGTTCTGTTCCGCCGTGAGCCAGGGAAACAGCCGATGATCCTGGAATACGATGCCGCGTTCGAGCGAGGTGTCGCCGACACGTTCGCCGCGCATCATGATGGCGCCGCTATAGCCCGCGTCGAGCCCGGCGATCAGGCGTAGCAGCGTGGATTTTCCGCATCCGCTCGCGCCGAGCACGCTCACGAATTCGCCGGGATGTACATGCAGCGTCACGTCGTCGAGCACGACGAGCGTGGACTCGCCCGCGCCATAGCGCTTGCTCACGTGCAGAATGTCGAGTCCGGCGGGTTCAGTGGCGTTCATCGGTTTCTCTCCCAGATTGTATTGATTGGTAGTCCGGATCATTGGACGCTGATGTGCAACCGCGCCAGCACCGTTCGCTCCACGCGCCGTGCGAGCGCATTGAGCGCCCAACCAACCGCGCCCACGACGACGATGCCGAACAGCACGAGGTCCATGCGGAACTGCTCGCTGCCGTCGATCAGTAGATTGCCGATGCCGCTGCCAGCAACGAGCAGATACTCCGCGCCGAGCGTGGCCAGCCACGAATAGATGAGCGCGAGATAGAGGCCTGTAAAAATAGAGGGCATCGCGGCCGGCAACAGGACGTAGCAGACAAGCTGCAGGCGCGAATAGCGCAATGCCTGCGCGAGTTCGACGTATTGGCGCGGCACGGCGTGAATGCCGTCGCACGTATGGGCGGCAACCGGGAGCAGCGCCGCGAGCGAAAGGAAGACCACCTTGGCAGCGTCGCCGAGCCCGAACCATACGGAAATGAGCGGAATCCACGCGAACAGGGAGATCTGCTTGAAGGTGTCGAAGCTCGGCCCAACGACGCGTGCGGCGATGCGCGAAAGACCCAGCGCGCCGCCCAGCAGGAACCCCGCCGTTGCGCCGATGGCAAAGCCGCAGGCCTCGCGGGCAAGCGAGGCCGAAAGCGCGCGGAACAACGCGCCGCTTTCGATCTGTTCGTAAGCGGTGCGAATCACATCGCCGGGACTTACGAGCAAGCCGCTTTTCACTAGATGCGAGGCGCTCAAGGCCCACCATAGCGCGATAGCGACGAGCGGCAGGGCAGCGCCCCGCAAATCGATAGTGCGGCGCGGCCTCGCTTCGGTGGCCGCGTCACAAGCGCAATCGGGACGCGCGGATGCTCTTGCAAACGATATCTTCATGGCGATTTTCCCTTGTCCTCAATGGCGGTAGCCAGGCATCGTCAGCGTCAGCGTCAGCCGCGAAACGCCGAAGGCGTGCCGCGCCGCAAACGTCGCTCGAGCACATCGAGCAGACGATTGATGACGAGTCCGACCGCCCCCACCACGATCACTGACGCCATCACGAGATCGAGCTGAAAGAGCTGGCGTCCATACACGATCAGATAGCCGAGCCCTTCCGAGGACGCCACGAGTTCGACGACGACAAGCGCGAGCCACGCCTTAGTGAAGGCCAGGCGCACGCCGGTTGCGAGCGTCGGAACCGCCGCGGGCAGCACGAGGCGTACGATGCGTTGCCAGCGGGTGTAGGCGAACACGCGCGCGACTTCATCGAGTTCGGCGGGTGTTTGCCGAAAGCCCTGCATGGTGCTGAGCGTAACGGGCACGAGCGCAGCATGAGCGATCAGCAAATACTTGAGCGGCTCGCCGACGCCGACGAGCAACAGCAGGAACGGCAGCCAGCCGAGCACGGGAATCTGCACGATCGCGTTGAAGCTGGACAGCACCCACGCTTCGAGCGTGCGAGAGAGCCCGAGCGCGCCGCCGATCACGAAGCCGAGCACGGTGCCGGCTGCGAAGCCCAGCAGCACGCGTTGCAGGCTGATCAGCGTATTGCGCGCGAGTTCGCCGCTCTGGGCGAGGTCGACGAAGGTTTCATAAACGCGCTGCGGCGCAGGCAGGATTTGCGGCGCGATCCAGCCACGCGCGCAGCCGACGCTCCATAGCAAATAAAGCATCGCAGGCAGCAGCCAGGGCGCGAGCTGCCACGCGCAAGCGCGCAGTACGCTGCGCCAGCGCACGTGCGCGCTTGTCGTGTGGATACGTGGTGCTGCTGCACGCGGCGTGTCCGAGGCAATCGTGATCGCGGTTTCCGTCATGATGCGGCTCCTCTCGCGTGCTCAGCCCAGCGGCTTGCCGGCAGCGTCGTAGCGGGTCCAGTAGTGTTCGAGCTTTTGCTCGCGCAGCGCGTTGTCGAGATAGCGCGGCTCGAACCACGAATCGACCTCGACGGGCTGGCGAATCAGTTTCAGGCGCAGCGCATCCTGCGCAACGGCTTTGTAGCGCGCCACGATGAACGGATCGATCAGCGGCGAATTGCGGTACCTCAGCGGCTGGTCGCCGAATTCGGCTTGCCAGGACGAATAGCTCACGCCGCTCTTCGCCCAGCGTTTGAAGAGCGCGTCCCGGTTTGCTTCATCGGACGACCATTGCGCCGCTTTCACGAAGACATTCACCACGCGTTGCACGATGTCGGGGTGCGCCTTCTCGAAGCCGTCGAGCACGAGCAAATGCGCCTGGCGCGTCAATTGCGGGCCGTCATGCTGCGATTCGTAGACGATGCGAACGAGCCCCTGATCGCGAAGCCGGTAAAGGTGATAGTCGTTCACCGAGGCGTCGATGCCTTTCGATGCGAGCGCCGCGAGAGAACTTGCGTTGTCGAGGTTGATCACCCGTAGCGCGCGCTCGTCGAGCTGGTTCTCCGCGAGCGCGTTGTCGGCCACGAGTTGCAGATTCGTGCCGCGAAAAATGGCGACGCGCCGGTCCTTGAGGTCCTTGATCGATTTGATGTCGGAATCGGCAGGCACACCCACCTTCACACCGGAGCGCACGCCCGACTCCAGCAGGATGCGGGTCTTCAGACCATTGGCGCGCGCGAGCACCGAGGGCAGGTCGCCTTGATACGCGAAGTCGAGTGCATTGTTGGCAATAGCCTCGTTCACTGCGGGGCCCGCACCCTTGAAGAAGAGCCATTCGACCTTGATGCCGTCGGCGGCGAATTCCTTTTCGAGCAACTGCTGGCCCTGCACCGTGGCAGCGGTCGAACCGCCGAAAGTGGGCGGGTCGCCCGCGCCCTGCTGCGCGACGCCGATGCGGATCACGGCTGGCTTCTCGGCCGCGGCATGCAGCGAGATGAACGAAAGCGCGGCATAAATCAGAAACTGCGGCAAGTACTGCAGAACGCGATGTGAACGCATGGGCAGGTCGGATCCAGGTGACGAAACGGGGTGCGCGGACCGGCGAGCTTGCGTCGCCGTCGTTGCCGTTGGGTCATTCTTTTCCGGGTATGCCGATCAGGACAACCAATGAATCGAGATTTGCATTTCTCGACAAAGGCGCTGTGTTTTATGGGGAAGATGAACGGCACGGCGCGTTCATGATAGGGGAGCGGCGCCCGCGCCGAAGGAAGAAATCGTGCTATCGATGTGAGCAGGAACGCAAAGCGGCACCGCGCCCGGCGCGGTGCGGTGGGCGAAAACGCGCCTTAATGGGTTTCGACCGCCTGGCGCGGCGCAGCGGCACGCCGTGACGGCATGAAGTACCACACGGCGCAGAGCGCTTGCAGCCCGACGAGGACAGTCCACACGGTCTGATGCGCGACTGCCGGGTAGTGGCCGTCGAGCGCGGGCCAGTGTGCGAGCGCGGCGCCGATCGCGATCTGCAGAAGGAAGATGCCGATGAAGATGACGAGCGTGAACGTGGTATTCACGCGGCCGATCAGGCGCGGCGGGAAATATTCCGCGAGCACGGCATACGTGAGGATGCCGGTGCCGCCGAACGAGCCGTAAGCCGCCCAGAGTAGGGACGCGGGAAGCGGCACACGCGCGGCGAGTAAGGCTTGCACGAGCACGAACACAAGCATCGTGACGCCGGAAAAGAGCTGGACGCTCACGCCGCGCCTCTCGAAGCTGCGTGCGAGCGCGCCAAAGCCGATGTTGCCGACAATGAATGCGCCGCCCAGCACGGAAACGAGCGAGGCCGCGCGCGCACCGGCATCGGCGGTGCCGGCCGGTACGACGTCGCGCAGAAACGCGCCGACCCACAGCGACTGCATGGCGTAGAACACGGCCTGGGTGAGGCCCGAGAACGTCGCGGTCTTCCAGAATGCATGGCTGCACAGGATGTGCGCGGTGCCCTTGAACTGTTCGAGCACGCTCGCCTGATGGTGGGTGTCGCGCGTGCGCGGCCCGCCAGTCCAGATGATGGCGGCCACGAGTACGGTGAGCGCCGCCAGTCCGAGGCTCACCGCGCGCCAAGGTGCGATCGAGAGCAGCCACGAGAGCGGGGCCCCCACGGCTACGCCGCCCAGGCCGCCCACGGCCATCACGAGGCCGTTCACGAGCGTGAGCTGCGCGACGGGAAAGTGCTGCGCCGTGGCCTTGAACGCGCCGCCGAGGCACACCGACACGCCCACGCCGATCAGCAGCCGGCCCACCATCATCGCGGCCATGTTGTGCGAGATGCCGAAAATCAAAGCGCCTGCCGCCGCCACGAGCATGACGCAGGCGGTGACGCGGCGCGGGCCGTAATGGTCGAGCAGCACGCCGCCCGGAATCTGCGCGCCCGCGAAGCCGAGGAAATAAAGGCTCGTGAGCGTGCCAAGATCGGTCGCCGTGAAGCCCATTTCACGCGAGAGAAACGGCGCGAAGCCGAGATTGACGCCGCGAAACAGGTACGAAATGAAGTAGCCGAGCGCGAATACGGCAAGGACGCGCAGTCTGAGTGAGGTCATGTTGGGGGTGAAAGCGGATTCAATGCCTGGCTGTCGATTATTGGCGATTGCCGTGTGTGAGGCCAGCGAGAGATTTCAGACGGCATTGTGAGTAGAATTTGACGTCATGGCCCGACCTCTCCCTCCTTTGCAGGCGCTGCGCGCCCTTGAAGCCGCTGCGCGGCGGCGCAGTTTCAGCCGTGCCGCGGAAGAATTGCATTTGACGCACAGCGCCGTGAGTCATCATCTGCGCGCGCTCGAAACAGAACTGGGCGTCGAGCTTTTCCGCCGCGCGGGCAGCCGCATGATCCCCACGGCGGCGGGCGCACAACTGGCCGAGCGCGTGCGCCGCAGTCTCGACGACCTGCGCGGTGCGCTCGACGCCACGCGCCCCGGCGTGAGCGGCGTCACGCGGCTGGAACTGAGCGTGATGTCCGATTTTGCCTCCGTCTGGCTGATTCCGCGCCTGGGTGACTTCTACGACCGCCATCCCATGGTCGACCTCTCGCTGCGCATGCACGCCGATGTGACGCCGCCCGACCCCTATCCCTTCGACATCGGCATCTGGCATCGGCGGGTCGACGAGCCCGGCTTCCAGATCCGCAAGCTGCTGGACGACCAGGTCGTTGCGGTGTGCAGTCCGGCCTTGCTCGCACGCCATCCCGACTTTCGCATGGAAGATCTCGCGAGCATGCCGCTGCTGCGTTTTTCGCGCCGTTCGTGGCGCGACTTCTTCGAAGCCGCGGGCGTGGCCGGCGACGAACCGGAGCGCGGACCGGTGTTCGACGACGCGGGCCTGCTGCTGCAGGCAACGGTGGCCGGGCAAGGAGTGGCTACGGCACGTCTGCAGCTCGCGCGCGGATTCATCGACCGCGGCGAGCTGGTGCAGTTGGGACAGGTCCGCATCCCGGCCTCGCTCGACTATTACTTCACGTGGCGCGAAGGGCATCCGCGCGAGGCGGCGATCCAGCAGTTCTATCGATGGATAAAGGCGCAATTGGCCAATTGATGCCGGCCGGCCTCTCGTATTTCGCAATGGGTGTTCGGGTTAACCGCTGTCCGTATTGTCAACGCTGTTTGTGTGATGCGCGTTGCTGTTTGAATAAAGCGGCTCAATCCCGCTCTGGATTACGCGATTAGTCATTGTATTCATATCGCATGCACCAGGTCGGATCATGGCTGAAGGCATCGCACCGAACGTTTAATAACGGCAGCGAAACGCCGGTAAATGAGCCGTAGTGCTGGCGCGTGAAGCGATTGAATTGCGCTCTTGCACCATGACTTCACTATTTGGACAATCAACTGTATTCGTCTGCGGAAAGCGGCAGGAAGTGTGGCGCGGAATCACAGATTTAGGCGCGCTTCGTGTCAAGAATGAAATAGTTGCGGTATTGTTACTCCCCATCGCCGTTAGGCGCGTGAATGTTTCGTAGTCAATGGTGTAGTTAACGGCCCATTCCTGGGCCAGCAATAAGACTGACAACAGGAGAAACTGCATGAAGGCTATTCAGATGTTCAAGCTTGCCGCGGCCACGGCACTCGTGGCGGCCTCGTTCCAGGTCTACGCGCAGGACGCTTCGGCACCGGCAGCCGCAGAAGCCCCTACCAGCGGTCCGACGGCCTCAGCCCAGCACAACGTCAATCAATCGAAGGCAGCATTGCGCCAGGCACGCGCTGCGAACCGTGCGCTCGGCCGTAAGGTCCGCGCGGCGCTCGCACGCGACCGGAACATCAGCGTTTCTAACATCACCGTGCGTGCGAAAGACGGCGCTGTCATTCTGCAGGGCACCGTGCCCGAGCAGTCGCAGATCCAGCGCGCTGGCGATGTTGCCAAGGGCGTCGAAGGCGTGACGTCGGTGCGCAACGCGCTGACCATCCGCCCGGTTGGGACCTGAGCATCGGCTAGCCGGCGCGCGCCCATCGCCCTTCGAGGTGCGGGCGGCGACGCCGGAGCGGTTGTCTTTCGCGTTCTTGCTGAAGGCCGCACATGCAGTCCCACTCGTGGACTGCATGTGCGGCTTTCTTATTGCCTGGCAAACTGTGAAGCTCAATGCTGCAAAGCGCGTTGCACTCACGGTTCGACGTAATGCATTTCCGGCGATTCGCCCATCAGCAGCGGGCGATTCGCGTCGGCAGCCGCGCGCAGATAATCCCAGAGCGACGTGATGCGCCGCAGCTTGCGCAGGTCGTCGCGACTACACAACCAGAAGCGCCGCGTCACCACGACTTCGTCGGGCAGGATCGGCACGAGGCGCGGGTCGGGCTCGGCCATGAAGCAAGGCAGGATGGCAAGCGCGCTGCCCTGCAGCGCAGCATGGTATTGCGCGATCACGCTGGTGCTGCACAGATTCGCGGTCACGTTCGGGGCCGTGCGTTCGAGGTAGAGCAGCTCGTGGCTGAACGCCAGATCGGCGACATAGCTGATGAAGGCGTGATTGCGCAGGTCGGCGGGCGTGCGTATGCGGGCGTGGCGCTCGAGATACGCCGGCGTGCCGTACAGGCGCAGCCGGTAGTCGCATAGCTTCGTGTAGACGTACTGTCCGCGCTCGGGGCGCTCCAGCATGATCGCAAGGTCGGCCTCGCGCTTTGAAAGACTCACGAAATGCGGCACCGGCAACAGGTCGATCGACATGTCGGGATGCTGGCCCGTGAAGCGCGCCAACTGCGGTGCAAGAAAGAAGCAGCCGAAACCCTCCGTCGAACCCACGCGCACATGGCCCGACAGCGACTGCGCGCCGATCGCGAACTGCTCGCTGGCCGATTGCACCGTGGTTTCCACGGCATCCGCGTAGGCCAGCAGGCGCTGGCCTTCGGCCGTCAGCACGAAGCCGCCCGAACGCGATTTATCGAACAGGACGGTGCCTAGCGCTGCCTCCAGCTCACGCACCCGGCGTGCAACCGTGGTGTGGTCGACGCCCAGGCGCTTCGCGGCGCCGCTCGCACGTTGCGTGCGCGCGACTTCCAGGAAGTAGCGCAGATCGTCCCAGTTCAGTGTCTCCATGCTGCTCGTTGTGTTTTTTTGCATATCGGATGGGCTTTTTCATCTCTATGCCGTGGATATTCGAATAACTATACTCGTTGAACAACGCGACTGAAACAGCTACGGTCGCCCGACAACAAGGATGGAGACAGACGATGCAATTGCAGTGTTCCCCGCGCGGGCGCCTCAGGCATGCACACAGGCGCGCCCGTGTTCAGCAGGACTCTCCTTTACCTCGCCCAGCTCCATTCCCGGCACGCTCGACATGACCGCACGCATTTGCACTGCGTGCTTGCGCGCGTGCTGCGATTGAAAATTCGCTGGTTCCGCACCTTTCGCTATATCCGGCCACGGCCGGCCCGTTCGAATCCATCAGGGAGAGTTCACGATGAACGCAGTGACCCAGGCATCCAACGCGCAAGTTTCGACCGTCAAGCTGCTCATCGACGGCGAGTTCGTCGAATCGAAAACGAAGGAATGGCGCGACATCGTCAATCCGGCCACGCAGGAAGTGCTCGCGCGCGTGCCGTTCGCGACCGTCGAGGAAGTGGATCGGGCCGTTAAGGCCGCACACGCCGCGTTCGCCACGTGGAAGAACACGCCGCTCGGCGCGCGCTTGCGCATCATGCTCAAGCTGCAGGCCTTGATTCGTGAGCATATGCCGCGCATCGCGCAGACGCTCACCGCCGAGCAGGGCAAGACGCTGCCCGATGCCGAGGGCGACATTTTCCGCGGCCTCGAAGTGGTCGAGCACGCCTGCTCGATCGGCACGCTGCAGCAAGGCGGTTTCGCCGAGAACGTGGCGGGCGGCGTGGACACCTATACGCTGCAGCAGCCGCTAGGCGTGTGCGCCGGCATCACGCCGTTCAACTTCCCCGCGATGATTCCGCTGTGGATGTTCCCGATGGCGATCGTTTGCGGCAATACGTTCGTGCTCAAGCCTTCGGAGCAGGACCCGCTCTCGACCATGCAGCTCGTCGAGCTCGCCATCGAAGCGGGTATTCCGCAAGGCGTGCTCAACGTCGTGCACGGCGGCAAGGAAGTCGTCGATGCGATCTGCACGCACGAACTCGTGAAGGCGATTTCGTTCGTCGGCTCGACGGCCGTGGGCACGCATGTGTACCGTCTGGGCAGCGAACACGGCAAGCGCGTGCAGTCGATGATGGGCGCGAAGAATCACGCTGTCGTGCTGCCCGATGCGAATCGCGAGCAGGCGCTCAATGCGCTGGTCGGCGCGGCGTTCGGCGCGGCCGGTCAGCGCTGCATGGCGACTTCGGTGGCCGTGTTCGTGGGCGCCGCGCAACAATGGGTAGACGAGCTGGTGGAAAAGGCGAAGACGCTCAAGGTCAATGCGGGCCATGAGGCGAAGACCGACGTCGGACCGGTCGTTTCGCGCACCGCCAAAGCGCGCATTCTCGGCCTGATCGACTCGGGCGTGAAGCAGGGCGCAACGCTCGCGCTGGATGGCCGCGACGTGGAGGTGCCCGGCTACGAGAGCGGCAACTTCGTCGGCCCCACGGTGTTCACGAACGTGAAGACCGATATGGACATCTACACGAACGAGATCTTCGGTCCGGTGCTCGTGGTGCTCACGGCCAGGACGCTCGATGAAGCGATCGCCATCGTCAACGCGAATCCGTTCGGCAACGGCGTGGGCCTCTTCACGCAGAGCGGCGCGGCGGCGCGCAAGTTCCAGAGCGAGATCGACATTGGCCAGGTCGGCATCAACATTCCGATTCCGGTGCCGGTGCCGTATTTCAGCTTCACGGGTTCGCGCGGCTCGAAGCTCGGCGACCTGGGACCTTACGGCAAGCAGGTCGTGCAGTTCTACACGCAGACCAAGACGGTCACCGCGCGCTGGTTCGACGACGCGACCGTGAGCGACGGCGTAAACACGACGATCAGCCTGCGCTGATGCGCCGCCGCGGCATAACCATGGAGTACTGAACAATAACGGAGAACGGCTCATGAAAATCGGATTTGTCGGGCTGGGCCACATGGGCGCGCCGATGGCGCTCAACCTGCTCAAGGCCGGACACGCGGTGACGGTGTTCGACCTGAGCACGAGCGCGATGCAAACGCTCGCCGAAGCCGGCGCGCAGAAGGCCGTATCGGCGAAGGCGGCGGCCAGCGGCGCGGAGTGGGTCATCACGATGCTGCCCGCCGCGGCGCACGTGCGCAGCGTGCTCACTGCGGAGGACGGCGTGCTGGCGGGCATTGGGAAGGGCGTGACGATCATCGATTCGAGCACGATCGATCCCGCGAGCGTCAAGGAGTTCGCGAAGCTGGCCGAGGCGCAGGGTAACGCGTTTGTCGATGCGCCGGTGTCGGGCGGCACGGGCGGCGCGGCGGCGGGCACGCTCACCTTCATGGTGGGCGGCAGCGCCGCGCACTACGAGAGCGTGAAGCCGGTGCTCTCGGGCATGGGCAAGAACATCGTCCATTGCGGCGAGACGGGCACGGGGCAGGTGGCGAAGATCTGCAACAACCTCGTGCTTGGCATCACGATGGCCGGCGTGGCCGAAGCGATGGCGCTGGGCGAGGCGCTCGGCATCGACCCGAAAGTGCTCGGCGGCATCATGAACACGTCCACGGGGCGCTGCTGGAGTTCGGATACGTACAACCCGTATCCGGGCGTGATCGAGACGGCGCCTTCTTCGCGCGGCTACACGGGCGGCTTCGGCACGGACCTCATGCTCAAGGATATGGGCCTCGCCACTGACGCGGCCAAGGGCGTGCATCAGCCTGCGTACATGGGGGCGCTTGCGCAGCAGCTCTATCAGGCGATGAGCAGCAACGGCGACGGCAAGCTCGACTTCTCGGCGATCATCAAGCTGTATCGCGCAGAGAAAAGTTGAGGCGTGTTGTTTCGAGTCACGAAAGGCGCGCTGCGAAGCGCGCTTTTTTCAACCATATTTATTAGGCCTTGATACGCGCCTCGACACGCGCGAAGAGCCGCTTGAACCAGACACCGAGCAACGCATTCGACGGCGCGAGCGCGGTGGAACAGGCAAGAATGCGATAGACATCGTTGCGCGTGACTTTCGAGCTCTTCGCGGGATCGAGCCAGTCGTCGTTGTCGACGAGGCGTTCGAGTGTTTCGAGGCCGATGAGAATGGGCCACAGGCATGCGAGCCGCAGGCGCACCGAAAGGCGCGGCAGCGCGAACGCATAGTCGATGGCCGCGCGGAAATGATCGAGCGCGATACGCACGAGTTCGAGCATGAGCGGCCGTGCGCGCGCCGAGGCGCCGGGCTGCAGCAGGTCCTGCGCGGTGAGCCCCGCCTGGGCCAGCATCGAAGTGGGCAGATAGCAGCGGCCAATACGCAGATCCTTGCCGCAGTCCCGCAGCACGTTCACCATCTGCAAAGCCTTGCCGAAGCGGATGCCGCGCGTGTACATGGTTTGTTCCAGCGAGGGCGCGAGCGTGCCCGGCAAGTGCATGTAGGTCATCTTCGTCCAGAACTCGCCCACGCAGCCCGCCACGAGATACGTGTAGCGGTCGAGTTCGTCCCACGTGCTGAGCGCGGCCACCTGGCCCGAGCGCTCGTCGGGGAACGTGCGGAGATCGAACTCCATGCCTTCGGTGAGCGTCGTGACGATCCCGCGCACGGCGTTGCGGTCGGCTTGGTCGAGTTGCGCGAGCACGTCGAGCGCGCCGCCCAGCGATTCGAGCAGCAGCTTCTCGTCCGATTGTGTTTGCTGGCCCGCAACCTCGCCCGCGAGATCGGCGAGCAGGGTGTCATGATTCGTCGCGCCGTTCACGCGCTCGCGCAGCGCGAGCAGCAGGGCGAGCCGCCGTTCGGGCGGAATCAGCGCGGTGTCGGCAATGGTGTCGGCGGCGCGCGCGAGCAGATAGGCTTCGCCCACTGGGTCGCGCATGCGGGCGGGCAGCACGCGCATCGTGAGATAGAACGAACGGGAAACGCCTTTGAGCAACGGGCCCAACAGGAAGGCCCGGGTAGTATTCTGCATGTCGGATAGGGGCAGCGGGGGACGGATCGGACGCAGCCGCATTGTATCGTGGACGAAGGAGACAAGGTCCGTTGAAACCCGAACGCGCGTTTTACGACCTCCAGTTGCGCTTTGCGCGCGCGGCGGCGCGCCTCGCTGACATCCCGCTCGCGGCGGCGTTGCTCGACTGCACGAATCTTTATGTGCGCTTCGGCGCGGGGCGCAACTTCGATCGCACGCACCCGCTCTGGGCCGCCTATGTCGATGGTCTCGATGAGCACGCAAGCGTCGTGGAGCAATGTGAGTGGACGTGGCGTTACTTGCAGGACTGCCCAACGCACCAGTCGGCGCCTGCGGTCGCCGTTACGGTTGGCTGCTTCTCTTACGCTCAGGAACCGCATGGGGGGGTGCGCCTGCATTTCAATGCCCGAACCGATAACGGCATGTCGCCGCTCGATTCCCGGCAGCTTGCCGCGCGGCAAGACGAGTTGCGGACGTTGATTGACCAACTGCGCGCGCAATTGCGCGCAAGCGGTCATGCGTCGAGCGACGTGTGCGTCCACGGCACTTCCTGGCTCTACAACGTGCCCGCCTATCGGCGGCTCTTTCCCAGTGCCTACATTGCGAGCGCGCAGCCTGTCGCCCGCCTGCGTGCGCTTTCGCTTTGGGGCCAATTTCTCGGCCGCAACGGCTGCGTGCGCAACGACGCAGCCGCGATGCTACTCGCGCGCATCGAACGCGCAAGTGCCTTCGCCGATCTCTTGTCTTGCTTTCCCTTACAGGCGCTCGCGGTACAGGCGAGCGTCGAGGTGTTTGCCGATAGAAAGCGAACCGGTACGGTTACCAAAGATTTTCGAGGCAACTGTAACAGCGTGCGAGAGAGAGGAGATTGAAAGCCGCTGCATGCACGCAGGGTATTGGCGTTACGCAGAAATGGCTGCGTGCGAAACGACCCGACTCGGTCACCGCACAATATTGATGAAAGTAATCCCTGTAATGCAGAGGTAACGCGCACAGCGCGACCAGCGCACTAGACTCCGCCGATGCTTTTGCAACGGAGCGCTGCACATGTCCTCGTCCCCGGCTCTTGCCATTCATTCCCTGCGCGATTTCGAGCTGACTGCGGACGGCCAGTACCTGATGGTGAACGGCAGTCAGCCGGATAGCGTCGCGCTGCATTGCTCGGTGATGCATGAACTGCTCGCCGCGCTTTCCAATGCGATCGGCCGTTCCGAGCGCATTCGCCACAAGACCGCGAGCGTGAAATTCACCATGCCTTGCGAGGCCTGGGAGATCGGCCGCGAACCGGGCGACGTGCAGCATCTGGTGGTGAGTTTTCGTCTGCCCGGCGGCGCCGAACTGTCGTTCCGTCTGCAGCCTGCGCAAGCCGTGCACATGACCGAGGTGCTCTCGCTCGCAACGGGGCTCGCGAAGATGCGCCTGCCTGGCCGCGCGAGCATGCAATAGGCGTGGCGCGCCGGCCTCGCCTGGCGCACCCGTTGTACACCCCGCATCCGTGAATGCCGGCCGGCGCGTCTCGCGCCGGTTGTGGCGCATTGGCACTTTCACGGCTCCTTCGTTGGCTTCACATTCGACCTCCCGCATGACGGCATCAACTACCACGGCGCGCTATGCACGCGCACTGACTCTCGCCGGCTTCGGCATCGGCGTGACCGCTGCGGCGCACGCCACCGAGCCCTTCGTGGTCCAGGATATCCGCATCGACGGGCTGACGCGCATCGAGCCGGGCACCGTGTTCGCCTATCTGCCGATCAAGCAGGGCGAGACCTTTACCGACGACAAGGCCTCCGACGCCATCCGCGCGCTCTACGCGACGAGCCTGTTCAGCGACGTGCGGATTTTCACGCAGGGCCACACGGTGGTCGTGCAGTTGCAGGAGCGGCCCGCCATCGGCACGATCGACTTCGCAGGCATCAAGGAATTCGATAAGGATAACTTGACGAAGGCGCTCAAGTCGGTCGGACTCTCGCCGGGCCAGAGCTACGACAAGGCGCTCGTCGACAAGGCGGAGCAGGAGCTCAAGCGCCAGTACCTCACGCGCGGCTACTACGCGGCAGAAGTCACGACCACGGTCACGCCGATCGACCGCAACCGCGTCGGGCTGCTGTTCTCCGTGGTCGAAGGGCCGAGCGCGAAGATCCGCCAGATCAATTTCATCGGCAACAGCACGTTCAGCGAGGGCACGCTGCTCGATGAAATGCAGCTCTCCACGCCGAACTGGTTCTCGTGGTACACGAAGAACGACCTGTACTCGAAGGAAAAGCTCACTGGCGACCTCGACAACGTGCGCTCGTACTATCTCGACCGCGGCTATCTGGAGTTCAATATCGATTCGACGCAGGTTTCGCTGTCGCCCGACAAGAAGGACATGTATCTGACGATCGGGATTCACGAGGGCGAGCCCTATACGATCTCGAGCGTGAAGATGGCCGGTAATCTGCTTGACCGCGAGGCGGAGTTGAAGAAACTCGTGGGCATCAAGGCGGGGCAGCGTTTTTCGGCGCAAAAGCTCAAGGACACGACCAAGGCAATCGTCGACAAGCTCGGCGAACACGGCTACGCATTCGCGACCGTGAACGCGCTGCCGGAAATCGACCAGAAGGACCACACGGTTGCGCTTACGCTACAGGTCGATCCGAGCCGACGCGTGTACGTGCGCCGCGTGAATGTCACTGGCAATACCCGCACGCGCGACGAAGTCGTGCGCCGCGAAATGCGCCAGCTCGAAAGCTCGTGGTTCGATTCTAACCGCCTCGCACTCTCGAAGGACCGCATCAACCGTCTTGGCTACTTCACCGATGTGGACGTGACCACGGTGCCGGTGGAAGGCACGCCGGACGAGGTGGACGTGAACGTGAAAGTGACCGAGAAGCCCACCGGCACGCTTTCGCTGGGCCTCGGCTACGGTTCGGGCGAAGGGCCGATCATTTCGGCCGGCATTTCGCAGGACAACGTGTTCGGGTCCGGCAACAGCCTTTCGCTGAACGTGAATACTGCCACGACGTACCGCACGCTCTCGGTCACGCAAGTCGATCCGTATTTCACGGTGGACGGCATCAAACGCATTACCGACGTTTATTACCGCACGACCGAGCCGCTTTACTACTCGAGCACGAACGACACGAGCTTTCGCATCATTTCGTATGGCGCGGACATGAAGTTCGGCATTCCGTTCTCCGAGACCGACATGGTGTATTTCGGCCTCGGCATCGAGCAGGACCGTCTCGACGTCGACGCCAACACGCCACAGACCTATAAGGACTACGTGAACGATTTCGGGCGCGTCTCGAACACGGTGCCGCTCACCGTGGGCTGGTCGCGCGACAACCGCGACAGCGCGCTGGTGCCGAGCCGCGGCTACTATGCGCAGGCCAACGCCGAATACGGTACGCCGGCTGGCACGCAGTACTACAAGGGCGATGCGCAAATGCAGTATTACTACTCATTCGCGCGCGGCTTCGTACTGGGGCTGAACTTCCAGGGCGGCTACGGCAATGGTTTGGGCGGCAAGCCGTATCCGATCTTCAAGAACTACTATGCGGGCGGTATTGGGTCTGTGCGCGGCTATGAGTCCGGCTCGCTCGGGCCGCGCGACACTACGACGAACGATCCTATCGGCGGCTCGAAGATGGTGGTGGGTAATATCGAGTTGACGTTCCCGTTGCCCGGCACGGGTTATGACCGCACGCTGCGTGTATTCACTTTCGTGGATGGCGGTAATGTGTGGGGCACGGAGGGCAGCAGCACTGGGGCGAATGGCTTGCGGTACAGCTATGGCGCCGGGCTTGAATGGATCTCGCCGATCGGGCCGCTCAAGCTTGATCTGGGTTTCCCGATCGTCAAGCACGCAGGTGATCAGTATCAGAAGTTTCAGTTTCAGATTGGGACTTCGTTTTGAGCTTTTTTTGCGGCTTTGGCCTTTCCGTGTTTTCGTGGCGGTATGCATGCGTTGCCCCTGTGCGGGGGCAACGCATGCGCACCGACGCGAGATCAAGGAAAGGCCAAAAAACCCAGAACAAAGACAAAAAAGCAACCAATCAAATCAGCAACTCAAGCGAGTGATAAAGCCGCCTGCGCTCAGGATTAGCCGAAGCCTCCCCCGCATGAATCGCGACCTTGAGGCATTCCAGAAAGCATTCAGCGGCAGCGGAAAGCGGCACACCGCGCCGGGCAACCACGCTCACCACCGTGCGATCCACCTCCTCCTGAAGCGCGAGCGCACGCAAATTGTCGCGCGCAAACCGCGTTTCCACCAGCGGCCACGGAAAGATACTCACCATATCCGTGTTCATGATAAGCCCCATCGCCACCACGAACGAGTGTGCCAGGTGCACATTGTTCGGCATCGGCAGGCCGTGACGCAGGAAGACGTCGTCGGCGATCATCTCCTTGCTGGCCGGGTCCCAGTTGAGCAACCATTCGCAATCCTGAAGTTCTTTCAGCGATTGCGCATGCGAGAGCGGATGGTCCTTGCGCACCACCACGGCCGACTCCGTGGCGAAGATCGGCGTCTGCGTGAATTCTGCATGCAGCGAAGCGGGCCCGGGCTTGCCTAGCGAGAAGTCGAGCGAGCCGTCGCGCAGCCGCGGCATCACGATATTGAGCAGGCCTTCGTAGAACTCCAGCTGCATGCCGGGCATGCGCTCTCGAAACAGCGTGACGGCGTCCGGCAGAAAGGAGAGGGCGAGCCACGGCGTCACGCCGATCGCGAGCTTGCCGCCGCCGCGCCCGCGCCGCGCATCGAGTTCGTCCTGAGCGCGGGACATCTGATGCACGACCAGCCGCGCATGAACGAGCAGCGCCTGGCCCGCTTCCGTGAAGGCGATGCCGTTCGCATTGCGCGTGACGAGCGCGATTTGCTGCTCGGCTTCGAGCTCGCGTACCGCTTTCGTTGCCGCCGCCGGCGAGATGCCAAGCGCGCGCGCGGCCGCACGAATGCTGCCGGTATCGGCCATGGCGACGAGCGCGCGGAACTGGTGGAACTTCATAGGGATAACCCGAGTGCGCACTTCTGGTTGGCGGGCCAACTATTTTAGGGCTGTCGGCCAAAAAGAGACGTCATTATTCTCAAGCGAATTCACACTCATGCTCGCCCTGGAGAGAATTCGTATGAACACGATGGCTATCCCGGCCGCAATCGCCGCGATCGAAGAAGAGATGATCGCGCTGCGCCACGAGATCCACGCGCATCCCGAACTGGGCTTCGAAGAGTTCGTCACGAGCGACCTCGTTGCGCAGCGCCTGACTGAGTGGGGCTACGCGGTGCATCGGGGGCTGGGCGGCACCGGTGTCGTGGGCACGCTCAAGGTGGGCGACGGCAAGCAACGCCTCGGCCTGCGCGCCGACATGGACGCGCTCCCCATCCACGAAAACACCGGCCTCGACTACGCGAGCCGCATTCCGGGCAAGATGCACGCGTGCGGCCACGACGGCCATACGGCCATGCTGCTCGCGGCGGCGAAACATCTCGCGCAGTCGCGCAACTTCAGCGGCACGCTGCACCTCATTTTCCAGCCCGCCGAAGAAGGCCTCGGCGGCGCCAAGCGTATGCTCGACGAAGGCCTTTTCGAGCGTTTTCCGTGCGACGCCGTGTTCGCCATGCACAACATGCCGGGCTTCCCCACGGGCAAGCTCGGCTTTCGCGCGGGGCCGTTCATGGCTTCGTCGGACACGGTCATCATCGACATCGACGGGCGCGGCGGTCATGGCGCGGTGCCGCATAAGGCGATCGACCCGGTGGTGGTGTGCGCCAACGTCGTGCTCGCGCTGCAGACCATCGTGTCGCGCAACGTGCCGCCGCTCGACATGGCGATCGTCACCGTGGGCGCGATCCATTCGGGCGACGCCCCCAACGTGATTCCGCAAACCGCGCAGATGCGCCTCTCGGTGCGCGCGCTGCGCCCCGAAGTGCGCGACCTGCTGCAGGAGCGCATCACCGCGCTCGTGCACGCGCACGCGAGCGCCTACGGCGCGACGGCGCGCATCGACTACCAGCGCCGCTACCCGGTGCTCGTGAACGACGCGGCGATGACCGCGTTCGCGCAGGACGTGGCGCGCGACTGGCTCGGCGAAGGAGGGCTCATTCACGACATGGCGCCACTCACCGGCAGCGAGGACTTCTCGTTCCTGCTCGAGCGCTGCGCGGGCAGCTATCTCATCATCGGCAACGGCGACGGGGAGGGCGGCTGCATGGTGCACAACCCCGGCTACGACTTCAACGACGACTGCCTCGCCACCGGCGCGGCATACTGGGTGCAGCTAGCCGAACGCTTCCTGCGCGGCTGAAGCCCGAAGCCGGCGGCCAAACGCACCACGATACGAGACACGAGACATACGAGGAGACACCCGATGAACGCCACGTCGATTCAGGCGCCGGCCGCTGCCGCCCCGGCTTCCACGCGCCGCTCGCGCGCGAAGGCCATCTTCGCGATCACGCTCGGCAACGGGCTCGAGTTCTTCGACTTCACGGTCTACAGCTTCTTTGCCTCGATCATCGGCTCACTGTACTTCCCGGTGCATGGCTCGCTGAATCAGTTGATGCTCGCCGTGGGCAGCTTCGGCGTAGGTTTCGTCGTGCGTCCGATCGGCGGCATCGTGATCGGTGCGTTTGCCGACCGCGTGGGCCGCAAGGCCGCCATGACGCTCACGCTTTGGCTCATGGCGCTCGGCTCCGCGCTGATCGCGTTCGCGCCCACCTATGCGCAGATCGGGCTCGCGGCGCCCGCACTGATCCTGCTCGCGCGTCTCGTGCAAGGCTTCGCGGTAGGCGGCGAAGTGGGCGCCTCGACGTCGCTCCTGCTCGAATACGCCGACGACCGCTCGCGCGGCTTTTACGGCAGCTGGCAGTTCGTGAGCCAGGGGCTGAACACCGTGTGCGGCGCGCTCATCGGCGTGGCGCTGTCCACCCTGCTCTCGCAGGCGGCGCTCGAAAGCTGGGGCTGGCGCGTGCCGTTCGTGATCGGCATGCTGGTCGTGCCCGTGGGCGTGTATATCCGCCGTCATCTCGACGAGACGCTCGCGAACCCGGTCGAAGTCGAAGACGCCGAACCCATGGCCGACGTGGCGCGGCCGCTGCGCGAGATTTTCGGGCGTCATCGCACGGCGCTCGTAGCGGGCGTCGTCACAACCATCGGCGGCACGGCGGCGAACTATATCGTGCTGTTCTACATGTCGACCTATGCGATCAAGATTCTCGGCCTGCCGATGTCGGTCGGCATGAGCGCGGCGCTCGTTGCGGCGCTCGTCACGGCGATTTGCTCGCCGTTCGCCGGTTCGCTCTCCGACCGCCTGGGCCGCAAGTGGGTGATGGGGGTCTCGCGCGTGCTGCTGATCGCCGTGATCTATCCGGCCTTCATGGTCATTCACGCCGTGCCAACCATCCCAACCGTGCTCGCGGTCGTGGCCGTGCTGGGGGCGATCGTCGCGTTCACGGCGGTCCCCAATATCGTGATGCTGCCCGAACTCTTTCCTCAGTCGATTCGCGTGACGGGCATGTCGGTGGTCTATTGCGTGGGCGTGTCGATCTTCGGCGGCTTCGCGCAGTTCTTCGCGACCTGGCTCATCAAGCTGCTCGACAATCCGCTCGCGCCCGCGTGGTATCTGATCGGCTGCGGCGCGGTCTCGCTGCTCGCGCTGCCGCTCATTCGCGAGCCGGCGGGCCGTCCGCTCGATTAGGGCTTTTCTATTCCGCCGCTACGCACTTTTAGCGGCTGTGCAGGGCTTATTTACCCGACGTTTACGGCGCGCTGCCTAGAATCGGTTCGTGTTCAACTCAAGCGCGCCGCCCCGAACGGCGGCGTGCGCACAACCCCTATGCCGTCTATCGTCTCGCCGGGCCCGATTTCCCGAGGTTCCCGCTCCGCCGCCACGCCGCGGCCTGTTCGCTCGCTGCACAATTCGCGCAAGCCCGTTCATCCGACAACCCATCGCCCGACAGTGCAGCTGGTCGTGCGCGTGCCCACGAGCGAAGCGCAACTCGCTCGTTGCACGCTGCATGGTCTGGTTGGCAGCGCGCTCGGCGTGCATACAATCGATATCGATCGCCGCAGCGATCTCGCTTGCCTGCACGTCGAGCTCGATCGCCGCCGCGTGGCCGAGGCCATGGCGCTGCTGATGCGCACGCTTTCGTGTGCGGAGTTCGGCTCGGTGCGCCGGCTCGATCGCGCCGCCTGATTCACAACGCGTGTCGCAACCGCCGCTGCGACGGCTGCGACGCGCCTGGCTGTTCTGCCGCTCGCCCTTCGCGCGACGCACGTTCGGTGCGTCCGCAATCTCCGCTTTTTTGCGCTCTCCCTTTGTCCCTACGCAAGCGTTGCGCACATTCATGCGAAAGTTACCAAACTATTAGCCTACCTTCATTTCGCATTTCGAAATGAATCCGATCACTATTGCTCCGTGAGTGCTGATCTTGTCATCGCGTGCGACTTTTTGGCCGTCCTGATTCTGCGTTCTCCCGAAAAACAGTAGTATTCGCTCGAGCACCAAAGCCAGTTTGGCGATCTGATTCGAATCGATCGCCCGCGCGCGCCTGGGGGTTCGTCGGTCCAGCGCAGATCGTCGATAACAACGGAGAACCGCATGACTCACGGATTTCGGGTGGCCAGCTTGTGCCTGTCGCTGGGATTGCTGGTAAGCGTTGTTGCATGTCATGACAACAAACCTGCTGCTGAAACACGACCTGCCGCAAACGTCGACGTGATCAACGTTGCGCTGCGCGACGTGCCGGTGGTCTTCGAATATGTAGGGCAGACAGAAAGCTCCCAGCAGGTCGAAATTCGCGCGCGCGTGAACGGCTTCCTCGAAAAGCGCGTCTATACCGAAGGCTCGCTGGTCCACGCGGGCGACGTGATGTTCGTCATGGACCGCAAACCCTTCGAGGCCGCACTCGATGCCGCGCAGGCCGAGCTTGCGCAGCAGAAGGCGCGGCTCGTCACCGCGCAGGCCAACCTCAACCGGGTGCGTCCGCTCGCCGCGAAGAACGCGTTGAGCCAGAAGGATCTCGACGACTCGGTCGGCCAGGAGCAGGCAGCGGCCGCCGCGGTCGAAGGCGCGCGGGCGAATGTCACTAGCGCGACGCTCAACCTCGGCTATACGAAGATCGTCGCGCCCGTTACCGGTCTTTCGAGCTTCGCGAAGAAGCAGGACGGTTCGTATATCGATGCGACCAACAGCCTGCTCACCTACGTGGCGAAGCTCGATCCCATGTGGATCAACTTCTCGCTCTCCGAGAACGAGATGCTCAATCTGCGCACGCAAACGCAGAACGGCACGCTCAAGCTGCCGCCCGTCGGCAAGCTCGAAGCGGTGATCGTGCTCGCGGACGGCGCCATCTATCCGGAACGCGGCCACATCGCGTTTACCGACGCCTCGCTCAGCTCGGAAACCGGCACCTACCTGATTCGCGCCGCCATGCCTAACCCCACGGGGTCGCTGCGGCCCGGTCAGTTCGTGCGCATCAAGCTGCTGGGCGCGCTGCGGACTTCCGCGGTGGCCGTGCCGCAGGCGGCGGTGCAGCAAGGGCCGCGCGGCGCATATGTGTGGACCGTCGACAAGGACGGCAAGGCGCAGCAGCGCGTGGTGGAAACGGGTGAATGGAACGGCAACGACTGGGTGATCAAGTCGGGTTTGCGTCCGGGCGATCAAGTCGTCATCGACAACACGCTGCGGCTCATGCCAGGTACGCCGGTCAAGGCGAATCTCGTGGCCACGCCGCCCGCAACCGTCAATATTGGCGGCCCCGACGCCGGCGCAGGCGGCGGGGCGCAGGCGGGTGCGGCCGGGGCTTCCGGCCCGGCGGCTGCTAACGCCAACGCCAACGCCAACGCCAACGCCAACGCCAACGCTCAGGCCAACGCGGGCACGAGCGCCGCTCAACCGACCGCTGCATCCGGCGCTGCCGATGTGCTGGGCGAACGCACCGCGCTTTATTTCGCTTCGGGCAGTTCGAGCCTCGACGCCCAGTCGGCCGACGCGCTTGCGGCCGTGGCGCGCCGGCTGGTGGCCGAGCCCGGTATGCGCGTGGTGATTTCCGGCTATACCGATTCGAGCGGCTCGCAAGCCGCGAACCAGCGTCTCGCGGCCGCCCGCGCAGGCACGGTGCGCGCCGCGCTGGTCGTGGCCGGCGTGAAAACCGAGCGCATCGAGATGCGCAAACCGGCGCGGATCGTCGCCAACGATCCGCCCGACAAATCCCGCCGCGTGGACGTCACGTTCTCGCCCGCCGCGGGAGGCTGAACGATGAAGTTCTCTCACTTCTTTATTGACCGGCCAATTTTCGCGTCGGTCCTCTCGATCGTGCTCGTCGTCGCCGGTTTGGTGTCGATGTTCAACCTGCCGATCGCGCAGTTTCCGGACATCGCGCCGCCTACCATTACGGTGAGCGCCACGTATCCTGGCGCGAGCGCCGACATCGTCGCGCAGAACGTGGCCGCGCCGATCGAACAGCAGGTGAACGGCGCGGACAACATGATGTACATGAACTCGTCGAGTTCCTCGACGGGCAACATGACGCTCACGGTGTACTTCAATATCGGCACCGATCCGTCGCTCGCCCAGGTGGACGTGCAAAACCGCGTGAATCTCGCGCTGCCTTTCCTGCCCGACTCGGTGACGGCCCAGGGCGTGTCGGTGCAGAAGCGCTCGTCGGCGTTCATGATGGTGATTGCAATCTATTCGCCCGATAACGCCTACGATGCGGCCTATGTGGCGAATTACGCGAACGTCTACGTGCTCGACGCGCTCAAGCGTATTCCGGGCGCGAACCAGGCGTCGATCTTCGGTTCTGCTGACTATGCGATGCGCGTGTGGCTCAAGCCCGACCGCATGGCCAAGCTCGGCATTACCGTGGCCGACGTGCAGAACGCGATTGCGCAGCAGAATCAGCAGTTCTCCGCGGGACGACTCGGCCAGGCGCCGACCACCAAACCGGTGAATCAGACCTTCCCGGTGACGACGAAGGGCCGCCTCACGGAGCCCGCCGACTTCGACAACATCATCCTGCGCGCGGCGTCAGGCGATGCGGCGATCGTGCGCCTCAAGGACATCGGCCACGCAGATCTGGGCGCCAAGGACTATTCGCTGCGCGGCCGCTACAACGGTAAAACGGCCACCCTGCTGGCCGTGTATCAGCAGCCGGGCGCGAATGCACTGCAGGTGGCCAAGCAGGTGCGTCAGACACTCGAGCAGTTGAACAAGAGCTTTCCGCCCGGCCTCAAGTATGAAATCGCGCTCGATACGACCGAGTTCGTGCACGAGTCGATCAACGAAGTGGTCCATACGCTGCGCGATGCGGTGATTCTCGTGATCATCGTGGTGTACATCTTCCTGCAGAGTTTCCGGGCGACGCTCGTGCCGCTGCTCGCGGTGCCCGTGTCGATCATCGGCGCGTTCATCGGCATGGAGGCGTTCGGCTTCTCGATCAACATGCTCACGTTGTTCGGCATGGTGCTGGCCATCGGTATCGTGGTGGACGACGCGATCGTGGTGATCGAAAACGTCGAGCGCAACATGAGCGAGTTCAAGCTGCCTCCAAAGGAAGCAGCAAAGCGCGCGATGGACGAAGTGAGCGGCCCGGTGGTGGCGATCGTGCTGGTGCTGCTCGCGGTGTTCATACCGGTGGCGTTTCTGTCGGGCATCACGGGACAGCTCTACAAGCAGTTCGCGGTGACGATCGCGGTCTCGGTTGTGCTTTCGGGTATCGTCGCGCTCACGCTTTCGCCCGCGCTCGCAGCCATTCTGCTCAAGCCGGGCGAGCACAAGAAGAACCGCTTTTTCCGCTGGTTCAACGAGAAGTTCGAGCGCCTGACCGAGGGCTATGGCAGCTGGGTGCAGACCGCGATACGCCGCGTGATCCTCTCCATCGGCCTGATCGTCGTGATGCTGATCGCAACCGTCGGCCTGTTCAGGCATATTCCATCGTCGTTCCTGCCCGTGGAGGATCAGGGGTATCTGTTCGGCGCGGTCGTGATGCCCGACGCGGCGAGTCTGGACCGCACCGGCGACCTTTCGAAGAAAGCGGAGGACTGGTTCGCGAAACAGCCCGCCGTAAGTTCGGTGGCGGCGCCGATCGGCTACAGCCTGATCGACTCGCAGTACAAGTCGAACGCTGGCACGCTGTTCGTGACGCTCAAGGGCTTCAAGGATCGCGGCGAAAACGGCGCGGCGCAGGACTTGATCCGCGACGCCACCAAGGCCTTCTCAACGTTCAAGGATGGCGTGGTCGTGCCGCTCAATCCACCGTCGATTCCGGGCCTCGGTACAACGGGCGGCTTCGAGTTCTGGCTGCAGAGCACCGGCGACGGCAGCTATCAGCAGCTCGAAGAAAAGGTGCGCCAGGTGATTGCGAAGGCGCGCCAGAACCCGGCTCTGCGAGGCGTGAATTCGACCATCAACACGAATTCTCGCCAGTTGCTCGTGGAAGTGGACCGCGAGCGGGCGGAAACGCTCGGCGTCCCGGTTCAGGACATCTATTCTGCACTCCAGACGATGTTCGGTTCCTTG
This sequence comes from Paraburkholderia sp. CNPSo 3272, assembly GCF_024206495.1. Taxonomy (GTDB): domain Bacteria; phylum Pseudomonadota; class Gammaproteobacteria; order Burkholderiales; family Burkholderiaceae; genus Paraburkholderia. The sequence continues at coordinate 244,450 of NZ_JAMBPQ010000005.1, read as the reverse complement.
TACGTGAGCCAGTTCCCGAAGGGCAGCCGTCTGTTCCAGGTCATCATCCAGGCCGAGCCGCAGTACCGCTTGAGCCCGGACGATATCCAGCAGCTCTATGTGCGCAACCGCAACAACGACATGGTGCCGATCAAGGCCGTGACGACTTCGCGTTTCGTGCCTGGACCTGACATCGTCAACCGCTTCAACAACTTCCCGGCGGCGAAGATCACCGGCGACGCGGCGCCGGGCCGCAGCTCGGGCGAGGCGATCGCGGCGATGGAGCAGATCGCCAACGAAGTGCTGGGCGACGGCTACAGCTACGAATGGAGCGGCCAGGCGTACGAAGAGAAGAAGGCCGGGTCGACGGCGGCGCTCGTGTTCGGCTTCGCACTGCTGATGGTGTTCCTCATTCTCGCGGCGCAGTACGAGAAGTGGTCGCTGCCGGTTGGCGTGCTGCTGGCCGTGCCGTTCGCGATTTTTGGGGCGCTGGTGGGCATCTTGCTGCGCGGCATGGAAAACGACGTGTACTTCCAGATCGGCTTGACCGTGCTGATCGCGCTCGCGGCGAAGAACGCCATTCTGATCTTCGAGTTCGCCGTCGAGATGCGCGAGAAGGAAAACATGTCGCCGTACGAGGCCGCGCTGCACGCCGCCAAGCTGCGTCTGCGGCCGATCATCATGACCTCGCTCGCCTTCATCCTGGGCTGCGTGCCGCTCGCCATCGCCAGCGGCGCATCGGCCGCGAGCCGGCGCTCGCTCGGCACCGGCGTGATCGCGGGTATGCTCGGCGCCACGGTGATCGCGCTGTTCTTCATTCCGATGTTCTTCTGGGGACTGGAAACGCTATCGTCGCGCAAGAAAGCGAATGCCACGCCGCATGCCGGCACGCCCCCCGTGGCGCCGCCTTCGCAGGAGGGCTGAGCGATGAAGACACGTTCGAATCTGACGAATCGCGCGCTGCGTCCGCTCGGGCTGGCCGTCGCGACGGTTTGCCTTGGCGCCTGCGCGGTCGGGCCCGACTATCATCGTCCGGCGGTCGAGACGCCCTCGACGTTTCGATACGCGTCGCCGCAGGCGGAAGCCGTCGATACCACGCTCGACTGGTGGACGCAGTTCAACGACCCTGTGCTCAACGACCTCGTCGCGAGGGCGCTTACCCAGAACAAGGATCTGCTGATTGCGGCGGCACGCGTCGAGGAATTCTACGGACGCTACGTCGTGACGCGCGCGGGCCTGTTTCCGCAGGTTTCGGCGAACTTCGGTGGGTCGCGCAGCCGTGGCGTGCCGGCACCCGGCTTCCCGCCCGTAGTGGGCAACCAGGTGGAACTGAACGGCGCGGTGTCCTGGGAGCTCGACTTGTTCGGCCACTTGCGCAGGCTCACCGAAGCCGCGCGCGCCGATTATCTGAGCACGCAATCCGCGCAGCAGGCCACGCGCATCGCCATCATCGCGAACGTGGCCACGTCGTATCTGCAGTTGCGCGACTTCGACAACCAGCTCGTCATCGCGCAGGACACGCTCGAAAGCCGCAAGGGCGCGCTCGATCTCTTCAACGAGCGCTATGCGGGCGGTGTCGTTTCGAGGTTGCAGGTGAGCCAGGCGCAGTCGGAGTACCAATCCGCACAAACCTCCGTGTACTCGATCCAGCAGCAGATCGCGACGCAGGAAGACGCCATTTCGCTGCTGCTGGGCCAGAATCCGGGGCCGATTCCGCGCGGCAAGTCGATCACCGAGCTCGCCGCGCCCGCCGTTCCCGCCGGCCTGCCGTCGACGCTGCTCGAGCGCCGGCCCGATATTTTGCAGGCCGAACAAACGCTCATTTCCGCGAATGCGTCGATCGGCGCAGCGCGCGCGCTGTATTTCCCGCAGATTTCGCTCACGGGATTGTTCGGCGCGGCGAGCACGGCGCTCTCGGGGCTCTGGACCGGCCCCGCGCGCGTATGGTCGTTCGCGGGCGCGGTCACGCAGCCGATTTTCGAGGGCGGCGCGATCGCGGGTGGCGTGCATCAGGCCGAAGCCGTGCAGCAGGAGGCGCTCTTCACGTACGAGCAGACGATCCAGCAGGCGTTCGCCGATGTCGAGAATGCACTCGTGGGCGTGGCGCGCACGCGCGATCAGCTGGATTCGACGACGCGCCAGGTGGCTGCGCTCACGGAATACACGTCAGTCGCGCGCGATCTGTACGAAGGAGGCTATACGAGCTATCTGGAGGTGCTCGACGCCGAACGCAGTCTCTTCAATGCGCAGTTGCAGCAGTCGTCGCTGCAGGATCAGGAGCTCGCGCAGATCGTGAGTCTGTACAAGGCGCTCGGTTATGGCTGGACGCCGGCAGCGCCGCCCCCGGCGGCAGACAGCGCGAAGCCGTCGCAGTCCTGAGCCGCGACGGCCGCGCTTCGAGGCGGGGTGGCGAAGGGCGAACCTGGCGCGGGCGCGCCGATTCGTTTCATGGAGATTCCGACATCAGCCAGCGCAGCGATTGCGGAGCAGCCTTGGGGGCTTTCGCGGTCTGCTGGGCTTTGGGGGCCGGCTTCGCGACTTTTTGCAGCTGGATGGGCCGGGCGGCGTTGAGGGCGGTTGCATGGCCGCCGGTTTGCGCGAGCGCCGCGGGGCTCGCCGACGCCAACGCGAGTAGCGCGGCGGCGACCGTCAGGGCGAGGGGGCGAGTCATCTGGGTTCTCCCGCGTGGGCAAGCAGCCGGCAAAGGGAAAAGGGCCGGCGCTGCAAGCGGAAGTATGTTCTGAGGATAACCGCCACGCGTCCATCAATTGATGGAGAAACGCGGGGCCTGTGTGCGGAACCCCGCTTATCGGGTTCCGGCCTAGTCGGCGGGGCGGCGGTCGGCCAGCGCTCGTTCGCAGTCCTTGAGCACTTGCAGGACGAGCTTGGCCTGGTAGTTCAGGTCGTCGGTGTCGAGAATTTCCTCGACGGCGTCGCGCGCCCAGACCGCATCCACGAACCACGCGTGCTGCTGCGCGATGTCCTGCGCCATGGCGGCGAGGCGGGCAATCGCGAGCCAGTCGGCCTCGCGCGCGTGACGGTCGAGCCACTTGTGCGCCGCCTGGACATGAAAGGCCGCATTGGGCCAGGATTCGTTGAGATAGTAGGCCCCGAGGCTCCCGCAGGTGAGCCAGCAGAGCAGCTCCACGCGATCGCGCGGACTCAGATGGTGGCGTACATCACTCATGGCGACGCTCGCGAAAGTAACAGAGTTCGATTGACGGGTGCGTGCAGACTTCGAATCCGATGACAAAACGATATCACGGCTCGTGGAAAATCGCCTGCCCCGCACTGGCGCTGCACGCACGGGTGTTACATGGATAGCGTCGCCTGGCGGCGCGTTGTATGCAAACCAGGAGTGACACCAGGGCGCTGCGTGCCGTTATGCGCTTTGCAGCGTTTCGCGTGCCTGCCCATCGCGCCCCTTGATTCACGTTCTTTTCACGCGCTCTTGCCGCCGCCTCTCCCGGCGAGCCGGGCGGCCGTGTCCACGGCGCCCATCGCGTTCGCAGCGTCGAGCGCGGTGTTGCCCGCGGCGTCGTGCGCCGCCGGGTTCGCGCCGCGCGCCAGCAGCAGGTCGACGATATCGGAGCGGTTGAACATGGCGGCGATCATCAGCGCCGTGCGGCCGTCGGGCGAGGCGCCTTCCACGTCGGCGCCGTTTTCCAGCAGGGCGCTGATCACGTCGGCAAAGCCCTTGAAGGCCGCGCCCGCGATCGGCGTTTGGCCGTTGTCGTTGCGCAGGTTGGGGTCGGCGCCGTGCTGCACGAGCGTGCGGACGGCGGCGGCGTGGCCGTGATAGCTCGCGAGCATCACGAGGCTGTCGCCTTTTTCGTTGCGCAGATTCGGCGGCAGGCCCTGTTCGATGAGCGTGGCGAGCGTGTTGGATTCGCCGCGGCGCGCGGTGTCGAACACCTGGCGCGCGAACTCGACGAAACGCGGATCGAGCTCGCCGCCGTCTTCGCCGGAGCCTGACGAAGACGATGAGGCCGGGGAGGGCGGCGCGCTGGCGGTCATGGCAGTCTCCTGGTGCGGATCGCAGATCGATTCGGGGCGGCGTGCCGCCGTCGAGGCTTGTCCATTGTCGCCGATCTTCGCGAGCCGCGAGGCCAGCGCGGCTCGCGCGCGCCGCATAAAGAAAGGCGCTGCCCGAACCGCTTAAAAGCAGCCGGCGCAGCGCCTTCCTTCGTGGCGCAACCGCGTGACGCTCAGGGCACGAGCCAGAGCGCGACGGCGTAGATCACGAGCGACACGGCGAACGTCACGGCGGTATACCCCATCACGCGCTGGATGCGGATGCCCGCGATCGCGACGATCGGCACGGCCCAGAACGGCTGCAGCATGTTCGAGACGTTCTCGGCCATCGCCACGCCCATGGCGGTACGCGGCACCGAGGCGTGCAGGCTCAGCGCGGCGGGCAGCACGAACGGCCCTTGCACGGCCCAGTGGCCGCCCGCGCTCGGCACGAGCAGCGTGATGATGAGCGAGCTCAGATAGCTCCAGAGCGGCAGCGAGAGCGGCGTGGCGATCGTGACGAAGGCCTTGGCGATCATCGAGGCGAGGCCCGTGCCCTTCATCACGCCCATGATGCCGCCGTACACGGGGTACTGCAGCAGCATGGAGCCGGTCTGGCGCGCCGCGCGGCGAATGGCGTTTGCGTAGGCGATAGGCGTGCGCTGCAGTGCGAGGCCGATCAGCAGGAAGATCAGGATCGTGGTGTTGATGTCGAGATCGAAACCTTTTTCGCTCCATTCCATCGCCAGATAGCCTGCGCCGAGCATGATCAGCAGCAGCGTGCCGAGCATCGACTGCTCGAGGCGCGACGCGAACGAAGGCGTGCCGTTGCCGACGCGCGCGTGCGGGTCGTCGCTGGCGCCGGCGTCGTTCGCCTCGGCTTCGGCCGCCTGGCTGAACGGCGCCACGTGCTCGGGCTTCGGATGCATGCGGATGAAGATGAACGTCATCACGACCACCACGAGCACGGTGGGGATGAAGACGAACGGCGCGAAGACGGTCTGGCTGAGCGGAATCACGTGGCCCGTCGCCTTTTCCACGAGGTTGAGCGCGTTGCCGTGCGAGGCCTGCGAAAGGGCAATCGAGCTGGAGAGCCCGCTATTGCAGATCGACCATGCCGAATAGCTGCCGGCCACGAGCCACGCGAAGTCTACGTTCACGCGCTTCGCGATTTCACGCGAGAGCAGCGCGCCCACGATCAGGCCCAGGCCCCAGTTGAGCCACGCGGCGATGGCGACCACCGGAAACACCAGCAGCGCGGCGCGCGCCGGCGTTTGCGCCTTGGCGGCGAGCGCGCGCAGGACGCGCTGGATCACGGGCGCTTCGGCAATGGCGTAGCCCGTGGCGAGGATCAGGATCATCTGCAGCGCGAAGCCGAGAATGCCGAACGTGCCTTCGTACCAGGAGCTGAGCAGCGTGGGGAGATCGCCGTGCGGCGCGATGACGAGCGCCAGCACCGCAACGAAGAAGGTGAGGCAGATGGACAGAACGAAGGGGTCGGGCATGACCCGCTCGAAAACATACACGAGGGCGGCGACGACACCCTGGCGGGAATCGCGCGTTTCAGTCTGGAGGTCTCTTTTCATGCTCTTTGCGCTATAGCGTGTAGCTACTGGCTGGCCGGAGCGGACAGGATCGGCGTGACTTGCAGGCGGTCCCGGCACCGTGCGGCTGGCGGGCCAGGCGCACGGTGGGCGGGGAGGCAGGTGCGGCTCCTCCATCAGCGAGAGGCGATGCCGCCCCGGCGCAGCGGGTTCATATCACGCCTTGCACGCGCGCATTTGCACGGCAAGACGGCCAGCCCGTTATTGTTATTCTCGATGTTCGAGATTCGAACATGGTTTCGATTATCGAACGACGCATTATTCGCTTGATGCCGAGTGGATGTCAAGGCTGCGCTAGCGTGCCGATGCAGGTTTTTGACGCTAAAAGATGGCTAAATGTATGGGTATTGTAATAACAATGAAATCATAAAGATTTTCATAAGCGTCACGCGGACTACCTAAAATGCAGAAGCGGGAATCACTTTCGCGCGCGCACAGACCCTCACGAGCTGTAAATCACTGCATTCAGGAGACAGAAGATGACGATTCGTCTTGGAGAAGATGCACCCGATTTCACCGCGGAGACCACCGAAGGAACGATCCATTTCCACGAATGGATCGGCGACCAATGGGCCATTCTGTTTTCGCATCCGAAAGACTTCACGCCCGTTTGCACGACGGAACTCGGCTATATGGCGAAGCTCAAGCCGGAGTTCGACAAGCGCAATACGAAGATCATCGGTCTGAGCATCGACCCGGTGGGCGACCATGCGAAGTGGGCGAAGGACATCGAGGAAACGCAGGGGAGCGCCGTCAATTATCCGATGATCGGCGACCCGGATCTGCACGTCGCGAAGCTCTACGACATGATCCACCCGAACGCGAGCGGCGTCAGCCCGCGCACGGCGGCCGACAACGCCACGATACGCGCAGTGTTTCTCATCGGGCCGGACAAGAAAGTGAAGGCGATGTTCGTCTACCCGATGAGTTCGGGCCGCAATTTCGACGAGGTGCTGCGCCTGCTCGATTCGCTGCAGCTCACCGCGAAGCATTCGGTGGCGACGCCGGTGAACTGGAAGCCGGGCGACGACGTCATCATCCCGACTTCGGTTTCCGACGATGCAGCGAAGCAGAAATATCCGCAGGGCTTCAAGACGCTCAAGCCGTATCTGCGTACGGTTGCGCAGCCTAAGTAACGCTGCGCGTCACGACGCCCATAAAAAAACGCGGCGCACCTGGCAGTGCGCCGCGGACCACGGGCGAGGAGACTTGCGCCTCACACGGCCCGGACAGGGGAACCGGTTTGAATCAGTTCGAAGGCGTGGGCCGCCACTTGAGCAAACGATGCTCGAGCGCGGTAAGCACATAGTCGGCGGCCAGCGCGACCACGGCGAGCACGATCATCGCGGCGAACACGCCGCTTGCGTTGAACGCGCCCTGCGCCGTCGAGATCAGCAAACCGATGCCTTGCTTCGAGCCGAGGAACTCGCCCACCACGGCGCCGACCAGCGCGAAGCCGAAGCTCACGTGCAGGCTCGCGAGAATCCACGAAAGCGCCGAGGGAATCACGACCGAGGTCGTCACCTGGCGGCGCGACGCGCCGAGAATCTGCGCATTGGCGATCATGTAGCGGTCCGCCTCACGCACGCCCTGGAATGCATTGGCGAACACGACGAAGAACACCATCACCACGGCGAGCGCCACTTTCGACGCCATGCCGAGCCCCAGCGCGATGACGAACACCGAGCCGAGCACCACACGCGGGATCGAGTTGGCGATCTTGATGTAGAGGCTGAACACATCGGAGAGCAGCTTGTTGCGGCCAAGCACAATGCCGCAGAACACGCCGGCCACCGAGCCGATGATAAAGCCGAGGCCCGTTTCCTCCAGCGTGACCCAGACCTGCGTGAGCAGCGGCCCCTGCGAGGTGCCGTTCACGAACCAGTCGATGATCTGGTCGAAGATGGCCGTGGGCATCGAGAAGAAGAACGGGTCGATCCATTTGAGGCGCGCGGCGAGTTCCCAGCCGCCGAGCACGACGACGAGCACGAGAATACGCAGGGAAATGACTAGCAGATTGCGCTGACGAATGCGCTTTTGCGCGGCGCGCTCGACGGCGTCGAGCGAGGCGGTATCGAGGCCTTGCTGCAGGGTTTGTTGCGGGGTGGACATAGTGAACGGCTCCGGTGTTAAGCGATCTGCACTTCTTCGCGCAGGTCGTGCCAGATCTGGCGCGACAGTTCGACGAAGTGCGGCGCGTAGCGGATTTCGGATGTCACGCGCGGGCGGGGCAGGTCGATCTCGTAGACCTTCTTGAGCGTGGCCGGGCGCGCGGTAAGCACGAACACGCGGTCGGCGAGCGCAATGGCTTCTTCGAGATCGTGCGTGACGAACACCACCGAGCCCGTGCCGCCCCACAGTTGCAGCAGTTCGTCCTGCATGAGCGTGCGGGTTTGCATGTCGAGTGCCGAGAACGGCTCGTCCATCAGCAGGATTTCGGGCTTGTTGATGAACGTCTGCGCAAGCGCCACGCGCTTGCGCATGCCGCCCGAAAGCTGATGCGGATAGTGCTTGCCGAAGTTGGCGAGGCCCACGCGGCGCAGCCATTCGTTGGCTTCGTCGTAAGCCGCCGATTTCGAGCGGCCGCGATAAATCGGACCGGCCGCCACGTTGTCGAGCACCGAGCGCCACGGGAACACGGCGTCGGCCTGGAACACGAAGCCGATGCGCGGATCGATGCCGTTCACCGGCGCGCCCATCACGCGCACTTCGCCCGTGGTGGGTTTGAGCAGGCCCGTGATCATGCTGAGCGTGGTGGACTTGCCGCAGCCCGTGGGCCCGACGATCGCGACGAACTCGCCGCGCGCGACCGACATGCTGAAGTCGCGCAGGGCGACGGTCGCCTTGCCGTCCGGTGAAATGAAGCGGCACGAAACGTGGCTCAGCTCGATGGCCGGCGTGCCTTGGGAATGGGAGGAAGTCATTATTTCAGTGGGCTGAACGTGGGGCCGATTGCGTTGTTCACTTCGACGCCGTGGCGGTCGTAGCCGGCAGATAGTCGTTCGAGTAAGTCTTCGCGAGGTCGATGTGCTTGCCCTTCACCGAAGGATTGAACGCCGAGAGCACCTTGAGCACCGTATCGGGGCCGTCCGCGGGCATGCGTCCGTCCTTGGTGAACATCGGCAGCGAGGACTTCAGCGCGGCCACGTAGAGATCCTTGTTGTTGCCGTAGTAGTCCTTCGGCATCTTCGCGGCGATTTCGTCGGCGCTATGCGTGGCGATGAAGTTGAGCGTGCGCGAGAACGCGTGCGCGAGCTTCGTCGCATCGTCCTTGTGCGACTGCGCCCAGGCGCGCTGCACGTAGAAGCTCGAAGCGGGGTAGGTGCCGCCGAGCGCCGCGCGCGTGCCTTCGAGCGTGCGCATGTCGACGAGCACCTTGGCGTCGCCGGTTTGCAGCAGGCGCGAGACCGTGGGCTCCGTGGTCATGCCCGCGTCGATGCGGTTCTGCTTGATCGCGGCGACGAAGGTGTTGTCCGCGCCCACCGGCAGCAGCGTGTACTGGTTGGAGGGCACGCCCGAGCGCTGCGCGAGGTACTGCGTGAGGAAGCTCGTGGAGGAGCCAAGGCCCGTCACGCCGAGCGTCTTGCCCTTCACGTCGGCCATGCTCTTGACCGTGCCGGCCGCCGCGTTCGACACCATTTCCACTTCGCCCGGCACCTGGCCGAACACCACGAGCGTCTGTACTTCCTTGCCCTTGCTCTGCAGGTCGATGGTGTGATCGTAGAAGCCCACCACGCCTTGCACCGCCCCCGCGAGCAGTTCGTTCTCGGCGTCCACGCCGGCCGGCTGCGACTGCAGTTCGACGTCGAGGCCTTCGTCCTTGAAGTAGCCGAGCTGCTCGGTCAGTTTGGCGGGCAGATAGATGATCTTGGTTGCGCCGCCAACCATGATCGTGATCTTTTCCGCGTGAGCAGCCGTGGAGCCGGCGGCGAGGGCAAGCGCGACACTCGATACGGCGGCGATCTGGCGCAAGGTGGGCATCGTGGAGTCTCCTGAAGGTGTGCGCCGTGCATGCGGCGCTTTTTGGCGGATGGAGCCGATTATAAAAACCGTAAGCCTTCTGCCAGCCTTCGGGCGCCGTGCAAAACCGTCCGTGTTAACCCGCAGGGCGGCGGCGCGCCGTCAACGGCACAATCGATTCCCCCGAAACGGCCTTCGCCTTTGCCCGTACCCGCCCATGAAGTTGCTGCTGATCGAAGACAATCCGACGCTTGCGCACTGGCTCGTCAAGACGCTGGAGGAGCAGGCGTTCGCCTTCGACGCCGTGCAGGACGGCGAAGCCGCCGACCAGTTGCTGCGGTCCAATCACTACGATGTGGTGCTGCTCGACCTCAATTTGCCGAAGCTCTCGGGCAAGAACGTGCTGCGGCGTCTGCGCCAGCGTGGCGACGCGACGCCCGTGATGGTGCTTACGGCAAGCGGCTCGATCGACGAAAAGGTGGAGCTGCTCGGCGCCGGCGCCGACGACTATCTCGTCAAGCCGTTCGAGGTGCGCGAACTGGTGGCGCGCATCAAGGTGCTGATTCGCCGGCAAACGCCCGCGCGCGCGAACGAAATCGCCTGCGGCGATCTCGTGTTCGATCTCAACACACGCCAGTTCACGCTGAAGGGCGCGCCGCTGAACGTCACGCCGCGCGAGCGCACGGTGCTCGAAACGCTGGCGCTGCGCCTCGGGCAGACCGTTTCGAAGGCCGCGCTCGTCGATGCGATCTTCACGCTCGCCGACGAACCCAGCGAGGACGCCATCGAAATCTACGTCTCACGGCTGCGCAAGAAGCTCGAAGGCAGCTCGGCCGTGATCGTGACACTGCGCGGTCTCGGCTATTTGCTGCGCAGGAAGGATGAAACACTATGACGACTTGCGCGTGCCGACATGACGGGTAGCCTGCGCGTTCGCCTGCTGTGGTGGATGCTCGTGCCGCTCGCGCTCTACGTGAGTTTCACGGCGACCTCCGAGTATCGCGCTGCGCGCAATACTGCAGATCTCGTGCAGGACGGCAGGCTGCTGTCGTCCGCGCGCATGATCGCGGGTTCCGTGCAATGGGCCGACGGCGCGCTGCGCGCCGACGTGCCGCCCGCCGCGCTCGAACTCTTCGCCTCGCCGCAGCAGGATCAGGTGTTCTACAACGTCCACGTGGAGGGCGGCTCGCTGCTCGCGGGCATGCCCGACTTTCCGCATGCGGCCTCGTCGCCGGCCGTCGATTCGCCCGTGGCGTACGACGCGGATCTACGCGGCCAGGCTGTGCGCGCCGTGAGCGTGGTGCGCTCCATGTACGACAACGGCCACATCTGGCGCGTGCGCATCTCGGTCGGCAAGACCGAGCGCTCGCGCGACGCGATGGTGGAGGCGCTGTGGCGTCCCCAGCTCTATCGCCAGATCGGCATGGTGATGCTGGCCGTGGCGCTCGCCTGCATCGGTCTCACGTTCGAGCTGCGTCCGCTCATGAAGCTCAAGAACGATGTGGCGGACCGCGATCCTTCGCATCTCGAACCCATTCGCGCCGAAGGGCTGCATGCCGAACTGCGGCCCGTCGTGGATGCCATCAATCAATGCATTGCGCGCCTTTCGGCGCAGACGGCGGCGCAGCGCCGCTTCATCGCCGATGCCGCGCACCAGCTGCGCACGCCGCTCACGCTGCTCGGCACGCAGTTGCAATACGCGCGCCAGCAAAAAGCGGTCGATCCCGCGCTCGATGAAGTGCTGGCGGCCATGCACGTGAGCAACCGCTCCATGGTCGCGCTCACGAACCAGTTGCTCCTGCTCGCGCAGGCCGAGGCGCTCGACCCCGCGCAATTGCCGGCCGCGCCCGTCGACATGGCGCAGCTCGCGCGCGAAGTGGTCGAGGCGCTCGCGCTGCTCGCGCAGACGCGCGGCATCGATCTGGGCGCGGAGCTGCCGCGCGAGACGGGCGAGGCGGTGGTGCAGGGGCATCGAGAACTGTTGCGCGCGATGGTCAGCAATCTCGTGGATAACGCGCTGCGCTATACGCCGGCTGGCGGGCACGTCACGGTGTCGGTGCGGGCAAGCGGCGAGACGGTCGCGCTCGAAGTGCTCGACGACGGCCGGGGCATTCCCGCGGAAGCGCGTGCGCGCGTTTTCGAGCCTTTCTTCCGCGCCGCCGTCGGGACGGAAGGCACCGGCCTGGGTCTTGCGATCGTGCGCGAGATCGCGCAGTCGCATCGCGGCGCGGTGAGCCTGAGTCCGGGCGCGGACGGGCGGGGCGTGCGCGCCTGCGTGTTGCTCGCGCGCTGGCAGCCCGCGCTCCTCGCCGAGCCGGCGTAGGAGCCGCTTTAAGGGGCGGTACAATGTGGCCGCCTGAGGCTGCAAGCCGGCGCCGCGCCTGGCGGCCATCGCTGCGGCGACCACCCGTTCATTCGAAGATCGAGACCATGCAAAAAAAGACGGTCCGCAGTGCCCCGTTGCCCGCCTATGAGCAGATCAAGCGCCATGTGCTCGCGCAGATCGAAAGCGGCGCCTTGGGGCCCGGCGACGTGGTGCCTTCCGAAACGGAACTGGTGAAAGAGTTTGGTGTGGCGCGCATGACGGTGTCGCGCGCGCTGCGCGAGCTGATGGCCGAGGGCGTTCTGAACCGCGTGCGCGGCTCGGGCACGTACGTGGCGCCGCGCCAGTACGAATCGACAGTGCTGCAGATCCGCAATATCGCCGACGAAATTGCGGCGCGCGGTCATCGGCATGCAGCGCGCGTGCTGGGGCTGGAGTCGAGCGACGATCCGAATGCGATCGCCGCGCTCGAACTCGACGCCGGGCCGGTGTTCCACTCGCGCATCGTGCACAGCGAGGAGGGCGAGCCGATCCAGTACGAGGACCGCTACGTGAACCCCGAGGTGTTCCCCGACTACCTCGCCCAGGACTTCACCGTCGAAACGCCGAATCATTACATGGTGCGCCTCGCGCCGATCCAGCGCGCCGAGTTTCGCATCTACGCGCAGAAGCCCGATGCGCGCGTGAGGCAGTATCTCGAGATGGAAGTCGGCGAGCCTTGCCTGCTGTTGCTGCGGCGCACATGGGTGGGGCGTCACGTGGCGACTTCCGTGCGCCTGTGGCATCCCGCTTCGCGGTTTCATCTGGCGGGCACCGTTTGAGCAGGGGCTGCGAGCCCGCTCGTTTCCCGCTGTTGTCTTTCTGAACCGCGCTCCACAGAACGCTCAAGCGCGCCTTGCCGCCTGATTCCCAGCGCTCCGTCCCCCTGACCCCTACCTGCTTCCCGCATTTTTGGCTTGCGCGAGCGGTCTGGCCGCCTCCGCACGCCATTCATCGTGCCAGTCTGTTTGCAGACGTCTTGTCTAGACAAAGATCTCACCAGGATCTTCCGTGCGGTCTTCGCTACCGTTGCCGACGCCCGGCGTTTACGCCAGGGTAACTACTAACCCACGTTTTTTTGAAACGAGTTGTATATACAACTTTGCGGCGGTAGACTTAGCCCACGTTGCAGCGCTCATTGCACATCCGCAGGCGCGGCCCTCCAGCTTGCTATCCAGACTCGACGGACCCGAACAAATGAACCAACCGAACTTCACCGACCCGCGCCTCGACCCGACCCGCACGATCCGCGCGCCGCGCGGCAGCGAGAAGGTCTGCAAGACCTGGCTGGCGGAAGCCGCCTACCGGATGATCCAGAATAATCTGGACCCCGAAGTCGCCGAGCATCCGCATGCGCTCGTGGTGTACGGCGGCATCGGCCGCGCCGCGCGCAACTGGGAGTGCTTCGACCAGATCCTCGCGTCGCTCAAGGACCTGAACGAGGACGAGACGCTGCTGATCCAGTCGGGCAAGCCCGTGGGCGTGTTCCGCACCCATGCCGACGCCCCGCGCGTGCTGCTCGCGAACTCGAACCTCGTGCCGCACTGGGCCACGTGGGAACATTTCCACGAACTGGACCGCAAGGGCCTCATGATGTACGGCCAGATGACGGCGGGCAGCTGGATCTATATCGGCTCGCAGGGCATCGTGCAGGGCACCTACGAGACGTTCTATTCGGTCGCGAACCAGCACTTCAACGGCGACCCGAAGGGCCGCTGGATCCTCACGGGCGGCCTCGGCGGCATGGGCGGCGCACAGCCGCTCGCGGCGACGATGGCGGGCTTCTCGATGATCGCGGTGGAATGCGACGAGACGCGCATCGACTTCCGCCTGAAGACGCGCTACGTGGACCGCAAGGCCAAGACCATCGACGAGGCGCTGGCCATCGTCGAGGACGCGAAGAAAACGGGCAAGCCGGTTTCGGTGGGCCTGCTCGGCAACGCCGCCGACGTGTTCGCCGAATTCGTGAAGCGCGGCATCACGCCCGACTGCGTGACGGACCAGACGAGCGCGCACGACCCGATCAACGGTTACCTGCCGCAGGGCTGGACCGTGGAGCAGTGGCGCGAGGCGCAGAAGGTCGCGCCGGAAAGCATCGTGAAGGTGGCGAAGGAATCGATGGCCCACCAGGTGCGCGCGATGCTCACGCTGCAGGAGCGCGGCGCGGCCACGCTCGACTACGGCAACAACATCCGCCAGATGGCGCTCGAAATGGGCGTGGAAAACGCCTTCGATTTCCCGGGCTTCGTGCCGGCGTATATCCGCCCGCTGTTCTGCGAGGGCAAGGGCCCGTTCCGCTGGGTGGCGCTCTCGGGCGATCCTGAGGACATCTACAAGACGGATGCCAAGGTCAAGGAACTGATCCCGGACGATCCGCACCTGCACAACTGGCTCGACATGGCGCGCGAGCGCATTGCGTTCCAGGGCTTGCCCGCGCGTATCTGCTGGGTGGGCGTGAAGGATCGCTATCGTCTCGGCCAGGCGTTCAACGAAATGGTCAAGAACGGCGAGCTGAAGGCGCCGGTCGTGATCGGCCGCGACCACCTCGACACCGGCTCGGTGGCGAGCCCGAACCGTGAAACGGAATCGATGAAGGACGGCTCGGACGCGGTGAGCGACTGGCCGCTGCTCAATGCGCTGCTGAACACGGCGGGCGGCGCGTCGTGGGTCTCGCTGCATCACGGCGGCGGCGTGGGCATGGGCTTCTCGCAGCACTCGGGGGTGGTGATCGTGGCGGACGGCACCCAGGCGGCGCACGAGCGTCTGGGCCGCGTGCTGCACAACGATCCGGCCACGGGCGTGATGCGTCACGCGGATGCCGGCTACGAACTCGCACAGCAAACCGCACGCGAGGCGGGTCTCAAGCTGCCGATGCTCGGCCGATGAGCGGCGCCGAACCGGTAGGCGGCGCGGTGCAGGCCGCCAGGCTCACGCTGCTGCGTGGCGCGGCGCTCGTGGCGTCGCCGTGGAAGAACGGCGGCGGCGTCACGCGCGAAATCGCGGTGGCGCACGCTGCATCGCGGGCTGGCGCGTCACAGGACGCGTTTGCCTGGCGCGTGAGCGTGGCCGATGTCGCGCAGGCGGGGCCATTCTCGCGTTTCGAGGGCGTCGACCGGACGCTCGTGCTGCTCGAAGGCGCGGGCATGCTGCTCGACGACGCGGGTCACACGCATGTGCTCACGCAGCCTCTCGACGTTGCGCATTTCGCGGGCGAAGCCGCGATCGATGCGCGCCTCGTGAACGGCGCCACGCGCGACTTCAACCTGATGGTGCGCCGCGATGCGGCGCGCGGCACGCTCGAAGTGTGGCGCGCAAACGAGCCGCGCAGCATGCATGCGCAAACGGTGTTGCTCTACTGTGCGCAAGGCCGGCACGACGTGCACGTGGATAACGAACGGCACGTGCGCCTCGAAGCAGGCGACACGCTGCGCATCGATACGCTCGACGCGCAACGCCCCTTGCACATCGACACGCGCGGCGCGGGCGCCTTGCTCGCGGTGGCGCTCGATGTGCTGGACGCGCCGCGGCAAGACACTACGGAAACGGCATCGCGCGATGCTTTGCATACCTGATGAAACGCACTCTCTGGAAGAACCTCAACCTGTGCCCGCATGGCGATCCGGTCCAGGTCGTCGAGAACGCGGCGATTGCCGTGGAAGACGGCAAGATCGCGTGGCTCGGCGCCGCTGCGGAATTGCCCGCGCCGTTCACCGAGTGGCCGTGCGACGATCTGGGCGGCGCTTGGGTTACGCCCGGTCTCGTCGATTGCCATACGCACCTCGTCTACGGCGGACAGCGCGCCGATGAATTCGCTCAGCGTCTTGCGGGCGTGAGCTATGAAGAAATCGCGCGGCAGGGTGGCGGCATCGTCTCGACGGTGCGCGCCACGCGCGCGGCGGACGAAGCCGCGCTGTTCGCGCAGTCGGCAACGCGCCTCGAAGCGTTGCTCGCCGAAGGCGTAACGGCAGTCGAAATCAAATCGGGCTACGGCCTCGATCTGGCGAGCGAGCGCAAGATGCTGCGCGTCGCGCGTCAGCTTGGCGAGCGTTATCCGGTCACGGTGCGTACGACGTTTCTCGGTGCGCACGCGTTGCCGCCCGAGTTCGCGGGCCGCGCCGACGACTATATCGACGAAGTGTGCGAACGGATGCTTCCCGCGCTCGCTGACGAGGGGCTCGTGGACGCCGTCGATGTGTTCTGCGAACGAATCGGCTTTTCGCTCGCTCAGAGCGAGCGCGTGTTCGAGGCAGCCGCGCGACACAAGCTCGCGGTCAAGATGCACGCCGAGCAGCTTTCCAATAGCGGCGGCGCGGCGCTCGCGGCGCGTCACGGCGCATTGTCCGCCGACCATCTGGAGTTTCTCGACGAAGCGGGCGTCGCCGCCATGAAGCAAGCGGGCACCGTGGCAGTGCTGCTGCCGGGTGCGTACTACTTCATCCGCGAAACGCAGCTTCCGCCGCTCGACTTGCTGCGGCGCTACGAGGTGCCGATCGCCATTTCGACCGACAGCAATCCGGGCACTTCGCCCGCCACCTCGCTGCTGCTCATGATGAACATGGCAACCACGCTGTTCCGCATGACCGTGCCGGAGGTGTTGCAGGGCGTGACGCGGCATGCCGCGCAGGCTTTCGGCGACGCCGAGCGTCACGGCACGCTCGGGGCTGGCCGTCCCGCGGACTTTGCCGTGTGGACGGTGCAGTCGCTCGCGGAACTGGCTTACTGGATCGGCCGTCCGCTCTGTGCACGCGTGGTGCGCGGCGGCGAGACCGTCTTTGAGCGTCGCGCATTTGAGCGTCGCGTTTGAGCGCTATTTTGAGCATGAATCACACCATCGAAACGAATCCGACTTCGCGCGCCCTCTTCGCCGAGTACGCCTGGTTGCCCGACGGCTGGCGCCGCAACGTGCTGCTCGAATGGGACGCCGCGGGAACGCTGCACAACGTGACGCCCGATCTTGCGCAAGCGCCTCGAGGCGTCGCGCGAGCGGCGGGCCCGATCATGCCTGGCATGCCTAATCTTCATTCGCATGCATTTCAACGCGCCATGGCGGGCCTCACCGAATATCGCGCGAACCCCACCGACAGCTTCTGGAGCTGGCGCGACCTCATGTACCGCTTCGCCGCGCGCATCACGCCCGACGATCTCGGGGCGATTGCGCGCTGGCTTTACGTCGAGATGTTGAAAGCGGGCTACACCTCGGTTTGCGAATTTCACTACGTGCATCACGGCAACGATGGCCAGCGCTATGCGAGTCCCGCCGAACTGGCGCAACGCGTGGTGGACGCTGCGAGCGTGACCGGCATCGGCATGACGATGTTGCCCGTGCTCTATCAATACAGCGGCTTCGGCGCGCAAGCGCCGCGCGACGATCAGCGCCGTTTCATCAACACGCCTGAACAGTTGCTCGGCATCGTCGAGGCGTTGCGTGCGTGGCAGCCCGAGCACGGGGCGTTGCGCTACGGCGTCGCCCCCCATTCGCTGCGCGCCGTTTCGCACGACTCCTTGCGCGCGCTGCTCGAAGGCCTGGATCACGCGTTTCCTCACGCGCCCGTGCATATCCACATCGCCGAACAGACGGCCGAGGTCGAAGCTTGCCTCGCGACCGAAGGCGCGCGGCCGGTGCAATGGCTGCTCGACCGGTTCGACGTGAACGCACGCTGGTGCCTCGTTCATGCCACGCATATCGATGCGCGCGAGACCGCCGAGCTAGCGCAGAGCGGTGCGATTGCGGGCCTGTGTCTCACGACCGAAGCGAATCTCGGCGACGGCATTTTCCCCGCGCGCGAGTATCTCGATGCGGGCGGCGCTTTCGGCGTGGGCTCGGACAGTCATATCGGCGTGGACTGGCGTGCGGAGCTTCGCTTGCTCGAATACGGTCAGCGGCTCACGCGGCGCGAGCGCAATGTATTGGCCGCGACGCATCAGGCGCAGGTTGCCGACCGGCTGTTCGACGCCGCGCTCGCCGGCGGCGCCAGTGCGACCGGGCGCCAGGTCGGCGCATTGAAGGAAGGCGCGCGCGCCGACTGGATCGTGCTCGACGCGCAGCATCCGAACCTCGCCGAGCAAAGGCCGCTCACGTGGCTCTCGTCGGTCGTCTTTTGCGAGCATGGCGAAACGCCGGTGCGCGACGTCTATACCGGCGGCGTGAGAGTCGTGGAAGCGCGCCGCCATCGCGACGAAGCGCGCCTTTACGCCGACTATCGCGCAGCGCTCGCCAGGCTGTTGGCTGATAATTGAAAGCGGGCCCGAACGCATGCGCCATTCACGAGACAAATTTCGATGACCGATATCTTTTCACTGGAACGCGGCAGCGCGCCGCTCATCATTTCGATCCCTCACCTGGGCACGCACATTCCCGCCGCGATGCATGGCGAGTACACGGACGTGGCCCTCGCCGTCGCCGATACGGACTGGCATCTCGATCGTCTTTATGCGTTTGCGAAGGAACTGGGCGCGACCGTGCTCGGCGCGCGCGTTTCGCGCTATGTGATCGACCTGAACCGGCCGCCGAACGACGAGAGTCTCTATCCCGGCCAGACCACCACGTCGCTGTGTCCGACCGAAACGTTTCGCGGCGAGCCGATCTACCGCGACGGCTGCGCGCCGGACGCGTCGGAGCGTCAGCGCCGCGTGCAGACATTCTGGCAACCGTATCACGACACGCTCGCCGCCGAATTGAAGCGCCTGCGCGCGGCGCATGCGAACGTGCTGCTGTGGGAGGCGCATTCGATCGCGAGCGTGCTGCCGCGCCTGTTCGACAACAAGCTGCCCGACCTGAATATCGGCACCCAGGACGGCCGCACGGTGAACCCGGCGGTGCAGGCGCGCGCGGAACGCGCGGCGGCGGCAAGCGGCTATACGTGGATCGCGAACGGACGCTTCAAGGGCGGCTACATCACGCGCCATTTCGGCGCGCCCGAAGACGGCGTGCATACGATCCAGCTGGAGATGTGCCAATCGGTCTACATGAACGAAACGGCGCCGTTCGATTACGTCCCCGCGCTCGCTGAGAAAGTCCAGCCCGTGCTGCGCGAGATGGTGGGCGGCGCACTCGAGGCCATCGAGGCGATAAACGCCGCCGCGGCCTGAGCAATCCGATCGGGCGTACGGGCTGGGCGTAGGCACAACGGCTCTCGATCGAACGATCGAGAGCCGTTGTTGCGTTTAGAAGCGGTGAACGATGCCGATCTGCACACCGCGCGCATCCGCGCCGGGGTAGGCGAGCGGCAGGCCCGGATTCGCCGCGCCCGCGAGCGTGTAACTCGCCTCGTTGCGGTTGCGCAGGAACGAGAGCGCGCCGTAGAAGTTCGTGGTCTTCGACAGGTCGTATTCGTACATCAGGCCGATCTGATCGGCATTGTCGCCTTGCGAGGTACGATCGTGCAGGGTGGCGTAGCCGAGCGACACGGCGTTGTTCACGTTGAACTGATACTTCGCTGAAAGGCCCACTGTATAGGCGTTCAACGCGAGGTCGGGCCATTTCATGTCCGAATAGCCGCCGAAGATCGTGGCGCGCCCGATCGCGTACGAGGTGCCCGCCATGATCGTGCGGTCTGTTGCGCTGCCCTCGCTGTTCTTGAGCCACTGTCCCGCCAAGAACGCGGCGAACGGACCGTGCGCATAGGTCACGTCGAACTGCTGGCTCGAACCCGCGGCGCGCAAGCCGCCTGCGTCGCCGAAGCCCACGTAGATGCCGGCCTGAAGGCCCGCGAACTCCGGCGTGACATAGGAGACGGTGTTGCTCGTGCGGAACGTGAATACAGTGAGATTGTCCATGGCCGAAGCCTGCGTAACGCCGCCAAAAGCGTCCTGGCCGCCTTGATCGTTAAAGAGCGGCGAATTCTGCCGGCCCACGCGCACCTGGCCCCAGCCGCCCGAGAGGCCGACCCATGCCTGGCGATCGAACAACGATCCCTTCGTGGCCAGCGTGCCGTCCGTTGGGTTGAAGCCGTTTTCGAGGGCGAACGACAGCGTTTGGCCGCCGCCCAGGTCCTCCTTGCCTTTGAGGCCGAACCGGCTGCCCCATTGACCGCTCGAACCGAGCGCGGCCGTGTAACCGTTGCCTGTGTTGACGTATTGGGCGAATTCGTCGATGAGCCCATAGAGCGTCACGCCGTCCTGGGCGAGCGCGCTGTGCGCAAAGAGGCCGAGTGCCGTGGCGCAAAACGTGCTGCCTATGACGCGAGCGCAGGGGCGAACAGTCGTAGCGGGGTGCTTTTTCATTATCAGTACAACTATTTTTTGGAGGAATGAAACGAACGCGCGGGTGGTGAGACCCGCGCGAATGGAACTGTGTTGCTCAGGGAAGCGGCGCGCTGCGCCGCGCGGTTCAATCCTGCTCGACCGGCAGGATCAGGCGTTCCGGAATGACCGGCGGCGTGAGGAGTATGGCGACGTAGTAGAGCACGCCCGGCACGATCAGGCCGAGAATCCACGAGATGTCCGTGCCGCCGAGTGCGTCGACGAAGGGGCCCGTATAGAAGCTCGTCGAGATGAACGGCATTTGCACCAGCACGCCGAGCACGTAGATGCCGATGGCCTTGGCGTTCCAGCGGCCGTAACGGCCATCGGGGTTCGAGAGCGCCGGCACGTCGTAGCGCGAGCGCGTGAAGCAGTAGAAGTCCACCAGGTTGATTGCGCTCCACGGCGTGAAGAACGCGAGTAGAAACAGGATGAACGCCGTGAATTCCTTGAGGAACGAATGGCGGCCCGCGAGCGCGACGAGCGTCGAAATGCCCACCATGCCGATGATGTAGACGAAACGGTGGCGCGTGGAGATCGCGCGCTTCGCGCGAAACGCGCTCACGATCGTCGCCATCGACATGAAGCTGCCGTAGGCGTTGAGCGTCGTGACGGTGAGCTTGCCGAAGGCGATGCTGAAGTAGAGCATCGCGGCGACCGCGCCGCTCGCGCCGAGGCTCACGATATACGCCACCTCATGGTGCGCGAACGCGTGGCCTGCGAGCGCGGCCGCAAACACGCCGAACACCATCGCTGCCTGCGCGCCGACCACCGAGCCGAGCCCGACGGCGAGGAACGTGCGCACGGGCGAAGTCGAGCGCGGCAAGTAGCGCGAATAGTCGGCAACATAGGGGCCGAATGCGATCTGCCAGGAAGCCGAAAGCGACATCGAAAGCAGGAAGCTGGCGATCGAAAAATGGCGATTGGCCAGTAGTGCGCCGACATCGTGGTGCGTAAAGAGCTGCGCGAACATGAACACGAACGCGAGTACGCCGATCACGCTGGCAATGCGCCCGACGAAGTGAATCGAGCGATAGCCGAGCAGCGTCAGCACGACGATCAGCGCCGCGAAGAGACAGATGCCCGCCGTATCGGAAACGTCGAGCAGTTGCGCCGTGGCCTGGCCGGCAAGCACCGTGCCGCTCGCCGAAAAGCCCACATACATGATGCAGACGAGCACGATGGGAATGACCGCGCCGTAGACGCCGAACTGCACGCGGCTGGAGATCATCTGCGGCAGGCCGAGCTGAGGGCCTTGCGCGCCGTGCAGCGCCATGACCGTGCCGCCGATGAGTTGTCCCGCCAACAGCGCGATGAGCGACCAGAAGACGTCCCCGCCAAGCACGACAGCTAGCGCGCCGGTAATGATCGCGGTGACCTGCAGGTTCGCGGAAAGCCAGAGCGTGAACTGGCTGAACAGGCTGCCGTGGCGCTCCGCGTCGGGGATGTAATCGATCGAACGCGTTTCCAGGATCTTGCGGCCATCGGTTTCGAGGTTGGCGACGGATTCAGGCATGGCCACGGACGGCTCCGAACATTAGGGTGAGTACTGGGCGCCCGCGAGCCGCGGACGATGGGAATGTCCGCATGATGTTGTATAGACAACCTCGGAGAAATTGGGGATAACCCTTCCGATGGGTGGCTTACAAAAGCCACTCGATAGGCAGGATGGAGAAGAACCAGACGCTCAGGCGCTGGTTCCATGTGGTGTTCGGCTCCGTGTCGTAGCGGATGACCGTGTCATCGGAAAGGCGCGTCCAGTAGAGCTTGCCGTTCTCGTCGAGGTGCGCCTGATAGGCGAGTTGCGGCACGCGCGTCCAGAACGCTTTTTCGATCTGGGTGGCGAGCACGGGGCTGTCGATCACGAGCCCCAGTTCGGTGTTGAGATTGGCCGAGCGCGGGTCGAAATTCACCGAGCCGACGAAGACGCGCTCCGCATCGACGGCGAAGGTTTTGGCGTGCAGGCTGGAGCCCGTGCTGCCGAACGGACCACTGCCTGCGCCTTTGCCCGCCGCTTTGTCCGTAGCCTTGCTCGTGCCCGCCGCGCGCTGCAACTCGAACAGCTCCACGCCGCCTTTGAGTAGCGCCACGCGACGCCGCGCGTAGCCGGAATGGACGGCGGAAACATCCGTGGCTTCGAGCGAGTTCGTCAGCACGCGCACGGTCACGCCCTGGGCGGCGAGCTGGGTGAAGTATTGCGTGCCCACCTCGCCCGGCACGAAATAAGGCGAAACCAGATCGAGTTCACGGTGCGGATCGCCGACGATCTCGTGGAGCTGGCTCAGGATGAGCGTCTCCTTGGGCGCCGTGCCGAGCGCTTTCGCCGGGTCGTCGCTGACCAGCAGCGTCTTCGCCCATTCGAGCGGCAGCGTGCCGTCCAGCAGGCGGCGCACGTCGGTGGTCTTGCGCAGCGATTCGATGTATTCCTGCGCGGCCGGATCGGTGCGCGCGGCAAGCGCCGCACGATCGAGCGTGGCGAGTGCGTCGGGCGCCGTGTACGGCAGGATTTGCGACGCGGGGAATGACGAAGCGCTGGCCCAGTAGCGGTCGAAGTCGTTCGCGACATCGGTGGCGGCGGGCCCGATGGCGAGCACATCGAGGTCGGCGAACACGACGCCGTCGGTCGCACCGAAATACTCGTCGCCGATATTGCGGCCGCCAAGGATGGTCGCCACGCCGTCAGCCGTGAGCGACTTGTTGTGCATGCGCCGGTTCAGCCGCGAGAAGTCGGTGATAAAGCCGATGGCTTTGGGCTTGCGGGTGACGAACGGGTTGAACAGCCGGACCTCGATGTTCGGATGCCCATTGAGCGCCGCAAGCGTGGGGTCGAGCGAGGACGGAATGCCGTTGTCGTCGAGCAGCAGGCGCACGCGCACGCCGCGGTCGGCGGCTTCGCGCAGTTCTTCGAGCAGCAGCGTACCCGTGAGATCGTTGCGCCAGATGTAGTACTGGACGTCCAGCGTACGCTGGGCGTTGCGCACGAGCGCCACGCGCGAGGCGAACGCGTCGAGCGGGTTCGCGAGCGGGTCGATGCCGGTGGAGTCGGGATGGGTGGCGAGTTCGGCCGCTACGGCTTTGCCAAGTTGAGTCGATCGCGCTTCGGCTGACGTGAGCGCCGTCGTTTGCGTGCGCTCGCCGATAGGAGGTAACTGCTGACACGCGGCAAGACCTGTGGCGAGCGCGATTGCGCACAGCGGCAACGCCATGGCGCGCAGTTTTCGCAACCCGTTTGCAGCCAGCGCGATGAGCGATCTTTGCATGGAGCGTCCGCTTTTCCGTGTCGATCCCGCTTCTAGGCGCGAAGCGCGGGGCTTCGCGAGTGAGCGTGCAACGACGTTAGCTTACGCGATTGGCGTGGCGGGCACCACGACGGGCGTACAGCCAAGGAGCGAACGCGTGGGTGGCGAGGCTGCGGTGACAAAGTTGGTTATCAGTACCGCCTGGATAAATCGTTGATCAGACGGCGATTCACCTCGCCGTTTTGCAGGCGTTCCAGTGCGAGGCGCGTCCGGAGCACGAGTTTCGCCGCATCCTCACAACGCATTGGGCATCAGGTCTTCGCCGACAGCAAATGGGAGGCCTGCAGATCGAGACCTTGCCCGATGAGCACGAAAACGATGGCGGCGCCCGCACACACGAGTCCGGCGATCGCCCACGGCGAGAGCCGATAGAACCAGTCGAAGCGATGCGTACCTGTTGCGTCAACGACCAGCCCCGATTCTTCCCCGGGAGTCAGCTTCCCGAGCTGCTCATTGAGCGCGCGGATGATTGCCGCACGCTGGGCGGCACCCTCGCGGGCATACCGTCCCTGGAAACCCAGTCCCAGTACGGTTGCGTAACACTCGAGCAGGTCCACGTTCGGCGGGGCTGCGCGCATGCGTGCCGCGAGCTGGCTGTACACCTGTTCGCCTGCATCATGTTCGCCGTACCGTTCCACCTGCAACGGCGTCGCCTCCCAGAGCGGACGACTTTCAGCTGGCAGATGCGCAAGCACGGTTTCGTCGAGCAGGCCGCACTGCATGTAGAGAGCATCGCGGGCGACGTCAACCGGCACCTTGCGTGCTTCCATGGCCGAGGCAAAGTCGTCGGTCAGCCTGCGACACTGTACACGCAGGTCCTCAACGTCATCCGTCGTGCCACCTTGCGCGAGCTGCGAGATTTCGAGCGCCGTGTTGCGAAGCAGGGCGCAAAGCGGAAGCGGGCGGCCGGATGTCATTTGTCGCCCTGCGAAGTCAGCACGGCATAGAGCTCCAGCGACGCCTCGGGAACGGACGCCGGCAGATAGATCTGGCAGGTGCGCGCGGCGAGCATCCGTGTGAACACGGGATCCTTCGCGTCGAGCGCGAAATACTGGTTCTCAAGCCGGACAGGAATGGCCGCGGGTACACGCTGTACCGAACGAAGCGGCACGCCGGGCAGTGCAGCGTTGACGATATGGGTAACCTCGTCGGGTGCGCCAATCTTGCACAGTCGCGGGAGCAATTCGACCAGATCGAAAGCCGGCATCGCTGCGTTGACCGACAGATACCAGTCGGCGCCTTCGAGCAGCCGATCGTCGTGGATCTGGCCACTCCAGTACGTCGTCGCTTTCTTCAGCAGGCCGATCGGTACCACGCGCGACGGAATGACGGCGTCGAGCAGTTCGCGGATCAGCGTTTCCAGCTTCGAGAAAACCTCGTCCTGGCGAGCATGTTCGTATGCTGGAATCTCGGCCAGGTTCGCCCGCGTCGAGAAAGTCATCAGCGCGCCGGTGAGTTGCGCCAGGACGTGATAAAGCCGCTCGGGCGGCTGGTAAGGGTGGCTCGCGAGAAAGCGCAGTTCGGGCCACTGCGTATTCAGGCAGTGAAGGAGCCAGAAGAGCGAAACGTCTGCTACACCGAATTCGGCGACGTCGTCGATGCGCTCGCTGCGTCGTGCAGCCAGTGCAATGCTCTTCGCCTGGAGAATATCGGCAATGCGGGATACCCGCTCCTCGTGGCGCGGATGACCAGAGAGCGCAAGGCACGGCGGCACCCAGTCATGATCAACGTCGAATACCCCACGCTGGCCGCGCACAAGACGGAAAATCGGGCAGACGACGTAGTCAGCATGCGATTCGAAATCGAACAGCAGCTGGAGCGCATGGCGCTCGACGGCAAGCTCCGCGTCAACCGTGCCGTGCAGATCAGGCACCTCTGCGTACTCGCGGAAATACCGTCGCGGTCGGGAGACTGTCTCCCCGTCTGCACGGCAGTTGTTCCCCACTGCGTCGAGTAGCGGGAGCCCAACGAAGACAATCACGCTTTGCACGTCAGACCCAACATCGCGAGCAAGATCCCGCGCCGGCGGCAGTACGTCAGCAATTGATGTATCGATGGGCGTGCCATCAGCGAAGCGCATCTTGAGAGTAGTGAGTTTCACGCGTCCGTTGAGCAAAAGCTCCTCGTCCGGCGCGGCTTCCAGTACGCCCCATGGCTCCGCTATTGCGAGCGGGACGAACTGTTGCTGGGCGAACTCCCACCAACGGCCCTGCTGCTGGAAATGATGCGGTGAGAGCACAATGCCCTCTTGCCACAGCGGTTTGAATGTCCGCATATTGTGATTGTGATCAATAAGGTTTACTGAACATCGGGTGCCGGATTTTAACCACAATACATTGCACATCGTCCAGTAAACAATGCATAACGACCACTCAACACGTTTCAATCAAGAAGATCAGTGAAATTCGCACGCAATAACGTCGCTAACAAGGGGGTGTCAATGCGACGCGTCTGATTTTCACATTTATTCACAATCTCAAAAATCCTCATGCGTAATTCGGTTTGACTAAAGGCGGTTTACCCGCTTTAATTCCACACCGACACGATGGTGAAAACACCGTTCACTCCCACAATGACGGCATGCACCTAAATAGGATTCCTACCTGACTAATAACGCACTCGCTGCAAACCCCGAGGCGCCTACGGTGATAGTCCGCTGATTATCACAAAGAAATTCGGCTAAGCAGAATCAACGTTTCCGTTGATCTGCACACGGGTGGCGCGCACAAAAAAGTCGAGGTACTTCTGAAACTGCTTGTGGGCCTGTCGCTGGTGTCGCAGATGCCCAAGGCCGAGAACTGAAGACCAGTCGCCGGTGCCACTCGCGCGCTGGCGACGTCTTGTCGATTTACTGCTGCCGAATACGCCGGCTGAAATTCTGGCCGGTGTATTCGGTAGCAGGTTACCCCAGGAGTGGCGAAGATGGGTGTCAACGAAGCGATCGGAGCACTGAAAAGGGATGGCCTGCAGGCCTATCATCTTGATCTGACCGGCAGCAAGAGCGCGCCAGGTTTCGACGTCGTGGAATTTGCCGGCGTCGAGGAGGCGGGTGCGCCCACTCACTTCAGGATCAAGCTGACCCACCGGGTAGCGGATCTGCCGATAGATGAGATCCTGACGAAGACGGCCGTCTTTTCCATCCGGCCGCCTACCCTGGCAGGTGTGGCGCTGCCTGCTGGCCCTAGCCGACAGTTTCAGGGCGTCATTACAGAGTTCAACCAGCTTTCCAGCAGCAGGGACGAGACAACTTACGAGGCCGTGCTCGAGTCGCGTGTTGCCCTGCTGCGAAACGTCAAACGTTGTCGTATATTCCTCGGGCAAACCGATCCCGAGATCATCGAGCAAATATTCCGCGAGTACGGGTTTGGTGCAGGCACGAGCGACTTCGAATTTACGCTTCGCCGTGAGTATCCGAAGCGCGACTTCGTGATGCAATGGAACGAGACGGACTTCCAGTTTTTTACCCGTCTCGCGCGCCGCTCCGGCATCTGGTTTGTGATTCGCCAGGGCGAATACGGCGAAGTGACGCACTTCGGCGATGACTTCACGCACTACGAGCGCAGCGATGCATTCGTTGCTCCCTTCAGGCCAGCCTCCGGTCTTGAAAGCACAGGTGCCGAGTCGGTCGAGAAGTTCGAGACCCGCACGAAGACGATCGCCCAGGCGGTTACGGTGCGCCACTACAACCACCGCAAGGCTCCGCAACCCATCGATGGGGAAGCCAACGCTGCCCCGGACGACAAAACCACGTGGGGCACGCCAGACGTCTGGGCCGCTGGACACCTGAGCAACGATCAGGCTGAGTGGGAAGCCCAGTTGCGACACGAGGCGCTGCTGTGCGAAAAGATCGTCTATACGGGCGAGGGGAACGTGCTGTGCGTCGCGCCCGGCCGTGTTTTCCGGTTCACCAACCGGGCACTGCCCGAGGCCGAGTATGGTCAGTTGATCACGCGCGTTGAACACGCTGGATCGCGCGACAAGGCCTACCACAACACCTATACAGCGATCCCGTCACACCTGATTTACCGTATGCCCCTGCTCGAGGAGACGTGGCCCAAAATCCACGGCACCATCAGCGGACGTATCACATCTCCGAACCGATACAAATATAGCTACGTCAACAAGGACGGCCACTATATGGTCTCGTTCGACTTTGATCGCGAAGAGCGTACGGGCGGGTTGACGAGTTGCTGGATGCGTATCGCGAAGTCCTTTGCTGGTCCCAAGACCACCGGAACTCATTTCCCGGCGCTGGACGGCTCCGGCGTCGAAGTCGGCTTCGAGAACGGCAATCCGGATTTTCCGTTTATCGCTCACGTGATGCACGACAGCGTGAATCCGGATGTGATTACGAGCGACGATCGCTGGATGACACGCAACGTTATTCACACGCAGTCGAATAATACCCTTCAGATGGAAGACTTTGAAGGGGAAGAGCACATCAAGCTTGCAACCGAGGGCGGTGGCAAGAGCCAGCTTAACCTTGGGAGTATCGTCAACTCGAGCCGGGACAAGCGGGGCAGCGGGGCAGAGCTGCGTAGTGACGATCACGTAGCGGTCCGGGGCGGCCAGGGCGTATTCGTCTCTGCTGACAGCCAGCCAATGGCCTCGGGCAAGCAGCTTGAGATGCGTGCGGCGGAGGATCTGCTTCAGCAGGCCATCGAGCAGATGCAGGCTGTTTCGGATGCCGCCAAAACGGCTAACGCGTATGCGGCGGACGTCGAGAAGCAGCGGGACCTGCTGAACGAAACGCTCAAGGGGCTCAAACAAGCCGGCATCCTGCTGAGTGCACCTGCTGGTATGGGCCTTGTCTCCGGCGACCATCTGCAGGTTAGCGCCTCCAAAAACCTTATCGCTACGGCCGGTGGCAACGCCGACATCGGCGTCCTGCGAAAATTGACAGTGTCTGTTGGCGACGCCATATCACTTTTCGCCCAAAAACTCGGAATCAAAATCTTCGCCTCTCAAGGCAAGGTCGAAATCCAGGCGCAGGGCGACGAAATGTCTCTGGGCTCTTTGAAAGATCTCACTGTAACAAGCACGAATGGCCGCGTGGTCATTTCTGCGTCCAAGGAAGTCTGGATCGGCTCCGGCGGGTCGTACATCAAGATTACCGGTAGCGGCATCGAGAACGTGTCGCCGGGTGACATTCTCGAGCGTTGCGCGTTCTGGGATACCGTCGAACCCGCCTCGGAAACTCTGCCTTTGCCGCAGTTCCCACGGACGACCTGCAAGAGTTGCCTCATCGATGCGATGCGCCAAGGTTCACCCGGCGTCCACACCAGCTAGGAGCGTCAAGTGTATCGCTATATTCTGTTCGACTCGAGTCAGCATATGCACTTTTCCAGTCGGCTTGACCGACTGGGGGCGCAATATGTCTCACTGTTCGATGGTCATCCGGAAGAACCATTCCGCGACATTGCTCCGCTCCTGATCGACGTGACAGTCGACTGTGACATCACACAATCTGTGCTTGACGAGACGACGCGAATCGGCATCCTGAAGCCCTGCGTGAGCACCCTAGATTCGACGAAATCTCTCGAGGAGCTCGGCGAGCATCTCCGGAAATTTCACCTGTTCGAAATGTCAAGTGGCAAATTGATGGTGATGCGCTGGTATGACACTCGCATTCTTCCGGCGTTGATGAGCGTTCTGAACCCTCAGCAGGCAGCCACTTTTACGCGCGGCATCACGGCGTGGAAGATCTATGACCGGTTCGGCGTAGTTGAGGAGCAGCAGATGCCAAATAGCAGCGGCGTGCAGTCTCTCGAACCTGTTCCGCTCACATTTGACTTGGCGCAGGAGCAAGCGCTATTCGACGCAGCGGAACCCGACCTGTTGATCTACGAGCTTCGGCGCAACATCAGGGCGGAGATAGATCGTGTACCGCGCGACATCTTGCATCCATTCATCAGCAGTCAGTTGCAGAGAGCACGGGAATATGGGCTAACGGATAGGGCTGACCAGCTTCAACTGATGATTCTCGCTCTTTCCACTTCAGGCAATTACGTTGAGTTTCCGGGCATCTCGGATCACCTGAAGGCGGGTTTTGCCAACAGTCAAGAAATTTTTCAGCAATGGATAGAGAAACTTCCAGAGGAAGCCTGGACCGCGGGACAGCCTCTTTGGGCGAGAAGCGCGAAGGTCGCAGAAGACTCCAAGGACGGGAACGCAAGCGACGCATCGCACCGACTCTAGCAACGTCAGCAAAAAAAGCCTTCGGGGTGCTTGCTTACGTTGGCGCTTCTTCGGTGGTCAGCTTCGTTGTGCTCAACGTCCTCGTTGTATTCGGTATCGATGGAGCTTACCGCCGCATATGCACGGAAGGCGATATGAGCGCGGGGATGGTTATCTTCCTCGCACTTGTGCTCGTTGCCACCGTACCGATACCGGTACTAACGGGTTGCGCAATTGCTTTTTTGAAGCCGCGGGTGACGTGGAAGCGACTGGGTTATGGCGTGGCGTCGTTATTGATATCTATCGGAGTGGTGTATGTGGCGAGCTATGCTGGGGCGGTACTCACTCATGCGCAACTGCGATCCTGTGCATCGAAGTGGACACTTGTTGTTCCGGTCGACAGGAACCGTCTTGCGACTTAGGAATTTTGAACTCCAAGACCTATGGAAATCGTAGTGCTGTGACTCGATAGGTTTGGCTGTAGTTTCGCCAACCCGGAATACGAAATCTTCGAAATTGAACTAAGGGAAATCAAAACGATGCCTTTGTTGCGAGTGACCGCCAAAATTTTCGCATTGATTCTGTTTTCTATTGCACTATCCGGTTGCCAGGCAAAAAGCGACGCGATGGGGCTAGATGTTACTGGTTATAACCACACTGATAAAGATATTGGATTCTATTCCGTTAATGGACAAGGTGGCTCCTTCGTTGCGAGGCATGGTCAAGGCGGATCTGCATGCTGTGTTTCTATTCCTGAAAAATATGTACCGGGGATGACGGTAACCGTCAGATGGGGCGGAGAGGAAATCGGAAAGGAACAGGAGAGGATGGTATCTGTTCCGCCCTATTCGGCCGATACTGCAGGTCATATCGCCGTACATTTTCTGAAGAATGGTGATATAGAGGTTTTCGTAACAATGTACTACCCGGAAAACCCTAACTATCCCCTAAAAGGCAGCGCAGCAAAGTTGTAGACCGACTACAAGGATTGCACGATGACATCAGCGGTAATTCCCGATCCAATGCCTGCAGAGGGCTACCGAAAGCTCTCACCGCAAGAAATGATGCGACGACAACGCGCGCTGACTTGTATCCGAAGCAGAGAGACGGCGCAATGCCAGGGACAGGTCTATGTAACGCTATTTTTCGATGGGACCGGCAACAATAAAGATGACAAAGAGGGAGGGAGCAAAACTCAGAAGGAGCGCTGCAAGCATAGCAACGTTGCTAGGCTGTTCGATGCTGCGATGGTCGACAATCCAAATGGTTTATTCCCCTACTACATCGCTGGCGTGGGTACCCCATTTCCAGACGTCGACGACACAGACGGTGGCAAGACGCTCGGCGCGCCTCTAGGATTAGGTTCCGGTCACATGGGGGCCGACCGAATCAATTGGGCAATAACAAGAGTCTATAACGCGGTTCATCACTACCTGACCGGATCAGATCTTTTCAGCGGCGCAAGCGCAAAGGCGATTGTCAGGAACATGAGTTCCGCCGTCGGTGCGCTTTCATTTGAAGCAGCCTACCGGAAGATGGTCCTGCAGACATGGGAAAAGAAGCTGGCGGCAGTCGCACAAAGCAGTCAGCGCAAGGTGACCCAAATCAACTTGGCTGTCTTCGGATTCTCACGTGGATCGGCTGAAGCAAGAGCGTTTGCCAACTGGTTCACCGACATCGTTAAGCAGAATGATGGTGGGTTTGAGCTGGCTGGTATGTCTGTACGTTTCTATTTTCTTGGAATCTTTGACACCGTTGCTTCAGTTGGAGCGCCAAATCTCGTTTCGGGTTGGGATGGTCATATGGCGTGGGCCGATGGGGTGATGGCCATCCCGGCTACCGTCGAACAATGCGTTCACTATGTAGCACTTCACGAGCAACGCGCATGTTTTCCGGCGGAGGCGGCGAGCAACGTCAAACAGATAGTTTACCCCGGCATGCATTCCGACGTGGGTGGTGGATACTTGCCAACGGAACAGGGAGAACTTGCTCAATGTTCGCAGATTCCTTTGAATGACATGCACGTCGAGGCGATACGTGCTGGCGTGCCATTAATGTCGATCGATGAGATCAATTCGCATGGTGACCTGAAGACGGCTTTCCATATTCCTAAGGAACTCACGGCTGCGTATAACCAATTCTGGACGGCCTGCGGTCTTGCGTCAGGCGGAAGACTTCGCGATATCGTACGCCAACACACCCACCAATATGTCCAATGGCGGGGCGGGATGCTTGTAGCTGGAAAGGGGCTGTCAACGCGCCGCTTCTTCAGGGATTCTAACGACGTAGACCGTGGGCAGTTGCGCAAAGCGGAGGATGATCTGGAGGGCCAGGTTAAGAGACTACGCTTGCAAATTGATGCGGAGAATATTCCGCAGAGTCGGATTGATAATACTGGACTCGTTGGCTTGTACGGTGGTACCCCGAAGGTAAAGCCAGTCGATGCGGTGACGCGCAGTTTGCTCGCGGAACTCGACAAGCATGCGACCTTGCCTCAGGCCGTAAGTGACTTTTTTGACGACTATGTCCACGATTCTCGGGCTGGCTTTACTTCTATTCCGATTTCCAAGCTGGAACCATCGGACATTACTGGCGGCTACCTTAGATACAGAAATATTTACCAGAACGAGCGTCTCGCGGCCAATGTGGCGTCAGTTCCGCAGCAGTCTGGGTCTGTTGTCGATTCGGACTCCGACGCTCAGACGATGGTGGCCTGATCACTTTGCGAGGCAATTTCGTTGCTATGAAAAATTTCATACGACTTGGAGATAGCACTGATCATGGCGGGAAAGTGATCACTGCGTCAAAGAAGGTACGCATGCGCGGTCGATTCGTGGCGAGAAAGGGCGATGAAGTCACATGCCCGAAGCATCCTGATGTCCGTCCCAATCTGATAACGGAAGGGGATATCAAGGCAAACGACAATGGAATCCCACTTACGAGGGATGGCCATCACGCGATGTGCGGCTGTCGTCTGATATCTAGTTTGGGCTGAAGATGCCGGTTGAGCTTCCCCCATCGCGCGACGACCAGACGCCGCCGGCACCACCCAATGTATTTATTTGGGGAGGTGTCGGTGTGCTGCTCGCCGCGCTAGGAATGGCATTGTCGATTGCGACGTGGTCCCATGGGAAGTCGACTTCAGATCCGTGGTTTTGGGTCCGGACGTTTGTTCTTCCTTTGATGTCTGCCGGCTTCGTTTTTGGCCTCAGGTGGCTATTCTACGGGCAGCAAGTTTCGTTGCATGAGGCGGACGAGGAAACGGATGCAGCAGATCGAGCGAAGGCGATCAGGTTCGGCCAAGAGCCGCTTGCGGTTCTAGGACTGGCTTACCTGACGGCTATGGGAAGCGGGAACGTCGGCGCACGTATCGCGGGTTGCGAGCGGGCACTCCGATCGCAACAATCGCCGACAACAGGGATAACACTGCGGCGCACTCACCTCGATATTCTTGATGGTACGGATGGCTTCGCACGGTTTCAGTTGTGTCTATTCGAAGTAATGCGAGGTGTTCACAGTGTGATCCAGCGGGTGCCGTCAAATATGCTGCTCGACGTGTATCTGCAGGTACCTGAGACTTTGAGTGGTGAAGAAGTCCAGGAGGCCTGGCGGGCGTGCACAAAGGCAATCGGGATCACTTTGGCGGAGCCGCTTCGCCTCACGAAGGAAGACGGATTGATGGCCATCGACGAATGGCTCGATATTCACGGCGGCCCTTCGCTGGAGAGGTTCGCACTTTTCATTGCAGTGCAAGCCTCTGGTGACGCTTCGCCAAACGATTCAGAAGCCGCTGTTGCGGTGCTGATGGCGTGGTCACCACTTGCTGAGCGTATGCATCTGGATGTGATCGCGAAGCTGCACAGACCAGTGGACGTGCAGGAAGAGCTGACAGTCGACGAAGTGTCTAAGAGCCTGCTTTGGGGGAACACTGAGGCGAGGGAAGTTCTTGATATGTGGCAAGCGGGTCTCTCCGAGGGGGACGATGACGTTCTGTCAAAAGCGGCGTCTGATCTTGAACTTGCGTTGGTGGAAGCAGATGAGCCGACAGGGTTCCACGACATAGATGCGGCGTTGGGGAACACCGGTGAAGCTGCAAGTTGGCTCGCTATTGCACTCGCAGCAGAACAGGCGAGCGAGGCCGGAACGCCGCAGCTTGTCTGCACCCGACAGGGCACTATTCGCATGGCTATGGTTCGACCGGCGGAGCAAACAAATCAAGCGGAACAGACTGGATGAAGAACAAGAAGGTATTGGGGTACTGGATCGTCGTTGGAACAATGACAATCGGGCTGGCTGCGACCGCCCTGTTTAAGGGTGACTCGATCAATTCATCGCCGACGGTTCGTGTGCTTGCTGTACTGCTTGCTGGTGCAGTTTTACTCCTGATTCAAAGTGCACTTGCATGGGCCTGGAGACTGTTTGCCAAGCTCGCACCGACGAGGAACGCGGACCGATATTCTCGCGATGCGGCTGCTCGCTTGGTGTCGACGGAAAATGGGGATTGGGAGCTGGAACTCGAACAGGAGTTGCGTACCCGCTATGGCTGGCGCTGGCGTTATTTTTTGCCGTGGGTGCTCGTTTCAGGTGATGACCGGCTCGTCACGAACCAGTTGCCGGTCCTTGCCAGAAAGCAGTGGTGTTCGACCAATGATGTTGTTCTTTTATGGGCACCGCGAAACAAGAGTGGTTTGCCCGACGAAGCTTGGCTACTCAAGCTGCGCAAACTTCGCGGACGCAGGCCTGTCGACGCCATTGCGTTCGTCATCGACGGCAGGAACGATCCGTCTGCGTTGGCGCGCCGTACGGCATCGCTTGGATCATTATTTTTTGGCATCTCCCGCATGCTGCGCTTTTCAGCACCCGTATACCTGGTCGCGGATTCAGGTATCAAGGCGCTGGACAAAGAAGCGCTCGACCCGATCGGTTGCATCCTTCCAAGGAAACATGACGGCACCACTGCAGACGCTCTACGGACGCTGAGCGAAAAACTGGCTGTTGCCGGGACCAGGCGCCTTGCCGAAGACCGGCGACTCCGCTACCTCGCCGGACTGTCAGTTCAGATTGAACACCGTCGAAAGGCGCTAACCGATTTCATTGAGGCGTTGTCGACTTCAATCCGATGTTCACTGAACATTCGCGGTTTGTGGTTTTTGCCCGCGGCTGCAGGGCAAGTGACTGCAGATCCAGAGGCACATCGGTTGCCCAGCCTCTGGAGTGAAATCGGCAAGCGCAGTATCAAAATCGGTGGCCGCCGCACAGGCTGGCACCCTAGCTCTATATGCGCCTCCGTGATCACCGTTCTCGGCTGCGTCTGGATTGCCGGCATGTTCGCCTCTGGCGCATCCAATACGCGTGAACTCATCTATGCGAACCAGCTGGCTCGACAACAGGCGTCGGCGCCCGATCGCCGCTCAGGGCTGCACGCACTACTCGATGTCCAGCACGACATCGAGCGCTTCGAATATCGCGCGTCGACTGGCGCGCCGTGGTATTCGCGCTTCGGCCTGAACCGCGACAAGGCGATTCTTGCGGGGCTTTGGCAGGCCTACACCCCTGCAAGTCGACGTCTCCTCGTCTCACCAACGCAGCAGGGACTCGAATCCTCGTTGGGAAATGTGGCCGCCATGCGTACGGATGTTTCGGACGAGGCAACGAGCGAGCAGGCGCTCGCCGGGCACAAGACCCTTCGCACCTACCTGATGCTGGCAGAACCGAAGCGCGCCGACGCGAAGGTGATGGAGCCCGAGCTGACGTGGAGCTGGATCACGAACGCCAGCCTGACCGTTGGCGAACGACAGGACTTGGCTCATCAGTTTTTCCTGTTCTTTGCACAGCATCTCCCGGCACACCCTGAATGGGCGATCCAGCCCCGCACTGATCTCGTGAACAACACGCGACAGGTGCTGCTCGCGCTGATCGGCACGAGCAACTCGACGGATACGATCTATCACTCGATTATTGATGCGGCGACCGGGAAGTACGGCGATCAGACGCTGGCCACGCTGCTGGCCGGGACCGATGCGCGCGGGCTATTCCGCACGGGCGCCATAGCGCCGGGCGTCTACACACGGCAGGCATGGGATGGCCAGATTTCGCAAGCCATCGACGATGCTGCCCAACGCCAGAACGTGACGACCGACTGGGTGTTGAACGCATCTGCAATTACACAGCCAGCGCAGTCGGTCGATGAGCTTCGCAATGCGCTGCGCGACATGTATTTCGACGCATACGGCAGACAGTGGCAGGCGTTCGCCAATTCGATCCAGTGGGTAAGCGCGCCCACGTTGCCCGCGATCGCCGAACAACTGCGGCTGTTCGCTGATTCTCGCCAGTCCCCCATGATCGCGCTGATGAAGGCACTTGAGTATCAGGGACGCGCGGGGGAGAACATCGCGTCGCTGTCTGACACCCTTGTCGCAAAGGCCCAGAACTTGATCGGCAACCATGCATATGCGGGTGCCGTCGAAGGCGCAGCGCGGGCCGTCATCCCGGCTGCGCCCCTGGACGCCGCCTTCGGGCCGCTCCTGCGTCTCGTGAGCGCAGCCCAGCCGCAGGGGAAAGCTGTTGACTCGAACATCAGCCTGCAGCGCTACCTCGACGCCATTACGACGCTGCGACTGAAGATCGAGGCCATGACCAACAGCGGCAGCATGGATGATCAGGCGAAGCGGCTCGCACAGGCGCAGTTCCAAGGCAAGAGTTCCGAACTGTCGGACACCCGCATCTATGCCAGCCTCGTTGCAGCGAGCCTCGGTGAGCAGTGGTCCGGGCTGGGGGATTCGCTTTTCCTGCGTCCTGTCGACCAGGCGATGCAGGCGGTCATGCAACCAGCTCAGGAGAGCCTGAACGACGCATGGCGCCAAAGCATTGTCGAGCCGTGGGCGCGCGCCTTCCAGGGCCGCTATCCGTTCGCATCAAGCGATGACGACGCATCCTTTCCGGAGCTCGTGCGGTTCCTGCGCGATCAGACCGGCCTCGTACCCGCGTTCATCAACCAGCAGCTCGCCGGTGCGCTCGAACTGCACGGTGATCACTGGGTGCCTGGCAGTGCAGGTGCGGGTCTACGGTTCGATCCGGCATTCCTGAAGGCGATCAACGTGCTGCAGGGTATTGCCTCTCACATGCTGGCCTCAGGCGCCGCACAGTACCGTTTCGATCTAATGCCGCAACCCAGCGCCGATGTAACGGAAACGCAGCTCACCGTCGATGGGCAGACGATGAAATACCTGAACTCCGCCGATCGCTGGCAAGCGTTCGTGTGGCCGGGTAACGTCCTGCTCGTGACCGGTACGCGCCTCGAGTGGCAGACCGTGCAGTCGGGACTCAACAAGGGCTATGAAAAGCAGGGCCGCTGGGCGTTCGTGCGTATGCTGGCGTCGGCCAGCGTCGAACCGCTCTCGGATACGCGATACAAGCTGACGTGGATCGCTACACCCGGACCGGTGCCCACCACCGTGGCGGCCGCAGCCGTTGCATCGAGTGCCGCCGCCGCCTCGGCGCCCACGATGGCGAGCGACCCAACGACGCTGACGACAAAGGCGCCTGAGACTGCGGTGCCGAAGAACGTGACGCACCCGCTCACCTATGTGATGCGCACCGATGCGGGCAGGGGCCCGCTGGAGTTGCTTGCCCTGCGCGGCTTCTCGATGCCTACGAGAATTTTTGCGCCGGCGGCCGCGCCGGGCGCGGGTGCGATGAAGAACGCGGGGCCGCCGCCCCTGCCCACATCGGCGGTCGCAGCCGCCCGCCGCGCAGCGATTTCACTTCCCCACGGCGCAGTGCCCGATAACGAATAGACAAACGAATGAGCATGTTCGCCAATTTCATCAAGCAGCTCTTCGGCGCGCGTAACCCGGACGATCTCGCTCGCGAGCGGTTCAGTGCGTGGGAAGCGTGGCTCAAGCCCCTGCCGTCCGCGGACGGCAAGGTAGTGGGCCGGGACCCCGGATACGACGACGCCTTCATTGCGGTCAAGGAAGAGATCGGCAAGCTTTCCGAAATCGACGACACGCTGATCGTCCAGAACTGCCAGCAAATGATCTGCGAGGTCGGCAAGGATCTGCGCCTTGCGGCCTATTACGTGTTCGCACGGGTTCGCCAGGACGGCACCGCAGGTCTTGCCGATGGACTCGAACTCATCGCAGCACTCGTCGACCGCTTTGGACACGCGCTGCTTCCGGGCCGCGACGAAGCAAAGCGCTCGGCAATCGAATGGGTCGCGACAGCACGCATACTGGAGCAGCTCGACTGCCACGGCGAGTTCGCGCCCGCGGAGCTCGAGCGGGCCATGGCGGCGCTGAACCTGCTGATCGGCAAAACCGCAGAATGGCCGGAGACGGCCCGGCCGAACCTCCAGGCGCTCGTTTCCCGTTTTGATGGCGGCGAAGACGTAGTGCGACCGGTGCCGGAAAGTTTGACGGCAATGCCGGGCGGATCGGGCTCGCTCTCCACTGGCGTCACGACTATCGCCTCGACGCGCGACGCGCTCGAGTACACCCGCGTGCTCGCGAAATGTCTGCGCGATGAGGAGCATGGCTATCTGCCGGCTGCGCGTCTCGTGCGCTGCATGCGCTGGGACACCGTTCATGAGGTGCCACCGGCCGATCCGAAGGGGCACACGCGTCTCTCACCAACACGCGCCGAGTTGCGCCAGCAGTTCAAACGCCTCGTCCTGCAGAAGCAGTGGCCAGAACTGCTCGAGCGAGTGGAAGGCGCCTATATGGAGGGCGTCAACCACCTTTGGCCGGACCTGCAGTACTACCAGCACGTGGCGCTCGACCACGCGGGGTCGCCATACACGGAATGGCGGGACATCCTCAAGACCGACTTCGCACTCTTTCTCGAGCGCATGCCAGGCATCCAGCGGCTCGCATTCAATGACGGCACGCCATTCGCCGACGATGCGACGCTCGAATGGATCGCAAGTAATGCGGTCGTGCGCAATCTTGACCAGGGGGAAGCGCTCGCCGCGTTGCCGGTGTCGACCGACGACGGAGATGGCGCTGTGGCGAACTGGCAGGAAATGGAAACACAGGCGCGCGAGCTTGCACAGTCACAAGGCATTGAAGCGGCCTTTGCGTGGATTGACGGGTTGCCCGGAATCCGCACGGATCGCCAGCGCTACCTGCAGCGCTGGGTCATGGCGCGCGTCGCAGACAACGCCAGCCGACCGGATATCTGCCTTCGCCTGCTGGTCGGACTGGACGCCGGTGGCCCACAGTTCCGGCTCGCCGGATGGGAGCCATCGCTGACATTCGAGGTCAAGCACCACCTGCTCAAGACGCTCAAGGCATCCATGAACCGCAAGGATGCCGACAAACCGGCCATCACCCGCCAGATC
This sequence comes from Paraburkholderia sp. CNPSo 3272, assembly GCF_024206495.1. Taxonomy (GTDB): domain Bacteria; phylum Pseudomonadota; class Gammaproteobacteria; order Burkholderiales; family Burkholderiaceae; genus Paraburkholderia. The sequence continues at coordinate 205,474 of NZ_JAMBPQ010000005.1, read as the reverse complement.
GAAAAGCTCGGCCATGAAATGACCGTGCTCGATCCCGCTCGGGCCATCGCCGTTCTGTAAAAAAGATACCCAGGAAAAATTGCATGGACGACGATTCCACGCTGCGCTATTACGAATCCGAGATGCGCTATCTGACCGAAGCCGGTCGGGAGTTCGCGAAAGCCAATCCGGACCGCGCACGGATGCTCAATCTCGATCGCGTGGGCGAGCGCGACCCCTACGTCGAACGACTGTTCGAGGGCTTTGCGTTTTTGGTCGGGCGCCTGCGCCAGAAACTCGATGACGAACTACCGGAGATCACCGAGGCACTGGTGAGTCTGCTCTGGCCACACTATCTGCGCACGCTCCCTTCGCTCTCCATCCTCGAGCTCGTCCCCGACTTTGGCACGCTGCAGAAGCGCGAGACGATCCCGGCAGACATCGAGGTGCGTTCCGATCCGATCGGCCCGGAAGGCACCCGCTGCACCTACCGCACGACATGGCCAGTGGACCTGCTTCCGCTGCAGCTGAGGTCGGCCAGTGCCGGCATGCGGGAAGACGGGCGTTCGACCATTCGTCTGACGTTCCAGATCGAAGCCCAGTCGCGACAGAACACGCTCAGCGTTCCGCATCTACGACTCTATCTGAACGCCGACCGGCCGGTGGCCACGGCCCTGCATCTGGCGCTGACCCGTCATGTCGACGACATCCTGTTGCGCCTTCCTTCCGTGCGCGATGGCGCACCGCGTTCGCTGCCTGACGCGTACTTCGCGACGGCTGGATTCGGGGCCGATGAGCGCTTGTGGCCAAAAGCTGATAATTCCTTTGGCGGCTATCAGCTGCTCCTCGAATATTTCAGCTTCCCCGAGAAGTTCCTTTTCATTGACCTCCACGGCATCGATCTCGCCGCGCTCGCCCCGAGCGTGACCGAGTTCGAAGTCGAGGTGGTGCTAAACAAGACCTATCCGTCCGATCTGCGTTTCTCGGAAAAGAACATCCGGTTGTTCTGCACGCCGATCATCAACCTGTTCCGCATGGACGCGGAGCCGATCCGCGTTGACCATCACGCGACGTCCTATGTCGTGCGGCCACGGTTGCGCCACGGCGAGCACGTCGAAACGTACTCCGTTGATGCGGTCGACGCGCATGATCACCTGACCGGTGACCGCGTCGATTACGTGCCGTTCTCGAGTTTCAAGCACCGAGGCGGCATGCTCCGGCACGAGGCGCCTGAGCGCTACTACCATACGCGCGTTCAGCAGGGCGTGAAGGGGCTCTACGAGACGTGCCTGGTGCTGGGCGGCCAGGCGTGGGAGAACGCCGAGGCGCTGCCGCGCGAAACGCTGTCGCTGCGCGTCACGGGCACGAACGGCATGCTTCCCCGCAAGAGCCTGCGTGAAGCCGGCATCAACGAGATGGGCAAGGGGATCTCGAACGTCACACACGTTCGCAATCTCGTGTCGCCCACGTTGCCACTGCATCCGCCGAAGGGCGACCGTTATCAATGGCGCATTCTTTCCCATCTCGCCCCGAACTACCTGTCGCAGCTCGATGCGGAAATCCTGCGCGGCACACTCGCGCTGTACGACTGGACCAACGGCGAGATGAACCGTCGACGCCTCGACGGGATCCAGAAGGTCGCCCGCAAGGGCCTGCGTAAGGTCATGCAGGGCGCGGTAGAGCGGGGCACGCAGATCGAGGTGACGCTCGACAGCCGCGCGTTTGCCGGCGAGGGCGACATGATGCTCTTCGGCGAGATGCTGCATCGCTTTTTCGAACTCTATGCTGACGTGAATCACTTCACGCAGCTCGTGGTCGTCAGCCTCCCCAACCACGAGCGCATCGAGTGGCCCGCGAGCAAGTCGGACAGGTCGCCGCTATGAGCGCGATGGATGTCATGCGGATCCGTCGGCCAAAGTTCGCGCCGTTTGTCCGCGCGCTTCTGTCTGCTGCACCGCAGATGAATGTGTTCCAGCTGCTGCGTCTGCTCGAACTGCAAACGCCCGATAAACCCGGCTTCGGTACGCAGGACACACCGGAGCATGAGCCCGTGCGCTTCCAGCCTCGTGCGAGGGTGGGGTTCCCAGGGTCCGAAGTTGCGGGCGTAACTTTCGATGAGGAAGATGAGGATGCACCGCCGTCAGTGCAGACGACTTTCCTTGGCCTCTATGGCGTGGATGCGGCCATGCCGCCGCATCTGATCGATGACATCGTGCTGCGCAAGGAAGGGTACGAGAAGGTGACTGCCTTTCTCGACATCTTCAACCATCGCATCGTCACGCTGCTCTACCGCGCCTGGCTCAAGTACCACTACCCGGTTAATTTCCGCCCGGGCGGTACTGATGAGATCTCGAAGTACCTCCTGTCTCTCGCCGGAATGGGTATTGGCGATCCGGCCGGCAAATCCGGCCTGGCACCGTCGCGGCTTCTGGCTTTGGTGGGACTCTTCATGCAGCGCACGCGCCCCGCCGAAGGGGTGAAGAGCGTCGTGAGCCACCTGCTTGATGGGGCAAGTGTCACGGTGCGCGAGTTCTACCCGCAGTGGACGCCAGCCGGGCAGCAGCAGGGGCTGACCGCGAGGCCGCGTGGCCGCCGGGCCAACGGCCCCCCCGTGAGCGGTCTCGGTGATGGCCATGTGCTGGGCTCGCGTGTGCTGGACCGCTCGCACGCAATCCTCGTAACGATCCGGCCGCTCGACACCGCGCAAGTGCACGCATTGCTACCGGGCGCGGTGGTCCATGAGGATCTGATGCGTCTGGTGGGCCTTTATCTCGGCGACAAGGCGGACGCAGTGCTGCGCATGGAGATTCCCTCATCTTCCGCGCCCATTCTTTCCCTGACAGGCGGCGCCGCGCCATCCGGCGTGCATCGGCCGCGCCTCGCCTGGACTGCATTGCTCACGCCAGCGGCCAACCAAACGGTAGCGATCAATCTCGGTCGATACAACTCGCTAAATCAATAAAGAATAAGAAGGATCCCAACATGTATCGCTTGATAAAGATCCTTGCATGTATTGAGATACTCGCATTGTCGAGTGCTCTTCTTATTCATCGCAATGCGGCTACCGATGACACGATGGGACTCGACGTCGTGGGCTACAACCATACAGATCACTCGATCGGTAGCTTCTCCGTGAATAGTGAAGCAGGGTCGTTTCTAGCCAAGCATGAACAGGGAGGCTTTGCATGCTGTGTTTCCGTGCACGCGAAATATACACCGGGTATGACAGTGACAGTGCGTTGGACGGACAACTACGACAAAAATCCCCAAAGCAGGACGGTTACTGTTCCTCCTTTCCGCCCTAAAGATACAGGAGTCTTCGCAGTGCACTTCCTACGGAGCGGCGAGATCAAGGTTTTCGTTACGGATCTTGTTCTGACAACCAATCCAGAATACCCGTTAAAGGGTGACGAAGCCAAAATGTAAATCCAATAACACGGACGCAGAATATGTCTTACACGCTCACGATCCCGGATCCTCTCCCGGCGGACGGCTATCGCAAGCTTTCCCCGCGCGAAATGACGCAGAGAGCCGCCGCAATGGATTGCGTACACAAGCAGGAGGCCGGGCATTGCCAAGGGCAAGTGTACGCCACCATTTTCTTCGACGGCACTGGTAACAACCAAGACTGGACTGAACCGAAGACGTCTGGCGATCAACGGGCTCGCAACAAGCACAGCAATGTTGCCCGGCTTTTCAATGCCGCAATTCCTGATGCGCGGACAGGATTATTTCCTTGGTACATCACCGGTGTCGGCACGCCAATGAAGGATATCGGCGACAATAATCAGAGCGGAAATACGCTTGGGATGGGTGCCGGCTACATGGGTGCGGACCGTATTAATTGGAGCATCACACGAATATTCAACTCGATACACTCGTATGCCACAGAAGGCCATGTGCTACTCACCGATGACGTAGCAAAGAAACTCGTTAATTCGATCAGTTCTAGTTCAAGCTCCGACTCGAGCGCAATTATGCAGCAAGCGCTGCCCACCTCTATTGCTGTTGGTGTGGGGGCAAAAATGGGGCAGACGCTGGCGAACATGGCTCTGGAAAATCAACGCCGCATTGCGGATTTTCGCAAATGGGAAGAAAAGCTCAGGGCAGTCCTTACAAGCGATCAGTGCAAACGCAAGGTTACCTCCGTCAACGTCGCGGTGTTCGGCTTCTCTCGAGGCTCTGCGGAAGCTCGCGCATTTACGAACTGGTTGAGTGAATTGCTCAAGCAGGATGACGGCGGGATTCACACGCTTGCAGGCGTTCCGTTGCGTATATATTTCATGGGTCTTTTCGATACCGTCGCCTCAGTAGGTGTCCCAAACATGATACCCGGTGTGAACGGCCATATGTCATGGGCCGAAGGCACACAATCCATTCCTGCAACTGTGGAAAAGTGTGTCCACTTCGTTGCACTGCACGAGCAGCGCGTGCGTGCTTTCCTCTGGAAATGGCGGACAACGTGCATCAGGTGGCATACCCTGGGATGCACTCGGATGTGGGTGGCGGATACCTTCCGACGGAACAGGGAAAATCCGGGCAGCTGTCCCAGATTCCATTAAACGACATGTACTACGAAGCGCTCAAAGCCGGGGTCCCATTGAGATCCCGGGAAGAAATCAACAGTCAAGAATTCGCCGCCCTAAAAAATCAGTTTGATATACCAACCGAATTGCTTGAAGCTTATAATTCGTACTGGAGCGATTCCAACATTAAATCGAACGCATCAGGCAAGGACGGTGTACTGGACATGATTCATCAGCACACGCGTCAGTACCTGCGGTGGCGCAAGGCATTGCCGACGAAAGTCGATCTGCAAAACCGCGACTTCTTTTCGGCGGCAACAAACCTTGACAAGAACCAGCTGCGGGAACCACAGGAGGATCTGGTCGAGCAGGTAAATGCCATTCGTACCAGCCTGCAATCTCCGCTTAAAACGGTAAGTACCGAAGCCATGCTAGGTTTGCTCTCGCCCGTCACAGCGTTAATGTATGCATGGGAACATCGTCCGACAAGCGGCGACACCCGTGAGCTCTTTTCGGCCGTTACCGAAAGTGCCGACGTCCCAAAAGGTGTGCAGGAGCTATTCAATCACTATTTGCACGACTCGCGCGCGGGATTCCGGCTTCCGACGAATATGGAGCCGCAGGACATTACCGGTGGCTACCTGCGTTATCGGAACGTGTACCGGAATAGCCACGAGCAGACAGTCGCCTCTGCGTCACAAGACAGTAGAGGGTCTCTGAACGCCGAGGTTGCGCAAGACGCACTGGCTGGAACTGGGGAAGGGGCCACCGTATGAACAGTACTCTTCGTTATCGCAAGCACGTTCGGCATCCGGACCGCTGCGACGGTCTGAACCCGTAAATCACGGAGGAACCGTGCGCATATTTCCTGTAGTGGCCACAGCGGGCCTGTGCCTCATCCTGTCTGCGTGTGGCGCGTGGCAATCCGTGTCGGACGGCACGGCGAGTGCGTACAACGCGGTGTTTCACAAGACGGTCAAGACGCTCAACGTGGACCTCAGCGCTCGGTCATCGCTGAACAGTACCTCGGGCAACCAGCCGTTCTCGGTTGCTGTGCGCATCTATCAGCTCAAGGACCGCAAGGGGTTTGACGCCGCATCGTACGACGACCTCCTGAATGATGACCGTTCGGTGCTGGCCCAGGATCTCCAGGATATGGCCAGCGTCGTCGTCGCCCCGGGAGGGGCGGTAAATGTCACGCAGCCCATGAAGCCCGATGCCGAGTACGTTGCCGTGGTGGCATTCTTCCGTGACGCGACGGGCAGTACAAGCTGGCGCCGTGTGTTCGCGAAGAAGCAACTATCACCTGATGACCCGCTGAAGCTCGAACTTGTCGGCAACGATCTCGTCGCTGCCGGTGACACGCAGAAGACGCGGCCCGCACCGTGAAAATCGCGCGCCTGTTTGTCGCGTCAGTCGCGTGGCCCCGTATTCCGGCGGCGGTCGTAAATCCGCCGGTTGCATCTGTCGCGACGAAGCCCTGCATTTCGCGCCGCTTGCGCGCGGGCGCGCGAGTCTTGCGCCGACTGGTTGCGCTCGGCCCGGGCGTCACGTGCTTCCTGCCGGAAGGTGTGGCGCGCTTCCGCTGTGCGGGCGCGCGGTTGCCGGTTGGCCTCGCGAACTTCCATTCGCTTGCGAACGATCGGGTCGTTATGCGTCACCGTGGCGGCGGGCTGCCCTTCCTTGCGTGCTTGCCGGTGCGGCGGTCTGTGCAAACACCTGGCCCGCAAACATGGCAGTCACGCGTTCTGTCACCGACGCAGCATGTCTGCAATCGTTTGTGTGAGCAACGTCTGCTTGTGCGCTTTCCGGTGAATCATCCCCACCGTGCGGATGAATGGCCGCCCGGGCAGCGACACAAGCCGCAAATTCGGATCGCTCTGCCATTTGCCGCCTTGCAGGACTGGCAACACACTCACGCCCACGTCGTTGCGCACCAGCGAGACGATCGTTTCGATCGAGTTCAGCTCCAGATATTCGAGCGGTTCGATGCCTAGCTCGCCAAGTGCGCGGTCGATCACGACGCCCGTCGGCACGCGCCGGTCGAAGCGCAGAAAGCCGCGCTCGCGCAGGATGCGGCGCGCGTCGTCGCCGGGCGTCGCGCGGCTCGTCACGAGCATCAAAGGCTCTTCGTAGAGCGGCGTCCACGCGAGCGACTCGTGAAGCGAACCATCTGCACTGCCAACTACCACGGCGAGATCCACGTCGCCGTCTTCCACCATGCGCGCCAGTTCGTTCGAGCGCGCCGACGTGAGGCGCACTTCGAGTTCCGGATGGCCCGTTTTCAGATGCGCGACGGCCAGCGACAGCGCGCCGATCACCGACACCACCGCGCCGATGATGATCGAGCCGCGCATCGTATCGCCGGCGCTGGCGGGCAGCTCGTCGATCAGCGCGAGAATGTGCTCGACCTTCGCGCAGATTTCGCGGCCTTCGCGCGTGAGCGCGACCTGGCGCGCGCGGCGGTCGAAGATCTGCCGGCCGAGCGCCTCTTCGAGCCCGCGCATCTGCAGGCTCACGGCGGCCTGGGTGAGCGCCGTTTTTTCCGCCGCCGTGGCGAACGACCCGCTGCGTGCGACGGCCTGCAAGGTGCGGAGCATACGTAGGGTTAGCATGTAAATAAAACTTAAGTGTCGATAATAAAATATTAATATTTTTTCGCTTGATCCTTCAAGATAATCGATAGATCGGCATGAGCCGTGCGTGATCACCACTGAGGGTGGTGGTGCGCGCGACGCTGCTTTAGTTCATTACCGGAATCCGAATTTCCATGACGCGCTTCAACTGGCAAAACCCCTATCCGACGCCGCGCCTGCCGGTGTTCGCCCGCAATATCGTTTCGACGTCGCATCCGCTTGCCGCCCAGGCCGGGCTGCGCATGCTCTGGAAAGGCGGGAATGCCGTCGACGCCGCCATTGCCGCCGCAGCCGCCATCACCGTGGTCGAGCCGGTGTCGAACGGCCTCGGCAGCGACTGCTTCGCGCTCGTGTGGGACGGCGCGAAGCTGCACGGCCTGAACGCGTCGGGCAATGCGCCGGCGGGGTGGAGCGTCGATTATTTTCGCCGCAAGTACGGCGAGGAAAACGGTCTCGCGAAGCAGCCCAAACGCGGCTGGGACACGGTGACCGTGCCGGGCGTGATCGCGGGCTGGGAAGCGCTGCATGCGAAGTTCGGCAAGCTGCCGTTCGCGGACCTCATGGAGCCGGCCATCGAAATCGCGGAGCGCGGCCATGCGGTGGCGACCATCGTCACGCGCAAGTGGCAGGCGGCAATTCCCGAGTTGCACAATCAGCCGGGCTTTGCCGATACGTTCATGCCGCGCGGCCGCGCGCCCGAAGTGAGCGAGCGCGTGTGCTTTCCCGGCCACGCCGCCACGCTGCGGCGCCTCGCGGAACGCGGTCCGCGCGACTATTACGAAGGCGAACTCGCCGAGCGCATCGCTGCGTTTGCGCGCGAAGGCGGCGGGGCGCTCACGCTGGACGACCTGCGCAACTATCGCCCGGAATGGGTCGAGCCGATCGGCAAGAACTATCGCGGCTACACGGTCCACGAGATTCCGCCCAACGGGCAGGGCATCGCTGCGCTGATCGCGCTCGGCATTCTCGAGCAATTCGACATCGGCTCGCTCGCGCTCGACAGCCTCGAATCGCAGCATTTGCAGATCGAGGCCATGAAGCTCGCGTTCGCGGACGTCTATCGCTACGTGGCCGATCCGCGTTCGATGGAAGTCACGCCCGAGCAGATGCTCGACGACGCCTACCTGAAAGAACGCGCGAAGCTGATCGATCCGAAGCGGGCCACGCAGTTCGACTTCGGCATGCCGCGTTCGGGCGGCACGATCTACCTTTCCGCCGTGGACGAGCGCGGCATGATGGTGAGCTTCATCCAGTCGAACTACATGGGCTTCGGTTCGGGCGTGGTCGTGCCGGGCACGGGCATCGCACTGCAGAACCGCGGCTGCGGCTTTTCGATGGACCCGGCATCGCCGAACGTCGTGGCAGGCGGCAAGCGCCCGTTCCACACGATCATTCCGGCGTTCCTCACGCAGCAGGTGGACGGCCGCCAGGAAGCGGTGATGAGCTTTGGGGTGATGGGCGGCGACATGCAGCCGCAAGGGCATCTGCAGTCGGTTGTACGCATGCTCGACTACGGCCAGCAGCCGCAGGCCGCGTGCGATGCGCCGCGCTGGAAGGTCAACCGCGACTTCACGCTCGATATCGAATCGACCTTCAATCCGCAGACTGCGCGCGCGCTGCAAGGGCTCGGCCACGAGATCAAGGGAATCGACGATCCGTACATGGACTTCGGGTCGGGTCAGTTCATCTGGAAGCTCGATCGCAACGACCCCGAGCGCGGTTATGTGGCCGCGAGCGACGCGCGCCGCGACGGGCTCGCCGCGGGCTTCTAGGCGGCAAGCAGCGTTTGCCGCGAGCGGGAATGCCCCGCTCGCGGTTCACGACGAACAATGAGTAGACCGAATAAAAACGGAGGAGACTGACATGGAGACCGGGTCGTCGGTAACGGGCGCGCCACTGAGCCGCGGCATGGTGCGCCGCATCGTGTTCTCCTCGTCGATCGGCAATGCGCTGGAGTGGTTCGACTTTCTCGTCTACGGCTACTTCGCGCCCATCATCGCGAAGCAGTTCTTTCCCATGCACGACGAATGGCTGTCCACGCTGCTGGCGGTCGGCACGTTCGGCATCTCTTTTCTCATGCGGCCGCTCGGCGCGATCGTGCTGGGCGTCTACGGCGACCGCAAGGGACGCAAGGGCGCCCTCACGCTCGCCATTGCGCTCATGATGGCGGGCACGCTCGCGATGGCCGTCATGCCTCCGTATGCGTCGATCGGCATCGCCGCGCCGCTCCTGATCCTGCTCGCGCGCCTTGTGCAGGGCTTCGCGGTGGGCGGCGAATTCGGCAGCGCGACGGCGTTCATGGTCGAGCACAGCTCCGCGAAGCGCGGCTACTACGCAAGCTGGCAGTTCGCGAGCCAGGGCGCGGCGGCGATTCTCGCGGCGTCGTTTGGCGGCGTGCTCGCATGGTGGCTGCCGCCCGAGCAATTGCAAGCATGGGGCTGGCGCGTGCCGTTCTTTTTCGGGCTCGTGCTCGGGCCCGTGGGCTGGTACATCCGCTCGCATCTGGACGAGACGCCAGAATTCGTCGCGAACCAGCGAGCGCACAGCGAACAAGATGCGCGCGCAACGAATGAGCCGGGGCTGGGGTGCCAATGGGTGAACCTGGTGCTCGCGGTGGGCATCGTTGCGCAGTCCACCGTCGGCGTGTACATCCTTCAGCTCTACATGCCGATGTACGCGGTGAAGCAGCTCCACATGGCGGCGGCGACCTCGTTCGGCGTGGTCGTGCTCAACGGCGGCCTGCAGTTCGCGCTTTCGCCGGTGATGGGCGCGCTCTCGGACCGCATCGGCCGTATTCGCATCATGCTGACCACATCGATCCTGCTCGCGGCGCTCACGTATCCCATGTTCGCGCTGCTGCAGCGGCATCCCACGCTCGGCTGGCTGCTCGTGCTCCAGGGCGCGGCGGGCATCTTCAAGGCCGCCTATTCGGGCCCGATGCCAGCGCTGATGTCGGAGATCTTTCCGGTGCGCGTGCGCTCGGCGGGGCTTTCCATCGCATATAGCCTGGGTGTGACGCTCTTTGGCGGCTTCGCGCCGACGATTGCCGAAGTGTTGATTCACGTGACGGGCGATACGCTCGCGCCCGCGTATTACGTCTCGGTTGCCGCCGTGATCTCGGGCGTTTCGCTCGCAATCGTCGGCTGGCGGACGATGCGCCAGGCTTCGTTGCGCACCACGCTCGCGAGCTGAAAGTCGGAAGTCCGAACTGACCCGATTGTTCTTGCGCCCGCAGAATCGCTCCTTAAAACAGGGCGTGAATGCGGGCGCGGTGTTTTTGCACGACTGCTTCGCGACTTCGTGTGGACGTCGCTGAAGCCTCACGAAAGTGGTGATATAGTCGCCCCCTCACCGCCGACCGGCGGGGCGAGCATTACGTTTTGTCAGGTTTCGGGAGAGTATATGGCAGTCGAGTATCGTGGCTTTCGAGTCACAGTCGATGCGAGAGCAGACGCGACGGACACGCAATGGCTGTGCCGCGCGGTAGTGGAAGGTGCCGACGCACAAGTGGAAACGGCCAGGCTGCCTTCCGTGGAGCTTGCAATTCCCAAGCTGAAGATCGATGTGCTGATGGCGTTGAGCGTGGTCGAACAAACGGCGAAGCAGGCCGTCGACGAATGGTGGTACGCCAGGCAGCCGGAAATGGCCTGATGATTCAGGCGCGGGCAACCCCGCTGCGGTTGCCGCGCCTCGCGCTCAACGCGCACTGACCCGATTGCGCGGCTTGCGTTCGCAAAACGCCGCAACGTTTCCACGAGTTGATCCGCAAGCGCCTGCATGGCTTCATCGCTCGCCCACGCTACGTGGGGTGTGAGGATGAACGCCGGATGTCACTTTCTTCTAGCAGCGTTTCGAGCGGCACCTAGGGGTTTCCGGTGAGGAAGTTCGCAGCAGCGCCGCGCACCACGCGAAGCGACGCGAACGCTCGAGCGCGCGAGACATTCGCGCAGCCTTTCCATTTGCTCAAGCCAGATTGAGCAAGCATCGATTATCAAAGGGTGCGCTCCGGTTCATCATGTCTCCCATAGTCAGTCGCTGACGGTCCGAAATAACCCCTTTCATGGGCCCAGAGTAAGGCGCTTTGCATGGGATCAGAGTAAGGAGCTTTGCATGGGATCAGAGTAAGCGCTAAAGCGCTAACTCTGATCGACAGCTAAAGCGCTAACTCTGATCGACAGCTTTGCCCCAGCTCTGGTCGACAGGAGACAAGCCATGCCACGACCACTCGAAGGAATCCGCGTTCTGGAGCTCGGACAGCTCATCGCGGGTCCGTTTGCTGGACGCATGCTCGCCGAATTCGGCGCGAGCGTCATCAAGGTCGAGCCGCCCGGCGTGGGCGATCCGTTGCGCAAGTGGCGTCTGCTGCACGACGGCACGTCGGTCTGGTGGGCCGCCCAGTCGCGCAACAAGGAATCCATCACGCTCGATCTGCGCACGCCCGAAGGGCAGGACGTGATTCGCCGTCTCGTCCGGGAAACCGACGTGCTGATCGAAAATTTCCGTCCCGGCACGCTCGAAGGCTGGGGCCTTGGCTGGGACGAACTCAGCGCGATCAATTCCAGCCTCGTCATGCTGCGCGTTTCGGGCTACGGGCAGACCGGCCCCTATCGCGACCGGCCCGGTTTTGGCGTGGTCGCAGAAGCGATGGGCGGTCTGCGTCACCTGAGCGGGGAGCCCGGGCGCACGCCGGTGCGCGTGGGCATCTCGATCGGCGATTCGCTCTCCGCGCTGCATGGCGTGATCGGCATCCTGCTGGCGCTGCGGCACCGCGAGCAGCAGGGTGGCAAGGGCCAGGTCGTGGACGTCGCGCTCTACGAGTCGGTCTTCAACATGATGGAAAGCCTGCTGCCCGAGTATTCGGTGTTCGGCGCCGTGCGCCAGCCAGCGGGCAGCAGCCTGCCCGGCATCGCGCCGAGCAACGCCTACCGCTGCAGCGACGGCAAGTACGCGCTGATCGCAGGCAACGGCGACAGCATCTATCGCCGCCTGATGGAACTGATTGGCCGCCCGGACCTCGGCAACGATCCCGCGCTCGCGCAGAACGACGGGCGCGTCGCGCAGGTCGAGCGCATCGATGCCGCGATCGGCGAATGGACCGCGCGGCATACGCTCGACGAGGTGCTCGCGGCGCTCAACGAAGCGCGCATTCCGGCGGGCCGTATCTACGACGTCGCGGACATCGCGGCCGATCCGCATTACCACGCCCGCGGGATGATCGTGGGCGACACCTTGGCCGACGGCACGGCGGTGCAGGTGCCGGGCGTGGTGCCCAAACTGTGCGGCACACCGGGCACGATCGAGCGCAGCGCGCCGAAGCTCGGCGAGCATACCGACACGGTGCTGGAATCGATAGGCGTGGACGCTCCAACGCGTGAAGCATGGCGCGCTCGCGGCGTGATCTGAACGGGGAGCAGCGAGATGACGACCGGAAATAAGGACAACTTCAAGGGCAAGGTGCTGTATCTGAACGAAGTCGCGACGCGCGACGGCTTCCAGAACGAAGCCGCCTTCATCGACACGGACGACAAGATCGCGCTGATCAACCGCCTGAGCGCCTGCGGCTACGCGAAGATCGAAGTCACCTCGTTCACGTCGCCCAAGGCGATTCCCGCGCTGCGCGACGCCGAGGCGGTGATGCACGGCATCGAGCGCGTGCCGGGCGTCGTCTATACGGTGCTCGTGCCGAACGTGCGCGGCGCCGAGCGCGCGCTGTCGTGCAACGTCAATGAAGTGAATCTCGTGATGTCGGTGAGCGAGACCCATAATCGCAGCAACCTGCGCATGACGCGCGAGCAGTCGTTCGCGCAGTTGCGCGACGTGATCGATGCGCTGCGCGGCACGGGCGTGGCGATCAATGTTTCGCTCTCCACAGCAATGGGCTGCCCGATGGAAGGCGACGTGCCCGTGCAGGACGTGCTCGGCTGGATGCGGCGATTCGCAGAACTGGGCGTGCAGGGCGTAACGCTTTGCGATACGACCGGCATGGCGCATCCGGCGCAGGTGCGTAGGTTGTGCGAAAGCGCTGCGCAGGCGTTCGGCGCGCTCGAACTGACGCTGCACTTCCACAACACACGCGGCATGGCGCTGGCCAACACGCTTGCTGCGCTCGATGCGGGCATCGTGCGCTTCGACGCCTCGCTAGGCGGCCTCGGCGGCTGTCCATACGCGCCGGGCGCGAGCGGTAACGTGTGCACGGAAGAGCTCGTGCACATGCTCGAACTCGACGGCTACGACACCGGCGTCGATCTCGCCGCCGTGCTCGACGCCGCCGCGCTGCTGCCCGGACTGATCGGTCATGATGTGCCCAGCCAGATTCTTAAGGCCGGCCGCCGCCTCGACCTGCATCCGGTGCCTGAGCAGGCGCAAGGCATGCCCCCACAACGCGCGTACTCATGACAGGAGCGAAGCATGGCGTTGATCGACCACCTCGACCATCTGGTGCTGACCTGCGTGGACCCCGAGGCCACGAAGCACTTCTATACGGAAGTGTTGCAGATGCAACTGGAGACCTTCGGCGCGGGGCGGCTCGCGTTTCGCTTCGGCAACCAGAAGATCAATCTGCATGTGCGTGGCGCGGAGTTCGAGCCCAAGGCGCATGTGCCGGTGCCGGGCGCGCTCGACCTGTGCTTCATCGCCGCGGTACCGCTCGATGCGGTGATCGCGCATCTCGCAGAGAAGAACTGGCCGATCGTCGAAGGTCCGGTCGAGCGCACGGGCGCGACGCAGAAGATTCGCTCCGTCTATGTGCGCGACCCGGATCTGAACCTCATCGAAATTTCTGAACCGATCCAGGCCGGTTGATCCTTCTCGCCGGTTTTCGCCGTTGAGCCGGGGGGGAGTGTGCGGCGGTGAGCACGCCGGCCCGCATGGCCGGCGGCGGACGTGCATCGCTACAGGTCCGCCTCTGCATTTCCACATCCGCACTTCCTCCCAGGCCCGCGATGCAGGACAATCGTTTTTCGCGCCGGCTCTGTCGCCTTCATCATGGTCAATCCACTTCACTTCGATCTGCAGTCGCTGCGGGTCTTTCTGCTCGTCGCGGAACATGGCAGCCTCACCAAGGCCGCCGAGCACGGGCAGCTCACGCTTTCGGCCGTCAGCAAGCGCATTGCCGAACTCGAAAGCGTGACCGACTGCGCCTTGTTCATCCGTCGCGCGCGTGGCGTGGATCTCACACCGGCGGGGCGTGCGCTGCTGGAGCACGCAACGCGCGTGGTCGATCAGGTGAATCGCATGGCCACCGAAATGAGCGACTACGCCGCCGGCGTGCGCGGGCACGTGCGCATGTGGGCGAATACGTCGGCGATCGTGCAGTTTCTGCCCGTCGATCTCGCGTGCTTCCTGAATGAGCATCCGGGCATCAAAGTCAGTCTCGAAGAGCGGCTGAGCCACGAGATCGTCGAGGCGCTCGGCGCAGGCAAGGCCGACCTCGGCGTGTTCGCCGACAACGTGCCCGCGCCCGGCATCGAGCGGCGCCTCTATCGGCGCGACGAACTCGTCCTGCTCGTGCCGCGCAATCATCGCTTTGCGCAACTCGACGTGATCCGCTTCGCCGATACGCTCGACGAAGACTACGTGGGCCTGAGCGATGGCAGCTCGCTGCTCGCGCGCATGACGGACGCGGCATTCGCCATCGAGCGATCGCTTAAGCTGCGCATCCAGGCCTCGAACTTCGACGGCGTGTTTCGCATGATCGAAGCGGGGCTGGGTATCGGCGTGCTGCCGCGCGACGCGGTGAGCGACGAGCGCGGCAAAGCCGGGGTCGTCAAGGTGAAGCTGGCGGACGCGTGGGCGTGGCGCACGCTCTGGATCGGCATGAAGGCGGATAGCGCGCCAAGCTCGGACATCGTGAGTCTGTTCGACTACATGTCGGCGCGCGCGGCGCAATGAAAATCGGGGCGCCCCGCACGACGCGGCAGCCGCCCCCATGATCGAGGGACGCTCGAGGCATCGGCGGGTCAGACCGGATTGATCTCGTCCTGGCTGCGCCGCGTGGTGAGGGGACCGAGCGCACGCAGGGTCACCGCGACGATGGTCAGCGCGGCGGAGATCACGCCGAACATCGCGATCGGGCCGTGCTGCGTGAGTACCGGCAGCAAGATGAAGGGCAGGGCGCTGCTCATGATGCGCGAGAGCGAATAGGTGCTGCCGATCGCTGTCGAGCGCACGCTGGCGGGGAAAATCTCGGCCTGGTACACGTGGTAAGCGTTGCTGAACACATTCGATGCGCAGTTCGTCAGCACGCCGAAGCAAACGATCAGCGCGGCCTGAGCCGAGTACGCGAAGCCAAGGCCAAAAATGCCGATGGAGATCAGCGAGGCGATCACGAGCGTGCGGCGCTCGATCCAGTTGAGCAGGGGCACTGAGAGCAGCGAGCCGATCGGGTAGCCGAGGAACGAGAGGGCGACGAACAGCGTGCTGCCCGTCACGTCGATGCCGCGGCTCTTCACGACGACCCCGGCAAGCGTGCCGAAGCCGTAGTAGCCGAAGGCCTGGAACAGGTGAAACACGACGAGCATGACATAGCGCTTGTCATAGGGTGCGCGCCGCAGTACGGCGATGCGCTCCGGGAGGCTCAGCGGGTGCTGGCGCGTTTGCGGCTCGGCAAAGCGCTTCGGCATCGGCGCGGCGGCGCTTTGCGCGAAGCGGCCCAGCATCGCATAGGCCTCGTCGGCGCGGCCTTGCGCCAGCAGCCAGCGCGGGCTTTCCGGCAGGCGATGCTGCACGGCCAGCACGAACAGGGCGCCAAGGCTGCCGATGGCGAGGATGATGCGCCATCCCGCAATGCCGGCGAGATGGATCGGGTTGAGCCAAACCGCGAGGAAGCCGACCAGCGGCACCGCGACGTACGAAGTTGTATAGGCCCACGCGGCCATCCGGCCGCGTTTCTCCTTCGGCAGGATTTCCGAAAGGAAGCTGTCGGCCACCGGATAGATCGCACCGACGCCCACGCCGGTCAGAAAGCGGCACGCCACGAGCATGGTGGCGTTCACGGAGAACGCGGCGAGCAGCGAGAACGCGCTGTACCACAGGAGCGTGAGCAGGAAGGCGCGCCGCCGCCCGATGCGGTCGGCGAGACTGCCGAGGAAGAGCGAGCCGAAAAACATGCCGACAAAGGCCGAGGCCAGCAGGAGCTTGAACGCGAGGCTGTGCGCATCGAGTCCATACTCGTTCTGCAGCGCGGAGCCGATCGAACTGACGAGGAAGATCTCGTACATGTCGAAGAATAGGCCGATGCCGATCACCCATACCACGAAGCGGTGCAGCGCGCCCACGGGCATGTCGTCCATGAAGCTGCTGAGCGTGACCCGCTGGGGGGCTGGCAACGGGGCTTCCGCGGTGAGCGGGCGGCGTGGCGCTTCGCCCGGCGCGCTGCCGCCCAGGTCGAGGGGATGGCTGTTCATGCTGTCTCCAGTATTTTGGATGCCGCGTCGCGAGCCGCGGTCGGGGCGCAACTCCGTACGAACGGTACGGACCAGGCGTGATGGCAAGTGTGGGAGATTTTCGCGAGCGCGAAAATTGAGGAAGGGTGAAGCGTGCTTTCCCGCGGGGAAAGGCTGGGGCGTGGCGGCGCGTTCGAGCCGCGTCTTTGCGCCCGAACTACATGTAGCTTTGCTCCTGCTAGCCCCAGGCGGGCGCCGGCTCAGATCTGCAGCCGCTCGAGAACTTCAAGGAAGAGCAGCACGGCAATCAGGATGCCGATCCACCTTACCGTCAGTCTGAGGTTGAGGAGCGTCGGTCCCAGCGAGCTGACGGCTTGCGCGACGACCTTCGCCGCTCCCTCCGGGTCGCCGCTCGCCGCCGAGCCGCGCAATGAAGCCGTCGCAAAATCGATCCGGAGATGGGTGACATAGCCAGTCGCTATATTCGGCCATTCGATCGTGTCGTCGCTTTCATTGGGACGCAGAAAGAGCCGGGGCCGGCGTGCGGGCTCGGCCGCCGGATCTTCCAACGTATAGAGGCGCCGCATCGCCAGACCCAGCTCTACCGCGCCAAGCTGGCCGTCCGAGATTGCCTTCGCCAGCACCTGCAGGCAGGCGGGGGGAATGTGGCACGCGAGCCACCACTGATCGGGTTCGCCGGAATCCTCATCGGCGGGATTGAAGCCCAGCCGGGCCGTGCCGAGCGCCACATCGGACATCGAGTTGCCGAGTTCGTCTTCCAGCGCGCGCAGGCCAAGCCGGTCGGCCGTGCTGACGTCGCGGGCTTCGAAGCTCACCTGAAGCATGCGCGTCGCCTGCTGGGGAACGCCGATGATCGAAAGCTCCTGGCCGTCGAGATGCGCCACGCCGTGGAGCGACGTGGACAGAACAGGCTGCCGGTCCTGGTCCAGCGGCTCGACGAGTTGCTGCGCCACCTGAAGCTGTTCCAGCTTCAACCACATCGACATGGTGGGGTAGTACGTTCGCTTCGCGCTTTCCGGTTCGACCAGTTCAAGGGCGTGATCTTTCCGTTCGACGAGATTCGCCACCGCTCTGTTTTCCAGAAAATCCATGTCCCACCCCCGCCGCCAAGTCCGCCAAGTCCCTCGCCGGCATGAGACCAGGAGGTGAGTGCCGTCCGTCTGACCGCGCGATAGAGAAGCGTCCGCGGTATTCGCATTTGCGCGCATGACGTGAATACGCGGGATTGTACCCATCGGAAGTTCGACGCTATATGCCACAGGGCACATAAGAACGACGTTTCAATCGTCAGATTTATTCGATGAGCGAAGATGATTCGAAATGCAAACGAAAGATATGGCGTTGCGCGAGCGCTCCGCTTCCACAGCCGCAATCGCGGCATGACGCGTCGTTTGTGTCGGCCAGGACACACTCCATCGCCCGTCAGGACGACGACCGCGCAACGCGATGGGTTTGCCCTACTGCAAGTGTAGGGAGGTGACCCATCGCAGGCCCCGCTGCCCATATCCAGAATCCACATACGGGTCAGTGTGACGATCGCATCAGCCCGCAACTGCAGTTGAGCGTGACGTTCAGCGCCTGACGCGCTGCTTGACCCCAAGGACGGAGGTCATATGTTCAGCATCCGCATGTGTCGCAACAGCGTGGCAACCCTGCTGTGCATGATGTTTGCGATCCCCTCATTTGCCCAGTCGTTCATGGTTCAATGCCCGCCGACCACGCCGTCGCATCCGACGGCGCTGCCGTCGGGCGCCGGCGAACCGCCGTACACGGGACCGTCCTTCACGGGCCAGACCTCGGCATCGACCGGTGTCGTCAACGGCGCCATCAAGTGCCAGCAGATCTCGGGTGGCGACGGTTACGCGACGATGGCCAATGGCGTGCAGACCTATCTGTTCGCGTTCGGGCCACTGTCCGGTCTCGCCGACATCAAGGCCGGCTTGCCCGGCACGCAGTTCGCCTCGGTGTTCAACACCGTCGGCGATCCCAGAACGGATCCGACCTACAACGGCGCGGTCGGTCTCACGCCCGATCCGGAATCCACGCCGCCTGGCCAGCTCACGGGCCATGTCGATCCGCGGCCGATCATGGACGTCGGCGTGATGAACGGCAACGAGCCCGCGCCGATGATGGCGATCGACGAGGACGACGAGTTCTTCCTCACGCTCACGAACGTCGGCATGATCATGCGCCCCGACCTGTTCGAGAAGCACACGGTGCACTTCCACGGCTATCCGAATGCCTCGTCGTTCTATGACGGCGTGCCGGACGCCTCGGTCGCGATCAACATCGGCGCGAGCTTCACCTACTACTACCTCGCCCCGGATGCGGGGACCTACTTCTGGCACTGCCACATCACGCCGCCGGAGCACCTGCAGATGGGGATGGTCGGCCAGATCTTCGTGCGTCCGCGTCAGAACCGCGTGCCCGCGGGCAAGTCGCTGTACCAGTCGCTGGTGTTGCAGCAGCAGGATCTGCGCACGCGGTGCGGCACCGACATTCTCTGCACGACGCCGCTGCCGCCACAGAACGGCGTGCTGCACGTGAACAATTTGAGCGGGACGCCCACGCTCTACGCATACAACGACGGCGATGGCTCGACCGCCTATGACGTCGAGTATCCGGTGCAGATCCATGGCTTCGATCCGAACTTCCACTTCGTCGGCATGACGTTCAATCCGGAGCCCTTCACCGACATGAAAGACAAATTCTTCATGCTGAATGGCCGCAGCTATCCGGACACCGTGAATCCGAATCCGCTTTCGACGCCCGCGTCGGACGGCGTGCCGCGCTTCTCGCAACCGCTGCCGTCGCTGATCAATATCCCCGTCGGCGGCAAGGTGCTGCTGCGCATCTCGGACCTCGACGTCACCGAATATCAGACGCTCGCCTCGCTCGGCATTCCGATGCACGTGGTCGCGCTCAATGCGCGGCTGCTGCGCGACATGGCCGGCAACGACATGACCTACTACACGAACTCGATCACGCTCGGGGGCGGTGAGTCGCTCGACCTGATCCTCGACGCCAGTGACACGACGAAGTATCAGTCAGGGCAGGTGTTCTACCTGTACACGCCGAATCTGGATCATCTGGCAAACGATCAGGAAAACTTCGGAGGCCTGATGACAGAGGTGCACATCTGCAGGTCGGTGGATCCGAAGACGAAGGTCTGCACGCTATGAGACGCTTCATGCACGCGATAAAGACGGTTCATGGCTGGCCTGCCATGGACCCGGCCAGGAAGTCCTGCACTTAGGAGAAGAGCCGTGGGACACATCACTTACCGCATAGGGATCGCGACCCTCGCGCGCCTCGGACGGCTTGCACGGTTCGGCGTGGCGGCGCTCTTCTGCATGCAGGTGCATGCGGCCGCGCCTGGCATCACGGGCACGCATTTCGACCTGCGCGCCGAGGCGAGCCGCATTACCCAGCCGGACGGCAATAGCGTCTATTCGTGGGGCTACGGCTGCAATACGGCTCCGGCCGGATTTTCGCCGCCCAACATTGCCGGCGCGAATTGCCCGACCATGCAGATTCCCGGCCCGACGCTGATCGTCAACCAGGGCGACATCGTCACGGTGACGCTCACCAACAATCTGCCCGCGGCGGCGGGCAACACGTCGATTCTCTTTCCCGGGTTTGACGTATGCATGGGAACGATCGACCCGACGACGAGGCTCTGCTCCGGCACGCCGACGGGCGTGCAGGGCCTGCTCACGCGCGAGGCGTCCCATACGGTCGCGGTCACCTATAGCTTCATCGCGGCGACACCGGGCACGCACGCTTACTACAGCGGCACGCAGGGCGATCTGCAGATCGAAATGGGCATGTATGGCGCAGTCATCGTCCTGCCGACGTCGTCGCCCGGCACGCTCGCGGTGCCGACCGGCTGCAACCCGATCCAGGGAACGCGCAAGCTGCTGGACGGCCAGCCCGACTTCCGCAATGCCGCGGCGGCCTACAACCACAGCGCCGCGTGCTACGACCGCGAGTATCTGTTTCAGTTCTCCGAAATGGATCCGCGCATTCATGCCCAGGCGGAGCAGCAGGCCGGCAACGCCTGCACGAGTCCGACCGGCTGCATGACGGTCGAGACGGAGCCCTATCACCCGGCGTATTTCATGGTGAACGGACGCTCGATGCCGGACGACATGGACCCGAACTACGCGGCGCAATATCCGAATCAGCCATACAACGGCAACCCGCACATGCATCCCGGCGAGCTGGTGCTGCTGCGTATCATCGGCACGGGGCGCTGGCAACACCCGTTCCACGAGCACGGCAATCACGTGCGCGTGCTCGCGCGCGACGGCAACATGCTGCTCGCGAAAACGGACGCGACCAAGGTGGCTGGCCCGCTGCTTTTCACGACCACGACGACGCCGGGCCTTGCGATGGACGGGATCTTCTACTGGACGGGCAAGGGCCTGAACTGGGACGTCTATGGGCACTATCCCGGCGACGGCAGCGTCTGTATCCCGGATGCAAACGGCTACTACACGCAGGATCCGACGGCGCCGAACTATTACGAATGGTGCGCGGATCACAACAAAGCGCTCGAAACCCATCCGTTCGGCAAGGTGGGGAGCGGCGGCCCGGTGACGCTGCCCGACTCGCACGTGCTGACCAACGGCTTCTGGTACGGCGGCAGCCCCTATCTCGGACCCGACGCGACCATGCGCGCGACTTCACCCACGGGCACGACGCCGCCAAGCGGCACGTCGGTGAATCCGCCGCAAACGGAAGCCGGCTTCGCATTCATGTGGCACTCGCACAACGAGCGCGAGATCACCACGAACAACATCTTTCCTGGCGGAATGATGATGATGATGCTCGTTGATCCGCAAGCGTTCCTGATCGACGAATCGAACTAGAGGCGGGGAGAACGGCGATGAGATCCACCACACTCAAGGCAAATCTGTTAGGGATGCTTAAGGCGTCGATTGCCGCTTCCGTTTTGCTGGGCGCGAGCGGGATGGCATTCGCCCAGGCATCCGTCAATCTCACTGCGAAGGCCACCACGGCCGTGATGCCCGACGGGCAGGCCGTGCCGATGTGGGGTTACAGCTGCACGGCTGCTGCTGCGCCTGCCACGTGTACGGCGGCGAACCCCGGGGCAGGGGCGAACTGGTCGCCCGTCGTCATCACGGTGCCGCCAGGGCCGCTCACGATCAGTCTCAAGAACAGCTTGCCCGGCTCCGTGCCGACTTCGCTCGTGGTCGTCGGGCAACTGGGCGGCGGTCTGGGCACGACGGCGACGAGCATGCCGAGCCCGACGCACCCCACCCAGACCGCGACCACGTGGCCGACCGCCGCCGCCGCGCCCGGCGGGGCGACGTTCACGCCGCCGACGCAAGCGGCCCGCGTGCAGTCGTTCGCGACCGAAGTAGCGCACGGCAGCACCACTGCGCTCGCGTGGAGCAACCTGAACCCCGGCACCTATCTGATCGAGTCGGGCACGCACCCGTCGATCCAGGGGCCGATGGGGCTCTATGGGGTGCTGGTGGTGAGAACGGCGGCCAATGGGGCGACGCCCGCGCAGGCGTATCCGGGCGTCAGCTACGACACCGACGTGCCGCTCGTGCTGAGCGAAATCGACCCGGTGCAGAACACCGCGGTCGCCGCCGCGGTCGCGACGCCGGGCTTCAGCGAAACCCTGTCGTGGTCCGGGCAGCCGGGCGGCTGCGGCGATTCGAAGTCGACCGCGTTCGGCACCTGCTATCCGCCCACGGTGAACTACGATCCGCGCTACTACCTGATCAACGGCGTCTCGTTCGACCGCACCAATTCGGGCGCTTCGACGTTTGCCGCGACGAGTGCCGCGACCACCGGGCCGGTGATGCTTCGCTTCGTCAACGCGGGGCTGCGCATGCACGTGCCGGCTGTGGTCGGCGCGCAAACGGGCACGACCCCGGTCTCCGGCTTCGCTTTGATCGCCGAAGACGGCAATGTGCTGCCCGGCAATCCGCGGATTCAGTCGGAAGTGTTCATGGCGGCAGGCAAGACCTACGACGCGCTGGTCAACATGCCAGGGGCAGCCGCCTCCGCGCTGCCAGTGTTCGATCGCGAACTGAGCCTGTCGACGAACAACGCGCGTGACGGCGGCATGCAGGGTTACATCAGCGTGAACAACTCCACCGCGGCGTCCGCCGCCGCCGTGGCGAACGCTTCGGTCACCGGGTCCACGTATTTCTTCGTACCCGGCAAGACGCTGACCGTGTCCGACCCGGCGAGAGGCGTGGCGGCGAAGGACGCCAACGTCTACGGCGTGCAGGTGAAGACGCCACCGACTGGCGGCTCGCTCACGCTGAACCCGGACGGCACGTTCGTCTACACGCCGAGTCAAGGCACGACGGCCGACAGCTTCGTGTACCAGGCGAACGGCAACCCGAACGCCGCGGCGACGGTGACGCTCACCGCGTGCACGACGGGCAACGGGTGTCAGTCCGGACCGCCCACGGCCGGCAACGCCGCCTATACGAGCAATATCGCCTCGCGGCTGCAGATCTCCGAGCCCGGTGTGCTCACGTACGCCAGCGATCCGAATGGCCTGCAGCTCGCCGCAACGCTTGTCGGCACGCCGACGGGCGGCTCTGTCACGCTGAATCCCGACGGCTCCTTCACGGCGAGCCCGGCGACGGCGCCTATGGGCAGCGCGGCGTCCGCGAGCGTGACGTTCCAGTACAAGGCGGTGAATGCGCAGAATACGGCGAGCAACACGGCGACCGTGACGGTGACGTTCAAGGGCGGCAGCGGACTCGTCGTCAACGTACTCGATGCGCCCAGCACGCAGCCGGGCAAGACGCCGGTGAAGATCAGCGACTACCGCTGGATCATCGAGGAAGACCGCACGTTCCAGATCGATCCGGCGTGCCAGGTGAACTCGCCCACGCGTCCGGCGACGTGTCCTCCGCTGCCTGTGCCGAGTCTCGGTGCGAACTTCCATACGAGCTACATGCCGGTGGTGGCGGCAGGCTGTGTCGGCGTCGCCGCGTGCGAAGCGGGGCAGACGGTCTATGACCCGGTCAGCCAGACCCACCTGCCGGCAGTTTGCGATGTCGGCAACGGCGTGTGCCGGACCACGGCGGCGCAGCAGGTGCCGGTGGATCCGTCGCAGGTGGCGCTCGATCCGAAGAAGCGCTATTACATTTCGATCCTGCCGGGCAACGCGTACAACTCGTTCACGAACGGCGGCGGCGTTCCGCAGCCGGTCGACCCGAACAATCCCTCAGGCGCGCAGCGGCAGTTCGACATTTCCAAAGACTGTCCGGGCGTCGCGAACTTCGCGCCGGGCACGGGCAAGTGCGGCAACGGCATGGGCGGCGCGCCGATCGCGGCCGGTCAGACTTCGGTCAACGTGTTGCTGGAGGAGTCGCCTTTCCCGACTGCGAAGGTTTCCGTGTTCGTGTTCGAGGACGACGCACCGCTGAACGGCGAAGTGGACGTGAGCGGCGGCACCGACACCTTCGGCTCGGCGCGCGAACCGGGACTCGGCGGCTTCGAAATCAAGCTGTGGGATGACGCTGGCGGCAGCGGTCAGCCGACCGGACAGATGACCTACGACATGTTCAACATGCCACTGTCCAATTCGCTGCAAGGCACGATCGATCCGGTCAGCGGGCTCAACGCGTGCCCGATTTCGACATCGACCGATGGCCTCGTCGGCATGATCCCGACCTGCCCGAAATACGAGTCGGATGGCAAGACGCTGTCGCCGCTCGTTGGTCAGGCCATCATCGCGAACCTGATGCCGGGCCGCTACGGCATCATCGCGACGCCCGCTGCTGACCGCATCGCACGAGGCGAGGAATGGCTGCAGACGAACACGCTGGACGGCGAGAAAGCCCACGACTCGTTCATCAAGATCGGTGGCCCCGCGTACTTCCAGGAATTCGGTCCGGCGGGCTTCCACGTGTCGATCGGCTTTGCGAACCCGAAGATCATCAACGCGCGGCTGCCTTTGCTGTGCGCCACCTCGGGCTGCAACAACGGGCTCAAGGGCCGGGTGACGAACCTGCACTACAGCCGTCCGCCTGACGAGCACCTGTACGGCAGCCAGTCGCGCAAGCCGTTGAGCTTCACGCAATGCTACGTGAGCGTGGGCGATCCGGACGGCGAAGACTACGCGTTCACCAAGTGCAACGCGGACGGCACGTTCAGCTTCACGGGCCTGCCTGCCGGCATAACCCGCATCACCGTGTTCGACCAGTGGAACGACCAGATCGTCGACGGGCTCGCATCGGCCGTGACGCTCGGCGGCGGCACGGTGACCGACGCGGGAGATATCGCGGTGCTTCAGTGGCAAACGAATCTCTATACGCGGACGTTCCTCGACACGAACGGCAACGGCGTGGGAGATCCCGGCAAGCCGGGCCTCGCGCTGCTGCCGACCAATATCCGTTTCCGCGACGGCAGCTATTCGGATTTCAACGTCACGGACGGGAACGGCTATGCATCGTTCAACGAAGAGTTTCCGCTGTTCAACTGGTATGTCGTCGATACCGACCTGACGCGCTTCAAGCAGACGGGCGTGCACGTCGTTTATGACGCGGGCGGTCCGCCCGACGGCACGCCGGGCGGCGGCAAGTCGACGATTGCCGCGAACTTCGCGAACACGCAAGAATCGGTGCATTTGCCGACGAACCTGCGGGTGCCTGGCGCGGTGTACTGCAACGACGCAGACTGCAACGACCGCTCGGGCTCGAATCCCTCGACCGGCCGCGTCGATCCGCCGTGGGTGACCACGATGGGCTGGCAGGGCTTCTCGGGACAGAACTCGTTCATCGAGTTCGGCAAGACGCAGTACGCGGCGAACGAGAACGGCGGGATCCGTGGCGAAGTCGTCTACGCTTCGACGCGCCCCTTCGACGATCCCACCTTGCTGGTTCACACAAAGTGGACCCCCGACGTGCCGAACGTCACGGTGAATCTGTACCAGGAAGGCGTGGCGGCGGACGGCTCCACGAGTCTGAAGCTCGTCGACACGACGAAGACCGCGAGCTGGGACGACTGGGCCCAAGGCTTCCGTTCGGACGGCGTGCCGAACATGAACTGTCCGGGCCAGAGCACCAGCGATCCGTACTTCTACACGCTGCGGAACACGCCGAACTGGCTCGACCCGCAGCAGCGTGCGCTGCCCAACAACTCGCAGTTCAAGTGCTATGACGGCATGCATGTGTTCAACCAGGTGCAGCCGGCGCCGTTCGACGGCATGTACGAGTTCCCGAGCGTGACGGGCCGCGATCCGCATAGCGGCCTGCCGACCGGCACCCACTGCACGATCTGCAGCGCCAATCCCACGAAGGACGGCACGCAGATGCTGCCGCCCGGCAAGTATGTGGTCGAGATCATCGTGCC
The DNA here is from genome assembly GCF_024206495.1 of Paraburkholderia sp. CNPSo 3272. Lineage (GTDB taxonomy): Bacteria > Pseudomonadota > Gammaproteobacteria > Burkholderiales > Burkholderiaceae > Paraburkholderia. Next base: position 179,572 of record NZ_JAMBPQ010000005.1, on the reverse strand, counting down.
GCCGGGCTACGAACTGGTGAAGGAGGAGGACAAGAACATCCTGATCGGCGACAACTACATTGCACCGGTCACGCAGCAGTTCGGCGGGATCGGCGATGTCTTCATCCTGCCCGACCAGGCGGCGATGAACTCCACCTACAACCGGAACAACCCGCAGAATCCGACCTCGAATCTCGGCTCCACCCCGCATGCAGAAGGCGACACCGGGTCCATCGAACGCTTCTGGCCGTGCGTCGGCGAGCTGCGGATCGTCCCGGACTACATCAGCCTGTTCCCGGGCTCGCAGGAAGTCTCGCCGTTCGCGGGGGCTTCGAGGAACCTGTGCGACCGCAAGGAGGTGGAACTGACCGATCAGAGCGCGGTGCAGGCGAAGTTCTGGATCTTCAGCTCGACGCACGTTGCGGCCCACTACACCGGTTTCATGCTGGACGACTTCTCGTCGGAGTTCGACCCGTATTCGCCGCAGTTCGGCGAGAAGTTCGCAGTGCCAAACGTGCCGGTGTCGTTCAAGGACTTCGCGGGCAACGAAATTTCGCGCACCTATTCGGACCAGTGGGGCATCTTCAACGGGCTGACCTACTCGACCTGGCAAGTCAACCCGCCGAACCCGACGGGCTACGCGCCGACGATGATGGTTGCGTGCATGAACGATCCGTACATGCCCGACCCTGCGCATTCCGGCCAGACCATCAAGGACCCGCTCTATAACCCGGCATATAGCCAGTTCTGCTACGAGATTCCGTTCATGCCCGGACAGACCCAGTACATGGATACGCCGGTGGTGCCCGTCCAGGCCTTCGCGGACGGATATAACCAGGTGGACTGCGCCTACCCGGACGGCACGCCGGGCATTGCCTCCGTGACCGGCGACGCGATTGCCGGCAATACGTCCGCGGGCAGCAACGGCGGCGCGGGGCCGTGGGTTAGTGGACCCTTGAAGACGCTGACGATTACGTCGGTCGGCACGCAGCAGGTGCCGAACCATGCGTACACGGGTCCAGCTGCCACCGCCGCGCCGTTCAACCAGAAGTTCATCACGCGCAACTACGGTTTCGGCCAGCAACGGGGCGTCGTGACGATCGCGGGCATCCCGGCGCCGGTGACATCGTGGAGCGACGCGAAGATCACCGTGGTTGTGCCGCCTCTGCTCGGTCCCGATGCGGCCTGCACGATCCAGCAGCGTGGCGTGACGACGCCGACCCAGTGCGGCCAGCTCGTCGTCACCGCAGCGAGCGGCAAGCGCTCGATCGATGCGGTCACCGTGACGATCGGCGGCAAGGCGCCCACCTACGTGGGCGGCGAAAACACGGCCGGCAATGCAATCCAGACCGCAATCGACCATGCCACCGCGGGCGACATGATCGTCGTCGGTCCCGGGACCTACAAGGAGATGCTGCTCATGTGGAAGCCGGTGCGGCTGCAAGGCGTGGGGGCAACGTCCGTGACGGTCGACGCCAATCCGCATCCGTCGGGCAAGCTCGACCCGTGGCGCAGGCAGATAGGGTGCCTGTTCGGCGATGCGCTGAACGGCGGCCTGATCTCGGGGAGCAATCCGTACGATCCGACCGGCGCATACAGTTGCCTTGCCTCGATGCAGCGCAAGATCGACGGGATTCCGTTCGAGCCGACTTCGGGCTGGGATTTCAACCTCAACGGTAACCTCGCGGAGACGCTGATCGAGCCGACGCTGATGGGCGCGTACGAAGGCGCGGCCATTACCGTGCTCGGCAAGGGTGTGAAGGACGTGCTGGTGGGCGGGGTGCTGACCCAGGACCAGAACTGCGTCGCGAACGGCATCTGCACGCCGCTCACCAACAGCGCCGCGGACTGCAATACCTATCAGAGCAACTTCCTGTGCAACCCGTCGCGCATCGACGGCATGTCGTTCACGAACAGCTCGCAAGGCGGCGGTGGTATCTACCTGCATGGCTGGAACCACTACACGGAGGTATCGAACAACCGCGTCTTCTCCAACGCGGGAACGCTCACGGGCGGCATCATCGTCGGCCAGGTCGAGGTGCCCGACGGCAACATCGCGGCGAATAACGTGACCCAGTTGCCGTTCCAGTACAACGTCCACGTGAACGTGCACAACAACCAGGTCACGTCGAACGCTTCGTACGGCGACGAAATCAACTCGACCACGCCGTCTTCGGCAGGAGGAGTGACGTTCTGCTCGGGCGCCGACTACTACAAGTTCAACTACAACTGGGTATGCGGCAACATCAGCAGCGGCGACGGCGGCGGTGTCGCGCACTTCGGCTTCAGCTACAACGGCGACCTGTCGCACAACTGGATCCTGTTCAATCAGAGCAACAACCCGACGCTGCCGACGTACGGCGGCGGGCTGATCGTTCAGGGTGTGCCGCCCGACGGCACCTTCTGCGAGAACGCGGCCACCGACGTCGACTGCGCGCCGCAGCTCTCGGACGGCGCGGGCCCGGACATCACGATCGACGGCAACCTGATCGTCGGCAACACGGCGGAAAGCGGCAAGGGCGGCGGCCTGCGGCTGCAGAACGTCAACGGTACCGACGTGCAACGCAGTCCGAACGACAGCTCTAGGTGGTATCGGGTGAAGGTGACGAATAACATCATCGCGAACAACGTGGCGGGCTGGGCGGGCGGTGGCGTGTCGCTGCAGGATGCCGTGGCGGTGAGCTTCGTCAACAACACGGTCGTCTCCAACGACTCGACCGCGACGGCCGGTGTGCTGTTCAACACGTCCGCTGCGACCCAGGCCAACGTCGGGCCGCCGAACTGCACGACCTCGGGTTCGGAAACGACGTGCCAGCCGACCACGACGTCGCAGTACGAGCCGGCCGGGCTCGAGACCGCGCGCCACACGCAGAACCTGGTGGCGGCATTCACCAGGCCGAACGTGAAGTGCCCGGCGGGCAACCCGGACTGCACGACGTTCTCGAACCCGGTGCTCACGAATGACCTGTTCTGGCAGAACCGCACGTTCTACATCACCGTGGGAGGACTGGATCCGGGCATTGCGGGGCTGCAGAACGTGGTCACGCTGAATCCGTCGCTGAACCAGGCCGGGCACACCACGGGCTATTGCGATCCGAAGGCGGTCTACTGGGACATCGGCGCGTTCGGCGACACGGGAGCCGCGAACCATGGGTCCGGTCTGACGATGAACCCGCGGTACTCGATCCTGACCGACGCCGGCGACTATCCGAACGCGAACAACAGCGGATCGAATCCGGGCGTCGTGCATCAGTACTGCAACGGTGCGCGTGTGCCGCCGGAGGCGGGCGGTATCGGCATCACGGTGCCCCCGGGTATTGCGGACACGGTGCTGCCGAATCCGTTGTTCAGCCTGCTGCCGTCGGCGACGCCGGACGAGGGCAACAACTGGATCAACATGTCGTACGGTCCGTTGTCGCTGTTCAACGAGGCGAGCACGGGCGCGCAACGCAACACGCTGCTCGGCAACTACACGATCCCCGGGACCTCGCCGGCGGTCAACCATGCCACGGCAGCGGGCGCGCCGAATCGTGACATCTTCGGCACGCCGCGGCCGCAGCTGGGTGGCTACGACATCGGCGCAGTCGAGTTCGTGAGGCCCGGCGTGTTCGCCTCGCAGCCGTATCCGCTCGCGCTCGGGGTGAACGATCCGGTGACGCTGCTCGGATTGTTGCAGGGGATCCTGCCAAACGCCGCGAACAGCGGAGGGCTGCCCGGCATCGGAGGCGCACAGGGCAATCCGGGCCAGCCTGCGCTGCCGGTGGGCACGCCGCCCGCAGTCACGACGCCGGCGGGTCTGAAGACACTGGGAGCGTTGCCATGAGCCAGCGTCGCCACCGGTCGCGGCGGGCCGTGCTGACGGCCGGCAGTGTCTGCCTCGCTGCCGCCTCGCTTCAGCCGGCGGTGGGCGAGGCCGGTGCGAGCGCGGCGGCGAAGCAGTCGCCGTACTCGCCGGCGAGCCTGCCGCAGCGCGCGAGGGGCTACTACGAGCTGATGCAGGGCATCGACCACCTGAGCGTGCGCCGCACGGCGTCGGGCAACCTGGTCCGCTTCAGCTATCGCGTGACGGACCCGGTGGCCGCGCGGCCGCTCGGCGAAAAGACCGCGACGGCCGTGATGTTCGGGCGCACGAGCCATGCGTTGCTCGAAATCCCGGTGATGGACAAGGTCGGCGCGCTGCGCCAGAGCGGTCCGCTGGAAACCGGTCAGGAGTACTGGATGGTGTTCTCGAACAAGGGCGGTCTGATCAAGGCCGGGGAGCGCGTCGACGTATTCGTGGGGACGTTCCACATCGACGGGCTGATAGTCGAATGATTGCGCAAGCGCTTTTCACGCGCAGACGAAGAGGAGATGACTCATGAACCGCTTACTTTCGCTGGCGATTCGGACCGCGTCGGTGGTGACGCTCGTGGCAAGCGCTCCGTTCGCGCTCGCGGGGTCTTCTGCGGCGAGCGCCCAGACCGCGGGCGCGGCGCACATGAGCGCGGCGCAGATCGTCGAGCGCAACGTCGCGGCGCGCGGCGGCCTGCAGGCGTGGCACGCGGTCAACGCGATGACGATGTCGGGGCAGCTCGAGGCGGGCGGCACGAAGAACACCAAACTTCCCTTCACGATGACGCTCAAGCGCCCGCGCAAGAGCCGCATCGAGGTCCGCTTCAACGACCAGACGGCCTTCCAGGTCTACGACGGCGCGCAGGGCTGGAAGGTCAGGCCGTTCCTCGGCCGCAATGAAGCGGAGCCCTACACGCCCGCGGAGGCCAGGGCGGCCGCATCGTGGGCCGAACTGGACGGTCCGCTCATGGACTATGCGGCGAAAGGCACGCGCATCGACGTGCTCGGCATGGAAATGGTCGAAGGCCACCGCGCGTATTTGCTCAAGCTGACGCTGAAGGACGGCACGTCGCGCCGCGTATGGATCGATGCGGCCAGCTTTCTCGAACTGAAGATCGATGGCGACCCGCGCAAGCTCGACGGCAAGATGCACAACGTCGCCATCTTCTATCGCGACTACCGCAAGGAGGGCGGTCTCGTCATGCCGCATACGCTCGAGACGGTTGTCGTCGGCGCGAGAGGCACGCACAAGCTGATCATCGATAAGGTCGCGCTGAACCCGCAGGCGGACGACACGCTCTTCGCCAAGCCGCAGCTCACGGTGTCGAAAGTCACGCACCCGGCGCCCGTCGTCAGCGCGAACCCGGGCCCGAGCGCGAGCCCGAACCCGAGCCCGCGTCCGGCGGCGAGTGCGAACCCAGGCGCAAATGCCGGGGCGCACGCCGGCACGCGCCAGAGCGCGAGCCACTAGCCGCTGGGTGCCCCCATGAGGTTGACGGTCATGAAACCAGTCGCGGTATGGGTGCTTGCCGGCAGCGTTGCGGCGGTCGTATTCGCGGGCGAGCAGATCCCCGCGCACGACCTGGGCGTCGATGAGATCGTCGAGAAGAACGTCGAGGCGCGAGGCGGCCTCGACGCCTGGCGCAAAGTCCAGACCATGATCTGGTCCGGTCACGTGGATAGCGCCAATGCGCCTGCACCTGACCTGCCGTTCGTCCTCGCCATGAAGCGCCCGAACAAGACACGCTTCGAGGTCACCGTGTTCAACCAGAAGTCCGTGCGCGTATTCGACGGCAAGCAAGGCTGGAAACTCGGCCCGAACGGCATGGGCAGCGCGACGCCGCGGCCGTACTCGATGGATGAGGCGATGTCCGCACGCGACGAGCAGGTAATCGACGGGCTCCTGATCGACCATGAAGCGAAGGGCGTCACGGTCACGCTCGAGGGCAAGGATCAGGTGGGCGGGCGCGATGCGTATCGCCTTGCCGCGAAGCTGCCTTCCGGTGTGATCCGCCATGTGTGGATCGACGCACAAACGTTTCTCGACGTGCAGGTCGATCATCAGGTGCGTACGCCGCGCGGGCAGACGGTCGTCGTGGAGGTGAACTACAGCGACTTCAGGAGCGTCGAGGGACTGCAGATACCGCTCGAGATCGAGAGCGGGGCAGCGGCGTCCGACAAGAAGGACAAGCTGACCATCGACAAAGTGTCGCTCAATCCGGCGCTGGACGATGGAATCTTCACGAGACCCGCGCCGCCGCAGATGCACCGCAAACCGGTTTCGATCGACGTCGATGCCTCGCCGGCGCTGCCTGGCGCCGGATATCCGTCGCCATGATCATGAAACGCGCGGCAAGCAGGCCAGCAGGCCGCACACGGTTGCCGTCGCTGGCGGCGCGATGGCTCGCTCCATGCGCGTTGCTCGCCGCGCTGATCGTGCCTGCGCGCGAAGTGCATTGCGCGCCTGCCGCCGAGCGAGTCGCGACCGCGAGCGCCGGGCAGGCCCTCTATCAGCAGGGCGTACTGGGTTCGGGCGAAGCGCTCGAGGCGATGCACGACGGGGGCGTGCGCCTGCAAGGCGCGGCCGCGGCCTGTGTGAACTGTCATCGCCGCAGCGGCCTGGGCTCGAGGGAAGGCAACAGCAGCATCCCGCCAATCAGCTGGCGCTACCTCGTCGAGCCGCGCGCACAAAACCCGGAAGAGGGCGAGTTGCCGTACGTTCCCGGGATGCGCGCCGAACGTGAACCGTACACGGAGGTGACGGTCGCGCGCGCCATTCGCGAAGGCATCGACTCCGAAGGCAAGCCGCTCAGCAGCTTGATGCCGCAGTACGCGCTGAACGACGCCGATATGCAGGCGCTAATCGGTTATCTGAAGCAGCTCGATCGGCGCAGGCCGACGGGCGTCACGGAAACCGTGCTGCACTTTGCGACGGTCATCACCCCCGATGCGGACCCGGTGAAGCGCGCGGGGATGCTCGATGTGCTCACGCATTACTTCGCCGACAAGAACGTCTTTCCGCTCGGTGCGGTGCCGCCGTTGCGTTCGTCGCGCAAGATGATGTTCATGGTCAATCGCCGCTGGGAACTGCACGTGTGGGAGCTCAAAGGTCCGCCGGACACCTGGCGCGGGCAACTCACGCAGTTTCTGGCCCGGCAGCCCGTGTTCGCGGTGTTGTCGGGTCTCGGCGGCAAAAACTGGGCGCCGATTCACGACTTCTGCGAGCAGGAGGCCGTGCCGTGTCTCTTTCCCAACGTCGAGGTGCCGATCGAAAACGATCGCGACTTCTATTCCGTTTATTTCTCGAAGGGCGTGCTGCTCGAGTCGGAGCTGATCGCGGCCCGCATCGTCGATGAAGCCGGCGCGCCGCAGGCGCTGGGAACGAAAGAGGCGAAAGCGCCGACGCACGTGTGGCAGGTCTATCGCACCGGCGACAACGGCGAACGCGCGGCGCAGTCGCTCGCCACGGCGCTGGCGGCTCACGGCATTGCGGTATCGAACCACGCGCTCGCCCGCGGTGAGGGCATTGCCGGTGCGATGCATGGCATACCGCGTTCGGATGTGCTCGTATTGTGGTTGCGACCGCCCGATATCGCGGCGCTCGCGAGAATCCCTCCAGCGACGCATACAGTGTTCATGTCAGGCCTCATGGGCGGGCTGGACAGTATTCCCTTGCCGACGAGCTGGCGTGGCGTCACGCGCCTTGCGTACCCGTTCGATTTGCCGGAGGGCCGGCGTGTGCGCGTCGACTACGCCTTCGGCTGGTTTTCAATCAGACAGATACCGATGGTGGCTCCCCAGGTGCAGGCGGACACCTACCTTGCCTGCGGTCTGCTCGCCGAGACCCTGAGCCATATGGTCGATGCGTTCGTGAGGGACTATCTGGTGGAGCGGATTCAGGACATGCTCGAACGACGCATCCTGACGGGTTACTATCCGCGCCTGACGCTGGCACCGGGGCAGACGTTCGCGTCCAAGGGCGGCTATATCGTCCGCTTTGCCGGGCCGGACCACATCAAGCTCGTCGCGGATGGGGACTGGATCGTGCCGTGAGATCGATGGTGCTTTGCGGGGGCGTGCCGTGCGTCTGCACACTTTCGACGGAAAGCGGGGGTCGCTCAAATGCAACGCGTCTACTTTCTGCTGCCCACCGCACAGCGCGCGCGAGCGGTCGTCAGCGAACTGCTTTTGCATCGGGTCGAGTGGCGGCATATGCATGTCATGGCCAATGAGAGCGTGTCGCTCGACGGCTTGCCGCAGGCATCGCTTGCGCAACGCAGCGATCTGCTCGCTTCGCTGGCACGAGGTGCGGCAGCAGGTTGTGCGACCGGATTGCTGGTGGCGCTGATTGCTCTTGTCTGGCCGCCCGAAGACGTACGGATAGCCGGCGGCACTGTGGTGATCCTCATACTCTCAAGCGCGGGATTCGGCGCGGGGGTAGCGGCGATGATAGGCGTCGAGGTACGAAACACACGATTGAAGCGCTTCGAGGAAGCGATTCTCCGCGGCGAACTTCTGGTGATGATCGACGTCCCGAAGGAGCGCGTGGAGGAGATCGAGCAGATGATCGAGCTTCACTATGCATACGCGCACGGCGTGGGCGCGGACAAGACCATACCCTTGTTTCGGTGATGTGCGCCCGCACGCGGTAGACAACGCAGGGAGAGCGTAGGACGAAGCACCCAGCAAGTGCACGTTCTACGTCGCAGAGGGCGTCCGGCCGACTGAACTGGTCCTCAGTCGGCCGGTTCGCTATGCCGGCAGTCAGGGGCGCGCAAGCGGGCGATTAACTGGCCGCAAGAAGCTGCTTGTAGCGCGCCAGGACGCGCGGAACGTACAGACGTGTTTCCGGCAGCGACGGCACGCGATAGCCGGCGCGAATCACCGCATTCTCACCGGCGTTGTAGGCGGCCAGCGTGAGTTCTACATCGTCCTTGAATAGATCGAGAAGGAAGCGCAGATAGCGGGCGCCGGCCAGCACGTTGTCTCGCGGATTGAACATGTCGCCTTGCGAGAATCGCGCAGCGGTCTGCGGCATCAACTGCATCAGTCCCAGCGCGCCTTTGTCGGAAACCGCCTTCGCGTTGTAGCCCGACTCGATGTCGATCACCGCGCGAAGTAGCTCGGGTTGAACGCGAAAGGAGCGGCTCGCTTCATCGATCACGTCCGCGTACAGGGGCGAGTCGGCGCCGCCCGGTGACTTGCGCGACCGGCGCCTCGCGCCGGGTTCGCCCAGCGGTTCGCCCGCGACGATTACCTTCAATCCTGGCTTGCCGCGCACGTTCGTCAGAACGATGGCGCCGTTGCTGTCGACCGTGCCGAAAATTTGCGCGCACGCCGTTTCCGGCAACACCGCACCGAGCATCGCGAATGCGGCAATGATCGCGTTTCCGAAGCGGGATGACGGGTGGCAATGCATCGTTGTTTTCTCCTGCACCTGAATTGTGGTGGAAGAAAAAACGGCTCGGCAATGGGGCACCTCCCTACACTTTGTGACGCGAAGGAGCGGCCCAAAAGCACATTGCAAAAACTTAACATTCGAAATAAATGGTAATAGGCGGTAATCAACGGCACCGGCTAACGCCGTCATGGCTGGCGCTTTAATTCTTCTCGCCGGATGCAAATATCATCCATCAATTTTCACGCAATGATAAAAATGAACGAGTTTCCCGCCATCCATGGCAGCAGCTAATCTTCTGGAGATTTCAGAAGAGTTCGAAACTGAAACATTTTTCGGCACTCGATGCGCGGCCGAAGTGTCCCGGAAAGTGGAGATGCGCGCCGTTGCTTGCTCTGCGAGAAGTGGCGCGAACCTTGCGACGGCACGCCCACACACAGTAATCAGAAAATAACATAAAGCTAACAGTTAGGAATTCGAATGTAAACAGTGAAAGCTGTGTGGAAGGGAAGAATTTCGTCGAATCGTTAATGCGGTTATGGCGGCCGAGGGCAGGGGTACCGGGAGACAAGACGTGAATACCAAATGTCGCGTTGTAATCGCAGAGGATCACGATCTGCTGCGAAATGGTCTACGTTCGATGCTGTGTGCGCAAGCCGACTACGACGTCGTCGGCGAAGCGCGGGACGGCAAGGAAGCCTGCCAGCAGGCGATGACCCTCGCCCCCCAGCTGATCCTGATGGACCTGTCGATGCGAGGGATGAACGGCATCGACGCCAGCGCGACAATCAAACGGCGATCGCCGGGCATCCGGATCATCGCGCTCACGGTGCATCAAAGCGAGGAGTACGTGCGGGAAGCGCTGCGTGCCGGCGTCGACGGTTACGTGCTGAAGGACGTCTCGTTCGAGGAACTGCTGGTCGCGATGCGCTCGGTCATGCAGGGCAAGAAGCATCTGAGTGCGGACGTCTACGGGTATATGGTCGACTCGTTCGTCAGCGGCCGCGAAGCGCCCGCACCGAAGCATGCCTGGGATGTGCTGACGGCGCGCGAGCGCAGCGTGCTGAAGCTGATCGCGGAAGGGCGCACCAACCGGCAGGTCGGACAATATCTGAACCTGAGTCCGAAGACGATCGAGAAGTATCGCGCGAGCATGATGCATAAGCTCCATATCGCCAACCTGACCGAACTGGTTCTCGTTGCGATGAGCATGGGCTTGCTGACCTCGCTCGCAGCCAAATGCGCCGAGCCGGACGTGGACGACGCGCATGTACCGGAACGCGCCGATCCGGCGCCGGGCTCGGGGCCGGGCGGCGAAGAGCCCGAATACCGGCTGGGCGAGACCGGAACCTGAGTGCGGCGAGGGCAGCGCTAGCGCGTCCAGGTCGCGCAGACGAGGGTCCCGCTCGTCGCGGACGACTCGATCGAAAACGCGCCGCCGTGCATCTCTACGCGGTGCTGCATGCCGATGAGTCCCAATCCGCTCGCATACGCTTCGTCCGTGGCGAATGGATGGCTCTCGTAGCCAATGCCGTTGTCCTGAATCGTCAACATCAAACGGGCCGCGTCGCCGCGCAGGCTGAGCGAGATTTCTGTCGCATCGGCATGCTTGACGGCGTTGTTCAGCGCCTCCTGAGCGACTCTGAACATGTCGGCTTTAAGATGTTCGGGCACGTCATTGTCCGCGACATCGCAGTCGAACACGACCGACATCGCCTCCGTGCCGCGTTCGATGCGTCGGCACAGTGAACCCAATGCCGCGGGCAGCCCCAGTTTGTCGAGCATGAGCGGCCTCAGTTCACCGCATATCTGCCGCACGTCGCCGATCGTTTCGCGGATCCTGAACACGGTTGAATCCAGCAGCTGCACCGCATCGTCGACTTGGCCGCGACGGATGCGCATCAGCGCGTCCTCTGTCATCAGCTTGACGAGGGTGAGTGCCTGGCCAAGGCCGTCGTGCAACTCCGAAGCGAGACGCTGGCGTTCTTTCTGCTGACCTATCATCAGATATGTCTGGCACAACCGCTCGCTTGCGTCGAGCAAATCGACGGGGTCGGCAGACCTGGGCTCGACCATCAGCGGTTCCTCGAACAGCGTCAGCGAGACGGCCGAATCCATCGCTTTCGTGGGCACCCTCTGCTGATGCAAGGCAAGCCGCGTTGGATGACCGGTTCGACCGGTGAGCACGGCCGTAAACGAATGAAAATCGCGAGCCGCGCTGGCGGACAATTCATCTGCCAACGCGGCATGAGCGTCGTCTGGCGCGAGCTCGACGAGACTCTTGCCGACGAGTTCGGCGCTCGAATAGCCGAGCAGCGCGGCAGCGCTGCGGTTTACCGACACGAAGGTGCCATCGGGCGCGAGAATCGCGAGCGCGGCGCCGCGCGCGTCGGTGACGACGCCGGGGTCGGGGTGGCTGGCGCAGGCCGCACGACGAAGCTTGCGCATTGCTTCGATCAGATCGAGCAATCTTACCTGCGGTCCTCCTGGCTGAATCGCATCCATTGGAACTCCCCCGATGCGTCGACATAAGCAGATCGTAAGAATACCGGGATTTTAGGCCGTGATCGATGCGGGCCGCAACGGGGAATTTGTGGGCTCGTAGTATGGGGAGCCCCCCATTGCCCGGTGCGGGTTTTCCATCAAGCGGGCATACCCTACCGTCCTTTGGGGTCCCTCCACCAATGACGGTCGTTGGCAAATTCATGACACTGGGCTCGCGAGGGGTTGAAAGCGCCGCGACCTGCGCATCGCGAGAAGCGACCTTTCTCCTCACTTCTGGAGACCGGTATGAACAGGACTGCAAAATTAAGGATCGGGGTACTGGCGGCGGTGGCACTCGCGGCACCAGCAGCATGGAGCGCACCTGCCGACGACGCCGCTGCCGATCCTCACATGCATCATCACATGATGGCGGGGATGACGACGCGCACGACCGAGCAATACACGCTGCCTTCGGTCGACCTCGTGCGCGATGACGGCAAGACCGTTTCGCTCGTCGACGAGTTGAACGATGGCCGTCCGGTGATCGTGACGTTCATCTATACCACGTGCACGACGATCTGCCCGATGACCAGCCAGACGCTGGAGCAATTTCAGAACGATCTGGGCAGCGACCGGGACAAGGTCCATATCGTCTCGATCTCGATCGATCCGGAAGAGGACACGCCTGCGCGTCTGAAGGCCTATGCGGCCAGGTTCGAAGCCGGCCCCGAGTGGCAGCACTATACCGGCACGGTCGAGGCGAGCATCGCGGCGCAGCGCGCGTTCAACGTCTACCGGGGCGACAAGATGAATCACACGCCGGTTGCGTTCCTGCGCGCCGCGCCGGGCAAGCCCTGGCTGCGCATCGACGGCTTCGCCACGCCGTCGGAACTGCTCGCCGCCTATCACGACGTCGTCGCTTCCAACTAGGCCTGCAGCGTCCCGCACGGAGCGACGAAATTGGAAAAAAGACATCGTGTGCTGATTGCCGAGGACCAGCATTTATTGCGCAGCGGTCTTTGTCGCATGGTTTCCGAACTGGACGACTACTGCATCGTCGGCGAGGCGAGCGGCGGGCTCGAAGCTCATCGCCTCGCGAAAGAGATGCTGCCCGATCTGATCCTGATGGATCTGACGATGCCCGGCGGCAGCGGCTTCGAAGCGATCACCGCCATCAAGCGCGAGTCCCAGCGCGTCCGGATCATCGTCCTCACCGTTCACTGGAGCGAAGACCATGTGCGGGAGGCGTTCGCCGCGGGTGCCGACGGCTACGTGGTCAAGGACGCGTCATTCGATCAACTGGTGCGGGAAATGCGCTTCGTGATGAAGGGCAAGCGCGTGGCCGGCGCCAACCGGATCAGCGGCGGTGCGCACGGATCGCAGGAGGACTTCGCCCACAAGGCGCAGCTCTGGAACGCGTTGACGGGCCGCGAACGCACGGTGCTGCGGCTCGTCGTCGAAGGGCACACCAACCGTCAGGTCGGCGCCTGCCTGAGTCTGAGCCCCAAGACCATCGAAAAGCATCGCGCGAACCTGATGCGCAAGCTCGGCATCAGGAACCTGAATGGCCTCGTGCGCATTGCGATCGACATGGGCGTGCTGTCGTTGCCCGACGACGAGCATGTGTGATATCCCTCCAGACGGGTTCGTGCAACTGGAGGGTCTTTACCCATGTCTTTGGACGGCACTCCCTACTTATTGCCCGTATCGACCTGAACAAGAATGCATTCAACGGCTTCAGCGGCGCTGAAGCGGTGAGTCGATACAGGGGGAGCCGTGCATAGCGAATCGACCTCTATCCAACGCGGTGTGCGGAGGCCCGAGTCACAGGCGCCACGGCGTTGCGCCGGTTTTGCGGCACCGGCACGCACGTATGCGCGCCGCGGCTTCACGCTGCTCGAACTGCTGGTCGTGATGGTCATCATCGGCTTGCTGGCCGGTCTCGTTGCGCCCCGATATTTCGAACAGGTCGGCAAGTCGAACGTCAAGATCGCGCGTGCGCAGATCGTGTCGCTCGGCCAGGCGCTCGATCAATACCGACTCGACGTCGGCGCCTATCCCACGACCGAAGAAGGCCTCGAGGCGCTCGTGGAGAAGCCGCAGAACGCCACGCGGTGGAGCGGCCCGTATCTGCAGAAGGCGGTGCCCGTGGATCCGTGGGATCGCCCGTATCAGTATCGTTCGCCGGGCGACCACGGCGACTACGACCTGTTTTCGCTCGGCAAGAACGGACGCGGTGACGGCTCTGGCGAGAACGTCACGATCTCGTCGTGGTAGGAGTGCGCGGCGAGGCCGCCGCGCCGCTGGTGGGTTCTCAGCAAGGAGAGTCGACGTGAAGTACCTGCTGCGTGTCTTCGATACGAATGGCTCGGTCCAGACGCTTCGCATCGACAGCGAAACGCCCGCGGCAGCCACGGCACTCGCGCGTTCGCGCGGTCTGCGCGTCGTTTCGGTGCGCGCCGAGGGTGGCCGGCGGCGGCAACGTGCGAACCGGCTGGGGCTTCCCGGAGGCCGCTTCAACGTCGAACTCTTCGCGCGCGAACTGGCCGCGCTGCTCGATGCGGGCGTCGGTGTCGTCGACGCGTTGCGCACGCTTGGCGGCAACGAGCGCCGCGAGACGTCGGCGCAGGTGTATCGCGACCTCTTGCGTCAGCTCGAAGAAGGGTACTCGCTGTCTGCGGCGCTCGAGCACGCAAGCCATATCTTCCCGCTGGTGCTGGTCGCGTGCGTGAAGGCGAGCGAGCAGACCGGCGGTCTCGCCGACAGCCTCACGCGCTACTCGCGCAACAGCGCGACCCTCCACGAGCTACGCGCACGCGTGGTGTCCGCGGCGATCTATCCGACGGTTCTGCTATTCGTCGGCGCGGCGGTCGTCCTGTTCCTGCTCGGTTTCGTGGTGCCGCGCTTCGCGAGCCTGCTCGAACACAGCGGGCGCGAGTTGCCGCTGCTGTCGCGCATGCTGATGGCCTGGGGCGGGTTGGTGCACGCGCACGGCTCCGGGCTGTCCATGAGCGTCGCAGTGCTGGCCGTGGCGACTGGCTTCGCGTTGCGCCGCCCATTCGTGCGCAACTGGATCGCCGACCGCATGCTGGCGCTGCCCGGTATCGGGCAACATTTCCGCGTGTTTCGTCAGTCGCAGTTCTATCGCACGACGGCCATGCTCGTCGACGGCGGCATACCGGCCGTGAAAGCCTTCGACCTCGCACAGGGCCTCGTAGGACGAGCGGACCAGACGGCGCTCGCGCGCGCGCTGCACCGGGTGCGCAACGGCGCGAAGGTTTCGGACGCGTTTCAGGAGGCGGGGCTCGCCAACGCGATTGCGTACCGCCTGTTGACGGTCGCGGAGAAGACGGGCGGTCTCGGCCCCGTGCTCGACCGCATCGCGGCGTTCCAGGAGGCGCAGGTATCGCGCACGATCGATCTGATTTCGCGCTTGATCGAACCCGCGATGATGATCTTCATCGGCGTGGTGATAGGCGGGATCGTGGTGCTGATGTACATGCCGATCTTTGAAATTGCGTCGAGCATTCAGTAGACCGAATTGGGGAAGCGCGTGGATACCCTCATCGCCCAGCCGGATGGCACACAAGCCGAAGCGCGCGCAGATCTGCGCGGCGCACTGAGAGCGCTCGGCGAACGGCATGGTTCCGGCATTCGCGCGCTCGAGGAGCTGATGGCGCAAACCTCGCTCAGTGCGGACCAACTGCGCGTGCAGCTGGCAGCGCTCTTTCGCATGAAGTCGATCGGCATGCGCGAGCTGAATCAGCTCGAACCGGATTTCGAAGTGATTTCGTTCGTCGAAGCAACGACTCGGCTTTGCGTGTGCTTCCACGATCCCGACGTCGATCACGGGATGCTATTCGCGATCGCCGATCCGCTCGATGCGCGCACGCGCGGCTGGGTCGAGCATCGGATGCGCTCGCAGCCGGGCTTGCCGTATAGCTGGGCGCTCGCGAGCGCGGGAGACATCAATGCGTATCTGAGCGTGCGCGAAAAGGACGTGCGCGCGATGGACTCCCTCGCGTTCGACGACCCGATCCAGAACACGGTTGATCCGGCCTCGCTGGCGTTGACGCTGCAGGGCATCAGCAGCGACGACAGTCCGGTGGTCAGACTGCTCAACTCGACGATCTATGACGCGCTCAAGATGATGGCGAGCGACATTCACCTCGAATGCCGCGCGAATGGGTTGATGATCAAGTGCCGCGTGGACGGCGTGCTCGCCGTGGTCGGCCGTGCCGAGGGCCGCGACGTCGCGGATCAGGTGCTCTCGCGCGTGAAAGTGATCTCCGAGCTCGACATCGCCGAGCGGCGCGTGCCGCAGGACGGCCGTTTCAAGGCGCAGTACGCGGGGCGGGAAATCGACTTCCGCGTGTCGATCATGCCGAACCAGTTCGGCGAGGACGCGGTGCTGCGGATCCTCGACCGCTACCAGCTTTCGCAATCGGCGGGCGGCCTGACGCTCGAGGCACTCGGCTTTCAGGAGGGAGATACGCGTTTCATGCGCAAGCTCGCGTCGATGCCGTACGGCATGCTGCTCGTCACGGGTCCGACCGGCAGCGGCAAGACGACGACGCTCTACGCGATCCTCACGGAAATCAACAACGGCCTCGAGAAGATCGTGACGATCGAAGATCCGGTCGAATACCAGCTGGGTGAAATTCTGCAGATCCCGGTCAACGAGGCGAAAGGGCTCACGTTCGCCCGCGGGCTGCGCTCGATTCTGCGGCATGACCCGGACAAGATCATGGTCGGGGAAATCCGCGATCCGGAAACGGCACAGATCGCCGTGCAGGCGGCACTGACCGGGCACCAGGTGTTCACGACCGTACACGCGAACAACGTGTTCGACGTGATCGGCCGTTTCACCAACATGGAGGTCGACCCGTACAGCTTCGTCTCCGCGCTCAATGGCGTGGTGGCCCAGCGCCTGTTGCGGCGATGCTGCCCGGACTGCGTGACCGAAGACAGGGTGGATACGGAAACGCTCATCCGTTCGGGCATCGACCCGGACGCGGCGGGCGGCTACCTCTTTCGCCGCGGTGCGGGCTGTGGCGCTTGCCGTGGCAGCGGCTATCGCGGACGGCGTGCGATCGCCGAGGCCCTGCGCATGAACGACGAGCTGCGGCAATTGCTGTCGGAGCGCGCGCCGCTCGGCCACATCAAGGCCGCGGCGATGCGCTACGGCATGCAGACACTGCGCGTCGCCGCGATCGATCTGGTGAAGCGCGGCGAAACGACTCTCGAGGAGATCAATCGTGTCACGATGGTCGAATAGTCCGGTTTCGATCGGAGTCGGCACACGCGAGATCGTCGTCGGCGTACGCGCGCCCGGACTTTGGCGCCCGCGCAAGCAGGTGCCGCCTCCGGAGCCGGCCAGCTTCACGATTCCCGATGACGAGTACGGCACAGAAGCGGGTTTGCTCGACGCGCTGCGTACGGCGCTCGTCACCACGCCCGGGGCCGATGCAGATGATGCGGATGAACAAGCGCCCCGCGAGGCGAAGCCATCGACGCGCAACGCACACGTGGTGCTGGACGACTTCTGGGGCATCCACGCGATATTGCGCGGCGACTTTCGCACGCTGCGAGCGCGCGAACTCGAAGAGGTCGCGCTGGCCCATTTCACCGACACCTACGGGATCGACGGCGCAACGCTGCTGGTGCGCTTCTGCGTGCAGCAGGGCGGCCGCGCGCTGTTTGCGAGCGCCATGTCCCGCGCGCTCCATGACGGCATTCATGAAGTCGGCGCCGCCGGACAGGTGCGGATTGGGCGCCTGAAACTGTGTCTGCCCGAGATGCTCAATAGCATCGACATGGCGGCGGGCGGCGACGCACTGCTGATGTTCGTCGCTGAGGAGCTGATGCAGGCCGTGATGATCGAGCAGCGCGGCTGGGCCGCCTACGATGCTCAGCGCCTGTTTCCCGGCGACGCGGGCAATGCGCCACGGCTTGCCGAGTTGGCCGAGCAGCTGTTCGAGCGCTCGGCGACGCGAGCGGGCCTCAAGCGGGAGGACTGCACGATCTATCTGTTCGGCAACGACACTGACCCGGCGCCGTTCGAAGCGCGCTTTGCGGCCGCGATACGGCCGGCACAGCCGACGACGGAGAACTCGCCCGCGCGCCGGCTGATGGAGTATGCGCAATGATCCAGCTCCTCGATATCGACTTCGGCAGGCGGCGCGCACGCGCCGGGACGAGCGGCCTGATCTTGCTGTGCGTCGCCGTTGTGCTGCTGCTCGGATGCGGCGCGCGGCTCTGGCGTGCTTATGCCGAGAACGATCGCGTGCAGGCGCAGCTCGACGCCGTGCGGCACCGGACGTTCGCGCAGAGACACGCGGTGACGCCGCCGCTCACGCCGGCCGCCAGGCTGGCGGAAAAGCAGAGCCTGTCGATACTGCGCGAACTGACCGTACCGTGGCAAGACCTCTTTTCGATCGTGGAAGATTATCCGGACCATGATGTGGCGTTGATCGGCATCGACCAGAACCCCGCGCAGAGCCAGATTCGCATCACGGCCGAAGCGAAGAATATCGACGCGATGATTGCGTACCTTAAGTATCTGCAGACCAGCGTGCTGCTGCGCGAAGCGGTACTCAACGATCATCTGGTCGAGAACAACGTGCCGGGCAAGCCGGTTCGTTTCCAGATCACCGCCGTCTGGAGGAAGTCATGAATGCGGCTCAGTTGCGCGACCGTCTGCTGACACTTCGATTCGAGCTGCGGCGTCTGTTCGGCTTGCCCGGATTAATCGGTGTCCTGATGATCGGCGCAGCGATACTCATGTGCGCCGAGATTGCCAGCGTGGAGGCCGATACGAGTGAGATGCGGGCCCCGGCGCAGGTCGTACAGGCGGCAAAGACACGCCATGCGGCTGGCAAGCACGATGCGCAGGTCGACGCGGTAGCGCTCGAGGCCTTGCCGGAGCTGTTCCCGCGCTTTTCGCAAAGTGCGGATGATATCGCGTCCATATTCGAGCAGGCGCGCGGCAGCAACCTGTCACTCGGGTCCGCCGAGTACCAGGTGAGCACGGATGCGGGCGCGCGCTTCACGCGCTATCAGGTGATGCTGCCCGTCAAGGATCAGTACAGTGCGATCCGGCATTTTCTCGCGTTGGTGCTCAATAACGTGCCGAATGCGGCGCTGAGGGAAATCCATGTGGAACGTCCCGCGGTGGACGGCAATATTCTCGATGCGCGGGTGCGCTTCGAACTGATTTACCGGAGCGCCCAGCCATGAAACCCGCTCTGCGCATGCGTGTGCTGCTGGTGTTTTGCGCAATCGCGGCCGCCGGGGCAGGGTATCGCGTGCTGGTCGCGGCGCGCCAGATGCCGGCGCCAGTCGCCGCGCTCGACAGCCAGCATCCCAACGACACGCACGCGCGGCCGGATGCCAGGCGCCGTACGCACCCGTCCGAGGCGGCCGCGAAGGCTGCGGCGACTGCGTCTGCGTCTGCGGCGTCGTCGTCGGCTCATGCGAAGCTCGTCTCGTTGCGCGCGCCGCTTTCCCTCGAATCGGCTCACGATCCCTTCACGGCGTCTTCCTGGCTTCCGCCGCCGCCCGTCGAAGTGCCGGCCGCGCCGGTGCGTCCCGCGCCCCCCACCGCGCCGCCCGTGCCTTTCGCCTACGTGGGGCAGCTCGATGCCAAGGCGGCCAAGCCGCAAGTCTTTCTCAGCAATGCAGACCAGTTGCTGATCGTGTCGCCGGGCGACGTGATCGACAACCAGTACCGCGTCGAGTCGGTGTCGGAGTCGGACGTCGTGTTGACCTATTTGCCGCTGCACGAAAGACAGGTGGTCGCCATTCCACGAGAGGACAAGTAAATGAAAACCTCACGCACTCGGGGTGCGGACCGCGACTCAGGCAGCGGCCCAGCAACACGCCTTTCCCCAGTCATCGGGCTCCCTGTTCCTCGCCCGGACGCGATGCAGGTCGCGAGAAGACGCGCGCTTGCCATCGCCGTGTCGGTGCTCGCCTTTAGCGGCTGCGTGCACGTCCCGAACGTGCATGACGACCCGACCGACGCCCAGGCGAAGGTCGACTATTTGAACCAGCGCAACGCCCAGGTCAGCACGCTGCTCGACCAAGCCGATCAGTACCGCAAGAACTATCAGTACGACGAAGCGATCCGCAATCTCTTCCAGGCGTACGACATCGACCCGACCAATGAGCGCATACGCAAGATTGGCCTGCAGATCGATCAGGACCGCAAAGACCTGGCCATCCTGCAGGAGGCCGAACGCATGATGAAGCGCGGGGCGTATGCGCAGGCGGCCGAGCGGGTGCACCGCGTGCTGGTGGAGAACCCGACCAACACCCTTGCGCAGCAGATGCAGACGGAACTCAACGCCAGGCTCAGCCAGCAGCGGGCGGATCGCGATGACAAGCTCGCGGCTTCGTCGATCATGCAAAAGCCCGTGACGCTGCAGTTTCGCGACGCGAACGTGCGCATGGTATTCGAAGCGTTGTCGCGCACCACGGGATTGAACGTGATCTTCGACCGCGACGTCCGCGCTGATCTGAAGACGACGATCTTCGTGACGAACGCGTCGGTGCAGGACACGGTCGACATGATCCTGATGCAGAATCAGCTCGACAAGAAGCAGCTCAACGCGAACACGCTGTTCATCTATCCCGCCACGCCTGCGAAACAGCTCGAATATCAGGAACTCAAGGTGCGCACGTTCCAGTTGTCGAACGTCGACGCCAAGCAGATCCAGCAGTTGCTCAAGAGCATCCTGAAGGTCAAGGAAGTCGTAATCGACGAGCGTGCGAATACCGTGACGGTTCGCGGCACACCCGACACGATCAAGGTTGCCGAGGAGATGATCGCCGCGCAGGATTTGCCGGATCCCGAGGTGATGATGGAAGTCGAGGTGCTGGAAGTGTCGCACGAGCGCCTCACCGATCTGGGTATCGACTGGCCTAACTCGTTCACGATGTCGACGCCGAGCACCGCGACGACATGGGGCTTGCTGCATCATCTGACGATCAATGAACTGAATGTCAGCAGCCTCTCGGCCACGGCGAACTTCAAGCTCACCGATACCGACGCGAATCTTCTCGCGAGCCCGCGCATAAGGACGCGCAACAACGAGAAGGCGCGCATCATGATCGGCGATAAGGTGCCGGTGATTTCGAGTTCCAGCACGCCGAGCACGAGCGGGCCGTCCTATACGCAAATGATTCAGTACCTCGATGTCGGCATCAAGCTCGAGGTGCAGCCACGGGTCTATCGCGACGGCGACGTCGGCATCCAGTTGAATCTCGAAGTCAGCAACATCACGAATACGATTTCAAGCAGCAATTCGAACGGCCTGAATTCGCTCGCGTATCAGATCGGAACGCGCAGCGCCTCGACGAGCCTGCGCCTGCGCGATGGCGAAACGCAGATTCTGGGCGGCCTCATCTCGGACGAAGACCGCAGGAATGCCAACAAAGTGCCCGGTCTTGGCCAGTTGCCGGTGCTGGGGAGGCTGTTCTCCAACCACCAGGGCGACCATGTCAAGACGGAGATCGTGTTGCAGATCACCCCGCACATCGTCCGGCCGCAGCTAGCCGCCGATGCGGATACACAGGAATTGTGGTCGGGTACCGATGTCAATGTGCACGCCGATCAGCTCCGGCTGGATCCCGTCGTGGCGAACGCGGCAACGTCCGTGGCGCCTGCGGGCAAGCCGATGCCGGGCATGGTCGGCGGCGGCACGGTTGGCGGCGCGTCGTCGCGAGGCGGAGCCGAAGCGTACCCCGCGCTGCCGTCGCCTTCGAATGGCGCGTTCGGACAAATGGCCCCGCCGCCGCGCACGACGCCGCCGCCCGAACCCTACGGCGGCCGCTTCTCGCGAACGCCGACGCCGCAAGCGGCTCCCGCGCAGCAGTCCGGCCAGAGCGCGGCGCCGGCACCCGCCGAACCAACGGCCGCGGAGCAGACGGGCGGCGAGGCCGCGGCCGCCGCGGCACCGGCCCCCGCGCCCCCGCCCGCGGCGCCTGCAGCGCCTGCGCCGCCGCCAATGCTGACTATGCCGCCTGGCACCATGCCGAGCGATAACCCGCTTCGCCCAGTCGAGGGTGGGTACTGAGCCGTGGCTACCGCAACGAGAACGATGCGCTTGCGCGCCACACGCCAGCTCGATCAGCGCGGATTTACGCTGATCGAACTGGTGGTTACGCTCGCGCTCGTCGGCGTTCTCGCGCTCGCAATCATGCCATTCTCGGAACTGATGGTGCAGCGTCAGAAGGAGCAGCAGCTGAGCGACGCATTGCGCGAGATCCGTACCGCGCTCGACGCCTACAAGGAGGCGAGCGATACCGGTCTCATCGACAAGGATGCCGAAGCGTCCGGCTATCCGCCGACGTTGAGCGTGCTCGTGACGGGCGTGAAGAACGCCAGGGATCCGAAGGGCGGACTGCTGATGTTCCTGCGTCACGTGCCGCGCGATCCTTTCTTTAGCGGCGACCCGGACACGCTTGCGGAAGACACGTGGAGCGTGCGCTCTTATGGCGAGCCGCCGGATCCGGCGGCGGCCGGCGACCCGGGCATGAGCGGCGAACAGGCTGGCAAGGATGTGTTCGACGTGTCGTCGAAATCCGATCGCGTCGGCATTAACGGCATCCCGTACAAACAATGGTGACGATGCATCATGAAACCCGCTCGCACGCACAAGGCCCGCGGCTTCACGCTGATCGAACTCGTCGTCGTGATGGCCATCATCGGCCTGCTTCTGACAATCGCGGTGCCGCGCTACATGCACAGCATCGAACGCGGCAAGGAGCAGGTCAGGCAGCAGAACGTCGCCGTGATGCGCAATGCGATCGATCAGTACTACGGAGACAACGGCCAATATCCCGAGACGCTCGACGAACTGGTGGCGAAGCATTACTTGCGCGCCGTCCCCGTAGATCCCGTCAATGGCGATGACAAATGGGCGGTGATCGCTTCGCCGGACGAAAACAAGCCGGGCGTCTACGACGTGGCGCCGGCGAGCGCTCCTCAGGGAGCGCCACCGCGCGCAGAAGGGAGCGCCAAATGAGCCGCGCGGCCGGCACGTCGCGTTTCGCCTCGCGCGCGAAAGCGCGGGCGAGGCAACGCGCGCGGCCGCGTGCCGCGCATGAGGGCGGGTTGGTGCTGCTGACGCTCCTGATTGCGCTGATGCTGCTGTCGATTGCTCTGGCGGGGGCGCTCGACGTGTGGTCGCTGCAACGCCGCCGCGAGCAGGAGAAGCAACTGCTGTTCGCCGGCAACCAGTATCGGCTCGCGATTCTGCGCTACTACCGCGTCGGCCGGGCTTATCCCGCATCAGTCGATGAACTGCTCGACGACCGACGGTTTCCCAAGCCCTTGCACCATCTGCGCTTTGCCTATCCGGATCCGGTCACGGGCAAGAACGACTGGGTGCCGATGCTGCAGGGCGATCGGTTCTACGGTGTCTTCAGCCGCTCAGACGAGGCCACGATCAAGCGCGCGGGATTTCCGCGGCAATACGAGGATTTCGAGGGGGCGCAGACCTACGACGGATGGAAGTTCCTGTTTCTGGCCCCGGGCCTGCGAACCACGCAAAGCAATGCCGGCGGCCTCGCCGCGCCCGGGAAATCGACCAGCTTTCCCGCGCTGTCTGGATTCGACGGCGGCTTCTTGCCAGGGCAGCGGGTGCCCGGCTCACGGTAAGCCGATCTTGCACGCTATCGTGTCGCGATGGCACATTCCACGAGAAACGCCATGACGGCCTTGACGGCCGGCGTGCGACGGAGGTGGGGATAGGTCGCTTGCCGATCGCGCTCTGCCGTGTGTTCGATTGGCGAGTCAGTTGCGCACGCAGCGAAATCCCGCATAAACATACTGATAACGCGGCTGAAACCAGTTGCGGAACGTTGGTCGCAACATGCACTGGGCCGTGCGCGGCGAGCCGCCCTTCATTGCGTAGTGCTGACCGTCGAAGAAGTTTGCCGAATACCCTTCATAGAACGGGAACGCCTTGAAACCCGGCAGTGGACCGAAGAGCGTGGAGGTCCACTCCCAGCCGTTGCCGTACAGACCCTCCACGCCCCACGTGCTGGCGCTGTCCGGCGTGGCGTCGACGGCCACCGGATTCCAGTCGCGGAAATCGAAGTTGTCGCTGCGGCCGGGCAGGGCGCCGTGCGCCGCGCGCTGCCACTGCGCCTCGCTCGGCAGCGCCATGCCGCGCCAGCGCGCAAAGGCGCTGGCCTCGGCGTGGCTCACATACACGGGCCATGCAAGCGGCAATGCGATGTCTTCGAACATCGTGCGCAGCGTCCAGCCTTCGGCGCCGCGCGACCAGAACACGGGGTGCGCCACGCGTGCGCTTTCCTTCCATGCCCAGTCCGCGTCGTTCCAGAGTTCGCGCTTGTGGTAGCCGCCGTCTTCGATGAATTCGAGAAACGCGCCGTTCGTCACCATGTAGCGGTCGATCTCGAAGGCCGGCACGTCGACCTGCTGCTCGCCGAACTCGTTGTCCCAGCCGAACAGGCCACGCTCGGCGGTCATGCCGAGTTCCGTGCGGCCCGCGGGCACGTGCACCGTTGCGGCCTTGACCGTATAGAGCGGGTCGGTTCGCGCGCCCGTAGCGGCGGGCGCCTGCTTTTGTGCGAACGGCAACTGGTGAAGCATGTAGGCGAGCGTTTCGACGTGCATGAGCCGATGTTCGATCGCGACGTTCAGCAACTGCCCCGGCGTGTCGTGATTGGAGGCATCGGGCGGCAGGTCGAGCGTCGAGAGCTGCGCGTCGATGCGGCTGCGTGCGTCGCGTCCATAGGCCAGGACTTCGGCGAGGTCGGGCCAGTCGGCGGGCACATCGGTCGGCAGGCCGCCATCGACAGGATCGATGCCGAACGCGAACAGCTGGTCGAGGCGCGCATCGGCGGAGGGCAGGTCGAACAGGCGCTTGTCGAAGAGGTTACGGTCGAATGCTTCCAGATGACCCATATAGAACACGATGCGGTGCCGCTCCCGAATGGGCCGCTCGTACAGAAACTCGGGCTTGACGACGTTGAAGAGCGCGTCGCTGGCGCTGCGCGCCGCTTCGAGACGGGCCGCGAGCGTGGGGGATTGCGGGAGATGCATTTCGGCGATTCTCCTTGCGTGGGCGTAGTACGAAACTTTAACTCCCGCGCAGGAGTTGTGCCAACGGCGTTGCCGCGCCAGCAAGGCGCGGCGTCGGAATCCCCGGGGGGCCGCCCGCCGGGGGTTTGCCGGGAATTACAGATGCCGCAGACCTTCGATATCGATGATACGGATCAGCTTGCCCTGCGCGTCGATCAGGCCGCGCTTTTGAAATCTCGACAGGGTGCGGCTCACCGTTTCGAGCGTCATGCCGAGATAGCTGCCCATATCCTCACGCGTCATGCGCAGGTTGAACTCCGCATGCGAATAGCCGCGCTGGCCGTTGCGTTCGGAAACGTCCAGCAGGAACGCGGCGACGCGTTCGTCGGCGGAGAGCGAGCCGAGCACCATCATTTGCGACGATTCGCGGATCAGCTGCTCGCTCATGAGGCGGTGCAGCCGGTCTTGCATGGCGCCGGTTTCGCGGCACAAATGCTTGAGCGCCGAGTAGGGGATAAGGCAGACCGAGCTGTCTTCGAGCGCCACGGCGCTGCAGGTGTGGAAGCCGGTGCTGATGCCGTCGAGGCCGAGCGGGTCGCCGGCCAGACGCAGCCCGGTGACCTGCTCGCGCCCGTCGCGGTGCGCCATGACCGTTTTGAGCGAACCGGAGCGCGCGACGTAGAGGTTGTCGAAGGTGTCGCCAGCGCGATACAGGGCTTCGCCGCGCCGCACGCTGCGCGCGGAGCATATCAAGGCTTCGAGCTTTGGCAGGTCGTCGAGCGTGAGGCCCTGGGGCATGCACAGGTGCCGCATGGCGCAAACCGAACAGCGCGTGGACGTGCGCGGCGCCGTCGTCAGGGGCGTGCGATTGCTGCGGCGCGCGGTGGTTTGAGAAGCGACGGTATTGTTCAGCATGGACAATGCTCCTTTGATTTCTGTCCAGGCATTGTCTACCGGGGTCGAATCTCAGATTAGTGACAAAGCGACGCGCATTTAAGATGAGTCGTTTTGAGGCTTATCAGAAGCCGCTCACGCGGCGGCTGACGGCGCGCAAGCGACTTTCCAATAGCACCCAGAACTGCCAGCAATCATGCGACTAATGCCCGGCATTTCCGGCGGCCGACGGGATGAGGAGGACGGGCAGCGTTGACTGCCGCACGCAGCGTTCGGCGACGCTGCCGAGGATCAGGCGCTGGAAGCCCCGGCGGCCGTGCGTGCCCATCACGATCAGGTCGGCGCCCGCGGTCTTTGCGGCGTTGAGCACGAGCGTCGGCACGTCGTCGAGCGAGGAGGCTTCGCCCGTGAGCATGGCGCCTTGCACGCCACGCTCGCCCATCGCCTTGTCCATTTCTTCCGCGAGTTCGTTGCCCTGCGCGATCATCTGGTTGCGCAGGATAGACGGGTCGTAGCCCGGCGCGTCGAAATACATGGGCGTGTTCTCGATCACGTAATACGGCTGCAGGGTCGCGCCCATCGCTTTCGCCAGGTCGAGCGCGGCTTCGAAGGCGCGGCGCGAGGTGGCGCTGCCGTCGACGGCGACAAGGATGCGTGTGTACATAAGACCTCCTCTTGGAGTGGGATCGAGAATCGCGCGGCCCCGGGCAATGCTGCGTCGAGGCGTGCGCGGCGTGTCGTGACTGGCGAGAAGCTTAATGGATCGCAGGTCAACACGCAGCCGGACTGTATGAAATGTGGAAGGTGCAGGAAGGAAGATCAAGTAGGTTGCGTCGGAATACCACAGCGCCGTCGGTTTTTCGTTTGCTATGCCGTTATGTTGCACGCGCACCGGCATCCCGTTATCGTTGCCTCTTTTTCGCTCTGCGCAGTCTTCCCCTCCTGTGAAACCTTCCTCCGCTAACCTGCCGTTTCGCGACGCGCTGCTGGCCATGCTCGGCATCGGCCTCGTCAACATGCTCGTCGCACTCGATCAAACCGTCGTCAGCACCGCTTTGCCCTCGATCGTCGCCGAACTGCACGGTTTCGAGTTCTACGCGTGGATCGCGAGCGCCTACCTGCTGGCCTCGGTCGTGACGGTGCCCGTGTTCGGCCGGCTCGGCGACTACTTTGGCCGCAAGCGCTTCGTGATCGCCGCGGTGATCGTGTTTACGGCGGCCTCCGTGCTGTGCGGGCTCGCGACAGACATGCGTTTTCTGGCAGCAGCGCGCGCGCTGCAGGGCGTCGGAGGCGGGATGATGGTGGGCACGGCGTTCGCCTCGATTCCCGATCTCTTTCCCGACCCGCGCGCGCGGGTGCGCTGGCAGGTCGTCATGGCGGCCGCCTACGGCATCGGCACGGCGGCTGGGCCTTCATTGGGCGGCTGGCTCAGCGAGCACTTTGGCTGGCGCTCGACCTTTCTCGTCAACCTGCCGGTCGGCGCGCTTGCGCTCTATTTCATCTGGGCGCATCTGCCGCGCTACCAGCCGGCGCGTACTGGGGAGGTGCGCATCGACTGGACGGGCGCCGCGCTCGTCGCGCTGGTGCTGGGCGGTTTCCAGACCCTGATCGAGGGGGTGCCCAAAAGCGGCCTGACGGCCGGCAACGGCGCGCTCGCGCTGGCGGTCCTCGCCGGCGCGGCGGCGCTGCTGGCCTGCGAGCGCCGCGCGACGCACCCGATCATCCCGCTCGATCTGTTTCGCGACCCGCAGCTCGTCACCCTGTTTACACTCTCGACGCTTTCGGGCTTCGTGATGTTCTCGCTGATTTTTTTCGCGCCGCTCCTGCTGCAGGGCGGTTTCGGGCTGTCGCCCCAGGAGGCAGGCCTGCTCGCCACGCCGATCGCAGCATGTATCGCGCTGGGCAGCCTGATCAACACGCGCATCGTGATCCGGCTGCGCAAGCCCACGACGATTCTCACGGTCGGCTTCAGCCTGCTGGTCGCGGCTTGCGCCGGTCTTGCCTTCGCGTCCCGCCACACGGCGCACCTTTGGCTCGAATTGGCGATGTCGGCGGTGGGCATCGGGCTCGGCTTCATCCTGAACAACCTGAATATTTTCGGCCAGGAGATTGCCGGGCGGGAGCGTTTCGGCATCACGACTGCCTTGCTGCAATCCACGCGCATGGTGGGCGGCATGCTCGGCACCAGCGTCGTGGCGACCATCGTCAACCATCGCTATGCGGCCGGGGTGGGGGACGCGCTGGCGGTGATCGGCGTGCCGCTGCAGCAGCGCTGGCAACCCCAGCTCGCCGATCCGCGCGTGCTGATCGACGCGTCGTTGCGCGAGGGTCTCGTCGCGCAGATGAAGGCGGCGGGACTCGACGGCGCGGCGCTGATCGATGCGGTGCGCCACGTTCTGGTCGATGCGATCCATCTGGGGATCGGCCTGACGGGCTGCGCGGCGCTCGCGGCGGCGCTTTGCGTGGGGCGGATTTCCCACATCCGCTTCAGGCGCAGCGCTTCGGCCGCGCAGAAAACGGCGGAAGCGCGCGCCGACGAGGTCAAGGCCGATTAGGGGCCGCCGCGTTCGGTGTACGCAGTCGGCAGAGGAATTCTGGTTATATTTGTCTGACAAAAACAACAACCTGCCTGGCTGAGCGAGAAGGGCACAACACCCAGCCAGGGCATATTTGTCTCTGCGCGGCGTCGCTCTCAGGCGGCCTGGGCCATCGCCCCGAACAGCGCGTGGTGCGTCTGTTGGCTCATCGCGATTTCCAGCGCGACGGCATTCTCCACGCCAATGCGCATCGGCGCGCCGAGCCGCGTCAGCTCGATGCCCGTGCGACGCAGCAGGCGCTCCATGGGCGTCGTGGTCACCGTCACATAGCTGTTGATGCCCGCGCGGTCAGCGAAAGAGACGACAGCGCGCATCGCGCTCATGGTCACGTCGGCAAAGCCGAAGGCCTGATCGTTGCCCGATTCGATGGCGAAGCGGCTCAGTTCCCAGATGTTGCGGGCCGTTGGCGCAGCCTTGC
The DNA here is from genome assembly GCF_024206495.1 of Paraburkholderia sp. CNPSo 3272. Classification (GTDB taxonomy): domain Bacteria; phylum Pseudomonadota; class Gammaproteobacteria; order Burkholderiales; family Burkholderiaceae; genus Paraburkholderia. The sequence continues at coordinate 150,914 of NZ_JAMBPQ010000005.1, read as the reverse complement.
CTTGCAGCAGTTGCGGGAAGGTGTCGCGCAACATGTTGGGACCTTCGGTGGGCATCATGCGCCAGCATCCGCGCACGTGGCCCGCGCCGTCCTGGATCAGCATGTAATGGGGGCCGAGCGCGTCGTAGCCGTCGATTTCCATCCCCGCGATGGTGGGAATGTCCCAGCCGAGGCGGTCGCGGAACACCCGCGCGCGCAGCCGGTACATTTCATTGATGTCCTCGTTGTCGAAGTCCTGTCTCAGTCCGATCCGTATCGCAGCTTGCATGACAACTCTCCCGATTTGTGTGGAAGCGCGGCAGTACGGTTCGAAAGCTATGCGTTATGAATATAAAAAAACACCTATCTAGATAGGTAGGTGCGCAGATAGGGCCTCTTAAGGAGAATCACTTCCGCGGCAGTCACTCATCAGGCATATCTGACAGCGAGAGTCATCATGGAACTTATGGGCAATCAATGGCACTCGGGTGCGAATACCATGTCGTCCCCGGGAGATCTGTCCTCGGTCGTCGACCGCGTCCTGATCATTGCGTATCGGAAGAAGAAGAAAGAGAGCCAGCGCCGCTTCTGGGCGCGTTTCGGCGTAACGCAGTCGCGCGGCAGCCGGTTCGAGTCGGGCGCGGAGATTCCGCCGCCGGTGTCGATCCTGCTGGGGCTGTATTTCAACAAGACGATTTCGGACGGCGACCTTGGCCGTGCCGAGCGCGTGTTGCGCGGCGAAGCACCGATGGTGCTTAGCCCGGGTCAATAAGACCCATCTGGGTCGCAATCACGGCTGCCGCTCGCCGTGAGTTCACGCCGAACTTCCCGCGAATGTTCTTCATGTGGAAGTTCACGACGGCTTCAGAGCAGTTCAGGATGTGAGAAATTTCCCAAGTGGACTTGCCTAGCGCAGTCCACTTGAGGCATTCCTTTTCCCGTGGCGTGAGCTTGGGAATCAGCGACTGGACATGGTCGTTCAGGTGCCGCTGGCTCGTGTCCAGCACGAGATCGCGCAGCAGGACGAGGTTCGGCAGCGCGCGGTTTACGTCGTCCCAGAATTTGTCCGTGGGATTCGCGTCGTTGACGAAGCAGAGCATGCCGATTTCCTGGCGCGGGCCATGGATCGGCAGGGTGATGCCTGCGCGCAGCCCGTACGAGCGGGCCTCCTCATACATGGATTGTTGCTGCTCGGTCGCGAACAGCTCCGGCGACCAGATGAGCGGCGCCGACCGCGTGGTGCAATGCGAGACGGTCGGGTCGAAGTAGGCCATACCGTGGTCGTTGTACGTCTGCCGCCAGGCGGCCGAGTAGTTCGTGCGGATGAACGCATCCTCGAGCCTCATGCCCGGGCGCGGCAAGATCGCCAGCATGAGCTGGCTGAATCCCCACGAGCTGGCGAGCTTCGCCACCGCGTCGAACCACGCTGCCTCTTCGGGCGCGTCGAGCACGGGCGACATCTGCTCAATAAAATGTAGAGGCACGTTCAACACTCTCCATCAGCGCTGGGCGAGATCGCGGGGCAAGCCCTCAGACACTCGCTCCTCGCTTCTTATGATGTAAGAATTTATCACTAAATTCCTATCTGATCCCCCCTCGTCTGCAATCCTCCCGCTTTGCTGGGGTCATTTCTGTCAGATTTCGGTGACATCGGAGAGAATTCTGGTCCCCTGAACAAGCGTCAGGCTGCACGAAAGTTGTGCATTGCGGGAAGCCGAAATAAAGCCAAGCGGCATTTCGAAAGCGACAAAAGCGTGCTACTCGCCAAGGTAATGCCGGCGATTTATCGGCTTTCATTAATTTTCAGGCTTTTCATTTCGATTTTTAGCTGCGCTCGACTGGATACTGTCCGTATCCGCCATTGCTGCGATCTCGCCTGGATAATCGCCAACGGTTCGCCGCACGGTGAGCGGCGAACCGTTGTTCAGGGCTTGCGCTGCAACGCGATCACGCGCGTCGGGCGCAGATGATTGAGCGCGAAGTGCAGGCGTCCCGGGCTGCGGCGCACGCCCGCTTCGCGTGCGGCGTTGCGCTGCCAGTCCACCTCGCTGGACTCTTCGGGCGCGCTCATGCCGAGGTCGACGACCTCGTAGCCGGACTCGAGCGCGATCGGCAGCCGGTGCACGCCCTTGCGGCTGTCGAAACCCGCCAGGCCGTCATCCGATTCGGCCACGCTGTTGACGAGAGTGGCGTTGCTGGTCGTCACTTCGTCGGGGCCGATGCAGCCTTCGCCCGCCAGGCGCGCCGCCTCGCGGTTCTTGCCGTCGGTGTCGACCGAGCTGTCGTGCGTGCGGTCGTTGTGGAGCTCGGCGCTGCGCGGCCGCGACTGCGACGCGCTGACGTCTCCCATATTCGCTTTTTGCATGTCGTCGGGACGATTCATGATGCTTCCTCCTTGGAAGAGCTGGGTGCCTGCGTTCAGCAGGCAATTCCGCAAGCGCCGTTCCGCTGCAGCGCCGCACCCTTGAATCGGGGGTGAAAAGCAAGCCGGTTCGCCAGGAGAACGCGTCCAGCTATGTTGCATTTTTTTCGTTGGTTCGGCCTTTTTCCCAGGAGTATGATCCTCTTTCAACGAGTTGGCGCGCTTTCGATTAATGGGCCGGGCGAGGGCTCATGCTGTGGCTTTGCCGCACGATCCTGAATGCACGCGCCAAATAAAATGGACGAGGCAGTCAGGGGCGGGTGACACACATGCACTTCGACGCTGCATTTACGCATCGTGGCTATTTGCTGAACTGCGCACCGGCGCGTGCCGGTGACGGCACGTATCAACCGTATGTGGTGATTTCGCGCTCGAGCGACGGCGAACTCGTTGCCAACCGATTTTTCCCTGCCGAATTGCGCTTTTCCGATGAGGCGGCCGCCATCGCCCATGCGCGCGACTGGGCCGTTCGCTGGATCGACGCGAGCACGGTCACGCTTTGAGCGCCCAGCGGGCGTAGCCCGGCTTCGAGGGCTTCGGCGAACTCCCGCAAAACGCGGTAATCTCTAGGGTCGATACACTCACTCCCGCACGGAACCTGCGTCTGTTGCCGCATCACCATGTCCAAAGCTGATTCCCCCGACTGGGGTCTCGAACAGATCGTCGCCGATCTGCGTGCGTCGCGCGAAGAGCGGCACCGCACGCGCCATCCCCTCGGTATCCGCGAACTGCCGTCACGCGATGCCGTCGTCACCATCGTGGCCGGCCTGCGCGCCGCGCTCTTTCCCACGCATTACGGCGCGCCCGACCTGACCGACGAGAGCATCGACTATTACGTGGGCCATACGCTCGACAGCACCTTGCGGCTGCTTGCCGAGCAGATTCGCCGCGCGTTGCGCTTCCTGCCGGAAAGCTCGCAGGCGAGCGACGACGAGCTACGCGCGCGCGCATTCGACGTGGCGCGCGAGTTCGGCCGGCAACTGCCCGATATTCGCGCGCTGCTCGTGAGCGACATTCAGGCGGCGTTCACGGGCGACCCGGCCGCTCAACACATCACCGAGATCCTGCTGTGCTACCCGGGCGTGTGGGCCATGACGCATCATCGGCTCGCCCATGCGCTGCATCGTCTCGGCGTGCCGCTGCTCGCGCGCTTCATCAACGAGATCGCGCATTCGGCAACGGGCATCGACATTCACCCCGGCGCACAGATCGGTTCGAGCTTCTTCATTGACCACGGCACGGGCGTCGTGATCGGCGAGACGGCGATTATCGGCGAACGCGTGCGCGTCTATCAGGCCGTGACGCTCGGTGCGAAGAGTTTCGCGGCCGACCTCGACGGTACGCTCGTTAAGGGCAATGCGCGCCATCCTGTTGTGGAGGACGACGTGGTGATCTACGCGGGCGCGACGATTCTCGGCCGCGTGACCATCGGGCGCGGCTCGGTAATTGGCGGGAACGTGTGGCTCACGCATAGCGTGCCGCCGGGCAGCAGCGTGCGCCAGGGCAAGATTCGCGAGATCGAGCGGGGCGACGAAAGTCCGCTCAAGTAAGGAGGGGAACGGGACACGCAGTCCCGTTCTTTATCTGTGCGTTCCGGTCAAGTATTCGAGACGCTCATTGCGCTCGGATTGCCGACGATCGCGAGAAACTCGCGGCGCGTGGAAGGATCGGTGCGGAACGTGCCGAGCATGCGCGACGTCACCATCTCCACACCCGCCTTGTGCACCCCGCGCGTGGACATGCATTGATGCGATGCTTCGAGTATCACGCCCACGCCCTTGGGCTGCAGGATTTCATTGAGCGTGTCGGCGATCTGCGCGGTCATCTTCTCCTGGATCTGCAGGCGCTTCGCGAATGCGTCGACGAGACGCGCCAGCTTCGAGATACCCACCACGCGATGCTCGGGCAAATACGCCACGTGTGCGCGCCCGATGATCGGCACCATGTGATGCTCGCAGTAGCTCTCGAAGCGGATGTCCTTCAACACGATCATTTCGTCGTAGCCGTCCACCTCCGAGAAGGTGCGCGACAGGATTTCGCGCGGATCGACCTCATAGCCCGCGAAGAATTCCTCATAGGCGCGCACGACGCGACCCGGCGTATCGAGCAGCCCTTCGCGAGCCGGGTCGTCCCCGGCCCAGCGCAACAGCACGCGCACCGCATCCTCGGCTTCGGCGCGTGACGGACGCGTGGCGCTCGTGCTCGCTGCGTTCTTGCGTTGCTTCGCACCTTGGGTCGCGCTTAGCTTCGCGCTTTGTTTCGCGCTTTGTTTCGATTTCCCGGCCTTTTTTTCTTCGCTCATGCATGGGCTCCTGACATGTGGAAGGACGCCGCTTTGGCGTGCACCACGAGCGCCCATTGTTTCATGTTTTGCCGTGCTTGGCGCGAGGGGTCATTTGGGCCATTCGTCCATGGCGTCGTTGAACAGTTCCGCCACGATGCTTCGCAGCCATGCGCCACGCGGCGCATTGTGATACTTGCGATGCCAGTGCTGCTTGAGATCGAAACGCGGCAATTGCAGCGGCGGCTCGACGAGCGTGATCGATGCGTGCTCGGACACATAGGCGAAGCCGATTGCATGCGGCACGGTCGCGATGAGATCGGAGCGCGTGAGAATGAACGGCAGGCTCATGAAGTGAGGCGTTTCGAGCACGGCGCGCCGGCGCATGCGCCTTTTCTCCAGATACTGTTCCAGCACTTCCTGGCTGCGTCCTTCGGCGCGCACGACAGCATGGCCCATGGCGAGAAACTGCTCGATCGTCATCGCTTTGCCCGCGAGCGGATGCCCGCTGCGCATCATGCAGATGAAGCGGTGCGTGAAGAGGCGCTGCTGAAAGAAGTTGTTGCCGCCGAGGTCGGGGAAATAACCGACTGCGAGATCGATGTCGCCGGATTCGAGACCGCGCTCGACCTGACCAGGCGGCAGCGACACCGAACGCAGGTTTGCGTTGGGCGCGCGTTCGGCGAAAACCTGGAGGAGGCGCGGCAGAAACACGATCTCGCCGACGTCGGAGAGCGCGATGGAGAACGTGTGCGTGCTCGTGGCGGGATCGAAGTCCTGCGCCTGCAGCATGCCTTTCTCGATGTGCACCAGCGCGTCGCGCGCGGCGGGAATGAGGCCGAGCGCGCGCGGCGTAGGCTCCATGCCGCGCGAGGTGCGCACGAAGAGCGGGTCGCCGAAGAACTCGCGCAGCTTGCCGAGCGCCGTGCTCACGCGCGGCTGGCTCACGCCGAGCCGCTCGGCGGCGCGGCTCACGTTGCGCGTTTCCTCCATGGCCACGAGAAAGGGGATGAGATTCAGATCGAGGTCGTGCATGAAGGCGCGGGCGCGGCGGCGCTGACTATGTCGAAATCGGATAAAGACTAGTCGATGAATCGGCATTTCGCATATTGGGGTATCTGCTCACGGGCGCGCCCGGCCTGACGGATGGGCCGCGTGTGCGATCCGCCGCTTGCCGGCGCCGGGATGAAGTAGATTGCCCGTGTGGGTAGACCCGCCTTGACAAGCGCTTGAATCCACTCCGATAATGCGCGGGACGTTCGCTAAACGAATCAGTGTTCGTATATAGAACTTTTCCGCGATCCAGTGACGTGGACCTTCCGCGATGCGCATCGCTCTCAGGAACAGGCATGATCAACAAGATTTTCGACTCGCTTCAAGCCGCCGTGGCCGATGTGCATGACGGCGCCACGGTGATGATCGGCGGCTTCGGCACGGCCGGTATGCCCGCCGAACTGATCGACGCGCTCATCGAGCAGGGCGCGCGCGACCTCACCATCGTGAATAACAACGCAGGCAACGGCGACATCGGCCTTGCCGCGCTGCTCAAGGCGAAGCGTGTGCGCAAGATCATCTGCTCGTTCCCGCGCCAGACCGACTCGTATGTGTTCGATGCGCTCTATCGCGCCGGCGAAATCGAACTCGAACTCGTGCCGCAAGGCAATCTGGCTGAGCGCATTCGCGCCGCCGGTGCCGGCATTGGCGGCTTCTTCACGCCCACGGGCTACGCCACGAAGCTGGCCGAAGGCAAGGAAACGCGCCTGATCGACGGCCGTCATTATGTGCTCGAAGCCCCGCTGCACGCCGACTTCGCGCTCATCAAGGCGTACAAGGGCGATCGCTGGGGCAACCTCGTCTATCGCAAGACGGCGCGCAACTTCGGCCCGATCATGGCTAGCGCGGCGAAGGTCGCCGTCGCACAGGTTTCGGAGGTCGTCGAACTCGGTCAGCTCGATCCGGAAAACATCGTGACGCCCGGCATTTTCGTGCAACGCGTCGTGGCAGTGCCGCAAGCGGCGCATCAAGCGCACGCCGACCAAAGCGGCCAGGCAGCCTGAAGGAACGGAGAGAGGCAATGAAACGACTCAATCGCGATGAAATGGCCAAGCGCGTGGCCGCGGACATTCCCGAAGGCGCGTATGTGAATCTCGGCATCGGCGTTCCGACGCTGGTGGCCAACCACCTCGATCCGAGCAAGGAAATCTTCCTGCACAGCGAGAACGGCCTGCTCGGCATGGGCCCGGCGCCCGCGCCCGGCGAAGAAGACGACGAACTCATCAACGCGGGCAAGCAGCACGTCACGCTGCTCACCGGCGGCGCCTTCTTCCACCACGCCGACTCGTTCGCGATGATGCGCGGCGGCCACCTCGACTACTGCGTGCTCGGCGCGTTCCAGGTGTCGGTGAACGGCGACCTCGCGAACTGGCACACGGGCGCGCCCGACGCGATTCCGGCCGTGGGCGGCGCGATGGACCTCGCACTCGGCGCCAAGCAGGTGTTCGTCATGATGGAACTGCTCACCAAGCAGGGCGAAAGCAAGCTCGTGAGCGAATGCTCGTACCCGGTCACGGGCGTGGGCTGCGTGGGCCGCATCTATACCGACCTCGCCGCGTTCGACGTCACGCCCGAAGGCCTCGCCGTGCGCGAGATATATTCGGACATCGATTTCGACGCGCTGCAGAAGCTCGCCGGCGTGCCGCTGATCGACGCGACGCAAAACCGTCGCGCAGCGTAAAGTGTCTGTAGACGTGCGCATCGTCCGCACGTGAGTGGCGCGGCAACCGTCGGCATTCGTCGACGGTTGCCGCGCCCGCTTCGTTCCGGCTGTATCGGAACGCCTGCTTTTTTCCGCGCGCCACACTCCATGATTGAACGCCTCACGAGCCTGATCTGCGGGACCGAACCGATGAACGCGGTCTGGTCTCCCGATGCCACGCTGCAACGCATGCTGGACGTCGAAGCGGCGCTTGCGCGCGCCTCTGCGGCGCATGGCGTGATTCCGCAGTCCGCCGTGGCCGCGATCGTCGCGGCCTGCGCGGCGGACCAGCTCGACGCACCGGCGCTAGCGCGCGACGCCGCGCTGGGCGGCAACCTGGCGATCCCGCTCGTCAAGCAGCTCACGGCGCGCGTGAAGGCCGCCGACCCCGAAGCCGCCAAGTACGTTCACTGGGGCGCCACGAGCCAGGACATCATCGACACGGCCACCGTGCTGCAGTTGCGCGACGCGCTCGCGCTGATCGAGCGCGGCATCGACGCCCTGTGTGCGACTCTCGCGGACCTCGCGCGCACGCATCGCGCGACGCCGGCGGTCGGGCGCACGTGGCTGCAGCAGGCGCTGCCCACCACGCTCGGATTGAAGTTCGCACAATGGCTCGACGCGATGCTGCGCCATCGCGAACGCCTCGTCGTGCTGCGCGAGCGGGCGCTCGTGCTGCAGTTCGGCGGTGCGGCAGGCACGCTCGCGAGTCTGCGCGACGCCGCCCCGGCGGTGAGCGCCGCGCTCGCGCAAGAACTCGGTCTCGCGCTGCCCGCGTTGCCGTGGCACACGCAGCGCGACCGCATTGCCGAAGCCGCATCGTTCTTCGGCATGCTCATCGGCACGCTCGGCAAGATCGCGCGCGACATCTCCTTGCAGATGCAGACCGAAGTCGGCGAGCTGGGCGAACCGGCGGCGGCAGGCAAGGGCGGTTCCTCGACCATGCCGCACAAACGCAACCCTGTGGGTTGCGCAGCCGTCCTGACGGCTGCCACGCGCGCGCCGGGTCTCGTCGCAACGGTGTTCGCGGGCATGGTTCAGGAACACGAGCGCGCACTCGGCGGCTGGCAAGCCGAGTGGGATGCGCTGCCCGATCTCGCGCGCCTCGCCGGCGGCGCGCTCGCGCAGATCGAGCAAATCACGGCCGGACTCGAAGTGCGGCCCGAACGGCTCGCGGCGAATCTCGACATCACGCACGGACTCATTCTCGGCGAAGCCGTGATGCTCGCGCTCGGCGACCGGATCGGGCGCCTGGACGCGCATCATCTCGTTGAGCACGCATCGAAATCCGCGGTGCAAAGCGGCCGTACGCTGTACGAAGTCCTCGCGGCGGATCCCGCCGTGACGAGGCACCTGGACGAAGCGCGCCTCAAAGCGCTGCTCGATCCGGCCAACTACGTGGGGCAGGCGCCCGCGTTCGTCGACGCGGTGCTCGCGTCGTATGAAGCGAAAGCAAAGTAACGCACGCCCCATTGATCATGGAAGACACACGAGGAGTAACACGCATGCCTTACGCAGCCGTCAACGACACGCATTTGTTCTACCGCATCGACGGTTCGGAGAACCGCTCGGCGCCATGGGTGGTTCTGTCGAATTCGCTCGGTAGCGACGTGTCGATGTGGACGCCGCAGATCGCCGAGTTCACGAAGCACTTCCGCGTGCTGCGCTACGACACGCGCGGCCACGGCCACTCGGCGGCGCCGCAGGGCCCGTACACCATCGAGCAACTGACCGGCGACGTGATCGGCCTGATGGACCAGCTCGGCATCGAACGCGCGCATTTCGTAGGTGTTTCGATGGGCGGCCTGACCGGCGTCGGCCTCGGCGCGCGCTACGCCAACCGCATCGACCGGCTCGTGTTGTGCAATACCGCCGCGAAGATCGGCTCGCCGGAAGTGTGGGTGCCGCGTGCGGCGAAGGCTCGCAGCGAAGGCATGCTCGCGCTCGCCGAAGCGGTGCTGCCGCGCTGGTACACGCCCGAATTCATCGCGAACAATGCGCTCGTGATGTCGCAGGTCCGCGACGTGTTCGTGCATACCGACAAGGACGGCTATGCTTCGAACTGCGAAGCGATCAACGCCGCCGATCTGCGCGGCGAGGCGCCGTCTATCAAGGCGCGCACGCTCGTGATCTCGGGTACGCACGATCTGGCCGCGACGCCCGCCCAAGGGCGCGAACTGGCCGAATCGGTGCCGGGCGCGCGCTATGTCGAGCTGAACGCCGCGCACATCTCGAACGTCGAGCTGGCGGACGAGTACAACAAGATCGTGGTCGATTTCCTGCTGGGGGCGTGATGAACGACGAAGACCGCTACGAAGCCGGCATGAAGGTGCGCCGCGCGGTGCTGGGCGACGCGCACGTCGATCGCTCGCTCGCCAACCGCACCGAAGTGACCGAGGAATTCCAGAACTTCATTTCGCGCTACGCGTGGGGCGAGATCTGGACGCGCGATGGCCTGCCGCGCCACACGCGCAGCCTGTTGACGATCGCGATGATGGTCGCGCTCAACCGCAGCGAAGAACTCGCGCTGCATCTGCGCGCCGCGCGCAACAACGGCGTCACGCGCGACGAGATCAAGGAAGTGCTGCTGCAGACAGCGATTTACTGCGGCGTGCCGGCGGCGAACTCGGCGTTCCATCTCGCTGACCGCATCTTCCGCGAGCAGGACGCCGAGCAAGCCTGATCGTGCGGTGACAAAGCGCGGGGCACGCGCTCCGCGTTCAGTCGAATACCGGCGACTCCACGCCGAGCACCTTGTGCAGGCGTGTGCTGGTCGTGGTGTACTGCAGATGAATTTTCTTCTCGGGAAACACGTGATGCGCCGCGCCGAACGCAGCGAGCGCGGCTTCGTGAAAGCCGGAGAGAATCAGCTTCTTCTTGCCCGGATAGGTATTGATATCGCCGACGGCAAAGATGCCCGGCACGCTCGTCTCGAAGCGCGCCGTATCCACGGGCAACTGCTTGCGCTCGATCTCGAGGCCCCATTGCGCGATCGGCCCGAGTTGCGGCGACAAGCCGTAGAACACGAGCAGGTAGTCGAGATCCAGCGAGCGCGTGACGCCGTCGCCGCCCGTCACCTTGATGCGTTTGAGCTTGCCGCCTTCGTCGTCGAAGCCGGTCAGCTGGCCGACGATGGACTGCATGCGCCATTCCTCGCATAGCGCGTGCATCTTCGCGACGGTTGCCGGCGCGGCGCGATAGCCCTCGCGCCGGTGCAGCAGAATCACGCTCTGCGCGACGTCCACGAGCTGCAGCGCCCAGTCGAGCGCCGAATCCCCGCCGCCACACACTACGACGTCCTTGTCGCGAAAGGGTTCGACATCGCGCACGCGGTAGAACAGCTGGGTGTCGCGGTAGCGCTCGATGCCGCTCAGCTTGAGCGTGCGCGGCTGAAAAGAGCCCACGCCCGCCGCGATGAACACCGTCTTCGCCAGAAACTGCGTACCCTTGCTCGTCTGCACGAAAAAGCGGCCGTCGGCGCGCGGCTCGACGATCTGCACTTCCTGGCCGAGATGGAACGTCGCGCCAAAAGGCTCGATCTGCTGCATCAGCGCATCGACGAGCTGTTGGCCGGTGCACATCAGCACCGCCGGAATGTCGTAGATCGGCTTGTCGGGGTATAGCTCGGCACACTGGCCGCCCACCACCGGCAGCGAGTCGACCACGTGCGCGTGGATTTCCATCAGGCCCAGTTCGAATACCTGGAAAAGTCCCACCGGCCCGGCGCCGATGATGAGCGCATCGGTTTCGATAAGCTGCGGCGGGAAGCGATCGTTGCGCTCGTTCATCGGCGAGCTCTCCTTGCAAGAGGCAGGGACAATGATCAAGAGTCCTATTCTTCCGGCTGCACGTCGGCTACGTAGCGGCGCAGGCAGGCGAGCAGCGCGGCTTCCTCGGCGCGGCTCGCTGCGTCGCTGGCCGAACCCGCGTCGCGCTCTTCGCCGAACATGGCCGCGGGCGCGGGGATCGTGTCGACCACGCGGCCGTCACGGAACACACGGATTTGATGGGTCGCTTCCATATACTCGGCGATCCAGTGGACGCCCTCGATATGCGTGCCGATGCGGACTGGCATCTTCATGAGATTCCCTCCTGGCCAGCGCACGTCGGTCGATGCGCGCTCGCCGCAATCGCGTTTCTTATGGCGGATAGGGCAACGATACGCCGATGGCGCGCGCTGTGCTTGAACCGGGTCCTCGCGCGCCGACGGCCGGAAAAAGAAAGGGCGGCCCGAGCCCGGGCCGCCCTTGCGGCGGATTACCAAATGAAAGCAGGCGCGCGTAAGCCGTTAGCTCGCGCCTCGCGCGTTACTGCACCGTGGCGAGCACGTCGCGCACCGTGCCGAACAGGCGTGCGATTTCCTCTTCGGTCACGATGAGCGGCGGCGAGAACGCCAGGATGTCGCCCGTGAAGCGGATCAGCACGCCCGCCTCGAAGCACTTCACGAAAACCTCGTAAGCGCGCGCGCCAGGTGCGCCGTCGCGCGAGTCGAGTTCGACGCCGGCAACGAGGCCAAGATTGCGCACGTCTTTCACGTGCTTCTCGCCGCGCAGCGCATGCGCGGCGGCTTCGAACTTCGGCGCGAGCGCGTCGGCGCGCTCGAACAGGCCCTCGCGGCGATACAGATCCTGCGTCGCGATCGCGGCGGCGGCGGCGAGCGGGTGCGCCGAATAGGTGTAGCCGTGGAACAGTTCGATTGCGCCCTGCGCGCCGCTATTCACGATCGTGTCGTGGACCGTGCGGCTCGCGGCCACGCCGCCCATCGGCACGGCGGCGTTGTTGATCGCCTTGGCCATGGTGATGATGTCCGGCGTCACGCCGAAATACTCGCTGGCCGTGGCCTTGCCGAGGCGACCGAAGCCCGTGATGACCTCGTCGAAAATCAGCAGGATGCCGTGCTTCGTGCAGATCTCGCGCAGACGCTGCAGATAGCCTTGCGGCGGAATCAGCACGCCGGTCGAGCCTGCCACCGGTTCGACGATCACGGCGGCGATGGTCGAGGCGTCGTGCAGCGCGACGATGCGCTCGAGGTCTTCCGCGAGATGGGCCCCCCAGGCCGGCTGGCCTTTCGAGAACGCGTTGTGCTCGAGATTGTGCGTGTGCGGCAGATGATCGACTGCGGGCAGCAGCTGGCCCGAGAACGCCTTGCGATTTGGCCCGATGCCGCCCACCGAGATGCCGCCGAAGCCCACGCCGTGATAGCCGCGCTCGCGGCCGATCAGCTTGGTGCGCTGGCCTTCGCCGCGTGCGCGATGGTAGGCGAGCGCGATCTTCAGTGCGGTGTCGACCGACTCGGAGCCGGAGTTCGTGAAGAACACACGGTCGAGGCCGGCCGGCATGATTTCGGCGATCTTCTGGGCCGCTTCGAATGCGAGCGGGTGGCCCATCTGGAAGGTGGGGGCAAAGTCCAGCGTACCGGCCTGCTGGGCGATTGCGGCGACGATTTCCTCGCGCGCATGGCCCGCGTTCACACACCAGAGGCCCGCGCTGCCGTCCAGCACTTCGCGGCCATCGGTCGTGCGGTAGTACATGCCCTTGGCCGATTCGAGCAGGCGCGGCGCGGCCTTGAACTGGCGATTGGCGGTGAAGGGCATCCAGAACGACGAGAGATCGTCGATGACGGGGCGCGAAGTCATGCGTGCTTCTCCTCAAATGGGTTTGGCTCAACTGTAGCGCCGAGGCTTGAACGACGGCATAGACAGTCTCTATACTGATCTGCAAACCGTGCTGGACAATTCTCGCCAACTGTATTGGTCGGCATCCGGAATCGTACGGGTTTTCCCTCGCACTATACGCTTGCTTTCCGATGATCGAACTCGAACTGGAGCGCGGCCGCGGCGTTACTACAACGCTTGTCGAGCAGCTCGTGCAGGGCTTTACGCGCGCGATCGAAGCGCAAACGCTGCGCGCCGGGGCGCTCTTGCCCTCGGTGCGCCAGCTCGCGCAATCGCACGAACTATCGACCTATACAGTGACCGAGGCGTACAACCGTCTCGTTTCGATGGGCTTCGTCGTCGCGCGGCGCGGCTCGGGCTACCGCGTGGCGCCCCGGAGCGAGTCGGCGCGGGCGAGCGCGACGGGCTGGCAGCCGCCCACGCTGACGGCGACGTGGCTGCTCTCCGACGTGTTCGCCGATCATTCGGTGCCGATCAAGGCGGGGTGCGGCTGGGTGCCGGGCGAGTGGATCAACGAAAGCGGCCTGCAGCACGCCTTGCGCGCCATGAGCCGGGTGCCGGCCGTGCGCCTTGGCGACTACGGGCACCCGTACGGTTACGCGCCGCTGCGCGAGCGCATCGCGGCGCAGCTGGATCGTCAGGGGCTGCCTGTCGAGGTGTCGAACGTCCTGCTCACGCAGGGCGCGACGCAGGGGCTCGACCTTATCGTGCGTACGCTGCTGCGGCCCGGCGACACGGTGCTCGTGGAAGACCCCGGCTACTGCAATCTGCTGCAGATTCTCAAGCTCGCGGGGCTCACGGTGCGCGGCGTGCCGCGCACGCCCGCCGGGCTCGACATCGAGGCGCTCGAGCGCCAGGTGGCGGCGCACCAGCCGAAGGCGATCTTCGTGAACACGACGCTGCAGAATCCCACCGGCGCGACGTATGCGATGTCCAACGCCTTCCGCTTGCTGCAGATCGCCGAACGCCAGCGCATGTGGGTCGTCGAGGACGATGTGAGCCGCGAGCTTGCGCCGCCAGGCGCGCCGCTGCTCGCGGCGATGGAAGGCTTGCAGCGCGTGCTGTACGTGAGCGGCTTTTCGAAGACGGTCACGCCTTCTCTGCGTTGCGGCTATGTGGTCGCCGAGCGCGATGTGCTGCGCGAACTGGCGCGCGCGAAGATGGCGGTGGGGCTCACCTCGTCGGCGACCATCGAGCGCATGGTCGACAAGGTCTTGCTCGAAGGACGCCACGCGCGCCATGTCGAACTCGTGAACGAACGGCTGAAGGCCGCGCATGCCTGCGTGGAGGAGCGGCTCGACGGGCTGGGGCTCGAGATATTCCACCGGCCGCGCGCGGGCTTGTTCGTGTGGGCGCGCCTTGCCATCGAACCCGAACGGGCCGGCGCGATCGCCACGGCGGCGTTGCGCGACGGCATCTGGCTCGCGCCTGGCTCGTATTTCAGGCCCGACGACGAACCGAGCGCGTGGTTTCGCTTCAACGCGCCATATTCGACGGACGATGCGCTGTGGCGGTTCATTGAGCGCGCGCGTTAGGGCGGCCGAGATGGCGCATGCCTAGAACAAACTCTGTTGCCCCGACATCAACGTATCGAAATCCTCGCGCAGGAACGGCAGAATCGCATCCGCAACAGGCTGTAGCTGGCGGCTCACATAGAACGCGTAGTCGAGCGGCGAACTCAGCGTCTCGAGCGGCTCGGGTCCGGCCGTCGTCATCACGTAGCTGATCCAGCCGCCGTTCTGATACTGGAGCGGACGGCCTTTCGCGCGATTGAACTCGTCCGCGACACGCGCCGCCCGCACGTGCGGCGGCACGTTGCGCTGGTACTCGACGAGCGGCCGCCGCAAACGCTTGCGGTAGACGAGCTGGTCATCGAGTTCGCCATTGAGCGTGCGCCGCACATAGTCGCGAATGTACTCAACGTAGGGCTCGCGCTGGAAAATGCGCCGGTACAGTTCGCGCTGGAATTCCTGAGCGAGCGGCGTCCAGTCGGTGCGCACCG
Organism: Paraburkholderia sp. CNPSo 3272; assembly: GCF_024206495.1. Classification (GTDB taxonomy): domain Bacteria; phylum Pseudomonadota; class Gammaproteobacteria; order Burkholderiales; family Burkholderiaceae; genus Paraburkholderia. The sequence continues at coordinate 135,800 of NZ_JAMBPQ010000005.1, read as the reverse complement.
TTTCGAGGCCCTTGAACACGACTTCTTCGCCGCCGTGCTTCGCCAGTGTGAGGCCGGCGTAGCGCTTTTTGCTGCCTTCTTCCGCACCGCGCACCGTGGGCATGAGAAAGCGCGAATAGTGGCGTTCGAACTGCAGCTCCAGGGCGCTTTGGAGACCGAAGCGCTCCTGCAGTTCGGCCTTCCACCAGGCATTCACGTGATCGACGAGCTGCTTGCCGGTTCGCGTGGCGTCGGCTTCGCTGTGCGCGTGCTTGAGCCAGACGAAGGTCGAATCGGTGTCGCCGTAGATCACGTCGTAGCCTTGCGCCTCGATGAGTTGACGGGTTCTGCGCATGATCTCGTGCCCGCGCATCGTGATCGAAGAGGCGAGGCGCGGGTCGAAGAAGCGGCAGCCGGTCGATCCGAGCACGCCGTAAAACGCGTTCATGATGATTTTGAGCGCCTGCGAAAGCGGGGCGTTGTGCTGCCGCTTCGCATGTTCACGGCCCTCCCAGACCTGGCGGACGATTTCCGGCAGACAGTGCTTCTCGCGGGAAAAGCGCGCGCCGAGAAAGCCGGGCACGGACGCTTCGTCGCTCGGGTCGCCCAGCCCTTCGATGAGCCCGACGGGATCGATCAGGAAGGTGCGGATGATCGAGGGGTAGAGGCTCTTGTAATCGAGCACGAGCACCGAATCGTAGATGCCGGGGCGCGAGTCCATGACGAAGCCGCCGGGGCTGTTTTCGCCCACCACGTCGCCGAGATTGGGCGCGACGTAGCCGAGCCGATGCATTTTCGGCAGATACAGATGCGTGAACGCGGCGACCGAACCGCCGCTTCGATCCACGGGTAGCCCCGTGACGGACGCGCGTTCGAGCAGAAACGCCATCAGCTCGGTTTTCTCGAAGACGCGCGTGACCAGTTCGCAGTCCTTGAGGTTGTAGCGGGCCAGCGCGGGTTTGTCTTCGTCGAAGCGGCGTTGGATCTCGTCCATGCGCTGATACGGATTGTCGATCGACTTGCCCTCGCCGAGCAGCGCCTGCGCGACGTATTCGAGGCTGAACGACGGGAAGCTCCAGGTGGCCGAGCGCAGCGCCTCGATGCCGTCGATGATGAGGCGGCCCGCGGCGCCCGCGAAGAAGTGATTCTCCCGCATGCCGTGCTCGCGCCACTCCATGACTTCGCCGCCGCGCCCAAGACGCAGGGGCACGCCGGTTTGCTGGGCATGCGCGTGCAGCACGCGCAAATCGAACTGCACGAGATTCCAGCCGATGATCGCGTCGGGATCGTGCTTCGCCATCCAGGCGTTGAGGCATTCGAGCATCTGCGCGCGGCTTTCGCAGTAATCGAAGTCGAAGTCGATCAGGCTCGCGTCGCCATTTGCGGGGCCGAGCATATAGACCTGGCGTTGTCCGCATCCTTCGAGCGCGATCGAATAAAGTTCGCCCTTGGCGCTCGTTTCGATGTCGAGCGACACCAGTTTCAACTGCGGGCGATAGCCGTTGGCGGGCTTCATCTCGCCTTCGAGCAGCACGCCGCTTTCGTCCTGGCTGCCCGCATCGCCGCGAAACAGCACGGGCGCGGTGATGAAGCGCTCCATCATGTAGCGATCGGGCGGCTGGATATCGGCTTCGTAGACGTCGACGCCCGCTTTGGCGAGTCGCCTGGCGTTCCCGGTCAGAGCGCGATATTGCGGCGAGTAGAGCCCCAGCACCGGGCGGCGCTGGAAGTCGCGCAAGTTGAGGGGGCGTAGATCGGCGCGTGCGTCGCCCTTTAGCTCGGCGCGGGCCGCCGCTTCCTGAGCGGCGGGCACGAATGCGACAGAGGGCTGGGGACGCAGGCGCAACTGGCGCGGCCCCGCTTCGGTCGCAAGCCAGAAGTCGACCTCGGTGTGTTCGCCCGTATCGCGCCAGTGGCGGGTGAGAATAAAACCCGCTTCAAACTCAGACAAAGTGTGACTCCGCCGCCCATGTTTCCCGCTTGGGATTGTAACGTTTGAATGTGCGAAAGGCGGCGGGTCGATTTAATGTTGAAGCAAATGCGCGAACATCGGATACAGCGAAACGAGCAACGAAAGCGCCATCAAGACATTGAAGGCGCGCAGCCGCCGCGGATTCGACAAAAAGCGCCGCATGCTGGTGCCGAACGCGGCCCAGATGCAGATGCAGGGCAGGCCGACCACATAGAACAGGAACGCCATCGCCATCGTGTTGGTGCCGAAGTTCGTGGAAAGGCGGATCGTGGTGGCGGCCGTGAGCACCATCATCCACGCCTTGGGATTGACCCACTGGAACGCGATGGCTTCATGAAAGCGCATGGGCCGGTGCTCGCCGCTCTTCACCTTGATGTCGCCCGAGCTGCCGATTTTCCACGCGAGATACAGCAGGTACGCAATGCTCGCGACTTCCAGCACGGTATAGAGCGACGGGATGTGCCTGAAGACCTGGCCAAGCCCGAAGCCCACCGAGAGCATGAGCACGACCACGCCCGCGCTGATGCCGAGAATGTGCGGCAGCGTGCGACGAAAACCGAAGTTGACGCCGGAAGCGAGCAACATGGTGTTATTGGGGCCGGGCGTGATGCTCGTGACGACGACGAAGAGCATGCCGGCGGGCAGCGCGCTGAGCATTTCGGGCAGCATGATGCGAAGGTTCCGGAAAGAGAATCGATGGAACCAGTGTATCGACAGTTCTCGGTACAGTACCGGTACAGTTGTGGGGACGCTAAACGGTACGGATTGGGGGCGTGAAAGGGCCGAGTGGCATCTACGGAACCGCCGCACAGGCCGTGAGCGGCGCGCGTCACCGCTCCGGACCGAACGGCGCTCGAATCCGCTCGAATCCTATTGACGAATGACCTGAATGCGTCCCGACTTGACTGCCGCTTTCAAAACCGCCCAGTCCTGTTCATTTTGTTCTGCGTAGGCGAGCGAGAATCGCACGATGGCTTCGTCGAATACCGCTGACTTGCCCGCATATCCGCTGAGCAACGCGGGATCGGCTGCTTTTGCCATCGAATGGGCCAACGCGTGGGCGCAGGAAACCGCATACTCGCCGAGATCTTCGACGTCGAAGGTCGTGAAGTCGAAGGCGCCCTTCATGTCGCGCAATTGCCTCACATAGAAGTCATTGCCGGTGTGGCGCATCTTCGACCACCCGAGAAAGATGTCACTGGCAGACTGCAGCAGACGCTGCCCGTTGACCACACGTTGACCATGATTCGGATAACGGCTCGGCGGCAAGTAGCCCTCCAGCACGGAAGCGCGCGCCTCCTTGAGTTGAAGGAAAAGCGGGCAATCGCCGTCGGCCATGAAAAGCGCCTCATAGCAACGCGTTCCAACCGAGCCGATGCCCACCACACGAATGGCGACATCGACCAGCTCATATCGGTCGAACAGTGCGCGCCTGTCGTCGGGAAGCGTCAGCCGGTAATCGGCGAAGAAGCGCCGTACCATCGCGTTGTACTGCTTGCTGTCACTCGCGCTCTCCAGCGGTACGTGATACACGAGCGGCGGTACGTCCTTGATCCGCAGCTTGCCATTGACTACCTCGGTTGCATGACTCAGCACGGAACGCGACGACTGTTGTCTTGCCTTTTCGATGACGGCCAGTTCCTTGTTCCTTTCCTCAACCGAATCGGCAATGGCCAGCATGCTCGCCGCCTTGAACTGGCAGTACCAGACGTCGAGCGTGTCCATGCGGCTGAAGTCGGCGAGCCGTTGGCGGAAGGTTGCGCACAACCGGCGCACGATGCGTTGCTGGTCACGCAAGGTAAATCCGCGCTCGCGCGTAGCGATCACGAACGATGTCGCGAGTCTGCGTACGTCCCAGTCGAATGGTCCAGGCAGCGTCTCGTCGAAGTCGTTGGGGCCGAACAGAACGCGCCGCTCGGGGCTCGCGAACAGACCGAAGTTGGCAAGGTGCGCATCGCCACCCAGTTGCACGATTACGTTGGAATGCGGCAGCTTCGACAGATCGTGCGCCATGAGCGGCGCCGCGCCGCGATAGAACGCGAAGGGACTCGCGACCATCCGTCCATAACGGATGGGTATCAGTTCCGTCACCCGCCCCACGTTGGAAGCGTCGAGGAGTGCGATGGGATCGCGATCTGCAATCCGGCATTCGGCGAGCTTCTCGCGCGGCACTTCCTTGCGAGCCGTCTTGCCCCGTCTGACGCGATCGGCCAGCGAGCCGCGCCCCGCAAAGAGTGTGGATGGGTCTTCCTGCACCGCCGCCGTACCCGGGTCAGCGAGAACTGCGCCGGGGGCGGCGCGCTTTGTGTTAGCGGGATCGGGCACGCAGCACTCCTTTTTTCGATTCAAGGCCGGATCGGACCTGTGTCATTTCAGGTCGCTTCATTGCGGCTTGGCGTCTTGAGAAGTTGAGGACGTAGACGGCGAAATGTCACGTAGTGCCTCGATAGCGGCATCGACGGTTGCAAAGACCTCGCGATGCACGCCACTCACACGCAATGCCTTGTACCGCTCGATTTCGTGTCGGACGCCCGAGGGGAGGGCGACCGCGGCTATGCCCACACCGTGCTTGTCGAGTTCGCCGCCTAGCTGGATCAAGGTCTTGCCTGCCGTGTAGTCGATGTTGCTGATCTCCGATGCGTCGATCACCACCCAGCGCAGCCCCGGACTTGCTTCGTTGACAAGCTTGAGCACCTCTTCCGTGAATCGGCCGGTGTTCGCATAGAACAGGTCTGCTTCGAAACGGTAGACGACGATCCCAGGTGCGGCGAGCAGATCGGGCTCGACATGTCGCGCGATCCAGCTGTCGCCGGGGCCTCGCGTCAGCACCCGGGTCCGCAGGCGGTAGCTGTGGCGTGCATGCGCGATCAGGGAAAGCACGACGGCAGCAAGAATGCCGTGCATCACGTCGACGAACACGACCACGCCCGCAGTCAGCAACGCCACGACGAGTTCGTCCTTCTGCATGCGATACAGTTCGGTCATGCCTTTCACGTCGATCAGCTTTACGCCGATCATGAAGACGATGGCCGACAACACGGCGGCTGGGAGCAGACTCAGCGGTCTCGTGAGAAATAGCAGCACCAGCAGCACGATGGCGGCAGTCGTGAGATGGGCGACCTGGGTGCGGCCGCCCGCGTCGTCGAGCATCTCGGTCTTGGTCGGGCTGCCGTTCACGACGAATGTTCCCGTGAAAGCCGCTGCCGCGTTGGCGGCCGCGAGCCCGATGATATCGGCGTTGTCGTCGCCCCTTTCGTTATAGCGATTGGCGTACGCGCGTGCCGTTGCTGCGCTCTGGGCAATGATGACGATGAAGCATGAGGCGGCGGTGATCAGTACCTGGTTGATCTCGCCCATATGCAACGGTGGGAGGAACAATGACGGGAGTCCCCCCGGTACTTCGCCCGTCACCGCGATGCCATGTCCGGCAAAATTGAACACGCCGCTTGCCACGATGGAGCCGATCACGGCGATCAGCGCACCCGGTGCGCGCGGCACGAAGCGCTTGCAGCCGATGATCACCACGAGCACCGCGATCGAGAGCATCGTGGTCGGAAGATTGGCCTGGGCCACGCGTTGCAACGCGGAGGCGATCTGCATCAACGGCCCATGCCCTTGCTTGGCGAGTCCGATCAGGCCGGCAAGCTCGCCTGCTGCGACCTGAATGCCGACGCCGGTCAGGAAGCCGATCAACGCGCTGCGGGAAAGAAAGTCGGCCAGAAAACCCAGACGAAAAACACGCGCGATCACCAGCATTACGGCGACCGTCAAGGCGACTGTACTCGTGAGAGCGACATAGTCCTTGCTGCCGAGTGCGGCGACGGCCGTCAAGGTACCCGCGAGAATGGCGGCAGTGGCCGAGTCGGCGGCGACGACCAGTTGTCGCGACGCACCAAAGAGCGCGAACGCCACGAGCGGCAGCAGGATCGTGTAGAGGCCCGTCACGGTGGGGGTGCCGGCAATTTTCGTGTATCCCATCACTTCGGGAATGCCGAGCGCCGCCAGCGTGATCCCGGCGATGATGTCGTGCGGCAGTTGCGCGGCATTGAAGGGCAGCAGTCCCTGCAGGAAAGCCAGGTGTGGGAGGCGGTGCGGTGCAGGAGCGGCGGGCTTCATCGTGCGGCCTCCGCTGCAGTGGTAACCCTGATGACCAGTGCTTTGGCGATGATGTCGTCGGCAATGACGACGTTGGTCGCGCCAGCGTTCTCCAGCAGCCCTTTTCGCAAGGGGTTTTCGCCCGGTACGGCAATGGCGAGCGACGGGTTGAGCGTATGGGCCAGCAGGGTGATTGCCAGATTGTTATTGCTGTCGGGTGTCGTGACGAACATGGCTTTCGCGCTGTCGAGTCGCGCACGCTTGAGCACTTCGTCGAAGGCGTCCGGCGAGCCGAGTACGACCAGATGCCCGCAATCCGTTGCCCGGTTGGCCTGATCCTGATCGCCCACGAGTACGAGCACGGTGTTTCCCTCCTCATGCAGGTAGTTTGCAACCCGCTCTCCGAGAGAATGGAATCCCACTACCACGACATGATTGGCGAGCTGCTCGAGCTTGCGTTCCATGATTCTGTTCTCCCGATAAGCCATCACGTCATCGCCCGATAGCATGCCTGTGAGTCTCGAAACTGCGAACCCGCCGATCAGCAGTGTCGCGCCCATGGCCAGAAGCATGAAGCCCTTTTGAGGCGGACTGAATTCGCTGAAGGCGCCGAGTGTCGTAATGAGATTGACTCCGTTCCAAAGAGCCGTAAACAGTTTGTCGGGGAAAGCGTTGCTGGACTGATCGAGGGCGACCAGCCCGATGGTGGCGCCGCCCAGCAGCATGACGAGAAGGCCGATTGTGTGATGCGCGCGACGGCGCCATTCTCGAATACGGATGGCCCCAAGACGAGGTTCATCGACACGGAAGATCCACATGGTTACCTCGGATTGTTGGTCTGATCGAGACAACAGCGAACCTGATGCCAAGGGATACGCTCTCCCTTTTTGTGCCCGTAGTCAATAGTAAATAATCAGGAGCCCAATATATTGAACGGGGGAGCGACGACGCAATGCGGCAACGTGTTTCAGACGATAAAACAGATCGGAAGGAAAGAGATAATTTTATAGCCGCTAACGCATCTCGTGGTAGTTAGCCGATTAAGAACCAGGCCACGCGTCGCAATCGCGATCAAACTCTGCTTGTCATTGCTGTCGACGCATGGTGCTGGAGATCGACTAGCGCATCTGTTGATATCTGAGGCGTCAGTCGCTCCGCTTGCGCGACGAAAATGAGGGCGCAATCGGCGTCGCATTGCCTGGGCAATCGGCGTATTGCCGTTTCCAGGTGCCGGCTCAACTGCACCAGGCGTGGATTTGATCAGCACCGGTAAGAGACGTAAGCCAAAGCAGATGGATAAAAAATGCGCCCCACATTGAATCGCCGAACCATTTTCGAACGAATGCCACGTTGAATACGTCATGTGCGAATCGTATTCCATAATGTTCGACAGGTATTCGGAGGATGGATGGCAAAAGACAATTCTCCGGGTAGGTGTTGGCTGAATGTTCGCTAATGACTATGCGTCGAATCGTTAGCAAACAGGCCGAATGAATTAGCGAATCCGCAATGCGCCGCATTAGGGGAAATGTCATGCGATATCTCGCAGCAACGCTTCTTGGCTCCGTGGTCGCCTCGTTCGCGCTTTCCGGTTGCGAGGCGCCGACTTCGGGCTCTGTCTTCTCGCCGGCCCAGGCGCAGCAGGTGATGGTGGTCGAACTCGGTACGGTCGAATCCGTGCGGCCCGTCACGATCCAGCCTGGTCCAACGGGCATTGGCGCAATAACCGGCGGCGCGCTTGGCGGCATCGCGGCTGGCAGCAACATTGGGCGCGGCACGGGTGCCGTAGCGGCGGGCATCGGCGGCGCCGTGCTGGGTGGCGCGGCAGGCAATGCCGTCGAGCAGCGCGTCACGCAGCGGCAAGCCCTTGAAATCGTCGTGCGTCTGGATTCGGGGCAACTGATGTCGGTGGTCCAGGATGCGGATCAGCAGTTCGTTCCGGGCGACCGCGTGCGTGTGCTGCTCGGCAACAACTCGGTGCGCGTGACGCGATGAAGTGAACGCAGGTGTCGCTGATCTCTCGATAAAACGAAGTGTCGAACCACGCGAGGAAACCAATGGCGGATACCGACCAGAAGATGAGTCGCGTGGTAGTCGGGGGCATGGCGGACGCGGCCATGGTCGTGGCGTCGGCTGACATCTCGCTGGTTTATTTCCTCATTCTTCGCGGCGTGAAGCAGGCCGCGTTCATCAACACCATCGTGACGTTCGCCAACGTCATTCCGATCGTGGTGTTCATCGTCAGTCTGGAACGTCGCCTGGTGTCGTCGAGTTCCAGCGCTTGAATCGTGGTTGTTTTTGGATGGATGTACCGGCACGCCCGGCCGGGCTGCAACAGGGCGCGAAGCCATTTCAGGGTGGATACGGGCAACCTGTCCAAGGATCCAGAGGAATACGCCAGTGTTTGCGAATCATGCTGCAGGTCGAACGGTTTCGCGGCCTTTGGCCGTGACGCTGTGTGCGCTGTGTGTAACGGCGGCGAGCGGACTATTGGCGGGCTGCCGTAAGGGCGAAGAGGCGCAGGTGACGGAAGTGCGCCCGGTTCGCGTCGTCAGGATAGAAAAGCAGGAGGCCGGAGCGACCATCGCCTTGACCGGAAGATTGCAGGCGCAGGCCGAGATCAATCAATCGTTCCGTATCGACGGAAGAATGACGTCCCGCAACGTCGATGTCGGGGACCGTGTCAAGGCGGGCCAGGTACTGGCGCGGCTTGACCGGATGAACGAGGAAAGCAGCCTGCAGTCCGCGCGGGCACAGTTGGCCGCCGCGCAGGCACAAGCCCTGGAAGCGCGCACCATGTTCACCCGCATGCGCGATCTGCTTGCGGAGCATGCCGTGTCGCGTGCTTCGTTCGAACAGTCGGAAGCGATGGCAAAGATCACCCAGTCGCAAGTCGATTCGGCGCAGTCGTTGGTCAACATCGCGCAGAACCGGCTGAGCTATACCGACCTCGTTTCCGACGTAGCCGGCGTGGTGACGGCGCGTGGAGCGGAGCCGGGCGAGGTGGTTCCGGCTGGCCGCATGATCGTGCAGATCGCTCGCGAGGGCGCGGTGGATGCCGTATTCGATGTGCCCGCCGCGATCAAGGACGTCGCGCCGGCCAGTCCCGACATCGTCATCGCGCTTGCCAGCAACCCCGAGGTCACCGCCGTTGGTAAGGTGCGCGAAGTATCGCCCCGCGCCGATCCGGTGACCGGAACCTTTGCGGTCCGGGTTCAAGTTCTCAATCCGCCGGCGGCCATGCGCCTCGGCAGTACGGTCATCGGCCACATGACGCTCCCGCGCGCGGCGGCCATCGAAATTCCTTCGAGCGCCCTGATCCAGCCAGGAGGGAAGCCGGCGGTCTGGGTGGTCGATACGAAGACAGGGACGGTTTCGGCGCGTGAGGTCGAGCTTCAGGCGTATGGCGAGGACCGCGTTGAGGTGTCGCAAGGTCTCAACACAGGCGACGTGGTCGTGACTGCCGGCGTGCAGGCATTGCGGCCAGGACAAAAAATTAACTGGACCGAGGCAGCCAGGTGATTGGCCCGAATCTATCCGAGTGGGCGCTTTCGAAGCGCCCCCTGGTCATGTTCCTCATGATCGCTGCGCTGGTCGCGGGAACCCTGTCATTTTTGCGGTTGGGGCGCGCTGAAGATCCGGTCTTTACATTCCGCACCATGGTGGTGGCCGCTGCGTGGCCGGGGGCCACTGTCGACGACACGCTCTCGCAGGTGACCGAGCGGCTCGAACGCACGTTGCAGGAGACCCGTCACCTGGATCGCATACGCAGCTATACGACAGCGGGTCAGACGACAATCTTCGTCGATCTTCTGCAGTCCACGCCACCCTCCGAAGTCCAGGACGTCTGGTATCAGGTTCGCAAAAACGTGGACGATATGCGACAAACGCTCCCGGCGGGAACGCTCGGGCCGTTCTTCAACGACGACTTCGGCGACACCTACGGCATCATCTACGGCTTCACCGCCGACGGCTACAACATGCGCGAGTTGCGCGATCGCGTCGAGGCGATTCGCTCGCGCCTGCTGCTGGTGCCGGACGTGTCGAAGATCGAGGTCCTGGGCGCACAGGACGAACAGATCTACATCGAATTCTCGACCACCCGTCTGGCGGGCTTGCGTCTGGACTACCCGACCATCGTCGCCGCATTGAGAGCCCAAAATCTCATCAGGCCGACCGGCGTCCTGCAAACCGGGCAGGAGCGGGTGTTCTTCAGGGTGACGGGCGCCTTCGATTCCGAACGCGACATCGAGAATGTCAACCTCGTGCTGGGAGGGCGCATCGTGCGCCTCGGCGACATCGCCACCGTGAGACGCGGCTTCACCGACCCTCCACAGCCAATGTTCCGCGTCAACGGCAGGCCGGCCATCGGCCTCGCGATCGCCATGCGCGATTCGGGCGACATACTGGCGCTCGGTCGCAACCTGAAGGCCGAGATGGCTGACGCCACCGCGAACCTGCCAGCTGGCATCGAGCCGTTCCTGGTCGCCAATCAGTCAGATACCGTCGACGTGGCGATCAACGACTTCATGGCGTCGCTCTGGCAAGCGATCATCATCATCCTGGTGTGCAGCTTCGTGAGTTTGGGCATACGACCGGGGACGGTAGTGGCATTGTCTATCCCGCTGACGCTGGCGATTGTCTTCGGGATCATGGACGTCGTGCACATCGACCTGCACCGGGTCTCGCTGGGGGCGCTGATCATCGCGCTGACCCTGCTGGTCGACGACGCCATGACCACCGTCGACGCCATGATCAACCGTCTCGCCGCCGGTGACAGCAAGGATCAGGCGGCGACGTTCGCGTACCGTACGCTGGCCGCGCCAATGCTGATCGGCACGCTCGTGTCGATTTCCAGTTTCGTGCCGATTGGCTTCGCAAAAAGTTCGGCCGGCGAATATACGTTTTCTATTTTTGCGGTAGTCGCCATCGCGCTGCTCGCGTCGTGGTTCGGTGCGGTGATTTTCTCGCCGCTAGTCGGTGTCGCAATCCTGAAAGCGCCCAAGGCCGAAAAGGAGCCGCGCAAGCCCGGCAAGATGCTCATGGCCTATGACCGCTTCCTGCGCGGCGCGCTGCGGCTCAGGTGGTTGACGATTGCCGTCACGCTCGCGGCGTTCGTGCTGTCGATCTTCCTCGTCCGGTTCGTGCCGCGGCAGTTCTTTCCCGCCTCGGACCGGCCGGAGCTGACGGTGGATCTGACCTTGCGCCAGAACGCGTCCATCCACGCGACCGCGGACCAGGTCGCGCGACTCGAAGCCATTTTGAAAAGCGATCCCGATGTCGATCACTTCAGCAGCTATGTGGGCCGCGGCGCAGTGCGCTTTATTCTTACCCTCAATGTTCAGCTGCCTAATCCGTTTTTCGCACAGGTCATCGTGGTCGCGAAAAGTCTCGAGGCGCGGGACCGGCTGCAATTGAAACTGGAGAAGACACTGAGTGAACAGTTTCCGGGTATCGTCGCCCGCGTGTCGCCGCTGGAACTAGGACCGCCGGTGGGGTGGCCGCTGCAGTATCGCGTCTCGGGCCCCGATCCGGCGCAGGTGCGCAGGGCCGCACTCGATCTGGCCGGTATCGTGGGTTCCGACGAGCGAACGCGCCACATCAATTTCGACTGGATGGAGCCGGCCCGGCAGATCCGCATCCACATCAACCAGGATGAAGCGCGTCAGCTCGGCGTGAGTTCCGCCGCGCTGGCCGCCATCATGAACACCGTCATTACCGGAACGCCACTCACGCAGATACGCGACGACATCTACCTCGTCAACGTCGTGGCACGCGCGCAGGAAGAGCAGCCGCTGACGGTGCAGTCACTGAGTACGCTGCAGGTGCCCACGCCGAGCGGGCGCATGGTTCCACTCAGTCAGTTCGCGACGTTCACGGAGGAACAGGAGTCGCCGCTGATATGGCGGCGAAACCGCGTACCGACGCTCACGGTGCGCGCCGACGTGATGCATGGGGAGCTGCCCGACGAAGTCGTCGCAACGCTCGCTTCGAAGATCGATGCGTTCAACGCGAAGCTGCCCAAGGGTTACCACGTCGCGACTGGCGGCATCTTCGAGGAAAGCGCGATTTCGCAAGCCTCGGTATTTGCCGTGGTCCCGGTGATGATCGTGCTGATGCTGACGAGCATGATGCTGTTGCTGGTGAGCTTCAAGCGCCTGGCCATGGTGGTCTCGGTGATGCCACTGGGCCTGATCGGCGTGGTGCTCGCGCTGCTGGTTTTCAACCGGCCGCTTGGTTTCGTCGCCATTCTGGGCATTCTCGCGTTGATCGGCATGATCGCCAAGAACGGCCTGATCCTGATCGTGCAGATCGAGACTTTTCGACACGAGGGCATGGGCGTACTGGAGGCCGTTGTCGCTTCGGGCACATCGCGCATCCGGCCAATGATGTTGACCTCGATCTCGACCGTGCTTGGTCTGATCCCGATCGCGCCCACGGTGTTCTGGGGCGCCATGGCCTTCGCGATCATGGGCGGCTTGCTGGTGGCGACGCTGCTGACCCTCGTGTTCCTGCCGGCCCTGTACATGGTGATGTTTGGCAAGGAAGAGCGGCCGCCGTCGCGGTCTTCGGGGATGGCGAGCGGGGCGACCTGAGCCGCCGGGGCCTGACGCCATCCGGCAGACGCCCGCCGTTTTCGCGCTCGCTGGTTTTTCGATAGAGGAGGCGCATCTTCCATGAGCTCACCAACGCTTCGTGCTTTCCTGCTCGACTGGCGTTCGCACTGGCGCGTCGCGCTGACACGCGCGGTTTGCTTTCTCGCGCTATGGATCATCCTGATGCCGAGCGTGAAGCCGGCCGATCTCGTCTGCGGCCTGATCGCGACGCTCGTCGCGACGCAGATGAGCCTGCGTCTCCTGCCTCCCGTCGCGGGAAGGGTACGGCTCGGCGCCTTACTCGTATTCGTTCCGCATTTCCTCTTGCAGTCCCTGCTCGCGGGCATCGACGTGGCGCGCCGCGCGTTGGACCCGCGCCTGCCTTTGCGGCCCGGTATCGTGGTCTATCGTGTCGGTTTTCCGCCGGGAACGGCGCGCAATGGTTTCGCCATCATCACGAGCCTCTTGCCGGGGTCGCTGCCGGTAGATGAGACCGCGGACGGGCTCGTCTACCACTGCCTCGACACCTCGCAGCGGGTCGACGAACAACTGGCGGACGAAGAACGGCGCCTCGCGGGCGCGCTGGTCAGCGGTGAACGTCATGGCTGACGTGCTCATCGCCGTTTGCGCGCTGGTGCTGCTGATGGTGGCCGTAGGCCTTCTGTCGGTGCTGCGCGGGCCCACGCGCGCCGACCGCATGATGGCCGCGCAACTGTTCGGCACGGGAGGGATCGCGGCGTTGCTGCTGGTCGGCACGGCAAGCGGCGTCGAGGCTGTCGTGGATGTGGCGTTGACGCTCGCCGTGCTTGCGGCGTTCGCGTCGGTCGCCTTCGTCAAGGCCGATCGTCAGGCAGAAGGCGATATCGCGAAAGAGGACCGGAAATGAAAGCCGCAGCCGATATTTTCACGATCATTGCCATGCTGGCCGGCATTGTCTTCTTCGTGGCCGGTACAGTCGGGCTGTTGCGGTTCCCGGACACGTACACGCGGCTGCACGCGTTGACCAAGGCCGACAATCTAGGCCTTGGCATGGTGGTGCTGGGGCTGTTGCCACAGACCGGTCATATCGTGATCGCCCTCAAGCTGATCGTGGTCTGGCTGCTGGTGATGCTGACGTCGTCCGACGTGTCGCAACTCATCGCGCGCGCCGCGCGCCGGCAGGAGGAGCGTGCATGATCGCCGCCATCTCCGTCGGTATCGGCATCCTGTTGCTGGGGCTTGCGCTCTGGACGGTCGTCGTGCGCGATACGTTCGCCGCGGTCGCCGGATTCATTCCTTACGGCCTGCTGCTCACGCTGGCCTGGCTAGTGCTTCGTGCTGTCGACGTCGCGTTGACCGAAGCGGCCATCGGTGCGGGCCTGACCGGCGCGCTACTGATCCGCGCGGCGTCGCGGCTTGAGGTCACTGAAGCGGCGGCCCAGGCCGAAACGCCGGGCCTCGCGATGCGTGTCGCGGCAGGCGTGGCCGCCACGGCGGTCGCCGTCGTGATTGCCGTTAGCCTGTTGAGCCTGCCGGACCCCGCGCCGACGCTGGCGCCCGAGGTGGCGCGACACATCCGGGCGACTGGCGTCGGCAACCCGATCACAGCCGTCCTGCTGGCATTCCGCGCGATCGACACGCTGCTGGAAGCCATCGTGTTGCTGTTCGGCGTGGTCGGCGTCTGGTCGCTGGCGCCGGACCGCTGCTGGGGCGGCAGGCCGGGACTGGCGCAGGTGGTGAGTCCCAACGACATTCTGGTGTATCTCGCGCGTGTATTGCCGCCGATAGGCGTCGTGATCGGCATCTACATTTTCTGGGTCGGCGCCGATCATCCGGGTGGCAAATTTCAGGGCGCCACGGTGATTGCCGCCATGTGGCTGCTCGTCATGATGTCCGGTCTGCGCGATGCGCCGCCGGTCAGCCGGCGCTGGCTGCGCGCCGTGCTGATCCTCGGGCCGGCGGTGTTCATCGCGCTTGGCCTGCTCGGCGCCGTCGTGGCGGGAGCGTTTCTCGCGTACCCCGATGGCTGGGCGAAACTGTGGATCATCATCATTGAAGCCGCGCTTCTGCCTTCGCTTGCCGTGACCCTGGTCCTCCTGCTCGTCGGTCCACCGCAGCGGCCGGAGGTGAGCCCATGAACGTCTCGCAGTTGTTCGGCTTGACCGCCGCTGCCCTCGTGGGTCTCGGCCTCTATGGCCTGATCGTCAACCCGCAGCCCTTGCGCAAGGTGCTGGCCTTCAACCTCACGGGCAATGGCGTCTTTCTGGCTTGTGCCGTGATTGCGCATCGGGGAGCTGGCGCCGGCATGTCCGGCGACCCGGTGCCGCAGGCGCTATTGATCACGGCGATCGTCGTGTCATTCGCCGCTTCCGCGCTCGCAGTCGGACTCATGCTGCGCAGGTTCGCGGAAACAGGCTCGAATTCTCTGTCGTCGGACGGTGATGCGGCGTCGGACGGTGCCCGCGCCAATACGGAGGCGAGGTGACGACGCTGGCGCTCACGGGGCAATCGACGCCGGGCGGCCTGCTGCTGACGCTCGTCGTGTTGTTGCCTTTTGCCGGGATGCTGGCGGGGTTGGCGCTCGGCGGACGCCACGCGCAACGCGTGGCCTGGGTGACGATCGCCTTCGGTTTCGGCCTCGTGCTGGAGATTGCGGCGAGGCTGCTGGTCTCGGGCGACGCATTGCGCTATCTGCTGGGCGGCTGGGCGCCGCCGCTGGGCGTCATGCTCCGCGCCGACGGCCTCTCGGTGTGCATGATGCTGGTGGTTGCCGTGGTGGTGGGGGCGGTGGCGATTTACGCCAATGGCGACTTCGGCACACCGTCCGGCACGAACGAGGCACGCGCGCCGCTGGCGTTCTGGCTGTTGCTGCTGGCGGTATGGGGAGCGCTCAATCTGGTGTTTGTGAGCGCAGACATTTTCACGCTCTACGTCGCGCTCGAACTGCTGACTTTTGCGGGCGTTCCTCTCGTGTCCCTCGATGGCCGCGCCGAAACATTGCAGGCTGCGTTGCGTTATCTGTTGTACGCGCTGATCGGCTCGATGCTTTATTTGCTGGGGGTTTTTCTGCTCTATGGCGCCTATGGCACGCTGGACATTGCGCTGCTTGCCGCGAGGATCGGGGCGCAGCCGCTAGCCTGGGCCGCGTTGGCGTTGATGACGGCCGGCATGCTCGCCAAAACCGCGCTGTTTCCGCTGCATCTGTGGTTGCCGCCAGCGCACGCGGGCGCACCGGCCGCCGCGAGCGCGCTGCTGTCGGCATTGGTCATCAAGGGATCGTGGTTCGTGGTGCTGCGGTTGTGGGTCGACGTCTTCGCCGGCATCGCAACCGGATCCTGCTCGCAACTGCTTGCAGGCCTGGGGGCTCTCGCGATCCTCTTCGGCAATGTGGTGGCGCTGCGCCAGGTGCGGTTGAAGCTCTTGATCGCTTACTCGACGGTCGCCCAGATCGGCTATCTGTTCCTGCTGTTTCCGCTTGCTGTGCAGCACGAAAGTGCTCGAGCCGTCACGGGTGGCCTGTTGCAGGCCGTATCGCACGCGAGCGCAAAAGCGGCCATGTTCCTCGCGGCCGGTCTGATCTATAGCACGCTGGGGCATGACCGTCTGGCCGACCTGCGCGGCGCGGGGCGCGCCCTGCCCATGACGCTGACGGCTTTCGCGCTGGCCGGCGCCACGTTGATCGGCTTGCCGCCTTCCGGGGGCTTTCTGGCCAAGTGGCTGCTGATGTCGGCGGCATTCTCGACGGGGCAATGGTGGTGGGCGGTCGTGATGCTGGTCGGCGGACTGCTCACGAGCGTCTACGTTTTCATGGTGGTGATGCGCGCGATGGAGCCCGCTGCGCCCGGCTGGTCGCCGCAAAAGCAGGTGCCTCGTTACCAGCAGCTCGCCGTGCTTGGCCTCGCAACGTGTTCTTTCCTGCTTGGCCTCGCCGTGCTGCTGCCAGTCGACGTGGCCCAGATTGGCCGCACGGTGATGCCGCCAGCGGGGCTGCCATGAACGTCTCCCAAGCTCTGCTCGTCGCAGCCGTCGGGTTGCCATTGCTGATGCTGCTGCTCTGTGCGTCGGCGCCGGTTCGCAGGCGCCTGCCTGCATGGTTCGCTGTCGCTGCGCTGCCCGCGCTGGCCGCGGCCGTCGGCGCCAGCCAGAGCGAAACCCTGATGCTCGGCCACAGCCGGTTCGCCCTCGGTTTCGCGCTCGATACGCCAGGCGCGGTGTTGCTCGGCACGGCGGCGCTGTTATGGCTCTTCGCCGGAATCTATGCCGCACGATATGTACGCGGTCGCGAAGATATCGATGGGTTCGTCGTCTGCTGGCTCATGACCTTGACCGGCAGCGTGGGCGTGTTTCTGACGGCCGATCTGATTGGCTTCTATCTGATGCTGGCGGTGTTGAGTGTCGGCGCCAGCGGGCTGGTGCTCCAGGGCGAGAGGCCCGAAGCGCGATACGCGGGCGCGCTTTATCTTGGTGTTGCATTACTGGCCGAGGCTTTCGTGCTGGGAGGATTGGTCCTGCTCGCACAGGCCACGCCTGGTGGCAGCCTGCTGATTCGCGATGCGGCTGCAGCGTTGCCGGGCTCGCCCTGGCGCAACGCCACGCTCCTATTGCTCCTGGTTGGCCTCGGCATGAAGGCCGGAATGGTGCCGCTGCATTTCTGGATGCCGCACGCCTATCGCGCGGCGCCCGTTCCTGCGGCGGCGGTGCTCAGCGGCGCGGTGGTCAAGGCCAGCGTAATCGCATTGGTTCGTTTTCTGCCATTTACTTTCAACGACGCATGGCCGCACTTTGGCATCCCTTTCGCGGCGCTGGGCATGGTCGGCGCGTTCTACGGCGTGGCGATCGGTATCACACAGGCCCAGCCGAAAGTCGTGCTCGCGTACTCGAGCGTCAGCCAGATGGGCTTCCTGATGGCCGTGATCGGCATGGGGCTAGCCGCAGGCGACCCCGCTACCGTCGTGGCAGCCGCTTACTATGCCGCGCACCATCTGCTCGTCAAAGGCACTTTGTTTCTGGCCGTGGGCGTGGTCGCGTTGACGGGTGCCGGATCGTTGCGACGGGTGCTGCTGCCCACGGCGGTCATCGCGCTTGGACTGGGCGGATTGCCGTTGACGGGCGGCGCACTGGCCAAGTACGCGGCCAAGGACCTGCTGGGCGGCGATCTGGCTGGGTCGTTGGCTGCGGCGTCTTCAGCCGCGACCACGTTGCTGATGCTTCATTTCGTGCGCTGTCTGGGTGCAGTGGTCACCACCGATTCCAACGCGCGCGCTCCGGGGCCGTTCAGGGGGGCGTGGCTGGCAATGGTCGTGGTCTCGCTCGCCGTTCCGTGGGTGTTGTATCTGCGTATCCCGGCAGGCTCGCTACCCGAGGCCCTGGCTCCCGCGGCGCTGTGGTCGGCACTCTGGCCGGTACTCGTTGGCGCGGCGCTCGCGATTGGCTGGAATCGATGGGGTAAGACGGTGCCGTCCGTGCCTGTGGGAGATGTAAGCGGCCTCCTGCGCGGACTGCGACGAGCCAGCACGTGGGCCGCACGAATCGCTGTGTCTACGGATGCGTTCGTGCGCGGATGGGCTGTCTCCTGTCTGACGCTGTTGCTCGCGGCGCTGCTGTTCGGCGGCCTGCTCGCGGTGGCGGCATGATGTGTGTGGCGCAACCGACCGCACCGCCTGCGCACGCGGGACGCGGTCGCAGCACAACCTGGAGTACGTCATGAGAACGCTGACGCGTGCTGCGATATTTGCCGCCGCTACCAGTTGCCTGGCCGGCTGCACTAGCGTGGGGCCCGACTACAGTCGCCCCGAGGTGGCGGTGCCCGCAACGTGGCGGGTCGATTTGCCCGAGGCTGAAGAAGTCGTGGACACGGCGTGGTGGGAGCAATTCGACGATCCGGTGTTGAACGACCTGATTCAAACCGCCCTGCAGGGCAATCTGGACGTGCGTATCGCAGCGGCGCGTATCGACCAGTTCATCGGCTTGTTGCGCGCTGCGCGCTCGCAGGGTCTCCCGCAGATCGGCTATGGCGCCAACGTGAGCCGCAACCGGACCAGCGAGGTCGGGATGCCACCGCTGTCCCCCTTGCTCGATCCCGTATTCAATCTTTATCAGGGCATGCTGTCCGCTTCCTGGCAAATCGACCTGTTCGGCCGGGTAAGACGCCTGACCGAAGCCGCGCAGGCGCAGGTCTATGCCAGCGAACAGGCCCAGCGGGGCGTCGTACTTTCGCTGGTGACAGGCGTGGCGACCAGCTACATCACGCTGCGCGGGCTCGACCGGCAACTCGAAATCGCACGGGCCACGGCGAGTAACTTCGGCGAAACATTACGCATATTCGAGTTGCGCTATCGCGACGGGCTGGTTTCCCAGACGGAGCTTTCCCAGGTGCGCTCGCAGTACAAGCTGGCTCAATCCGCCATACCGGCCATCAAACAGCAGATCGCCATCGTGGAAAACGGCATCTCCATTCTGCTGGGACGTAATCCCGGGCCCATTGTGCGAGGCAAGTCGGTGAGCGAGCTGGTGCTTCCTGTCATTCCGGCGGATCTGCCTTCGACACTGCTCGAGCGGCGGCCCGATATTTTGCAGGCCGAACAGAATCTGGTCGCGGCCAATGCGAATGTCGGCGCCACGCGTGCGCTTTACTATCCCACCCTCTCGCTGACGGGGGCGCTGGGTTCGGTCAGTGCCGCGTTCGGCGACTTCCTTTCCGGGCCCGCGTCGCTCTGGACGGTCGCAGCAGGTCTGACCGGGCCGATCTTCACGTCGGGTGCGATTGCTGGCCAGGTGCAGTCAGCCGAGGCACAAAAGCGCCAGGCCGAACTGGCCTACAGGCAGACGGTGCTGGGCGCGTTCAACGACACCAATAATGCGCTCGTCAGCTCACAAATGACCATTGAGCAGACCGCGCTTCAGCAGCAGCGCGTCGATGCTTTGCGCGAATATGCGAGGTTCTCGCGGCTCAAGTTCGAAGACGGGTTGATCGGCTATCTCGAAGTGCTGATCTCCGAAAACGACCTGTTCTCCGCCGAGCTTGCCCTCGCCAACTTGCAGGCCTCGCGCTACAACCAGGTGATCAGCGTGTATCAGGCCATCGGCGGTGGCTGGGTGGATATCGCCGATTCGCATACGCCCGTGTCCCTGAGCGCCGACCGCAAGGGCAATCCCTCGCAGGGCAGGTGACACAGTCTTTAAAGACATAGGACCAGGCTACGCATCACGAAGCATCCGGTCGAATTGATACGCAGCAGAAGAAGTTCAAGGTCACTCTGTGTTTTGAAGTTGCTTCCAAGAGAAAACCCATGCTACGCACGTCGCTGAAGGTAATAACACTATGCGTGTCGATTCTGGTCGTGCTCGCGTTACTCGCACTGGGTTTGCGGGCATGGTCTTCGCTGCGCGGCCCGGAACTATCTGTCTGGCACACCTACGTGCCGCGGGAGATGACCGTCGAAGAAATAGACGCCGGCGACTGGAGTGCGTACATGCGGGAGGAGTCGCGGCTTTTCGAGGATGTGCGCGTCAACGTCGTCGAAAAGATCGACGCATCCGGGCGTGTCCCGTCGAACCGATACTACGAAGGCTCACCGATCTATCCGGAGCACTTCGCTCAGGACTGGAACCGCTCGTACATACTGGAACCTCCCGGACCGCCGGTTGGAGCGGTGGTGCTGCTGCATGGCATGACGGACTCGCCCTACAGTTTGCGGCACATCGCGCGCAACTATCGTGACCGGGGCTTTGTCGCGATC
Source organism: Paraburkholderia sp. CNPSo 3272 (assembly GCF_024206495.1). Taxonomy (GTDB): domain Bacteria; phylum Pseudomonadota; class Gammaproteobacteria; order Burkholderiales; family Burkholderiaceae; genus Paraburkholderia. The sequence continues at coordinate 115,440 of NZ_JAMBPQ010000005.1, read as the reverse complement.
GCCATCCGTTTGCCTGGACACGGTACCGTGCCTGCGGGACTGACCAATGTCACATGGCAGGAATGGGCCGCAGCAACGCGACTCGCGGTTCGCGAAGCGCGCCGGCGCGTGGGCCCGGACAAGCCGCTCGAACTGATAGGCTTCTCGAACGGCGGCGCGCTTGCCCTGCAATATGCAATGGACGCCATCGAGAACCCCGCGCTCACGCGTCCCACCCGGCTCGTGCTCATTTCGCCGATGATCGGAGTCACTCGTTACGCGCGGTTTGCGGGCCTCGTGGGACTACCCGCGATGTTGCCCGCGTTCGCGCGGGCCGCCTGGCTCGGCATCGTGCCGGAATTCAACCCCTTCAAATACAACTCGTTCCCGGTGAACGCAGCGCGTCAGTCCTGGCTGCTTACTAGCGCCATCCAGGAGCAGATGGCGAGGCTAGAGCGTGAGAATCGGTTGAATTCGCTTCCTCCCGTGCTGACGTTCCAGTCGGTGACCGATTTCACGGTCAGCACCCCTGCTGTCATGTCGTCGTTGTATGACAAGCTTCCCGCGAACGGCAGTGAGATCGTGTTGTTCGATGTGAACCGCAGCGTGAGTTTCAGAACCTTCCTGCGCGTCGCGTCCTATTCGGCGCTCACACGTCTGCTGCGCATGGGGCCGCAGAACTATCGCACCACGGTCATTGCCAACGCCTCACAGGATTCGGCTCATACGGTCGAACGCAGTGTCGATGCCGGCAGTGTGGCAACTCACGTTCGTCCTTTGGACATTGACTATCCTCCAGATATTTTTTCGTTATCGCATGTTGCGATTCCATTTCCCGTGACGGACGCACTCTACGGCATCGAGCCGGGCGACGACGAGAACTTCAATGTCAACCTTGGTACGCTCGCGCCGCGCGGAGAACGCGGCACGTTGATTCTGACGCTCGACTCGATGTTCCGGATTGCATCGAATCCGTTCTTCCCGTATCTCCTGCAACGCGTCGACGAGGGCATCGGCAAGATGCCTCCTCCAGTTGTCGATTCACCGAGGCGCACTCATGAGACCGCTGCCGGGAAGCCGGAGGATCCCGCAGAAGCGTTGAGGGAACTGGAGCGGGCCGGAGATGATTACGACGAGCCGTAAGCCCACGGCTGCAACAGCAACTCGACTGGAAGAATCGACAGCATCCAGACACCGGGTCGGCCGACCTTGTTACTGAGCCCGGTTTGTCCGATGATACGGGCAGGGTGCGCAAGCTCGCATGGGCCCGCCGCGGCCACCTGCCGGCCAGATGTACCTGTGCAGCACCAGCGCCTGTTGAGTGTTACGTCATACCCGGAGACGAGCACCGTGAACATTACCCGATTGCTGCTTGGCAGCATCATGCTTTTCGTGGTGGGTACGGTGTTGCAGCTGGTATGGCCGCTGGCGCAGGCGGCGTCGTATCACCACTTCGCGGACCAACGCGCGCTGGGCTTGATACCGCATGCCGCGGACGTGCTGTCGAATCTCGTCATCCTGGCGGCGGGGATCGCCTGCCTCAGTTGGGTGAAACGAAATGCGTCGCGGCAGCCGCCTAAATTCCCCTGCATGGTAGTCGCCGGATTCGGGCTCGTGCTAACCGCAATCGGGTCGGCCTACTATCACTGGGCGCCTTCCGACGCGACGCTCGTCTGGGATCGCCTGCCGATGACGATCGTCTTCGCCGGCATACTGGCGATGCTCTGGACGTCGAACACCGGGCAGCGCGTAGGCTGGGTGCCGTTGCTAATCCTGGTTGCCGTATCGCTAGGCACGATCGAGTACTGGCTCGCACTCAACAGCTTGTGGCCGTACGCGATCCTGCAGTTCGGCGGGCTCATGTTCATCGTCGGCTTGACGCTCACACGCAAGGTGGACAGCGTATTCGGCTGGACGATGGTGATCGTTTTCTACGGGCTGGCCAAGATCTTTGAGAGCCTTGACTGGCAGGTATGGGAACTCACTCGCCATGTGATCGCGGGGCATGCGCTGAAGCACGTATCGAGCGGCCTGGCCGGTGCCGCCCTGATTCTGGTGGCGAACGCCGTACCACGCTTTGCAGTCGGCCCGGTTCCACCGCAGCCGGGAGCGATCGACCATTCCCGGTCGCCGCGCTGACGTGTTCGGATTACAAAGTTTCCGATGGCCGCCAGGAAGGAGCCGGACACGCCGCTGGAATACTCGCCCTCTTCGAGCGCGCTCTGGTGAGGCGCGCGTTATCCAGGCTGGCGTCCGTCTTCCCAGCGCGGGTCCGCGGTAATCTGCACAATGAGCCGGCTTTCCAGCGGATTCGCGCGGAGCGTTTCCCAGATGCGTTCGCGCAATTCGTCCTGCGAGGCGAGATCGCTTAGCGTGGAGGTTGCGCCGACGAGCACGCTGACTTCGACAAAATTGCGCCGGCCCGCCTGGATGACGTGTGTGTGTGAGCGCAGAATGCCAAGTTCGCGTTCGAGCTTCGAAAGCGCCATCTCGATCTCCGAACGCGGATTGTTCTCTTCGGGGCTCATGTGCAGCAATTCGGCAAAGCTCGTGCTCACAATCTTCACTGGCGCAAAGAGAAATATCAGTGAGAGCCCCGCGGTCATTGCACTGTCGACATAGCGCGCCCATAAATAGTGGAAGCTTTCGGGCAATATCGAATACACGAAAAAGCCGAGCAGTGTGGCTGCGCTGAACGAGAATTTCATGATCCATTTCCAGCCGTCGGTTTTGAGCAGCTTGGAATTGATCTGCGCGGCCGCGCGCTTTTTATAGATCACCATGGCAAAGCTAATCACGCAACTCGCGGCGCTGATCAGCATGACGCCTTGCGCATTCACCACGTGGCCGCCCGAACGTATCCCCTCAATCCCGTTCACGAAGCCATATACGCAAACGAGCAGCATCATGAGCCCGTTTATGCCATTCACGAGCGGCTCGAGGAACCAATACCCATATTCAAAGCGAGTCGTCGCGGGCCGGCTCACCACGGTGGCCACGAGCAATCCAAGCGCGGAGCTCACGAGATTGAGCAGATAGAAAATGGCGGTGAGCAGCAGCGTGTCGGATTGCACGAGGAAGCCATAGCCGACGTTGGCCGCGAAACCGAGGCACACGACGTAAATGGAAACCTTCATCGTGCGCTGCTCGACCGCTGCGAGCCGCGCCTTGCGGAGCGCGTAGCTGATAGGCATGGTTCCTCGCTGTCGAACTTTGGAACGTTTGGATGGCGGCGGTGAAGCGAAACGCAGTCACGAGGCCGATGGATGCGGGCAGGCGCAGTGGCGCGCGGCTAACGCCATGCGGAGGTGCTCAGCCCGACGATCGCGACGAGCCCGCCGCCCATCACGACGAGAAACGCGCACCACTCGGGCCGGGAAAATAGCGCCTCGCCACGCTCGCGCCGCGCCCACATGTACAGCAGGCTGCCGGGCCCATAGAGCAGCGCGGACATGACCAGCAGTTCCAGCCCGCAAGCGTAAAGCAGGAACAGTGTATAAATCGTGGCGATGCCCGCTGTGGCATAGCGCAGCGTGCGCGTTCGCGCGCTCATGGCCGATTGCGGCAGGGCGCGGATGGCCTTGAGGCCGAAGGTCGCCACGAAAAAATAGGGGATGAGCGCCATGGCGCTCGTGAGGCGCAGCATGAGCGAGAAGGCGTCAGTGGACCAGTAGGTGCTGACGACGAAGGCCTGTACCACGCCGCTCGTGAGCCAGATCGCGGCGGTGGGAAGCTGCCGGGCGTTGCGGCGCGCGAAGACGGCTGGCATGGCGTCCGCTTTCGCGCTCGCATATAGCACTTCCGCGCAGATCAGCGACCACGCGAGGTAGGCGCCCAGAACGGAGACGATGAGCGCACCGCCGATGAACACCACGCCCGGCGAGCCGATTACGGCGCCAAGCACCGACGCCATCGAAGGTTGCCGCATGACGGCGATATCCACGCGCGGGAGATGCGCATAGGGCAGCAGCGTCACGAGCACGAGCAGCAACAGCACGAAGGCGAAGCCGAGTATCGTGGCGGTGCCCACGTCCGAGCGCTTTTTCGCGTAGCGCGAATAGACGCTTGCGCCTTCAATGCCGAGAAACACGAATACCGTCACGAGCATGGTCCCTTTGACCTGCGGGGCAAGCCCCCGAGCGCTTTCCGCGAGATTGTCCGTGAACGGCTCCGCACTCGCATAGACGCTCAAAATGCCGATAAAAACGAAAATGGGCAGAATCTTGACGACAGTAAGAATCGCATTGATGAGCGTGGCCTGCTGAATGCCGCGCAACAACATCCAGTGAAATGCCCATATGCCGACGGACGAAACGGCAATGGCAATCGGTGTATTGCCGTTTCCAAACGCCGGCACGAATGCGCCGAGCGTGGATTTGATCAGCACCCAATAAGAGACATTGCCGAAGCAACCGGCCATCCAGTAGCCGAACGCGGAGAGAAAGCCGGCGTAGCCGCCGAAGCCGTCACGTGCATAAGCAAAGATGCCGGAGTCGAGGTCGGGCCGGATTTCGGCGAGAAGCTGGAAGACGCGGGCCAGCATATACATGCCGCCTCCCGCAATGCACCATGAGATGACGGCGGCCATCGGGCCCGCTTCGAGCGCGAAGTTGCGCGGCAGCGAATAGATGCCGGCGCCGACCATGGAGCCCACGACCATGCCCGTCAGGACCGGCAGCGACAATTTCTGGTCATCCGTCGATTTCATGTGCGAGCCTTTTTCTGATCTTTGACCGGGCGTAATGCGAGCGCGGGAAATCGCGGATAAAAAATGCGCGCCACATGGAATTGCTGAACTATTCTCGAACGAATGTCACGTTGAATACATCATGTGAGAATCGTATTCCATAATGTTCGTCAGGTGTCCGGAGGATGGAAAGCAAAAGGAGAATTACCGGGAACGTATAGGTTGAATGTTCGCTAATGACCCATGTGTAATCGTTAGCAAACAGGTCGAATGAATTAGCGAATCCGCAATGCGCCGCATTAGGGGGAATCTCATGCGATATCTCGCAGCAACACTTCTTGGCTCCGCAGTTGCTTCGCTCGCGCTTTCCGGCTGTGAGGCGCCGACTTCGGGCTCTGTCTTCACGCCGGCCCAGGCGCAGCAGGTGTTCGTGGTCGAACTCGGTGCGGTCGAATCCGTTCGGCCCGTCACTATCCAGCCGGGCCCAACGGGCATCGGCGCGATCACCGGTGGCGCGCTTGGCGGCATCGCGGCTGGCAGCAACATCGGGCGCGGCACCGGCGCTGTTGCAGCGGGCATCGGCGGCGCCGTGCTGGGTGGCGCGGCAGGCAATGCCGTGGAGCAGCGCGTCACGCAGCGGCAAGGCCTTGAAATCGTCGTGCGTCTGGATTCGGGACAACTGATATCGGTGGTCCAGGATTCGGATCAGCAATTCGTCCCCGGTGATCGTGTGCGTGTGCTGATGGGCAACAACTCGGTGCGCGTGACGCGGTGACCCGGCAGGCGCCCGAAGCCTGAACGGCGGCGCAGCGGTGCGCCGGCCGCCCGATAAAGCGCAGTTCCAAACAAAAAGCGAGGAAACCGATGGCCGATACCGAGCAGAAGATGAGTCGCGTGCAGTTGACCGCGATGGTAGTCGGGGGCATGGTGGGCGCCGGGATCTTTTCTCTGCCGCGAACCTTCGCCAATGCAACGGGGCCGGTCGGCGCGGCGATTGCGTGGCTCGTGGCGGGCGTGGGCATGTACACGCTCGCACGCGTGTTTCAGGCGCTCGCGGAGCGCAAGCCGAATCTCGACGCCGGTGTGTTCGTCTATGCCAAAGAGGGCTTTGGCGATTACCCCGGCTTCCTCTCGGCGTTCGGTTACTGGATCGGCAGTTGCATCGGCAACGTTTCGTACTGGGTGCTGATCAAGTCCACGCTGGGCGCGTTCTTCCCGATTTTCGGCGACGGCAACACGGTCACGGCCATCGTCGTCGCTTCGATCGGCATCTGGCTGTTTCACTTTCTCATTCTGCGCGGCGTGAAGCAGGCCGCGTTCATCAACACCATCGTGACCTTCGCCAAGGTCATTCCGATCGTGGTGTTTATCGTCATCCTCCTGTTCGTCTTCAAATACGGGACCTTCCACCTGAACATCCAGTCCGCGGCGCAAGAGGGCGGCCTCATCCAGCAGATTCGCGCGACGATGTTCGTGACCGTGTTCGTGTTCATCGGCATCGAAGGGGCGAGCGTGTATTCGCGCTATGCGAAGGAGCGCACGGACGTGGGTCGTGCAACGATCTTCGGCTTCGCCGGCGTGACCACGCTCATGGTGCTCGTTTCCATGCTGCCGTTCGCCGTGCTGCCGCGCGCGGACGTGGCGGGCATGCGCCAGCCCTCCATGGCGGCCGTGCTCGAAAGCGTGGTCGGTCCGTGGGGCGGGATTTTCGTGAGCATCGGGCTGATCGTTTCCGTGCTCGGCGCGTATCTGGCATGGTCGCTCATCTGCGCCGAGGTGATGTTCGCGGCGGCGCGCAATCAGGACATGCCGGCCGTGTTCGCGCGCGAAAACGCCAACAACGTGCCGGCCAATGCGCTCTGGATCACCAACATCGTCGTGCAGTTGCTGGTCGCGAGCACGTATTTTTCGCGCGACGCGTTCTCGCTGATGCTCAATCTCACGAGCTCGATGTCGTTGATTCCCTATCTGTTCGTCGCCGCCTACGGGTTCATGGTCTCGAACCGCGGCGAGAGCTACGAAGTGCGCCCCGAAGAGCGCAAGCGCGATCTCGCGCTGGCCACGGTCGCCATGATCTACACGCTGTTCATGATTGTTGCCGGCGGTCTCAAGTTCATCCTGCTGTCGGCGATTCTTTACGCGCCCGGCACGGTGCTGTATTTCCTCGCACGGCGCGAGCGCAAGCTGAAGGTTTTCCAGCGTACGAGCGACTGGGTCATTTTCATCGTGGCGGCCGTAGCGGCCATCGTAGGCGTCGTTGCGCTTGCCACAGGCACCATGGCGGTCTAACGAGAACGAGCGGAGATCGATATGTCCAAGGCGAAGGGCGGTGGCAAGAGTGACAAGGGCGCAAAGGCAGAGAAGGTCGAGAAGGTAGAAAAGGCGGAGAAAGCCGCAAAGGGCGGCAAGACGAAGGCGAAGGACGAGCGCCCGCTCGGCGTGTACTCGGAGGTCGGGCAACTGCGTAAGGTGATGGTGTGCGCGCCTGGCATGGCGCACTCGCGTCTCACGCCGAGCAATTGCGACGAGCTGCTGTTCGACGACGTGCTATGGGTCGACAACGCGAAGCGCGACCATTTCGACTTCGTCACGAAGATGCGCGACCGCGGCGTCGAGGTCGTGGAAATGCATAACCTGCTCGCCGAAACCGTTGCCGTGTCCGAAGGCAAGAAGTGGATTCTCGACAATCAGATCGTGCCGAACCAGGTCGGGCTGGGGTTCATCGACGAACTGCGCAGCTATCTGGAAGGGCTCGACGATCGCAAGCTGGCGGAGACCTTGCTTGGCGGCCTCTCGATCCACGATTTCCCGGAATCGCATGGCGGCGCGGCGCTCAAAGTCGTGCGCGAAGCAGCCGGGTCCACCGAGTATCTGCTGCCGCCGCTGCCGAACACGATCTACACACGCGACACCACCTGCTGGATTTACGGCGGCGTGACGCTCAATCCCTTGTACTGGCCCGCGCGGCACGAGGAAACGATTCTTGCCGCGGCGATCTACCGCTTTCATCCGGACTTCGCGGGCAAGGTCAATGTGTGGTGGGGCGACCCAACGGAGGACCACGGCATGGCAACGCTCGAAGGTGGCGACGTCATGCCCATCGGCAACAAGACGGTGCTGATCGGCATGAGCGAGCGCACCTCGCGCCAGGCGATCAGCCAGCTCGCCGCTACGCTCTTCAAGAAGGGCGCCGCCGAGCAGGTAATCGTGGCGGCGATGCCGAAAATTCGCGCGGCCATGCACCTCGATACGGTTTTCACGTTCGCCGATCGCGACTGCGTGCTGATCGCGCCGGATTTCCTCGCGCGTACTCGCACCTTCACGTACCGGCCCAGCGATCATCCGGCGGGTGTGGAACTGCATCAGGAGAAAAAGTCCTTCGTCGAGGTCGTGAGCGCGGCGCTCGGCATCAAAAAAATGCGCGTAGTGGAAGCGGGCGGCAACGACTACCAGCGCGAACGCACGCAGTGGGACAGCGGCGCAAACCTCGTGTGCACCTCGCCCGGCGTGGTCTTCGCTTACGACCGCAACACCTATACGAACACGCTGCTGCGCAAGGCCGGCATCGAGGTCGTGAGCATCGTGGGCGCGGAGCTTGGGCGCGGCCGCGGCGGCGGCCATTGCATGACGTGCCCGATCATTCGCGACGCAGTGGACTTCTAGCGTCGAAGGGCGGGGATATCGTTGCGGGCGCAATCAATGGCCGCGAGAACGCGCCGCAATGGTGCCGGATCGATGGGCTCGGGAAGCCGAGGCTTTCAAAGCTTACGGGCATGCAGACTGCTGCCGGATCCTGTGGGGTGCGCCAGGCGCGCACCTCGCCCCCATCGCAACCATCTGATCCCCGATCATGGACGATTTCCTCAACCGCCTTTTCCATCTGCAACCTTCGCTGCTCGCCACGATGACGCACGACGTCATGAATGTGATCGTCGCCGTGCTGATACTGGTGGTCGGCTGGTGGGTTTCCAATCGCGTCGCGCATGTGTGCGCGAGCATGCTGGCGCGCTCGCACGCGGACCCGACGCTCGCGCCGATGCTCGCGGGCATGGCCGCGTGGACGGTGCGCGTGATTGCGCTCGTCGCCGCGCTCAGCGAGGTGGGCATCGCAACCGCTAGCGTGCTCGCCGCGCTGGGCGCCGCCGGTCTCGCCATCGGCCTCGCATTGCAAGGCACGCTGCAAAACATCGCTGCCGGCATCATGCTGCTGATGCTTCGCCCGTTTCGCGCCGGCGACATGATCGAAGGCAGCGGCGCGGCGGCAGGCATCGTGTCTGAAGTGGGGCTGTTCACGACGCGCATCGAGCGCGGCGACGGCAATGTCGTCTTCGTGCCGAACAGCCAGATCTGGAGTAATCCCGTCATCAACTACAGCAGCGGCGGCACGCAGCGTATCGACGTCACGGTCGATCTCGCGCGGCGCGACCAGGTGGACGCCGCCATCGGCAAGCTCAAGGAGATGGTTAGCGCTGAGCCGCGCGTGCAGGGCGGCACGACGCTCGCGCCGACGGTTGCCGTGGACAGCTACTCGTCAAGCGGCGGCGCGCGCCTGCTGGTGCGCGCCTGGGTGCGCAACGCCGATGCGCAATACGCCGTCGACGACATACGCAGGCATGCGCGCGAAGCGCTCGCCACGGCGGGACTCGCGGTGACGGGCAATGCGCGCATGACGGGCGATCATGCAGTGCTCACGCGCCCGTGAGCCGTGGCTCAAACGCAGTTAAAGCACGTTGAGCATGGCGAGCGCGCATTCCTGCAGATGCGGCAGGACACGCTGGAGAGCGGCCTCGGGACTTTCTTCGCCCATCGGCATGTTGGTGCTGAGCGCGGCGACGACTTCGCCGTTGCGATTCCTGAGCGGCACGGCAATGTTGCGCATGTGCCATGCTGCAGTGAGGTGTGCCAAAACGTGAGACGCAGCATAGGGCGGCCCGCGCGGTCCGGCAATGCGTGCCGGCGCCGTTTGCGCGATTATCGCCCAATTGCGTGCGATTATCGAACGCTTTGCGGGTTTGCACCGAGATGGCGCGGGGACCGCCCATGTGCGGCGCTCTTCGTCAAAATGAACGAACTGGTTAAAATCGGCTTGCCTCATGAGGCCGTTGCGCCCGCGAAGTTTGCGGCGGGGCGCGAGGTGTCCGTTTCAGCGCTTGCGTCAGGAGCCCATTGCATGTCCAGCCCCTCTAATCCTCCGCCGCAGGCGGACAACCCGCTCGGCATGGCGGGACTCGAGTTCGTCGAGTTCGCCGCGCCCGAGCCCGCCGACCTCGGGCGCCGTTTCGAGCAGTTCGGCTTCAAGGCGATCGCGCGCCATGTGAGCAAGGCGGTCACGCTCTATCGCCAGGGCGAGATGAATTTCCTGCTGAACGCCGAGCCCGATTCGTTCGCCGCGCGCTACGCCCAGGAGTACGGCATGGGCATCTGCGCGATAGGCGTGCGCGTCGACAATGCGAAACGCGCGTTCAAGCACGCCATCTCGCTCGGCGCGTGGGCATTCGAAGGCGAGCGCCTCGGTCCCGCGGAACTGCACATTCCCGCGATCCAGGGCATTGGCGATTCGCACCTCTATTTCATCGACCGCTGGCGCGGCCGCGGCGGCCAGCGCGGCGGCGTGGGCGACATTTCAATCTTCGACATCGACTTCCGGCCCATCGACGTCGCCACGGCGCATACCGATCTCGATCACGGCGGCACCGGCCTCACGCGCGTCGATCACCTCACGCAAACGGTGGGGGCGGGGCGCATTGCGGAATGGCTCGACTTCTATCGCGACCTGCTGCATTTTCGCGAGATCCACGAGATCAACGCGAACTGGCACGTGTCCGAAGAGTCCCGCGTGATGGTGTCGCCCGATGGCGAGCTTCGCATTCCTGTCTATGAGGAAGGCACGCGGCGCACGCAGCTATTGCACGACTATCTGCCCGAGCATCCCGGCGAAGGCGTACAGCACATCGCGCTGGCGAGCAGCGATATCCTCGCTAGCGTCGATGCGCTCAAGGCCAATGGCGTCGAGTTCGTCGAACCGCCGCTCGCTTACTACGACACAGTGGATTCGCGTTTGCCGGGCCACGGCATGGACCTGGAAGCGTTGCGCAAGCGCCATGTGCTGATCGATGGCGAGATTGGCGAAGACGGCGTGCCGCGGCTCTTTTTCCAGACCTTTGCCAAACGCCATGCCGGCGAGATCTTTTTCGAAGTCGTGCAGCGCAGCGGCCACCACGGTTTCGGCGAGGGCAATCTCGGCCTGCTCGCGCGGGCGCGCGAGGCGAGTGGCAAGCAGGGCCAGGCAGCGGGCTAAACTCCGCAGGCCGCGATGTCAGCCTTGCGCACGTGACTTCGCGGCTGCGCCCGTTGTCTTGCGCGGGCGCGCCGTGGCGAGCGCGGCGGCGCGCGGCGAGACCATCGTGCGGCAGCGATGGCGAATCTCCTTGCTGAACTCGGTGCACACCTGCGTCATCAGGTCGGTGGACCGGTACACCAAAGCGCCGGCTGCGAGATGTGCAGGCTGCGCGATGCGTCGTGCATGCTGCCGTGCTGCGCGAGCGCGAGCAGGACGCGCAACTGGTGCAGTTTCATCTGCGATGCTCCCCGCGCGTGGCGCTTCGATGGTCTTCGATCGGAGGAGATTCTAAACGTTGCGCGGCGCGGTGAGGATCGGGGCGCGGTGCACCCGGTGCTAGGCCGATACTTTGCCGACCAGATGAAACCGTGATGAGGGATGCCAAAGCTCGACGGCGGTCGCCACGGCGCTGCCGACCCACGTACGCCGCCACATCAGCAGGCAGGGCTCGCCAATATTCATCGCAAGATGGCGTCGTATGTCCGCATCCGGTTTTTGCGCGTAGATCCGGAACTCCGCCCGTTGAACCGGCGCGAGCCGCATCATGTAATGGTTCGGTGTTTCCCGTGTGAAGTCCTGTTCGAGATAACCCGGAAACACATGGGGGTTCACGTAGCGGTCCTCGTACAGAATCGCTTCGTCGTCCTCGTAGTGGACGATCCGCGAATGGAACACGGAACCGCAGCCGAGCTCGAGCGCGGCCATCGCCTGATCGTTCGAGCTTGCGCCCAGCGTCAGCACTCGCGCGCTGTGCCGGTGACCCCGCGCGGCGATTTCGTCGGCAATGTTGCGAACCTCGAGGACGGTCGATTCGACGTCGCGCGAGGCGACGAACGTCCCCGCGCCCTGAACGCGTCTGAGCACATGCTCGGCCGACAATTCGCGCAGCGCGCGCGATACGGTCATTCGCGCGACGCCGAATTCCTTGACGAGTTCTGTCTCCGATGGAATGGCCTCACCCGGCTTCCAGGTCCCGTCCGTGATTCGATCGACCACGTAGCGCTTGATCTGCTCATACGCCGGAGCGACCTTATGCGCTGTCGCGGGATGCGTCGAGTTGTCGATCAGCGAAGATGGCGCGTTCATATCCGACCTCGCTTCAGACGCCGACGGTGCCGGGAACCGCGCGGCTCGCCGGGGCCGTCGTACTGCGCGCGATTGGCGGCATGTCCAGCTGCGCTTCCCGCGAGACGCCACCGGTGCCGTCGCATGCCGGGCCGGGAAGCGGCGGTGGGGCGCCATCGGCAACGAGGCGAAACGCGAAAGTCATGTCGTCGGAGAGCGGGCGGTCGTCGTGATAGGTCGGCAGCGTGGAGCGCACGCTGGCGTAGAGCGCGTCCGTATAGGGCGCGCGCGCCGCGTCGAGCGGCTGCAGATCGTAGGCTTGTGCCGCAGCGAGCAGTTCGATGCCGAGAATGCGGTTGCTGTTCTCGATGACCGCGAGCGCCTTCAGCGCAGCCGGCGTCGCATGGCACAAATGGTCTTCCTGCAGCCCCGATGTCACGCCGCCATCGAGACTCGCGGGAGCGGCTTCACGGCGGTTCTGCGCGACGAGCGACGCGGCCGTGTACTGCGCAATCATGAAGCCCGAACGGGTGCCGCATGCGTGCGCGAGGAAGGCTGGCAGGCCGCTCACGAGCGGGTTGACCAGACGGTCGAGGCGGCGTTCGGCCATCGCCGCGACCTGCGCAATCGCCGTTGCGAGGCTGTCCATGGCGAGTGCGATGGAGGCGCCGACCGCATGCGCCTGCGAGTACACCTGGGGCGACTCAGGCGTGCCGGCTACGATCGGGTTGTCCGTCACCGAGGCAAGCTCGCGGTTCACGACTTCGGCCGTTGCAGCGAACGTGTCTCGCGCGGCGCCGTGCACGTGCGGAATCGTGCGCACGCTGAGCGGGTCCTGGGTGCGCCGCCCAAGCGAGATCTCGAGCAGCGAGCTGCCGGCGAGCGCCGCGCGCAGACGCTCGCCCACGCGGGCGAGGCCCGGCGACACACGAAACGCAAGCGAACGAGTGTCGAACGCCGCGATCTGGCCGCCGAGATTCTCGAAGCTCATTGCGGCGACGACGTCCGCCCAGTCGAGCAAGCGCTCCGCGCGGTGAAGCGCAAGCGCCGCGAGCCCGGTCACGCACGGCGTGCCGTTCACGAGGCTCAATCCCTCCTTCGCTTCGAGCGACAGGGGCTGCAAGCCGAGCCGCTGCAGGGCTTGAGCGCCGCTCACGCGCTCGCCGTTCCAGCGCACATGTCCCGCGCCCACGCAAACGAGCGCGATATGCGCCATATGGCTCAGATAGCCGACGGAACCGAACGCGGGCACCTCCGGCAGGCAATTCGCCTCCAGCAGCGTGGCGAGACGCTCGACGACTTCGAGGCGCACACCCGAGTGTCCATGCGCGAAATTGTTGATGGCCGCAGCCATGATCGCGCGCGTCTCGTCAGCGCCTAGCGGCTCGCCCACGCCCACTGCGTGGCTCATGAGGATGTTGTGCGACAGGTCGTGCTGTTCGTCTTGCGAGACGATCACATCACACAGCGCGCCGACGCCCGTGTTCACGCCATACGCACGGATGCTGCGCGCGACGATCTGTTCGACGAGCACACGGGCGCTACGAATGTTCGCCTGCGCATCGGCGCCGAGCATCAGCGGCTCGCCAGCGGCGACAGCAGCGATCGCGCGCCAGTCGAGTGGATTCTGGGTACGGGTGATGGCCATGGGAGTGCGTGGTGCGGGTTTAGTGAGCGTTGCGATCCTGGTGGCTCGACACGAACTGGCGGAAGCGGTCCGACTTCAGTTCGCCGAATACTTCGTCTGGCGAGCCATCCGAATCCACCTGGCCCTGGTGCAGGAACATCACGCGATTCGAAACGTGGCGCGCGAAGCCCATTTCATGCGTGACGACGAGCATCGTGCGGCCCTCGTCGGCGAGCGTGCGCATTACGCGCAGCACTTCGCCGACCAGCTCGGGGTCGAGCGCCGAGGTCGGCTCGTCGAACAGCATCACCTTAGGATGCATCGCGAGCGCGCGCGCAATCGCCACCCGCTGCTGCTGGCCGCCCGACAGGTGTGCGGGGTAGTAGCCGCGCTTGTCGGCAAGGCCGACCTTGGCGAGCAGCGCCTCGGCTTCTTCGACCGACTCCGCGCGGCTGCGCTTGAGCACGCGCATGGGGCCTTCGATCAGGTTCTCCAGCACGGTCATGTGCGACCACAAGTTGAAGTTCTGAAACACCATGCCGAGCTGCGAGCGCACGCGGTCGACCTGACGGCGGTCGCCCGGCTGCAGCTTGCCGTCGCTGCGGCGCTTCATCTTGAGTTCCTCGCCCGCGAGCGCGACCGAGCCGTCGTCCGGCGTTTCCAGCAGATTCAGGCAACGCAGGAACGTGCTCTTGCCCGAGCCGCTTGCGCCGAGAATCGAAATGACGTCGCCCTCGTGAGCGTCGAGTGAAATGCCCTTGAGCACGTGATGGTCACCGAACGATTTGTGGATGTTGCGCACCGACAGCGCAACGGGTGCTGACGTATTCATCAATCTCTCCAGGTAGGGCGGCGGGTCACGACGCGGCACGCGTGGCTTCGAGCGGCGCGGCGGGTTTGCGCGGGGCGGGCGGCGCCGCGCGCAGGTGGCGCGACAGCCGTTGCTCGACGAAGCCGATCACGCGCACGACCACGAAGTTCAGGAACAGGTAGATCAGCGCGGCGCACGTAAACACCTCGGTGGTGCGATAGGTCTGCTGAATGATCTGCTGCGCAACCCCCGTCACTTCCCAAACGGTGACAAGGCTCGCCAGCGCCGTCGACTTGACGAGCAGCACGGCTTCGGTCGAATACGCGGGCAGGCACTGACGCAGCGCGATGGGGCCGATCACGCGGCGCAGCAGGGCGAAGCCGGAAAGGCCGATCGAGTAGCCGGCTTCGATCTGCCCGACGGGCACCGCCATGAGGCCGCCGCGGATGATCTCGGCCGTGTATCCTGCCGTGCACAACGCGAGCGAGAGGACCGCGCAGACATAGGGTTCGCGCAACACGGGCCACAGAAAGCTTTCGCGAATCACGCCGAACTGCCCAAGGCCGTAATAGACGAGGAACATCTGGATCAGCAGCGGCGAGCCGCGAAATACGAGAATGTAGGCGCGCGCAAAGCGGTTCGGCAGCCAGTGCGGCGAGACGCGCATCGTGACGATCACGAGCGAGAGCAAGCCGCCCAGCACGAGCGAGGCGAAGAAAAGGCCGAGCGTGGTCGGCACGGCGCCGATGAGCTGGCGCATCGTGTCGAGCAGGAACGCGAAATCGATTTTCATGAGTGTGCGCTCCCCGATCAGTTGCGAGCAAAGTTGCGCTTGAACGAGCGGCCGACAACCGCTTCGGCGCGACCGAAGACACGGTTCGACACACCCGTCATGGCGAGATAGAGCAGACCGCCGACGACGAAGAACAGGAAGTACTGGTGCGTCGAGCCCGCTGCGATCTGGCTCGCCCGCAGCAGCTCGGCGAGACCGGTGACGGAAATCAGCGCGGAGTCCTTGAGGCTCAGCTGCCAGACGTTGCCGATGCCGGGCAGCGCGTAGCGCAGCACCTGCGGGATCAGAATCCGGCGAAACAGCGTGAGCGTCGGCATGCCTATCGCGCGAGCGGCTTCGAGTTCGCCGCGCGCAACGGCGAGCACGGCGGCGCGATAGACCTCGGCCTGATAAGCGCCGGAAATCATGCCGACCGCGAACGCGCCGACGGCGAAGGGAGGCACGCCGACGAATCCTTCGGCGCCGAACCACTGACCGACGGTGGTGACGAGAGAAGAGCCGCCGAAGTAGAACAGATAGATGACGAGCAATTCGGGCACGCCGCGAAAGACGGTCGTGTAGAAGTCGCCGAAAACGCGCAGCACGCGCAAGCGCGAGAGTTTTGCCGCGGCAATGAGCGCACCGAACACGGCGCCGATTGCCAATGCGGCAAGCGTGAGCACGACGGTCATCAACGCGCCGAGGAGCAGAACGCTACCCCAGCCGTCCGGACCGAGGCCGAGTGTGTTGAATAGCGATAACAGAGACATGGCAGGGATCCAGGCGGGTCGGGAAGCGAAGGCGCGCGTCAGGCGCGGCGCGCGCCGCCAGGGTGCGATGCTTACGGCGTCACGTCGGTCTTGAACCACTTCAGTGCGAGCTTCTTCACGGTGCCGTCGGCAAGTGCCGCCGTGATCGCGCTGTCGAACTTCGCCTTCAGGTCGGCGTCCTGTTTGCGGAACGCGAGACCTTCGCCCGGTCCCCAGATCGGACCGGAAATCATCGTGCCCGCAATCACGACGGGCGACTTGTCGGCGTTGGCTGTGTAGTAGGTCACGTCGTCGAACGTGGCGTCGATACGGCCGTTCGTGAGATCGAGATCACGCTCGGGCGCGGTCTTGTACACGCGCACTGACGCGACGTCCTTGAAGTTGGCGTTGATGAAGCCGGTATACACCGTGCCCGACTGGATGCCGATGGTCTTGCCCTTCAGCGCCTTGCGCATCGATTCGATGGCGGGCGCGTTGCTGCGCGCGTCGGCGTCGAGCTTCAGAGGCGGCGTGTTCGGGCCGCCCTTCGGCAGGATCTTCGTATCGGAGACGGCGAAGGTTGCCGGGGTGGCCGCATAGGGCTTCGAGAATGCAATGATTTTCTCGCGATCAGGCGTGATCGAGATCGCATCCATCAGGACATCGAACTTGCCCGCCTGCAGGCCCGGAATCATGCCGTCCCAGTCCTGGGCGACGAGCTTGCACTGGATTTGTGCACGCGCGCACAGGTTTTCGACGAGTTCGGGTTCGAAGCCGCCAAGTTTGCCGCCGGGCAGTGTCAGGTTCCAGGGAGCATAGCTGCCGTCGAGCGCGATCGTCGCGCTTTTCCATTCCTTCGCGCCGGCACTGCCGCTTCCAAGCAGCGTGACGCCAAGTGCTGCGCCAATCAGCGCTTTTGCCAGCCGGGTGTACTTCGCCTGCATGACCATGCTCCTTTGTCGGTGGGTACTGTGGACCCGTGGGGACGTTCATTCGTTCGTGCGACTTGCATAGACAAGCATGGAGAGAAAAGAATTTGAGCGCAAGAGAATTTCATAAATCCCGACTCATGGAAAACCCTGTGAACAGGCGTGAGCTTTCGGTGAATTCGCGCTTGTGGCAAGTCGAGTCGTCGTTGCGACATGGGCTGTTGCGGTCCTTGGTATACCTCATTAATTGTCTAGTCATGTCGTGGCTGCGAGCTCCGGTTGAGAGAGGCCGCGCAACGCCGGCCATCGCTCGAGGGCCGTTGCGCGTCCCTCCGATTCCATCCGGTTATCAAGATGAAAGTTTGTGACTTCTTTCAAAAGTGAAACCTGCCTGGGAGTACGGCGGCTGCATGGTGCACAACCCAGGCTACGACTTCAACGACCAGGTGCTGCCGCTCGGCGCGGCGTGCTGGGTCCGGCTTGCGCAGCGGTTTATCGTGGCATGAGGAGGCGCAATTCGTTAGGCATTCGAATCATCTTCGTGGGCGGCCAGCAGTTCGGGCGTGAGGCCCAGCCGCTCGCGCAGATCGGCCCAGCCGCGCGGCGTGACCTGCACCGCGCGTGACGCACTTGTGCGCCGCATCCAGCCGCGTTCGCACAGCAGCGTGAGCAAGGCCACGCCGAGCGGCCCGGCCAGATGATGCTGGCGCTCGGTCCAGTCGAGGCATTGACGCGCAATGCCGTGACGCCCCGGCTTGAGCGCGGCGACGTCGAGCCCGAGTTCGCCGAACCATGTCTCGCCCGCGGGCGTCACCGCGAAACGTTTGTCCGCTTGCGCCGTGATGAGCCCCGCATCCGTGAGGCGCTCCGTGATCGCCACGCCCACCTGGCCCGCGAGATGGTCGTAGCAGCAGCGCGCAAAGCGTAGATTCTGCGCCTCGCGGCCAGGGGGCTTGCGGCGCACCGGCGCGCATGCGCCGACCGTCGCGAGGTTTTCGAGCAAGGTGGCGACCTGGGCGTCCGCGAGCCGGTAGTAGCGATGGCGGCCTTCCTTTTCCACGGCGAGCAGTCCGCCGTCCAGCAGCTTCGCCAGATGGCTGCTCGCGGTTTGCGCGGTGACCCCGGCCGCGTAAGCCAACTCGCCGGCGGGCAGCGCGCGGCCAGCGGCGAGGGCCATCAGTATCGCGGCCCGCGCGGGGTCGGCGATCAGGAATGCTGTGGCGGACACCCTCGGGTGCATGTTCGTGCCGTTCATGCGTTTCTCCAGGACATACGCAAAGCGTAACGCGCGAGCAGCATCGCATGTTTCGACACGCATCGAAGCATCGCCACTGCTGTGCGCCCGATACTGGGCTCGTGACCGGCGCCCAACGCGCGCCGGCCTGGCGGGAGAGCCTATGCAGATGCACGAAATACACGAGACACAAGAGGCGCACAGCCGGGAACAGCAACGCCGGGTGCTCTGGGCCACGAGCATCAGCTATGTCGTGGTGATCCTCGATACCTCGATCGTCAATGTCGCGCTGGAGCGTATCGGTGCGAGTCTTGCGGGCGGCGTGGCCGGCCTGCAATGGGTCGTGAACGCCTATACGCTCGCATTCGCGAGCCTGCTGCTTTCGGGCGGCACGCTCGGCGACCGGCTCGGCGCGCGCCAGGTGTACATGGCCGGCCTCGCCGTCTTCACGGCGGCCTCGGCGTTGTGCGGCGCCGCGCCGAGCCTCGCGCTGCTCACGCTCGGACGCGTGCTGCAGGGCGTGGGCGCGGCATTGCTCGTGCCCGCTTCGATGGCGCTCATCAACGGCGCGTGCGCCAGCGCGCGTGAACGCGCCGCCGCCTTCGGCGTGTGGGCCGGGCTCGGCGGCGTCGCGATGGCGGCGGGGCCGTTGCTGGGCGGCGTCCTGATCGGCCTCGTCGGCTGGCGCAGCATCTTTCTGCTCAACGTGCCGGTATGCCTCGCGGGCATCGTCATGGCCGCGCGCGTGGCGCCGCAGCCGCGAAGAGGCGCTTCGCGTCGGCTCGATCTCGCTGGCCAGGCCGCGGCCATCGCGGCGCTGGCGCTGCTCAGTGCCGCCATCATCGAGGCGCCTGCGCACGGCTGGCGTGCTCCGCTCGTCGCGGGCGGTCTCGCGCTGGCATGCGTAGCGGCGATCGCCTTCGTCGCGCTGGAAAAGCACCGCGCGCAGCCGATGCTACCGCTCGGCTTCTTCCGCGATAGCGTGTTCACTGCGGCCGTGCTGGTCTCGATGATTTCGGCGTTCACATTCTACGGTCTGCTATTCGGACTCAGCCTGTATCTTCAGCGGGAGCGCGGCTATGCGCCGTTGCACGCGGGCCTCGCCTTCCTGCCGCTCACCGTCGTGGTGCCGATCGGCAGTCTGCTTTCGCGGCGCGCGGTGGCGTGGCTCGGCCCGCGCGCGCTCGTCGCGCTCGCCTGCCTGCTCGCGGCGGCGGGCTATCTCGGCGCGGCGGCGTGCGGCACGACGCGATACGACTTGCTGGCCTTGCCGCTGCCGGCCATCGGTCTCGCCGCGAGTCTCGTCACGCCTGCGGCCACGGCGGCGCTCATGGCGACGGTCGATCAGGGCCGCGCGGGCATCGCGGCCGGCGTGCTCAACGCCGCCCGGCAGACCGGCGCGGCGCTCGGCGTGGCCGTGGCGGGCGCGATGATCGCGGGGCGCGCATCGATTGGCGCGGGCATGCGTGTGAATCTGCTGATCGCCGGCGTGCTATCGGCAGGCGCGGCGTGGGCGTGGTGGCGCGCGTGGTCCCGCCACGCTGCGCATGCTGCCCAGTCGCATGGCGTGAAGAAGACGAGCCCCGGGTAGCCGTGCGCCTGACCCCTCCCCGCGCGCGCCCTGGATCATCCGCTGTGCATTCTGGGATAAAGTGCCGTTGCATGCATCGCGCATTCGCGCGGGCCGTGCGCCATAGGAGGAGTTTGTCATGGCCGAATACGGGCAACATCCCTCGTCCGTGCTGGCGCTCAAGAGCGTCCACGACTTCGACACGACGATCGCGCGCCTGAAGACCGCGCTGGCCAAGGCGGGCGCGGATATCTTCGCCGACGTCGACCAGCGCGAAGCCGCCGAGACCGCCGGGCTCAGCCTGCGCCGCACGCGCCTCATCCTGTTGGGCAATCCGAAGGCGGGTACGCCCGTCATGGCGGCCAACCCGCACGCGGCGGTGGAGTTGCCGCTGCGCATGGTGATCTGGGAAGACAACGAAGGACACACGCGGCTCGACTATCGCGACGTCTCGCAGACGCTCGGCCCGCTTTACGGCATCGACGCCGAAGTGCTCTTGCCGCTGCAACGCGTGGTGGGGCTGCTGCAGACCGCCGTGCAATAGCGGCAAACGAACTGCGCGCCTCGAGCCAGTAGTTGCGGCCTGCGCCCGAGCGCCCATCCTCGGCGGACGCTTAAAAAATTGACAGGCGCGGCGCGCTTCGCTTAACGTAGGCGCCTTGCGACTACGCCCGGCGAGCGGGCGAAGCGCGTAGCCCGCCGCTACCTCGATCCGCCGATGACCTCCCGCGCAGAAGACCCCGACGATCCGCCTCGCGATCGCGCCGGGGCGTCCGATTCGACTTCCGCATCGGCATCTACGCCATCGCCTGCCGTCTCCCGCACGCAGCGAGCGCTACCCGAAAATCCGCACGACGCCGATGTCGAGCAACACTGGCGGCGCAATCTCGCGGTGTGCGTGGGGGGCTCGTTCACGACGCTCGCCGCCATGACGCTGATGCTGCCGTTCCTGCCGCTCTACGTGGAGGAACTGGGCGTGCGCGGCCACGCGGCAATCGTGCAATGGTCGGGCATTGCGTACAGCGCGACGTTCTTCACGGCGGCGCTCGTCGCTCCCGTGTGGGGGCGCCTCGGCGACCGCTACGGCCGCAAGCCCATGCTCGTGCGCGCGAGCCTCGGCATGGCGATCACGATGTCGCTCATCGGTATGTCGCGCAATATCTGGCAACTCGTCGCGCTGCGTTTGCTTGCTGGTTTCGCGGGCGGCTATTCGTCGGGCTCGACCATCCTCGTCGCCACGCAAACGCCGCGTCACCGTTCGGCGTGGGCGCTCGGCGTGCTGTCGTCGGGCATCATGGCCGGCAACCTCATCGGCCCGCTCGTGGGCGGAATGTTGCCGCCGCTCATCGGCCTGCGCGCCACGTTCTGGGTGGCGGGCGCGACGATCTTCGCGGCCTTTATCGCGACCTGCGTGTTCGTCAAGGAAGCGCCGCGCCCCGCGCGCGTAGCGCATGCGGCGCAGAAGGGCGGCTGGTCGGCGCTGCCCGACAAGCGCCCGATCGTCGCCATGCTCGTGACGGGCACGCTGCTGATGCTCGCCAATATGTCGATCGAACCCATCATCACCGTGTACGTGGCGACGCTCGTGCGCGACCCTGCGCGCGTCACGTTCGTCGCGGGCCTCGCGATGTCGGCGGCGGCGCTCGGAAGCATCGTCGCGGCTTCGCGGCTGGGGCGCGTTGCGGACCGTGTGGGGCACGCGAAAGTGATCGTCGTGGCGCTGGCGGCCTCGGCATTAGTGCTCGTGCCGCAGGCGTTCGTTACGGCGGGCTGGCAACTCGTCGCGCTGCGCTTTCTCATGGGCGTGTCGCTCGCGGCGCTGCTGCCGTGCATTGCGACGGTGATTCGTCACAACGCGCCGGACCATGCCGCAGGCAGCGTGCTGGGCTATTCGGTATCGGCGCAATTCGCGGGGCAGGTGCTCGGGCCGCTGATCGGCGGCTTCGTCGGCGGGCATCTTGGCATGCGCGCCGTGTTCCTCGGCACGAGCCTGCTGATGCTGGCGGGCGCGCTGTTTACGTGGCGCGCGGTGGGTTTCGCCCGGCGCGCGTAACGCGGCGGCCAGCCCGCGCGCAGGCATTCAAAGTGAGTGAGGCGAGGGCGGCGGATCTTGCGTGCCGCCGCCTCGGATTCATCGGCGCTCGTTCAGCGGGCGCGCTTCAGTGACCGAAGAACACGTCGCAGTCGGGACGAGGCCAGCACATCTTGCCCGTGCGATGGCCCGAGGCGCTATGCGTATCGGGCGTGCCGCCATACGACATGTCGGTGCTGGCCTGAGCCGAAGCATCGGCGTCGTCGGTCATCGTCTGATGCGCGCGCTCCTGTGAAACGGGTTCGTCCTTCGCGCGCGCCGTGCCGGGCGCACCGGCTGCCACGGCCGCCACGCATGCGGCGATCAATGCCAGGCGTAATGTCATATCAACCTCCTTTCTCGAGTTCGTGAGTGCGCCTTCGCGGCAATGACGGAGTCACTGCGGGATAACGGCGGAGTGACTCCGCGGCGAAGGTGCGCGCGAGCGAGAGGCAAAGCCTAAGTCGCACACTCATCTGGAAAGTCGGGATGCCTGCGCGCAGCGCACGGCTGCCGAACGTCTTAGCTCACTGCTCACGAAGGAAGCGCGCCCACGCATTCGGGGGCGGCACAGCGCGGCGCGGCGCAAGAAGAAGGGGCGCGCGGGCGCAGAGAACATCCGCGCTGTGCTTTCAGTTATAGCTCGCGGCCCAAGGAGTGCAATCGGCTCAATCCCGGCCCCTGCGTACGGAGCGAATCCAGGGCCGAATCCGGAACCCCGCAGACACCGTCCCTCCAGCGATTCTTTCGGCTCTGAAAATAAGTGAAAGTATTCGGAAATTAAACGGTCGCCGTGTAGTCATCTTGCGATGTTGTAATGCGCTCGCCCTGATGTAAGGCGCATTGGGGTCTGTCCGCAGAATGGGTGGGCGCCGCCTGAACGCCGCGGCGGCAGGGCGCACTTGTGCACGCCGCGTTTTGAGCGCCGCGCCGTCGATCTGATCGACGTCCGGCGCGAGGTTCGACCGTCGGCCCGCGCAAGCCTCGCGCGTGCCGGGCGGCCGGCCTCGCGTCGTTGTCGCGTCGTATGGCTCTCGCCGCGTTGCGCGCCAGCTTCGATGTTCGCTGGGTGCTCGCGGCATTCGGCTTTTCCTTCTCGTGGTATTACGCAAAGAAAGATCGCATCATGTCCGAGCTTTCCACTTCGCCTACACCGTCTTCACCCAAACCGCGCAGCGCGGCGAGCCCCACGCGGGTCGTCCTGCGCGCCGCCGCCGCCGTGGTTGCGGTCGGCGCGCTGGGTTTTTGCGCCTACGCCGTGGCGTTTCCCGCCAACGTGCCCGATGCCGTGGGCGAGGTCGTCGAGAACCTGACTGGTGCGAATCCTCACCCGGTGGTGCTGCAGCGCCCGCCAGTCGCACCGCTTTCGGCGATGGCGCAGCTCGGCAAGCAGCTCTTTTTCGATCCGGCGCTCTCGGGCTCCGGTCAGCAGTCCTGTGCTTCATGCCACAGCCCCGACCGTTCCTACGGTCCTCCGAACGCGCACGACGTGCAGATGGGCGGCCTCGCGATGAACCAGCCGGGTTATCGCCCGCCGCCTTCGCTCATGTATCTGTACCGCCAACCGAACTTCAGCATCGGTCCGGACCAGGGTGAAGCCGATGACGCGCCGACGGTCGTCCAGCAGGCCAGCGCCGCCGCCGACGTCGTGAAGTCGCAGAAGGTGGCGGGCGGCGCATCGACCTCCGTGGAGATGGTGCCGCAGGGCGGCCTGTTCTGGGACGGCCGCGCCGACACGCTGCAGCAGCAGGCGTATGGCCCGCTGCTCAATCCTGTGGAAATGGCGGACACGAGCATCGAACAGGTGGCGACGAAGCTCGAGAAGGCGCCGTATGCGAAGCACTTCACGGAACTGTTCGGCGACCGGATCTTCAGCGACCCGAAGCTGGCCGTGGCGGAGGCGATGTTCGCGATCTCGCGCTACCAGGTCGAAGATCAGTCGTTCCACCCGTATAACAGCAAATACGATCGCTGGCTCGAAGGCCACGCGCGCCTCTCGCAAGCGGAGCTGCGCGGCCTTCGTCTCTTCAACGACCCGAACAAGGCGAACTGCGCGGGCTGCCACCTCTCGAAGCCCGGCAAGGACGGCCTGCCGCCCATGTTCACGGACTACCAGTACGAGGCGCTGGGTGTGCCGCGCAACAACAAGCTCGCGCAGAACAAGGACCCGCACTTCTTCGATCTCGGCGTGTGCGGCCCGTTCCGCTCGGACTTCAAGGACCAGACGCAGTACTGCGGCATGTTCCTCACGCCCACGCTGCGCAATTCGGCCACGCGCACGGTGTTTTTCCATAACGGCGTGTACCACAACCTCGACGACGTGATGGCGTTCTACAACGATCGCAATACGGACCCGGGCAAGTTCTATCCGCACGGACCCGACGGCAAGATCGACAAGTACGACGATATTCCGCCGCAGTTCCAGAAGAACGTGGACGTGACCGATGCGCCGTTCGACCGCAAGTTCGGCGACAAGCCGGCGATGACGCAAAGCGACATTCAGGACATCATCGCGTTCCTCAAGACGCTCAATGACGAACCGCTGCCGCCGAAGCAATGAGCGAGGCGGGGCAACCCGTGTTTGACAGGTAAAAGGGCGTGTCCGGCATTCGCCAGGACACGCCCTTTTACTTGTCGATGCCGCATTAGCCCTTACTTGTCCCCATGGGCAAGATGAATCGTGACGATCACGGAGGCGTCGTCGAGCGCTTCCAGCGCGTGCGTTTCGCCGCCGCCGAGCAGCAGCATGTCGCCGGCGTGCATGGTGCGCGGGTCGCCGTTCACGAAAAAGCGGATCACGCCTTCCACGCACTGCACCGTGATCTCGCCGGGCACGCTGTGCTCGGGCAGGCGCTTGCCCGCGGGCAGCACGATGCGCATGACTTCGAGTTGCTGCGCGCGGATCAGGGTGGTCGACTTCGTGTTCTTGAGCGCGCCGCCTAGCGGACGCACGTCGAAGACCTCACCCGGCGCGGCATGGGGGATGGCCATGACAGCCTCTCAAACGAGCTTCGCGTTGAGCGTGATCTTCGCGTTGTTGGCGAAGAGCTTCGATACCGGGCAGTTCTCCTTGGCGCCGTTCGAAAGCTCGTCGAACTTCGCTTGATCGATGCCCGGAATCTTCGCCGTCATGTCGAGCTGGCAGCTCGTGATGGCGAAGCCTTCGCCCGCCTTGTCGAGCGTGACGGTCGATTTCGTCTCGATGCTCTCGGCCGTGAAGCCCGCCTGGGTCAGAAAGAGCGAGAACGCCATGGTGAAGCAGCCCGCGTGCGCCGCGCCGATCAGTTCCTCGGGGTTCGTGCCGGGACCGCCTTCGAAGCGCGAGGCGAAGCCATACGGCGCTTCCTTGAGCACGCCGGTTTGCGTCGAAATCGTGCCCTGTCCGTCCTTGATGCCGCCGTGCCATTTTGCCGATGCCGTCTTTTGCATGATGTCGCTCCGCGAGGTTGGGTGAGGGACGTGCAGGGCGCGCAATTTGCATACCGCCGCAGGCCCCGCGTGGGTAGGTTCAGGGTTGCTTCGGCGGCGTTTCGCCCGCATACCACGCGGCGGCCGCGTCGATTTCCTCGGGCGTCATGTTGCGCGCGATGTTGCGCATCTGCCCGGAGATGTCGTTATGGCGCGTGCCGTTCGCGAACGCGAGCAACTGCGCCTTGGTGTACGCGGCCGGCAGGCCGTCGAGCCACGGGCTGCCGATCTTGCTGTCCACGCCGCCATGGCAGGACGCGCACGCGGGAATATTGCGCAGCGGCGCGCCGTGCGCCACGATGGCGGGTGCGTCGCCATGCAGGTGCGCGATCGGCTGCAGCGAGGCGTAGTAGGCGGCGAGGTCGCGCATGTCCTCGTCGGACAGATCGCGAGCCATGGGCGACATCACCGCGTTCTGGCGGGCGCCGGTCTGGAAGTCGTGCAGTTCCTTGAAGACCACGATGGCGAACTGGCCCGCGAGATTCGGCGAATTGGCCATGCTGATGCCGCGCGGGCCATGGCACATCGTGCAGCGCAAGGCGAGCGTCGCGCCGCGGCCGACCGAGAGCGTCGTCGCGCCGTCGAGCATGTGAGGCGTCAGTTCGACCTGGCTCAGTTTGTAGCCCGGCGGCACCGCCGACCCGACAGGGTGCCACTCGCGCGGCACGCCGGCCGCGCTGCAGAGCGCTGTCCAGATGCCCTGAAAATACGGGTCGCTCTTCGCGGAAGGCAGCCAGATGAAGCCGATCAGCACGGAGACGACGAACACGACGATGGCCGTGCCGACGCTCGCGCGAAACCACACATTGCGAAACGAGAACTGGCGTTCGTCGCTCATCGCTGCGCTCCAATCGGGATCGCGGGCACGGCCGTTTCGGGCGTCGCCAGCAGTTGCGCGATCGGATAGCCGTAGTTGGTGATCGTGAGGGCGATCATCAGCACGACCCACAGCCCGAAGCTATTGAGCGCCGCCGGCAGCGTGGCCGACTCGTGCACCGGCTTGCTGAAGCGATATTCCTCTGGCGCGGCCGCCTCGCTGCGATGCCCCTGGAGCAGCACCGTAAAGAACAGCACCGCCGAGATCACGAGGATCAGTCCGCCAATGGCCGAGAGCACCACGAGCGCGCCCTGGCCCGCGAGCGCCGGGTCGCTGTAGTCGTAATAGGCCATGCGCCGCGGCATGCCCATGAGGCCGACCAGGTGCCACGGGAAGGTCGTCACGATCATGCCGATGAACCACAGCCACAACTGCCAGCGCATGAGGCGCCAGTTGTTGAGCGCGCGGCCCGTGATCTGCGGCCACAGGTCGTAGGCGATGGCGAAATACATGATGACTATCGCGCCGCCGTAGATCAGATGAAAGTGGCCCGTGATCCACTGCGTGTTGTGCACGGACTGGTCGAGCTGGTAGCTCATGTTGATGAGGCCGCCCGCGCCGCCGAAGCCGAGCATGACGAACGAGAACGCCACGGCCAGCATTTGCGGGTTCTGCCACGGCAGCCTGGCGATCCAGCCGAACGGGCCCTTGCCGCCGCGCAGCCGCCCGGCGATCTCGACCGACGCGCTGATCGTGAACACGGTGAGCAGTGTCGGCACCGAGACGAGCGCCGTGAACACCGACTGCACGAACTTGAAGCCCGAGCCCACCTGCGGATCGGTGAAGAGGTGGTGCAGGCCGATCGGCATGGCCACCACGAGAAACAGGATGAACGAGATGCGCCCCATCACGTCACTGTAGAGCCGGCCGCCGATCGCGCGCGGGACGATCGTGTAATAGGCGATATAGGCGGGCACGAGCCAGAAATAGACGATGGCGTGCAGCGTCCAGGAGAAGAACACGCGCGCGAGACCCGCGTCGATCGTATTGCGCCAGCCGAAGGCCACGGGCAGGATCTGGAACAGCACTTCGATGGCCGCGCCCACCGCGGTCCAGCCCCAAAGATACGCGCCGGCGGTGGTCGCGAACATGGCGAGGGGCAGCGGTTTGCCGCGATTCTCGCGCTTCCATTTCGCGGTGTTCACGCCCATCAGCGCGACCCAGACCCACGAGCCCACCACGACGAGCACGACGCCCAGGTAATAGAACACGTTGCCGATCATCGGCGGGTAGAACGTGTAGAGCACGGAAGCGAGCCCGAGCGCAACGGGCACCGAGGCCGTGACGGCGCCGAGCGCGAGCAGGATGAAGCCGAGCCAGGCCCACTTCACGCCCACGAGCGGGCGCTTGAGCGCGAGTTCGCTGACCGCGTAGCCGAAGCCCATAGCGATGAGTGTGGGAAACACATAACCCATCACGGTGCCGTGCTCCGTGACCGAGCGGTAGTACAGCTCGGGGTCGTTGAGCCACGGGTGCAGCGGGCTGCGCACGAACATCTGCCACGCGCCGAGCAGCAGCGCCACGCCGAAGACGATGAACGCGAGCCAGAAGTGGGCGAGTACGAGTCGCTTGTTATTTAACACAGCTGAGTCTCCGCGCTGAATTGCCTGGCTGGTTCGCCATCTGCATGAAGGCATCGCGGTCGATGACCTTCACGTGGGCCCACATGCCCTGGTGGCCCGTGCCGCAGTATTCGTGGCACGGCATGAGGTGGTCGGAGGGTTTGTCGAAGGTCGTGCGGAACGTCGAGATGTAGCCCGGTTCGACCATCGAGTTCAGGTTGGTATCCGTGACCAGAAAGCCGTGCACGACATCGGCGCTCGTCGCGCGGAACGTAATGGGCGTGTTCGCCGGGACGAGAATGCACTGCGGCGTGAACGAATATTGTTGGGCGAGAATGCGCACCGTCACGGAGCCGTCGGTTTCCACGGCGCTGCCGAGGTTCGACTCGACGAATTCGCCGGACAGGTGCAGCGTTTGCGGATTGACGAGCTCCACGCGCGAGGGCGGCATCATGGCCCAGTGCAGGCCCGTGAACACCACCACGGCCACGAGCAGGGAGACGAACGCCACCATGAGCGTCGCCCAGCGGCGCTCGACGCGCGCGGCGACTTCGGCACTGGCATGGTTATCGAGCGGATTCGACATGAGGCCGGCCTTTTCGTGTCTGTCTGAGCTATTGGATGACGCCGCGCGGCAGGAACACGACGAAGTAGAAGATGAACCAGAGCGCGGCCACGATCGCCGTGGCAATGCCCGCTATCGCGAGCGCGCCGCCCGGGCCGCCGGCCACGATCTCGTCGACCTGTTCGTGTTGCGGGCGCTCGCCCGGTTGTTCGGGTACGGGAGTCTCGATCATCGCAGCCTCAGAAAAGCGGCGCGGAACGCAGCGCGTTCACTTCGTGCTCGGAAATCGGCGTGCCGTGATTGCCCCACGCCGTGCGGATATAGGTGACCACGGCCGCCACTTCTTCATCAGAGAGCGACTGCGCGAAGGGCGGCATGCCGTAGGGCATGGGGTTCTTGCGCGTGCCCGGCGCATAGCCGCCGTTGAGCACCATGCGGATGGGGTTCACGGCCGAATTCATCTGAATCGACTGGTTGTCGGCGAGCGGCGGGAAATGCGGCGGCTTGCCCTGGCCTTCGGTCGCGTGGCACACCGCGCACTGCGACTCGTAGATCTTCTTGCCGAGCGGCACGAGGCGGGCGGCTTCCTCCGTTGCGAAGGTGCTCTTGGGCGACTTGTCGACTTCGTTGTTATGGCCCGGCAGCGACTTCAGATACACGGCCACGGCGCGCACGTCGTCTTCGGTGAGGTACTGGAAGCTGTCGTAGACCACCTCGGCCATCGGCCCGTACACGGCGCCGCGTTTGGACACGCCCGCGTGCAGCAGATCGACGATGTCCTCGATGCTCCAGTCCCCAAGGCCCGCTTCGCGGTTCGACGTGAGCGAGGGCGCGTACCAGTTCTGCACGGGAATCAGGCCGCCCTGGAACTCCTTCGAAGCCGAGTTGCCGCCGAGCGCGTTGATCGCCGTGTGGCACATCGTGCAGTGGCCGAGGCCTTCCACGAGATAGGCGCCGCGATTCCATTCGGCGGACTGCTTCGGGTCGGGCTTGAACTCGCCCTGGCGGAAGAACAGCGTGCGCCAGCCAAGCAGCAGCGCGCGCTTGTTATACGGGAAGCGCAGGTCGTGCGGGCGGTTCTCCTTGTGCACGGGCTGGGTGGAAAGCAGGTACGCGAAAATCGCGTCCGAGTCCGCGCGCGTGACCTTGGTGTACGACGCGAACGGCATGGCCGGATAGAGCAGCGTGCCGTCGCGCGATTTGCCATCGTGCAGCATGCGGTAGAACTCGTCGGGGGTCCACGAGCCGATGCCGAAGGTCTTGTCCGACGAGATGTTCGGCGTGTAGAGGGTGCCGAACGGTGTTTCCATCGGGCGGCCGCCGCCGAACATCTGCTCCGAAGGCACCGTATGGCACGCGATGCAGTCGCCGGCGCGCGCGAGATATTCGCCGCGCGCGATCAGTTCGGCGTTGCTCGCCACCGGCTTCGCGTTGGCCGCGGCAGCCGCTGCGGCGGCGCTTGCCGCGTTCGCTGCGTTGGCGCTGGGCGCGGCCGTTTGCGCGAGCGCCGTGGCCGCGCCCACGCAAAGCGCGGCGGCCGCGAGCGAAAGACGCGCCGCGAGTGGCTTTGACGATGACGGGAGAAGGGATCGAAGTCTGCGCACGTCGAGGCCCCGGCTAGTTATGGACGCTGCCGCACGCGAGCGGCAGCGGCGAGGCCGCCGCTGGCGTCGTATCGGCGGGCGCGGGTTGCGACGAGAGCCAGGCCGCGATCGCGGTGATGTCGCGGTCGGCGAGCCGGGTGGCGATGTCGTGCATGCAGTCGGGCGCGGCAGCTCGGCGCGTGCCATAGCGGAACGCGCCGAGCTGCGCACTGATGTAGTTTGCATGCAGGCCCACGAGGCCCGGAATGGTCGGCTGCATGCCTGTGAGCGAGGCGCCGTGGCAGCCTGCGCAGGCGGGCACGTTACGTTTGCTGTCGCCGTTCATGACGAGCGTTTTACCGAGCGCGAGCGTGGCCGCGTCGACCGTGGGTTTGGCGGGCGGCGGATAGGGCGGGTGCTGCTGCGAGAAGAATTCCGCGATCTGCTTGAGGTAGGCGTCGGGCAGATACGCCAGCAGATAGTTCATGGGCGGGTAGCTGCGGCCGCCGTCGCGGAAGGCGACGAGCTGGTTGAACAGATAGCCCGCCGGCTTGCCCGCGAGACGTGGGAAGTAGTCGTTGTCGGTGCCTTCGCCGTGTGCGCCGTGACAGGCCGCGCAACCCATCACGCGGGCCTGCATTGTGTCAGGCGCGGGCTCGGCGGGCGGCGCCGCGAGGAGCGGCGCCCATGGCAGCGCGAGCGCAAGGATGAGGAGGACGATGCGGGTTCTCAATGATTCCCTCGTTGCGGATGGTAACGACACAAACGCGTTGCGATTCGATATCAGTTGAGGCGTCGTCCGTGGGGGATTCTCATTGTCCAAGACGGTCGGGCGCGCACCTTTTCGAGGAGATTATCGGAGAACGCCGACTTGTGCAGCCAGGATGTGCAAATAAATCTGCCGGATTATTGCAGCGCGATATGTTTGCTAACACAACGATGTGCGCTTCTCCCTGCGGGTCGGCGCGGCGCGAATTGCATCGGAATGCGAAATAAAATAAGGATCGTTCACGGAGCGATTTCGTGTGGTGGCCGGGCCTGCACGGCTGGCGTCCATCATGCGGTCGTAGGATGTCCTCAGTCGCAAGCGAGCGCGCTTTTCCGGCGGTTGTCCGACAACGTATAATGGAATGACATGACTTACGCACGCATATCGAGCCAAGGAGATCCACATGGCGGAGTCGCTTGCCACGCCCATCGCCGCGCGTAGCCGCAATCTCGCCGAGCAGGTCGTCAACTTCATCAGCGAGCAGATCGCCACACGCGCACTGAAGCCCGGCGACAAATTGCCCACCGAAAGCAATCTCATGACGCAACTAGGTGTGAGCCGCACGGTGGTGCGCGAGGCCATCTCGCGTCTGCAGGCCATGTCGGTGATCGAAACGCGTCACGGTATAGGCAGCTTCGTGCTGGAGCCGCGCCGCGAGCCGCTCGATCTCGACGTCGTCCCGGCCAGCACGCTGGACGATGTGCTTTCCGTGCTGGAACTGCGCATCAGTCTGGAAACGGAAGCCGCGGGCCTTGCCGCCCAGCGTGCGAGCGAGCGCGATCTGGCCGGCATGCGCGCCGCGCTCGACACGCTCGACGTCGTCATCCGCACGGGCGGCGACAGCTCGGGCGCCGACCTCGAATTCCACATCTCGGTGGCGCGCGCCACGGGCAACCGTTATTTCGTCGACATCCTCACGCAGATGGGCGCGGCGCTGATCCCGCGCCGTCGCGTCGATTCGGCCGGCATTGCGCATCGCGATCCGCAGGCTTACGCCGAACTGGTGAACCGCGAGCACGAGAGCATCTTCGACGCCATCGCCCGGCACGATCCCGAAGGCGCCCGCGCGGCCATGCGCATGCACCTTTCGAGCAGCCGCGAGCGGCTGCGCCGAGCGGCGGCGGAGTCGGGCGACAAGGCGTAGCGCGTAGCATGCATGGAAAAACAGTGGCTGCAGGTTGAACTGCAGCCGCTGTTTTCATTTGCGATGCGCGCAAGGCGATACCGAGCTAACTCAGCCTCGCACCATTTCGCCATTCTTGCGCCGCCAGAGGTCGAGCGGATTGGCGTCAGCCAGCGCCTGCGGCAGCAGCTCGGCCGGGAAGTCCTGATAACACACCGGGCGCAAGAAGCGCTCCATCGCGCTCGTGCCTACCGAGGTCGCGCGGCTATCGGAGGTGGCCGGGAACGGGCCGCCGTGCACCATTGCGTGCGTGACCTCCACGCCGGTCGGGAAGCCGTTCACGAGCAGGCGGCCGGCCTTGCGCTCGAGGATCGGCAAGAGGCGCATCGCGGCGGGCAGGTCGGTGCGGTCCATCTGGATCGTCGCGGTGAGCTGCCCCGCGAAGTGCTCGGCCACGGCGAGCAGTTCGGCCTCGTCCTTGCAGCGCACGAGCGTCGAGGCCGGGCCGAACACTTCGTCTTCGAGGGCGGGCTGCGCGAGGAAGGTTTGCGCATCCGTCACGAAGAGGGCGGCGAACGCCTGGTTCGGGCCGCTCGCGCCCTGGCCTTGCGCGAGCGCGCTCACGCCCTGCGTTTCGGCAAGGCGCCGCGCGCCTTCTTCATACGCCGCATGGATGCCCGACGTGAGCATGGTCTGCGCGGGCTTGATACCTAGCGCCTGCGCAGCGGCCTGCGCGAACTGGTCGAGTGCCGGGCCCTCGATGCCGATCGCCAGACCCGGATTCGTGCAGAACTGACCCGCGCCGAGCACGAGCGAATCGACGAAACCCTGCGCGATCGCCGCGCCGCGCGCCGCGAGCGCCTCGGGCAGCAGGAACACGGGATTGATGCTGCTCATTTCCGCGTAGACGGGAATCGGCTCGGGCCGGTTCGCGGCGATGCGCACGAGCGCCGTGCCGCCCGCGCGCGAGCCGGTGAAGCCCACGGCCTTGATGGCCGGATGCGCGACGAGCGCCTCGCCCACGGTGCGCCCCGCGCCGACGATGAGCGAGAACACGCCCTCGGGCAGCCCCATCTCCTGCACGGCCTGCTGGATCACGCGGCCCACCATCTCCGAGGTGCCGAGGTGCGCGCCGTGCGCCTTGACGATGACCGGGCAGCCCGCCGCCAGCGCCGCGGCCGTGTCGCCGCCCGCCACCGAGAACGCGAGCGGGAAGTTGCTCGCGCCGAACACGGCGACCGGGCCGAGCGCGATTTTCTGCAGACGCAGGTCGGCGCGCGGCAGCGGCTTGCGTTCGGGCAGGGCGGTGTCGAGCGTGGGCGTGAGCCACAGTCCCTGGCGCACTTCCTGTGCGAACAGCTTGAGTTGGCCGACGGTGCGGCCGCGCTCGCCTTCCAGGCGCGCCTTGGGCAGGCCGGTTTCCGCGTGGGCGCGTTCGGTGAGCGCGTCGCCGAGCGCGGCGATGCCGTCGGCGATACGTTCGAGGAACGCCGCGCGCACGGCGAGGGGCAGCGTGCGGTAGGCGTCGAACGCCTCTGCGGCGAGCTTGCAGGCGGCGTCGACGTCGGCGGCCGTGCCGCTGCCGAAGGCCGGTGCGGGGATCGCTTCGCCCGTCGTGGGATTGAAAGCCGCAAGCGGCTTTTCCGAGCCGCGCACCGCGCGGCCTCCAATGAGCATGTCGCCAGTGATTTGCATATCGTCTCCGGGTCTCGTTGCGTTGAGTTAAGTCATCGTACAACTATCATACGCCAGATCGTCGCCACCGGACACCTGCGGGCAACCGCGTTGGCAGCGGAGAAAACGCTGAAAACAAGAGAATTCGAGCCTTGTCGGTTATGATTCCCGTTCCAAAGCAGGGTAAACACGACATTGGCTCCTTCGAGAGGCGAGCCTAAAATGTCATCAGACAACGTACCACGATACCTCTAATCCGAGCGCCGCCCGCGCCTGAAGGAGACAACCCCGATGTCCGTCCCTGCCAACCGTTATGAGGACCTGCTGGAGTCAGCCAGCGCCAAGGTCCTGCGGCACGTCCTCCCGCTTTTCCTCATCATGTTCATCGCCAACTATATCGACCGTGTGAACGTCGGCTTCGCCGGCGCGCACATGAAAACCGATATCGGCCTTTCGGCGGCGGCGTATGGGTTCGGCGCGGGGCTGTTCTTCGTGGGCTATGCGATCTTCGAGGTGCCGTCCAACATCCTCATGCAAAAGTATGGCGCACGCGCATGGCTCACGCGCATCATGGGTACGTGGGGCGTCGTGGCGGCCGCCATGGCGTTCGTGCACAACGACACCTCGTTCTACGTGCTGCGGTTTCTGCTGGGCGTTGCCGAAGCAGGTTTCTTTCCCGGCGTGATCTATTACTTCGCGCAGTGGCTGCCGCAGAAAGAACGCGGCAAGGCGGCGGCGGTGTTTCTCGCGGGCTCGGCGTTCGCCTCGGTGCTCTCGGGTCCGATCACGGGTGCGCTGCTTTCCGTGCGCGGCCTGGGTCTCGCGGGCTGGCAGTGGATGTTCCTGATCGAAGGCGGCTTTTCCATCGTGCTGTGCGGCGTGAGCTGGGTGTTCCTGAAGTCGCGCATTCGCGATGCCCACTGGCTCACGAGCGATGAGCAGGGCGCGCTCGAAACGTACCTGGCGCGCGAGCAGGCCGAGCGCGAAGCCGCCACGGGCGCGCACGTGCCGGTGCTGCGCCTCCTGAAGGACCCGCAGATCGTGCTGTTCTGCTTCCTCTACTTCGCCATTCAGCTAACGATCTACGCGGCTACGTTCTGGCTGCCCACGATCATCCGCAAGATGGGCGGCCTGACCGACTTCCAGGTGGGCCTTTACAACGCCATTCCGTGGATGATCGCCATCGTCGCGATGTACTGCTTCGCGCTGCTCTCGGCGAAGTACCGCTTCCAGCAGGCGTGGCTCGCCGTCGCACTGGTGATCGCGGCCTGCGGCCTGTTCGCTTCGACGTCGTCGGACCCGGTATTCTCGTTCGTGGCGATCTGCTTTTCGGCCATCGGCTTCAAGGCGGCATCGTCGCTGTTCTGGCCGATGCCGCAAGGTTATCTCGACACCCGCGTGGCCGCCGGCGTGATCGCGCTCATCAATTCGCTGGGCAACCTGGGCGGGTTCTTCGCGCCGGCCACGTTCGGCTATCTTCAACAGCATACGGGCTCGATTACGGGCGGCCTCTACGGCCTCGGAGTGACCTCGCTGATTGCCGCCGCCGCTGCGTTCCTCGCCCGTAACAAGCCGTCGCGCCGCGCCTTCGCCGACGATCCGGTCCGCAGCGGCGCGCACTGAGCCCGCGCACAACCGCCCATCGAGAAGGAAATCCACACCATGAATCAGCTGAACCCCGAACGCTTCTTCGTCTACGTCGCGAATTCGAAAGACGGCGACATTGGCGTGTTTCATCTCGATGCGCGCAATGGCGCGCTCACGTCGCAAGCGCGCGTGGCCGCGCAGGACAACGTGATGCCGATGGCGCTCTCGCCCGATCGCCGCCGCCTTTACGCGGCCACGCGCGGCGCGGACAAGCGCATCAACGACTACGCCATCGACGCGCAAAGCGGCAGTCTCGCGCCGCGCGTGCAGACGTCGATCGAATCGAGCCTCGCGTATCTGTGTGCCGAGCCGCAGGGGCGTTTCCTGTTGGGCGCTTCGTACGGCGAGCATCGCGTGAGCCTGTATGGCGCGAACGATCTCGAGAGCGGCAATGGCGCGCCGCTGCAGGTGATCGGCGACATCGAGCACGCGCACGCGGTGATCGTTTCCGCCGACGGGCGCTTTGCGTATGCGTCGTCGCTCGGCAGCGACCGCGTGTTTGTTTTCGCGTTGGAAGACGCAGGGCGCCTCGTCGAGATCGGCACGGTCGATCTCGGGGCGGGCTTCGGTCCGCGCCATCTGCGCTTTTCGCCGGGCGGCGACGTGCTGTACGTGCTGAGCGAATTCCACGCGACGGTGGCGGCTTTCGCGCGCGACGCCGCCACGGGCAAGCTCACGGCGCTGCACGTCTCGCCGCGCGCGCCGGTGCTCGCGCATCTGAACGACGGTTTTGCGCGCCCGAGCCCCACGGACCCGGTGCAGCCCGACCCCGCCGTGCTCGCGAAGCTCGTCTGGGCCGCCGATATCCACGTCTCGCCCGATGGGCGCTTCGTCTATGTCTCCGAGCGCACGACGAGCCAGATTCTCACGCTGCGCGTATCTCAAGGCGGCGCGCTCGAATACGTCGGCGCGACCGCGACCGAGACGCAACCACGCGGTTTTCGCATCGACCCGACGGGCCGTTTTCTCGTGGCGTGCGGAGAAAAATCGCAACACGTGTCGGTCTACGCGATCGATGCGGCGAGCGGAGCGCTCACACCGGTTTCTCGAGGCGAGGGCGGCAACGGCGCGAACTGGGTGGAGATCGTCGCCGCCAACGCTTGACCGCTTCAACCCAAAGTTTCGATTGTCAGGGCCAAGCGCCGCACTTTTACAGGTAATCCGTTCATGTCTACACAAGTCGTTCAACCGAACGCCACGCCCCTTGTCACCGACCTGCGCGTCGTTCCCGTGGCGGGCCGCGACAGCATGCTGCTGAACCTTTCCGGCGCGCACGGTCCGTTCTTCACGCGCAACGTCGTGCTGCTGCGCGACAGCGCGGGCAACACCGGCATCGGCGAAGTGCCGGGTGGCGAGGCGATTCGCAAGACGCTCGAAGACGCGCGTGCGTTCGTGGTCGGCCAGTCCATCGGCAACATGCAGTCGGTGCTCAACACCGTGCGCAAGCAGTTCGCCGATCGCGACTCGGGCGGCCGCGGCCTGCAGACCTTCGACCTGCGCACCACGATTCACGCGGTCACGGCGCTCGAAGCCGCGCTGCTCGACCTGCTCGGCCAGCACTTGAACGTGCCCGTCGCCGCGCTGCTCGGCGAGGGGCAGCAGCGCAGCGAAGTGGAGATGCTCGGCTACCTGTTCTTCATTGGCGATCGCAACAAGACCGATCTCGCCTACGCGAGCGGCGCCGATGGCCGCGACGACTGGGAACGTCTGCGCACCGAAGAGGCGATGACGCCGGAGGCCGTCGTGCGTCTGGCCGAAGCCGCGCAAGCGCGCTACGGCTTCAACGACTTCAAGCTCAAGGGCGGCGTGCTGGCGGGCGACGCGGAAATGGAAGCGGTCACGGCGTTGGCCGAGCGTTTTCCCGAAGCGCGCGTGACGCTCGACCCGAACGGCGCGTGGTCGCTCGCGGAAGCCATCCGCCTGTGCCGCGACAAACACGATGTGCTCGCCTACGCGGAAGACCCGTGCGGCGCGGAGAACGGCTACTCGGGCCGCGAAGTGATGGCGGAATTCCGCCGCGCCACCGGCCTGCCCACGGCCACCAACATGATCGCGACCGACTGGCGCCAGATGGGCCACGCGATTCAGCTGCAATCGGTGGATATCCCGCTCGCCGACCCGCACTTCTGGACCATGCAGGGCTCGGTGCGCGTGGCGCAGATGTGTAACGACTGGGGACTCACGTGGGGCTCGCACTCGAACAATCACTTCGACATTTCGCTCGCGATGTTCACGCATGCAGCCGCCGCGGCGCCCGGCAAGATCACGGCGATCGACACGCACTGGATCTGGCAGGACGGCCAGCGCCTCACGCGCGAGCCGCTGCAGATCGTGGGCGGCAAGGTGCAGGTGCCGCAAAAGCCGGGCCTCGGCATCGAAATCGATATGGACGCGCTGGAAAAGGCGCACGCACTCTACCTGGAGCACGGCCTCGGCGCGCGCGACGACGCGATCGCGATGCAATACCTCGTTCCCAACTGGAAATTCGACAACAAGCGTCCGTGCCTCGTGCGCTGAACGCCGCTTGAACGTCATTTATCGACTGAACACCTTTACTGACTTCGCAACAGGATCAAGACCATGACCACGCCGCAAGAACTCAAGCAAATCGTCTCCGAAGGGCTGCTTTCGTTCCCCGTGACCGACTTCGACGCGCAAGGCAACTTCCGCGCGAGCACCTATGCCGAGCGCCTCGAATGGTTGGCCCCGTATGGCGCGAGCGCGCTGTTCGCGGCGGGCGGGACGGGCGAATTCTTTTCGCTCACGAAGAGCGAATACTCGCAGGTCATCAAGACGGCCACCGAAACCTGCAAGGGCAAGGTGCCGATTCTCGCGGGCGCGGGCGGCGCGACGCGCGTGGCCATCGAATACGCGCAGGAAGCCGAATGCAACGGCGCGCAGGGCATTCTGCTGATGCCGCATTACCTCACGGAAGCGTCGCAGGAAGGCATTGCCGCGCACGTGGAGCAGGTCTGCGAGGCCGTGCCGAAGATGGGCGTGATCGTCTACAACCGCGCCAATTCGAAGCTCAACGCCGACATGCTCGAGCAGCTCGCGGACCGCTGCGAGAACCTCATCGGCTTCAAGGACGGCGTGGGCGAGATCGAGGCGATGGTGACGATCCGCCGCCGTCTGGGCGACCGCTTCTCCTACCTGGGCGGCCTACCCACGGCCGAAGTCTACGCAGCAGCGTACAAGGCGCTGGGCGTGCCCGTGTATTCGTCGGCGGTATTCAACTTCATCCCGAAGACGGCCATGCAGTTCTACCGCGCGATTGCCGCCGACGACCACGCGACGGTTGGCAAGCTCATCGACGAATTCTTCCTGCCATACCTTGCCATTCGGAACCGCCGCGCGGGCTACGCGGTGAGCATCGTGAAGGCGGGCGCGAAGCTCGTGGGCCGCGACGCGGGCCCGGTGCGCGCGCCGCTCACCGATCTCACGCAAGAGGAAGTGGCGCAGCTCGACGTGCTGATCAAGAAGCTCGGCGCGCAGTAACGCGTTACGTGTTCACGCCATGCGTGCGCCAGCCGGCGCGCGCGGCATGGCTGCTTGCGACAGGGCCTTTGCGGCCCTGTTTGCCTGTGAAGGGCGCGGTCGGTCAGGCGTTGTCGCCGAACAGGTCCAGATTGGCGCGCTCGCGCTTTTTGCCTTCGGTGCCTTCAGCCTTGCGCGCGCGGCGTGCGGTCTTTTCGCGGCGCGGCTTGCCGAACACCTCGTCGGGCGTGAAGCCGAATTCGGCGATTGCCGCGCGCACATTGGCCAGCGCCTCGTTCGCCGCTTCGGCGCGCGCGGCTTCGATGCGCTCGTCGAGTTCGCGCTTCTGGGCGAGCAATTCGCGGTAGGTAGCCATCGATGATTCTTGTCGAGTGAAAAAGAGCCGCTGATTTTACGCGTTGTGCGGGCTTCGTGCGGGCTTTACACCGCAATTTCCGGCATCAAAGATACGCGGCGAGCAGCGCCACCACGACGCCGGATAACCCCATCAGCAAGGCCGCGAGCCAAAGCGACCCGCGCGCGGGCGCGCGCACCGAGGCGGGCAGGCGTTTTTTGCCGCTGACCATCGGGCCGACGAGGTTGTGGCCTTTCACGAGCGCATAGACCGCAATCGCGCAGACGTGCAGCACGACAGCTGCCGCGAGCAGATCCCAGCCCCACGCGTGCAGGCCGGCTATCGCATTGGCGATTTTGGCAGGCACGATTTCGCTGAGCGGCCCTTCGTCGGCGATGTCGTTGTTGTCGTAGAAACCGGTGAGCGTTTCGACCAGCAGCAGCGCGAGCAGCAGCAGAACCATCCAGCCGCCGGCCGCGTTGTGGCCCACCTGGAGGTCGGGCTCGCGCCGCCACAGATGGCGCAGATGCTCGATCGCCTTGCGCGGCGAGGCGACGAAGCGCGAGAAGCGCGCGGTCTCGCTGCCGAAGCACCCCCACAGGATCCGAAACAGCACGAGCGCGAGCAGCGTTTCGCCGAGGCGCACGTGCATCTGCATCCAGTTCATGCGCTGCGTGATGTAGGCGGCGGCCACGAGCACGACGGTCAGCCAGTGAAAGAGCCGCGTAGGCAGGTCCCAGACAGGCACGCGGCGCTCAGGCCGCTCAGGGTGCTCGGGACGGTGGCGGGTTGCGGAGGTCGTGGACTTCATGATTCGAGGCGGGCGGCCGGGCGTGGCGCTCAAGGGCATCATAGGCCAGGAATGCGCGCGCCATGTATGGCGCAATATACGCACCTGCGACGCCTCAGCGGTTACGTGGCGTCGCGCGGCGACTTCGGCGATACTTGCCGCTTGCCTTACATCCCTTGCAAGCCGATTTCACAGATGGAAAAGAACCGACTCGAAGCCTTCAGCGATGGCGTGCTCGCCATCATCATCACGATCATGGTGCTGGAACTCAAGGTGCCGCATGGCGACGATCTCGCTGCGCTCGCGCCGCTGTGGCCGGTTTATCTGAGCTATGTGTTGAGCTTCATCTACGTGGGTATCTACTGGAACAACCATCACCACATGCTGCAGGTGGCGCGACGCGTGAACGGCTCGGTGCTCTGGGCCAACCTGCATCTGCTGTTCTGGCTTTCGCTGCTGCCGTTCACCACGGGCTGGATGGGCGAGAACGAGTTCGGGCGCTGGCCGACCGCGCTCTACGGCGTCAACCTGCTGCTCTGCGCGCTGGCTTACGTCGTGCTGCAATTCACGCTGGTGCGCTATCACGGCACGCAAAGCCCGCTAGCCATTGCGCTGGGCAACGACGTGAAGGGCAAGATTTCACCGGCGCTGTATCTGGCGGGGTTTGCGCTCGCGGCGTTCGACTATCCCCGCATTGGCGCGATCTTCTACTTCATCGTGGCATTGCTCTGGCTCGTGCCCGATCGACGCATGGAGCGGCTCGCCCTCGCGGCCGGCGATAAGAAGGAAGAGTAAACAGCAGCGGGGCCGGCGCGCGTGCGGCCGGCCCCTTCGCATCTCACACCGTCATCAGCCTGCCAGGTGTTTGCGCTTGGCGAGTTCCTGCGCCTTGGCGTAGTCGGCCTGGATCAGAGGCAGGCCTTCCGTCGCGGCCTTCTTGAGGCCCGCATCGCGACCCGAGGCGATTTCCGCCTGGAATGCCGAGAGCGTCTTCTGCTGGCCGGCCAGCGCGACCTGCTCAATATACGTCTTGTCGAAGTCCGCGCCGCGCAGGTTGTTGATGCTGCTGATCACCGCCGCATCCGGGTCGTTGCGCGGCACGTCCACGCCGCGCGGGCTTGCCGCGCGCATCGAATCGGACAGCTTCGAGTAGTCGGCCACCAGTTTTTCCGCAAAGGCCTTCACTTCGCGGTCGGTCGAGCGCGAGTCGGCAATGCGCGCGGCATCGCGCTGCGTGGCGACGGTTTGCGTGCCGTCCGCAATGAAGGCCTTGTCGGCTTCGTGCAGTTTGCCGGGTGCCGCCGAAGTCGAGGCAGAAGCCGCGGTGGGCGCGGGGGTCTGCGCGTGTGCGCTCAGCGTAACGGCGCAAAGGCTGGCGGCCGAAACCGCGATGAGCGAGGCAAGCGAGAGGCGAGTCATGTGAACTCCTTTCTGCGTAGTAGGTATCGATTGCACGCGCAGGGCCTTGTGTGATGCCGCTTTCCGTGCGGCTCTGCGCGGGACCGTTGTGGCGTAGCGCCTTGCTGCTCAACGGTCTGAGGAATTTTATGAACTCGCTCGCCGTTCAGGTGAAACGATTGCTTCGCTTGTGTAACGGTTGGTAAGAGAGCATGCGAATGCAATAACGATCCGCGTATTCACATCGACGTCATGCGTTTATGCAAATGCGGCGTTCTCCATTCGCGCCAACCGGCGCACAATGTCCCTCGCGCGTATCGTTGCTTCTACAGCGAAAAGTCCCACGA
Source organism: Paraburkholderia sp. CNPSo 3272 (assembly GCF_024206495.1). Taxonomy (GTDB): domain Bacteria; phylum Pseudomonadota; class Gammaproteobacteria; order Burkholderiales; family Burkholderiaceae; genus Paraburkholderia. The sequence continues at coordinate 73,971 of NZ_JAMBPQ010000005.1, read as the reverse complement.
TCCGGGCACGAACGCGGTTTGAGTCTCACGAGCGTGTGCATCAGCGCACGCAAAAAAAACGTAGGCCAACGAGGAGGAGACAGGATGGACGACGAGCTGGTTGCAACCGCATCCACCGCAAAATCGACTGCCACAGCCACCACCGCCGCGAATTTTCGCTGGCGCGTGCTGATCTGGCTGCTGTTCGGCGGCATCATCAACTACCTCGATCGCGCAAATCTCGCGATCGCCGCGCCCGGCATGATTCACGACCTCGGCCTCACGCGCACGCAAATCGGCCTGCTCGGCACCGTGTTCGCCTGGACCTACGCCGTGATGCAATTGCCGGCGGGCTGGATCATCGATCGCTTCGGCGCGAAGCGCGCCTATGCAGTGGGCATGATCTGGTGGAGCGTGGCGACGTGGCTCACCGGCGTGGTTGGTTCGATCTCGGGCCTCATCGTCATGCGCGTGCTGCTCGCGGTGGGCGAGGCGCCGTGCTGGCCAACCTCCGCGAAGATCACGGCCGCGTGGTTTCCCGCCAAGGAGCGCGGCTTCGCCACCGGCATCTGGGATTCGTCGTCGAAGTGGGGGCCCGCGCTCGCGCCCGCCGTGCTGGTTGCGTTGATGATCGCGTTCGGCTGGCGCTCGCTCTTTCACGTGACGGGCGCCATCGGCATCGTCTTTGCCGTGCTGTTCCTGTTTCTCTATCGCAACCCCGTGCAAAGCAAGCGGCTCACGCGCGAGGAGTTCGCCTATATCGAAGCGGGCGGCGGCGGCCACGAGCGCTCGCTCACCACCGCGCCCATTCGCTGGCGCGCGCTGTTCGCCTCGCGCAGCGTGTGGGGCATGATCTTCGGCTACTTCTGCGCGATCTGGCTGTGGAATATCTTCCTCGTGTTCCTGCCGCTCTATCTGCTCGATCGCTTTCATATTTCGTTCGCACAACTGGGTATCTACGCGAGCATTCCGTGGTTCGGCGGCGCGGCGGGCGAGATCGTCGCGGGCTGGATCGCGAAGAAACTCGTGGATCGCCGCGTGGCTTCGCCCATGGTCGCCAAGCGCATGCTGATCGTGGTGGGTGCAATCGGTGCGGGCGTGTGCGCGGCGGCGCTGCCACTCGCGAGCACGATAGGCGCGAGCGTCGCGCTGATGACGTTGGGGCTGGCGTTCATCGCGGCCACCATCGGCAACGCGTGGGCGCTCGCGGCCGACATCGCCCCGTCGTCGATGGTCGCTTCCGTGAGTTCGATCCAGAATTTCGGCGGCTATTTCGGCGGGGCGTTCTCGCCGGTCGTGGCGGGCTTTATCGTCGACCGCACGGGATCGTATTCGCCGGCGTTCATCATGGGCGGCGCGATTGCGGGCTGCGCCGCGCTGTTCTACTGGTTCATGGCGCGCAGCACCGTGGGCCAGCCGGCGGACGCGGCTTGAGGAGACGCACGTGAACGCCTGTGAAAGCTTTCCCTGGCGCGCGCTCTACGACACCGGCATCGAGCCGAATCCGCGCCAGGACTATACGAACGGTCTCGACATGTTCGCGGCGGCGCTCGCTCGCGCGCCGCACGAAAGCGCGCTGCTCTACTTCGACGGCAGGCTCGACTGGCAGGCGCTCGACGCATGGAGCGACCACGTTGCCTGCGTACTGCTGGACGAAGGCGTACAGCACGGCGACCGTGTGGCGCTCTATCTGCAGAACGTGCCGCAATTCGTGATGGCCCTGCTCGGCATCTGGAAGGCGGGCGCCGTGATGGTGCCGGTCAATCCGATGAACCGCGCGCGCGAACTGAAACTGCTGCTCGACGATTCGCAGACGCGCGTGCTGATCTGCGACGCCGCGCTCGAAGGCGAAGTCGTTCGCGAGGTGATCGCGAGCATCGAAGCCGAAGGCGACGCCGCGCCGCGCGTGTTCACGACGCGCGCGCGTGCGCTGCAAACACGCGACGATCCGCGCGTGTTCGGCGCACCGCGCGAGGCAAACGAGGCAGGCGAGCGCGCACGCGATCTTTTGCAGGCTGCGCAGGCCGTGCAGCCAGGGCGCAAGCCGCCGCCGGTCGCGTTGGCGGCGAGCGACGCCGCCATGCTCGTCTATACCTCGGGCACGAGCGGCCGCCCGAAAGGCGCGATTTGCACGCACGGCAACTTCGCGTTCAATGCGCAGACCTATCGCGATTTCTGCGTCCTGCGCGAAGGCGGCCCGATACTCGGCGTGGCGCCGCTCTTTCACATTACCGGCCTCGTTGGCCACATCGGCGCGGCGTGGATCGCGCGCGCGCCGCTCATTCTCACGCACCGCTTCGACACGGCGGCCACGCTCGACGCCATCGAGGAACACCGCGCGGAATTCACGATCGGCGCGATCACGGTGTTCATCGCCCTGCTGCATCACGCCGATGCGACCCGCGAGCAACTCGCGACGCTCACGAAGATTTATTCGGGCGGCGCGCCGATTGCGCCCAGTGTGGTGGAGGCGTTTCGCGCGAAGTTCGGCCACGTGATCCACGGCGCGTATGGCCTCACCGAAACGAACTCGCCCACACACATGGTGCCGCTCGCGAGGACGGCGCCCGTCGATCCGCGCAGCGGCGCGCTCGCCATGGGCGTGCCCGTGCCGGGCGCCGAAGCCGCGATCGTCGACGATGACGGTCACATGCTTGCTGCGGGTGAAACTGGCGAGATCGTCTGCCGCGGACCGATGGTCGTGCCCGGCTACTGGAACAACGCCGCGGCGACGGCCGATGCGTTTCGCAGTGGCTGGTTCCATACCGGCGACGTCGGCTTCATGGACGAAGCGGGCTGGTTCTATCTCGTCGACCGCAAGAAGGACATGATCAATGCGGCCGGATACAAGGTCTGGCCGCGTGAAGTCGAAGACGTGCTCTACGGCCATCCCGCCGTGCGCGAAGCGGCCGTGGTGGGCGTGCCCGATCCGTATCGCGGCGAGACTGTGAAAGCCGTGGTGAGCCTGCGTGCGGGCGCGGTGGCAGACGCAGCGGAACTGATCGCGTTCTGCAAGGCGCGTATGGCCGCGTACAAATACCCGCGCATCGTCGAGTTCCGCGACGAATTACCGAAGACGGCCACGGGGAAGATCTTGCGGCGCGAGTTGCGGTGATGGTTGCGCAAGCAACTTTATGAGATCGAAAACTGACGCGCCCCGAGACGGGCTCGGGGCGCTTCGGCGCCTTATTGCACCTGGCTGCGCAACGACTTGGCGGCAGCGACCATGTTGGTCAGCGCCGGAATCACCTCGGTCCACTGACGCGTCTTCAGACCGCAGTCCGGGTTGACCCACAGGCGTTCTGCCGGAATGCGCCCGGCGGCCTTCTGCATCAATTGCACGATGTGCGCTTCGGTCGGGATGTTCGGCGAGTGAATGTCGTATACGCCGGGCCCGATTTCGTTCGGATACTTGAAGTCGTCGAACGCGTCGAGCAGTTCCATGTCCGAGCGCGAGGTCTCGATCGTGATGACGTCCGCGTCCATATCGGCGATCGACGCGATGATGTCGTTGAACTCCGAATAGCACATGTGCGTGTGGATCTGCGTTTCGTCTTCCACGCCGTTCGCGGTGATACGGAATGAATCGACGGCCCAGCGCAGATACGCGCCCCATTGCGCGCGGCGCAGTGGCAGACCTTCGCGCAATGCGGCCTCGTCGATCTGGATCACGCCCACGCCGGCCTTTTCCAGATCGAGCACTTCTTCGCGAATGGCGAGCGCGATCTGGTAGCACGAGACCGAACGCGGCTGGTCGTCACGCACGAAGGACCAGTTGAGGATCGTCACCGGGCCCGTGAGCATGCCCTTCATGGGCTTGTTCGTGAGCGACTGCGCGTAGGTGATCCACTCCACCGTCATCGCCTTCGGGCGGCTGATGTCGCCGAACAGAATGGGCGGCTTCACGCAGCGCGAGCCGTACGACTGCACCCAGCCGAACTGGCTGAATGCGTAGCCGTCTAGCTGCTCGCCGAAGTATTCGACCATGTCGTTGCGCTCGGCTTCGCCGTGCACGAGCACGTCGAGACCCAGTTGCTCCTGCTCACGCACGCTGCGCTCGATTTCGGCGCGCATGGCGGCCTGGTAGCCAGCCTCGTCGAGCGCGCCGCTCTTGAACTGGCTGCGCGCCTGCCGGATCTCCGCAGTTTGCGGGAACGAACCGATCGTGGTGGTTGGGAAGGCGGGCAGCTTCAGACGCGCAGCCTGCTTCGCGGCGCGCTCAGCGTAGGCGTGCTGACGATTGCCGAGCTGTGCATCGATGCGGGCGATCGCGGCCTTCACTGCGGGGTTGTTCACGCGCGGCGACTGGCGGCGCGCCTGTATGGCGGCGGCGTTCGCCGCGAGGTCGGCTGCGACCTTGTCGCGGCCGGCATTCAGCGCCGTGGCGAGCACCTTCACTTCGTCGAGCTTTTGCAGCGCAAACGCGAGCCACGAACGGATTTCAGCGTCGAGCTTCTCTTCGCTCGCGAGGTCCACCGGCACGTGAAGCAGCGAGCATGACGGCGCGATCCAGAGGCGCTCGCCCAGTTGCTTGGCAAGCGGCTCGAGCCATTCGAGCGCGGCGGTCAGATCCGTCTTCCAGATGTTGCGGCCGTTGATTGCGCCCACCGAAAGCACGCTCTGTGCAGGCAGCTTTTGCGCGGCCAGCGCGACTTCTTCACGCGCGTTGACGGCGTCGATATGCACACCGTCGACGGGCAGCGAGCACGCGAGGTCGAGATTGTCCTGCAACTGGCCGAAGTAGGTGGCCAGCAGCAGCTTGACGCTGCGCAGCTCGAACCCTTCATACGCCGTCGCGAACGCGGCGCGCCAGGCCGGCTCGAGTTCGGTCACGAGAATCGGCTCGTCGATCTGCACCCATTCGACGTCCATCACGCGGAAGTAGTCGAGCAGCGCGCGGTACACGGGCATGATGCGCGGCAGCAGCGCCAGCTTGTCCGAGTCGTCCTTGGCCTTGCCGAGCCACAGGTACGTGAGCGGCCCGACGATCACCGGCTTGGCTTTCACGCCGAGTTCGCGGGCTTCGCGCAGTTGCTCCGAAAGACGCGAGGTGTCGAGGTTGAACTGCGTATCGGCCATGAATTCGGGGACGATGTAGTGATAGTTCGTGTCGAACCACTTCGTCATTTCGCCGGCCGCGACGCCGCCGCAGCAAGCGGCATGATCCTCGGCGCCTGCCGCCGAGCGGCCACGCGCCACGCGGAAGTAGTTGTCGAGCTTGTCGCCGTGAAAGCCCTGCACGCGCTCGGGCAGGTTGCCGAGCGTGAAGCTCATGCCGAGCACCTGGTCGTAGAAGGCGAAGTCGCCGGCGGGCACGAAGTCGAGACCCTTCTGGTTTTCCCAGTGGCGCTTGCGCAGTTGCGCGCCGAGCGCCTTCAGTTCGTCGCGCGAAGATTCGCCCTTCCAGTAGCGCTCCAGACCGAATTTGAGTTCGCGTTTCGCGCCGATGCGCGGAAAGCCGAGATTGTGCGTGGTGACCATGTGCGGTGCCGTCCGAAATGAAAGTGCTGAAAACGATCCAGAGTGGCAGCGATGATAGAGGTATCCGTAGATGAAGAAAAATGGCATTATTTCATCCATTCATTAGTTTTCTTCATCTGTCGCCAGCCTGACGCGGGGTTCTCTTTTTTATGCTCGAACGCGTTCACCTTGTCATCGTCCGCGAAGTCGCCCGCCAGGGCTCGCTTACCGCAGCGGCGGAATCGCTTTTCCTCACACAATCGGCGTTGAGCCACACGGTCAAGAAGATCGAGCAGCAGCTGGGCACGCAAATCTGGGACCGCGAGGGCCGCAGCCTGCGGCTGACGCAGGCCGGGCAATATCTGCTCTCGTTGGCCGAACGGCTCTTGCCACAGTTCGAACTCGCGGAAGAACGCATGAAGCAGTACGCCGCGGGCGAGCGGGGCACGTTGCGCATCGGCATGGAGTGCGCTCCGTGCTATCAGTGGCTGCTCAAGGTGGTCTCGCCATATCTGGCGCGCTGGCCCGACGTCGATGTGGACGTGAAGCAGCGTTTTCAGTTTGGCGGCATCGGCGCGTTGATCGGCTATGACATCGACGTGCTGGTCACGCCCGATCCGCTCAACCGGCCCGGGCTTCGTTTCGATCCGGTGTTCGACTACGAACAGGTGCTGGTGGTTGCTGAAGGCCATCGGCTCGCGAACGTGCGCTACGTGAAGCCCGAGCAGCTCGTCGACGAAACGCTCATTACATATCCAGTGGATACCGACCGGCTCGATATCTACAACCAGTTTTTGCGGCCCGCGAGCATCACGCCGCGCCGTCACAAGACGATCGAAACGACCGACATCATGCTGCAGATGGTCGCGAGCCATCGCGGTGTGGCCGCGTTGCCGCGCTGGCTCGCGGAAGAATACGCAGACCGCATGCCGCTCGCGATCGTGAAGCTCGGCAAGCAGGGCATCGCGAAGCAGATCTTTCTCGGCAGGCGCGAAGGCGACGCCGTGGTCGATTACCTCAAATCGTTTGTCGAATTCGCGCGCGACCCGGTCTGGCAACAGCCCCGTGTACGAGGCTGACGGATTACGTTTTGAAAATGAAAGGAACGTCGTTCAAGTTCGTATATTGATCGTTCAATTAACTTAAAGCCGCTGTTCAGGGGGCTTCTCGGGAATCGCTTGTCGCTTCTGCGCAATTGCTCGTCGCAATTGCTACGTTAGTCCGCTTTTTGCCGGACAACCATGTGTCATGAGACTTCATGACCCAGCGACGCAGTTCGATTCCTGAGGAGATGACGATGTGCCGATTCCCCCTGCTTAAGACAGGCGCGCTCGCGTGCGCCGCCATTCTCTGCACCAGCGCTTACGCGGCCGATCCCGCCGCGTGCAAGGACGTGCGCTTCGCCGACGTGGGGTGGACCGATATCGCGGCGACCACGGGCGTGGCATCGACGATCCTCGGCGCGCTTGGCTATACGCCGACCGAGACGATCGCCTCGGTGCCGATCACGTTCGCAGGGCTCAAGAGCAAGCAGATCGATGTGTTCCTCGGCTACTGGTCGCCGACCATGGACCCGATCATCGAGCCCTTCACGAAGTCGGGCTCGATCAAGGTGCTCTCGACGCCGAACCTCACGGGCGCGAAATACACGCTTGCCGTTCCCGATTACGTCTACCAGGGCGGCCTCAAATCGTTCCAGGACATCGCCAAATACGCGGACAAGCTGCAAGGCCGCATCTACGGCATCGAACCCGGCAACGACGGCAACGCGCTGATCCAGAAGATGATCGGCGCGAATCAGTATGGGCTCGGCAAATTCAAGCTCGTCGAATCGAGCGGGCTCGCAAACGGCAATCCGCAGACATGGCGTGCCGACCCGCGCTTCGAACTGGCGTCCGAAGGTTTCAGTTTCGGCGAAGAAGATCCCGTGCCGCTTGCTGAAGTCATTTGTCCGGCGAGCGCCGCCGTACCGTACGTTGCGTTCACGGATGGCGTGATGCGGACCGTCTGGCTAGCCACTCACGCAGCGAAAACCTTTCCGGTTGAATGCGGCGTCAAAGACGCCGAGGCGCTGCAGCGCCTGGCTGGCACGCCGGGCAGCCGCTGGTTGAGCGTTGCCGAACTCGTTGCGCCGCAAGCCGCGCGAGCGAGGGAATGACGCGATAGCGTCAGTGCGCGAGCGCCCACATGAGCGACACGGAGAAGGCGCCCACCACGACGGATGCACAACGCTGGAAGTACGCGGGACGAATGAACGGCGCACGGCCGTTGCGCGGCGCGGCGCCAATGGCGATCCACGTGAGGCCAATGGGAATCAGCAGGACCGCGAAGATCGCCATGGCCTGGAGCCACGTGACGACACTCACGAACGCGGCCGGCGGAAAAATCGAGCCCGCGAACAAAATGGCCTTGGGATTGAGCACCGTGGCGCTGAACAGCGTGCGCGTGCCGACCACACCACTGGCCGACGTTTCGATCGCGTTTGCCGTGAACCAAAGGCGCAAGGCGAGCCACGCCAGATAGAGGCTGCTGGCCACACGCAACACCTTCGGCAGCCAGCCCAGCGAATGCGATGCGTGGGTGAAGCAAAGCCCCCAGACGGTAATCGACACCAGGTAGCCGGCCAGTTCGGCAGCGGTCAAATGCGCGGAGCGCCGCAGGCCCTGCCGCAAACCGGCGGCGGCAAGCAGCGTGTTGGTCGGCCCCGGCATGAGCAGCACAATCGCACAGCCCGAGACCATCAGCCCGACGGTAGAAAGGGAAAGCATGAGGGTGACGGGGGATAAGGGTTCGGATTATTGCAAGCTGACTGTAGGGCGTTGCGGCGGCCAGTCGCTAATAATCCGCCGCGGTGCCCGCATTCTACGGCTTGCGCGGGGATATGCCTATTCGGAGTCTATCGCGCGCGCTCGCCCTGGATGTAGTCGAGCGGCGCGCAGGCTGGATCGACCGGGGTCAGGTTGAGCGTGGGCGCATACCTGTGGCGCTTCATCATCTCGATCGTCCACCAGGCCTCGATCGCGCCACAGGCGCCGAGCGTATGGCCGATATAGCTCTTGAGCGAGCTTATCGGCATGCGCGACGGCGAATACGTGATGAGCAATAACTTCGCATTTGGCGGCGTGAACACGTCGCCGAACTTCCGGCGCGCAGTCTGAAGTTTCGGGCAACCCTGAAAATAATGAGGATTCCAATGAAAAAGACTTGCCTCACGCTGAGCACCGCCGCGATCGTCAGCCTGACGTTGGCCGCTTGCGGATCGCAGCGCCTCACGCTGCCGATCCAGCCCGTCGCTTCCCTCTCGACGGCGAAAGCCGCGTCCAGCGCGGACCCCGCCGCGAAAATCGCCGTATATTTCGGCGCGCAGCCGCATCCGGAAGTGGTGCGCCACGTGGGTGACGCCTCGCATTCCCTGCGTATCGCCCGCGCGACCGACGGCGCCGAGGCCAGCTGCAACAAGGTGCTCGCCATCGCACTCGACAAGCTGCGCGCGGACGCCCACAACAAGGGCGCTAACGCCGTCATCAACGTGACCACGCGCTTTCACGGCAGCGAAACCGGGTCGGCCACCGAATACACCTGCGGCGTGAGCCAGAGCGCGGCGGCCATCGCCGTCACGGGTGACCTCGTAGTGCTGCAAGCGAACTGAACCAACGGAGAAAAGCAATGAAAAAACTGTGGATGTTCGCCGCGCTGTGCGCGGCTTTCGCGGCGCCGCAAGCCTACGCACGCAATTCGGTCGACACCTATTCCGTGGATGTCGCGCTCCACAGCGAGCCCGGCAAGGTGAGCGACGACATTGCGCTGTACTTTGCGGGCCAGCCTCATCCGGCGGTCAAGAAGACGCTGGGCCAGTTCTCCACGAACAAGAAGACGAACGCGTTTGGCAAGAGCGACGAAGCGGCCTGCCAGCACGTGTTCCTTTCGGCCGTGCAGGAGCTGCAGGAACGCGCGCGCAAGGAAGGCGGCAACGCGGTCATCAACATCAAGAGCAACTACAAGAACGAACTGCGCGAGAGCGCCACGGAATTCACGTGTGGCGCGGGCGCAATGATCGCCGGCGTGGCGCTCGTGGGCGACGTGGTCACGCTCAAGAGCGGCAAGTAACCCGCGGAAGGCGGCGGGCGACCCGGCTCGTGCCGCCTTTGCGCGCGTTCACGCCGCCTTCACGGCGGCTACGTTAACCAGGGTTTCGCGGCGCTTCCCAGGCTTGGGATGATGCAGGCCGAGGCGCTCGAAGAGACCGAAATCGGCTGCGCGGCCCCACCACAGGTAGGGTTAGCGAAACATTGCGCTCCGAAAAGCGGAAACCCGCCGTGCGGATCATTTCGAGGTAGCCGTTGGCGCTCTTCTGCACGTGCATGGGGTGGCGGAACAGCAGGCGTATGACCCACGAGCGGATATAGGCCTCGGTGGATTCGGCGAACAGCAGCACGCCGCCCGGCTTGAGCACGCGGTGGAACTCCGCGAGCGCGCGTTCCTGCTCGACGAGATGATGGAAAGTCTGGTGACAGAAGACGATGTCCGCGCTGGCCGTGGGCAGCGGCAGGTTCGCGCAGTCGCCGTGCAGCAGTTCGAACGTGGTCTGCGTCTGCAATTTGTCCTGGCAGGTGCGCGCGGCACGCGCCGCCAGTTCGAGCGATGCCTCGTGATAGTCGATCCCCACGATGCGGCGCGGGCGGAAAGCCTCGGCCAGCAGGCGGAACGACTTGCCCTGGCCACAGCCGACATCGACGATTTCGGGCGCGTCGGGCAAAGGCGCGTCCACGAGGCGCTTAAGGTCGTCGATCGCCACGCGCAGCACATGGTGCTCCCATGTATGGGTGCGGAGAAACCAGATGCCGAAGGCCGTTTCCGGGACGAACGGCACGTAATTTGATTCGGAAACCGACATATTTTTTTACCCGTTGCGAATGCGGTCATGGACGCGAATGGGCATTGTAAATGCAAGGGCGCAGCGAGGGGTGTCAGAATCACGGTTTCGCGCAGCGCAGTGCGCTTGCATTGGGCATACAGTCGTAACTGGACGTGACAGGACGTAACAGAGCGCGTCAGGACGCAGAGAAGGGAAAGGACTATGGAAAAGAGCATTGGAGAAGCCGTTACGCCGTCCACGCGACGCGAAGCCGTCGACGTGGCGATTATCGGCGCGGGCCCCTCGGGCGCCGTGGCTGCAGCCTTGTTGCGCAAGGCCGGACGCTCGGTGCTCGTGCTGGAGCGCCAGCATTTCCCGCGCTTCTCGATCGGCGAGAGCCTCTTGCCGCAAAGCATGGCGTATCTCGAAGAGGCCGGCATGCTGCAGGCTGTGGTGGAAACCGGCTTTCAGTACAAGAACGGCGCGCATTTCGTGTGGCGCGACGAGGTATCGTCGTACGACTTCCGCGACAAGCATGCGGCGGGCTGGGGCACGACGTACCAGGTGGAGCGCGCGAAGTTCGACGATCTGCTGATCGGCTGCGCCGCACAGCAGGGCGCCGAAGTGCGCTTCGGCCACACGGTGACCGGCATGCGCACGGGCGACGCGCCGGTGCTGGAGGTCATCGACGAAAACCAGGCGCACTATGAAGTGCACGCGCGTTTCGTGCTCGACGCGAGCGGCTTCGGCCGCGTGCTGCCGCGCCTCCTGAATCTTGAGGCGCCTTCCGGCCTGCCGACGCGTGCCGCGATCTTCAGCCACGTGCGTGACGGGCTGGCGCTGGACGCCTTCGATCGCAACAAGATTTGCATCGCGACGCACCCCGAGCATCGCGATGTGTGGTTCTGGATGATCCCGCTCGCGGGCGGCCGCTCGTCGGTGGGCTGTGTTGCCGATGCCGCTTTCCTCGACGTGCCGCAAGCGGAACGCGAGGCGCGGCTGCGGGCGCTCATTCGCGAGGAGCCGACATTGAACCGCCTGATCGGCGACGCGCCGTTTCTCATGCCCGTGAACCAGATCGGCGGCTATTCGGCCAACGTCGAACGATTGCACGGGCCAGGCTTCGCGCTGCTCGGCAACGCGGGCGAGTTCCTTGACCCGGTGTTTTCTTCGGGCGTCACCATCGCGCTGCGTTCGGCGCACCTTGCCGTGAAGGTGCTCGAGCGCGCGCTCGGCGGCGCGGTGGTGGACTGGCAGGCCGAATACGACGTGCCGCTGCGCAAGGGTATCGACACGTTCCGCGCCTTTGTCGAGCGCTGGTACAGCGGGGAGCTGCAGGACATCATTTATTACCCGCGCCAGACGCCCTTGATCCGTCGGATGATTAGTTCGGTGCTGGCGGGCTACGCATGGGACGAGAGCAACCCGTACGTGGCGGAGCCAGTGCGCAGGCTGACTTCGCTGCACGAGGCGTGCAAGCTGTCGCTGTAGCGAGGGGTGAGGGCTGCATGCACGGTTTGCGCGTGCGGCGGGGCGCAGGACCAACCCGGTTTCGCGGTTTCACTGGCCCGGTGGAGGAACCCCGCCTAGCTGGATCATCAACCCGAGCGTGTCCATGATGAGGCGGGTTTCCTTGATCCTGGCGTCCTGAAAGCGGTCGATGACCATGCCCCATACCTTGACGGAGCGCCCCGTCGCGTCCACGCCGAGGAACGCTCCCCTGTGCGTGCCTGTCCACTCGAAGCGGGTCAGCACGCGGTCGCCGTCTGCGAGTTGTTCCTCGACGCGCCAATGCATGTCCGGGAACGCGGCTCGCATCCCACGCACGACATCCTTGAGTCCCTCGATACCGGGACCCTGGCCAGGGAACGGCGCCTGCTCGACCATGTCCTCCCAGAAAAACCGCTCAGCGGCGTCGAGCTGCCCTTGATTCAGGACTTCCTCAATGAACGCGCGAACAATATGGCTTGTTTCGTGCATGGGTCGAATGGCTCCTGACTGGCGAGCGTGGGAAGTGAAAGCCGGTTGCTGCAGAGTAGGCGGGCAAGCGCGACGACGTGCGCCGGAGTCGCGCGAGAACGTGCGGTGGCGCACATTCCCCGTTTTGACGGTCAATAGAAGAGCAGGTGCCGCCGCGCACAGGGACAACGCCTGCATACCACCGCGAAAACAAGGAAAACGCAAAGCGGCCCTTAACCCCGCCATGCCTCCCCCGCAGGGAAGTCATACTTATCGAGCGATTCCGCAATCATCTCAATGCTATAACCAGGCCGCTGAGGCGGCATATACCGCCCATTCCGGATCACAACAGGATCAACAAAATGCTCATGCAAATGATCAACATACTCAAGCACGCGATTCTCGAGCGAAGCCGAAACACACAAATAATCGAACAGAGAAATATGCTGCACGTACTCACACAGCCCAACGCCGCCCGCGTGGGGACAAACGGGTATGCCGAACTTCGCCGCCATCAGCAACACGACGATCACTTCGTTAAGGCCACCTAACCGACAGGCATCCACTTGACAAAAGTCGATCGCCTGCGCCTGCAACAACTGCTTGAACATCACGCGATTGTGGCAGTGTTCGCCCGTGGCCACCCCAATCGACCCCAAACGCCGGCGTATCTCCGCATGTCCGAGAATATCGTCTGGGCTCGTCGGCTCCTCGATCCACCACGGATCGAACTCCGCTAGCCGCCGCATGTTCGCCACCGCCTGGTCGACGTCCCACACCTGGTTGGCGTCCATCATCAGCTTCAGGTTCTCGCCGATTTCCTCGCGCAGTATGCGCGCGCGCCGCACGTCTTCGTCGAGATTGCCGCCCACTTTCTGCTTGAAATGCGTCCAGCCCAGCGCGACGCCTTCCCGCGCGAGGCGCCGGATCTTGTCGTCGTCGTAGCCCAACCAGCCAGCCGAAGTCGTATAGGCGGGATAGCCCTGCGCGAGCATTTCAGCTTCCCGTGCGCCCTTGGTCTTCGTGTGGCGGTGCAGGATGGCCAATGCTTCGTAAGGCGTGATCGCATCGGTCACGTAGCGAAAATCGAGGCAGCGCACGAGTTCTTCGGGGCTCATGTCCGCGAGCAGTTTCCATACGGGCTTGCCAACCGATTTGGCCCACAGGTCCCACACCGCATTGACGACAGCCGCCGTAGCCAGATGAATCGCGCCCTTGTCAGGCCCGATCCAGCGCAATTGGCTATCCGAAGTGAATACGCGCCAGAATGCGCCCATGTTCGCGGTAATGTCTTCGAGCCGCTTGCCGACGATGAGCGGCGCCAGCGCATTGACCGCCGTCACGCAGATTTCATTGCCGCGCCCGATGGTGAACGTGAGGCCGTGCCCTGTGAATTCGTCTGGGGAATCGGTTTCGAGCGTGACGTAAGTGGCGGAGTAGTCCGGCGCGGCGTTCATGGCGTCGGAACCGTCGAGCGAACGCGAAGTGGGAAAGCGGATATCGCGAACGGACAGTTTGCTGATCGTGGTCATTCGAACTCCCTCTGGAAGGGATGGCTTTCGGGTAGGGAAAACCAGGCGTTTGCACGCGTTGACAACGCTGAATCTGCTACCTAGCATGCTAGCATGTCTTCTCAAAATCAAGCGCGCCGTGAACTCTTCAACCGAAGTCGCGAGTGTTGCCGGCAATCCTTATGTCGCACTGCAAAAGATTAGAGGCGGCGAGCGCGGCAGCCTGACCGATGCCGTCGAGCATGCGCTGAGAGAAGCGATCGTGACGCTCGCGCTGGAACCCGGAATGATGATCGACAAGATGGCGGTCTGCGAACGCATGGGCGTGTCGCGCTTTCCGGTTTCCGCCGCGCTGGCGAAGCTCGCGCATGCGGGTCTCGTCGAGGTTTTGCCGCAGCGCGGCACGCGGGTCAAGCCGATCGCGCTCGACGATATTCGCCAGCATCTGTTCATTCGCAGCGCGCTTGAAGTCGAAACGGTGCGCGGCGTCGCGCGCATGAAGGACCGCGCCACAATCGACGCCTTGGCCGCCAATCTCGACGAGCAGCGCAAGATCGCCGGCAATGGCCAGCGTCTCGAGTTTCATGAGCTCGATCTGGCGTTTCATGAAATCCTGCTCGACGCGGTGAACCTGCCGCGCGTGAAAGAGATCGTCGCGGTGTCGCGCAACGCGCTGGACCGCGCGAGGCAACTGCTGGCGAGTCCCGAGCGTCTCGTGCACACGCTCGAGGAGCACGAACGCATTTTCGAAGCCATTCGCGCCGGCCGTGCCGACGCCGCAGCCAAAGCGATGCACGACCATCTCGATCAGGTGATCGAGGAATTGCGCCGGTCCGCGAAAGAACGGCCGGATCTCTTTGCACCTTGAACACCTTAGTCTTACGTCGAGCAACGCCCGTCCTTCAACCACCTTCGTGCAGCGCTGCAAGCCACGCCGCGCACGCAATCAAGAGGCCCCGGTAATGTGTCTGGCTTTTCTTCGCGGATTAGCGCCATGACGCCGCTCATTTCCGTCAACAAGCTGAGCAAGAGCTTTCCCGGCGTGAGAGCGCTTCACGAAGTGCAATTCGAGCTCATGGCAGGCGAGGTGCACGCGCTGATGGGAGAGAACGGCGCGGGCAAGTCGACCTTGATGAAGATTCTCGCTGGCGTGTATACGCGAGATTCGGGCGACATTCTCTACGATGGCAAGCCTGTCGCGTTCGAGAGTCCGGGCGAGGCACAGGCCGTGGGTGTCGGCATCATTCATCAGGAACTCCAGCTGATGAATCATTTGACCGTCGCGCAGAACATGTTCATCGGCCGCGAACCGCGCGGGCGCCTCGGGCTCTTTCTCGACGAAGACAAGCTCAATGCGCAGGCGCGCGAGATTCTCGCCCGCATGCACGTGCACCTCGACCCGCGCACCGTGGTGGGTTCGCTCACGGTGGCAAGCCAGCAGATGGTCGAGATCGCCAAGGCGCTGTCGTTCGATTCGCGCGTGCTCATCATGGACGAGCCGACTTCCGCGCTCAACGACGCGGAAATCGCCGAGCTTTTCCGCATCATTCGGCAGTTGAAAGAGCGGGGCGTGGGCATTGTCTACATTTCGCACAAGATGGATGAGCTCAAGCAGATTGCCGATCGCGTCACCGTGCTGCGCGATGGCGAGTACGTCGCCACCGTCACCGCCGCCGATACGAGCGTGCAAGCCATCATCGGCATGATGGTCGGCAGAACGCTCGCCGATGTCGCACCGTATCAGGGGCCGGCGCACCAGGGCGAAGTCGCGCTCGAAGTGAAGCATCTGAATGCGGGCCCGCTCGTGAGGGATGTGAGCTTCACGCTGCGCAAAGGCGAAATACTGGGCTTTGCGGGACTGATGGGCGCGGGCCGCACCGAGGTCGCGCGCGCTGTGTTCGGCGCGGACCCGGTCGAGTCCGGCGACATCTTCGTGAAAGGCGCGAAGGTATCGATCAAGACGCCGAGCGACGCGGTCGCGCACAGCATCGGGTATCTCTCCGAGGACCGCAAGCGCTTTGGTCTCGCGACCGGCATGGACGTCGAATCGAACATCGTGATGTCCAATCTCGGCAAATTCCTTTCGGTGAACATGTTTCTGCGCCGCGTGCAGATTCGCAAGACGGCGGCGCATTTCATCAGTCTGCTCGCCATTCGCACGCCTTCCGCCACGCAGCCGGTGCGTCTGCTGTCGGGCGGCAACCAGCAGAAGATCGTCATTGCGAAGTGGCTCGAGCGCGACTGCGACGTGCTCTTCTTCGACGAGCCCACGCGCGGCATCGACGTGGGCGCGAAGAGCGAGATCTACAAGCTGTTGCGGGCGCTCGCCGAACAAGGCAAGGCGATCGTGATGATCTCGTCGGAACTTCCGGAAATCCTGCGCATGAGCGACCGGATCGTAGTGATGTGCGAAGGCCGTATCACTGGCGAACTCTCCGCCAGCGAGGCGACCCAGGAGCGCATCATGCATCTCGCGACCGAGCGCGAAACCCTGCAAGCGGCATGAGCCTCAAGAGGTCGAATCCATGACTATGCAATCGGATACTGCGGCGCTGGCCGACCAGAAACGGTCGTCCGGCCTGAAGGCGCGGATTTTCTCGCCCACTGCGCTGCAGAAAATGCTCGCGTTCGCCAGCCTGATCCTGCTGCTGATCTTTTTCAGCTTCGCTTCGCCTGCCTTCATGCAGATGGACAACATCCTCGGCATTTTGCAGGCAACCGCCGTGAACGGCGTGCTCGCCATTGCCAGCACGTTCGTCATCATTACGGGCGGCATCGATTTGTCGGTCGGCACGCTGATGACCTTTACGGCGGTGATTTGCGGCGTGTTTTTGACCTACTGGCATTTGCCCATGTGGATCGGCGTGCTCGCCGCAATCGGCACGGGGGCGGTGTGCGGAACCATTTCGGGCACACTCACGGCGAAGATGAAGATCCCCCCGTTCATCGCCACGCTCGGCATGATGCTGCTGCTCAAGGGGCTCTCGCTCGTCGTTTCTTCCGACAAGCCGATCTATTTCACCGACACCGAAAACTTCTACATGATTTCGCAGGACTCGCTGATCGGCTATTTTTTGCCCAGCGTGCCCGTACCGAACGCCGTGCTGATCCTGTTCGTGCTCGCCATTGTGAGTTCGATCACGCTGAACCGCACGGCGCTCGGGCGCTATACGTTCGCGCTCGGCAGCAACGAAGAGGCCGTGCGGCTTTCCGGCGTGAACGTCGATCGCTGGAAGATTGCGATTTATGGTCTTGGCGGCGCGATTTGCGGCATCGCAGGGCTCTTGATCGCTTCGCGTCTGAACTCGGCGCAACCGGCGCTTGGCCAGGGCTACGAGCTGGAAGCCATCGCGGCGGTGGTGATCGGCGGCACGTCGCTGAGCGGCGGCTCGGGCACGATACTCGGCACCATCATTGGCGCGTTCATCATGAGCGTGCTGACCAACGGCTTGCGCATCATGTCGGTGGCGCAGGAATGGCAGATCGTGGTGACCGGTCTCATCATCATCCTCGCGGTTTACGCGGATATCCTGCGCCGCAAGAAGCGTTAAATCAGGAGACGAAAGAAGCACGGAAGAACGGGGAGTAAAACAAGGCTCCCTCAACGGCTGGAGGTCTATGGCCCACCTTAGGAGGAGAAATGTCATGTTGAAAAGAAAACTGATCAGTGCCGTAATCGGAGTGGGCGCGCTCGTGGGCGCATCCAGCTTGGCCTACGCTGAGGAACCCTACATTCCGATCATTTCGAAGGGCTTTCAGCATCAGTTCTGGCAGGCCGTGAAGTCCGGCGCGGAACAGTCGGCGACGGCGAACAACGTCAGGATCACATTCGAAGGCCCTGAAACCGAGGCCATGGTCGACAAGCAGATCGACATGCTTTCGGCCGCGCTCGCCAAGAAACCGCAGGCGCTCGGCATCGCCGCGCTCGACAGCAAGGCCGCCGTTCCGCTGCTCAAACGCGCGCAATCCAGCAAGATCCCTGTGATCGCGTTCGACTCGGGCGTCGACAGCGATATTCCGCTCACGACCTGCGCCACGGACAACCTCGCCGCCGCCGCGCTCGCCGCCGACAAGATGGCGGAGATGATCGGCAATTCCGGCGAAGTCGGCGTGATCGTGCATGACCAGACGAGCCGCACGGGTATCGACCGGCGCGACGGCTTCCTCAACGAGATGAAGACGAAGCACACGGGCATCAAGATCGTTTCCGTGCAGTACGGCGCGGGCGACCACCTGAAGTCGGCGGAAATCGCCAAGGCCATGATTCAGGCGAACCCGAACCTCAAGGGCATTTTCGGCGCGAATGAAGGCTCGGCGGAAGGCGCGGCGATCGGCGTGAAGGAGTCGGGCAAGAAGCTGGTGCTGATTGGCTTCGACTCGGGCAAGGAGCAGAAGGAGGCCATCATGTCCGGCCTGATGGCGGGCGCGATTACGCAGAACCCGGTCGGTATCGGCAAGTGTGTCGTCGATTCCGCGGCGAAGGCGTTGAAGGGCGAAACACTGCCCAAGAAAATCGACACGGGCTTTTACTGGTACGACAAGACCAATATGAACGACCCGAAGATCGCGGCGGTGCTTTACAACTGATTGATATTGGTGCGAGTCATGCGCTGGGAGAAAGGAAGAGCCGAGGCTCTTCCTTTTTGTTTTGCGCGTTTGCGGCGCACTTCACTCAGAAACCGCAGCCCCTGCCGGCGACCGCCGGGACGAGCGCGCAGCGCCTTTCGAGGCGAACAGGTAGTAGGTCAGCGCAGTCGCGACGAGGCCAACCATCCACGAGATATCGGCGTCGCCGACGATCGACGCCAGCGGGCCGTGGAAAAAGCTCTCCGCCATGAACGGCACCTGCACCGCAATGCCGAAGAGGTAAATGGCGATGGCCTTGAAGTTGAAGGAGCCATACACGCCGCCGTGGCTGCTCACGATTTCCGCGACGCGATAGCGCCGGTTGTTGATCAGATAGAAGTCGACCAGATTGATCGCGACCCACGGCGCGAGCACGATGCGCATGGCAAAGATCGCAGTCAGGAAGATCGCGATGAAATTGCTCGAGGCCCACAACGCCGTGACGGTAGGGGCGACCAGCAGCGCGCTCGAAAAGACGATGCGCACGGTGCGGCCCGGCACCCAGTCGGGGCGGAAGGTCTGCGCGGCGGTAATGAACGACAGCACTCCGCCATACAGATTCATGCCGTTGTGGCCAATAATGTTGACCAGGAAGAGGAAGATCAGCGCATAGCCGAACAGGCCCGTTTGCGTGCGGATGGCTTGCATGGCGTCGGTGGAATGACCGGTGCTGACCGCGAGCACGCCAAAGAGAAACGCGAAGATCGTGCCGAGCGAGGTGCCGAAATACGTGAACGCGAAGGTCTTCGCAAAGCCCGCTGAGGTCGGCAAGTAGCGCGAATAATCGGACGTGTAGGGTGCGAAGCTGATTTGCCAAACCGCGCAAAGCCCGAACATCGCGAACCAGTTCGACACGTCGAAATGGCCCTGCTGCAGGATTTGCGCGTTGAGGCCGGGCGCCATTATGATCATGCCGATCAGGAGCGCGCCGCCCATGAACCACGCGCCTACCTTGTTGAAGCGGTGGATGAAGTGGTAACCGATCACGCCGACGAGCGTCGCCAGGATCGCGCCGAGCACGGTGCCAACCGGAACGGGCACTGCAGGCGCGGCGGTGTGAAGCGTTTTGCCCGCGAGGATGATGTTCGAGACGAAGAAGCCGAGATAGATCAGCGTGGTGAAGCTGACCACGAGCAGCGAGCCATAGCGGCCGAATTGCGCGCGGCTTTGAATCATCTGCGGCACGCCGACGAGCGGGCCTTGCGCAGAGGTGAGGGCGTGGAAAATCGCGCCGAAGAATTGCCCGGCGACGATGGCGAGAATCGCGCTCATCACGTCGAGGTGAAAGACCAGCACCGAAGTCGCGCCGGATATCACGGCAAGCGGCGCGACATTCGTGCAGAACCACAACGTGAAGAGATCGACTGGCTTGCCATGCCGATGCTCGGGAGCGACATACTCGATCGAGTTGCTTTCAATGGTCAGAACGCTGTTGTCGTTCGCCGGGTTTTTCATAGTGTCTCCATCTTTATTGCACAGGCCGAGCCACGCCACGAAGGTGGCGCGGCATGGCCTTGAACGGCTTTGAAGCGGCTTTGGAACGGCTTTGAAGCGGTGCAGTGGGGAACGGATCAGCGCATCACGAAGGGGTCGCTGATCGGCTCGTCCGAGGTGCGCAGCCACACGGACTTCGTTGTCGTGTATTCGAGCGCGGCAGCCATGCCGCCCTCGCGGCCGTGCCCGGAGAGCCCGAAGCCGCCAAACGGCACGAGCGGCGACACCGCCCGATAGGTGTTGATCCAGACGATGCCCGAGCGCACGCGCCGCGAAACGCGATGCGCGCGCGTGAGGTTGGTGGTGAAGATGCCCGCGGCGAGTCCGTAAGCGGTGCTGTTCGCCTTCTCGATGGCGTCCTGTTCGGAAGTGAACGTATCCACCGAAAGCACGGGGCCGAACAACTCCGTCGTGATGCTGTCGGCGTTGCTCACGCCCGAGCAGTCGAGGATCGTGGGCGCGTAGTAGTAGCCGTCGCGCTCCAGCGCCTTGCCGCCGGCGAGCACCTTGGCCCCCTGGTCCACAGAACTCGCGACGATCTTCTCGATGTTGCGCAGTTGCCGTTCGGTGCAGAGCGGCCCGTATTCCGTCGTCATCTCGTTGGGCGAACCGACGCGGATGCGCGAGACGCGTTCAACAAGCAACGTGAGGAACGCGTCCTTGACGGACGCCTCGATCAAGAGACGCGAGCCCGCCACGCAGCTTTGGCCGCTTGCCGCGAAAATCGCCGCGACTTGCGCATTCACCGCGCTCTGAATATCGGTGTCGGCGAACACGATGAACGGCGACTTGCCGCCCAGTTCAAGCGAGACCTTGGCCAGATTGTTCGAGGAGTTCCTGACGATATGCCGGGCGGTTTCGGGGCCGCCCGTGAAGGCGATCTTGTCCACCGTGGGATGGCCGCTGAGCACCGCGCCGCATTCCGGCCCAAAGCCGGTGATCACGTTGACGACGCCCGGCGGAAATCCTGCCTCGTGCACGAGCCTCGCAAATTCGAGCAGCGGGCCGGGCGCTTCCTCGGAAGCCTTCAGCACGACCGTGCACCCGGCGGCTAGCGCCGGCCCGAGCTTCACGGCGGAAAGGAACAACTGGCTGTTCCATGGAACGATGGCGGCGACCACGCCGACGGGCTGCCGTTCGAGCCAGACCTGCATGTCCGGCTTGTCGACCGGGATGTGGCTACCCTCGATCTTGTCGGCGATCCCCGCGTAGTAGCGGTAGTACTCGGCCACATAGGCGATCTGGCTCGACGTCTCGCGAATGATCTTGCCGGTGTCGTTCGTTTCAATTTCAGCGAGTCGCGGCGCAGCCTTCTCGACGAGCCCGGCCAGCTTGTGCAGCAGCTTTCCGCGAGCCGAGGCGGTGAGGCCGGCCCACGCGGAATCGGTCAGCGCGCGGTTGGCCGCCTCGACGGCGCGGTTGACCTGCTCCGTGCGCGCTTCGGGCATTTGCGCCCACACTTTGCCCGTGGCCGGGTTCACGCTGTCGAAGGTCGCGGCGCCCGGTTCGAACTGGCCGTCGATATACAGCTGAAAATGAAAATCCATGGAATCCGCCCCTTACCTGAATGCAGGCATGACGTCGTTGATCATGCGCTCGAGTGACGCCTTCTTGCGCTCGAAGCTCATGCCGGTATCGATCCAGAACGAGTACTCGTCGAAGCCGAGTTTCTCGTAGGCCCGCAGACGCCCGATCACTTCCTCGGGCGTGCCGATGACATTGTTCTTTCGCATCGCCTCGGGCGTGTAGAACGGGTGAGCCGCGATCTCTTCCTTCGTGAGCGGCTTGATCATGCCGCGGCTCACGGGGCGCTCGTTCTTGAACCACGCGCCGAAGTAGTTGTAGAACGTGTTCACTTCGTCGGCTGCGACCTGCGCGTCGTCCTCGCTGCTCGCCACGTACGTATGGCGCAGCAACATGATTTGCGGGCGCGGCACGTTGCTGAACTTCTCGCACGCGGCGTTGAAGTGGCCGACGAGCTTCTCGACTTCTTCGTCGCCGAAATGCAGCGGCGTGACCTGCACGTTGCAACCGTTGGACACGGCGAATTCGTGGCTGTTCGGGTCGCGCGCGGCCACCCAGATCGGCGGATGCGGGCGCTGCAAAGGCAACGGCGACGACGTGGTCGCGGGGAATTTCCAGAACTCGCCTTCGTGCGCGTAATCGCCTTCCCACAGCTTTTTCACGGCCGGAATGAGTTCGCGCATGCGTTGGCCCGCGCCCCACGCGTCGAGCCCCGGCATCAGGCGTTCGTACTCGAACGAGTATGCGCCTCGTGCAATGCCCAGATCCAGACGGCCGTTCGAGATGATGTCGGTCATCGCGGCTTCGCCGGCGAGCTTGATCGGGTGCCAGAAGGGCGCAATGACCGTGCCCGTGCCGAGCCTCACGTTCTTCGTCTTGTTTGCGAGGTCCGCGATGTTGAGGAACGGATTGGGCGCGATTGTGAAGTCCATGGCGTGGTGCTCGCCGGTCCAGATCGCATGCATGCCGCCGCGATCGGCGATCTGGCACAGCTCGATCATTTCGTCATACAACTGCTTCTGACTGGTCTGATCGGAGACGCGCTCCATGTGAACGAAAAGTGAGAATCGCATGATGGAACCTTTCAGGAATGAAGCGGGCGGACTGTGCCGTTGCTATGGTCGCCGAAGTACATCCCGTAGCTCTTCAGTTCGCTTTCCTTGCGGTAGCGCTGGAGCATGCTGGCAAGTGCGCTGTCCTGGAACGCTTGCGTTTGCACGTCTTCCAGACTAACGAATTGTGCCGAGGCGTCGCCCGCTGCGGCGAGTTCATCCGGCGCGCTGCACAGGAACGAGATGTACTGGTAATGGGTTTCGGTATTGTTGTAGACCGAATAGATGAAGCTTGCCGATGCATCGGGCTGGTACTTCGTGAAGATCTCGGCGAGCGCCTTGTCGGCGCCTTCCTTGCCGATCTCTTTCGAAGGCAGGCCCCATTTGCCGTCTGCGTTTTTCACGAGCAGCACCTTGTCCTCGCGCGCGATGATCGCGCTCACGATGACTTTCGGACCCGCGATGACTTCCGCCGATACCCTGGCCGGCGTGAAATAACCGCCGCGATAGTAGCCGAGGCCAGCGAACCCCGCGGAATGAAACGCCTCGACCCGGCCGACGATCAGCGCGTGGTCGCCCGCGTCGATCACGGCGTGCGTCGTGCAGTCGAACCAGGCGCTGACGTCGCCAATGAGCGGGTTGCGGTTGGCGCTCAATTGCCAGTTCACACTGGCGAAGCGGTCGTCGCTCGGCCGCGCGAACGTGTTGGACAAATCCTTTTGTCCTTCCGCGAGGATGTTGATGGCGAAGTGGCCCGCAGTCGCAAACGTCTGGTAATTGTTCGACGTTTTCGCGATGCTCACCAGCAGCAGAGCGGGGTCGAGCGAAACGGACGAAAACGAATTGGCGGTGAAGCCGAGCGGCTTGCCCTCGTCCGTCGCGGTCGTCACGATCGTCACGCCCGTCATGAACGCGCCGAACGCGTCGCGCAGCTCGCGCGTGTTGATCTTCGCGGCTTGCGGGTTAACTACCTGGCTCGTGTCTTGGCTCATTTCACACTTCCACTTCGTGGTTTTCCGCATGCGGCTCCGTCTGCAACCAGGCACGCAGCGCGCGATTGACTTCGTCGGGCGCGGTGAGGTTCACCATGTGGCGCTCGTTTTCGATCACCACGGCCGTGCCGTTGTGCGCGGCCTGCGCCATCTGTCTTGCCATCTCCGGCGTCGAGTTCGGATCGTCGGCGCCGGTCAGGACGAGAGCAGGGCAGCGAATCGTGTGCCAGCCGTCGGCGTACACATCGTCGCCGCCCGCAAACGCCGTATAGGCCGTGGCATAGCCCGCGAGCTTCACCGACTTCAGCCACGACTCGACCTTTTGCGCCGCCACTTGCTGCGCTTCGTCTGCGTTGAACCAGCGCCGCAGCGGCGTATCCACGTCGATGGTGCCCGAGCGCAACTCGGCGGCGCGCTGCAGCACGGCTTCGCGCGCCGCTTCGGTACGCCGGTACACACCGTTCAGGACTGCCACACGCTTGACCAGATCGGGACGCGTGACCGCGACGCCAGCCGCGATCAACGAACCCATCGAGTGCCCCGCCAGATTGACGGGACCCACGTGCAGCGCCTCGACGAAACTGGTTGCCCACTCAACGAACTGCGGCAAGCCGGCGCCCGCTTCGAGCGCATCGCTTCGACCGTGGCCCGGCATGTCGACCGAGATCACGCGGAATTCGGCCGAGAGGTCTTCGATCTGCGGATACCACGCGCTCGCCTGCATGCCCACGCCGTGAATCAGCACGAGCGGTTCGCCCGCGCCTTGCTCCAGATAGTGCGCGACGCGCTTATTTGACAGCTGCAGGGTTCTTGACGTCATTTCCGAGCTCTGCGAGGTCTTTGTAGCGATCGCCAATGCGGTGATGCGGGCGGCCACCCGTTGCGGCGCCAATAGCGACCACGAGTTCGTCGGCGGCCGGTGCATCGGCAATCGAGAACTGGAGCGTGAGATAGTGCGAGCGGCGGCCTTCGTCGTTCTTGTCCATCATCGGGATGAGCAGCGGCGCATTGGCCGGGCCACGCGTGTTGTTGAACGCGAGATACGACTTCGCGCCCACCGCCGAGCGATAGATATTGCCGAAGTGCAGGGTGTGGATGAGCGCGGACGCATGCTCCAGTTCGCCCGCAAGACCCACGATGGCGCTCTTGCCGAACGCTTCGACCGCTTCGCCCGAACCGGCTTCGTCGATGATGAGCTTCGTGAGGTGCTCGCTCAGTTGCGGCGCGATTGCGCGAATCTCGGGCGAGAGGTCTTCCACGTAACCGCGGCCCGCCCACGGGTTCTTGATCACCGCGACCGCGCCGATCATTTTCAGCGGCTTCGCAGCGGCCTTGTCGCCGTCTACGAAGACGTTCTCGACATGGAGGATGGATTTGCGAATCAGGCTCATGGCAACTTCCTTCGTACGTTGATTGTGTGAAGCATTTTGGTATACCATGTTACGGCATGCCATGAGTGTTAACCCGATAGCTCACTGTGAACCCCGTCTGCCAGGGGATTGCCGCTTTTTCTAGATGAATCCGACGATGAAAAACGAGGAGGAGAGATGACTGCATACTGGATTGCACATGTCACCGTGCTGGATGCCGCGAAGTACAAGGACTACACGGACATCGCGCCCCTGGCGTTCAAAAAGTTCGGCGCCGTATTTCTCGCGCGTGGCGGCGCTGCGCAGGTGCTGGAAGGCGAGTCGTTCGCGCGGCACGTCGTGATCCAGTTCCCTGACATGCAAACGGCGCTCGACTGCTACCGCTCGCCGGAATATCAGACGGCCAAGGCGAAGCGCGATGGGCATTGCGTGGCGCAGATCACGATCGTCGAGGGGCTGGAGGGCTGAACAGGCAGTTGGGGCTGGTCGTAAAAGCGGGCGCGAAGGCGCAGGCAGAAGGAAAGCTGAACGTCAGTTGCGTCATAATATGGCATTCCATGTCCGCGCCCTTGTGCGCGGGCTTTCGTCCTTCTCCTGTTGCCGCCTATGCAAGACCTCAAAATCGACCGCAATGCCAAGACCCTGCGTGAACTCACGCTCGACAAACTGCGCGGCGCGATAGTCCAGGGGTATTTCCGGCCAGGCACGCGGCTCGTCGAACGCACGTTGTGCGACGAGCTTGGCGTGAGCCGCACAGTGGTGCGCGAGGTGCTCCGCCATCTCGAGACCGAAGGGCTGGTCGAGATCGTCGCGCGGCAGGGGCCGATCGTGGCGCGGCTCGACCCCACGCAAGTGGGCGAGATCTACGAGTTGCGCGGCCTGCTCGAAGCCAACGCTGCCCGGGCCTGCGCCGAGAACGCCACGCCCGAAGTCGTGCAGCGGCTGCGCGCGATCCGCGCGGTCATCGAGGATGCCTTCGAGAAGCGCGACCTGCCGCGCGTGGTGGAGCACACCGAGCGCTTCTATGAAACGCTGTTCGAAGCCGCCAACAAGCAGGTGTCGCTCACGGTCGTCAAGACGCTAAACGCGCGCATCAACCGCTTGCGCGCGTTGACCATTGCGATGCCGGGGCGCGGCGGCGACTCCAACCGCGAAATGAACCTGCTGCTCGACGCCATCGAGCGGCGCGACGGCGAAGCGGCCTCCGCGGCGTCGTTCGCGCATATCAAGCGGGTCTCCGAACTGGCGCTCTCGGCGCTCGCCCAGCAGAACGAAGGTCTCGGCGACGCCTGAGGCCTTCACCCACTTAGGATCTAAAAGGGCCGTCGGCACTCGCCGGCGGCCTTTTCTTTTGTCTGCTTAATTCAGTTAGATCGGACGCGGCCCATAGCGTGCCAGCGCCCCCATCGGCGATCTCATGGTATTCCATAATACGCAGTGCATTGTTGTGGGCCATAAGATGGCATACCATAATCTCATCGAACACGATCTCCGGCGACTTTCCGCATCGCCCGAATCGTCGGATGGAGCCTGAATTCCATGAAGCCTGCTTTCGCCCCAGAACATGCCGACCCGCGCGTCCAGCGCGGTCGAACCGCGGGCACGTGTTACAGCGTGTACGCGCCGCAATCGGCAGCAGCGTGCGAAACCGTGGTGCTGATCCATGGCGTAGGCATGAACCAGAGCGTGTGGGCGCCGCAGATCGATGCGTTGTCCGAATCGTTTCGCGTCGTCGCCTACGACATGCTGGGTCACGGCGAGAGCGCGCTGCCGAGCGCACAGCCCACGCTCGACGAATACGCCGCGCAGCTCGAGTCGCTGCTCGATGCCATCCAGGTCGAGCGCGCGCACGTGGTGGGGCATTCGATGGGCGCGCTCGTCGCGCTCGAATTCGCGCTGCTCAACGCGCCGCGCACGTTGAGCGTGGTCGCGCTGAACGCGGTCTACGACCGCACGCCGGCGCAGCGCGAAGCGGTGATGACGCGCGCGGCGAGTCTCGGCGAAGCGCCTGCCGCAAGCGGCGTCGACGCGACGCTCTCGCGCTGGTTCGGCGACCCGATTCCGGGGCATCTGACCCAGGCGGCGCAGGCGGTGCGTGCGCTGCTCCTCGCTGTCGATCCTGTGGGCTACGCGCGCACGTACCGTCTTTTCGCGTCTTCCGACGACGCGCACGTGGGGCGTCTCGCGAGTCTTGCGGTGCCGGCGCTCTTCCTCACCGGCGAGTGCGATCCGAATTCGAGCGGACAGATGTCGCACGCGATGGCGGCTGTCGCGCCACGCGCCCGCGCCGAAGTCATTGCGAACGCACGCCACATGATGAACGTCACCGACCCTGAACGCGTCAACGCAAGCCTGCTCGCGTTCCTGGCCGTTGCGTCGGCGACGCATGCAGCCAATACCGCAGCAAACACAGGAGAACGCCATGGCTGAGCCGATGACTGCCCAACCCGCGCAACCGGCTTTCGATAGCGCCGAATTTCGCCGCGCGCTGGGCGCGTTCGTGACGGGCGTGACCGTCGTCACGACGATCCAGCCCGACGGCTCGCCGCGCGGCTTCACGGCCAACTCGTTCACCTCGGTTTCGCTCGACCCGCCGCTCATCCTGGTGTGCATCGCGAAGACGGCGTCGAGCTATGCGGTGTTCTCGCAAACGCGCCGCTTCGCGGTGAGCGTGCTCGCCGAAGACCAGCAGCAAGTTTCGGGCGTGTTCGCCTCGAAGGCCGCCGACAAGTTCGCGCAAGTGCCCTGGAGCACGCGCAAAACGGGCGCGCCGGTGATGGACGGCGCGGCGGCGAGCTTCGACTGCACGACGCATGAAGTCGTGGACGCGGGCGACCACATCATCCTGATCGGCCGCGTGGTGGACTTCGTGCAAACGAGTTCGACGCCGCTTGGCTACTGCCGCGGCGCATACGTGAACTTCAGCCTCTCGCAGGATGCGCTGGCCGCAGCCGGTGTGCGCGCGAAAGTGGGCGCGATTCTCGAGCATCGCGACGGCCTCGTGCTGATCGACACGCCCGATGGCGTGGCGTTGCCGACGGGCATCAAGCTCGAACCGGCCAGCGACGCGGCGAGCCTGCGCGGCGTGCTCGCGAAGCTCGGCCTGCGCGCGCATCTCGACTTTCTGTTCGCCGTGTTCGAAGACGGCAGCGGCAAAGGGCCGGGCGAGCACATCTATTACCGCGGCCGCGTGATTCACAGCGGCTCGCCCTGGCTCGACAGCAGCATCCGCATCGTGCCGCTCTCGCAGATCCCCTGGGACGAATTGAGCGACGACGCCGTGCGCTCGATGCTCGAACGGTATGTGCGCGAACGCAAGCAGGACGCATTCGGCATTTACGTGGGCGACAGCGAAGCCGGCACCGTGCAGCCGCTCGCCCTCGCGCATTGATGGCACGGCACCGAACACAACCATGAAGAAGCCGACGGGTCTTCCCGCAGCCGGCCTGACGAAGCGACAACCAACCGTATCCCCGGAGATAGCCATGAGCAGCAGAAGCACCTCGTTTATCGCGCCGATGTTCATTGCGTGCGCAGCGACACTCGCCGCAGCACCGGCACTGGCCGCGGACCCCATCGTCTTCACGAGCTGGGGCGGCACCACGCAATCGTCGCAACAGAAGGATTGGGCGCAGCCGTTCACGCAGGCGAGCGGCATCACCGTGCTGATGGACGGCCCGACCGACTACGGCAAGCTCAAGGCGATGGTCGACAGCGGCAACGTGAGCTGGGACGTCGTGGACGTGGAGGGCGACTTCGCCTATGCCGCGCAGAAGGCCGGGCTGATCGAGCCGATCGACTATTCGGTGGTGAAAAAGGACGAGCTGGACCCCCGCTTCGCGTCGCAGGCCGCTGTGGGCAGCTTCTATTACTCGTTCGTGCTCGGCTACAACAAGGCGAAATACACGGGCGCGCAGCCGCAAGCCTGGGCGGATCTCTTCGACACCAAGCGCTTCCCGGGCAAGCGCACGTTCTACAAGTGGTCGGCGCCGGGCGTGCTCGAAATCGCGCTGCTCGCCGACGGCGTGCCGCCCAACAATCTCTATCCGCTCGACCTCGACCGCGCGTTCAAGAAACTCGACACGATCAAGAGCGACATCGTGTGGTGGAGCGGCGGCGCCCAGTCGCAGCAGTTGCTCGCTTCGGGCGAGGCGCCGATCGGCATGTTCTGGAACGGCCGCCTGCACGCGCTCGCGCAAACCGGCGTGCCCGTCGGCATTTCGTGGAATGAGAACCTCACCGCCGCCGACATGCTCGTGATCCCGAAGGGCGCCAAACACCGCGACGCGGCGATGAAGTATCTCGCCGCAGCGACGAGCCCGCAGGCGCAGGCCAAATTCGCGGCCGATACGGGTTACGCGCCGATCAACGTGAAGTCGGCCGCGCTGATGTCGCCGGCCATGGCGAAGACGCTGCCCGATCAATACAAGGCCTCGCAGATCAATCTCGACATGAAGTACTGGGCCGAGAACCGCGATGCGATTGCGAAGCGCTGGTACGCGTGGCAATCGAAGTAAGCGAGTCCCGACGTCGCGAACCGGTTCAAAAGGAAACATCATGCCCAACGTATTGAGTACCGTCGCGCACCCGGCCGCGACGGCCACGCGCAAACGGCGCGACTGGCGCAGCATGCGGCTGCTGGCGCCCGCCATGCTGCTGCTCGTGATCTTCTTCCTGCTGCCGGTGCTCTCGCTGCTGTTGCGCAGCGTGCTCGAGCCGACGCCGGGCTTGCACAACTACCAGCAATTGCTCGGCTCGACCACGTATTTGCGCGTGTTCGGCAATACGTTTCTCGTGGCGACGGTCGTGACGCTCGTCACGCTGCTCGTGGGCTTTCCGATGGCGTGGCTGCTCGCCATCGCGCCGCGCAAGATCAGCGCCGTGTTCTTCGCGATCCTGCTGCTGTCGATGTGGACCAACCTGCTCGCACGGACCTTCGCCTGGATGGTGCTGCTGCAGGAAACGGGACCGATCAACCGCATGCTGATGGGGATCGGCGTGATCCATGAGCCGCTCTCGCTCGTCAACAACTTGACGGGAGTCACGATCGGCATGACCTACATCATGCTGCCGTTTCTCGTGATGCCGCTGCACGCCACGCTGCGCAGCATCGACCCGTCGACGCTGCGCGCTGCCGCCGTGTGCGGTGCGAGCCGCTGGCAGGCGTTCTGGCGCATTCTCGTGCCGCTCGCCATGCCGGGCGTCGCCTCGGGCGCGCTCATGGTGTTCGTGATGGCGCTGGGCTACTTCGTCACGCCCGCGCTGCTTGGCGGCCCCTCGTACATGATGCTCGCGGAACTCATTGCACAGCTCGTGCAGGAACTCCTGAACTGGGGCCTCGCCGGCGCCGCCGCATTCGTGCTGCTCGCCGTGACGCTCTCGCTCTATGCGCTGCAACTGCGCTTTACGCGCAACGCGCGCGCAAGTCTCGGAGGGCGCTGACATGTTGCTCGATTTCGATCGCCTGGGCGCGCTGCGCTGGATGTTGCTGGCCGTGGGCGGGGCCGTCGCGCTCTTTCTCCTGCTGCCCATTGTCTTTATCGTCGCGCTTTCTTTCGGCGACTCGCAGTGGCTCATCTTTCCAGCGCCGGGCTGGACGCTCGAGTGGTACCGGCAGCTCTTCACCGATCCGGGCTGGATCGACTCGCTGCTCACGAGCGCGAAGCTCGCCGTGATCGTCACGGTGCTCTCCGTCGCCATCGGCTTTCTCGCTTCGCTTGCGCTCGTACGCGGCAAGTTTCGCGGGCGCAGCGCGGTGCAGGCCTTCTTCATCACGCCGATGGTACTGCCGGTCGTGGTGCTCGCCGTCGCGCTCTATGCGTTCGTTCTGCGCATAGGCATGAACGGCACGATGTCGGGCTTCGTGATCGGCCACCTGATCATCGCCTTGCCGTTCTCGATCATCTCGATCAGCAATTCGCTCGTGAGCTTCGACACGTCGCTGGAAGACGCAGCGCTCATTTGCGGCGCCTCGCCGCTGATGGTGAAGCTGAAGGTCACGCTGCCGGCCATCCGGCTCGGGCTCTACGCCGCGGCGATCTTCTCGTTCCTCGCTTCGTGGGACGAGGTGGTCGTGTCCATCTTCATGTCGAGCCCGACGCTGCAGACGCTGCCCGTGCGGATCTGGTCCACGCTGCGCCAGGACCTCACGCCTGTCGTTGCAGCGGCGTCTTCGCTGCTCGTCGCGTTGACAACGCTATTGATGCTGGCGGGCGCTCTCGTGCGCCGCGGCCGCTAATCGAGGTAAACAAGCCATGACTGCTTTCCTGCAAATCCAGCGCCTGCGCAAGACCTACGACGACGTCGTCGCCATCGACCAGGTGTCGCTCGATGTGCGCAAGGGCGAATTCATGACCTTCCTCGGACCGTCGGGGTCGGGCAAGAGCACGACGCTCTATATCGTCGCGGGCTTCCAGGAGCCCACGGAAGGGCGCGTGCTGCTCGACGGCAAGCCGCTGCTGGCGGTGGCGCCCAACAAGCGCAACATCGGCATGGTGTTTCAGCGCTATACGCTCTTTCCGCATCTCACGGTGGGCGAGAACGTGGCGTTTCCGCTGCGCGTGCGCCGCCGCCCCGAAGCCGAAGTCAAGGCGAAAGTGGAAAAGATGCTCAGGCTCGTGCATCTGTCCGAGTGCCGCGACCGCATGCCCGCGCAGCTCTCGGGCGGCCAACAACAACGCGTGGCCATTGCGCGCGCACTGGCCTACGATCCGCCCGTGCTGCTGATGGACGAACCGCTCTCGGCACTCGACAAGAAGCTGCGCGAGGAAATCCAGCTCGAATTGCGCCGCATCCACCAGGAGACGGGCGTGACGATTCTCTACGTCACGCACGACCAGGAAGAAGCGCTGCGTCTCTCCGACCGCATCGCCGTGTTCAACAAAGGCCGCATCGAGCAGGTCGGCACGGGCGAGGAGCTCTACGCGAACCCGGCTTCGCGCTTTGTTGCGAGCTTCATCGGCAATTCGAATTTCCTGCCCGTGAAGGTGACGAAGACCAGCGAAGGCCGCATGAACGGCGTGTTCCCGAATGGCCTTGAAATCGCATCGGGCGCGTTCAATCCGTCACTCGCCGCCGGCGACGACGGCACGCTGATGATCCGCCCGGAGCAGATGCGCCTCAGCGCGCTGCAAGGCGCAAACGGCACGACAGGCTTGCCCGTGACCGTGCGCGACGTCACCTATCTCGGCGACGCTATGCACTACGCGGTGGCCACGCCCTGGCAGCAGGAGATCTCGATTCGCATGCCGGCGGCGCATCGCCACGACGGCGGCATCATGATCGGCGCCCAGGCGCTCGTCGACTGGGACGCGCGCGACGTGCGCCTGTTCGCGCAAGCTTGACGGCGGCTGTCATGAGTGACGCACTGCCATCGCTGCGGGTCGAACGCCCCACGGCCACCTTGCGGGAGCTCGCCCTCGAAAAAATGCGCACGGCCATTCTGGAGGCGCACTTTCATCCAGGCGAGCGGCTGGTCGAGCGCTCGCTGTGCGAGATTCTCGGCGTGAGCCGCACCGTCGTGCGGGAAGTTTTGCGGCATCTGGAAACGGAGGGTCTGGTCGACTCGATTCCGAACCAGGGGCCGATCGTCGCCGTGCTTGACTTCGAGACGGCGGCGGAGATCTACGAAATACGCGCGCTGCTCGAAGGCGAAGCCGCTATGGCGTGCGCACAGCTTGCGGACGAGCGCACCGTCGCGGATCTCGCCGGCTTCATCGACCGGATTCAGGCGGCCTTCGAAGCGCAGGATCATCCGGCGGTTAGGGCGCTCACCACGGCCTTCTACGAGCGCATGTTCATTGCCGGGCAAAAGCGCGTGGCCTGGGAGATCGTGCAGTCGTTGACGGCGCGCATCAACCGCTTGCGAGCCCTGACAATCGCTTCCGATGACCGCGGCCGCCAGGCCGTCGATGAAATGCACCGCATCCTGAGCGCCATTCAAGCCGGCAACGCGGCCGGCGCACGCGAGGCCGCGATTGCGCACGTGGATAGAGTGGCCGAGATCGCGCGCAAGCTGCTGGCGGAAGGGCACGAGCACGCGTCGTGGCGTCAGGCGGGATAACGGAGCCTGGCTGTACTGATTATTGGTGCGCTCTGCCTGAGTGCGCTATCAACTTTTTATGCATTGAAGGAAAGTCACGTGGAATTGAAGACCCTGTTGAAGGACGCGGCGCTGTTGCGCCATCAGGCTTATATCGATGGGCAATGGTGCCCCGCCGACTCGGGCGCGAGCTTCGACGTATTCGACCCGGCGACGGGCGCGACGCTCGGCAGCGTTCCTTTGATGGGAGAAGCGGAAACGGCGCGGGCCATCGAGGCGGCCAATGCCGCGTGGCCAGCATGGCGGGCGCGCACGGCCAAGGAGCGTGCGGCAGTCATGCGCCGCTGGTACGAACTGATGATCGAGCACGCCGACGACCTCGCGCTGATCCTGACCGCGGAACAGGGCAAGCCGCTCGCGGAAGCGAAAGGCGAGATCACGTATGGCGCGTCGTTCATCGAATGGTTCGCCGAGGAAGGCAAGCGCGTGGCGGGCGACACGCTCGCCACACCCGCTTCGGACAAGCGGCTCGTGGTCATCAAGGAGCCGATCGGCGTTTGCGCCGCAATCACGCCCTGGAATTTCCCCACGGCCATGATCACCCGCAAGGTGGGCCCGGCGCTCGCGGCAGGCTGCCCGATCGTCGTGAAGCCCGCGGAAGCCACGCCGTTTTCCGCACTCGCATTGGCGGTGCTGGCGGAGCGG
This sequence comes from Paraburkholderia sp. CNPSo 3272, assembly GCF_024206495.1. Lineage (GTDB taxonomy): Bacteria > Pseudomonadota > Gammaproteobacteria > Burkholderiales > Burkholderiaceae > Paraburkholderia. The sequence continues at coordinate 40,403 of NZ_JAMBPQ010000005.1, read as the reverse complement.
GCCGGCGTGCCCAAGGGCGTGCTCAACATCGTCACCGGCGACCCCAAGGCAATTGGCGGCGCAATGACCAGCAGTCCTGTGGTTCGCAAGCTCTCGTTCACCGGTTCGACGGGGGTGGGGCGATTGCTGATGGCGCAAAGCGCGCCCACGGTGAAAAAGGTGACGCTCGAACTCGGCGGCAACGCGCCGTTCATCGTGTTCGACGACGCCGATCTCGACGCCGCGGTAGAAGGCGCTATCGCCTCGAAGTACCGCAACAACGGGCAAACATGCGTCTGCACGAATCGCTTCTACGTGCATGAGCGCGTCTACGACGCGTTCGCGTCGAAGCTCGCGACGGCCGTGAAGGGACTGAAGGTCGGGCACGGCACGGAGGGCGGCGTCACGCTCGGACCGCTCATCAACGAGGCAGCGGTCAGGAAGGTCGAAGCGCATATCGCCGATGCAATGGGTAAAGGCGCAACGCTCGCCACGGGCGGAAAGCGCCACACGCTCGGCCATGGCTTTTTCGAGCCCACGGTGCTGACCGGCGTAACCGCGCAAATGGATGTAGCGAGAGAGGAGACGTTCGGCCCGCTCGCGCCGCTGTTCCGTTTCTCGAGCGACGAAGAAGTCGTGAAGCTCGCCAACGACACGGAGTTCGGCCTTGCCGCCTACTTCTACAGCCGCGATATCGGCCGCATCTGGCGCGTGGCCGAGCAGCTCGAATACGGCATGGTGGGCATCAATACCGGCTTGATCTCGAACGAAGTCGCGCCGTTCGGCGGCGTGAAGCAATCGGGTCTGGGCCGGGAGGGGTCGCACTACGGCATCGATGACTATCTCGTCATCAAGTACCTGTGCATGGCGGTTTGATCGCCGGATTCACTTAAAAAGAAGAAGGGGCACACCGCCATGAATATGTCGTCATCGAGCCGCGCCGAGGTCACGCTGCAACGCTCGCAAAGTGAAGCGGGTCACCGGCTCGATCCCGCTTCCGTTGCGATACCCACTCGCGTGACGGTGCGGGTCGTCGCGATCTGCCTTGCGATGATCCTTGCCGAAGGCTATGACGTCGCGATTTACGGGGCGGTGTTGCCCATGCTCACGCATGGCACGGACTGGTCCTTGTCGGCGCTGCAGCTGGGCGCGATCGCAAGTTGCTCGCTGGCGGGCATGATGATCGGCGCCATGGGCGCGGGCACGCTCAGCGACATGATCGGCCGGCGCCGCATGCTGCTCGGCAGTGCGGCGCTCTTTTCCGCGATGATGGCGGCCGCCGCGCTCGCGCCCACGCCAGCCTGGTTCGTCGTCGCACGGATCGTGGGCGGACTCGGGCTTGGCGGCGTCGTGCCGACCGCGGCGGCGCTCACCGTCGAATACTCGCCGCCCGGGCGCCGTTCTTTCAACTATGCATTGATTTACACGGGATATTCGCTGGGCGGCATTCTGGTCGCGCTGCTCGCGATGAACTGGTTGCCCACGCACGGCTGGCGGTTGCTGTTCGGCGTGGGCGCCGCGCCGCTCATCCTCGTGGCGCTCACGGCGCGCCATTTGCCGGAGTCGCTGGAGTTCCTGCTGGCGAGAAAGCGCATGGCGGAGGCACGCAGCGTTGCGCAAGCGCTCGGCATTCGACATTCGGCGCTAGAGAACGAAACCGGAGCGCGGGCCGTGCACGCTATGAATGCTGAAAAAGCCGCGCCGATTCGCGCGCTCTTCGACGCGTCCACCGTGCGCGCCACTCTGGCGTTCTGGATCGCGATGTTCATGGGCTTGCTTTTGCTCTACGGTCTGAGCACCTGGCTGCCGCAACTCATGCGCAAGGCCGGCTTCCCGCTCGGATCGAGCCTTGCATTGCTGGTGATGCTCAATTCAACCGCGGCTTTGGGCTCGCTGCTTGGTGGCGCGGTGGCCGACCGCCTGGGTTCGAAGTGCGTGGTCAGCGTGCTCTACCTGCTCGCCGCAGCCAGCCTGTGCGCGCTGCCGTTCGCCCATGGCACGCTGCAAACCTATGTGCTCGTGGGCATTGCCGGCGCGGGCACGATCGGCAACACGATGCTGCTTGGCGCGTATATCACACGCTACTATCCGCCCCGCAACCGGGCGACGGGCATTGGCTGGGCGCTGGGAATAGGGCGTTTCGGCGCAATCGCCGGGCCCCTGATCGGCGGCGCGCTGGCACAGGCGGGCGCGCCGCTGCCGTGGAACTTCTATGCATTCGCGGGCGCGGGCCTCGCAGCGGCGCTTGCCGTGCTCGCCGTTCCGAGGCAGGTTGCAGATAGTGAGTAACTCGATGCTAAAAGCGGAGACCGGATGCAATATCCAGTCTCCGCTTTTTCTACCGCTTCAATCGTGCGTGTTGCGCCTTGCCCTATGCCACTGCCATTCCGCTCGTCGCGGCAATCGCCCACTGCGGCGCATCCTGCAACGCAACGGGGCGCAGGAAGCGCTCGATCGCCGCATAACCTACCGAGGTGGTTTGCGGCTGCGTCGAAGCGGGCCAAGGGCCGCCGTGCTGCTGCGCATCGCAGACAGCGACGCCCGTCGGCACGCCACCGAACAGCACGCGACCCGCGATACGTTGCGCAGCGACTGCGAGCGCGCGATTTTGCGGCGTATCGGCTTGCGCGCCCCACAGCGTGACCGTGAGCGAACCTTCGACCGCGGCGAGCACGTCGAGCGTCTGCGCTTCGTCACGCACCTTTACGATCAGCGCGGCCGGGCCGAACATCTCTTCGTGCAGCGCCGCGTTGGCGATAAACGTCTGCGCGTCGGTTTCGAACAGACGCGGCGCGGGCGCTGCGGATTGCTCGTCGTCTGCCGGTGCGGCGAGACGCACGCGCACGCCCGCGTGGCTCGCGATATGCGCCGCGGCGCCTTCGAAACCGTGGCGCATGGCGGACGTGAGCATGGCATGCGGCTTTTGCGCGGACAACGCTTGCGCCAGTGCCTGTGCGAAGCGCTCGCCGTCGGCATCGTCGCGCACGACGATCAACCCCGGGCTCGTGCAGAACTGCCCGCAGCCCATCGTGATCGAGGCGGCGAGGGTTGCGGCAGGCGTATCGACGCCTTCCGCAAGGGCTTGCGGCAGCACGACGAGCGGATTGATCGAGCCGAGTTCGCCATAAAACGGAATCGGCCGGCGACGCGCATTGGCCGCGCGCCACAGTGCCACGCCGCCCTGATACGAACCTGTGAACGCCACCGCCGCGACATCGGCGTGACCGACGAGATGCACGGCCGCTTCGCGCGACGCCTGATCGACGAACGCGATCACGCCTTCGGGCAGGCCCTGCTCGCGCAGCACACGCGCGGCGAGCGCATGCACGCGGCGCGACAGTTCGGGATGGCCCGAGTGCGGCTTGACGATCACCGTGCAACCCGCAGCGAGTGCCGAGGCCGTATCGCCGCCGAGCACCGAGAACGCGAACGGGAAGTTGCTCGCCGAGAACATGGCCACCGGCCCGAGCGGCAGTTGCACGCGCGTGAGGTGCGGGCGGCCCGCGGGCGGCGCGCCGGGTACGGCCGCGTCGTCGACGTGGCGATTGGCGATGCCTGCTTCCACGCGCTCGGCAAAGCCGCGCAGTTGAAACGCGGTGCGCGCGAGTTCGCCATTCAAACGCGCGGCGCCAAGCGACGTTTCTTCGTCGGCGATAGCGACGAGCTGGGCGGCGTCGCGCTCGAGCGCGTCGGCGAGGCCGCGCAGCAGGGCGCTGCGCACGGCACGCGAAGCCGCGCCGTAGACGGCCTGTGCTTCATGTGCGAGCGCGGCGGCTTCGTCGATACGCGCGAAAGACGCGTTGTTTTCTGTCTGCATTACGAATTCACTCCAGATTAAAAAAGACCGCGCTCGGCGAGATTGGTATAAAGGGCGCGCACGCCGAACGTCCACGGTTCGATTTCTGTGCAAAGGCGCACGGTATTGACGATGGCGCCAAGCGGCGGCGCGCTGATCGTGACCCGGTCGCCGAGGTGATGCGTGAAGCCGCCGCCGGGCGCGTCGCGGTCCTTGATCGGCGAGAACATCGTGCCGAGGAACAGCATGAAACCGTCCGGATACTGATGATGGCGGCCCCATGCCTGCGAAACGAGATCGAGCGGGTCGCGGCTGATCTCCTGCATATGGCTCACGCCTTCTAGCAGGAAGTTGTCGTCGGCGCCTTCCACGCGCAGCGAGACGCTGGTGGCACGAACCGTGTCGAGCGTGAAGCCTTTATCGAACAGCCGAATGAACGGACCGATCGCGCACGAGCCGTTGTTGTCCTTGCATTTGCCGAGCAGCAGGGCCGAGCGGCCTTCGATATCGCGCAGATTGACGTCGTTGCCGAGCGTCGCTCCGACAACTTCGCCGCGGCTGTTGACCGCGAGCACGACTTCGGGCTCGGGGTTGTTCCACGCCGAGGCGGGATGCAGGCCGATATCGGCGCCGAAGCCCACCGCGGACATCGGCTGGGACTTCGAGAACACCTCGGCATCCGGACCGATGCCGACTTCCATGTATTGCGACCACGCGCCACGGCGCTGAAGTTCTTCCTTCAGTTTGATCGCGGCCTCGGACCCCGGTTTGATTTTCGAAAGATCGGCGCCGATCAGCTTCGTGATTTCGGTGCGCACGTCCTGCGCTTTGGCGCGATCGCCGCCGGCCTGTTCTTCGATCACGCGCTCCAGAAGACTCACGGCGAACGTCACGCCGCAGGCCTTGATGGCCTGCAGGTCACAGGGCGCGAGCAGCCAGGGGCGATCCGCGGGGCGATCGCCCGCGAAGCTGTGTTCGAGCAGCGCCTCGGCCGTGCCGAGCGGCTCGCCGGGTGTATGCCGCACGACATCGAGTAGATCGTCGTAGTCGAACAAGTCGGCCGTAGTGGGCGCCACCTCCGAAATATCGAAGACCATGCCGCCGCGCACGACGACCACGCAGGGTCCGTCGCCCTCCGGGGTGGGCCGCCAGACACGGCCGACGAGCAGCGCGCTATCGAGATCGTGCGGGAGATAAGCGGATGTTGAGGACATGGCGGGCATTCCGGAATGAGCGGGGCGACACGCATCGTAGGGCGGATGCGCGTGCGCGTCCAAAGGAACGCCTCTTTGTCCAACGGGCTGGACGATCGCGCAGCCCGGTCAAACCGGCCGGGCTGCGGCTCGTATTGCGGGTTAGAACAGATGCTTGATATCGGCCGACACCGCTACCTGAAGTCGGCCGGATGGATCGCGAGGTTGCCGAAGTGCCAGGCATAGAGCAGTGGCGACACATAATCCACCGCGGCGCGCGACTGGCGCCCGAAACATCGAACGCGTTAGTGCGGAAAATAATCGGGCAGGCGATAGCCCCGGTAGGTCGGGTTGCGCAGGATCGCCGCTCGGAATTCATCCGAACGATAGGCCGCGACGATATCGGCGGTTTCCTGTGAATTGCGGTTTGCCGATTTGACGACCACCTGATTCACGTAAGGCGAGCGCATTTGTTCGAGCGCCAGTGCCTCGGTCAGACGGTGCCCGCTGGAAATGGCGAAGTTGCCCTGGATGGCCGCGAAATCGACGTCCTCGAGTGCGCGCGGCGCCTGTGCGGTTTCGAGCGGGACGATGCGAATGCCGGCGGGATTGGCAACCACGTCGCGCTCGGAGACATCGACGGGATTCGGATTCTCGCGAATGCGGATCCAGCCAATCGCTTGAAGAATCTTGAGCGCGCGTTCGAGGTTGACGGGGTCGTTCGGCACGGCGACCGTTGCGCCGGCCTTCACCCCGGAGAGTGAATGATGGCGTATCGAGTAGAGGCCCATGGGTGGCGTCGGCACTTGCACGACGCCGACGAGGTCGGTGCTGTTCCGGTCGTTGTACGCCTTCAGATAGACGCTGTGCTGCATTACGTCGGCGGCAATTTCGCCGTGCCACACCGCCTGGTTCGCCTCGAGTCCGGTGCTGAAGTTCACGTACTGGATGGTGTAGCCCTTGCGCTTGAGCTGCGGCTCGACGCCTTCGCGGAACTCGTCGGCGTACGGTCCGGGCACAAAGCCGACTCGCAAAACGTGCGCGGACTTATCTGCGGCATTGACAACCGGCGACTGCAGCGCAATCAGCGCGATAGTGGAGAATAATATTTGGACAACTAATCGATATCGCATGGTGAATGGCTTCGTGGGTTGGAAAGGCCGATTATGGTTGCGCCTTTCGCGAGCGGCCAATATTTAATCGAGATTTACATATCGGCTGCCCGCATTGAATTCGAAGCAACGCTGTTATCTCTAGCGGGAATTAGAAGCGCAGGATTTGATGGTTTTCTGGCTGCCGGGCGGCTTATAACATCGACTTCTTTCTTATCTATCGCCGAGGCAGCCACGCATGAACGCACGCCGCAACTTCATTCGAATCTCAGCCGGAGCCGCTGCGCTCGCCGCGTTGCCAGTGCTCGGCGCGCTTCCCGCGCGCGCGGCCAGCGCATCGCGTACGTTGCGCGTAGGCAATCAGAAAGGTTATCTGAGTCTGCTGAAAGGACGCGGAACGCTGGAGAAACGGCTTGCTCCCCTCGGCGTCGCGGTCACATGGACAGAGTTCGATGCAGGCCCGGTGCAACTCGAAGCCCTCAACGTAGGCTCGATCGACTTTGGCGACGTGGGCGAGGCGCCGCCCATCTTCGCGCAGGCGGCCGGCGCGCCGCTCGCCTACGTCGCGGCCACGGTGCCGCGGCCACAAGCGGAAGCGGTGCTCGTGCCGCACGCCTCGGCCATTCGCAGCGTGGCGGATCTCAAGGGCAAGGCCATCGCGCTCAATCGCGGCAGCAACGTCCACTATTTCCTCGTGAAGCTGCTGCAGGCGCACAATATTCAGTATGGCGACGTGAAAGTCGTGTTCCTCGCGCCCGCCGATGCGCGCGCGGCGTTCGAGCGCGGCGCTATCGACGCGTGGGTGATCTGGGATCCGTTTCTCGCCGCCGCGCAAAAGACCCTCGACGCCCGCATTCTCGCCGATGCGAGCGGCGTGGTCGGCAACCGCGGCTACTATTTTTCGTCGCTCAGTTACGCGAAACAAAACCCGGATGTCATCAAGATCCTCATCGAAGAGTTGAGCCAGATCGATCAGTGGGGGCAAGCTAACCGCGCCGCGCTAGCCGCTCAGCTCGCCCAGGTGTGGGGCTTGCCGAACGACGTGGTGGGCGAGGCGATCGGACGCGTGCAATTCGGCACCGGGCCGATCACGAAGGCCATCCTCGCCGAGCAGCAGCAAATCGCCAATACCTTCTTCGACCTCAAGCTGATTCCGAAGCGCGTGAACGTGCTCGAAGCGGCAGCGCCGGGAATCGTTTAGCGCGACGATTTTCTCATCAGCCCCGGCCGCCCGCGTGCGCCGGGGCTTTCTCACAACTCACAAGCCCAGCGCGCGACGCGCCGCCATGGTACGCAGCAAGCTGTTGGACGGCGCGTGAATGCGCGCGCACTGCACATTGCGGTGATGGCGCTCGAGCGGATTGTGCCGCGCAATTCCGTGGTTGCCCGCGAGTTCGAGCGCGATATCCACGGCCCGAATGGCATTGTCCACGACGTTGTGCTTGACGACGGCAGACAGCTCGGCAGGCGCGGTTCCTGCGTCGATCGCGTCGGCATGGGTGCGCAGCAGCCAGTCGTTGCTTGCCAGCAGCATCTCGATGCGCCCCACGCTTTCCTGCACGATGGGAACGGTGGCGAGCGCCGCACCGCCTAGCGCAGCGGGCTTGCGCTCGGCGAGGAAGGCGAGCAGCCAGTCCCGCGCCGCCCGCGCTGCGCCGTCGTAGACCGTGCCGACCAGGCTGAAGTACCACGCCGTAGCGTGCGGATCGCGCTGCACGCCGAGATGGGCCGGCCTCAAGCCGACGACATCGTCGATGGAAATCGCCACGTCCGTGAACACCACATCGTGGCTCGTGCTCGCCCGCATGCCGAGCGGGTCCCAGGTCTCCACGATGCGCACGCCGGCCGCCTCTCGGGGCACGAGAAAATGGCCGAGGCGCGGCTCCGGTTCGTCGGTGCGGGCGAGCACGTTGATCCACGTAAGCAAGGGCGCGCCCGTCACATAGAGCTTATGTCCCGAAATGCGCCACGCGGCGCCTTCGCGGCGCGCGAGCGTTTCCGGCAGCCCGCCGTGCGAGGGCGAACCGAGCGCGGGTTCGACCTGGGCCGCGTTGACGAGCGCGCGGCCTTCCACGCTCGCCCGCGTGAGGCGCTGCGCGAGCGCCGCGGGCCAGTTTCCCGTTTGCTCGCGCGCGTCGTGCACGATCATGGCGTGCTGGCTGTAATGCATCGAGAGAATGAGCGCGACCGATGGATCGCCATAGGCGATTTCGGCGACGATCGCACGCGCCACCGCGAGCCCCGCGCCGAAGCCACCGTCGCTGCGGGCAATATTCGCGCGCAGCAGGCCCGCTTCGCGCAATGCGCGGAATTGCTCGAGCGGCGCGGTGGCATTGCGGTCATGCTCGTCTGCCAGGGCGGCAAACGCGCGGCCGTGCAGCGCCGCGCGCTCGATCAGCGCGGTGGCGTGATCCTCGTCGCGCGCGAGCGCGGCGTCAGGAGTGAATGCGTTCAAGGTGCACTCCCTGGCTAATTAGCGTTCGCCGCCCGGCGCACGCGGGTCTTGCGGAGCGCCGTGGCGCACGAGGCGTCCGAAGAACGGGTGACCGGGGTCGTTGAATCCCGGTGTCGAAGGATGTCCGCTTGCCACGAGCGAGTCGACAAATGCTTCGTCATCCTCATCGAGTCGATACTGCAGCGCGGGCAGATAGTCGCGCCATTGCGCTTCTGTGCGCGGCCCCGCGATCGCCGATGTGATATAGCGGCTATTGAGCACCCACGCCAGCGCGAACTGCGCAGGGGTGAGATTTCGCCTCTGAGCATGCGCTTGCACGCGCCGCGCGAGCTCGATTGTTTCCGCGCGCCATTCGGTCTCGCTCAGGCGACGGTCCTGCCGTCCCGCGCGCGTGTCGGCGCCGGGCTGGGCGCCGGGCTCGTACTTGCCGGTCAGCACGCCGCGCGCGAGCGGGCTGTACGAGATCACGCCAAGTCCGTAGTGCCAGGCGGCGCTCAACTGCTCCGCCTCGACCTGGCGATTGGCCAGGTTGTAGAGCGGCTGGCTCGCAACGGGCCGCGAAACACCCAGCAGATCGGCCACGCGGCTGAACTCGGCAATGCGCCAGGCGCGATGATTCGACAGCCCGTAGTGTCTCAGTTTGCCTGCCGCGATCAGATCGCCCAGCGCACGCACGGTTTCCTCGACCGGTGTGTGGTGGTCCTCGCGATGCAGATACACGAGGTCCAGATAATCGGTATCGAGCCGCCCGAGACTCGCTTCGACCGCGCGGATCACGTGCTTGCGCGACGCGCCGGCCGCATTGATCTCGCGCGGGTTGCCAACGGGGTTGCCGAACTTCGTGGCGAGCACCCAGCGGTCGCGTTGTCGCGCGATATGCCGGCCCACCACGCGCTCCGACTCGCCCTGGTGGTAGACGTCGGCGGTATCGATCGAATTCACGCCTTGCTCCTGCGCGGCTTCGATGATGCGTTCGGCCGTGGCGTCGTCGGTTGGTCCGCCGAACATCATCGTGCCGAGCGTCAGCGTGGAGATTTTCAGGCCGCTATGGCCCAGTTGCCGATAGTCCATGGATGTTCCTTGAGTCATTCAAACAGTGCGACGTGAGCGCGCTCACCGCGACAGCCAGACATCGGCGAAACTCGCGGCCGTGCCGTCGGGTGAAATGGCGTGGTTGTGCACACGCTTCGACGCGAGCGTCACCCACTGCGGCGACACGAGATTCAGGTCCGGCAGATCGTGCTCCAGAATGCGCTGGATCTGCACGAACTGCTGCTTGCGCTTCGTTTCATCGCTTTCCCGCGCAGCCTGCGCAAACAGGCCGTCGACTTGCGGGTTGCTGTAGTGCGAGCCGTTGGTGAAGGGCACGCCGGGGCGAAAGTTGTCGGTCGTGTACAAACGCGCCACGCCCACCACCGGATCGAACAGATTGCTCATGCCATTCACAGTGAAATCGAATTGCCGGTCGGTATAGACGCGCTTCAAGTAGGCCGCCAGATCCTGATTGCGGATCGTCACGGCGATGCCCACGCGGGCGAGCGCCGACTTGATGTACTCGCCCGTACGCGCCGGCAGGTCGCCGATGGGCAGCGGGTCGAGCGTGAGCGCGAAGCGCGTGCCGTCCGCCTTGCGCGGATAACCGGCCTCGTCGAGCAGACGGTTGGCGCGCGCGATGTCGAACGGGTAGGGCGCGGGTGCCGGGTCGTAGTAGGGGTTCGAGGGCATCAGCGGGCTCGCGGTGGGCGTCGCGTAGCCGTAGTAGATCACCCTGCGGATGACTTCGCGATCGATCGCCGAGGCAATCGCCTGTCGCACCTTCAACGTCTTGAGCACCGGATTGTCGAGATTGAACTCGATCCGTGCGACGCCCGCCTGAAACTCATAGCCGCGGGTTTCGATGCCGAGCTTTGTATTGGCCTTGAGCCGGTCGAGGTCCACGAGCGGCACGGGCGTATCGCCGCTGAGATCGACCGAGCCGTCCTCGAACGCCACCGCGCGCGCGGCAGGGTCGGCGATGATCTTCACAATGATGCGGTCCAGATACGGCTTGCCGGCGGTCCAGTAGTCGTCGTTGCGCGCATATTCGATGTAGCTGCCGCGTACCCACTTGACGAAGCGAAACGGGCCGGTGCCGATGGGCGCGTTGTTGGCCGGATTCGCGAGCACGTCCTTGTCTTCGTAGAGGTGCTTCGGCAGGATCGGCGTTTCCGAAGCCGAGAACGCACGTATCAGCCATGGCGTGGGCTCGCTGAGCGTCAGCACTACAGTATAGGGGTCCGGCGTGGCGATCGCGGTGACGTTCGCGAAGGTGGTGCGCGCTCGCGGATGCACCCGGCGCAGCGTTTCGATCGACCATGCAACGTCGGCCGACGTAAACGGCGCACCGTCGTGCCATTTCACGCCGTGCCGCAGATGAAACACGTAGCGGCGGCCGCCATCCTCGATCTCCCATGAAGTGGCGAGCAGCGGCTTGGGCTTCAGATCGAAGTCGTAGTCGAGCAACCCTTCAATCACTTTCGGGCTGACCTTGAGGACATTCACGGCCGTTGTGGCGACATCTACGAGCGCCGTCGGCTCCGGGGTCACCACGAAATTGAGCGTGCCGCCGCGCGTTTGCGCGTGCGCGGCAACGTGAGCGGCCACGCTCACCATGACGAGGAGCATCAGAACGGCACGGCGCGGCGCCGTGCGTAGTAGAAGAGCGATCATCGGTTCGGCGACAGACGATAAGAGGAATTGGACGCTGGCAGGCAGCGCCGCTTTGGTTAGCCTGCGAGCACGCCGGTACGCTCCGCGCGGCGGGCCATCGCCGCCTCGAGCGGCGCCGGCTCGACCCATTGCGCGAAGTCGAAATCGTCCGCGATAAAGCCCTGCTCAAAGAGAAAGCGCTTGAAGTGCGCGAGCGCGTCGAGCGCTGCGGCATCGAGTCCGATCGCGAGTTGCCGGTGCAGGCCCGCGCGATACGCGCGTGTCACCCAGTGCTCGGCGCTGCGCACTTCGCGGGCGACATAGCGCGTGACTTCGCCGGGATGCGCGCCAGCCCACGCGGCCACGTCGAGCGTGCGAACCAGCACGCGTTCGACGAGATCGGGGCGTTCGCGCAGGAGTTGCGCATCGACCGTGAGCGGGCGCGGCGTACCGTTGTTCGCGTGCGCCCGCCGGTCGGGATGCGCGCTGATGTCGACCAGCACGCGCGCGCCGAGCACGTTGGCAATATCGAGGCCGGTCGCGCCTTTGACGAACACTACGTCGGCCTCGCCACGCAGAAGCGCCGCCGCCTCGCGGGAAAACTCGTGAGCGCGCTGCGCATCGAGCCATTCGCCGAGCGGTGCGGATTCGTCCGGCTTTGCGTGGGCGAGGCCACGGGGCGCATGCGGCAGATCGACGAATTCGACCTCGGCTGACGAGACGCCGATGGCTTCGAGCAGCGTATGAAAGCCACGCAAAGCCGTGGCACGATGGAAATCGACGACGCCAGCGGCGGCATTGATCGGTAATCCGAAGCGGCGCCCTGCGAGCGAAGCGCGCGTGGGCGTGAGGTGCGAATCGAGCGTGATGAGCGCCTGGAACTCATCGACCCAGCTCAAACCGACGAGCCGCGTATCGCTGCCTTGCGCCCGCGCCCATAGCGCCGGTATGTTGCCGCCCTGGCGAAACGACCGCGGCTGCGTATGCGTGAAGTGCGAGCGGCGAATGGCCGGGTCGTCGGCGTCCTGCAATGCCTTCACTTCGATGCCGTCGGCGGCGAATTCCTCCTGCAGCAATCCTTGCTGCGCGGCGATGCCGAATGGCGTCGGCGCAGGGCAACGGGTGTACCAGAGCAGCGTCATAAAAATTCCTCGGTCGCGGGCGGCATGGAACAATCGATTATCGGCAAGCGCTTGCGGCGAGGTCAAAGAACGAATCGTGAAATAGGTTCGCGTGCGCAAGTGATTTACTTTGGCCGCAATCTCGTGCTGTCCGATTGCGCAGACTGCAGGCCAACGCAGAGATGCGAATAACAAAATGCGAATTCCGTGGTTAGTCGCGGGCAATGCGCTCCCTATACTTTTCCTTCTGGCAAGACGCCCCGTGGCCGCCCGGGAATCGACACAATTCGCGGGCCTGACAAAAAGGAAAACTCAATGTCCGCTCTTCCCACTCAACTTCCGGTGCGCGCTCGCGCGGCCAGTTTGTCGTTGCAGGATGCGCTCGCCGACTTGCCATCGCTCGCCAACGAGATCGGCAAGGACGCGGCTGCGCGCGAAGGGCGCCGCGAATTGCCGTTCGAGGGCTTCGACGCGTTCCGGCGCTCGGGGCTGGGACGCCTCAGGCTGCCGGTCGAGTGGGGCGGCCTGGGCGGCTCGCTCGTGGACGAATTCGACGTAGTCGCCACGCTGGCCGCGGCCGACAGCAATCTCGCGCACGCACTTCGGATTCACTACGACCAGACCGAAGCGCTGCTGCTCTCGGCGCGCACGCCGTTCAACGACTTGCAGATTCAGCGCGTGATCGACGGCGCCATTTTCGGCGGCGCCTCGACCGAACTCGGGACGTCGCGTCCGGGCGAATACACCACGGCGCTCCGGCGCGACGGCGAGCATTACCGGCTCGACGGCCGCAAATACTATTCGACGGGCACGGCCTTTTCCGACTACGCGCGCCTGAGCGTGCTGAACGACGAGGGGCAACCGGTGGTGGCGATCGTGCCGGTGCGGCGCGAAGGACTCACGGTCCTCGATGACTGGGACGGCATGGGGCAGCGCATGACGGCGAGCGGCAGTCTCGTGTTCGAGAACTTGCTGGTGCGTGCGGACGAGATTACCGAACGCGGCTTGGCCACGCTCGCCGGCCGTCATGGCGGCGCGCTGCGGCAGCTCCACCTGGTAGCGGTGGCCGCTGGCATCGTTCGCAACGTGGTCGCGGATGCGAAGCGCTACGTGGTGGAGCATGGGCGCCCCGTACTGCACAGCACGGCGCCCTCCGCACGCGAGGATGCCTTCATTCAGCAGGTCGTCGGCACGCTGACCGCGCACAGCCATGCGATTGACGCGCTGGTGCGCGAGAACGCCCGCACGCTCGATCGGTCGGCGCATGCGATCCGCGCGGGTGCGCCGGACGCGGATCAGCTCGTGCTGGAAGGCGCGCTCGCGACGGCGCGAACGCAGCTCGTGGTGAGCAAGCTGGCGCTCGAAGCCGCAGAGCGCCTGTTCGAAGCCGGGGGAGCTTCGGCCACTTCGCGCGCGCACAATTTCGACCGGCACTGGCGCAACCTGCGCACGATCTTCAGTCACAACCCGCTGCTGCACAAAGCGCGCGTCGTGGGCGACTACGCCCTGAACGGCGTGACGACCCACCTCACCGAAGGCCGCGTGTTCTGAAACCGATGATCCAGGGAGTGTCCAAAAGATGAGCCGAGCTTCGTCGCGCCGCCTGCATTTGAACGTCAATATCCTGCATTCGGGCTTCGTGCCATCGGCGTGGCGTCTCGTCGATGCCGATCCTCGCGCATTCGTCGACGTGGCGCATTACGTGCGCATCGCGCAACTCGCCGAACGCGCGAAATTCGATGCGGTCTTTCTCGCCGACAATGCGGCGATCATCGACCAGATCGACTTCCGGCCGATCACGGCGCTCGAGCCCACGGTGCTGCTGGCCAGCATTGCGGCGGCGACCACGCATATCGGCGTGATCGGTACGGCTTCGACGAGCTACAACGAGCCCTACAACATCGCGCGCCGCTTCGCCACGCTCGATCATGTCAGTCGTGGCCGTGCCGGCTGGAACGTCGTGACGACAGCCGATTTGCCGTCGGCGCGCAATTTCGGCCACGACGCTGTGCCTGATCACGCACAGCGCTATGCGCGGGCCGTGGAGTTCACGGAACTCGTCAAGTCCCTCTGGGACAGCTGGGACGACGACGCCTTCATCGGCGACAAGGCGAGCGGCCGTTTCATCGACGTGACGAAGGTGAGGCCCGTTGCGCACGAAGGGCGCTTTTTCAGGGTGCAGGGGCCGCTTAATCTTCCGCGTACGCCGCAAGGTCATCCTGTGCTCGTGCAGGCCGGTGGGTCGGGGGATGGCCGCGATCTCGCGGCGCGCCACGCCGAGGCCGTGTTTTCCGCTTCGCAATCGTTCGAGGAATCGGTGGCTTACCGGCGCGACCTCAATGCGCGCGCTGCAGCGTACGGGCGCACGCAGGCCGTGCAGGTGCTCGCCGGCCTCACGACCATTATTGGCGCGACCGAGGCTGAGGCGCTGCGGCGGCGCGACGAACTCGTCGAGCAGATTCCGTGGCGCTACAGTCTGACGCGCCTCGCGGGCACACTGGGGCTATCGCCCGATCAGCTCGACCTCGACGCGCGCCTGCCGGAGAATCTCGCGCTACCCAACGGCGGCAACGGCAATCACACGTTCTTTCATGCCACCATCGCCGAGGCGCGGCGAGGCGGCCACACGGTGCGCGAGTTGATCCGCGCGCTTGCAGGCGGCGGCGGGCATCGCGTGATCGTCGGTACACCTGAGCAGATTGCAGACGATATCGAGCACTGGTTCAAGGGCGAGGCCGCCGACGGCTTCAACCTCATGCCGGACGCGCTGCCGGACGGGCTGGAGGCGTTCGTTGACGGCGTAGTGCCGATCCTGCAACGGCGTGGGCTCTTTCGAACCGAATACGAAGGCAATACCTTGCGCTCGCATCTCGGGCTCGAGCGGCCTGCCGTTGGCGTGGCGGCGATTGGCGAGGAGCTTCAGCGCGTCTGACGTGGGGCTCGCGCGGCGCGCTTCGGGCGCCGCGAGTATGGCATTTAGCGGCGCAGGCCGGCCTCGTGCAGCAAAGGCAGGACGCGCTCGCCAAAAAAGTCGAGATCGGGCTGAAAATCGTAAAAGCTCAGTTGCACGCCGTCGACGCCTGCCGCGTGAAGCTCGATGATCTTGTCGGCCACCTCTTCAGGCGAGCCCACGATCGCGATGTTGCCGCCCACGGCGCGTGAGGCGGCCTTCGCGCGGTCTTCGAGACCGCCGCGCCAGGCATGCGCGTCGCTGTCGAAGCGGTGAAAGCTTCCTTCATCTGCGTGTGCGACGATGGCGTCGTGATAGGCGCGCGCCTCGGCGGAAGTCTCGCGGCAGATCACCATCGGATTGATCAGCGTGCGCACCTCGCGCCCATAGGCGCGCGCCGCGGCCTTCACACGCGCGGTGTGCGCGGGCAGCGCTTCCAGCGCGCGATCGATCCGCGGTCCTGCCGGGCTCGTGATGAACACTACGTCGGAGTAGCGCGCGGCGAAGTCTATCCCTGCGTCGGAGCCGGTCGCGTTGATGAGCAGCGGGCGTCCGTACCGCGGCTTGGGCGTAACGTACGCGCCTTGCAGGCGCCAGTCCGAAAGTTCCGGCTCGAAACTGAAGTTGTCCGGTTGCGCCCACAACTGCTGCACGGCGTCGAGAAATTCGGCCGCCATCTCATAGCGCCGGTCGTGCTCGATGCGGTTCCAGCCAAACATTTCGTGTTCGACGGCGCGGTGCCCCGTCACCACGTTGACGCCCCAGCGTCCGCGCGAGATGTGGTCGAGTGTAGCCGTGAACTTCGCGAAATGCAGCGGGTGCCACGGCCCGTAGAGCACATGGGTCGTGGCGGCCAGGATGATGCGTTCGGTGCGCGCGGTCAGCGCCGCCAGCGTCATGAACGAGTCGAGCGCATGGCCGTCGAACACGCCGCCATAGCCGCCTTTCGGCAGCCATTGCGACAGGGCGAAAACGAGATCGAATCCGAGCGCTTCGCACTTCTGCACGAGCGCGGCGTTGTAGTCGAACGACCAGTCCGTACCGCGCGGCAGCGTCGATGCGCTCCAGCCGCCAGCCTGGATCGGCAGGAACAGCCCCAGCATGAGCGGCTGCGCGAATGCACGCGCCACGGGACTATCGGAGAAGGCGGCGGGGGAGGCTACAGGCACGAAGGGCGTCGACGCCACGGAGGAAGTGCGCGGCTCGGCCACGGGAATTTCGCTCAAGACAGACACCCTGGAGGTTCGTTGCGGCGCCGGCGCCGTGCTAGTCGATTGGTCGATCCTTTGATTAAACACGCGCCGCACGCGAATAACAAAGAAGCTTTTCTGCTTTCCAATTGAGTTGTCGTGCTGCTGCGTTTGCAGTTCGGCGCGGCGCGTCATATGGATAGCAGCATCGCTTGGTTAGCACGCGAAGAAGCCATTGCTACGATTGCAGGACTGTCGCCACGGCGCGAATTTACCGGCTCGCGCAGAGCGCAACGTTTAGCCTCGCTTAGCCGCATTGATATCGGAACGCATCAGCATGTCACGTTTGACCCGTCGTGAATTTCTCATTGCAAGCGGCGCGGCCGCCGCCGCGGGGTTGCCCGTGCTTGCCCGCGCCCAGGGCGCCATCGCGCGCCAACGCGGTGGCACGTTGAACGTGCTGATCAATCCCGAGCCGCCCGTGCTGGTGTCGATCTTCCAGACCACGGGACCGGCGCTCGCCGCAAGCTCGAAGGTGCTGGAAGGACTCCTTGCTTATGATTTCGACCTGCGCCCGCAACCGCAGCTGGCGACCGCCTGGAGCGTGAGCCCAGACGGTCTGCGCTACACGTTCAAGCTGCGACAGAACGTGCGCTGGCACGACGGCCAGCCGTTCACTTCCGCGGACGTGGCGTTTTCGGTCGATTTACTCAGAGCGATCCACCCGCGCGGACGCAGTACCTTTGCGAACGTGACGAGGGTGCAGACGCCCGACGCCAGCACGGCCATCATCGAATTGTCGAAGCCCGCGCCATTTCTGCTCAAGGCGCTTTCGGCGGGCGAGTCGCCGATCGTGCCGAAGCACCTTTACGCCACGGCCGACCCGCTCACGAACCCGCACAACAACGCGCCCGTTGGCACCGGGCCGTTCCGCTTCAAGTCGTGGACGCGTGGCGCGAGCATTGTCTACGAGCGCAATCCCGACTACTGGGATGCGGGCAAGCCGTATATCGATGCGCTCGTCTACAAAGTCATTCCCGATCCGGCCGCACGCTCGGCGGCGTTCGAAACCGGCGCGCTCGATCTGGGCGGCGAGAACCCCGTGCCGCTCACCGACTTGCCGCGCCTCACGCAACTGCCGCAGCTCGTGACCGAAACGCGCGGCTACCGCTTCCTCGAGCCTTTGGCCGAGATCGATTTCAATCTCGATCATCCGGTGCTAAAGGATTCGCGCGTGCGCCAGGCCATCGCGCACGCGATCAATCCGCAGGTCGTGCAAAAAACCGTGGCCTACGGTTATGCGGACGTCTCGCCCACGCCGATCACGCCTGCTTCGCCATATCACGATGCGCAGATCACGCCCTATGCGTTCGACCCGCACGCGGCCGAGGCGCTGCTCGATGCGGCGGGCAAGCCACGCGGCGCGGATGGCGTGCGCTTCAGGCTGACGCACGATTACCTGCCGTATGGCGACATGTATCAGCGCCAGGCCGGCTACGTGAAATCGGCGCTCGCGCGCGTGGGTATCGACGTCACGGTGCGCTCGCAGGATCTGCCGTCGTTCCTCAAGCGTGTCTACGCCGACCGCCAGTTCGATTTCACGAGCATCGGCGTCAACACGCTGTTCGATCCGGCCGTGGGCGTGCAGCGCCTTTATTGGTCGAAGAATATCCGCCCCGGCGTGCCGTTCTCGAATGCGCCGCATTACAGCAGCGCGGAAGCGGACCGTCTGCTCGAAGCGGCGTCGGTCGAAATCGACGAAAGCCGCCGCGTGAGCCTTTACAAGCAGTTCCAGCAAACCGTTTACCGCGATCTGCCGATTCTCAACCTCGTCGCGCCGCGCATGGTCACGCTCGCCAACCGGCGCGTGCACGATCACACGGTGAGCGCGCAGGGCCTGGAAGGCAACTTCGCCGATGTGTGGCTAAGTGCCTGAGCACGTGCCAAACGCGCATCGCACCCTTGACGGAGCCCAACGATGAGCCAAAGCGACCGCTGGCGAACGATCCTGCGCCGCACGGCCTGGCAGGCGCTGCCCACGGTGCTGGGCATCGTGATCCTCAACTTCTTCCTGCTCAAGCTGATGCCGGGCGACGCCGCCGACGTGATCGCCGGCGAAGCCGGCTCCGCGACGACGGAAACGATGACGATGCTGCGCGCGAAGTTCGGGCTCGACCAGCCCTTGCTCGTGCAGCTCGGGACGTACCTGAAGCATCTCGCGCATTTCAGCCTCGGCTACTCGCCGCGTTACGACATGCCCGTGATGCAGCTGATTCTTTCGCGCTTGCCCAACACTTTGCTGCTGATGGGCGCGGCGCTTTCGCTCGCGCTCGTCGTCGGCGTGGCGCTCGGCGCCGTGATGGCGCACTGGGCCGGCAAGTGGCCCGACCGCGTGCTGTCGGTGTTCGCGCTGCTGTTCTATTCGACGCCTGGATTCTGGATCGGCCTGCTCGCCATCATTCTGTTCGCGGTCCGGCTAGGGTGGCTGCCGAGCGGCGGCAACATCACGATCGGGGCGGACCTGCACGGCTTCGCCTACGTCGCCGATGTCGCGAGGCACGTGTTGCTGCCCGCGGCGACGCTCGCCACCTTCTTCGTCGCGATCTACGCGCGCATTACGCGTGCCGCGATGATCGAGGTGCAGCGCCAGGACTTCGTGCGCACGGCGCACGCGAAAGGTCTGCATCCGTGGCGCGTGACGGTGCGGCACGTGCTGCGTAACGCGCTGATGCCGCTCACCACGCTCGTGGGGCTGCATTTCGGCACGCTGCTTGGCGGCGCGGCGGTGACCGAGACCGTGTTCAGCTGGCCAGGACTGGGCCGCCTGGCACTAGACGCGGTGCTGGCGCGCGACTTCAGCGTGCTGCTAGGCGTGCTGCTGCTGTCGTCGCTGCTCGTCATCGTGGCGAACGTCGTGGTCGATCTGCTGCAGGCGTGGCTCGATCCGCGCGTTGGTTAACGGAGGAACCTCAATGAGTTTCGAATCGCCGGAGCTGCCGGTAGACGCACGACGCGCAGCCGAGAGCCAGGGTTCGCCGTGGCGGCGTCAGTTGGCGTTCGCGCTGCTTGGCCGCCGCGGCGCCGATTGCGAAAGCGCAACCACGCGCCGCGCCGGGCACGCTTTCTGGCGCGCGCTGTTGCGCAATCCTTCGGCCTGCGCCGGCCTTGTGCTGCTCGCGGCATTCGTCGTGCTCGCCGTGCTCGCGCCGCGGCTCTATCCGGGCGACCCGCTCGACATGGTGGGCGGTCCGTTCGAATGGCCGGGCAGCGACCCGCAATTCTGGCTCGGCACCGATTCGCTCGGGCGCGACGTAGCGGCCGGCATCGCGCATGGCGCGCGCGTCTCGCTGCTGATCGGCGCGGCCTCGGCAGGCATCGGACTCGTGATCGGTACGCTCGTGGGCGCCATCGGCGGCTATTTCGGAGGCCTGGTCGACGACGCGCTGGTGCGTCTCACCGAGCTGTTCCAGACCGTGCCGTCGTTTTTGCTGGTGATCGTGCTCGTGGCCATCGGGCGGCCCAACGTGGTCGTGATCGCGCTCGCCATTGGCATTGCATCGTGGCCTACGGTCGCGCGGATCGTGCGCGCGGAATTTCGCTCGCTGCGACGTTCGGATTTCGTGCTCGCGGCGCGCAGCCAGGGATTCAGCAACACGCGCATCATCTTCGGCGAAATCCTGCCTAACGCGCTGCCGCCCGTGATCGTCACGGCTTCGGTGATGGTGGCGAGCGCGATCCTGATCGAATCGTCGCTGTCGTTCCTCGGCATGGGCGACCCCAATGTCATGAGCTGGGGGGCGATGATCGGTGCCGGACGCGATTCGCTGCGCACGGCGTGGTATCTCACCGCGATTCCCGGCGCGGCCATCGTCCTCGCGGTGCTCGGCCTCAATCTGCTCGGCGACGGCCTGACCGAAGCCCTCAATCCGCGGCAGCGGCAACGACCGTAAAGGTGTCACGTGAGCCAACTGCTGGAAGTGCGCGATCTGCGCGTGAATTTCGGGGCGCACGCAGCGGTGCGCGGCGTGAGCTTCGACATCGCGGCTGGCGAGACGCTCGCGCTGGTGGGCGAGTCGGGCAGCGGCAAATCCGCCACGGCACTTTCGCTCATGCAGCTCGTTCCCGAGCCCGGGCGCGTCACGGGTAGCGTGCGCTTCGAAGGGCGCGAACTGCTGGGCTTGCCGACCAGGGCGGTGCGCGAACTGCGCGGCAAACAGATCTCGATGATCTTTCAGGAGCCGATGACCTCGCTGAATCCCGTGCTCAGCGTGGGCGCGCAGGTCGTGGAGACGCTGCGCCAGCACGAGGCGCTGTCGCGCCGGGCCGCTCGCGCGCGCGCCGTCGAATTGCTCGATCTCGTGCGCATTCCCGAGCCGCAGCGCCGCTTCGACGACTATCCGCACGAGCTGTCGGGAGGCCAGCGACAGCGCGTGATGATCGCGATGGCCGTGGCGTGCCGCCCGCGTCTGCTGATCGCAGACGAACCCACGACCGCACTCGACGTCACGATCCAGGCGCGCATTCTCGAACTGCTCGACGCGCTGCGCCGGGAGCTGTCGATGTCGCTCCTGCTGATCACGCACGACCTGGGCGTCGTGGCCGATCATGCGGACCGCGTGGCGGTAATGCTGGCCGGGCGCAAGGTCGAAGAAGCGCCGACGGCGGATCTCTTTGCGCGCCCGCGCCACGCCTACACGCGAGGGCTCCTCGGCGCTTCGCTCAATCTCGCCGATGATCTGCACTACCGCTCGTGGACCTTGCCGGAAATCCGCCACACGGCAACGGCCGATCGGGCAGATCACGCCGACGAAGAGACGGGCTTCGTGGTGGTGCCGCGCAAGGTGCCCGAGCGCACGGCATCGAGCCTACAGGCGACGGACGCTGCGCCGCTGCTCGCGGTGCGCGACCTGCGTGTGGCGTACCCGCAGCGCCATGGCGCGCCGGCGCTTTTCGCCGTCGACGGCGTCTCGCTCGACATTGGCCGGGGCGAGTCGGTCGGGCTCGTGGGCGAGTCGGGCTGCGGCAAGTCCACGCTTTCGCGTGCGATCATGCGCCTCGTGCCGGTTGCGGGCGGCTCGATCGCGCTTGACGGCACGGAACTCGTCCCGCTCCGCGAGCGCGCGTTGCGGCCATTGCGGCGCAAGGTGCAGATGGTCTTTCAGGACCCCTATGCGTCGCTGAACCCGCGCCGCACCGTGGGTGACATTCTCGAAACCGTGCTGGCCGTGAACGGGGTTGGCGACGCGGCGGCGCGCCGTGTACGTGTGCGCTCGGCGCTCGAGCGAGTGGGGCTTCCCGCGGCGGCGCTGGCGCGTTTTCCACACGAATTCTCGGGCGGCCAGCGTCAGCGCATCGGTATTGCGCGCGCGCTCGTGCTCGAACCCGCATTGCTGATCTGCGATGAGCCGGTATCCGCGCTCGACGTCTCGATCCAGGCGCAGATCCTCAATCTGCTCGTCGAACTCAAGTGCGAGCTGGGGCTTTCCATGCTCTTCATCTCGCACGATCTTTCGGTCGTGCGCTACATCGCCGACCATGTGCACGTCATGCGACAGGGCAAGATCGTCGAGAGCGGCGACCATCAGGACATCTGGCGCGCACCGCGCCACCCTTATACGCGTGCGCTGCTCGCTGCGATTCCGGGGCGCGAGCTGGAGGCCGAAGCGGCCTGAAGCACGCAGAGTAGTAGGGCAGCAATCAGCGCGATTCCGGTTTGAGTGCTTCAATGCGTATTGCGCCGCTTTGCCGATTGGCCGAGGCGGTTCACCATGCCGTGCTCCGATCACTACAGATTCTGGCCCCTATGACGAATCGCACCGAAATCAAGGCCCTCGTATTCGACGTCTTCGGCACCGTTGTGGACTGGAGAAGCGGCGTCGCGAGGGAAGCCACCGCTTTTCTGCAGCGCCACGCGCCGAACCTCGATGCCTTCGAGTTCGCCGACGCCTGGCGGCGCGAGTATTCGCCTTCCATGGAGGAAATCCGCAGCGGACGCCGGCCCTACGCGCGCCTCGACGTGCTGCATCGCGAGAATCTCGTGAAGGTGCTGGCGCGCAGCGGTATCGCCGGCGCGACTAACGCCGAGATCGACGAACTCAACCTGGCCTGGCATCGTCTCGATCCGTGGCCGGACGCAGTCGAGGCGCTGAATCGCCTGAAACATCGCTTCATCATCGCCCCCTTGTCGAACGGCAATATCCGGCTCATGGTGGATGTGGCCAGGCGCGCCGGTCTGCCATGGGATGCGATTCTCGGCGCCGAAGTGGTGCGCGCTTACAAGCCATCGCCGCAGGTGTACACCGAGACGGCGGACATCCTGGGTCTCACGCCCGCCGAACTGTGCCTCGTCGCGGCGCATAACGGCGACCTGGCCGCTGCGCGCCGGCTGGGCCTTTCGACCGCTTTCGTCGTGCGGCCGACCGAGCACGGTCCCGATCAGAAAACCGACCTGAAGGCGGAGCAGGCATGGGATTTCGTGGTGGACGATCTCAACGAGCTTGCGAGTCAGCTTGATGCCGCGATAGATTGAGCTTTTAAAGGGAATTGCCAAAGCAGACGGGCAGGCAGACACCGAAGCGTCTGCCTGCCCGTGTTCAGATCGCCGCTGGCGCGGCGCTCACGTTGCGAGCGATCGCCGCATTAGAAGCGATGGCGGATACCCACGGTCGCCACGGCTTGCGAGTTCGAATCGGACGCGGAAACACCCATGATGTCCGCGTGAATCTTGCCTTCGCCATCCACGACACGCTGATACGCGGCTTCGGCGTACAGGTCGGTGCGCTTCGAAAGCGCGTAGTCGCCTTGCAGCGTGAACTGATGGAACTTCGGATTCACGCCGTCCAGGCTCGCGTCCGTGTACGTATAAGCGCCCGACACGGTGATTGCAGGCGTGAACGCATAACGGCCATTGATTTCAAAGTTGCTGAAGCGCGCGCTGTTGCCGGCGAACGAAGTCGTCGCACCCGCGTTCGACGAGTTGATGGCCGTGAGGTTGCTCAACTGCGTTTGCGTGAACACGAAGCCCGCGTTGGCCGCGCCGAAGGCATAGTTCAGGCCGGCGCCATAGGTGCGCTGACGCGATGCGGTGAAGGTCGCGTCGTCGCTGACCGCGCCGCTGCTGTTGATCGTCGAACCCGAGTTGTTCAACTGAAGATAGCCCGCACCCGCCTTTAGGCCGCCGAACGAGTACGTGGCGCCGACGCTGTATGCGCGGTTGTTCGCGAAGCCGCCTGCGGCGTTCGAGAAGCCGTACAGCGCATTGAACTTGAGGCCGCCGTAGTTCACGCTCTGGTACTTGAGCGAATTGCTCACGCGAAACGAGTTGTTGAGATTGTCGTTGTCGTACGGGTGCGCGGCGAGCGTGCCGCCGTACTGCGTGCCGTTGAGCGACAGTCCGCCGAGGTTGTCCACCACGCTGTCGTACTGACGACCCAGCGTGACCGCGCCGGCGCGGTCGCTCGATAGGCCGATAAAGGCCTGGCGGCCAAACATGCGGCTGCCTTGCTTCGCCGCGCCGGTCGAAATGCTGAAGCCGTTCTCGAGCACAAAAATCGTCTTGAGGCCGCCGCCCAGGTCTTCGCTACCGCGCAGGCCCCAACGGCTGCCGTTGAGCGCTCCGCTCGACTGTTGCACGTTCGAGCTGCCCGACTGGTTGCTCGTGTACAGGACGCCCGCGTCAATCAAACCGTAGAGCGTGACCGAGCTTTGCGCGTGTGCGGCGCTGGCGAAAGAGACCGCGGCAACTGCGAGGGCGGAAAGGGCGTACTTTTTCATCGTAACTCCATTGCTTTGTTATTCACTCGGAAGCGAGCGAGCGCGGAGCATAACGCGATATCCGGAATGATTTTCAGAAATTGTGGCATGGCTGCCACGATTATTGGCTAACATTTCCTTACCTGTTCCAGACTATTACGTCGGCAGCCAGATCGATCGAAATGGCAAGTAAAACAGGGGCTTTCCGCACCGACCATGCACTGGTACAAACGCGCCATTTATCGCATTTTTACCGTAATTTCTGGAAACATTTTGTGATCCATATTCCTGATTATTACCGTTAATGAATAACGCGAAGAAATACACGTTGTTCCGCGTTTCAAATCGACTGCGCCGTTCGCTATCATGATTCCCGGCGACGAGGTGCGAAGAACTCCGCGGGCGCGGCTGAGTTAAAATGCGGCCTTGAGTCCTCTTCCATGCATTCGGGCGCGAGCCCCCGCGTTCCCATGACTGACACCATCGTCGCGCTGCTCGCCCAGGCGAAGCAGCATTTCACCGCCGGCCGCATCGACGCCGCGGAGCACGACCTGCAAGCGATCCTGCAAGCGCATCCCGATCACGCGGGAGCACTAGAAGCGATGTCCTTTGTCTACGCCACGCGCGAGGATTACGCGGGCGCCGCCGAATACGCGTGGCGCGCGGCCCAACCGGCCGCAACGCTTCCGGATCAGTTGCAGCAGGCCGCACGCATTTGCCAGCTCGCGCGGCGTCACACCCAGGCCGTCGCGCTTTACGAACGCCTGCTGGCGCTCGCGCCCGATCACGTCGAAGCGCTGCATGGGGCCGCCATGTCGCTTATCCAGCTGGAGGAGGCCGAGGCCGCGCTCGTGCATCTCGCGCGCCTGGCGCGCCGGTATCCGCGTTCGGCGGAAGTGCACTACAACCGTGGCACGCTGCTTGGCGAGCTGGGCCGTTACGACGAGGAACTCGACGCGTATCGGCGGGCAATCGAACTCAAGCCGAATTTCGTCGCCGCCTACGTGAATCTCGGCGTTGCGTTGCGCGACCTGCATCGCTTCGACGACGCGCTGCGCCAGTTCAAGAAGGCCTTGTCGATCGACACGAACGACGCCGGGGCGCGCACGAATCGCGCGCAGACCAATCTGCTGCTCGGCGAATTCGAGCACGGCTGGCGCGAATACGAATGGCGCTGGCGCGACGGCACGATGACGCACGATTTCCCAGGCGCGACGCAGTGGCAGGGCCAGCCGCTTGCGGGCAAGACTGTGCTCGTGCACGCGGAACAAGGTCTCGGCGACACCTTGCAGTTCGTGCGCTTCGTCGACCGCCTGCGTGCGAAGGGCGCGAACGTGATCGTGCGCGTGCAGGACGCCCTGCTGCCGCTGCTGCAGAACGTGGCGGGCGCGGCCAGCGTCATCGGCGATTCGTCCGCGCTGCCAGCATTCGACTATCACGTGCCGATGTTGAGCCTGCCCCACGTACTCGCGCTGCGCGAAGCGGATTTCGCGACTTCGGGCGCGTATCTCGATGCGCGCGCCGACGCCGCAGCACGCGCGTCGTGGTCCGAAGTGATCGGCGAGGAACAGAATGACGATCGCCGGCTGCGCGTGGGCCTGGTCTGGTCGGGCAGTACGACGCACGTGAACGATCGCAATCGCTCGATGCCGCTTGCGGAACTCCTGCCCCTGTTCGACGCCGATGTGCGCTTCGTTTCCCTGCAAAAAGAACTGCGCGAGCGCGACCGCGCGTGCATGGACGACCTCGTGCAGCGCGGCCGGCTGATCGACGTCGGCGCGCGCCTCACGACGTTTTCGGCGACGGCGTCGCTTGTCGCGCAGCTCGATCTCGTGCTCGCCGTCGATACGGCGGTCGCGCATCTGGCGGGCGCCCTCGGCAAGCCCGTATGGATTGCGCTGCCGTTCACACCGGACTGGCGCTGGCAGCTGAATCGCGACGACAGCCCGTGGTACGCCGATGCGCGTCTGTTCCGCCAAACGCGCCGCGGCGAATGGGCCGACGTGGTGAGCGCATTGCGCACGGCGCTCGATGCGCGGATCGCCGCGCGCGAGGCTGCCCAAGAATGACCGTACCTGGCCGACTGCCGCGCGCCGCGGCGGGCCTGTTGGCGATTGCCCAACATCGACCGGCCAGGTGATGGTCGCGCCCAGACTCGCATCGCCGCGATGCACGTGGGGAAGGGCGCCGCGCGGATCGCTCCCGGATGGCATGACATCTGCATAACGTGCTGCAGGCGGCTTGGCGCTTGACCGTTCCGGCATCCGTCCTGCTCAGGGAAACCCCGTCGGCGACGGTTGCTACCAACGCTGAGCGCCCAAGGACACATGGAGCGCGCGAGCGCTGCGGATGCAATCGGGAGGCTGACGTGGACCCAACCTGGCTGGGTATGGCTGCCGGCACGGTGGCGCTTGCGATCGCTGTTGCCGGCGTGACGGCGCACTACCTCCGTGAGCGCCGCCGCGCCGATTTTCTGCGCAATTTCGATCACCACGCATGGTGGCAGCGGACCCACGGAGCGGCCTGCGCTTCGGGGGGATTCGATACAGGCCGCTGGGCAGCGCAAACAAGAACATGGCGGACACAACGAACGGGGAATCAAGCCTCCATCGAGTAATGGAGGCCAGCGGGGGCGCGGGAAAATTAGCGGGAGCGTACTGAACCTGCGCATCGGTTCAAGCTTGTCGCACCCTACGTGGCAATCGTTAGAGGAACCTCATCATGAAATCTCTTGGTAAAACCTTCGTTATCCTTACCATCATGGCTGCTCCGGCTGTCTCGTTTGCACAATCGAACAGCGCCGTGACGCCTGAGCAGGTCCGCGCCGAGCTTATCCAGCTCGAACAGGCGGGCTACCGCCCAGGCGACGGCGACAACACCAACTATCCAGCCGACATTCAGGCTGCCGAAGCGCGCGTGGCCGCGCAGAACGGCGCGAGCGGTTATGGGGGGATGGCAGGCAGTGCCTCGTCTTCCGGTGCGCCCACCGCCGGTGACGGCATGAAGCCGATTTACTTCGGCCAATAAGTCCCGGTGGTGACGAGCCCCTTCCTCAGCATCGAGGGGCTCTTTTCGGGGATCTGCCGCGAAATGAGGGCCGCACTTACGAGCCCGTTGCATGAAACCTGCAAAATTGCCAGGATTTTATGTCGACCGGGCATGCGGTATGCTCTGCCTCTTCGAGAACGTTGAGCCATCGCTCATTCGACTGACATGTGGTCCATCACGCCATCACTGCGCTATTTGAGTGTTTTCGCAATCTGTGCGTTATTCACAGCGTGCGGACAGATGGCGTCCCGGCAAGCCGCGTGCAGGGATGAGGCCTGTCATATGCGGCACGAGGTGATTCAGTCCGGCGAGGCATCCTGGTACGCGGAGAAGTTCCAGGGCCATGAGACCGCAAACGGAGAACGCTTCAACACCGGCGAATTCACTGCTGCCCATCGAACCCTGCCGCTCGGCAGCTATGTGCGCGTCAGATCGGTGGCAACCGGAAAGTCGGTCGTGGTGCGCATCAACGATCGCGGCCCCTACGTCAAAGGCCGGATCATCGATCTGTCGTATGCCGCGGCGAAGGCGCTGGGACTCACCGACGCACGGTCGATGCAAGTGCAGATCGAGCGTGTAGGGAACACGTCGAACGCACAGACGGCCTCGGACGGCGACGGAATCCTGACGACCGGAAGGTGACGTGAGGGGCCGCGTCACGGCATGCTCCAGTCGCCGCATCCTCGCCCCCCTTCAACCCGGAAAAGCGCGCTGCCTCACCCGATGGTTTGAGCGGCGTTTGCGCTGCCCTGCCTGAAATGACCGGGCTTCAGCGCCACAACGGCCACGAGGCTGAGCGCGATGCCGATCATCACGTAGAGCACCGGTGCCAGCGGCGAGCCCGTCAGCATGATGAGCCAGGTCACGAAGGTCTGCGCAAAGCCGCCAAAGATCAGGACGACGACGTTATTGACCACCGCGAGCGAGGTCGCGCGCGTGCGCTTGGGGAACATCTCGGCGAGCGTCGTGCAGTAGACGCCGAGGAAGGTCGCACTCAACACGCCAATCACGATCTGAGCGACGAGGAGCCGGGAGACGGACGGCGCCGCCACGATCCACGCATAGAGCGGATAGATCGCCAGGAGGTAGGCGCCCAGCGAGCCGATCAGCAGCGTCTTGCGGTCGTAGCGGTCGGAGAGCGCGCCCGCGATCGGCGTGACGATCAGCATGACGATGGCCGCGATCATTTGCACCATGAAGCTTTCCGAAACGGGCAGCTTGAGCACCTGCTTCGCATAGGTGACCGTGTAGCCGAACGTGACGTAGAACGTGACGGTGCTCGCGACCACCATGCCCATCCCGATCAGATAGTCGGAGAGTCCGCGCTTGACGGCGGCCGCTTCGGTTGCGCGGGTGTGCGGCGTTGCGTGGATGCGCGCATAGGTTTCGGTTGCGTGGCGGCGCAGGTAGATGGTCAGCGGCGCGATGAGCAGGCCCACCGCGAACGGGATGCGCCACGCGCCGGCGAGTTGCTGCTCGGGCGTGAACACCTGCGTGACCACCATGCCGAGCGCGGCGCCAAGCATCGTCGACATGAGTTGCCCGCTCATCTGCCACGAGCCGTAGAAGCCCGTGCGATTCGGCGGCGCCAGTTCGATCAGGAACGCGGTCGACGTGCCGAATTCGCCGCCTATCGAAAACCCTTGCAGCAACCGGGCCGCGAGCATCAGGAGCGGCGCGGCGAGACCGGCCGTGGCATACGTCGGCGCGAAGGTCATGATCGCGGCGGCCAGCGCCATGATGCCCATGCCGAGCGTCATGGCCGCCTTGCGGCCATACGTGTCCCCGTAGAGACCGAGCAGCACGCCGCCCACGGGCCGCATGAAAAAGCCCGCGCCGAACAGGGCCGTGGTCAGCAGGATCGCGTTCAGATCCCCGCCCGCCGCGCCGTGCGAGGCCGGAAAGAACAGCTTGCTGATGATCGGCGTCATCGCGGCGAAGATGGTGAAGTCGAACCACTCCATCGCATTGGCCAGCACGGCGGCCACGATGACAGGCTTGATGCCAGATTGAGTGCCCATCGGCGATCCCCGGGTATTGGTTGAAGGACGGTCCAGCGTTGGTCGGTCAGGAGGCGGGTATCGGCTCGGGAAACACGGGTTCGCCGAGATTGAGCATCAGGCGGTTCGCCCACGCGAAAATGGCAATCGAATGGATCAGGTCGAGAATTTCAACGTCCGTTAGACCGGCCTCGCGCAATGCCTGCAACTGGGGCGCCTCTATCTCGTTCGGGTGCTCGGTCAACGCGGCCGAGAAGCGGGCGATCGCCTCTTCGCGCTTTGTCGTGCCGGCGCTGTGAGGATCGGCGAACACCTGCCTGATCACGTCGTTGCGCCTGGCAAGCTGCTCGAAACGCTGGGCGTGCACCGACGCGCAATACACGCAGCCGTTGAGCCGCGAAACCACGGTGGTCGAGAGTTCACGTTCCGCGCGGGGCAAGCCGCCGGGCGCGTACATGATTGCGTTGAACGCCGCGGAGCGCTGCCGGAGGATTTCGGGCTGATGGACGAGAAACCGGTAGTAGTCCGAGGCTTTGGCCTTGGGATGGCTTTCCTCGAGAACGGCGATCTGACCTGTGGTGGCCTGGTCGAGGTCGACAACGTCGAGCCACGCCTCCCATTCGAGCGATTCGTTCGTGAAGCCGTGCGATCGGATAACGTCGCTCATGATGCGCGCTCCAGCTGTTTGAGGGCTTGCAGACCCGCGACGAGGCGCGTCTGGTACGACAGAAAGGCGATCAGCTGTGCGAGCGCGACGACAGCCGGCGTCGTCAGGCCGGCGGCGGGCAGCGTCTGCAGCGCGGCCTTGTCGCCGGCGACCGGATTTTCGATCAGCGTGCGCGTGAACGTGAGGATCGCGCGGAGGCGCGGCGCAGGGAGATCCTCGGGCGCGCCCGTTTCCACGGCGGCGAGCGTCGCTGCATCGACTTCGTGCGCGGCCAGTTCCGCGCGGTAGTGGGCCGCGAGCGCCGGTGAGGGCGCGAGGCGGCTCGCGTAGAGCGCGACGAGCAGCCGCTCGACCAGCGTGAGGCCTTCCAGCGTGGGGTCGAACAGCGCGTCGTAGCTGCCCTGCGTCGCTTCCACTACCTTGGCGCGCTGGTGCCGCAACGCATGCGTGCCCGAGTCGGGCGCCAGCCCGGCAACGCGATCGACGATGTCGTCAGTGTCGTATGTCATGGTCAACTCCGGAAAACTGCAGATTCACGCGCTCATTTCGCTTCGCGCTCGGCGAGGGCCGAAGGCGGTGGCGCGGGCGTCCATTCGTCGCCTTCGATTTCCGGCTCGGCGAAGGCCTCCATATTGGCGTAATGCAATTCGACATCCTCTCGATAGAAGGTCGCGGCAAGCCCTTGTGCGAGCCGCTTCGCACCATCGCTGACAGCCGGAATATCGCCCGACAGTGCGCCGTGCGAGAGCGTCGCGGGCGCGCAAAAGCAGTGGATGCGTTGGAGTCCGGGACACGCGCCGGGCGTCTTTTCCTGGAACTCGAACACCGGTCCGAGGTCGGGCGAATCGGCGAGCTCGACGTCGTCGTCGCCGGCAGGCGCCGCGTAGCGGTCTTTCCACGCACGGACGTGGCGGGCAAACGGTGCGAATTCGGGGCGGCTCGCCAGATCGATACGAAAGCCCGTTGCGAACACCAGGAAGTCCAGTGCGAAGTCGCCTTTGGGCGTGCTGACGTGCAGTTCGTCGTCCACCCGTTCGATAGCGGTGATCGGCGCACCGAGGTTGAAGCGGGCGTTGGCGTGGCGCGACACGCGCAGCGTACTGCCGCGCGGCGGCGGCACCTGCTGCACGTTGATGTAGTGGCGGATGCGCCACTTCCAGTCATCGGGCAGCGCGACATGGCCGTGCGTGAGGCCCGGATTGCCGGCACCCTTGCCTTTGTTGATGCGCGGGATGTCCGTGCGGCGGATCAGGAGGTCGACCGAGGCCGCACCGGCTTCGAGCGCGGTGGCCGCGCTGTCCATCGCCGATGCACCCGCGCCGATTACGCCGACGCGCTTGCCGCGCAGCGTGCCATAGCCCATGACATCGGAAGAGTGGGCGTAGAAGCGGCGCGGCAGATCGCGCACGAAGGCCGGCACGGCAGGGCCGCCCAGGCCGTCGCGGCCCGTCGCGAGGACGACGTGGCGCGCATGGACGGTCTCGCTGCCGGCGGCGCTCGTGACGGACAGCGCGACACTGCCGTTCTCGCATGGCGTAATGGCGGTCACGCGGTGTTCGTTGCGCACGTCGATGTCGAGCACATCGCGATACCAGCGCAGATAGTCCATCCATTGCAGGCGCGGAATCTTGTCGAGCGCGTCCCACGCCTGCCCGCCGAACTGCGCTTCGAACCATGCGCGGAACGTGAGCGAGGGCAGGCCGAGCGCGGGGCCGGTCAGCTGTTTCGGAGAGCGTAATGTTTCCATGCGCGCGGTGGTGGCCCATGGGCCTTCGAAGCCGCGCGGCGACTGATCGAAAATCACGGCGTCGATGCCGAGATGGCCGAGCGCGGCGGCCAGCGCAAGCCCGGCCATGCCGCCTCCCACGATCGCCACGTCGATCAAGGGCCGGCCGTCGAGGGTGCGTTCGGGGATCCAGCGCTTCGCGGGCAGTTCGAGCCACGCGAGATCCTCGCGCAGACGGGCTTCGAGCGCGGCGAGACCTGCGGACGATGGGGTGGTCGGATTCATTACGGCAACGATTCCTTGGTGGCGGGCAGATCGCCGTACAGCGACTGCAGGACTTGGGCGTGCTCGGCGCTCGCGCGCAGCGCGAAATCGGGCAGCACGGTGCGGGCTGCTTCGGCGAGCGCGTCGATGAGCGTCACGGCCGAGGGGGGCAGCGCGATGGCGTCGCGCGAGATCACGCCGAAGAAATACGGAATGTCGGCGTCGATCGGGCGGATCGCGACGCCGGCCAGCGGCATGCCGTACGCCGTGACCGGTTCGAGCACCGAGATGCCGAGACCGGCGCGAACCGCGGTCAGCGCGTTCATCGACGAATTCGTCTCGATCAGTCCCGCCGGCGAAACATCCGCCTGCGCGAACGCATGATCGAGCCGGCGGCGCAGGCGATACGGGTTCTGCATCGTGACGATGCGCCGGCCCTCGCAGGCCGTTATCGGCAGCCGCTCGCAGCGCGCTAGCGGATCGTCGTCGCGCAGCGCCGCAACGCACGCGGATTGCCCGATCCAGTGCACGACCACGCCGCGATGTTCAAGCGGCAGGCTCGCCACGCCAATGTCGGCCGCGCCGGTGAGGACATCGTGCACGACCTGTTCGGGAGGGATGCTGCGCAGCTGGATCGTCTGCGCAGTCGCAGCGAGATCGGTGCGCGCGAGCGCGACGGGCACGAGCCCGGCGGCGAGGGCGGACGTCGCGGCAATGCGCAGCGGCCTGCCTTCTCCGCGGCCGATTTGTCCGGCGCGCTTGCGTATCTGTTGCACGCCCGTCAGCACGTGCTCGACGTCCTCATAGAGCAGGATGCCTTGCTCGGTCGGGGTGACGCGCGGGCCGTTGCGCGTGAACAGCGCATAGCCGACCTCGGTTTCGAGCTCCTGGATCAACCGCGTGATCGCTGGCTGCGAGCGCCCGAGCAGGCGGCCGGCGGCGGTGACGCTGCCGGTCGTGACCACTGCGGCGAAGGCTTCGAGCTGGCGTAGTTCCATCTTCCGGTCGATATTGGGATGCACAAGAATTCGTAAATCACATTCTGACGCTGTAAGAATGCGTTTTCCAAATAATTGATCTTTATATCGTTATTCCGGAAGAGGGGTTTCCCCTAACGAGGGGCAGTGGTATCGGGTCGGTGGCCTTAGGTTGGCATGCGACCTACACTCTTTGAGACGGCGACGGGATGGTGATCAAGGCTTCGTCGATCATGCGCCAGTCGCGTTTTGGCAGAACCTTCGGGAGACCGCCATGAAGATCCTGTTGCTAGTGGCTTGCTTAATGATCAGTTCAAGCGCATTTGCGGAATGCGCGACCAACAACCGAGGACGAACAGTGTGTGGCAATGGGTCTTCCGCGGGCGGTTATAACCGGAATACCGGCACCGCCTGGACATCCCAGACGAATCAGAATGGTGTCCGGACGACCCAAAACAATCGTGGTGGCGAAGCGAAAACGGCGAACGGAAAGGGCGTCGCGCGAGGGCCCGGGGGCACCACCTGTTATCGCACAGCGAATAGTCACGGTTGCAATTGACAGCATCGGGCCACGCTCCCCGCGTGGCTTTCAACTTCAACGGTTGAGCGAAGTCCCTTAGCCGGTTTGCGCCGGCCTTCTGAGCTGGGCTTGCCGCGTGGCGGTTGCCCTGACAACCGCTGCGTCCTCGCCGTGAACAGACAAAAGGCGTGCTTGGCGGGATATCGGACCAAAGTCCCATTGTTTTTGCTCTGGACGGCTACCAAACTTGACGACTACAAGCGCCGCGCGGCCCTCAACCAGAGAATAAAAAATCATTCCGGTGTTCGCGCAATTCATCGGGACGCGTTGTATCGAGGAAGTCATAACCGGCGTGGGCAATTGTCCGGGAGCGGCAAGTCGGGGTGGCCCCGTCCTGCCTCAACCGGCGCCGCGTCCAGCGTAGTGTGTGGATCCTTGATGATCCGGATCGCGAACAGTAAGCGGGCAACGAAGAGGTGACCATGGCGCGCACGGACCGGGGCGATGCGCGGGTCCGGCGCGTTGCGGGAGGCCATTCATGAGCGGACCGTTTTTTCCCGAGCATCGACCGTTACTCCCGCTTGCGGCGCGCCGGGACCGCCTGCCGCTAATCTTCGTCGCCATTGCGCTGATGCTCTTCGCCGGCTGCAAGAAGGCATCGGGGCCGCCGGCGCTCGGCGCACCGGAAGTCACGGTGATGACGGTCACGGCTCAGGACACCCCGGTCCAGCTCGAGTTCACCGCGCAAACGCAGAGTTCGCGCGAAGTCGAAATTCGTGCGCGCGTGGACGGCTTTCTCGACCGGCGGACCTACTCCGAAGGCGACAAGGTGAAGGCCGGCCAGACGATGTTCCTGATGGATCCGAAGCCGTTTCAGGCCGTGCTGCAGACGGCGCGGGGCGAGCTTGCGCAGCAGCAGGCGCGGCTCACGGTAGCGCAGCAGAATCTTGCCCGCGTCAAGCCGCTCGCCGCGCAACAGGCATTGAGCCAGAAGGATCTCGACGATGCGGTCGGCAACGAGAAGCAGGCCCAGGCCGCGGTGATTTCCGCGCAAGGGCAGGTGGAGACCGCGGAACTCAACCTCGGCTACACGACGATCAAATCGCCGCTGGATGGCCTCGCGAGCTATGCAAGACAGCAGGACGGCAGCTATCTGATCGCCAATTCATCTGGTCTCCTTACTTTCGTCTATCAGCTCGATCCGATCTGGGTGAACTTCAGCATTTCCGAGAACGAAATGCTGCACTTTCAGGACGAGATTGCGGCGGGCAAGCTGCTGTTCCCGCCGCATAGCGAATTCGTGGTGGCCGTGATCCTCGCCGACGGCACGGAATTTCCGCAGCACGGCACCATCAGCTTCGCGAACCCGGCGTTCAGCACCGACACGGGCACGTTCCTCGTGCGGGCCTCGCTCGCGAACCCGAAGGGTACGCTGCGGCCCGGGCAGTTCGTGCGCGCGCGCGTGTCGGGCGCCACGCGGCCGAATGCCATCCTCGTGCCGCAACGCTCGGTGCTGCAAGGCGCGAAGAGCCACTTCGTCTGGGTCGTGGACAACGAGTCGAAGGCAAAACAGCGAGTCGTCGAGGTCGGCGACTGGAGCGGCGACAACTGGTTCATCAACGACGGTCTGAAAGCCGGCGAGCGCATCGTGGTGGACGGCGCGATCCGCGTCGTGGCCGACGTGCCGCTCAAGGTCGCCGGAACGCTCCCCTCGACGCAGACCGGCGGCAAGACGGTCGTGGAGAAGGGCGGCGCATCGGCGCCACAGGTGAGCGGGGGCGAGCGAGCGGCGGCGCCGGCCAAAACCGGTGCCGCGTCGCAGTAAGGGGCGACTCGATGAACATCTCGCACTTCTGCATCGACCGGCCGATCTTCGCTTCCGTCATCTCGATCGTGATCACGCTCGGCGGCGCGTTGACGATGCTCGCGCTGCCCATCGCGCAGTATCCGGACGTCACACCGCCGCAAATCACGGTCTCCGCGACCTACCCGGGGGCCAGCGCTGACGTCGTGGCGAACAATGTGGCCGCGCCGATCGAGCAACAGGTCAACGGTTCGGACAACATGATCTACATGTATTCGTCCGGTTCGTCGACCGGCAACTACACGCTCAACGTGTTCTTCGGGATCGGCACCAATCCGGAGCTCGCCCAGGTCGACGTGCAGAACCGCGTGAACCTCGCGCTGCCGCAGCTGCCCCAGCAGGTTCAGTCGCAGGGCGTGCAGGTCCAGAAGAAGTCGAACGCCTTCATGATGGTGATCGCGATCTATTCGCCGGACGAGCGCTTCGATCCAACTTATATCGCGAATTACGCGAACGTCTACGTGCTCGACACGATCAAGCGGATTCCGGGCGCGAACCAGTCGTCGATCTTTGGCACTCCGGACTATGCAATGCGGATCTGGTTGAAACCCGATCGCATGGCGCAGCTCGGCATCACCGCAGGCGACGTGC
This sequence comes from Paraburkholderia sp. CNPSo 3272, assembly GCF_024206495.1. Classification (GTDB taxonomy): domain Bacteria; phylum Pseudomonadota; class Gammaproteobacteria; order Burkholderiales; family Burkholderiaceae; genus Paraburkholderia. The sequence continues at coordinate 4,510 of NZ_JAMBPQ010000005.1, read as the reverse complement.
AGAACGCCGTACGCGGCCAGAACCAGCAATTCGCGGTCGGCACCGTCGGCCAGGCGCCGACCGGCGACCCGGTCGAGCAGTCGTTCGCGGTGACGACCACCGGGCGGCTCGCGACGGCCGCCGAGTTCGACAACATCATCATCCGCGCAGCGAGCAACGGCGCGGCGATCGTCCGCCTGAAAGACATCGGCCGGGCCGAGCTGGGACAGAAGAGCTATTCGAACCGCACCACCTACCAGGGCAAGCCGGCAACGATCATCGCGGTCTACCAGCAGCCGGGCGCGAATGCGCTCGACGTCTCGAAGCAGGTGCGCGAGACGCTCGCGGAGCTCAAGACTTCATTTCCCGAAGGGCTCGACTATCAGGTCGCGATGGACACGACGGAATTCACGCGTGCGTCGATCGCCGACGTGGTCCATACGTTCTTCGAAGCGCTCGTGCTGGTGGTGATCGTCGTGTACGTGTTTCTGCAGAGCCTGCGCGCGACGCTCATTCCGGTGCTGGCCGTGCCGGTGTCGATCGTCGGCACGGCGATGGGGATGGCGGCGCTGGGCTTTTCGATCAACATGCTGACGTTGTTCGGGATGGTGCTCGCCATCGGCATCGTCGTGGACGACGCGATCGTCGTGATCGAAAACGTCGAGCGCAACATGACCGTCTTCAAGCTCAGCCCGAAAGATGCGGCCAAGCGGGCGATGGACGAGGTGTCGGGCCCGGTCATCGCCATCGTGCTCGTCATGTGCGCCGTGTTCGTGCCGGTAGCGTTCCTTGGCGGCATCACCGGACAGTTGTACAAGCAGTTCGCGATCACGATTGCGATCTCGGTGGTGTTCTCGGGCATCGTGGCGCTCACGCTGTCGCCTGCGCTTGCCGCCATCCTGCTCAAGCCCACGCACCATGAGAAAAAGGGCTTCTTCCGGTGGTTCGACCATCAGTTCGAGCGGATGACGGCCGGCTACGGGCGCGCCGTGCAGTTCATGATCCGGCGCTACGTGTTGGGCCTTCTTGTTTTCGGGGCCGTCATCGTGCTCGCCGTCATGATGGGGAAGTCGATTCCAGGCGCTTTCCTGCCGCCCGAGGACCAGGGCTATCTGCTTGGCGCGATCGTCATGCCCGACGCCGCGAGCCTCGACCGGACCGCGGACGTGGGCGACAAGGTCACCGACTATTTCATGAAGCAGCCCGCAGTCAGCAGTATCACGATCGTGAACGGCTTCAGCTTGCTGGACAGCCAGAACAAGAACAACGCGGGCACGTTCTTCGTAGGCCTAAGGGGTTTCGACGAACGGTACAAGTTCTCGAACATCAGGGAGCAAAATGCGCGTGCGGTGCTGATCAAGGCATACGAAACGCTCTCGAAAATTCAGGAGGGCCTCGTCATCCCGGTGAATCCGCCGTCCATTCCGGGTCTCGGTACGACGGGCGGCAGCGAGATGTGGATCGAAAGTCACGGGGACGGCTCGATTCAGCAGCTTGCGGGCGTCGTGCAGGACTTCATGGCGAAGGCGAGGGCGCGCCCCGAGCTGACCGGCGTGACGTCGACGTTCAACGCGAGTTCGCAGCAGCTGCTCGTGAACGTCGACCGCGACCAGGCGGAGACGCTCGGCGTGCCGGTCGAAGAGGTGTACAGCGCGATGCAGACGATGTTCGGCTCGCTCTACGTCTCGCAGTTCAACAAGGACGCACGGCTCTGGCAGGTGATAATTCAGGCCGATCCGCGCTACCGGCTCACGCCCGCCGACCTCGACCAGATCTACGTGCGCAGCCGCTCGAACAACATGGTGCCGATCAAGGCGGTGATGACTTACAAGTACGTCACGGGCCCCGATCTGATCACGCGCTTCAACAACTTCCCGGCGGTGAAGATTACGGCCAACGCGGCGCCGGGCTACAGCTCGGGCCAGGTAATCGGCACCTTGAAGGAACTCGCGGCGCAGATGCCGCCGGGCTACGCCGTCGGGTGGAGCGGGGAGGCGTTCGAGGAGATCAAGTCGGGTTCGGCCGGGGGGCTCGTGTTCGTGTTCGGGATCGTCATGGTGTTCCTGATCCTCGCCGCGCAATACGAGAAGTGGTCGCTGCCGCTCGGCGTGCTCATGGCGGTGCCATTCGCGCTGTTCGGTGCGCTGCTCGCGATCCTGCTGCGAGGCCTGAACAACGACGTGTACTTCCAGATCGGGCTGACCATGCTGATCGCGCTCGCCGCGAAGAACGCGATCCTGATCTTCGAGTTCGCGGTCCTGAACCGGGAGACGGGCAAGACGCCGTACGACGCCGCGCTCGTCGCCGCGGAAGAGCGCCTGCGGCCGATCGTGATGACGTCGCTTGCGTTCATCCTCGGCTGTGTGCCGCTCGCCATCGCGCTCGGCGCCTCGCAAAACAGCCGTCATTCGATCGGTACCGGTGTGATCGGCGGGATGCTGGGTGCCACCGCGATCGCTGTGTTCTTCATTCCAATGTTCTACTGGGGGATCGAGTCGCTTGGCTCGCGTAAGGGCGGCGGCAAGGAAACTCCCAAGCCGGATAGCGAAACGCCGCCACCGGCTTCGGGCGGTCCCGGGTCGCCGACCGTCACGCCGTCTGCCCGTCATGAGGACGACTGACATGCGTGCCGCAGCCTTCACGCGCGTCGCTGCGCCAGTCCTGCTCATCGGCTTGCTCAACGGCTGTCTGCTCGGGCCCAACTACGAGCGGCCGAAAGTGGACGTGCCGGCAACGTACCGGTTTGCGTACCCGGACGTGGCCGACGTCGCCAACACCACGTGGTGGGAGCAGTTCGACGACCCGGTGCTGAACGACCTGGTGAAGACCGCGCTCGAGAACAACCTCAACGTGAAACAGGCGGCCGCGCGTGTCGGCGAGTTCATGGGCCAGTTCGTGAGCACGCGTTCGGCGCTGTTTCCGCAGGCGAGCGCAGGTTTCAGCGCGGCGCGCGAGCGCGCATCGCAGAATGGCCCGACGCCGATACCGGCCGGCGTCTCGCCGGTCTTCAACGAGTACCAGGCGAGCATATCGGCCTTCTGGACCATCGACCTGTTTGGCCAGGTACGCCGCGAGACGGAGGCCGCGCGTGCCAACGTGAACGTGGCCGAACAGGGCCGCCGCGCGACGATCCTGACGCTCGTCGCATCGGTCGCGACGTCCTATATCACGCTGCGCAGCCTCGACGCGCAGCTCGAAATCGCGAAGAGCACAACGGAGAGTCGCGCCGATTCCGTGCATGTGTTCACGCTGCGCCAGCAGTTCGGGCAGACCTCGGATATGGAACTTGCCCAGAGCCAGTCCGACTATGCGGCGACGAAGGCGACCATCCCGCAATTCGAGCAGCAGATCGCACAGCAGGAAGACGCGCTCTCGGTGCTGCTCGGCAGCAATCCGGAGCCGATCCTGCGCGGCCGCGCGCTGGTGGAGCTTTCTACGCCCGCCGTGCCTGAGGGCATGCCGTCAGACCTGCTCGAACGCCGCCCGGACCTGCTGCAGGCCGAGCAGAATCTGGTTGCGCAAAATGCGCTGATTGGCGCGGCACGCGCGCTGTATTTCCCGCAGATCTCGCTCACGGGGCTGTTCGGCTCGGCCAGCACGCAGTTCTCCAGTCTCTTCACCGGACCTGCGCGGGTGTGGTCGTTTGCTGGCTCGGCCATGATGCCGATCTTCGCGGGCGGCAATATCTACGGTCAGAACAAGCAGGCCGAGGCGCGTCAGCAAGAGGCGTTGTTCGCCTACGAAAATGCGATCAAGGTGGCGTTCCAGCAGGTCGACGACGCGCTGGTCTCGGTGCAGAAGTCACGCGAGCAGTTCGAGATCCAGAGCCAGCAGGTCGACTCGCTGCGCAAGTACCTGCGGCTCGCGCGGCTGCGTTACGAGGGCGGCTATACGAGCTACCTGGAGGTGCTCGACGCCGAGCGCAATCTGTTCAGCGCGGAGTTGCAGCAAACGCAGACCCGGGCCGCGACGCTGACGAACCTCGTCAACCTCTACATGGCGATGGGCGGCGGCTGGGTCGTGCAGGCCGAGCAGATGAGCGTGCCGCAACCGGCGAGCGGAACACCTCCGGCGCAGCCCGCTACGCCGGAACCCGTTGCGCAGGTGCCGCAGTGATCCTCGGGGGCTTGTGGGTGCTGGCGACTGCAAGCGCCGGCCCAGGCAGGTGTCGTTGACCAGCAAATGGATGAAAGGCGCTGAGAGAGTCGGATCGCGCGGAGAGTGGTGCTGGAAACGTGGCTATCCTTTATTTAACATAATGCAAATTATCAATCTTTTGGGGTGTACGGGCTAAGTTGTAGTGTCCGCTTTTAGCCAAGTTCAGATGTCCGCTTTTTGGACGATCGTAAGCTAACAGATCGCTGGGAATCCAGTGTTTGGGAGCTTTAATGGCGGCAACAGAACGGATAACAATGACGATGCGCGAGCTGGACAGATTGAAGCTCATTCAGGACGTGGTGGACGCACGGCTCAAGCCGCTGCGCGCAGCGCAGCGGCTCGGGCTGACGACCCGGCAGATTCGCCGGCTGGT
>NZ_JAMBPQ010000040.1 GCF_024206495.1 Paraburkholderia sp. CNPSo 3272 | reverse complement strand
GGTCTGGGCATCGTCATCCAGCCGATGTACATCATTCACGACGACATCGTCGCAGGACGACTCGTCCCCGTCCTGGAAGACTGGCAACTGCCAAAGCTCACGATCAATCTTGCCTACCAGAGCCGCCGATACCAGCCTGCAAAGATCCGGGTCTTCAGCGAGTTTCTTGTCGAGCGCGTCAGGTCGCAGCAACTCGAGAAGCGCTGGATGACGTTCGCCCCTTAAACCTGCAGTATCCGCACCATACCTTGGATTCGCAGACTCTCTGACGCGCAAGTCGCTTCCACTTCCACACCAGAATGCCGACGTACGTTGCAGCACGCCGGCATTCTCACAACCGCCGGTTCGCACTCCGTCAGGCGCTCGCGCCTTTCGCGGAGCGGGCCCGGGCCAGGCGTGCCAACGGATTGGCCAGCACGCTGCCCAGACGGCCGTCGAGCAGCACGACCATCAGAAGAAGCAGACCATTGACCAACAGGATCTGGGTCGAGGTCGCATTGAGCAGGCCGAGACCGTTGTTGAGCACCGTGAGGATCAACACGCCAACTGCCACGCCGAGTGGCGACCCGATTCCCCCCTCAAGTGCCACGCCGCCCACAATGGCCGCCGATGCAGCCTGAAGAAGGATATTGCTACCCATCGTTGCAGACGCGGTGGCGAGGCTGAGCGACAGCAGTCCGCCGCCGAGCGCGGAAAGACTGCCAGAGATCGCAAAGCCCACTGTCAGGGCAGCACCGACTCGCGCGCCGCTCTGGACGGCAGCCTTCCGGTGTCCGCCCGCCGCGTAGATGTCCCGACCGAGCGTGGTGAATCGCAAAAACAGCGATACGACCACATAGCAGAAGATGGTAATCAGGCTACGCGGGGAGAAGATGCCGAAGATGTTCTGATCCAGGAAGTCGCTCACATCAAGATTCGCCCAGCTCAGGACGCGCCCGCCCGCTAACCAGTATCCGACGCCCGTGAGGAACATCATCGAACCGACGGTTGTAACAAGCGACGAGACGCCAAGCCAGGGCAAAAGCGCTGCGTTCGCGATACCCACCACGATCCCGAAACAGACGGCATAGACCAGGCCAAGCACCGCACTATCGCCGCCAAACTTCACGGTGATCAGGCCCGCGACCGTCGCAAGCGCCGCCACACTGAGGTCGAACTCACCGGCGACCATCGTCACCGACAAGCCCAGCGCTACGATGCCGAGGAAAGCGAACGCCTGGAAAATCGCGTACAGGTTGGCCGCTGAGAAGAAGTGATCGACGGTCAGGCCGAAGTACACGGGCATGCCGATTAGCAGGACCGAACGAATCACAAGATTCAGAAGACGTTGAGATTGATTCATTTCGCTCTCCGCTTATTTCTTGCTCGGCCCGAGACGGGCGAGCAATGCACCGAACACGACCGCCCCCAGCACCACCATGCCCTTGACGACCAATTGATACTCGTAGCTCACGCCGCTCACGAGCAGGATGTTACTGATCACGGCGAGGAAGATGGCGCCGGTAACCGCGTCCGAGATCTGGCCGCGTCCGCCCCGGATCGAGATACCACCGACCAGAACTGCGGCGATTGCGTTGAAGTCGAGGTCGACTCCGTATGTGAGATTGCCTTGCGCCGACGACGATGCGATGAGCGACCCGGCAAGCGCCGCCGCCGCACCGGCAAATCCGTAGCAGAACAGGGTGGCCGCCATCAGGCGCAGACCCGCGATGCGAGCAACCTCCGAACGCATGCCAATGAGCCTGATCTCCCGTCCGATACGCGTCTTCTGAAGTATGAAACTCCCGATGATCACGAAAACGGCGAGCACGATGATCTGGGTCGGCAACCAGCCAAAGAGCTTGCCTTGACCAAGCCAGGTTGCATCGCCATTTCCGATGACGGTAAGGCCGCCGGTATAGAGGACGCCCGCGCCGAGAATGATGGAAGAGGTCGCGATCGTCGTGATGATCGGATTGGCCCGGCCCAGCGCGATGATGGCGCCCTGCACAATGCCTATCGCCAGGCCAGCAAGCACGACTGCGAGAACGGTTACGTCTAGCCCGAGGTGGATCAATGCAGCGAACATTACCGTTGAAACCGCAGCCGTCGCGCCCATCGAGAGCATGAACAGATTGCCGCTAAGTGTGACGAGCGCCATCCCGACTGCACCGACGCCGACTGCGGCAACCGAGTACATCAGCGACTGAACGTTGCCGAATTCGGTGAAGTGAGGAACGACGCCCGCTGCAACGATGATCAGCAATAGCGTTGCAACGCGGATAGAACCCGCATGAATACTCGTGCTGCCGAACAGTGCCGAAGCCCAGCGTCTATAGAATGTAGGAGAAGCCTGCATAGAGGGTTCAAGAGCAGTTTTATGCATGGCCAGCCTCCACGCGTTGAGTTCTGAACGAAGCGTGGCCACCCGCCGCTTCGCCCCCACCTGCGACGATGTCATGCAGGACCGTATCGCCATCGATCTCGTGCCGCGGCTTGCGACGAACCATCTGGCCTCGGAAAATCGTCACCACCGTATCCGCGAGTTCGAGGATTTCCTCAAGGTCGGTCGAGTAGAAAACCACGGCCAGGCCGTCGTCCGCCAACTTCCGCAGGGTCGAATAGATTTCGCTGCGTGCCCCGATATCCACACCGCGCGTCGGCTCGTTCAGCAGCAGCAGCTTCGGCGCGAGCGCCGCCGCCTTGGCGAGCGAAACCTTCTGCTGGTTTCCGCCGCTCAGGGTGGAAACCTCGTGCGGCAGTCGCTTCGCGTCTATCGCAAACATCCCGGCGAGACGCCTCGCTTCCGCAGCCTCAGCTGCCCGCTGCATGACGCCGGCGCGGCTGAATTTCGACATCACCGATGCAGTGATGTTGATACCGATCGGAGCGTCAAGAAACACGCCCTTGTCGGCCCGGTCCTCGGCCACGTAACCGACACCGCAACGAAGCGCGCTTCGCACGCTGTCGATCTTTGCGACCTCACCATCGAGCCTCACAGACCTGGAGATGTCGCCGCGCAGTCCGGCAAGCGCCTCGACTACCGTCTCGGCCCCCGATCCAAGCTGCCCGACGACCGCCACGATCTCGCCAGGCGCGACATCGACGCTGAGGGCTTTCAGCTTGTCGTCAACGCTCAGATTCGTGACAGACAGGCGCGGCTGCAGGGAGGCGCGTCCTTCAGTGGCCTTGACCGGATGACGTACGAGCTCCCGGCCAATCATCGCCTTCACTACCTCGCCGGTGGTCATGTCTGCGGTCTTGCTCGTGATGACGTGCTGGCCGTTCCGGAAAACCGTGATCCGGTCGGTCAGGGCAAAGACCTCATCGAGTCGATGGCTGACGAAAATCATCGCCGTCCCCTGGTCCCGCAGACGTCGTGCAACATCAAACACGCGCACGATTTCGGCGTCCGACAGCGTGGCAGTTGGTTCGTCGAGCAGCAGCACCTTTGCCTGGCGAGACATGCCGCGCGCAATCTCGACCAGCTGGCATTCAGCGAGACTCAGTCGCGATGCCGGACTGTCCAGTTTGACGTGGGAAAGCCCCACCGAATCGAGATGCGCTCGAACCGTGTCACGGTAGCGGCCCCGCAGGTAAATCTCGCGCTGGTCCGCGCCACCCAGGAGAATGTTGTCGAGCACCGAGAGCGTGGGGACAATCGCGAGCTCCTGGTGAACAATCGAGATCAGCTTGGGATCGGTGCGATGGCCGAGCTTGAGCTGCTGACCATCCACGGTAATCGAGCCATCGTCCGGCTCGACAAGTCCGCCGAGGATCTTGATGAACGTGCTCTTGCCTGCGCCGTTCTCGCCACAAAGGGCGTGGATTTCGCCGGGCGCGAGTTCGAGGCTCACGCCGGTCAGTGCCTTCACGCCGCCGTAGTGCTTCGTGAGGTTCAGGGCGCTGAGCAAGCTCGGCGTTTCAACGGCAGCACCGCCGCTGGTCGGGTCTTGTAGCATTGTCTTCCTCCAATGGAGGATCGGTCTGTCGCCTCGCCGATCCACCTATCGTCCTGCATCCAACTTATTGCGTCGCAACATCACGTACCGCCAGCCACTCCCGGATCGGCACCGCCTTCAGAACGGGGCGGTCGCGCGTAAGGTCCGAAAGAGACTGCTGATCCCGATGTCGACGCGCCGGGCACAACGGGCGCGTGCGGTTCATCAGGAGGTGCGGAACCACAGGGAGAAATGCCGGTGGGATGCGTTGCGCCCAGGTTCGGGCGTGACGTTGTCTCCGTGTTGTGGACCGCTGCCGCGGTTTCGCTGTTGTTGTCCAAAAGGTTATTTCGTCGCGCCCAAAAGAAAAATGCCGGGCGGAAAAATGATATTTCCTCCCTGCGGAAATATCGGCATCGTTCTTGTGAACGCATTTCGGGCCAAAAAAAGCGGCCCCGGCGAAGTCTCTCGCCAGAGGCCGCTTAAATGCTGGAGCATCCGTTTTCCGTCAGATCGCGATCGAACGCCCTTCGACGGATGACTGGATGGCGCTGTCTACGACCCGCTGGATCTCCCACGCCTCCTGGAAGTCGGGAAACGCCCGCCCCCCTCGATCAATCGCATCGAGGAATCCGGCCATCTCGATGGTCTTGAGATCGTTGAATCCGATCTGGTGGCCCCCCGCGACCGTAAAATTGGCATACGGCGGGTGTGCAGGTCCCGCTTCGATACGGGTAAATCCCGAGGTACGTGGATCGTCACCGCCGCGGTAAAAGTGCAGTTCGTTGAAACGCTCCTGCGAGAAGACGAGCGCGCCCCTGGTCCCATAGACTTCGAACTCGAGCTGCATCTTGCGCCCGGTCGCGGCCCAGTTCGCTTCGAGCGTGCCCGAGCAGCCTCGGGCGAACGTGACCATCAGCCGGGCAATATCGTCAACCTTGATCGCCCGCCGCTCGTGCGCGCCAGCGGCGACCGGTCTGGTCTTGTTCACGGTTTCGAGCCGCGCGACCACGTCGTCAATCGGTCCGAGAAGGAAGCGCGATAGCCCGATGATGTGATTGCCGATCTCCGCGAGCGCGCCGGCGCCGTTTTCGGGATCCACTCGCCAGCCGTAGGGAATTTCGGGGTCTGCCATGTAGTCTTCGGCGTGGACCCCGCGAAAGCTTGTAATTTCACCGAGCTCGCCCTCCGCGATCATTTGGCGCGCGAGAGCCAGCATCGGATTCTTGATGTAGTTGTACCCCACCTGCGTCACCGTTCCTGCCGCCGCGGCGGCCTCGGCCATCGCCAGTGCGTCGGCTGCCGAAGGGGCGATAGGCTTTTCGCAGTGCACGTGCTTGCCAGCTGCAATTGCCGCAAGCGCCATCTCGCGATGCAGGCTGCACGGCGTCGTGATGGAGATCACCTTGATTGCGTCGTCTGTGAGCAGTGATTTCCAGTCCGTCGTTGCCCGCTCGAACCCGAACTGCTCCTGGGCTTGTCGTGCACCCGCCTCATTGACGTCAGCCACCGCGACAAGGCGCGGCCGCACCGACTCCGGGAAGGCGTTCGGAACAGCACGGTAGGCGAGCGCATGCGCCTTTCCCATGAAGCCTGTTCCGATCACGCCGACACCAATCTCTCGTCTCATCCAAACCTCCAAATATCGATCGCGGCACATGGTGCCGCGACCGTCGAAATAACCGGAGCGCGCGAGGCAGAATTGACTGCTGCCTCGACCGTCGATCACTTCTGCTGGGAATAGCAGACTTTCACGTCGGCCTTTGTCGCGATCGGGTTGGGCAGATACTGGAGCGCCTGCGGGGTACCGCCGGTAGCCAGCATCTTTGCTGCCTTGGCGGCGTACGCGCCGTCGTCGAAAGGAGACTGCTCGACATCGGCGTATGCCTTGCCGGCGTTGATCAGGTCGACGCCTGACTGGTCGCAGCCGTGGCCGACGAGCACAAGCTTGGAGGGATCGAGGCCAAGCCGTTCGGCCGCGGTAACGGTGCCTCGCAGCTGCGCGTCGTTTTCGGTGTAAACGCCCTTCACATCCTTGTATTGGGTGAACAGTGCCGAAGCGGCCGCGCTCGCCTTGACGGCGTCCCAGTCGCCCGGAAGAGCGCCCACGACCTGGATTCCCGGTGCATCTTTCTTGAGTTGGTCGACGAACCCCTGGTAGCGCTGGAGCTGCGGCGGCGTGCCCATCGGCCCATTGATGACGATCACCTTGCCGCTCGCACCATAGCCCTTATTCTTGAAGCCCTGGATCATGGCCTTGGCGGCAGCCTGACCATTGCTGATGTCGTTCGGCCCGGTGAACACCTTCCAGTACCGGGAGTACTTCTGATCCGGCATCGAATTGGAGATCACGAGCGGAATCTTCGCCTGGTCGATTTTGCGAATCGACGGGACCATCGCGCTTGAGTCGACCGGGACGAGCACGATGACGTCCGGCTTTTGTGCGAGGGCTTGCTCGACCTGCGTGGCCTGTTCGTTGGCGTCGTAATTCGTGACCTTCACATCGAGGTTGATGCCCTGAGCCTGTGCCTCTTTCTTGAAGCCCTTGATGTAGAGCGCCCAGTATTCGACGCTCTGGGTCGGCATGAGCAATGTCACGTGCGGTTGGCTTGCTGCGCTCCCGGCGGTGCTCAACGTCGTCAACAGCGTTGCGAGGGCGACGCCAGCGAGGATGCGATTGCGGATGATCATGAGTTGTCTCCTTTTGGACCACACCCAAAATTGAGTGTTTGGTTTCTGATGTTTTCGAGGCAACAGTAAGGGGCGCAGGCGGAAAGAAAAATGCGGTCCGACGAAAAGTTATTTCCTTGGAGCGGAAAAATGTGCTGCAGGCGCGTCGATGAGACGCGCGGAGGCGAACAATCGGATTCGAGGCTGCCTATCTCACAGCCACCAGGTTTTGTAGAGCAAATCTCTACATTCAGTGGAACCCGGGTGAGTTTATCCGCCCGGGTTTCTACGCGATAGTGATGTTCATGATGGCCGGGTCCATCTGGTCAACCCCCTGTTCCCTATCGAGAGAGTCGAAATGTCAAAGTCCAATATTGAGCTCGTCGCAGCCTATTTCACGCTGTCGGGCGACGTCTATCCGTTTGGTCCGACCGAGATCAGTCCGTTCAGCTTCAAGGATCGTGTTGAGGCTGCCGCCAGGGCCGGATGGTCAGGCATCGGGCTCATTCATTCCGACATTTACGCGACCGCCGACAAGATCGGCTTTGCCGAGATGCGACGCATCCTCGAGGCCAACGGCATCAAGCATGTCGAGTTCGAGTTCCTCGTCGACTGGTACCAGACCGGCGAACGTCGCCGTACGTCCGACAGCATGCGCTACTACTACCTGAAGGCCGCCGAAGAACTGCGCGCGCGCATCGTCAAGGTCGGCCCCGGCATCGGCGAAGAAACCGCAAATGTCCCGCTCATGGTGGAAGAGTTCGGCAAGCTGGCCGAAGACGCCGAGAAACGCGGCACTCAAGTCATGCTCGAAATCATGCCGTTCAGCAACGTTCGGACGATCGAGACCGGCAAGGCGATCGTCGAAGGCGCCAACAAGGCGAATGCTGGACTCCTGCTAGACATCTGGCATCTCTCGCGCGGCAACATCGACTTCAAGGAAATTGCCACGATCAAGCCCGAGTTCATCAAGGGCATTGAACTCGACGATGCGGACCGCTACGCAATCGAGCCACTGTGGATGGACACCTGCCACAAGCGTCGCCTGCCGGGCGAAGGCGTGCTCGACGTCAAGGGCTTCATCAAATCCGTGCAGGCGACTGGCTTTGATGGTCCTTGGGGCGTCGAGATTCTCTCCGAAGTCGAACGCAAACTCCCGCTGGAAGAAATGGCGACGCGCGCATACGACGCGACGATTCGTCAGTTCGAAGAATAAGCAGGGTAACTCGCGACCAGTATCCGGACGGCCGCAATCACGTTATCGGCCGACGTGCTCTTTACGAGTCCCACCATCCAACCGCGCGACAAAGTCGCCTTCGTCAGCCTTGCGTCGAGGTCACCATCTGCAAAGCGAACACCGAGGAACACACAATGCTATCTATCTACGTTCGATTCAAGCTCGCTCCCGCGACGAAGCCCTTGTTCGTGCCGCATCTCGACGAACTGATGCATGCGATGGCCGAAGAACCAGCGTTCGTGAGCGCAGTGCTGAGCGAAGACTCTGGCGCGCCAGACGAGCTGGTTCTCTTCGAAGTATGGAACGGATCCCAGGAGGAATGGCTCGCTCAGCAGCCTCAGAAGCCGTATCGAGCAGTCTACGACGATGCGACCAAGGACTTCGTTGCCGATAAGGAAGTACGGTTTTTCTCGCCCGTCTCCATTCGAAACAGGTAGAGTCGACTCGCGCCAATGGACAACTGGAGCCCAGTTCCCTTGTCCGCATGACCCTGTCAGAATGCACGGCACGTGATAAAAAGACTATCTGAAGGCGCGTGTGGACACGCCTTTGAGCTTTCCGATGAAGCGATCCCGCCAGTTTGCTCACGGGCTTAGAATGGCTCATGAGAGCATCAAATCCGGGCATCACGCGCCGCATGATTTCATCTCTCGAGCCACGGCCATTGTCACAGGCCTCCGAGAAAATCTCCCGTCCGCCGCTGGCGCCGTTCGAAAAATCGCCAGGTTGGGGATCTCTCCTGGGCCAATCAGGACACGATGAAAAGACGATCATTCCACATGCTGGTTCTGTTGCAAAAGAGGCTGTTTCATAAAGACGGTTGAACCAGCAGCCGATCAAGGTCACGGACGTGCCGACCCGAACAGCAGCTCGACTCTCTCTCGGGAATAGGCCGGATTCCGGGCAATCCGGATCGAGCGGCTCGCGTGGAACCATCAAAACGAAGAATGCTCCATTACAGCAGCGCCGACGAATATCGAAGAGATGAAGCGTAGGACTCTACTCAAAATTGCTGCAGGCACTGCCGCGTTGGCCGCGCGTCCAGCCTTCCCAAGTTTCGTATCAACGAAAGGAACCAACAACATGAAATATCGTGGCATCGTCTACGACGTGGGCCTTCGGTTCACCGCCAACAATCCGTACTCCGTGGCGCATTTCGATTCGGAGCTCGTCTCGTACGATATCAACACCATCGCAACCACGCTGCACGCCAACGCCGTCCGAATCGAAGGAGAGGAAATCGAGCGTCTGCTGACAGCATCGCGCATTGCTCATGCCGCCGGCCTGACCATCTTCTTCAACCCTTGGAAGATGAACGTGCCGATCGCAGACCTGCCGGCCTATTTCGCGCAGGCTGCGAGTGCCGCAGAACAGTTGAGGGGCGAAGGCGCCAACATTGTCTTTGTTTGCGGCTGTGAAATCACCCTGTTCAACGACGGGATACTGCCGGGTGCAACATTGATGGAACGCGTTGCCTGGCTTGGTTCCCAGGCTGCAGCGGCAACCGGGCCCAAAGTCCCGACTGTCTTTCAGGAGAAGTCGGCGATGCTCAATGACGCTCTCACGGCCATCACAGCCGCAGTGAGAGCAGAATTTAGTGGACTCGTGACCTACTCTTCCGGCACGTGGGAGGACGTCGACTGGCGCCTGTTCGACGTTGTTGGTGTCGACTACTACCGAAACGGGGAGACGGCGAGGGAGTACGTCGCCGGTCTCGATCGCTTCCGCATCGGCAAACCCCTTATCGTTATGGAGGTCGGCTCGTGCGCTTATGAGGGAGCCGCTGCCCGCGGCGCCGGCGGCTTTATGCTATTGGAGGGGCAAAACCCTGACGGCACGGGAAAGTTCGTCAACAATATTGTTCCCACACGAAGCGAACGAGAACAAGCCGAATATGTGGAAGAACAACTGGAACTCCTGTCTGGCGCAGAAGTGGATGGTGTCTTCATCTACGTCTTTTCGTTCCCGAGCTATCGCTTCGGCGAAGGGGCACGAGACCTGGACATGATGAGCTTCTCCCTGGTCAAGACCTTTCCCGACGGCGACCCGAGATCAAACCAAATGCCGCCTTGGGCGCCAAAAGCCGCATTTCACCGCGTTGCTGACTTTTTCCAGCGCTAGGGAAAGCCTGCAAAACTTCTGACGTTGAAGTTTGATTCGCCTATCCTGGCGGAAGGCGAATTAAAGGATATCGTCGATGACACAGCTCGTTCGCGATCTGAACCTTTAAGTTCTTGTCAACCCAGAAGCGCCAAACAGCAAACCACTGATTCTTTAAGAAATTTATTAAGGGCCCCATTGCAAGGCCAGATAGCGCCGAGGCGCGGCTAACCGGAAACCTGCACGAAAATCAAAGGGCACACCGCGGACCGTGTCGAGATAGATGTCGTTCATTTTGGATTCAGGGTAAGGCGTTCGCCGTCCTTGTTCACGTTAGACCACCGCGTCCCGGAGCCCAGCCGCTCGACGTAGCGTTGCAGGTCCTCGCCCCAGGGATAGTCGCTGCTCTTGCCCAGGTCCCGAACCAGACGGACGACCTTGACGCGCTTGCAGTGCGTCATGAACTGCTCGAGTACGGCAGGCCGGATATTTCTCAGCGAAGGCATCAGGTTGATTGCTTCCTCCAGCGATTGCCCTTTGCCGATGTCACTGGCGAGTTCGAGCAGCGCGCGTTCCGGAACGGAAACGAGCACGTGCGGATTGCCGCCCGGCAGGGGCTTGAGTCCTGTGTCGTAAGGCAGCTCGTTGTCGAAGATGTTGGTCGTCTGGAAGGAGTAGCGCATGTGCTGCTCAACCCACGACGGCATCTCGTAGGGCTTCTGCGCCCAGAGGACGACTTTCGCGCGGAAGGTGATGTTCTGACGCACGCCTTGCCAGTCGAGTGCCGTCTTGCCCCCGACGTGAAGACCCGGAACCCTTCGGCTGAGGTAGGCGATGATGCCGTCGCGGCTCGGGGTATCGCCCTTGAGCAGGTAGGCGCCCTTGGACAGCCGCTGCAGCCATCCGGACTTGGCCATATAGGTCGCGAGTGCCGGGCTGACGCCCATATCCTTGAGCATTTCCGTGTCGAGCGGCTGCCCGCGCGGCGCCTCCTCCATGAGGCGCTGAAGCGTCTTGCTAGCCATAGAGCCCCCCGGTGCGTAGTTTTCTTCGTAATTATCCGGTAACGTTTTTAGTTTATCAGATTATTCAATGTGAAATCGGCCGACCCAGCTGATAACGAATGGCCATCGAGTTGAAATTGGGGTCTATACATTCGCCGGCCTCAAGCGTTTTGAGCATCGCGATAGGCTGTAAGCCGCAAGTGAGGTACCGGCGACAATCAAGATGTTTGGATTTTTTGGAAAATCGCGCAGATCATTTGAGATATGAGGAAAATTCCACGCGTGCGAAGGCGCCACCGAAGGCGACAACCGACGCTTCATCCGTGACCAGAGGATATGACGCTCTGCGCCTCACCGCACAATGGCTATTTCAGCCCATCCCCCGAAATCTGAAAATCCGCCGCAATTTGCTGATGAGCATGGAAGGATGGCAGTTCGGGCTCGATATCGCAGATCCCGGCGAGGAGCTTTGAGTCGTCGGCGCCACCGCCACAGAACTGCCGTCCCGCTCTTCCCTCGCCTGGTCAACAGTCAGGAGGCCGATTCCACGACACGCGGTGCGGAACGTCCGGTCGGGTTGCCGCAGACATCGATGATGTGCGGCGGGTGACAGGGACCGGACAGTCATGTCGGCGCGTCCTTGCGGCACAGTGCTGTGCGCAACCCGTTTGCCAAATATCACGCTCGTGTAGCAGTGCTTGACACAACGAGTTCTGAAGGCCTTCGCCAGAAGATGATCGCGGCGGCGATTTTCACGAATGTCCCGTATGTGCTGTGAGGCATTCGCACTGGAGGCGGCGTCGGGGTGACAGACACACGAATGGTCTACCTGGCAGGGGCTGCGCATCCTTGAACTCGCCGGTGGCCTTATGGGGACTCCTTCCGGCGGGTGAGCACCGGCCCCGAGGACCGGTGGGGATCGACACCCCGGACAAGCGCAAGAAGGCGCACCATGCCTGTATCCGGTGAGCTGTTACAGGCGCGGCGCCGCTACCGCCTCGCTCTCGGTCTGACCGCCCGTCCTGTCGCCCAAGGGCCTGCGGCGAGCCCCGTCGCGCTCGACGTTCGCCGTGCTCAAAGGTCATCTTCGCGGGCGCCACGGCGTGGTTGCAATCGCGGGAACATGGAAGGCTGGTAGCGTGGCTGCCGCCGGCTCATTCCCTGGGGTGCTTCATGTTTTCCGATTCGATGGCCGCCTGCCATTCTTCGCTCGCCTCATCGGATTCCATCGCGTCGTCGATGGACGTGCTCGCGCGCTCGGCGGCCGCCCTCGCTTCGTCTGCCTCGATTTCGTCTCCCGCATCGGCGATCTCGGGAGGCTGGATCATGTCCCGAAGCATGGCGTCCAGCTCGGGCGTGTCCCATGGAAGGTGACGCTGCATTTGCACCTTGATGTAGTGCTTCACTTCCGCATCCTGTTCAGCGGTCAGAGGCAATCCCCTGAATGTGCTTTCCGGGCCGAGATCGATCATGGCTCCCTCCTGTCGCTGGCAGCTGCTCTACAGCAGTGTAACTCCGGTGTCATGTCTCCGCACCCCGGGCGAACGCACTCAGCAGCGCGGTGAGAATGAAGTCCGCACACGGACAAACGCTCAAGCGGCAACTTCTGGTGGTTCTACATGACTGTGTCGCATTGTCGTATCGGACCGAGTCCCCCTCGTGGTTCGCAAAGGAGGTGGCTTCCGGTTCGCACATGGCTTTTGCCAGGAACCGGGCCGGTCAGGTGGTCGCGGCGAACGACCTGCCGGCCGTTGGCCCGGCGCGCTTCCATTGCGCCGGCTGCGGTGGCGAGGTCGGAGATTCCGGCCAACCGGGTCCAAAGGCTGCTGGAATATATTGAGGATGGCCATCCCGCAGTATCGGTGGCGGTCTTCGTGCAGGACCTCAAGTTCCGGCTTCATGCCACCGGGCGCACCGTTGTGGCGCTGCTGCGCGAGGCCGATCTGGTCGTTGCATAACCGGGTCTGGTCAACAGTCTGGTTGGGTGTGGTTGCGAACAGAAACGACGCCGCGAGCCGCATAGCGTCACCAGGCAGAAAAACCGAGCGGCGGAAGCGACGGAGATGATCGAGCGCGCGTTGGCCGGAAAAGAACGACCGTAGCCTGCGTGGTGGCTGGCGTGATTTTGCTGGATGGCTGCCCTCTCCTACCCGTTCGGAGCAGCTATCAAGTCAATTTCAGGGAGATTTGAGGTCCAATTCATTTAATATGGATCCCTACACGTAATTCGGTCATTGTTTTTATGTTATACAATTAGGAATGCAAACCTTGTGGATTGCCCTAGTTCAGTTGCACAGCACCATCCTTCGCCTGTCTGCGCATCGCTTCGTTCCTCGTAATGGACTCAGGGCTATCGTGCTCCGTCCACGAACGCCAGCGATGTTGGAATCAACGTAAGATCATCCATGAGGCAAACGACGAACTGCGGTTCGGCGGTGTCAGGCCAAGCTGAATAGGCGTCTATCGTGTCATCTGACAGTTGGTGCGGCTTACAAA
Source organism: Paraburkholderia sp. CNPSo 3272 (assembly GCF_024206495.1). Lineage (GTDB taxonomy): Bacteria > Pseudomonadota > Gammaproteobacteria > Burkholderiales > Burkholderiaceae > Paraburkholderia. The sequence continues at coordinate 52,471 of NZ_JAMBPQ010000040.1, read as the reverse complement.
GAGCTTTGACGCGTTATAGCGCGGGCGGGTAGACCGCAACCAACCGTTTTTGCACATATTTTATTTGGTGGCCCAAAGGCAATCCCACGACTGGCTTGGATGCATCTAGCCGGAAAATTGTACGGAAATCAAAGTCACCCGGGATTGAATATTGCATTTGCGTATTACCTTCTGGCACGCGACTTGCGCGTCAGGTTGCTTTCTCCCCCGGAGTCAATCATGACTACGCCTGACCCGCAGATGCCCCCGCCTGACACTGGCGCGAAAATCGTTGGCAGCACCCCCGGGATGGGGCCCGGACCGGAGGTAATGGCAGCGACGACGCTCATTGGCGACAAGGTGATGTCCTCCGACGGCGAACATGTAGGCAAAATATCCGACATCATGATGGACGTGCGCAGCGGACGGATTGCCTACGCAGTCCTTTCGACCGGCGGATTCCTCGGCATCGGCGATACGCTGCACGCAATGCCATGGAGCGCCCTGACCCTGGATGCAATCGACCGGTGTTTCGTCGTCGACATCCCGGCCCAGCGACTCAAGGATGAGCCCGGGTTCGACAAGGACCACTGGCCTTCGATGGCGGACGAAAAGTGGGGCGCCACGGTCCATCACTATTACAACCGCGAACCGTATTGGAGCGCTACCCGTGATGTCAGCGAGGGACGTACGACCGACATTTAGTCCTGTCAGTTGGTTACCTACTGTCTGAGTCATGCCGCTTTTGAACCGGCTGGCTATGCGGTTGCCATGAATAGACCTTCTTATCCTTGCCAGGACGATTTGCGGGTAACGGGGAGAAGAAAGCAAATGTCCGAAGACCCCGGCGGGAACAAGTGCGAGCGGCTCGAACTCCTGCCTCAACGCTCCAGCCAGGTCCTCTGGCGACGCTGGTTTCAGGAGATAACAGTTGGACATCACCCACAACACGCCGAGAGCCTCGGGCGTGCCAGGTACGGGCACGATCAGTTCTTCAGTCACTTCAGGAACGATCCTCGCCAGGCAGTCGAAGTACCGCTTCGGAAAAGCAAAGAGCTGCGGCGAATTCAACGCGATAGCGACACCAGCGGGGCTTTCGTCAGTCGCCACGAGGTGCCCTTCCAGAGCCGCACAGCGGCCAGCCACCGCAATCCATCGGAAAGACGACTTCTGCCCGGCCCCTCGTACGCGCAACGTGATGCCAGCGCTGCCAGCCCCACATAATGTCAGGGCGGCGTCGACCAGCTTTTGTAGCATCGCCAGGTGGGATGTGGTCAGTGCCTGGGCCAGCGCATGCTGGGGTTCCGCAGCGTAATCGGGTGACCGGCGCGCGCGGACGTCGAGCTGTGCGGTGATGAGTGCACCCGCGGTCCGGACGCGATTTACCGGAGATGACGGCCCTGACATCGCCATTTCGCTCCCGAACGTCCTTTGGCCGAAGGAAATGGTTCGGGACGGGGCTCCCCGAGATGAAACCGAACGTCCTGAACGAACGGGGGCACGATACCGCGGAGGACGTCATTCCGGTTGGGGCCACGCCGTCCGCCGGGCGGAACGCGCCCGGGGCGCGAAAGAGTTGGCCTTGGCCCGACCCAAAGACGACACGCTAACTGCTGCCGTCGGGGCCTTCTGGGCCGGGCTCAAGGTCGTCAGCGCGCCGAAGCCTTGGCGACAGCATCGTCAACGGCACAGCTGTCTCGTGAAATGGACCGGCGACCAACTTCGCGGCCGCCACACGAAACCTTCGACGCTGGTCTATGCGTTCACCCAAGCCCCAAGGGCAGGCGGTTAGTGGTGACGCGTCGTGCGGTCCTTCGCCGCTTCCCTGGCATCACCGACATCTTTCCTGGCTTGCCCCGCGGCTTGCTCGACATCGCCTTTCAGTTCCCGGGACGGTCTGCCCGTGACCTTGCCCATTGCCTCGTTGACCTTGCCCTTCATCTTTTGAGCAACGCCTTTGACCTGGTCCTTGTTCATGATGCAGTCCTCCGAATATACGGCCCTGTCGCGCTATTCAGATTGCGACACTATCAGTATAGGAAAAGCGCTCCGCTTAGCGAAGTAGAACGCCTGGAGCGACACGCGTCCTGGGGACGCGGTACGGCAGAAGCGCTGTGACGCTGACGGTGCGCCCGAACGGCGCGAGAGTCGCCAGTTCCTGACTGACGCGTGGCGCGCAGCCCGCGAGGCCCGTCGGAACACGTGGCGTCGCGCAGCTCCTGCTAGACGATCAGAACGGCTGCGCTGTGTTCTGGCAACGCTTGGCCCTTGGCACGTCCGTCGTCAGTCATTGCGGCAGCGAATCGCTAGTCGAAAGGCGGCGGTGTCGCGTCGACGTGAGCCTGTAGCGGTGTTGACGCCGCGTGCAACCCGCTGCTACTGGTACTAGCCGTCTTGCTTGGGGCCGTTCCGGGGTCCGTTGACGTCGCTGTTCGCGCCACTCCTGGTACGCGCTTTGTACTGGCATCGACAAGCTTTGATTCTCGCTGGGCCTCACGAACCCGCTCGTGCGCTTTCATGATGGCATCTCCTTTGAATCAAGCATGCGCGTCGACATGATGGCCGCGCGGGAATGGCTTTTGCGCATTCCAGAAGCACCCTTTTTCAAGGAGGGGAATCATGGGCTCAATCAATCCGCGAGGTCGCACCCAAGGCGGAGCGAATATCGTGGGCGGTGGTGTTGGCGACGGCCCGGGGCCGGAGGTCATGGCTGCAGCGACGCTCGACGGGACCAAGGTGATGTCTTCAGACGGCGAACACGTCGGGAAGATTTCACACATCATGCTCGATGTGCGCAATGGTCGCATCGCCTACGCAGTGCTCTCCGAGGGCGGCTTCCTTGGCGTGGGTTCTAGCCTGCACGCCATCCCCTGGAGCGCGCTAACTCTCGATACGGACCAGAAGTGCTTTTTTGTTGATATTGCGGCGCAGCGCCTCAAGGACGACCCCGGCTTCGACAAGGACCACTGGCCGGCGATGGCAGATGCGAAGTGGGGAGAGACAACGTACAGCTACTACAACAGGAAGCCGTACTGGTCCGCAACCCAGGAGGCAGTAGAAAGCGACCCACCGTTCCGGCCGAGCGAGCATTAAAAAACTATTCGGCAAGCCGTCCGCGGGATGCCAGCCATATCTGCCGCTCAGCGCGTATGCCACCGTAATCTGCGTTGGTGGCATAGGCGCATTGCTTGAGCCACCAGACGCACGGGAATACTCGCCACGCTGCATCGCGCCCACCGCGAAGACGGCAAAGGCGCCATGGTGTGAGCAGGCTTGGATCCCGGGAGGCGCAGCAGCCTGCGTACGCGACATCCGATGTATTGAAATGAATAAAACCTACTGGGGGTGAGTTCCGCCAGTGCGACCAGTAGTCGCTCGACACCTAAAGCTGGCGAGTCCCTCGCCGCTTTTTCTGCATCTGAGTCTTCGACTTGCTGCCAGAGTGACCATCGTGTTCGCCCCGGACGCGCCAGACATTGTGGCCGTCGCGCCACTCGCGTTCGGCGTGCCCGTTCCGGGCTTCGCAAGCGTCCTCATGAACACTGGATGGCGCAGCGCAGTTCTTTTTCGAGAGAAGCTGCAATACGTACGTTGCGGTGCCGCCCCGGCCGGCGCTGCCCGCACCCCCTCACCGCCACCGTCGGCTCCCATCGCATATGCAGCACCCGACACAGATTACGGCGCTACGATATTTGATGCCTATGCATCCGCGGGCGAGCGGCGTCGACTTGCCGCAGTCCCCACCCGACTTGGGGCTACTATCGGTACTGCATCAGTCAGGGTTGGCCCTCCGCCTTGTTTTCCAGGCCGCCTCCATTCCGCGCGTCGACACTGAACGCCTCGTGAACGGTCAAGAGGAGCACCTTGTGCGCAACGGTTGAGGCGCAATTCAGCCAGCGACAGCAAGACGCGCAACCGTTTGTCGACACGGTCGCAAACAATGCACCGACGGGAAGCGAGGCCGCTGTGAGCGCGTCGCAATCCGCTGTGACGGCCGCCGGTGAGGCGACGAGTGTGACGATTGACGCCAGCAAAAAGGCCGACGAACAGGCGCGGGAGATTGCCGAAACTAACGTGAATGCCGCAGCGTCCGCCCCATACAGGGTGACCAAACAAGCAGTGGAACAAGTCCAACCCGCCACGAAAAAATAACCGTTCGTCGCGCGCCGTGTCGATGCCGGAAAGTGCGCGACTCTCATGCCTTCGTCGCCGTGGTCGCATCGATAAAGGCATGCGCAGCTTGCCCGCTCCTCTTCGAACTGAGGCAGGGCGTAGGGCAAGCAGGCGTCGACCGTTCACCACGACCTCCTTGACGGCAACCCTGACGGCTGGAACGCGCACATCGACCATATGCAGAAGAAGGTGACATGGTTTGGGACCGGGCTTCGCGGCATGAGGAAGGAAGCGGTGGCCGAACCGTTGCACGATGCCGCGGAGGAAGTAACTCCAGTCGCCGGCGCGCCGTCCCCGGAGCGGGACGCGCCTGGCGAGCAGAGGGCATGGCCGTGCCCCGGGCCCAAGACGACGACCTGAACCCTGCACGTCGTGGCACCGATCCGGGATTCAAGGTCCCCAAGCCGCTCCAGCCATTGGCGACAGCGGCGTTACCCTCCCGCTAAAGCGCAAAATGCACCGGCGATAGAGTACCGCTTCCAGCGCAACGCCGTTGAATACGACGAACAACAAGGCGTCTTCGAGGACGCAAGCCGGCGATTGTGCAAAGCGGCATGCTTCATGCGCAGAATCGATTGTGTCCCGGTTGCTGCGCTATGGCTCTCATTCTGCTGGTCGACGATGAGGATGAATCACTGTTGATGCTTCAGCTTGTTTTCGAGCGAAGTGGTCATCGGGTGCTGCTCGCCGATGGCGGTGAACCGGCGCTGGCGTTGGCGGGGCGTCATCTGCCTGATTTGATTGTCACCGACTGGCACATGCCGGGAATGGACGGCCTCGGGCTCTCCCAGAGGCTGAAGTCCTATCCCACACTTGCGACGATTCCGGTGGTGATGACATCTGGCGAGTTGCCGCCGAAAGATACGCCAGCGCTGTGGAACGTGTTTTTCTCCAAGCCCGTCGACCTGAAGGCCCTTGAGTCTGCCGTCGACTCGCTCCTGGCCAGCCGTTTGTGCTGCTCCGAAAACCGCGTCAATGTGCCGGCTCCGGCGCCCTCGCGCTGGGCCCCGATGCCATCGAGGTATTGGATGTAACCGGCCGGTGCGCGCGCCCCGAAGATGCCGTGGAGGTGGCGCCGACAGCACGACCACCCGATGTAGCCGTGGCAGCGCCACTTTCACGCGGCTGCAGACACCTGAAGAGGCGGGCACCGGCTGATGGTGACTATGAAAAGAGGCCGCCGTGGAGTGCGGCGGCCTAAGCATTGTCTTCCAGCTTGGGAGGCTGCTTGGAGGTTGCGGAGTGTCGACGCAACCGATACGTAAGGTATCAGACAATGTGCTTTCAGTCCACGCCATCTGAAATCTCTGCGGCACAATCCGGCTGCGCGTTTAGTTCTCTTGCACGCAGTGCCGCAAGGATCAAGCCTGACCCGCCGATCATGTTCCCTCGTCGTCCGGTCGTAGAGATCCAGTCCGCGACGCGAGCGATCAATGAGCTTGTCGACGAGCGCGCGCTGGCGTTCAAATGGGATACGCATCCTCGACCGTTGCTGGCAGACCGGGACACGATACGATGAAAGCATCTACCTGAACGCACTGAGGAAGCGAGGCTCGCCCCTTCTTGCAAACCTCACGGTTCCCCCTCCAAAAGCTTGACTGAGTGACTCAGGGCGTGAGGCGGACGGTCAATGCCGAGACATCAATGGCTGTTCCCGAAGTACAGCAGTCGTCCGTTGGAAGTGTCACAGACGGGTCGTCGGCCCTTACGATCACTGGCGTGACCATCGGCCAATGTCGACTACAGGCTGTGCAACTGACAAGTCGGACTGCCGGTTAGTTCGAAGGGACTCCTTTACCGCGGGTGGGCAGCAAGCGTTCAGGGTTGATCGTTGCCTGCCGTTGTGCTCAGAGACCTGTGAGGGTGCCGTGGCGCGAGCCGGCTCTGTCTCTATGCGCAAAAGGTCGGCTGCTTCGTGCTTTCCAGATAGCGACGAAATACGTTTCCTTCGGCTTCACCTATCTTTTGCTCACGCATCCACAGCCAACCTAAGAGCGCGTACGGGCACTAATATGTATGACGGTGAATAGCAATAAGAGAGGATGCTCCATGAACGCATCGGTTATCTCGGCTCTGGCTGCACTTGTCGGCGCTGCGATTGGCGGCCTGACTTCGGTTCTTGCTTCATGGCTGACCCAACGCACCCAGGTTCGCGCGGAATGGCTGGCGCATGACCGCGCCCGTCGGCAGGAACTCTACAAGGAGTTCATCGAAGAAGCGACGAAGTGCTACGTTGACGCGCTGCAACACGGCGAGCCGGACCTGCATTCGCTCGTCAACCTCTATGCGAAGATCAGCCGCATGCGGGTTCAGTCATCGCGTAATGTCGCCGATGAAGCCGACCTGATCGGACGCAAGATCGTCGACACTTACCTCGCGCCGGACAAGACATTCATCGAGATTCGCGAGATGCTCGCGAACGGCTCAATCGACATTCTCGGCAGTTTTGGCGAAGTGTGCCGCGCGGAATTCGAATCTCTACGCGCACAACAGTTCTGAAACCCGCCCACGCCCTGCCCACGTTAGCGCGGCTTGAGTTGGGCGAATAGCCATCGATGCGTTCGCAGTGCGTGCCGAGCGAGGCGCCGATGCCGCCCTGGGCCGCGACCGTATGCGAACGCGTGGGGAATACCTTCGAGAGCACACAAACCATCAATTGATGGATGCATCGCTTACTGTGATTTCGTAGCCTTAAATCAGGTCGACCCGCCATAACACGGCTCGTCAACGCCGGAGCGGTGACGGACACCGGCCAGGAAGGTGTCGCCTGATTGGACGACTAGGCCTTCTTTCCTGAATGTATATTCTTTGGAGTGCATGGAAATGAACAGACTTCACATCGTGGTGGCCTTCGCTGCTGCCCTTCACGAGCTGGAGAGTGGAAGTCTTGCCCGCGCCGGCGAAGGCCTTGACCTTCAGGTTCCCGGCGCCACGCGCCGCCTCGATCACGGCCTGCTGCTCTTCCGTTGGAATAATGCTCCTCTTCACGCGATACCAGACCTCATGTGCGCTCGCCCCTCGCGATGTAGTGTCGCGGATTTTCGCATGGCACACGGCCGATCGAGCGGTGTCCCGCGCCGGACGCGGATTCAGCACATCTGGTGTGGCGAACACCCACAGCGCCCGTCACGTCTCAACAAGCTCAAGCCCATTTTCGGCACACCATTGCCTCAGTGCGCTTTCGACAGCATCGGTTTCAAACGAATACCAACGCTCGAGAACGCCTTCACGTTCCAGCAATTCCTTGAAACGCGCATAAGCCCCTCGCTTCCGAAAAAATCCTTCGACCTGGTCGCAACATGCGGGCAACGTCTGTGCGACAAAGCGCAAGGCGAGACGGCTTCCGAGATCAAGCTCGTTCTTGTGCGGTATCGCAAGGCAGCGGTCAGAGGTTTCGAGATCGTCAGGTATCTCCCCATCATCGAACGCCTCGCTGGAATCGGAAGTCCAGTAGACTTCTCCCGTATCGAGCGAAAGATATGCGCTATGTTCCATCGGCGCCGCGCAGCTGACAAAGTCGAACGCCATGGAAAGATCGTCGTGCCTGACTGCGACCATGGCTCTTCTCCGCCTGGGTTATAACCGTTCGAGGCGCCGGTTCGCAAACCGGCTCGGGGCCAGGGATGGCCGCCCGTTTCCCACGTCGGCACCGCGACTCAAAGCTCGTCGCTCGGGTCAGCGATCTCGAGCCGGAACTGCCATCCTTCCATGCTCATGAGCATTCGCCCAAGATCGTCCCATGAGACCTCCTTGCCGTCGACGACCACGAGTGGCAGGTGGCCCGGCTGGGATTCGTCCCATTCGATACGCCCGCGCACCGTGCTGTCAATGATCCGGCGCTCATGAAAATCGACGTGCCTGACCGACAGCGCGCGACGAATCTTCTCGACGAGGCGCCCGAGCAGCACGAATACATCGTCGTCAGCTTCGCCGATCAGCTGGAACCGGTAACCGGCGGGAAGCTCACCTCGAAGCTCGAAGCCATCCAGCGCAATGCGGGCGCCCAGGAGCCGGAGCTGGAAATGGAACTGGTGGGCTTCCGCCTCGCAGTCAATCAGCTGGATGGGGTCAAGCCAGACGTTCCCGAAATCGGTGAATCCGGCGGACTCGGCAATCCTGGCATTGAAGCACGAAGTGCAGAGTAACTCATAGTGGCCATCGCCAGAACCGCAGTGGATGGTGTCCCAGGGCGGCGTCTGGTTGCCGCAATGTTCGCATCGCTTGTGTGCCATGTCGTGCCTGCTGTAACGTTTTCCTGCGATATGCGGCCCGCGAAGGCCTATTGGGGTGCGCAGAAACTGGCGAACGGATACCGCTATTTTGACAGACACGGCGAGCTGCGCCTAACTGATGCCAGGTGTCTCGCGCCGCGTGACCAGTAAGGTGACACGCCATCCATGACCGATGCGTTAGATGAGGCCGTGCCGCACGGTGGCTTCCACGCGGCAGCCGCTACAGGACTGATATGTCCGAAGCATCGTAACTAGCACCGCACCGATGTAAAATATATAGGAATACAAATCAAACACAAACTTCGATCATTATATTTATATATACATGAACGCCCCCGTTTGCATGGGCTGCACACGAATTCCATACTGCGCCAGCGTCAGCGGCGCGCCCGGACTGGGTAGGGCTCCGGCTCGATACGTACGGGAAAGTCGAGGTCGTATGCCATTGAGATGAGCATCCGTCATCCCGGCAGCTGCGTGTGCGGGGTAATCTTGTAGTAGTGGGACACGACGAAATCAGCTCGTAAGGTACGTTCGGCGAAGGAACCGTTCGCGACCGCGCATAGTTGACTGCCGCGAAGCCCGGCTGCTCTGCCGGCCGAGACGGGCTGCACGTTGATGCATTGTGACTCATGGGTTACAATGGCGCGCATGATAAAGCTGATCATCATCCCCGGATTCGATGCTTGGCTTTCCCGCGTACGAGATCGTCAGGCCGCGACGGCGATCACCGGTCGGCTCAAGCGTGCAGCGTTAGGCAACCTCGGATATTGGCGTGCAGTCGGCGACGGCATCCCGGAGATGAAGATCGACGTCGGTAAGGGGTATCGGGTCGATTTCACGCAGCGCGGCGACGTCCTGGTGATCATTTTGTGCGGTGGGGACAAGTCCACGCAGTCCGCACACATCAAGCGGGCGAAGGCCATCGCGCAAGAGCTGGAGGATTGAAATGAAAGCAAGCGAGCTGATGGAGTTCGACGCTTCGAAGTACCTGAAGGACGAAACGGACTACCGGCTGTACCTTGCGCAAGCGTTTAAGGGCGGCGACCCGGTCGAGATTCAGGCGGCGCTCGGGGACGTTGCCAAGGCGCGAGGCATGACGGCGCTCGCGCGCGAGTCGGGCGTTGCACGTGAGGCGCTGTACCGGGCGCTCTCCAACAAGGGGAATGCGGAGTTCGCGACGATCATGAAGGTGATCGGGGCGATGGGCCTGCAACTTACGCTGACGAAGCCCGAGGAAGGCCTGAAAGCGAAACTCAAGGCAAAGGCTGTAGCGAAGCCTGTCGCGGCGAAGAAGAAGGCTGCGACGGTCGCGAAACGTGGCGTCAGCACGGCGACGAAGGCTCGTGCCAATGCTACGGCCCGAAAGACCGCTAAAGGGCCCACCAAGGCCAGGAGCGCCCACGCGCACGCCTGAAGCACCATTCCACTCGCAGCCGACGCCGGCCTCGCGGGCTTCGTCGCCTATGCGACTTCGAATAATGGATAAGAACAATCGGGCTCGGTCTCGCGAAGAGATGCTGAAGCGCGGCATTCTGGCGGGTGCCTTGATTAAGCGCATCCGCCGACTGACGCAGGATCAGCAGCGAGCTGGGTGAAGGCCTTCGGATCGTGATCACTTCCAGAGTGGTGCGCGCAGTTACAAGCTGACATTGGGCGAATCGCCTTCGGTCTCGCTGCGGGACCGTTCCTGACTTAACTGAGCGCTTTCCGTGAATGTGGCTCGCTCGCGGATTCGTGGGCAAACGCTCGACCATCAATGCCGGTGTTGAGTCCCACGCTTGCGCGGCTCTACAGCACCGTGCACGGGTCGCGGGAACCGGTTGCCAATGCGCGCGGAGTGTTTCCGTCGGTCATTTCCGCCGGCTTCTGGGTGGGTGGCCAGTACGGAGAAGGCGCGCTGCGGGTGGTAGGCCAGACGGCAGGCTACTACAGTTCGGCCGCCGGCTCATTCGGCCTGCAGATCGGCGCGCAGTTCAAGGCGCTGATCTCCCTGTTCATGACGCAGGATGCGCTCGACCGCTTCCGTAACAGCGAGGGCTGGGCTGCCGGCGTCGACGCCACAGTCGCGGTGCTGGAAGTGGGCGCCAATGGCGACATCGATACGTCGACCGCAGCCAGCGCGGCACAGGCTTTCGTCCTCACCAATGCCGGACTGATGGCGGGTGTCTCGCTCGAAGGCACCAAAGTCACGCGTCTGCATATCTGCGCAGTGCGACTGGGCGGCTATCGCTGCAACCGCTTGCAAACTAACCTGCTGCGAGACCGGGTGCCACCAGGCGAGCTGACTGCGTTCCCCACGAATCCGGTGTTTCGGCACGTGCCTTGCTATTGGCATGTGAACTGCCCGCCGCAGTGAGCCCCGCAAGGGATATCCGGCGTTGGACATTCGCTACTGGAGGGTGAGATGAACAAGGATCAGGTGAAAGGCACGGCCGCGAAAGTAAAGGGCAACGTAATCGAGACGGTCGGCAAGTAACCGGTAACACACGGCAGGAAGTGAAGAGCGACGTGCAGCAGGCAGCTGGCGAAGCCCGCAAGCGTGCCGGTGATTGTCAGGGAAGCGGTGAAGGACTCCACGAAAAAGCCGGTTTGACGATCAGCGGGCCGGGCGCGCGTAAGGTTAGCCGGCCCGCCCGTTGCGCTTCGTCCGCGAACGGCCAAGCGGACACGAAGAATCGTACCTGTCCACCACCTGGAGATGCCGGATGCGGATCGCCCAGATTGCGCCGTTGCACGAAGCCGTACCGCCGCAACTGTACGGGGGCACCGAACGTGTCGTGTCGTATCTGACCGAGGCGCTGGTCGCTGAGGGGCATGACGTGACCCTGTTCGCCAGCGGCGACTCACGTACCCAGGCACATCTCGAACCCGCGTGGCCGCGTGCAATGCGGCTTGACCCGTCCATCAGTGATCCGCTGGCGCCGCACCTGCTACTACTCGAAAAGGTCCGGCGCGCGGCATCCCGCTTTGACGTGCTGCACTTTCATCTCAGCTATCTGCCCTTCTCCACGTTTTCGCAACTTGCCGTACCGTTCGTCTCCACCCTCCATGGTCGTCTGGACCTTCCGGAGTTACAGCCGGTGTTCGACGCGTTCCCGGACGCTCCGGTCGTCTCGATTTCATCTTCGCAGCGCTCCCAGCTTCCGCAGGCCAACTGGCTCGGCACGATTTACCATGGCCTACCTGAACATCTGCTCGGACCGCAGCCGCAGACGGGCCCTCCCTATCTGGCGTTTCTCGGCCGGATCTGCCCGGAAAAGCGTGTCGATCTGGCCATCGAGATCGCGGCGAGGGCGAAGCAACGTCTGAGGATTGCCGCGAAGGTAGACAGGGCCGACCAGGCGTACTTCGGGAGCGTGATCGAACCGTTGCTGTCCCGGCCACATGTAGAATTTGTCGGTGAGATTGATGAGACACAGAAGGCCGCCTTTCTGGCGGGAGCGAGCGCGTTACTGTTTCCGATTGACTGGGCTGAGCCGTTTGGTCTGGCAATGATCGAGGCGATGGCGTGCGGCACGCCGGTGGTCGCGTTCAATCGGGGATCCGTGCCAGAGGTGATCACAGACGGTGTGACGGGCTTCATCGTGGACGGTGTTCAGGACGCGGTCGAAGCCCTGACCCGGATCGACTCTCTCTCCCGCAAGGAAATACGCGCACAGTTCGTCGCACGTTTCACATCGCGACGCATGGCCCGCGAGTACCTCGATATCTACACGATGCTGACCCGGTCGTCCCGCCTTTTCGGGTCGCCGCAGGTCGGGCGGCGTTGACCATGGCACATCGCGGAGCAACCCGGTCGCCGGTCTGATCTGACCGTTGTGAAGACAGGTTACGGCGCCGCTGACGCTCGCCTTTGTCGCGCCGGACATGCTGTCATGTCAACCGTTGTTGACGAAATCGCCGCCAGTGGCGCGGCCTTCGAGCACGTCTCTGCCGAATTGAATCAGGACGCGGCACGCCTCTTCGTGGGTCTTTGCGGGCGTTGCCCACCGCGGCGTCACCCGAGAATCCCTGACGTGATCGCTCCTGGTTTTGTCGGTGATCACGATCCAGCCAGTAAAGTTCGCTTGCTCCGGATCATTCGAGACATTCGCGTGTATCTCAATTCCCGGCTTGTACTCGGAAAGTTGGCTTGTCATGGGGGGCTCCTCTGAAGCTCAACGAAAAGCGTAGCACGCTCATCGGAGCGCGAACCCGCCACTTATGTGCGTTACCGCACAAATCGCCCGACCCTAACCTTTCAATCGTGAACCGAATATGAGCAACCCAGACGCAGAGAAGCCGCACCTGATCGCGGCTGTGGCCGAAGACATGGCGAACAAGCTGGAGCGCAATGCGATGTGGCCGGGCGATTTTCAGGACGCAATCGCATAGGTCACGAAAGCGCTCGCCGATATCAAGCGCTGATCCCCACGCAAGGCAGACAAACCGATCACCAGCCCCTTTTGCCGGCGACCAGCTCCGTGGCGATCGCCGAAAAGCGCCGCTGCACCACGTCGAGCTCCGAAAGCAGTCGCGTGAGCAATTCGAAATCGCTGGAGCCTCCACGCGTCATCGCATTCACCTGATCTTCGAACCTGCCTTTCACTTCTGCAGAAGCTTCGTAGGCAGCCTGCAGATCGTCCAGGTCCATTCAAAGTGCCTCCAGGTTTTTAGAGGACAGGTTAGCACGCAGCTTTCTTTGCGTTTCCATGCGCGGACAGCCAAACATGTATTCGTCGCCCGATAACGAGGAAACGATGAAAGCCAGGAATGCACCGCCCAGCGCGCGCTTCGCAGTGGTCTCGAATCCCGCGACCATCCTCGAAGCGGACCGAGGACTACTGCTGCGGGTCGTTGCAGATCGCCCGCGAATGCACACCCTGCCTGACCCCATACAGGATCAGGTCCAACATCTGGCGAGGTAAATATGGCGCGCGTCCGGTGCCCGCATAGCGTCTCTCGAACGCCTGCCAGCCCTGCTGGATCTGTTGTGGCGTGCCCTCGACGAGCATGGTGCCGATCTGCATGTACCGGTATAAAAGCGGCGCGACAAGGCGGCAGCAAAGCGCTTCTTCGAAGAGGTGTTGGGTTCGGGCCCAGCGCCGCACAGGATAGCTACCGACCCGCTGCGCAGTTATCCGGCGGCGAAGGCTGGCATTCCCGAGCTCGCTCATGTGAAGCACGTCTTCGTCAAAGGGGCTGCACGCATGAACAACCGCGCCGAGAACAGCCAAGGCGAAACCGGCCCAGTCCTGTCATTGCCTCGTGCCTTCACAACGACACTTGTACTTCGCCCCCGTACGCGATAGCGGCCGTCGTGCGCGAGCCCGCTTGCTGTCATCCGTAGAGGCATCCTACCCAAAGCGGGACCACCACGGTTCATGCAAGTGCTGTTCGACGCTTGACGCTTGTCTGCCATTCGGACAATGCACAACACTGGATGCGTTTGCCACCGTCTCATTCAAGCGCGTCCCCGACGCGGCCGTTCCCGGAAGCTATCGCAACGGCTCCCGGATCTCTCATGCCTGCTACACTCCCTCGGACGTGACGGGCCTTTCTTTATCCGTCGGCGCGGTCATCGCGGCGATCGGCGACAAGATCTCTGCTGCAGCCGCCAACGAAATTTTGGAACATGGACGGTCAGCGCCTCCCTTGCTACCTTCCTGTACGGTTGCACCGACACTCCGCAACCCCAGCAACTCCCTCGCTGGAAGCATTTCCTTTTGGGGCCGCCGCTTTCCTGCAGAACCGGCGGCTTTTGTGTGATTGCGCGCGACATGTTGCGGCAACAAGCTCGTACTGGCGCGCGCGGCTCAACGGCGTGGAGGGAGTTCGCGGCTGACTGCAACCCGCGAACACGATGTGCATGCCCCTTTTGAACCGACTGGACGCACTCCACGCAGGTCAGGGAACCGCTGCCTGCGTGGGCCACCTTAGCTTTCGCAGAGGTTGAGGCGGCTCGTGCCGAACATCGTTAGGTGTCTGAGATCTCGCTGCAAGCCCGTTTTACCGATCTGGATGCCCAGATGGATGGCTACGGGGCGGGATTCGTACGGCGCCCCACATAGTCTTGTTTTTTTCGCCCAAAAATGTATGCCGGTGTCGGTTAGCTTGGAGCAAGTTTCGACAAACTCCCTCGCCGTCCTTTGAATTGATAAGATTAGCTAATTAAATAGTGTTCGAGAATGCCGTACCTTTGCGCGCGGCAACTGAATCCATGGAGTAATGCTGGCCGGCCATGACACATTGCGGCGACAGGAGGGAATTTGCATGTTCGACGATTTCATCGAGTTCGCAAGACGAATCCGGCGCAGCGAAGGCTTCAAGAATGCGCTCACTACGCCAGCGCGACTTTCCCTGCATGCGATGCAGCGCCTCAACCGTGGCTACTTCGTCATAGAGATCCGGGCAAGTTCAGGCTTTTTCTCCGTGATGCAGATTGTGTTATGCATCCTGCTGTACTGCGATGAAAACCGTCTGACGCCGGTCGTCTCCGCGCGCGGCGGCAGTTATGGCGACGCGCAAGGAAAAATCGACTGGCTGGCCGAATGCTTTGAAAAACTCGCGCCGTCGACCGCGCCAGTTGCCGTGTGCCGGCGTTTGCGGACGTCCGTCGCAAGCGATCTCGGCGATCTGGGTTTTCGACGTTACGAATCCGGTCTTGAGTTCGAGCGGGCGAGCACCCTGTTCCTGTCGCACTATCGGCCAACCGCGTCGATCCGCGAGGAAGTCGATCGCATCCGCCGGCGTCTAGGTATCGGCGCATCGACACTCGGGGTCCATTTTCGCGGCACCGACAAGAAGTTCGAGGCCCATATGATCGAGCGGGATACACTTTGCCGTACGGTCGAGAGAACGCTTGCCGACGAACCCCATCTCACCAACATTTTCGTATCCAGCGACGAGCAGCCTTTCCTTGATTTTTTCTTGAACTGGAACTTCGCCGTGCCGGTCAATGTCGCGCCCGCCACGTTGCTCGCGACAGGCGAGAAGCCCGTGCATTTCAGCGGACATCCAGGACTCGCAATCGGCCGCGAAGCACTGGTCGCGAGCCTGCTTCTCTCAAATTGCGGGTATCTGATCAAGACGCCTTCATATCTCTCGGCCTGGTCGAAAATCTTCAACCCCTCCCTGCGGGTGAAGCTCGTCGCGCCTCCACGCGAAAACGCATTCTGGTTTCCCGATAGCCAGATCTGGACCGAGCAGATAACGCGCGGAATCGACCTGGCCAATGCGGGCATCAGGATCGAGGATTCTGATTCGCTTTTCAAGGAGAACGGGAGGCCTGCGTGAGAAGGTCTCTCACCCGCCCTTCCTGTTTTTTTAGGATACCTTGTCGAACGCTATGACGCGTTAGTGACGCTCTCCCCGGTCCGCTTCTCCAGGGGCCTGCCGGCCAATGAGCCGGACAACAATGAGCCGGACAATTCCGCAGATATCAGAGGTGGTCGCGCAAAATCGGACAGCGGGATAAGTGGAACGGCCGGGGCCTGAGCCAGCGATAATGCAGGCAAAGGAACCGAGGAAATGACGAAACGAACCCGACGCACGCACTCAGCGGCGTTCAAAGCGAAAGTGGCCCTGGCGGCAGTCAAGGGCGAGCGCACGCTCGCCGAACTGGCGCAGCAGTTCGATGTGCATCCGAACCAGATCACGGAATGGAAACGGCAGTTGCAGGAGCGTGCGGCTGACGTGTTCGGTGCGGCCGGCCCGGTGTCGAGCGAGCCACCGGTGGACGTGAAGACCCTGCACGCCAAGATCGGCCAACTCAGCCTGGAAAATGATTTTTTAAGCGGTGCGCTCACCAAGGCGGGATGGCTGAGCGCAAAGCGATGATTGACCGTGGCCATGCGTTGCCGGTTTCGCAGCAAGTCCGGCTTGTTGGTATCGCGAGATCGAGCGCGTATTACCGGGCGCGGCCTGTCAGCGAAGTCGATCAACGTCTGATGCGACGGATCGACGAACTGCATCTGGAGATCCCATTTGCCGGTGCACGGATGCTGGCGCGCCTGCTGCGCCGGGAAGGCCACGAGGTCGGGCGCCGCCACGTGCGCACGCTCATGAAGCGCATGGGCGTGGAGGCGCTGTACTGCAAGCCGAACACGAGTCGACGCAACGCGCAGCACAAGGTCTGGCCGTATCTGCTGCGCGGCATGAAGATCGAGCGGGCCAACCAGGCCTGGGCACTCGACACGACCTACGTTCCCATGGCGCGCGGCTTCGTGTATCTGACGGCGGTGGTGGACTGGGCCAGCCGCAAGATCCTCACGCACCGCGTAGCGATCACGCTGGAAGCCGCGCATGCCGTCGAAGCGCTGGAAGAAGCGTTTGCCCGCTATGGGCACCCCGACATCGTGAATACCGATCAGGGCAGCCAGTTCACAGCGGGAGCCTTCACCGAGGCGGTGCTGGGCCGAGGCATCCGGCTGTCGATGGACGGCAAAGGCGCCTGGCGCGACAACGTGTTCGTCGAGCGCGTGTGGCGCAGCATCAAATACGAAGAGATTTATTTGAGAGCCTACGAGTCGGTCAGCCACGCCCGGCGCTCCATTGGCCAATATATTGAGCTGTACAAGTACGTTTCATAGTGCCCAACCTCGCTATGTCGTTGATAAATCAAGAGAGCCCTGCTGTGTTGTTGGTATTGTGGGGTGTCCACGCCGTGTTTTAGCGCGCGCAGCGAGCTCAGCGACAACGTCGGTGTTCAGCGAATTTCGATTGAAGATCCATGGTCCATTGGGCAACGGGTGCTCCGCCGCGATGTCGCCGCGCTCGACTGCGAGCCTGAGGGTCCTGGAACTCACGCCGATGAACGCTGCTGCCTCGGTCAGATTCATCCATCCTTCGGCTGTGCGCCGCTCACTCGAATATACGGGGATCTGGTGGTAACTGCGCAACGCGGTAACCCGCTCCTGGGTCCAGAAGTTGCCCCGACCGGTGCGCAGGTCATTGCGATTGAGTACGCCGCCGATCAACACATCCGGACAGATGCGAGCGAGTTGACGCACGGCATCAATCGCTTCGCGTGACGTGTGAGTAGTGTTCTGGCCGCGTCGCCGGCGCGGTACACGAACTTCGGTATGAACACCGCCCTTCCAGTGAATGACCAGCACGATTTCGCTTGTTGTGTCGTCGATGTCGACGACGACTTCGTGAATCAATGTGCGAACAATGCGCTTCTTCAGACGGGCATCGGCTTGCGGCCAGATCGCTTCCAACGCTACGGCAAGGTCGGTAAAGTCCTCGGGCTGCGCAGGAGGGACTTGGTCGGATGCGCACGACTGTTGCTCGATACGCGATTCCAACTCCGCCACGCGCATCAGTGCATCATTCCAGCGCCGCTCCAGCTCGTCAGCGACGAGCCGGTTCTCCGGATCAGCAGAGTCGTACTGCTTCTGCGCACGATTTGCTGCATAGCGTGCCGCCTGCAGATCACGTTGCAATGCAGCCAGTACTTCGTCATGCTTATGAGCATCTTCTTCGCGCGTCACGATCGCCGCCTCGATTGCTGCAGGTTGAACTACCCGCAAGACCGCCTGGGCAACGGCCGCATCCACGCGTGTACCGCCGAAGGCGATGCAGCGAGGCTGCCCTTTGTCGAGCCACGCCCGATGACAGGTATAGCGCAAGGCGTCATGCTGGTTACCGGTGTAGTGTAGCGTCAGCTTGCCCGCGCAGCGCCGGCAACGCAATAGCCCCGATAACAACGCCTCGCCGTTCTTTGGGGCGCCTGCCTGTCCGCCAAGACGCACGTTAGCGTGAATCAGGTGCTGGATTCGTTCAAACTCGTCCCAGCCAACGTATCCGTCGTGTGCATTGGGGATCAGCGCCAACCATTGATCTCGCGGTTTGCGGCGGTTACGTTTGCGCGGTTCCCCGTCCTCGTAGAAGATCGTGCATTCCGTCTTGCCATAAGCATACGCGCCGCCGTAGATCGGGCTGGTCAGGATCTGGTACACCGTGGCGTAGCTGGGCCGCTTCCAGTGGACCTCGCCGCGCGGTGTGCATGCTGGCAACTGCAGGCCTTGTTCCAGGAACCACAGTAACGTCTGGCGGACCGAACCAATCGCGGCGAACTGACGGAACACCGAACGGATGGCTTCTTGCACACGCAAATCCGGATCCTTCTCCAGGCGCTGGTCTTCGGTCTTGCGGTACCCGACCGGTGCCGAGATGACGAGTTCGCCTCGCTTGGCTTTCTCCCGTCGTGCTTCCAGCGAGCGCTGACGCAACAGATCCAGCTCGTATTCGTTCAGGCTGCCCTTGAGCCCGAGCAGCAACCGATCGTTACTCTGCCTCGGTGCGTACACGGTTTCCTGATCGATCAGAACAGTGTCGACGACGCGGCACACTTCAACCAGTTGCTGCCACTCGCGGCTGTTGCGTGCGAATCGCGAAACCTCGCGAGCGGCAACCGCACCGACCCGCCCAAGACAGACCTCCGCCACCATGCGTTCGAAGCCCGTGCGCGCCTGCGTACCGGCCGCAGAGCGGCCCAGATCCTCGTCGATTACTTCGACTTCATGCCAGCCCAACTGATGCAGACGGTCCTCCATCGCGTACTGCAGCTTCTGGCTCTCGAGATTGTGGCTAACCTGGTAGGCCGACGATTGCCGCACGTACAGCATGGCCTTGCGAGCCAGATGCTGTGCCCGGATCTTGTCACTCATCGCACACCTCCTGTTCGTGTGCGACGGTGAACAGCCCGCGTCGATGTTGCCGCAGCAATTGTGCCAGCAAGCGCACCGTCTGCTGCCGTACCTCCGGCGGCAGGTGCGCCCACTGTGGTGTCTTCGGGCATGGACGAAACAGGTCGAGTTGATCGCCCGGTTGCGGGCTCGTCGCGCGTCGCATCAGCACCTCCTGTACGGAGAAAAGGATGGTGCTCGGCTTGTACCATATCCGCCTGGCGGGCAAGCGACCTATCAGCCAGTAAGCACTTCAGTTCATGCAGCGCCTCGCAGCTGACGACTGGATGGATGGCAAAAGTAATACGACAACACGCAAGCGGATCGAACATCCACTGCGGCACCTCCGATACACGCGACGTCTCGAGCGAATCCAGCGCGCAGCGCAGAACAGTCTCTCCGTACTTCTCTATCGTGTTGAAAACCCACACCGTACGTCCGTACCATGGATGCCAGCGATAGAGAACTTCCTGCGACTCGGTAATATGGGTGTTGTGTTGACGGCTTGTACAACCGCAAACGTCCTCATTCGAGCCTGGCGGATCAGACGCCCGATGAGGCATACTTCGCGACGCTGCCAGCGATCAAATCGGCAGCATGATCGCCTCGGACGCTCCACTTAAAAATCTCGGGACCCTGTCCGAACAAGCGGCGCCACCTCTATCCGCATGCAGGCGAGAGCACTCAATGAGGCCACGTACCGGTAGGTGACCGTTATCAGCAAACTGAGGGAATCCCGGGGCGGGGATTGATTCGGAAAGCTGAACGCGGATTGGGCACTGACCTCTTCGAACGTCGTCTGCGGTTCGACCTTCCCATCCGCACATAGGCAAACGGCGCGGCGGCGGTGCCGATCGCGGTGCTCCGGAAGTTGCGCACATTCGTCTGCAATCCCGCAGAGCCACGCTATTCGTTCTCCAGACGCTCCAATTACCGGTCTAGTGTCAAACGGGTGCGCAAATCCAAGGCCACGCCAGCGGCCACTTTTTGCATTTGCTGAGCGCGCCCGTTTCTTCGGATGTTTCTCCGATATTGTCCGCTAGACAGCGATGCCGCTTTGACCTTAATCCGCGCCGCTTGCTGGACGATGCCGCAGCGGAGTATGCTGCGGCGTAAAGCCGGGAGCGCCTGAGCGCGCGGGCGCAGATCTCAGGAGACCGGAAAAATCACATCAGGCTGCGGTTCGTGGCGGATGTTCATCTTCGGGCAGACCTCGCGTTCGCTAACCCCCAGGCGTTGTTCCACATGGACGGGTAGCAGCGGCGCCGCCGATCGCCCTCCGCGGGCATAGAGGTCGCTTGCCACGGTGTCTTCACACAGCGATCTGGATTGCCGGATGTGCCTGCTTCCCCCTGCGTCGTCCTCCGTGCGACTTCCATTGTCCTGGAACGTTTCGCCGCTCACGCGGAGCAAGTGTCTTACAGGTAACGGCGCGCCCGGTGGACTCGCCACTGCGGGCACAGCCGACCACACGCCGACGAGAACCGCGACGCGTGCCGGCAACGATTTTCTTCTGGCGACACCCGCGCGAGTCTTTCTGTCGCGACGCGCGCAGCGCAGGACCTCCATGGGTTTCATGATTCAGCTCACGAGTTCCGGTCCGGACTGGACGCGTGCGTCGGTTGAACACCGCCCAGTTCTGTCCGGGAAGCATTGCGAAATTTCTGCCCGTGGCATCGCCCGACCCGACCGCGCGACAGGGCCTCGGTCGCGTTACGACAGGCTAGCTGGCTGCGATGCGGTGGGCACCGATTGCGTACCCCGGGCGGCTGGGAACGAGCCGCGATGGCAGCGCCCTCACGGATATTCCGATGCCGCAGGAACGCACGCGAAACCATAGCGGGCCGCCCCGCATTTATCTGCTGTTTGCAGCAGATTGCGGGCAGGCACGCCGCGCTTGCGACACATGCGGGTGGACGAACGACGTCCATAGGGGCGCGAAGGAAGATGGCTCATCGTCTTCTCCTTCGACCACAGCAGGCAGAGAACGGGCTGCGCGCTCCGTTTCGACTGCCGCGCTGCGGGCAAACCGGAATACGGTATGCGGCCATCCGTCTGGCGCATACTGCCGGAACTGCCTGTAACTTAGTTTCCTCCGCCGAAATTTTCAAGTGCCGCGCGCCCCCCCGCAGCACAGCGTCGTCCATCGTACCAGGCCCTCCCCGCGGGCCGAACACCTACACGGTCACGGCATGACGCTCAAGCGTCCTGCGCGCGGCGTGACGCCTCCGCAGCGCGCCGCATCGCCCGTGCAAGTTCAGCCAGCCGGTAGGGCTTGGCAATGAAGACAAAGTCGTCAAGTTCGCCGTCGCCATGGCGCGAGGGGCTGATATGCCCGGATGCCACGACCACCCGAAGCCCGCTTCGCATGTGTCGTGCGCGCCGGGCCAGCTCGAGCCCGTCCATTGCTCCGGACATCACTACGTCGGTGAAGAGGAAGTCGATCTCGCTGTCCCGCTCCAGGCGGGAAATCGCCTCGGCTGCTGTGCTGGCCGTCACGACTGCATATCCGATGCTGCGAAACAGCTCGGCGGTCGCCTCGAGGACCTCGCTTTCATCGTCGACGACAAGGACCGTTTCGGCCACGTCCGTGGCCGGAAGCCGGGCGGCCGTTGCTGCTGGATGCTCGACCGCTGGCAGGTAAAGACTGACCGTCGTTCCTCTGCCTGGCTCGCTCGCGATGTCCACCGCGCCGCCCGACTGGGAAATGAAGCCGTATACCTGGCTTAGCCCCAGTCCGGTTCCCTTGCCCGGCTCCTTGGTCGTGAAAAAAGGCTCCGTTGCACGGGCAATGATCTCCGGGGACATGCCGCAGCCCGTATCGGTCACCTGAACGCGCAGGTAGCGACCAGCCCGAAGCGATGGCACGTCGCCATCGCGAAGTTCGGCGCTGCCGGTACGGATGTCGATCTGGCCACTTCCAGCGATGGCGTCGCGTGCGTTGACCACGAGGTTCAGCAGGGCGGCCTCAAAGCGCACGACATCGACGTTCACGAGGCTGTCGCCGCTGGACGCCCGTATCTCCAGGCTCATTGACGACGGCACGGCCCGCCGGAGCATCGATTCGAAGCCTTCGATGACTTCATCGAGCTGGCAGGTCTCCGGTTTCAGGGGCTGCTGGCGCGCGAACGACAGCAGCTGCTGCGTGAGCGTTGAACCACGGGTTACCGCCCGACGCATGGCATCCTGCATCCGGGCGGCGACATGCGGCGGCGGTTGCGTGCCCAGGACGTCCAGGCTGCTCGAAATGACCGCGAGCAGGTTGTTGAAGTCGTGCGCAATGCCACCCGTCAGTTGCCCGATCGCCTCCATTTTCTGCGCCTGGAAAAGCTGCGCATTTGCGCGCTCAAGAGCCGCTGCTGCTTCGCGCCGTTCGGTTACGTCACGCGTAACCTTGGCGAAGCCCAGAAGGTGACCGTCGGAATCCCGGATTGCATCCACAACCACATGCGCCCAGAACCGCGTGCCGTCCCGGCGCACACGCCACCCCTCGTGTTCGGACCGGCCTTCGGTCGAGGCGCGGATGAGCGTGGCCGCCGGCATCCCTTTTTCCCGGTCCTCTTCGGTGTAAAAGCAGCCGAAATGCCTGCCGACGATCTCCTGCTCGGTGTAACCCTTGATGCGCTGCGCGCCCGGGTTCCAGTTCGTCACGATGCCCTCGGGCGAGAGCATGAAAATCGCGTAGTCGGTGACGCCCTGTACCAGCAGGCGGAAAGAGCGTTCGCTTTCGAGCAGGGCTTCCTGCGCCGCCTTGCGCTCCGAGATGTCGCGGGTGATCTTGACGAATCCCACGTGCTCGCCAGCCTCATCGAAGATCGGGTCGAGCACGACACTTGCCCAGAAGCATGAACCGTCCTTGCGCACGCGCCAGGCTTCCGTCTCGAACTTGCCGTCGGCAAGTGCCGTGCGCAGCGCGCGTGCGGGCAGCCCCGATGCCTGATCTTCGGGAGTATAGAAAACTGAAAAGTGACGGCCGATGATCTCGTCCGCCCGGTAGCCCTTGAAACGTTCGGCACCGGCATTCCAGCTGCTAACGAAGCCCTGCCGGTCAAGAAAGTAGATGGCGTAGTCGCGTACCCCACTGATCATGAGCTCGAACCGGCGTTCGGGACTGAGACCATCAGCGGAAGGTCGGGAAAACATTCCTGGATCCTCCGTGGAACTTTGGGAAAAGTCACGTGACAGGACGCGCGTCGTCACGTGGCATGCGCGCTGCATAGGGAAATGATAGACAGGTTTTTCCGACCTCCCCAGCAAAATGGAAAACTCAAATCGGGACAATATAAACCCAATCTCTGGCGACAGCCGGGTTTGCCGCTTGACGGAAAGGACCGTGGCGACCCATGGCGCCCCACGCATTGTCGTCGTCGACGACACCGCTCCCGGCGCCGACGCCGTATGCGCCGCTCTTGCCGATGCCGGCTACCGTCCGCAGGCAGCTTACAGCGGCGAGGACGCGCTCGCCTGGTGTGAACGGTTTGCCGCTCATCTTGTCCTGCTCGATATCGAGATGCCGGAGATCGACGGCTTTGAGACGGCCCGGGCACTGCGGTCGCGGGAGGCAACCCGCGAAACGGTCATCATCGCGTGCACCGCGCTGCCACTGGAGCGGGTGGCCGCGAACTCCCGTCGGGGGGAGTTCGACGGCTACTGTCGCAAGGGAGCTGATTTCCGCCTGATCTGCCAGCTGGTTGAGGCGTTCGCCCGCGGTCGAGGTCGCGGGTGACTCGGAAGACAGAAAGCGCCGGGTCCCACTATCTGAAAAAACCTGGTTGCAATCAGCCGGCAGACGCCTACACTGCCCTGTGCGGCGTTCGCATTGTGTTTTGCCTGCCACTGCACCTGACGGAGTGAGACATGCGATTGACCATCCTGATCAATGGCCCGGACCCAAGCATCAATCATGACTTCGCGCTCGTATGGCTCGATACAGAGGAACACCGCTGGTCACGCGAGTCGCACGAGGGCGTAGAACTGCCGTCCTGGGGCGAGATCCGTGAATCGGGCGGCCAGACCGCCCTTTGCGCTCCCGGCGGCGACACGCCGCTTTGTACGATCCAGGGACTTTGCCTGACACCCCGGCAACAAATCGGTGCCGCACAGGGACAGGCAACGTGGTCGTCGAGCCGGTCACCCACACCTGTGTCGGGTTACTGGCGTCTTCAGGCGGTCGATCGCGGGCCGGTCCGCGCTGCCGACGCCCTCTTTGCCGGACACCACGATCCGCGTGCGCGTCGGCATTGACCCGGCAGTGGCTTTTTCCCGGGGGTCAACCGCGCAGCGAACGTGCCGGGCGGCACCTTTCCCGCACCGACGCAGAATCGCGCAGTGCGATGGTTGCTTCGCGGCCGAGCAGAAGAGTGATGATTTCGCGTGCCGGCATGCTGGTCATGAGCATGGCCACTTTTCCGGGGGCAACAACCGGCGGCTCCGCAATATTTGATTGCTCGGTCAGCTAACGCGCTTACCTCGATGAGCCCCGGCGTGTGCTGCCTCGGCTGCCGACCGTGGGACTATGAATGTCCGTGCCTGATTTCCCGGCCGGCGTAGACGGCCAGAAAGGTGCCGACAAGCATTGCAGCCATCGCGAGCGATTCGTCAAGGGAATCGCCGGGTTCTGATGACTCCGCATAGATCCAGATGCCGATTCCGGCCACCATCAGGAACATCCCCAAAATCAACCCCCAAACCGGCCCGGCCGAATCGGACTGCAATCTGTGAGACATTTTCATAGCACTACCCCGCGACACACTGGCTGTCTACTGCGCACTTCATGAGGCTCACAACCGGATACACCACATCGCGCATACGACCGTTGGGATTTCCCGCCACTGCTGTAGGCTTCTCAATCATCCAGGGCCTCGCGCTCAAGCCGGTCGCGCGAAATGTGACGGACATCCTTACCCTTGACAACATAGATGACGAGTTCCGCCAGGTTCTTCGCATGGTCACCGATCCGCTCGATGGCCGACGCGATGGACACGTAGTCGAGCGCGGAAGAGATGACGCGGGGATTCTCCGCCATGAATGTTGGCAGCTTGCGCACGAATGCGCGGTACTGTTCATCGATCGCCTCATCCTCGCGCATGATCCGGGCTGCCTCAACCGTATCGAGCCGCGCGAATGCAGCAAGCGCGTGGTGGAAGATGGTTGCTGCCATCTGGCCGGATGACCGGATTTCCGCGATATTCATGTTCCTGCCCGCAGCATCATTCGCGATCCGGCTTGTCCTCTTTGCGATCTTGCGCGCTTCATCGCCTGCGCGCTCGAGATTGCTGATCCCCTTGGAGAAGGCCAACAGTCGACGCAGATCGGATGCGATGGGCTGGCGCCGCGCAATGATGTTGCTGCACTCGGCATCGATCTCCACTTCCATCGCATTGAGTCGATGCTCCTCATCAACCACCTTCTCCACCAGACCCATGTCGAAGCGGCTGAGCGCCTCCATCGCATTGGTCAATTGAGACTCAACCAGCCCACCCATCTCGAAAAATCTCGACGACAGGTGTTCCAGGTCGGCATCGAACTGGCTGGAAATGTGTATGCCTGGCATAGAAAACTCCCTCTTACCAGAAAGACGATAAACTGTTTGTACGGTTTGTCAAACCTGAAAGTATCATGAAGCCACCGGCTACCAGAAACAAAAGCGTCAAGCGCGCGGATGTCTGCCCGAATGAACGTGCCAACGAGGCAGTGGCCGACGGAAAGCCAGTCCAAACTGCGCAAACTCCACCTGTGGCGGCCAAGCCACAGACCCGGAAGGCATTGCCCGTTGAAGCGCCTTCTGCGCACGCGGCCCGGCACCACAAGGACCATGTCAAACAGGAAAAAGTCGTGCGCGACACCTTCACGATGCCCAGGGAGGACTACGAACAGCTCGCGGTACTGAAGCAGCGGTGCCTCGATGCTGGCCTTGCCGTGAAGAAGAGCGAGCTCGTCCGTGCGGGGCTGCTTCTGCTGGCATCGGCGTCGACGAAACATCTTCTTGGGGCCGTCAAGGCGCTCGAACCGGTCAAGACCGGCCGGCCACCGAAATCGAAGTAAGCCGCGCTCGCGGCCAAACAGGAGGCACCCCTATGCTGGGTCTCGTGTGCCCCCTGCCTGCCTGCGAAGGAATCGATCCCCAGGCCGGACGCAAGCCCCGCTGTACGGGAATTAGACTTCCCCGAAACCACCGCCCCCCGGGGTTTCCACCACGAACACATCTCCCGCCTCCATCTCGACGCTCGCAATATGACCTAAAGCGACGATCTGACCATTCGCGCGCTCGACGCGATTGCTGCCGCGTTTTCCCGCCCGTCCGCCACCCCCGCCGAAAGGCGCATGAATGCGGTTATTCGACAGAATCGATGCGGTCATCGACGTGAGAAAGCGAATGCGCCGGATCGCACCGTTACCTCCGTGCCAGCGTCCCGCGCCACCCGATTCCGCACGGATCATATGCGATTCGAGCCTCACCGGGTAGCGCCATTCGAGCACCTCGGGATCGGTCAGGCGCGAGTTGGTCATGTGTGTCTGCACAGCATCGACACCGCTGAAACCGTTGCCCGCGCCGCTGCCGCCCGCAATCGTTTCGTAGTACTGGTAGCGGGCATCGCCGAAGGTGAAATTGTTCATCGTCCCCTGGCTCGATGCCACGATACCGAGCGCGCCATACAGCGCATTGGTGATTGCGGACGACGTCTCCACGTTACCCGATACCACCGCCGCCGGATACACCGGATTGAGCATCGAGCGTTCGGGAACGATTACCGACAGCGGCCTGAGGCAACCTGCGTTGAGCGGGATATCGTCGCCAACGAGCGTGCGGAACACATAGAGCACCGCCGCCATGCAGACCGCCTTCGGCGCGTTAAAATTGTTGGGTAACTGCGCAGACGTGCCGCTGAAGTCGACCGTGGCGCTGCGCGTCGCGGCATCGACGCGAATCGCGACCTCGATCACCGCGCCGTTGTCGAGTTCGTACCGATAGCTGCCGTCCTTGAGCGCGCCGATCACGCGGCGTACCGCTTCCTCCGCGTTGTCCTGCACGTGGCCCATGAACGCGAGCACCACGTCGCGGCCGAATTGCGCGACCATGCGACGCAACTCGTCCACGCCTTTCTGGTTCGCTGCGATCTGCGCGCGCAGATCGGCCATGTTCTGCGCGATGTTGCGCGCGGGATAGCGACCCGACGCAAGCAGCGCGCGCGTTTCGGCATCGCGCAGCACGGCTACCGAGACGAGCTGCCAGTTGTCGATCAGCACGCCTTCTTCTTCGATATGCGTGGAGGCCGCCGGCATCGAGCCCGGCGTAATGCCGCCGATATCCGCATGATGACCGCGCGAGCCCACATAAAACAGCGGTTCGGCCGAACCGTCGGCGAACACGGGCGTGATGACGGTCACATCGGGCAAGTGCGTGCCGCCGTGATACGGGTCATTCAGCATGAACACGTCGCCCTCGCGCATCGCGCCGCGATTGCGCTCGATCACCGTCTTGATGCTCTCGCCCATCGAGCCGAGATGCACCGGCATGTGCGGCGCGTTGGCGATCAGGTTACCTGCGTCGTCAAAGATCGCGCACGAGAAGTCGAGACGCTCCTTGATGTTGACCGAATATGCCGTGTTCTGCAGGCGCAAACCCATCTGCTCGGCAATCGACAAAAACAGGTTGTTGAAGATTTCGAGGCGCACGGGGTCGGCCTCGGTGCCGATCGAGCGGCGACTGGGCAGCGGTTGTACACGCGTCATCACCACATTGCCCTGTGTGGTCAGAACGGCTTGCCAGCCCGGCTCGACCACGGTGGTGCCGTTCTTTTCAGCGATGATCGCCGGGCCATCGAGCGTATCGCCGGCGCACAGCCTGTCGCGCTGGTAGAGCGACGCGTCGTGCCACGCGCCACCGGAATACATGCGTACGACCGTCTGCGCACGAAGCGCCTCGTCTGCCGCGCGCGGCGCCAGGTTGCCCGCATCGACGGGCGCATCGGAATGACCAATGGCTTCGACGGACGCAAGTTCCGCGATGAGCGGCGTATCCGCCATGAGGAACGCGTAGCGTTGGCGATAGGCCGCTTCGAACGCGGTGCGCATTGCGTCGACGCTGCCCGCGGGCACGGCAAGCGACGAATCGGTGCCTTGATAACGCAGATGCACACGCCGCTCGGTCGTGATGCGCGCCGCATCGACGCCCTGTTCGAGCAGGGCGCGGGTTGCGTCGTCCGCGAGGGTATCGAGTGTGGCTTCGAGCGTTGGCAGCGAGGCTGCGTCGAGCGTGATTTCCAGCGCCCGTTCGCGCATGACGGTCTGATCCGCGAGACCCATGCCGTACGCGGAGAGCACGCCTGCGAGCGGATGCGCGAACACGCGCGTCATGCCGAGCGCGTCTGCCACCCCGCATGCATGCTGACCGCCTGCGCCGCCGAACGTCGTCAGCACGTACTGCGAGACGTCGTGGCCGCGCTGCACGGAAATTTTCTTGATCGCGTTCGCCATGCTGCCGATGGCGATCTCCAGATAGCCTTCCGCGAGTTCTTCGGGCGTGCGGCGCAGTCCATTCGCCGCGAAGATTTCGTCGGCGAGCGCCTGAAAGCGTTGCGCGACGACATCGCGATCCAGCGGCTCGTTCGCTTGCGGACCGAACACGCACGGAAAATAGTCCGGCTGGATCTTGCCGAGCATCACGTTGCAGTCGGTGACTGCGAGCGGGCCGCCGCGTCGGTACGCGGCGGGGCCGGGATTCGCGCCTGCTGAGTCGGGGCCGACACGAAGCCGCGCACCGTCGAAGCCGAGCACCGAGCCGCCGCCAGCCGCTACCGTGTGAATGCTCATCATCGGCGCGCGCATGCGCACGCCTGCTACCTGTGTTTCGAACACGCGCTCGAACTCGCCGTTGAAGTGCGAGACGTCCGTCGACGTGCCGCCCATGTCGAAGCCGATCACGCGCTCGAAGCCCGCCACCTGCGCCGCGCGCACCATCCCGACGATGCCGCCCGCCGGACCGGAAAGGATCGCGTCCTTGCCCTGGAACACATCGGCGCGTGTCAGTCCGCCGCTACTCTGCATGAACTGCAGGTTCACGCCGGGCATTTCGTGCGCGACCTGATCGACGTAACGGCGCAGGATCGGCGACAGATACGCGTCCACGACGGTCGTATCACCGCGCGAGACCATTTTCATCAGCGGCGAAACTTCGTGCGACACGGAGATCTGCGTGAAGCCGATACGCCGTGCCAGGTCTGCCAGTTCACGTTCATGCGACGTGTGGCGATAGCCGTGAATCAGCACGATGGCGAGCGCGCGAATGCCCGCGTCGTAAACCTCGTGCAGTGCGCGTTGCGCCGCAACGCGATCGAGCGGCGCGACGACTTCGCCTTGCGCGCTTACGCGTTCGTCGATTTCGACTACGCGCTCATAGAGCGCTTCCGGTAACGCGATGTCGAGATCGAAGAGGCGCGGGCGGTTCTGATACGCGATTCGCAACACATCGCGAAAGCCGCGTGTGGTGACGAGCGCAACCGGTTCGCCCTTGCGTTCAAGCAACGCATTAGTCGCGACCGTTGTACCCATCTTGACCATTTCGACGTCGTGCGGGGTGATCGCTTCGCCGGCCTGCAATCCAAGCAGATGACGAATCCCTGCGACGGCCGCATCGCGATACTGCTCAGGGTTTTCAGAAAGCAGCTTGTGCGTGGTGAGCGTGCCGTCCGGGCGGAGCGCGACGATATCGGTGAACGTGCCTCCGCGGTCGATCCAGAACTGCCAGCGGGACGGTGTGCAAGAATCGGAGCTGTGATCGTGCTTCATGGTTTCGAGGTCTTTGACGCGAAATGTGTAAGAGATGCGAGAGAGGCTAATCAGGCCGATTCGAGTTCGCGGCCGCGCGTTTCGGGCAATGTGAGCGCGGCGACGATCAGCACGCCGTATGCAGCCACCGCGAATATCCCGATGCTCGTGCCAAGGCCAAACCGGCTCGACAGTGCGCCGATCAGCACGGGGAACAGCGCCCCGATCGCGCGGCCGACGTTGTAGCAAAAGCCCTGGCCCGAGCCGCGTACGCGGGTCGGAAAGAGTTCGGTGAGGAATGCGCCCATGCCGGAGAAAATGCCCGACGCAAAGAAGCCAAGCGGAAAGCCGAGCCACAGCATCGACGCATTCGTGAGGGGCAACGAGGTGTACGCGAAAGCAATCGCCATCGAGCCGAGCGCGAACAGGATGAAATTCGGCTTGCGGCCGATGCGGTCCGTGAGCCACGCACTGCATAGATAACCCGCATACGAACCGGCAATGATCATCGCGAGATAGCCGCCGGTGCCCAGCACCGTGAGATGACGATCGGTCTTGAGGAACGTCGGCAGCCATGTCGTGATCGCGTAGTAGCCGCCCTGTGCGCCGGTGGTGAGGAGTGCGGCGCGCAGCGTCGTCGAAAGCAGCCCGGGCGCGAAGATTTCGGTGAAGCGCGGTGCGTCCTGCTGCGCAACCCTGGCTTGCTCGAACACTTCGGGTTCTTTCACGTATCGGCGAATGAAGAGCACGAGGAGCGCCGGCACGAGCCCGATCAGGAACAACGCGCGCCACGCGATTTCAGGCGCCATCACGGAGAACAGCACGGCATAGAGCAGCGCGGCCATGCCCCAGCCGAGCGCCCAGCCGGATTGCACGAGACCGACCGCCTTGCCGCGATCGCGTGCGCGGATCACTTCGCCGATCAGCACGGCGCCCGCCGTCCATTCGCCGCCGAAGCCGAAGCCCATGAGCGCGCGAGCGGCGAGCAGCTGGCCGTAGTTTTGCGCGAGACCGCACAACGCGGTGAACACCGCGAACCACAGCACGGTGAGTTGCAACGTGCGTACGCGGCCGATACGATCGGATAGTATCCCCGCGATCCAGCCCCCAAGCGCGGACGAAAGCAGCGTCATAGTGCCGATGAAGCCGGCGTCGGCAAGCGAGATGCCCCACGTGGCCACGAGCGTCGGAATGACGAAGGACAGCATCTGCGTGTCCATGCCGTCAAGCATATAGCCGACCTTGCAGCTCCAGAACGCCCGGCGTGCGTGCGCACCGGCTTCCGCGTACCAGGAAAGCTGCGGGCTGTCTGCCGTTGGCTTCATGTCTGTGGCATCGTCGACGCTTGCCGTGAGTGTCTTGCTGTCCATCTGCTGCTCCTGTGGATAGACGCATGAGTAACGAGCGAAGCCACGCAAGAGCGTAGGGATGCGTCATTCCCTTCGGGCCGGTCGGCCGGATGGCTTCGGGATGCTGTGATTGGGTTGTGGCTCGGCGGCGCGGTGTCAGGCCACGCGCCCCGAAGGAACGGTCAGAAGATGGCCAGCGATGCGTTGGTAATGTCCGTCATCAGCATATGTCCCGGCGCGTGGGCGATGGCGAGCGGTAGCTTCGCGGCCATCAACGCGGTTTGCGGCGTCACACCGCACGCCCAGTAGACCGGCAGTTCGCCCGGGTGGATCGTCACCGCATCGCCGAACTCGGGGCGCGTGAGATCGGCGATACCGAGTTCCGCCGGATCGCCGATATGCACGGGTGCGCCATGTACGCCTGGAAAACGGCTCGTGATCTGCACGGCGCGGACTGCGTCGGCGCCGCGTAGTGGGCGCATCGACACGACGAGTTCGCCGCCAAACACACCGGCGCGCTGGTTCGGAATGTCCGTGCGATACATCGGCACGTTTCGGCCTTCTTCGACGTGGCGCAGTCCGATGCCCTCCTTCGCGAGCATGTGTTCGAACGAGAACGAGCAGCCGATTGCGAACACGACGAAATCGGCCTGCCAGTGCGCTTCGATCGATTCGACGCATTCGCTCAACTCGCCATCGCGGTAGACGTTGTAGGCCGGAACATCGGTGCGGATATCGATGTCGCGCCCAAGCACCGGCACGCGAAAGTCGCCGGGCTCACCCACGCCGAGCAGCGGACACGGCTTCGGATTCGCATGACAGAAGCGCAGGAAATCGTGCGCGTACGCGGCCGGCAGGATCGCAAGATTGGCTTGCGCGTAGTCGCCGCAATGGCCGGCGGTCGGGCCGCGGAAGTCGCGATGTCGTACGGCTCTGCGGAATTCGAATGGCGTCATGGTGTCAGCGTGCTCGTGGGGGTTGCTCTGGTTCGTCTTTGTCGTCGTCTGCGCACAGGTGAGATGCGCGAAGCGATGTGTGTGCGCTCAGACACAGCATAGAAAAGAAGAAAATATGACGCCAACTAGTTTTATTTGCGACAAGTGGATAGAATTTCTTAACGGAATCGCGGGTTTTCCCGAACCACCATGAGTTTTTTGGAGCAATTGTCCCCGTCGCTTTTGCCACCTCCGCCTATGAACACGCGCTTTCTCGAAACCTTCGTCACGCTGGCGAAGCTGCGCAGTTTTCGCACCACGGCGACGGCTTTGCACGCCACGCCCGCGGCGATCTCGCAGCGTCTGAAAGCGTTGGAAGACGAATTGCAGACCACGCTCGTCGATCGCGAGAGCCGTGATTTACGGCTCACGGCGAACGGCGAATATCTGCTGGGCTATGCGAAGGCCGTGGTGGAAGCGACGCGCCAGTTGCAGGCCGCCGCGTCGCATGAAGGCGCGATGCGCGGCAAGCTGCGGCTCGGCGTGATCGAGACGGTCGTGCATAGCTGGCTCGCCGATTACATGCGGCGTCTCGCGGACGACTTCCCTCAACTCGAAGTCGAGCTGACAGTGGACATGAGCGTTGTTTTGCAGCGGCGGCTGATGGCGGGCGAACTCGATCTCATCATCCGCGTCGAAGGCAGCGACGAGGAATCCGTGGTGTGCGACGCGCTTGCGAACTATCCGGTGCACTGGATCGCGCGCGCGGGTCTGTTGCCGCTTTCGCGCAGCGGGCTCGCGAAACGCGTACTGCGTCATCCGATCCTGACGTTCGGGCGCGGAACGGCGCCGCATCGTGCGCTGGAGGACATCGTCGGCAAGCTGGCGCTCGCCAATGGCGTGCCGCTCGCGGATACGCGCATCACAGGCTCGCCGTCGATTTCGGTGATCGTGCAACTCGTGCGCGATGGATTTGGCGTGGCGGCGATTCCGCGTCTATTTGTCGACGATCTGATCGCCCGCGGCGAGGTGGTGGAGTTGCCGTTGCAGCCCTCGCCGCCGTCCATCGTGGTGTCGATGTCACGCCGCGCGGATGCGCCGCTGCTCGTACACGGCGCGGCGAACGCGGCGCGTGCGGCATGTCATAGGTATTGCGAGTTGGGAGATCGGCGCTTGATTGAACGCTTGTAAAGCCGGGGCGTTGCCGAGATCCGTTGAGGATATGCGATGGTACGACCCTGCGGATCAGTGCGTCAAATACGGCGCCATGCGCCAACGAGCGCCGCTCGCCATCGCAGAATTAGTGTCGTTCATACGACCGCTTCGGGTCCGTTTGGTGCATTCGCCGACGGCCCGGTGGCGTCCGGATGCCCCCGTTCGCCACAGGCAGAACCCGGCCAACGTCGGCCCTTCAAGATCGCCCAATGGACGTCCGTTGACGGCCAGCAATCTGCCGTTGAACGGACTCTCCTTTCCAATGCGTGGCCCACGGCCGTTAAGCTGTTAGTTTTGTACCCTTTCCTCGGATCGCAGCGTTAACACCTGTACGCCGTTTTGGGTCACGGCCACGGTGTGCTCAAACTGCGCCGACAGTTGCCCATCGCGCGTGACCACCGTCCAACCGTCTTCTTCGGTTCGAACAGAATGTCGCCCTTGGTTGATCATGGGTTCGATGGTGAACACCATGCCCTCGCGCAACAACAAACCCGTCTGCGGCTTTCCCCAATGCAGCACTTGTGGGTCCTCGTGCATTTCACGCCCGATGCCATGTCCGCAATATTCCCGCACGACCGAATAGCCATTTTTACGCGCGTGCCGCTCAATGGCATGGCCTACGTCGCCAAGTCTGGCGCCGGGGCGAACGGCCTTGATCCCTTTCCACATCGCCTCATAGGTCACTTGCACGAGCCGTTTAGCCAGTGGAGACACCTCTCCCACAAGATAGGTCTTACTGGAATCAGCGATGTAGCCATTCTTCTCTAGCGTAATGTCGAAATTGACGATGTCCCCGCTTTGCAGGATGTCTGCTGTGGACGGAACACCGTGACAAACAACATTGTTGCGTGAAGAGTTGAGCGCATAGGCATAGCCGTACTGTCCTTTGCTTGCCGGGCGTGCCTTGAGTTCGTTGACGATGAGCTCATCGATCAGATCGTTGACCTGCATGGTAGACATGCCGATCAAGCTCATTTGATCCAGATAGGCGAACACGTCCGCCAGCAACTGGCCCGACTCGGCCATCAATGCGATTTCTTCGGGTCGCTTGGTCATGTCAAGGCCACCTTGACGGCTTGCGCGACGACGCCTGCGGCTCTCAGTTCACGGGTGGCTATGTCATTGAAACTCAGCGTCGGATTCATTTCGCACAACATGCCGACCTTGATCCAGAAGGCCGCTTGCGCGTTGATCGACCGACAGGACACGGCGCTTGCCTTACGTATCTGATCATGCAGGTCGTCGTCGATATTCACAATGCCCATGTCAACCCTCCATATATGAAACATAAATAAATCATATATTCAGTCGACTGACAAGGCAAGCGCTTTACGACAGCGGATACGCCGGTTTGTGGATATCAGTTGCAAAAGTTGAGTCGACGTATGCGGGTCGAGCGCGCGGGCGTGCCCGCTGTGGAGCTCCAAGCAGACGTCCTCGCTCATGGCAGATGAGGTCCGCCTGGGGTCGGTTATGCCTGTTGCATGAGGGCGTGGGCCGTGGGCGACCGGCGTGCCTGGTCGTGGGGCGCAGTGCGGCCATGAGCCACCGTTCAGATACACCGATGCTCGGACGTTCATACGTCGGCTCCGGCCAGGAAGCGGCCCGTCGTTTCACAGCGTTGATGTTGTGTCGTCAGCCCTCAGACGTGGCCGTAAAATCCTGAGCTTTGTGGACGGCGTGATTTCCGAAGGCGCGGAATGGTCACTCGCAGCAAGTCGCAATCACCGAATTTCCGGATCGTATGGAAACTGGCATGACCTCATCGAACCCGGCCCGAAGGGGCACCGCGCCTGAAGTTCTTGCGGTCTTTCTCAGGCTGGGGGTGACTTGTTTCGGCGGCCCCATAGCTCACCTTGGCTACTTCCGCAGAGAATTCGTCGAGCGTCGTCGATGGCTTGATGACGAGACGTTTACAGACTTGGTCGGCCTATGCCAATTTCTTCCGGGACCAGCCAGCAGACAGGTTGGATTTTCCATCGGCCTGCTCAGGGCCGGGTGGCTCGGTGGACTTGCCGCCTGGTGCGGGTTCACGCTGCCCTCTGTCTTGCTCCTGCTCGCTTTCGCGGCAATTGCACCGAACCTGGGCGGTCCGGTCGGCGAGGGGCTGATTCATGGCCTGCAACTCGTTGCTGTCGCCGTCGTGGCTCAAGCCGTGTGGGACATGGCTCGGCGCCTGTGTCCAGATCACTGCCGCGCCTTCATCGCGCTTGTTGCGCTCGCTGTTCTCAGCGTCCTGACGACCGTGTATGCACAACTCATCGTGATCGCCCTCGGTGCGGCACTCGGCTTCGTACTTTGCCAGACCACCGCATCGGCGAACACGGTCGGCATACAACAACATCCTCATGGATTCCGCGTCTCTCGTACGGCAGGAGGTATCGCGCTGATGCTGTTCTGCGTGCTGCTCTTTGGGCTTCCAGTACTGTCGCAGTTGGGCGCCGGCCATGCGATCAGCGTTTTCGAAGGCTTTTATCGATCCGGTGCGCTCGTCTTCGGTGGCGGTCACGTAGTACTGCCGCTCTTGCAGCAGCAAACGGTCGCAACGGGCTGGGTATCGTCGAATGATTTTCTCGCTGGTTATGGCGCCGCCCAGGCTGTGCCGGGCCCCCTCTTCACATTCGCCGCCTTTCTAGGCTGGATTATGGCGGAGACACCGAATCACTGGGCTGGGGCACTGCTGGCCACCGCAGGCATCTTTCTGCCAGGGCTGCTGCTCGTTCTTGCCGCGCTACCGTACAAGCACTACGAGCCCGCCCGTCAATGGCGGCTGTCCATT
Organism: Paraburkholderia sp. CNPSo 3272; assembly: GCF_024206495.1. Taxonomy (GTDB): domain Bacteria; phylum Pseudomonadota; class Gammaproteobacteria; order Burkholderiales; family Burkholderiaceae; genus Paraburkholderia. Next base: position 16,369 of record NZ_JAMBPQ010000040.1, on the reverse strand, counting down.
CGGGTGTAAACGCTGCGGTCGTCGGACTGCTGGCAACAGCATTTTATTCGCCCGTGTGGACCAGCGCTGTCCACTCCGAGATCGACTTTGCCATCGCAACGATTGGCTTTTTCCTGTTGACGCGCTGGAAGATTCCGCCGCTTGTAGTCGTCGTGATCTGTGCGCTGGCTGGAGTTACGGAAGCCGTACTGAAGTGACCCGCCTGAATCTCCGCGTTCGCAGATCAACCGCAGGCCCCAACGACAGCACAGATGACCCTTGTCCGCGGCGGATTCAACCGTTCGATGCAACGATTTGGTTAAATCGCTCAGCCGGCGTGTCGAAGTTTAGTGTTTTTCGGGGACGTTCGTTGAGCCGCCTGGCTACGGCATTCAGCCTTGCCGCGTATTGACGCGCGGTACGAACCATCGTAGCTGTCGCCACGACTGCCGACAGAAGGCTCAATGCCGGCTTCGGCCAGACGCTCGCTATAGCGAATGCTGACGCCCAATACATGCCCATTGCCTTTGGGCTGCGCTGTCGCAAAGCACGCGTGCAACCCTCGATGGGACGGCCGGCGACGCCTACGACAACGCCATGTGCGAATCATCCTTCGGCACGCCCGAAGCGGAATTGCTGTCGCGGGAACACTTCGCGACCCATGGACAGGCTCGACGTCGGCTCTTCTGGTTCCTCGAGGGCTGGTACAACGTGCGTCGCTTACATAGCAGCATCGGCTACTGCTCACCGCTCGAATTCGAAGAGGCGCACATAAAAAACAAGTCGCCCCGACATGCAGGTTGTCCACCGCCGTGCGGCGTCATGGTCGTGATAGGCAACCGTCGCCCGCCCGTGGACAACCTGCGACTCATCGATCAATGGAGGCTAAACCGCACATCAACCGCAACTGCAAATCCGTCCGTCGAAGCGGGTCAACCTCAGTTTAATTATCCTATCTAAACAGTAGGAACGTACCCCAGCGTCGTCCCGACGTTCTCCCCGCGGTGCATAGCTGCCCTCTCGGGTGAACTCGTGAGCCCCGCAGGTCAGACAGCGAGCTTCCGGTGTCGGCCACGAGCGGCGTTCGTTAAAGCCGCTGCGCTGTCATTGGAACGACGGCTTGTCCCTTACAGCGGCCACCGTATGAACCGTGCCGTCCCGTCGGCAGGCACTGGGAGACAGCCGGATCCATGTCGGGCTTCGAAACAGCTACGTTATCCTGCTGAATGGCAACTCCTGCAATAGCGTGACGAGGCGCTGCGCAAGCGGCGACACATAGGCACCCGCACGGTACGTGATGCCCACATTCCGGCGCAAATCAAGTTGCTCCGGGCCAAGCCGCAACGCGCGCAAGCCTCGCAACGCGCCCATCGACTCGGTACCCGCCACACAGAGCATCGTCGTGCCGCGCAGCAAGTGCAGCAACGACGTGCTGCCGAAGTCCGTCTCGACGCGCAGCTTCGGACCCGCGAGACCGCGTTGCCGGAAAGCCTCGTCGACCTGCTGCCGAACCGGGATGTGCGATGAAGGCAGCAGCCAGTCCTCCGCAGCCAGATCGGCAAGTGTGAGGCTGCCTTTGCGATGCAGACGGTGGCCGTTGTCGGCGAGCACGACAAGGCTGTCGTGAAAGAGCTCGACGAACTCGCAGTCTCCGTCGTCATCGCTGAGCTGCGGCGCGACGATCAGATCCAGCTCGCCCGCGAACATCAGTTCGCCGAGATCGCGCGCGAGCCGGCGGCGCAGTCGCAGCTTCGCCGCCGGGCGCTCGATCATCAATTGACGGCACGCACCGAGCACGAGCGAGCCTGGCACGGTCGGCGAATAGCCGATCCGCAGCAGGCCCTGCTCGCCCCGCCGCAACGCTTCCATCTCCTTTAAGGCGTCCTCGTATTCGAGCGCGATGCGCCTTGCCCGCGCGAGGAAAAGTGAGCCGGCCGGCGTCGGCGTGACGCCGCTCGGGGTGCGTTCGAAGAGCGCCAACCGAGCCTGCGCCTCCACGCGCCGGATCGCCTTCGTGAGCGCTGGCTGGCTCATGCCGAGCGATTCCGCCGCCTTGCCGATGCTGCCGTGCGCCTGCACGGCCAACAGATAGTCGAGATCGCGCGTTTCCAATGATATTCCTGATGGTTATGCCTGTATTCCAATCGGGGCATTGAGGTAATGCCTCACATCTTACAGACTATGGCTAAACCATTGAGTCAGGAGACAAGGATTGAGCTTCGCTTACTTTCTGCGGCGTGCCGCGCGGTATTGGGGCAGCCGCACGGCCGTCATGCATCGCGACCGGCACCTGAGCTTCCACCAGCTCGATGAGCGCTCGACGCGCCTCGCCAACGCGCTGCTGGGCCTGGGCCTCGCGAAGGGCGACCGCGTCGCGGTGCAGTCGCGTAACTGCACGGAGCTGGTCGAAATCGAATGCGCGCTCTACAAGGCAGGACTCGTAAAGGCCGCGCTGAATCCGCGCTTCACGCTGCACGAGGCTGCCGATGTCGTCGAAAACTGTGCGCCGCGCGTCATGATCGCGGGTCCCGGCTACACGTCCTATACGCGCGAATCGGCCGGCTTTGCTTCGATCGAGACATTCATCGCGATCGGCGGCGATGCCCCCGGGTACGCAGCCTACGAAGCGCTGATCGAGCGCGCGAGTCCGTGCGCGCCCGACTATCGCCCGCAGGCGGACGACCTGGCCGTGCTGCACTTTTCGTCGGGCTCGAGCGGGCGGATCAAGGCCGCCATGCAGACCTACGGCAACCGCCTCGCGTCGCTGCGCAAGATCGTGCTCGGCATGGACAGCCCGGCGCGCCCCGGCGACCGCCTCGCGCTGATCGGGCCGGTCACGCATGCCTCGGGCATGTTGATGCAGCCGTATCTGTTCAGCGGCGCGACGCTCGTGCTATTCGACGCCTTCGAGCCGGCCCGCTTTATCGACGACATCGCACGCCTGCGCATCACGCACACGTTCATGGTGCCCGCGATGATCAACATGCTGCTCGGCGAGCCGGCACTCGACACAGCCGATCTGGGCAGCCTGAAGATGCTTGGCTACGGCGCGGCGCCGATGGCGCCGGCGCGCATCGAAGAAGCCTGGGCGCGCATCGGCCCGTTGCTCTCGCAAGGGTACGGTGCAAGCGAATCGACTTCGGGCGTGACGCGCCTGTCCATTGCCGATCACTCAGACGCGCTCGCGAACCGCCCCGCGCGGCTTGCGTCGTGCGGGCGGCCGCATGGCGAGACCGAGGTCTGTGTCGTCGATGAACTCGGCCGCGAAGTCAGCGGCGAGACCATCGGCGAAATCGTGATCCGCGGCGACGACGTGTTCCGTGGCTACTGGGGTGCGCCGGAGCTGACGGCCGAGGTGCTCGTCGACGGCTGGCTGCGCACAGGCGACCTCGCACGCGTCGACGAAGAAGGCTTCATTTATCTGGTCGACCGGCGCAAGGACATGATTATCTCCGGCGGCTTCAACGTCTATCCGACCGAGGTGGAGGCGACGCTCTACCGCCACCCTGACGTGCTCGAAGCCTGTGTGATCGGCGTGCCCGACGACCGGTGGGGCGAAGCGGTCAAGGCCGTGGTCGTCTTGAAGCCGGGGCGCGAGACCGCCTCCGAGACGCTCGTCGCGCACTGCCGCGTGCAGCTCGCCGACTACAAGCTGCCCCGCTCGGTGGCCTTCGTCGCCGACCTGCCCAAGAACGCAAGCGGCAAGATCGCCCGCAAAGTCGTGCGCGAGCACTACTGGCAAGGCGCCGCCCGGCGCGTCAACTAAATCACAGGAAATTTCATGTTCGACCACCTGAACGGCCCCGCATTTGTCGAGACGCGCGAAGGCATCCGCCGCTTCGTCGCCGACGAGCTCCAGCCAATGGAGCGCGAGCTCGGTCTTGGCAGCGAGGATGTCTGGCCTAAAGAGACGCTGCAGCGCGTTTGGCGCCGCTCGGCCGAACTCGGCTACTACGCGTCCTGCCTGCCGGTTGCGCTCGGCGGCAAGGGGCTCTCAATCCTCGAGCAATGCGCGCTCAAGGCTGACCTCGCCGCTTCCGGTGCCGCGCTCGCGCCGCACGTGCTCGGCGACCTGGGCGGCCCGCCCCGCGTAGGCAACATGCTGAAATACGCGACGCCCGACCAGCTCGAACGCTATTTCAAGCCGGTCATGCGCGGCGAGAAGTCGACCTGCTTCGCGCTGACCGAACCGCATTCGGGCTCGGACGCGCAAAGCATCGCGACCGTCGCCATCGCAGATGGCAACGATCTGGTGATCAACGGCGTGAAGCACTACATCAGCGGTGCACCATTCGCCGATTTCGCAATCGTGATGTGCGTGACCGATGCAAGCGTGAGCCCGCCCGCCATCACAGCCGTTCTCGTCGATCTCCACCTGCCCGGCGTGACGGTCGAGCAGCGTTACGTACCGATGTCGGGCCAGCACATCGACGCTGATATCCGCTTCGACAACGTACGCGTGCCGCGTGCGAACGTGTTCGGCGGCGAAGGCAATGGTTTCCGGCTCGGGATGTCGCGCATCAACGTGAACCGCCTGCTGCATTGTCCGACGATGCTCGGGCTCGCGACGTCTGCCTACGAGGCGTCGCTCGACTATGCACGCGAGCGACGTCAGTTCGGCAGCCCCATTGCGCGCTTCCAGGCAATCCAGCACATGCTCGCCGACATGGCGGCCGCACTCTGGGCCTGCGAGAGCATGATCGCGCAGACCGCGATGCTTGCCGACGCAGGCGACGATCTGCGCATGAAGGGCGCCGCCTGCAAGCTGTTCGTCTCGGAGCGCTGCTTCGAGGTGGCCGACAAGGCGGTGCAGATTCACGGCAACGTCGGCGTGACGCGCCACCACCCGATCGAGCAGACATTTCGCAAGCTGCGCATGTTCCGCATCTTCACGGGCACGAGCGAAATCCAGCGCAACACGATCGCCCGCGCCATCCTCGAGCCCGCGCAAGCGGCGGCCTGAACTTCCCTTCCCCGCACAAGAAAGCTCAAAACATGGCACACACGAAACCGGACTGGTCCTGCCTGAACGGCGTGAAGATCGTGGACGCAAGCCGGTTGCTGCCCGGACCGCATGCGACATTGATGCTGAGCCAGCTCGGCGCCGACGTCGTGAAGGTCGAGCCGCCCGGCATCGGCGACCCTATGCGCATGCTCAGTCCCGAACTGTTCGCGCAGCTCAATCGCGGCAAGCGATCGGTCGCGCTCGATCTGGAAATGCCCGAAGGAAGGGCGGCCCTCATCGACCTGATCCGCGATGCCGATGCGCTCGTCGAAGGGTTTCGGCCAAGCGTCATGGCGCGGCTCGGGCTCGACTACGCGGCGCTCGCCGCGGTGAATCCACGCCTCGTCGTGTGTTCAATCTCGGGCTTCGGGCAGACCGGCCCCTACGCGGACGCGGCGGGCCACGACCTGAACTATCTGGCACTCGGCGGCTTCTGGTCGGTTCCGGTGCAGGTCGACGACCAGGTGACGCGTCCACGCATCCGGCTCGCTGACTACGCCGCGTCGAGTCATGCGGCGCTCGCCATGACCGCCGCGATTCTCAGCGCGCGCACAAACGGGCGGGGGCAGCACCTCGATGTATCGATTCACGACTGCGTGATGGCATGGACTGCACCGGCCGCATGGGCGTCGCGCGAATACGCCGAGCATCCACTGGATTCGCCGGGCGTGATGCCCGAGAACGATCTGTTCGAGACGCGCGATGGACGGCACCTTGCACTCGGCATCCTCGAGAACAAGTTCTGGCTGAACCTGCGCGAGGCAATCGGCGCCGACTTTCCCCCGCTGATGGACGAACGCTTCGCGACACGCGCGGGCCGTCAGCAACACAAGCGTGAGGTCAATACGCTGCTTGCGCAGATCTTCGCGACGCGACCACTCAGACAATGGCTCGCGACCCTGCAACGTTTCGACCTGCCCGTCTCACCCGTGCTCGACGCGCGTGAACTGTTCGACGATCCACACGTCCGGGCGCGAGGCATGGTGCGCGAAGTCGCGGCCGACCGGACGATCGCATGCCGCTTTCCGGTGAAGTTTTCACTTGGCCTGCCCGACGGCGACGACGCCGTCCCGTTGCTCGTCGAGCCGGGTACATAAGGCGTCGACCACAGTACGCCAATCAATGATGGAGACAGTTGCGGTGAAAAACGAAAGCCCTACGTACAGACCGGTTCGCGCATGGTCAATCGCGCTCATGCTCGCGCTGATGATGCTGGTGAACTTCCTCGACAAGGTAGCGCTGGGACTCGTCTCGGTACCCATGATGCGCGAGCTTCATCTGACGTCTACACAGTTTGGCGTGATCGGTGGCAGCCTGAGCTGGCTGTTCTCGATTTCAGCCGTGATCGGCGGCATCGTGGCGAACCGCGCCTCCACGAAATGGCTGCTGCTCGTGATGGCGGCTGCCTGGACCGTGCTGCAATTGCCGATGCTTGTCGCCGGATCAATCTGGAGCATCCTCGCGTGCCGGGTGTTGCTCGGCGCGAGCGAAGGGCCTGCCTCCCCGGTCGCCGTGCATGCGCTCTACAAGTGGTTTCCGGACGAAAGGCGCAATCTGCCGGTCGCGGTGCTTTACCAGGGGAGTGCATTCGGTCTGCTCGTTGCGGGACTGGGCATTCCCGTGGTCAGCGCGCACTGGGGCTGGCGCGCGAACTTCCTCGTGCTGGCCGCGCTTGGCGCGCTCTGGTGCGTCGCCTGGCTCGCCCTCGGCGCCGAAGGCCGCCTGAGAACGCGAGCGCACGCCACGGGCCACGCGCGTGTGCCTTACGCCTTGCTGCTCACCGACCGAACCGTGCTGGCTACATGTGCCGGTCACTTTGCCGCGAACTGGATTCTCGCCATGACGCTCACGTGGATTCCCACGTGGCTGCAACTCGGCATGGGCTACGAAGCGCATGCCGCCGGGCGCATGTTCGCGCTGTTCGTCGTGATCACCTCGCCGATGAGTCTCGGGCTCGCCGCATTCTCGCAGCGCTTGCTCGGACGCGGCGTGCCTTCGCGGATCGGACGAGGCGCGTTCGTCGCGGCGGCGCTCATCCTGGCAGGCGCGTTGATCGCCGCGCTGAAACTGCCCGGTCTGCCGCCGATGGCGAAGTTCGTGCTGCTGACGATCGGCAGCGGCCTGACGCTCGTGATGTACTCGATTGCACCCGCCATGCTCGGCGAAGTGACGCCCGATGCCCAGCGCGGCGGCATCCTCGCGCTGAGCAACGGATTCTCCTCGCTCGCGGGACTCGCCTCGCCTATCGCAACCGGCATGCTGATCGACCAGGCCGGCGGCTCCACCGCGCATGGCTTCGACGCAGCCTGCTTCGCCTGCGGCATCGTGTTGTTTGCCTGTGGCGTGCTTTGCGCGTTCTGCCTCAATCCACAGCGCTCGGCCATCCGCTTCGCGTGCGCGGCAACCGAAGCGAGGGTCGATTACCCGCTCGCCGATCAGCGCTAGCCGTCGTCACACGATCGCTTCGGGGCGCATTCCGATATTCAATTAACTAGCATGACGAAATAAATAAAATGATCAAGGAGACACATGAAAAAGATATTACTGGCCACCCTCATCGGTGGCGTACTTCCGTGCACGTCTCACGCGCAGTCGAGTGTGACGCTGTATGGGGACATTGGCGGTGGCGTGCGTTGGACGAACGGACTGAAGGGCGGCGCGTCCTTTGGCTTCAACAACAACATTGTTGCCGGCAACCAGTTCGGCTTCTTCGGGAAGGAGGATCTGGGCAATAACCTCAAGGCGATTTTCAAGCTTGAAGGTGCGTTTAACAGTGGCACCGGCGCACTCAAAACGGCGGGCACGCTGTTCTCCCAGGCCGCGTTCGTGGGTCTGACCGGCGATTTCGGCCGCCTTACGTTTGGCCGCCAGCTCAACGCCAACGAAGACTTCGCCATCCTCGTCGACCCCGCCGGCGGACAGGGACAGTCACTGGCGATCGAACCCGGTGTCGTGTTCGACGCGAACTACTTCACGCTCGATTCCCGCTTCAACAACACTCTCAAATATCTCGGACAGGCAGGCGGCATGCGCTTCGGTACAAGCTACTCGCCAGGCGGCGTCGCGGGAAACACCCGCGCAGGCACCAACTATTCCGGCGCCGCCATGTATCAGTGGGGGCCGGCATTCGGCGGCGTTTCATACCAGAAAACGTGGAACGCCGCTGCAACCCAGTGGGCGCAAACCTTCCAGACTGGTGGATCCTTGCAGGTCGGACCTGCCCGCATCTATCTAAGCTACGCCGATCTCGAGGTCAGCGCTGCGAATGCCAATGCACCAAACCGGCGCGACCATATTCCGGGGGGCGGTGTCGTATGGATACCGACTGCCACGCTCCAGTTCACTGCCGCGTTCTATGACGACATCGCGAGCCATCTCGGCAACGCGCCAGCGGCGAGCGGTCACAAGTTCACGACTTACGCGATCTCCGAATACTTCCTTTCGAAACGGACCGAACTTTATGCCGAAGCCGACTACAACGGCTTCTCAGGTGCGTACCGGTTCGATCCATCGAATATCGCGGCGCTCGGCATGGCGTCCGGCACGCGGTCGATGACCGGTGTCTCGCTCGGGCTCATGACCCGCTTCTAGGCGACTGCCCTCATTATTCTTGACGGATGCATACGACAACATGAATACCGTAATTCGGATCCAGCGGATTCTCGCCGTGGCGATGTTCGTCACGCTGACCGGCAACGTTGCGGCACAAACGCGGGACGCTGCAGTGGGCAGCGCGCCGGCCGCAACATCGGCCATGACCGGACGATCAACAAAGCCCCTCGACAGGAAGCTAGCGCATCGCGTTGCGAACGTACTCGCCCGCACGCGTGGGCTGAATTCAGCTCACATCCTCGTGCACGCGCGAGACGGCCAGATCACGCTCTCCGGTTCTGTCACCGACAGCGCGCAAATTCCGCTCGCACTCGACGCTGCGAAGCAGGTGGACGGCGTCGGTAACGTAGAGAATCGCATTCGTGTCGCCGGGGCGTCGCTGTAGACGACCCGGGTCCACCTGACCTTGAGGAGCACACTGCCTTGAATCGAGAAAAATATCCAACAAACCGTTCCTCCCACCTGTTCATTGCCGCCGCATTGCTGTGCGCCAGCATGGCGCCAGCCGTTGCCGTTCGCGCACAAACAGGCGGCACCTTCGCCGATGGCGCCGAGGCGCGCGTCATGCAGGGCTTCCCGCCCCCCGACAACGAACTCGTCACCCGAAAGAATTCGCTACGCTCTCCTTTTTTGCGCTGGTCGTTGCGCAATACGCGCATGCTGATCCCAACCGCGAACGTACAACGTTCAGCCGAGCCGTTGCCGTTGCCGGACGGGCGAAAGCTTGATCCCGACATGGTGCAGTTCACGGTAGACGGCACCACGCTCACGCTCTCGGACTATCTCAGCCGAACGCGTACCGATGGCTTCATCGTTGTTCACGACGGCCGGATCGTGATGGAGCGCTATTTCGATGGATTCGGCCCAGACCAGACGCACGCGTGGGCGTCTATGACGAAGTCGGTAACCGGGCTTGTCGCGGCACAGCTGATCGCCGAGGGCAAGCTCGACCCCGACGCACCGCTCTCGAGCTACGTGGCGGAGCTGGCCGGTACACCTTTTGGCGAGGCTACACTTCAGCAGAATCTCGACATGGAAGTGGCCGTCCGGTATCCCGCGAACCTGCCGCCCGACCTGGGTCTCTTTGGCGCAGTCGGCCTCGTGCCCCGCGCTGCCGATGCGCCCGATAGCATCTATGGCTTCCTCAAGGTCACGCAGTCAGCTCCCGACGTGACCAACGGCCATGTGTGGTACTACCAGAATGGCTCCCCGGAAGCTGTGGCCTGGGCAATCCGGCGCGTCACGGGCGAATCGTGGAGTGAACGAGTGTCGCGAACGCTATGGAGCAAGCTCGCCGGCAATGATGCTGATGTTGTCGTCGACCACACCGGTACCGAGATGGCATGCGGCGGATTCAACACCACACTGCGCGACGCGGCACGCTTTGCCGAACTGGTGCGCAAGGGCGCGGCCGGCAACACTAGCGTGTTCCCTGCGGTGGCGGTCCGCCTCGCCCTGAAACCGACACAGAATGCAGCGGCATTCGCGCGCGGCAATCTCGCGCAAGGCCGCCCTGGCTACAGCTACCACGACTACTGGTACCAGATCAACGACGGCGACGGCTCGTTTGCTGCAAGCGGGCGCTTCGGCCAGGCCATCCTGGTGAATCCGCGCGCTCGCCTCACGATCGTCAAATTTTCCTCCACGCCCGACGAAGAAGCACGCCCGACGAATGCTTCGGGTGGGGCAATAGCGCACGCGCCGCTCGAAACGGCAGATGCGTTGCACCAGGCGATGTCGGCAATTGCGAAGACGCTCGCAGACCGCCGGTCGCAATGACCCAGCATTGTGGCGTATCGCCAATGTCGCTTTTCCCCGTCCGCTCGGGCGGAAGTGACCCATGGAATGGAATATTTGCTAACCGAAGGACGACCCCGGCGCCGCGCCTGCCGCACTCAGGCTTGTTTTCCCGAAGTGCCTCGTTCGCCGGGGCACAGGCTGTGCATTCGGGGCAGTCCGCCGGACGTGTCTGAGGCAGTCGGTAGGTCTGCCCAGACGTCCGTTGTACGTCAGGACAGGCCGCTCGATGCGCACCGGATTGAATGACTGTTCAGGGTCCGTCTGCTGCCACCGGTCGAGTACCCACGCGGGCCGGCCGGAGGACGAGGACGGGGCCGCTCCTCGCACGGCGTCGGGGAGGTGAAATGCGACTGGACCGATTAGAGATATTTTCAGTCCAGCACCGTGTCTGGTGCGAGCAGGCAGTCATGAAAACACGCGAGACCGATCCCACCGTATTCCACGCCGACGCTGGCCGGCGACAGCAGCTACATAGCTATCAGTCCGGGCCGAGGGAAGCACCAACTTTACTTCGCGAACCTCTCAACAAATTGATTTTTAAATCAAATAATACTTCAAGATTCCAAAAATACACCTCAATTCGGAGTTTCTGCTTTACTTCGCACAACGCAACATCTTTACTCCAGCGGACGCGTTGCGCTCTCGGTTTCGGCCAATGTCCGTCCTACTGCACGCCGCGGGTCGTCCCCCTAGCCGTGCGAACACGCTATTGCGCGCCGGGCTCGCCCGCGCCGTCTGGCTCTTCTGCAATTTCTGCCCCTGCCCTATGCCAGTATTCATCGGTGTGAGCGTCGGGTGATCCCGCTTTCTCCCACAACTCGTACGCACGCCGCCGGATGCGCTCTTCCCGGGCACTGTCCGCTGGCGTCCCTTCTATCCTCGTCGCACCGCCAATCGCCGGCGGATCGCTGGCCGGAAAGGTCCCCTCGACAGCTTTATCGATCTGGGTTTCCGACTGTTGAGCCGGGCTTTCTTGTTCCGTCGCCTTCGTTGCCATGTGAGCCTCCGTTGCAGTCGTCAACCGTAGAGCAAAGGGCGTTCCGCTACCCGGATTGCCGGGAACGGACGTGCCGCACCCATAGCTGTGCCGAAACGCCAATTGGCGACGACGAACCGCAAAGGAATCGACCATGACCGAAGCACCATTGTGTTGCCCCACTCCGCGTCTGGCAAAGAGCCCGCCCCGACGCCCTGGCTCACAGCCGAAATGAGCGATCCGGTGCAGCTCTGTGTGGGAACGGCGCAGCGCATCGCCGAACTCAACAGCCGCGCAATCGATACGACGATCAACGAACAACGGTCGGTAGACCTCGAAAAAGCCGACGAGCGATCGCCGTTCGCCGCGTGGTGCCTTCCAGGCGAGCTTGGCGCTCGCAGGCACCGCGACCCCCCCCGCATACCGGCGCCACGTCAACGAGATCATGATGGACGCTGTCATTGAAGCAGTGAACGAGACCCAGGGCCGCTCCTTTCGGTTGAGAGTTGCGATGGCCTTGAGCGCATGCCGCGTGCCAACGCCTGGAAACGATTGTCGTGAATGCCGGCGGGCCAGCTTTTGCACCCCTCTTTTTCTTAACTGCCCTGCCCGCCTCGCCTCAACCTTTGTTCAGGAACGTCGTCAAGGCCCCAGCAACGCCCGTACCCTGGCTCCCCGGTCGACTGCGGCGGAAGTGAGATGCCCTGGGCCGAAGGGCGAACTCAGGTCGGGGCACCGGTCGCAGATCTCACCACACCCGGCGGCGCGCGCAATCGCGCATCCTTGCCATTAAGGCGCCCCGATCGGCGGCACGCCCGACAACCCCATGTCTCGCGTGTGAAACCCGATGGGGGCAACGTCCGCGCTGGCATTCTTCCCGCGCATAAAACCATCAGCATTTCCGGAACAGTGCGCCCTCCTCACGGCACGCCCATTGCGGCAGGCGAAACAGGGGCAGCACTTCACTAGCACTCGCTGCCGCCCGAATGGTCGAGCATGATACCGAGGGAGCGCCCATGGCCAACGTGCTGCTCGTTGACGACGACCCCGAGAACGTCTGGCCACTAGCGCTTGCGCTGGAGGAAGATGGTCACCGGGTGACCGTTCTGGCTGGCGCGCACGGTGCCGTCGCTTTCATGCGCCGGGAAGTTGTTCAGTGTCTTATTACCGACTATCAGATGCCGGACATCGACGGCATCAAGCTGTGCCAGATGGTGCGGGCCAATCCCGCCTTCGCGCAATTGCCCATCGTGCTGCTTTCTGCGGCTCCGGAGCCTGACTGGTGCCCCCCGTGCTGGTCCCGGTTCCTGCGAAAGCCAGTGCAGATGAGCGAGCTGCTCGACGCCGTGGATGCGTATGTGGCGCCGCGCCTAACCGGCGCGAAGTTCCGCTCTCTTTCCTGGCACATGGGGGGAAGATTCCAACACTTGGCGCCGGCGAGGTGGGCGCCCGTGAATACTGCCTGCGGACCGTAGCGGGGAGAGCCGCCGAAAGCTGGGACCTTCGCAGTGAGCGCCCCATGTGCTTGCGGCAATATCACCAGTCTCGTGTGGAGCCGGCTGACCCGGTCTTGAAAAGGTGTGAGCGAACCTCGAAACAAGGTTGGCAGACGAAGAGAGCGTTACGCCCGGCCAGCCTATATCTTTAGGATTCCTCTTTCTGGCGATGCGGTAGCTGACCGAGGGTTGGCATGCCCTTGTGAGGACGGACGTTGTTGGCCAGCGTGCGCGCGTTGCTCCTCAGGGAACTGGAAACGGGGTTCACGTTCCACCACAGCGCAATTGGGATGCGCAGCAGCTGGCAAACGGCTAGCCATTTTGACAGACACGACGAGCTACGCCTAACTGATGCCAGGCGTCGATCGCCGCGTGACTGGCAAGGTGACAGGCCTCCATGACCGACGCGTTCGATGAGCTCGTGCCGCACGGTAGCTTCCATGCGGTGGCGCTACAGGACTTCGTAACCAAACCGGCGGCGATGAAAAATATGTAGGAATGCAAATCAAAATGCGATAATTGTTTTTATGTTAAATCCGATACGTGCTTCTTAGAAGCGAGTGATTTCAGGCGTTGGTTCGATCGCGGTAGGGATGCCCATTAGACTGGCTCGCGCCGATGTTTCCGGGCGAGGCGCGCGCGACAAGCCCAGACCGCTCTGCGCGGCTTCCAGCCGGGAGCTCACATTGAGTTTTTCGAAAATGTTCTTCAGATGCCACTTTACTGTTTCGGGCGCAACGCGCAGCGCCCGGCCGATCTCCTTGTTCGACAAGCCGCGGGCAATATGATCGAGGATCTCGATTTCGCGCGCGCTAAGCAGATCCGACGGGACACGCGGCGTAACGCCCTCACTCCGGTGATTGGTATCGAATGCGGAGAATAATCGGTCGAGGTACGTCGGATCGAACGATGCAACGTTGGCCGTCGTGCCCTGCCATCGCTCCAATATCGCACGCAGCGGCGCGCCTTCATCCACCAACCCGTTAATCATGCCGGTGGACTGCGCAATCCCCAGCGCGTGCTCAAGCGCGTCAAACGCCCGCACTCGCTCTCCTTGCTGTTCAAAGGCGAGCGTCAGCAGGATCGAGATGAGCGCGTCGAGATACCATCTGCCTGAGTCGGTCACCTCGCCACGCAGCGTTTCGAGCAGCGTCACCGCGTCACCCGCATGCCCATGCGCAAGCAGGAGGCGCGCGCGCATCATCGAGTGGCTGGCCCATATTTCTATTAAATTGCCCGTGCGGGGCGAGCGTTCCGGCGGCATGGCAAGGCGCAGCGTCTCAGCTGTCTGCCTCGCCTGAGCAAGCCTCCCCTGGCCGAGATACAAGCGCACCGCCTCGGCATCGCACCCCACCCGCAAACGCAGCCATTGCCGTGCGGCCGCTACCTGCCGCGCGTCCTCGAGTACCGCGTGCGCCGATCCGACGTCGCCGCCGCGCGCGTAGAGCCGCGCAGCCGAACACGTGTAACGCAGCAGCGAACCCATTGGACAGGTTTCCATCGCGATCGAGGTGCGGCCCGATACCATCTTCTCGGTGCGCGTGAGATCGTCGCGCTCGTAATAGATCGATGCCAGATAGCCCGCGGGAAGCGCGGCGGCCGCCGAATCGCAGCCGAGTGCACTTTCGGCCCGCGCAAGCGCCGCCTCGAGAATCCGCAAGGCATCCTGCAACCTGCCTTGAACGAGCTCAGCGAGTCCAAACATGCTTTCCCGGTACACGTCGGCGTAGAGCGGCACCTGATTCGCGTCGCCGCCTGTCGGCGTCGACGTCTGAATCCGCCGCACTTCGTCAAATTTTCCTTCGGATAGCAAACCAAATATTTGCGCCGTTTCGGTAAATCGACTCACCCACGGCAGGTTTGGCAGCGCGGATGCCGCCGCCTCTTTGACAAGCACAAGCGCGCGCGAACTGTCGTCGTCGAGACCAGCGATGATCGCACCGAGCGCGTTGACCTCTGCCGGCAACGCGGCATCGGCAAGCGCTCCGGTGGCACGCCGTTGCGCGATCTGAGCTTCGAGGGCCGTCACCTCGCGCGCCGCCTCGGCGGTTTGCAACGAGAGCGCGAGCGCCCACGCCTTCGTTAGACGCAGCCGCAGCCGCTCGTGCACGAGCTCGGGCGGCAGCTTCGCGATCCAGCCCGACAGCGTGCGGACGTCGCTGCGATTCACCATCACCGTTGCGCAGTTTTCGATCCAAAGCGCCGCGAGCTCCATTTCGCCAGCCGCGAGCGCGTGCCTGATTGCCTCGGGCCACAGCCGCGCCTCGGCAAACCAACGGCTCGCGCGCCGATGCAGGCCAGGCAATAGCGCTGGCCATTGGCGCGCTATGCGACGACGCAGCGCGTCTAAGAGCAGCGAATGATACCGAAACCACTGCCGTTCCTCGTCGAGTGGCCGGGTGAATACGTTGTGCCGTTCCAGCCAGTCGAGCTTCTCCCAGCTGCGTGCGCCTTCGCCCATCACGGCATCGCAGACGCCCGCACCAAGCCGATCGAGAATCGACGTATACAGCAGGAACTTCAGCATCGGCGCCGGCAGCCGCGCCAGGACCGTGTCGTCCAGATAGCGGTCGATACCCAGACGCGTTCCCGAAAGCGTGCGAGCGACCTGCGCCGCATCGGCCGTGTCGCGCAATGCGAGCGAGGCAAGCTGCAAGCCTGCCACCCACCCTTCCGTCGCTTCATTCAACAACTCGACGCTGGGACGGTCGAGCGACACCCCGCCTGCCTGGCGGAAGAACGTCTGGGCGTCGTCGACGGAGAACCGCAGATCGTCCGCATCGATGCGCAGCAGTTTGCCCTGGGTGTGCAATTGACCGAGCGCGAGATCAGGCTCGCCGCGTACGCCCAGCAGCAAGTGAAAGTTCTGCGGCGCGTAGCGCACCAGCCGCGACACCATCGCACGAATAAGTCTGGAGGGCGAACGGTCGAAGTCGTCCAGCACAAGAAAGACCTGACGGCCGCAAGCGGCAATTTCGTTGAGCAGCACGGAGACGATCGTTTTTCCTGGCGCCATCAGATCGTTGCGCAACAACTGCTGCGCTTGCTGTCCGATGTCTTCACAGGTGCTGCACAGCGCACCCACCAGATAGGCGGCAAACTGCTGCGGATCGTCGTCCTCCTCGTCAAGGCTCAACCAGGCCACAAGGTGCTCTCTTGCACGCAGCGTCTCGCTCCAGTCGGCAAGCAACGTCGTCTTGCCAGAACCCGCCGGTGCGATGACAACAGTCAGCCCCCGATCACACGGCTCGCCCAACCGTTCGAGCAGCGCCGTGCGACGCACGATGCCGGGCAGCAATCGCGGCGGCGTCATCTTGGTCTGGACCAGGGCCACGCTCCAGGTCAGATCCACAGTGTCTCTTTGAGCTCCCACGCGTGTCGATTTCGTTCAAGTGTTGGCGAGGCGTATGCTACGCATCGCCCTTCTGGTTGTGACCAAGGGTTTCCCCCTCCTCGCTGCGCGGCGGCACCGTCTTTCGGTGCGCGCCACTGCCCCCCGCC
>NZ_JAMBPQ010000039.1 GCF_024206495.1 Paraburkholderia sp. CNPSo 3272 | reverse complement strand
TATCGCCGCTTTCGGCGCGATCGCTCGCCCCTGCGATCAGCGCGAGCACATGCGCGTACGACAGTACGCCCGGCATGAAGTCGGCATGGGTGTAGGTGGCGAGCAGATCGTCCTTCGCCTTGACACGCCGCGTGAGCGTGCGCACCACATGGCGCAGCATCGGCGTGACGCGTTCGAGTTCTTCTTCGATGAGGCTCGCCGGCACGACGGTCAGCTGGCAAAAACTGAGCGCCTTCGCCGTGTTCGATCTCGGTTCCGCACTGAGCAGCGCGGTCTCGCCGAAAAATTCGCCGCGTCCGAGCGTGGCCATCACGACTTTCTTGTCGTCGCAGCGGGTGGAGATTTCGACCTTGCCGTCGGCGATCACGAAAATCAATCGTTCGCCTGCAAAGCCTTCCGAATAAATGATCTCGCCCGGCGCCGCCGTACGCGACCATGTTTGACTGCGATTCAAGTTCTATCCCCGGAAAACGATTCCATCGCGCGCATTTGTTTGACTATCTAATGCTTTGCGAAGTGGTTGCTATGTGTCGCGTTTACGACGTTCCCGAGGCGTTCTTGAATCAGCTTGCATCCAAGGTAGTGAGGAAAGCGCGTCGTAAGCGAGTCTAGCGGTTTATCGACCCGGAGCCCTTGCGCGGCAATCATTGACAACGTCGACACGCACCATCCCTGTGCGCGGCAGACCCGGATCATCGTTTGTTTCAACGGCATTACACCGATATAAAAAATTCCCGGAGGCAAATGAATAATTTGTATGAAGAAATAAATCGAGCCGCCGATAAACAGGTTGATACCGCGTCGAACCAGGCACCAGCCGCTTATCCGTTCTGGCTCTTTCATCCTCACCAAAGTGAATCATGAATTTCGGCAACATGAAGCTCGGCACCAAACTGATCAGCGCTTTCATCCTGGTTTCGGCCATCAGCGCTGCGGTCAGCGGGATCGGTCTGCACAACATGGCGCAGATCAGCGCCAATGCAGACAAGACGTATCGACAGGATCTTGTTGGATTGAACCTGATCCAGCAGGCTAATACGGATGTCCTGCGAGTCGGAACGTATCTGCGCAATGCGGTGCTGGCCACAACGGCCGAGCAGCGGGGTGGCTCGCTGGACCAGGCTGACAAGGCCCTGGCCCAGGCGCGCGATCACCTCAACCAGGCAGAGCCGCTCGTCTATACCGACAAGGGAAAGGCGACCTTCGCCGAGCTTGATCAGGGCTGGCAGGACTACATCCAGGCCTTCAACGAAATGAAAGGCAAAATCAGTTCTGCCGCGTTACAGGATCGGGATGGCCTGACTGAATACATGCTGGGTGAGTACCACACGAAGGGTTTCAGAACGCTCGTCCTGATGGGCAATCTGGTTACGCTGAAGCAGGGCGACGCGCAAAGGACGGCGGAATCCAACGACGCCGTGTACGACGAAGGCCGGAATCTGATGCTTGTCCTCGTGGCGATGTCCGTCTCGATCGGCCTCGGTATCGGCATCTGGATGATGCGTAGCGTCACCCGGCAACTGGGTACCGAGCCTGCGACCGCCGCCGCCGTGGCCAGAAGCGTGGCCGCGGGTGACCTGAACGTGAGCATTGACCTGCGGCCCGGTGACACAGACAGTCTCATGGCATCGCTGAAGTCCATGTGCGAGGCCCTGATGCGGGTCGTGTCGGACGTGCGCGAAAACGCTGAAGGTGTCGCGACCGCGAGCGCGCAGATCGCGCAAGGCAACCTCGATCTGTCGAGCCGCACCGAAGAACAGGCCGCGTCGCTCGAAGAGACCGCGTCGAGCATGGAGCAACTGACCGCAGCGGTCCGCCACAACACGGACAATGCAACGCAGGCTGCCACACTCGCAGGTACCGCCTCGGGCGTGGCGCAGCGCGGCGGCGAGATCGTTGGTCGGGTCGTCGAGACGATGCACGACATCTCCACGAGTTCGACGCGAATGTCCGAGATCATCGGCGTCATCGAGGGCATCGCCTTTCAGACCAACATCCTCGCACTGAATGCAGCAGTCGAGGCGGCTCGCGCTGGAGAGCAGGGGCGCGGCTTCGCCGTCGTAGCGGGCGAGGTTCGCACGCTCGCGCAGCGCAGTGCGACTGCTGCGAAGGAAATCAAGGAACTGATTTCCGACTCTGTTCACCGGGTGGAAGCAGGCTCCAGGCTCGTCGAAGAAGCAGGTGGCGCAATCAAGGAAGTCGTGCAATCGGTGAAGCGCGTGACGGACGTCGTGGGCGAAATCTCGTCGGCATCGAGCGAGCAAAGCACTGGAATCGAGCAGGTGAATCAGGCGGTCAACCAGATGGACCAGGTCACGCAGCAGAACGCCGCGCTCGTGGAAGAGGCTTCAGCAGCCGCGCAGACGATGGCGCAGCAGGCGCAGAGCCTGCGCAAAGCCGTGGCGTTCTTCAGGTTCAATGGCAACGGAGCGACTTCATCACGGGAGACGACGACGCAGCAGAGCGTCGCCCGCAACCGCCTCACGTCCTCCCCCGCAGCAAAGCCCGCGTCGATGCCATTCCCGTCGGAGGGCGCAAGCAAGGTATTTGCTTCCACCGCTAACGGGACATCAGAGTGGCAGGCATTCTGAACGGGACTGCGATGTCTGGGTGGCGATCGAGAACGGGGCGCGCATAGGCAGGTCCAGATCGTGTGGACGGCGATCCACGATAGCGTGCATCGTGGCTCATCTGCTGCCAGCGAGAGCCGCGTCTGCTCCGCAGAACGCGCGCGAGCGATGGTGCAGCCCAAGACGAGAAAGTCATGGATGGAGACACTCGGGACCGCAGTTCGTGCGGACCCGGGGAAGTAGCGCGAGACACGACTGTTACTGAAAGTGCAGCGTGTCAAAGGCCGTCTTGCTGTCTCCAGGCATCGGTTGTCGCCGGCTTCGGTGCGTTTCAGATCCGAAAGGGCCACGCATCACCCCGGGATGGAGAGCGGCAGGATCCGATTGTTGATTGCTGCCCGGATCGTAACCAAAGACTATGAGACCTTCTGTTCCACTCAACGTTTCGAAGATGGTTGTGAAGTCGCTGGAGTCCGCAGGAATCGACCACGTGTTCCTGGTTCCCGGAAAGCTGATTTACCCGCTCCTGGATGCAATTGACGAGTCGCCTTCCATCCGCGGCATCGTTGGCGCTCATGAGACGGGCAGCGCTTTCATGGCCGACGGCTATGCACGCGCCAGCCGAAAATTCGGCGTTTGCGCAGGCATTTCCGGTCCTGGCACCATGAACTTCGTGCCCGGCATGGCAGCCGCGCAGGCGGACCGGATTCCGATGCTCTATATTGCGGGAGCGATCTCATCGACTGCGGAGGGTAAAGGGGCCTTCCAGGATGCGACATCGGGTGGCATCTTTGAAAGTGGCGTGGTCAGAGGGTTGATGACGAACGTGGTCGAGCTGAAGAGCAGGGAAAACGTTCAGGCTGAGCTGCGTCGTGCGACCGACGGGCTGAACTGGATGCGCCGGGCGCGGTCATTCATCAGTATTCCTGTTGACGTTCAAAGGCAGGACGTCCATCCCGGCCCGCAGATAGCACGGCAACCCTACGTCCAGCACGCATTCAATACGGGCGAAGTCCCTCCTGACCGTACCGCACTGGATGCCCTGTGCAATTTGTATCTGCTCCAGTCGAAGAAAGTCGCGTTTCTGATTGGTAGTCGCGGGAATGACGCGGAAGCTGCAAAGGCGCTTCTAGAGGTTGCCGAGAAATTTCAGGTTCCGGTCGCGACGACGCTGGCAGGCAAGGGTGCATTTCCCGAGGGACACAAACTCGCGTTGGGCATCTACGGGTTCTCAAGCCATTCACGCGCCACAAATGTGATCAGTTCGGACGAGCTTGACGCGCTCGTTGTATTTGGCAGCGATCTGAACCAGCGCGACAGCATGAACTGGAGCAGGAAGCTGGCCGACGGGAAGGATTTGCTTGTCTTCGATGACAGCTTTGATAACCCGCCGATGGGACACATTGCCCAGCGCAGCATTTTCTCCGGGATTGGTGGCAGCTTCCGGTTGCTCGCCAGGATGAACACAGGCGCCCACGACGAGTTCCAGAAAGTGCTCGAAAGAAGAAGGGCATGGGTCACCGGGGTCAACCGGATTCCCCTGTACGACAGCCAGTTCGAGGACTTTGCCGCGAGCGCATCCAGCGACAATGAATCGATTTATCCTGGCGCCGTCATCAAGCGCCTGTGCCAGCTGTTGCCCGGAGACAGCAACGTCGTGGTGGACTCCGGCGCCCATCGCATATTCATGGCCCACTACTGGCTGTCGTCGGGCATGGGCAACTACTTTTCGTCCAATGCACTCGCGCCGATGGGCTGGGCTATCGCGGCCGGAATCGGCGTCAAGCTTGCGGCCCCTGAACGCCCTTGCGTCGTAGTCACGGGCGACGGATGCATGATGATGCACGGAACGGAGATTCAAACGGCAGCTCGCTACGGCATCAAGGTGATCTACGTCGTCCTGAACAACTCCGCGCACGGTGCAATTCACATCGATGCGATGAGGGGCGGGCTGGTTTCGGAGCAGTTCACCAGGCTGCCCCGTCATAGCTGGACCGCGTTTGCATCGTCGCTCGGTGTGGCGGCACGCGTGGTTAACGGAATCGACGAGCTGGATGAAGTCCTCAGTGAAGCAAGTCGATATGACGGCCCGTTCCTGATTGAAGTCATGACAGGAGTCTTTCCCGCACCGAACCGGTACTATTCGGAAGCGGGGGCCTGTTCCTGAACAGCGGCCTTGTGGTCTTTCCCAATTCGCGCGTTCACTGCTGGAAATGGCGCCCAAGACGGGACTCTTCCAGCGGGCAAGTGCTTTGAACGCACCGAGAGCTGTTTCTCGAGGTCGGCCCGTGGCAGGTGATGCTCGATTTCGCTCTCGCGCCTCATCGCCCTTCGATTCTGCTCTTATTCGACGGTCTGTCCGTGCCGTACCGTCTTCGCATGCAAACCATGTTTCAATATCGTCTCGAGTAGCCCTACAACATCTCCGGAAGCCCGCCCGCCTTTCCCTCTCGCTCGGTTTCGGCCTGTAGCGAGAGGCGCGCACGATGCAGCGCATCTGTATCGCGCGCCGAATTCGCTCTCCAGGAGAGATCCCTGAATTCACCACTTGCTGTGACGCGCGCCCAACGATTCACCGGCAGCGGCACGTCGAACAGAGTACCGGTTTGGTGGAAAGGCTATGGCATCCGCAATCCTGCCACGGCCAAAGATGCTGTTCCAGGAGATCAAGGCCGGCGGCTACGACGGGGAAGCATCCGAACTATCGGGAGCTGAGCATTGCCGACGTCTTCGAGCAGGAGCGAGCCCATCTGATGCCGATGCCGACACCGTTTGATGGTTACGTTGAACGCGCGGCGCGGGTGTCGTCGACATGCCTGGTGGTGGTCGGCCGTAACCGCTACTCGGTGCCATGCGAATTTGCAGGTCAGACGCTCAGCACGCGGCTCTATCCGGGCCGCGTCGTTGTAGTGGGCGATGACGCCGTGGTGCCCGACCACGAGCGGCTAGGTGACGAAGGTCTGGTGCGCTACGACTGTCAGCACTATCTCCCGCTGATCCAGCGCAAGCCCGGCGCACTGCGCAACGGCGCGCCGTTCCTGGACATGCCCGAGCCGCTGCAACGCCTGCGCCGGGCGCTGCTGCGCGAAACGGGCGGCGAGCGCGTGATGGCGAAGGTTCTGGCGCTGGTGCAGGAAAGCGGCCTGGACACCGTGCTGATTGCGGTCGAGCTAGCACTTGAGCAGGCGCCGCCCTCCGGACGCGTCAGTGTCGAGCATGTGGTGAACGTGCTGTCGCGCATGCTCAGTGTGCAGATGCCGCCGAAGATCGATACGGCGCTACAACTGACGCCCCGCCGCTGGCCGACACATCGCGCTACGACGGCCTGCGCCCGGCACTGCAGCAGCCGGAGGCCGGCCATGCGTGATCTGATCGCCGAACTCAAACAGCTACGGCTGCACGGCATGGCTGCCGGCTGGGGCGAACTGCTCGAACAGGGTAACGTCGAGGTCGCGTCCTCGCACTGGCTGCTTGAACGGCTCCTGCAAGGCCGAGAGTGCTGATCGGGCCGTGCGTTCGGTCAGCCACCAGATGAACGCGGCGAAGTTCCCGGTGCATCGGGACATCGCCGGCTTTGACTTCGAGGGCTCGCCGGTCGATCGCCAACTCGTCATGCAACTGGCCAGCATGACGTTCACCGAGGGCGCACAGAACCTGGTTCTGGTCGGCGGTGGTCGAGTCGAAGCAGGCTCGCAGCGATCCGTCCGGCGCGGCCCTATGCCTTTTCCTGCTCCAGTGCGTTGCCCAGTTAACAACCCGAGCTCGCAGTTCATTGTCTAATGCCGGCCTGCCCGAAAGACATGCTCCCGACGCCCCTATCCCGGAACCTGCACGATACGCTTCATCTCAGCGCCGTGCGCGCCAGGCGGCGCGCACGAATAGCATGCCAGGTAACAACGCAATGCACCCGATGTCCTCGCCATTGCACTGGACGATCTGATGGATACCTGCGTTGAAGTCGTCCACGGTCCGTTCCTGATTGAAGTGATGACAGGAGTCTTTCCCGCACCGAACCGGTACTATGCGGAAGCGGAAGCCTGTTGATGAACAACGACCTTGAGGGCTTTCGAAGTCCGCTCGTGCACTGGAGACCAGAAAACGCGCGTCGTGACGCCCGTGCTCTGTGGCCTGCAGAACTGCGGCTGCCCCGGTGTCGACGTTTTTTACAGGCTCCGGCATCTGCAGTAACGGGTCAAGCAGTTTCGGTCGCGGACCCGCGCTCGCAACGACGCCGCAACGCGGGACGCGAGATTTGATCTCCAATCTCTGCCAACATCGGTCGACACCGTGTGTCCAGCTCCTATCCATGTGCGTCATCCTCCATCATCCGCTTTGGGATTGCCGACGTGGAGTCGCCTCTCATCGGCCTCGGGGCGCGACAGCGGAGAGAAATATGTGGACCGTTAGCGGATCGAACTGCGAGCACGCTCCGTTGATAATTGCCTCTACGGCTTCGCTTTTGGGACGTGGGCTCTTGTCGGTTCGGCATAACGGATGGCGTCATAGGCATCCGCAATTGATACAAGGCGCGCTGCCACCGGAATCTATTCACCGCGCAGGCAGGCGGGATATACGCTCAAATCATCGCCATATGATTAGCACAACGATAGATGTGATAAGCAGAAATGCGCCGAGAACCAGCCACTTGTTGGGTGTCACGAGTGGCACCCGCATCGCCGGTGCGGAAGTCGTGTGGACGCCGCCAGATGCGGGTGGCGGATCCGGGCGTAAGCGAAGTGCCCTGTTCCCGGTACGCTCGACGTGCATCTCATGATCAGCTTTCCTTGAGTGGATTCCGTTCTATCGTGCCAGATTTCCCAACATATGGGAATGTAATTCTGACCCGAAACTGCCGCCCAGAACTGGCACCAAGGCCGCCAATTCGGCGGCGAGGGTGAAAAATGCAATATGGCTAAAACGGAGCAGCATAGGGTCCTCGCGGAGGTTTCCCCAGGGTCAATTCGCGGTTAATTCGTCCGACTCGTCGTGTGCCGCGAAATAAATGCTAAAAAACGACGAAACGGAATAGGCGGGGACCACGACAAAAACCCAGAAATTGCCGGTGCCGTCTGAGATTCGTCATGATCGTTCAGCCGGGCTGGCCTCGGACGCGCCCGGCATGCGAGAGGCATAAGCCGCCCACTCCCGCCCTACAAGCCATCGCGGCCGCTACGGCGGCTTCCAGGGTACTACGGCCGTTCACCCCTTCAAGGACCGCGTCATCTACCGAGGCGAGCTTTCATACCCGGAGGCTCGTGGCCGCTCGTCAATGGCCGGTTTCCTGAAGCGCGGATATGAACGTGTCGTCATAATTCGTGTTTTGCCCGCAGTCATGTGCAGTCTTTGGAAAGACATCGCCGCCCATCACGAGTCAGCGCTACCATGCGACGTCTCCTGACATGCGTCCACCTGTCGCCTGCCTCAGTCTCTTTCTCTATTCCCAGGACATCCCTTGCGTCGGCAATGCATCGCAGCGCATCAATCTCAACTGATAGGTCGTTATCCTTCATATCTAATTTTTAGATGACTAGTGCTTATCTGTCCCGATACAGCAAATAAACAACACCTCGTAACTAAGATCTGTTCCTCAATGAAATGGCACGCTACGCTCCCGTTCACGGTCTGATGGTTCGAGCGTGGAAAAACCTTCCCAGTCCGGTCACCAGTTACTGTGGAGAGCTAATGAAAAAAATAATCATTTCCAGCGCCACTGGCGCGCTGTTCGCTGCCGCGGCGTCGTCGACATTCGCACAAAGCTCGGTCACGCTGTACGGCATCGTCGATGAAGCCATTCGGTATCAGACGAATGCTGGTCCGGGTGGCAACGATCAGGTCGCCATGACGTCCGGCCCGGAAACCCACAGCCGCTGGGGCTTGAGGGGTAGTGAGGATCTGGGCGACGGCTGGTCCGCAGTCTTCCGCCTCGAGAACGGCTTCGAAGCCTTCAATGGGCAGCTACACGTCCCCGGCACACTGTTCAGTCGGCAAGCTTTCGTGGGGCTGTCCAACAAAACGTGGGGCTCACTGACCTTTGGCAGGCAATATGCGCCGGCCTACGACACCTTGGGCGATATCTTCGACCCGCTGACCGTTGGCAACTATTGGCAAAACAGCTGGATGTATAACGGCATCGGCCCTTACCTGGAAGTTAACAACTCGGTCAAGTACAAAGGCAGCTTCGATGGCCTGGATGTCAATGCCCTTTACGGCTTTGGCAACCAGCCGGGCGCGGTCGGTCTCGGCGCCACCTATGCCGTGGAACTGACGTACACGTACGGCCCTGCCATGCTCAACGCAGGTTTCCAGCAGGTCTCGGTGCCGACATCTGCGACCGGCTCCTCGGTCGGCACCAGTGTCGGTAGCTCAATCAATGGCGCCAAGACCAACTTTCTGCACGTCAGCGGCGCGTTTCAGGTCACCCATGACATCCGCCTGCTGGCCGGCTGGCTGCGGGGGCAGGACCGGACTGGTCTGACTGACAGCTACATGCAGCAATCTGGCGCGCCGATACTGAAGGGTGGCAGCCCCAACCGTATCGACGACACCTGGTACGTCGGTGCGAACTGGCACGCCATGCCTGCACTGCTGTTCACGTTCGCCTACTACTACGGGCAAACGCGCAATGCTGAACTGCTCGACGGCACGCTCGGCAGGGGGGTGAACCAATCGGCTACCGTTCTCGCCGAATATTCGTTCACGAAGCGCACGGAAGTTTACGGGATCACGGACTTCGCGCGCGGCACAGGCGCCTTCTCCGCCGACTACCCGGGTGGGGTCAACGGCGAGGGTGTTCCGACCAACACCATTGGCCGGACCAATCAGGTGGGCGTGGCGATCGGACTTCGCACGATGTTCTAAAGACGCGTTCATGCCCACGGACGCGGACCGCGCATCGGGTGCGCGGGCCAGCGCAACAGCGTCGTGGCACTTTCTCGGTGAGGTGAGTTTCCCGCTACGATGCTTTCGGCGGCTTTCTCTTGCGAACGTGGCTACCCGGCGATGCCATTGGCGTGACAGCCCGTACGCTAGAGATTTGTCCACTCCGTTCGTCTTGTACTAGCCGTGTGGCGCTCTGACGGGCCGCCGTCGAGTACATAGCTGACGTTCGACCGTCCATGCGCAAGCCATGGTGAACGGCTCTAGTTGGCCTCCTGCTGCTCCGATGCAACCGCGCGAAATCGACCCGTTGCTGACATCCACCGTCAGCAAGGTTGTGTCCGCTCTTGCTGGGAATGCTGCCAGACGTTTGATAAAGGACAGTCCTGTTGACTATGACACGGCTGCGATTTGCCGTCTCCGGTCGGTAGTCGTGCGCAATGCGCTCGCCGCCTCAGCCTCTGAATTGATTCGGTCGATCGCGTGAAGCAGATTCTTTAACACGAGTGGCGTGGCGATCAGGTCGTCAACTTTGCCTTTGAAACTCGGTGCGTCCTGCGGCCACACCGGCGCGATGATGTGTGGCCTTTCGCTGGCAATACTGGGACCAGGAACCACTCCCAAGCGTCGCGAGAGAATCGCGAACCGGGAACGTCGAGGACGACTCGCTGCTGCGATTGCTCAAGGAAGCTGTCCGCCAACTGTCGAAGCCACGCTCCCGTTGCGTTCGCTGAACTGGGCACGGCGGCGGAGGAATTGAAACGCCTCCCGGTCGTCGTATGCACGCGTGTTGTCGGGCTTCAGCATGGCCCTAGCGGCAGAGAAAACTTTGTTCCCAATTCTCGGAGACGCGAATCGTGCCCGCGCCTGTCTGCCCTTGCTGAATAGGCCCGATTGGCGGAGAACGCTGTATCAGCAGGACCATTACGGGCTTATTCGTCTTCTTTTTGCTTGATCTGTCCGTGCATCGCTGCGATAAGCGAACGCAGTTGTTCTGCAGTAAACGGCTTGCGAAGAGAAGTGAAGCCGAATCCAAGCGCGTCGGGAGGCGGCGGTTCCCCACCGGACGCAAACACGATGTGGATGCCCGGATGCCGCTCGTACGCAGCCCGGGCGAGTTCAACGCCCGACTGATCGGGAAGCACGATGTCCGTCAGAAGCACGTCCGCCTTTCCCGCCGTCAATACCTGCATCGCTTGTTCTGCGCTGCTGGCCTGTTGCACGTCGTAGCCCATGCTGGTCAGCAATTCGCTCACTGCCTCCCGCGAGGCGCCGTCGTCGTCCACGATGAGGACCGAGATGTCCGTTGGCGCATGGACAGCCGTTTGCCCCGATCGGTCCGGCGACTGTGTGGCCGAGGAATCGCTGAAGTCCTCGGTGCGTGCGGGCCCGAGCAGCCGACGGATCCTGGAGGCAAGCTGCTCGCGGCTGTAAGGCTTGCTCAGAAGGTGAACGCCCGGGTCGAGGCGGCCGCCATGCACAATCGCATTCTGTGTGTATCCCGAGGTAAAAAGCACCTTCAGATTTGGCAGCGCGCGCGTCGCGAGCTTCGCGAGCTCGGTGCTTCGCATCGTCCCGGGCATCACCACGTCGGTAAACAGGAGGTCGATCTGCACGCCGCTTTGCACTATCGCCAGCGCGCTTTGTGCATTGTCTGCTTTCAGCACCGTATAGCCCATCTGTCTCAGTGATTCGACAACCGTTGCCTGTACCCGCTGGTCGTCCTCGACGACGAGAATCGTTTCGGAGCCACCGGTCAGCACATCCGGTGCAACGGGGTCGAAGACGACAGCTGTCTCCATTGAGCGGGGCAAATAAACCCTTACCGTCGTCCCGTGTCCAGGCTCACTGTAGATCCTGATATGGCCGCCACTCTGCTTGACGAAGCCATAAGCCATACTAAGGCCCAGGCCCGTGCCTTGCCCTTCCGGCTTGGTTGTAAAAAAAGGCTCGAACGCCCGCTCGACAACGTCCGGGGGCATGCCCGTTCCGGTGTCAGTGATCGCGAGCATCACGTATTGCCCTTCAAGAACATCCGACGGGAGCGCGCGATAGTGGTCGTCCAGCGTTGCGTTCGACAGTTCTAGCGTCAGTTTGCCGCCTTCAGGCATGGCGTCGCGCGCGTTGATCGCAAGGTTCAATACGACGTTCTCGAGGTGGTTCGGATCCACCAGGGTGTTCCATAGACCGCCGGCAATGACGGTCTCCACATCGATCATTTCACCCAGTGCCCGCCTGAGCAGGTCGTCCATGCTGCGCAACATGACGGCCAGGTTCACGACGACTGGCTGCAACGCCTGCCGCCGCCCGAATGCGAGCAGTTGCGACGCCAGATTCGCCCCACGCTCGACCGCGTCGATGGCCTTGTCAAGACGCTCTCTCGTCCATCCATCGCGCCCATGCCGGCCTTCGAGCAGTTCCAGGTTACCGCGCAATACCTGCAGCACATTGTTGAAGTCGTGTGCAACGCCGCCGGTCAACTTTCCCAGGGCCTCCATCTTCTGCGACTGGAGCAATGCCGCGCGCGCCTTTTCGAGTTCTTCCTGAGCAGTCTTGCGCTCCGTGACATCGCGCGTAATCTTGGCGAAGCCAATCAGATCGCCTTGCTCATCCCGTATCGCGTCAATGACGACGTTGGCCCAGAACCGGCTGCCGTCTTTCCTGACCCGCCATCCCTCGGTCTCGAAGCGCCCCTGCGTAGCGGCGGTGTTCAGGTTACGCTCTGGCAGCCCCTGTGCCGCATCCTCGGCCGTATAGAAGCGCCTGAAATGCGAGCCGATAATTTCGGTCGCTTCATATCCCTTGATGCGTGCTGCTCCAAGGTTCCAGTTCGTCACATGTCCTTCCGGTGACAACATGAAGATTGAGTAATCGGTCACGCCTTGCACCAGCAGCCTGAATCGCCGCTCGCTTTCCACTACAGCTTCATGAGCGAGGCGTTTGTCGGTCGTGTCTCGCACGATCTTTCCGAAGCCGATGAATGCGCCGTCAACGGCGTGAAGCGCTGTAATAAGGACACTGGCCCAGAATCGCGTACCGTCCTTGCGCACGCGCCAGCCTTCGGTTTCGTATTGCCCGTGCTCCCTGGCGGCCTGCAGGACTGCTTCGGGGACGCCGTTGCGCCGGTCCTCCTCCGTATAGAAGGCGGAGAAATGCCGGCCAATGATTTCGTCAGCCTCGTAGCCTTTGATACGCCTGGCGCCGGGATTCCAGCTGGCAACCTCTCCTCGCCCGGTCAGTCTGAAGATCGCGTATTCCGAAACGCGCGTGACCAGGGACGGCAGCCATAAAGAATCGATATCGTGGAATTGCTCGCCTTCCATCAGATCCCTCGTCGATGTCGACGTCCGATAAAGTGGACGACTGCACCTTCCAGCGTACAGGCAGGCGTCCGTTGCGCGTTCCCTCGTCATCAGGCGGAACGAACCGGCGCTGCGATGCGATGTTCCCCGGTTGCGAGTCCGCCGTGCACCAGATTATGCAACACGGGCAATCCGCACCCGCCTTGTGCAGTGCGCAATACTGATCGTGTGCAAGACTCCACTCGGCGGCAAGAGGCGATCGGGCGTCATGGCGTACGATCTGGCTGGGCCTCATGAGGTTGCACCTGACAGAGCCCGAGGCCCGCCTCCGCGCAGACGGACTCTCACCCGTACGCACTTCCCGGCGAACCCGCACCCACTTTAGCGCGCAACCCGGGCGGGCTTTCCGATGACGATGAGCGTCGATGCACACTCATGCCATATCTATCGTCACCGCCAATGTTCCGGCTTCACTCTGCACCCCCGCTTCAAAGTTGATTTCCTGCGCGACCTGGGTCTCGATTGCACGCCGCAGACGCCCGGCAAACGTCGCGCCGAATCGCGCGATCGTGGTTTCGCGTACCGTGTCATCGGGGTCGGTCAGCGCGCGCAGTTCTTCGAGCGGCAGCGCGACAAAGAGGTTGAGCGGAAAGGGCGGCGTATCGGGATCGCCGGCCCGGGCAGGCGTGTCCGGTGCGCGGATGCGCAGGCCCGGTTGCAGGTGTTGCGCTAGTTCGGACGTGACTTCGTAGTGCATCGCAGGGGGCAGCGCAGCGCGCGCGCTGCTGCGCAGGAACGGCTCGACCGAGTCGAGCCGGGCAATCTCTTCGGCGGTGAGCAGCATCGAACCCTCCTTCGCAGCGTGTTGGGCGCAGTTGGCTCCGCCGAAAGCGCAACGCCCGTGCCGCGCAGGCGTGGGGACGGCGGCGCGCCCGTTGCGCGTAAGCCCAGACGCATGGTTTGCGGAGGTTGGCCCAGCGTCCTGACAAATGCCCTGTTCCACGACGGCGCTTCCCTGGTTCGCGGTGGCAGCCGCGTCGGTCCTGAACGTACGTCGCATAGTTCACGAATTGTATTGAGCCCGGATCGCCAGGGCGCGCGGGAAGCGCAGACCCTTTTCCGGCAACGTCTACGGAGGACGAGGATGCTGCGAGGGAGGAGGGCAAGTCGGCAAGCGCGAGGCTTGCGACGACGGTGGCTCCGGAGACGAGGAAGCGGCGGCGCGAAAATCTCGTGACACGATGTTGTCCCTGGAATGCGAGTACGACTCATTAGGACCTGTTGGTCTTCTTCGATCCCCACGATGAACCCCCTGCCGTCCCAGCCGGCGAGGATGCCGGCACACTGCCCGGCGACCGGGCGCAGCCAGAGGTCGAAAGTCGCTTGACTGATCCCGATACTCTCGTGGGCACGGCAAGCACTGCCTTTGATTGCTCCGACGCGGAGCGACGCTCAGCGCTACCCAAACGCGAGCAGCGGCTTGGTATCGCGTGCGGCGCTTTCGACGGCCGCGAACGCCTCGTACGCTCGGTCGAAGCGGTAGCGCTGCGCGGGAGGCGGTTTTAAGGTGCCTTCGGCCATACGGTCGAGCAGATTGCGCAGTGTCTGGCTGCTTTCAGTCACGCCCTTGCTCGCGAGCCAGGAAAAGATGAACCAGCCGCGAACCTCTGCAGCGGAGTAGACCAGCGCAGGGGCGAAAATCGGCATCTCGAACGCCGCTGGGTCGCTCTGACGATGCGACGACAACGCTCCGTAGACAAGCAGGCGTCCGTTCATGGCCAACTGACGCGCAAGCACGGCACCCGTGCGGCCCGCGACGCAGTCGATCGCGCTCACGATGCCATTGTCGCTAGTGGCCCTCTTCAATTGCTCAGGCCAGTGTTCATCGGCCGTGCATAGTACGACGTCGCCACCAAGCGCCTGTATCTCGGCGACCTGCGCTTCACGGCGCACAAGGTTGATGGTGCGGAACCCCTGCGCCTTCGCGATCTGGAGCACGAGGCGACCGACCGTCGAGCCCGCCGCGCTCTGCACCAGCCAGTCGCCGCTTTCGAGCTGGTGCTCGCACATCGTCATCGCCCATGCCGTCATCGGGTTGATCAAGGCCTGCGCGGCGTCCTCGTCGGAAATCTCCGCCGGTACGCGTATTGCACGGTCGGCGGGACTGATGACCATCTCTCTCCAGGTTCCGGGCACATCCAGCAACACAACGCGCTCTCCTAGCCGTGTGCGCGGCACGTCGCTGCCCACGGCGTCGATGACGCCCACACCCTCGGACCCGGGCGAGGCTGGCAGTGACGGCTGACGCTGGCGCGCGAATCGTCCACGGATGACGTGCAGATCGGAAGGATGCACGGGCGCGAGAAGCATCTTCACGCGGACCTGCGCGGGAGCTGGCGTAGGCTCGGGTAAATCGCGCCAGTGAACTACGTCTGACGGCTCGCCGTTGCGTTCGATTATCAAGGCCTTCATGGGCTCATCCACATCGAAAGAGACCGCGGCGAAAGCCGGGCTTGCACCGCAGTCGATTGAGTTCAGCCTGCCAATCGCTTGAAAGGTAGCTGAGCGATTCAACCTTCGCCCGGTTCATAGGGCGACGCCCGGTTTTCGTGCTTCCATTTCTTCTCAGCTTCCGTATCGGGCCGAGGGGGGCGAATGCCGTCGATCAGCCACAGTTCTCGAGGCGTTTCGCCGACATGCAGCTCGTAGTGATAGCCCCGCTCCTGGACGAATGGCGCAATCGCGGCGTTCGCCTTGCGCAACCAGGACTCCGTCCATGCAACGTCCCTTGAGATATGCCTGGCGAACTGATCCAGTCGAATTCTGACAAAATCGTCCCGCGACACACCTCCCATGAAGAATGAGTCTTTCGGTTGCTCATGAAACAGCACGCCGACATAGAAGCGAGGAATGATGTAAATGTCGGCGATTCGGTTCGCCATCTCCTGCTTGTCTTCAGCGGTGTAGGCACCGGGGGGATGATAGATATTCCACAAAGGCATCTTTGTCTCCATTCATCAATAGATGCCGCGTTTCTTATGCCAGTACATCCAGCGCTCCTGAAAGACGGATGAGTCAGACATAATTGAGGCGGCGTTACAGATAGCCCAAGGATAGGCTACCGTTTGCATTCAATGCTTTCGCACTGCAGCATTGATTGCGACTCGTCACACGGAAGTGCGATTACAGCGTCGCTTTCCCTCTATTGGTGACGGGAAAGGCCGAGGATGTTGCGAGCCTCGTCCGGTGTTGCCACGTCACCGCCGATGCTTTTGACAATGCTGACCGCGCGTTTGACCAGCGATGCGTTGCCCGACGCCAGTTCTCCTTTGGCGAGGTAAAGGTTGTCCTCAAGGCCGACGCGGACATGCCCACCGAGAATCACGCTTTGCGCGACGATCGGAAACTGGGCCCGCGAGATGCCGAACGCGGACCAGCGGGCGTTCTCGGGCAGATAGCGCTTCATCTGGAGAAGGCTCTCTGTGTCGGCGGACGCGCCCCATGGCACGCCAAGACATAACTGGAACAGCGGTGCCTGCAGAATGCCCTGCGTTTCGATCAGGTGGCGCGCCAAACGCACGTGGCCCAGATCGAATACCTCAAGTTCCGGCTTCACGCCTGCCTCTTCAATCAAGGTTGCCATCTTGACCAGATGGTCGGGCACGTTCACGAATGCGCGACTGCCAAAGTTCATCGTCGCGACGTCCAGCGTGCAAATTTCCGGACGCAACTCGAGCACATGTCGCACGCGCGCTTCGGGCGTCATCATCGTGCTGAGCTCGCTTCCCCGGTTCGGGTCCTCGTCGCTGGGGACGAAACGAGCGCCTGGGCCTGTCGTCAGATTGATCAATATCGGACACCCGCTATCGCGGATGCGCGAGACGACTTCTCCGTACAGTGCCAACTCGGTGCTTGGCACTCCGGTTCTCGGGTCGCGGACATGAATGTGTGCGATGCTCGCACCGGCTTCACATGCAGCGATGGCCTCATTGGCGATTTGCTCGGGCGTCACGGGCACTGCGGGGTTCAGCCGCGGTGTATCGTCGCTGCCGGTGAGTGCGCAGCTGATAATCGTCTTGCTTGTCATGATGTCGTCAAGGGAAGTAAGAATTAAGCGCTACTATCGCGTCAGGCTCGCGCGGGGCCGAAGGGTGAAGCGCCGACGGGTGCAACCCTGATCAGCTTCTTGTTGACGAATTCGTCGAAGCCCAGTTGAGACAGCTCGCGGCCGAAACCCGAGCGTTTGACCCCTCCGAACGGCAGTTCCGCCGCAGTGCCGAAGGGCTGATTGATGAATACCATGCCGCTGTCGATCTGCGCGGCGACCCGCTCGCCGCGATCGGTATCCGCGGTGAACACCGACGCACCGAGACCATATGGCGTGCCATTGGCGAGCGCAATGGCGGCGGCTTCGTCCTCGACGACATAGAACGCGGCGACAGGGCCGAACAGTTCTTCGGCGAAGACGGGATTCTGTGGAGACATGTCGGTCAGGACGGTCGGTTGCAGATAGAAGCCCGGACGCTCCACGCGCTTGCCGCCGCACGCGATGCGAGCGCCGTGGGAAGCAGCGCGATCGATCTGGTCAAGGAGCAGTTGCAACGCGCGCGCCGATGACAGCGGTGCCACAGCCGTCGCCGGATCGGCCGGATCGCCCGTCTCGAGCGCCGCCATCCGCTGCGTGAAACCTTCGAGGAACGCCGCACCCCGTTCCTTTCCGATCACGATGATGCGCTTGGAGCCTACGCAACATTGACCGGCATTCAGCATGCGGCCTGCTACAGCGCTTTGGACCGCCCAGTCGAGCGGCGCATCCTCGAGCACGATGAACGGATCGCTGCCGCCCAGTTCGAGTACAACTTTTTTCAGATTCCGGCCCGCACGCTCGGCGACGGCGGCACCAGCGCGCTCGCTGCCAGTGAGCGTCACGCCCTGGACGCGCGGATCGTCGATGACGCGGCCGGCCTGCTCGATCGAGATGAACAGGTTCGTATAGACGCCTTCGGGCGCGCCCGCTTCCTCGAACAACCGTGCGAAGGCCAACGCAGATTGCGGCACGCTTTCCGCATGTTTGAGCAGTAGAACGTTGCCTACCATCAGTTGCGGTCCGGCTACGCGCGCGATCTGGTAGTACGGGAAATTCCAGGGCTCGATGCCGAACAGCACACCGATGGGCTCGATGTGCAGGGCAGCGCCGGGCGCTTCGGCGAGCGCTCGGGGTTGCAGATACGCGTGCGCATGCTTTGCGTAGTAGTCGAGAATGGCGGCCGACGACTCCACCTCCTTGCGTGCTTCCCCGCTGCGTTTGCCCATTTCCAGCGTCAGATAGCCCGCGTATTGCTCCGCGTTCTCGCGCAACAGCGCCGCTGCGCGCGACACAACGCGTGCCCGGTCAGTGACCGAACGATGGCGCCAGTCGGTTTCAAACGCGCGCCGGGCGGCAGCGAGCTTCGTTTCGAGCAACGCGTCGGATATGTCGTCATAGGTTGCGAGCAGTTCGCCCGTTGCAGGATTGATCGTCGTGTACGGCATGAAGTTCTCCGCGAAAAAGTTGGCAGCGAGTCATCGCATTGATCCATGCTAACACCGTTAACACCGATTCCTGGCGGCTTCTTTTCCAGGATAAACCCTCATTGATCTATCATGTTAACACCGTTACTATTGCCACGTATCCACTTTCGATTGGGGGAGGCGATATGGCAAAGGGATATTGGGTGGCAGCGTACCGGGCGGTCCACGACGCAAGCAAGCTCGCGGCGTACGGCGTCCTCGCGACAGAGGTGGTGAAAGCGGCGGGTGGGAAATTTCTCGTGCGGGGCGGTGAAGTCGTCGCGTTTCAGGCGGGTCTCAAGGAGCGAACCGTTGTTGTGGAATTCCCGAGCTTCCAGCAGGCGCTTGCCACGTTCCAGA
Organism: Paraburkholderia sp. CNPSo 3272; assembly: GCF_024206495.1. GTDB lineage: Bacteria > Pseudomonadota > Gammaproteobacteria > Burkholderiales > Burkholderiaceae > Paraburkholderia. The sequence goes on along the minus strand of NZ_JAMBPQ010000039.1, from coordinate 47,513 downwards.
GCGAGGCTTATCGGAAAGCGCTGGACGTATTGGGGGATGGCGCCGAAAGAGATGCGCGCGTCGTTGCGGGCCTCGATGACTGAAATGCCAGCACCCTCCCGGTTGTGGCTTTCCGGAGGAAGTTTTGGCTTGTGAACAAAAATCGCTGAGTGCTCTGGTCGAGCATTGGCTTGCGCTAGGCGCGAGGCATCAAGTTAGAGTCGTTGAGTTTGGGAACAACCGCCCAGGCAGCAACGCCACGTATGTGTAGCGGTGGCAATGACAGAAGACCGCGCGGCAATGTTCTTCTGTCGTCACGACGATGGCGTAAGGCGCTCATTTCCTCCTGCACAAGTTCGCCCCGCGATGGGCGCCAGCTGTGCCTTTACTCACTGGTGTTAATTTAGCCTAATGTTATTGACGTTAACATTAAAGCATGAAAGACATGCAAATCTGACGAAGGAGCAAGTATGGACGAAGCAATTGTTCAGACAGAAATCAAAGGCCACGTAACGGTTCTTACGATGACCCGTCGCCCCCACAACCTGATGGGCCCCACGCTGTATCGTGCGCTACTCGACGGATTCGATGCGGCAGTCAAACGCGGCTCGCGCGCAATCCTGCTGCGCAGCGGCCTGCGGCACTTCTCAGCCGGCGCTGAAGTGGCGCTTTTTCCGGATCGTATTGCCAAACAGGGCAAGGCGCTGATGGATCCGCTCGAGGTGCTGCGTGGCTTCGAGACATTACCGATCCCGATCGTTGTTGCAGTGAACGGCACATGCCTTGGCGGTGGCTTCGAAGTGGCGCTCGCCTGTGACTTCAGCGTCGTTGCGGAATCGGCCAGGATCGGCTCGGTCGAGGTCGCGCTCGGTTTGCATCCGCTGCTTGGTGGCATCCAGCGTCAGGTGATGCGAGCCGGTCCAGCGCGTGCGAAAGAACTCGCAATGCTCGGCCGCCGGTACGACGCGGCCACGCTCGAACGCTGGGGCCTAATCAATCTCGTCGTACCCGACGACAAGCTCGATGATGTGGCGCTGTCGGTTGCGCGGGAACTGGCCGCCGGACCGACCGTCGCGCATGCCGCCACCAAGCAGCTTGTCCGGGTCGCGGTCGACGAAGGTGTGGCTGCTGCCGACGAGGCGATGTTCGAACTGCAAAAGCCGATCTGGGCGTCGCAGGATCTCAAGCGTGGGCTGGCGGCCTTCGACAAGGCCGGCCCCGGCACCGCTGTTTTTGAAGGGAACTGACATGGCAGGACCGCTCGAAGGACTCAAGGTTGTCGATTTTTCCCGCGTGCTGGCCGGCCCGCTGTGCGCGCGCACGCTAGCCGATCTAGGTGCTGACGTCATCAAGGTAGAGCCGCCCCGACCCGACGTATCCCGTGCCGCGTTCCCGAATCGCGATGGCATGTCCGGCTACTACGCACAGCAAAATAGCGGCAAGCGCAATATCAGCATCGATCTGAACGCACCGGGCGCACGTGAGTTCGTGCTACGCCTGTGCGACGAAGCCGACATCATCGTCGAGAATTTTCGGGCCGGCACGCTCAAGGGTTTTCGGCTCGACTATGAGACACTCGCGAGGCGCAATCCCAAGCTGGTCTATGTATCGATCACAGGTTATGGCCAGCGCGGCCCATGGGCGTCGCGCATGGCCTACGCGCCGACCGTGCAGGCGGAAACGGGATTTACGCACAACACGTTGCGGCATTTCGAGCAAGCAAGCGATGGCCGCAGGTGGACCGATCCCCTGTCGCACGCGGACGTCTATGCAGGCCTGCAAGCGACCATCGCCGTGCTCGCGGCGGTGCGCAAGCGGGAAGTTACCGGGCGCGGCCAGTACATTGACGTGGCGATGGCGGCTGTGATGCTGTCGATCAACGAGCGCGCTCACCTCGATCTCGCGGGTATCGATACAGGCGCCGAGCCGGGCATTCTCGGTGCTGCCGACGGACCGCACTTCGTCGGCCCTGGGGGCGAAGCGTTCGTGGCGGCCCAAAGTATCGTCGGCAGCAATACGTTTCCGAACTACTTGCGTGCGATGCGCCGTATGGACCTTGCTCAGGATCCGCGCTTCAGCACCGCTGAGCGCCGTCTGCAGAACTACAAGGCACTGCATGCAGTGATCCAGACGTGGATGCTGTCGTTCCGCGATCTCAGGACACTCGATGCGCAACTCGACGAGTCCAAGATCGCAATTGGCCAGATCCGTACGCTGAAGGAATTGGCGGAGACCGATTGGGCAAGGCAGTGGGGTGCGGTACAGGAGATCACGGATCGCCGTGGCGGGTCCTATCTGATACATGGCTATCCATGGCAATTTTCCGACGACGAGCTTGGCATGCGCAGTGCGCCCGCTTTTCGCGGCGAGCACAACGAGCAGGTGTTCCGCGAAGCGGGAATGGCGGAAGGCGAAATCCGCCATGCAATCGATACCGGCATTCTGGTCGGCGGCCCGCCACCGTCCGCGGGGAAAATCGAGGCCGCCAATCTTGCGGATGCGAGTGAGTTGCGGAAAGTGACGGACGCTCTCTGAACACGGCAGTTCGCCTCGTAGCACCCGTATCGACACAACCTGTCGGAGGACCGGATGGAAGTGGCAAAACAAGCGTGTGCAGAGGCGTCAACGTCGGATGACAGCGCGCTCCTTCGCAAGGCCTACGCCTCGGCACAATGGAGAATACTGCCGATACTGTTTGGCTTGTGGATGCTGGCGTGGGTGGGTCGTTCGAACGTCGCTTTTGCGAAGTTGCAAATGGTCGTCGATCTGCGATTCAGCGAAACGGTCTATGGATTGGGCGCCGGCCTCTTCTTCGTGGGCTACGTGCTGTTCGGCGTCCCGACCACGATGCTGCAAAAGAAGTATGGCGCACGCGCAGTGCTTGCCGGTCTCGCCGGCGCCTGGGGGCTGACGAGCGTTGCGATGACGTTCGTCAATAACGCGCCGACGTTCTATGCGCTAAGGTTCCTGGTCGGTGTGTTCGAGGCCGGCTTCTATCCGGGCGTCGTGTTGTACTTCAATGCATGGTTTGCAGGGGAAAGGCGTACGCGCAACTTCAGCATCTTCCATTCGGGGTCACTCTTCTCGACGGTCACGATTGGTTTAACAGGGGGATTCGTGCTCGAGCACATGCACGGAGTGGCCGGCTTTCAGGGCTGGCGATGGATGTTCTTCGCTCAGGCGGTCCCTACGGTCGTGCTGGCCTGCGTTGCGTTCGTGATGCTTCCGGATCTGCCGTGCAGCGCCAGGTGGCTATCCGCGCGGCAGCGTACGCTCGTCGAGGACGATCTCCGACAGAACGCGGAAATGACGAGCGATACCGGCGAAGGCGGGCGTCCCCTGTTACTCGACCCCGCCGTCTGGATCCTGAGCGCTGCTTATTTTTGCCTCCTGGCCGCCACGGCAGCCCTGTTTTTCTTCTCGCCGACGATACTTCGCGAGGCGGGCTTCGGCGGATACAAGGAAATTGGCCGCGCAGTCGCAGGCGCCTGCGTCTTAGGGGCATTGGGCAATGTGCTTATCTGTAGCATCGGTGGCAGTGCGCAGCGTCGACGGCTCTTCTGTGCCCTGGCGTCGGTCTTTACTGCGGTGAGCCTTTCGGGACTCGTTTTTGTATGGCACAGCAGTACCGCCGCGACATTTTTCCTGCTTGCTCTTGGCTTCGCAGGAACGGGAGCGGGTATCACACTGTTCTGGCAAATGTCCGTTGGCTTTCTCAGCGGCAAGTCGCTGGTTGTTGCCGTGCCTTTGATCAGCTCCGTTGCCAATGTCGCCGGCTTCGCGACGCCGTTCCTGATCGGATATATCCGGGACGCAACCGGAACCTATGCGAGCGGATTCATCGTGATTGCCAGTGTCCAGGCGCTCGGCGTTGTCGTTCTTCTTTTCGGCGTACGGCGCATTGCCAGGAGCCGATCGCCCGTTGAGGAGGTATCGGTCTGATGCGCAAAGTGATTCGTCGATGCAGACGCGGGCGCACCAGGTACTTGTCGCGCGCGCCCCGTTGCGCAACGAATGGCTGCTTCTGACGCTGCAGGCTCGGAGCAGCCGGGCATGGGATGCAGTTTCGTGCCCGGCCACGCCGTTAAGACGCTAGAATGCATGTGCGAAACACGCATGTTTGGCGCGCGATCCGCATATTTTGCGGGCGTTTTGCGCGCAGGATTTATAGCTGGTTCCTTGTTTTTCCTAGACGAACGAAGGTCACGTGAGTCCCAAGTCATCTATCGCCAAGAATGCGGATTACCACCATGGCAATCTGCGCAACGCGCTCATCGAGGCGGGGCGCAGTGCACTCATGGAGGTATCGGCGCAGGACCTGAGCCTGCGTTACCTCGCGCGCATGGTGGGCGTATCGGAGGCCGCGCCCTCGCGACATTTCGCGGGAATCGACGAACTGCTTGCCATGATCGCGGCGAGTGGTTATCGCGACCTCGCTGCGTTGCGCGTTGCGATCCGTGAAAGCGACGATACGGCGCTTGCCAAAGCGTACCGGATGATGCGGGTGTATGTTGAGTTCGCGCAGCGCCACAATGGGCTGTTCGGTCTGATGATCGGGCCTCGCATCGTGGCGCATCAAGCGTATCCAGAACTCATCGAGGAAAGTAACCGGTCTTTCGGGTTGTTTTCGGAGACGATCGAGGCGCTCGCCATCGAGAGTGGCTGGTCCCAGGCCGATCTCAAGCTGGTGACGGATGCCGCGTGGAGCATGGAACATGGTCTCGCCACACTGATCCTGGCAAACCGTGCGCCGCGGGCGGACACAAAAGTCGCCATACCGAAGTTGATCGATTTTGTCTTGATGACTTTACTAAGTGCGATCACGGCCGGGCCGGATCATCTTCAGCGCGTGATCCAGCAATGCGCGCTCTCTGAGAAGCCTGTGATTAAGCGCCCAGTTCGCAAGCGCGCCCAGGTATAGTCATCCTCGAGTCCCGCGCTGTTAAGCCGAAATGCTCCAAAGCTTCGACAGCCGCGCTTGCCGGATTGACTATCGGAACACCGGGGCGAATGCCTGAAATTTTCTGGGCAATCTTCGCGGGGCCTATGATTGCGCATTGTATGGCAGCAGTAGCCTCGGGTGCTGCTGCATTCGTGGAAAAGCGGCTATCCAGACCATATCGGCACTGCCTTGCGCGTTCGCGCGCCCGGCCAGGGATAGCAGCGGGCAAACGAACTTGCTCCAGTAAAGCCAGGAAGAATAGTGGCGAGAAGTTATGTGCCGTGGCGTGCCGACTGATTGTCATATGCCCTGTTTAGCGCCAGTTGAATCTTGAACATGCCGTTCGACATACGTGAACTACTCCGTTGTCTGGGCAACAAGGCCAAAATTCCCTTCATGGTATAGAGCATGATCAGCGCGCCCGCCAGGTCGCCGACGAACATGCTGAAGAAGCTCTCGAACCATTCCGTCGTCGCACCGGTCAGCGCAAACCACAAATGATGGAACAGCGGATTTGCAACCGAATAGGCAACCGCAAGGATGAGGAGCCGCTTCGGCGTGAGATTGGTCAGCGTTGCACGCAGGTCGTAGTACTCCAGCGCAAGCCGGTAGACCAGATACGGTGCCAGTGAACCAAGGACAGCTCCCGCGATCGCCCGAACCGGATCGTGGGGAAACCAGTAGACAAAGTCCACGAGTAGTCCGGCAAGGAGCAGGCCAAGGAACCCATCGGCACCAACCAGCAACGTGCTCAGCAGTCTGACGCCCGATGGCAGATAGATCCAGTTGACGCCACGTACAAATGACGTGTGCGCGAACACCTCCTGATTGATCCACAGGGACGCGAGAAACGCGATGACAGTAGCCGCGATCGACCAGACATGCAAACGTAAGCTAGACATTGCAGTAAGCTACCTCGGGTTCTAAACACAATCTCGGGGACGCACCACCTGTGGCTACACGGACGGTGTTTTCAATAGTACATAAATCATACGCCTGTTGATCGCCATGGTTGGCACCACAACAAGTCAGGCCGATGTTCAGAAAAAGTTTCGCAGTCCGATAGCAACACCCGTCTGGTTGCTGCGACCTGGCAATTCGACTCCTGCCGCCCCGTTGACCTTGTTGAAATCGACCGTTCCGTAGACTTCGGTGCGCTTCGAGAATGAGTATTCTGCGAGCGCGACGACCGTGTAGCGGTTGCCGCTGCCAGCTGTATCGACGCCCGTCGTTGCATTGCGCATGTGATCGAAGTAGAACGCACCCGACAGGGAGAGCGGACCGTTCGCTTTCCACGACACGCCGGCGTAGGGACCGTCATCCGTGCGATTCGTGTTCTCCATCTGGCCGACATCGGGAACGGGTTGTTCGGCAAGTAGCGTATCGACAAGCCCCGTGTTGTCACGCGAACGCAAATAGCCGGCATAGACCGTGGTCTGCCCGGACGAGTAGGCCATGTTCGCATGAAAGAGCGTCTGCTTTTCGTTCGCGTTGTCGCTCACCTGCTGCATACCTGCAGCCAGGCTGAGCGATCCCTTCGAATACGACGCAAGCAGGGCGTACATCGTGCCCGCCCCGGGATGACCAGGCATCTGGCCTGAGAAGCCGCTTGCGCCGGTTGACTCGTAGTTGCCGCCGAACGAATAAAACGCGCCAACGTACATGTCGCCGAACTGCCCGCTGTACTTCATCGCGTTGTCTGCGGCCAGTCCTGCGCCCAGCGCATACGGCAACCACGAATTCTCGGGATAGTTCGCGTATGTCAGCGGGTCATAGGTGCTGATGAGCTTGTCGAACAGTGGCGTGTTCTGGCGACCGAATGTCAACGTGCCATACTGGCCTGCAAGGCCCACATAAGCCTGGCTGTCGAACAGCCGCCCGTTGTCGCCGAGGCTGCCGTCGCGCGGATTGAAATTGTTCTCAACGTCGAAGACTGCCTTCAGGCCATTACCAAGGTCTTCCGCTCCATGCAGTCCGAAATGGCTATTGATGACCGCGCCGTTTGCCATGAACAATCTGCCGTTGTTCTGTGCATCGTCGTTCGTCAGGTAGCGCATGCTGATGTCGGTCATGCCGCCCAACGTTACTGAACTCTGCGCAAAGGCGTGCTGGGACGCCAGCGCAACTGCAATGCCGCCAAAAACTGCGGCTGGTCTTCCATTTTTCAACTGCTATCCCCGGATTTTCTCATTTCCTGCTGATGCGTCGCGGCTGATCCTGCGCCACGGTGCATTCTGCCCCAACCGCGCGCGTATTACTACGGACGCAGTCAGAACTCCGAAAAACGAAAGCAGATCGAAACCGTATGCAAGCCAGCTTCGTAACGTGGCAATTTCTTCCGATCGCTCCCGTGCCGGCCCGTCTGCCAAACGACGCGCCTGACGCGGGGTCTTCAGTGCGTCCGTGCTGTGCGGGCTCTCTTCTTTAAGGGGCTTCTGCAGTTACACATCACGCTGACAGGCAAGGGGCCGCTGCTCGGTCTGCCTGACGAGTTCTTGCGCTCGCGGCAGCTATTCGTTATCATTTTTATAACAAATGGAGGCCAACATGCATACGTTCCACCCGGGTCCTCCGGACGGGAGCCCGGTTTCGCGTCAGGGCGCCAGCCCCGTCAGCTCATGGCTTCTATCCTACCCGACGTTTCGGGACGCGCTCCAACGCGAAGAGACTGATCTGGTTGCGCTGCCCTCCTATGCCAGGCTTCCCGTGCTAGTCAGGATGACGGAGGCGGCGACTGCGTCGTCTAACCTGTTAACAGATCTGGGTGGAGTGCGAGCGTCATACATCGAGCTCAGTACGCCCTGTGTCGCGCAAGTTTTGCGAAATCATCTATCCAGGGGAGCAAACAGGTCGGAGTCGGCCGACGAAGTATCTGACGAACTTGAAACGCTGCGTTCAATATTTCCCGCAGCCAGGGTTCCTCTTGTGGCGAGGCCACCGTGCCTGCTCAGTCCTGGCGCGGGCTTTTTCCTGGAGGGTTGGGCTCGGTTCCTTGCGTACTGGTCCCGCAACGACAGGACAATCCCGATGCTCGCCGTCGACTGGCAGTCTCTGTATGGGCGCCTGACTGACGGCCTCCCCAGAAGCTCCAGTTCGGTGACGAGGTTCCAACGATCGCCGGCTTGCATTGAGTGACGACACATCAATGTAATCGGTCCGCTATGGCAGGTGTTGACCTTACGTCGATGGCGAAACATCTGGGTCCACATTCTTGCTGCAGCCCGATGAAATTGCCGCCAGTTCATCAGGTCGCGATACAGTGCGGAGCCCTTTTTATGACCAGTGGAATAGACCTGTCCTAAGCTTTATCCCGGGTGTTGTTTTAAACCACAGGCAAATTGCCATGGCATCAGAAACCCGGTATGTTTACCGTTCCAAAAGTTATGACGGTTTTGAAAACCTGAGCTTTTGGCGTGTGTTTGCGAGCCCACAGTCCGCTACGGATCGTGGGTTCTTTTTTCTCTAATTAATTCGGATGACGAATTACCTTGTGCGCAGGGAAGGGCTGTTTTCAGGCACGGTGAGACGTTCTAACAGGGATTGGCCTTGATCGGGTAAGCCGGGTCGGGCGGACTCAAAATCGGGGTTACGACTCGCGTCGCTTCCATATCCGAGGCGATGCAATGGGCTGACTCTATCGACAAAGAATAGCGCGCTTGCGAACGTTCGCTGTCAGGAAGATCACCCGTACCTTGTGTCGCGTGTGTAGCGCGCTCCCCGTTGCAGCGAAGTACCTTATCCGGCGGCATCCAGGGGAAAGAATATGAGCGGCGAGCCGCTGCGTCCGGCAAAGCTGCTTGTCGAGGTTGAGAGCCAGTACATCGGGTTCAACGTTGGCAAGACACACAAGGCTGGAAGAAAGGTCAAGGTGCAACGTAGTCAGGCAGACCCGGACACCTTTATCATTTGGTTCGGGAAAGCTGAAATTGCCAGAATCCCCGCCCTGAAACTCGCCCAGACCATCGAATATATCGACGCCTGGCCCAAATTGTAAGGTTACTGTGGTAGCGTCCGCCCCGATTACCGCCGAGGCAGTCTTTCGCCTGGGCAGTGCACTGCAACGAGCATCGGGGAATGGGTTGGAGAAATGCCGGTACTTGCTGTTTCTTTGCCAGAGTTGCGCTTGCATCAGCTTCCCTTCGCGGCTTTCGCAAACGCCTCGGCAAGCTTGTCAAAGTGTCGGAGCGCCGCCGGTGTCAGCTCGATCTGTTTGCGGCGAGCGTCTTCGGTCTCGTTGAGTACGAGCCAGCCCTTTTCACGCATCGATGTGATGCGGGCGTGTAATGTCGCCGGCGACCCAAGCTCGCTGTGGCCCATCATGTCCCGAACGGAAAGCCGTTCGTTTTTTTGCCTCATGCGGGCAACAAACTCGAGTATCTTCTCTTCAAGTGGATCGAGTGCGGGAAGGGAAGGTAGACCCCGTAGTGCCTCGGTGAGTTGAAGAAAGCGAAGATAGATATCAGCAGGGCGTGTCATTACCATCGCTCCAGAGAAAGCGTCGTGCAGGGCAGCGCGCAAGACAAACCGTAATATTATCCCGGTATAAACGGGCACCAGTATTTTATCTCCATGTCTAGCTTACGGTTGCATTGCGTTTCGGTGGCGGGTACCGCTGCCGTGTTCGTTCTGTCGCTCTGGATCAATCAGGAAATTTTCACACACACGGAATTCGTCCGGGGCGTGAACTGGGTCTATCTGCCGTCGGGCGTCAGACTGCTGGGTACGCTGCTTCTGGGCGGCGATGGCGCAATCGGCTTGCTGATAGCAAGCTGGCTCGTCGACTTCTTTTACTTCTTTCCGCACGACCCGGTTCGGTCGTTTGCAGGAGGAATCATTGCCACGGTCGCGCCCTATGCGACATATCGCCTTGCGAGGGAGTGGTATGGGCTGCATTCCATGCTGCTCAATCTCACGCCAAAGCGATTGCTCGTACTGGCAATTGCGTATTCAGTTGCGAACCCGTTGCTGCATCACATCTGGTTCGCGCTGGAAGGAAATACGCACAACCTCGTCGAAAGCTTCTTCATGATGTTTGCGGGCGATCTGTCCGGTGCCCTCATCATGCTGTATGTCGTGAAGGGAATCCTCGCGGTGCTCCCGGTGGGGGGCAAATCACGCATCTGATCTGCTGGTATCCTCACGAAGCTCCAATCGTCGCCGCGTCGCCTCAGTAGTCACGTGTACGTTGCCTCACGTAGGCAGCTCGTGGCACGCTCACCGCGTTCAGGAACTCTGGTGTCCGACGACCTTGCTGCTCACGGCAACCAGTTTCCCGCTCTGGATGCGATAGGCAGTCAATTGAATCGTGGTGGGGCAACAGCCGGGATCGTTGTCGCCCTGTTCAAGACTCCTGACGTAAAGCAGGTTGTCCTTGATGACCATCTGCTGAACGCCCTTGGTGCCAACCTGGTCGGAGTGACCGTTTGCCCAGAATACCTGGACAGAGTCAGACCACCAGTTTCCGCCATCAGTCGGCTCGACTCCGAACGACAGCGCGGTGACCTGACCAATACCGGCCACATCTCCTGTCACGCTCTGGCCACCTTTCCAGTTGACTGCAAGGTGATTGGCACGCGCTTGGCGCGTGACAGTTTGTCGAATCCTCTGGATGTCGACAGTCTGCGCCGCAGTCGCGGCGGGTAGGCTCGCGGCGAAGATGGATGGCATCAGTGCGGCAACGACTGCCGCCTTGCATAGTTTTTTCATGTGCTTTAAAGCGGAATGTTAGTTGGACGCGAGCCTTCATGCGCGACATACCGGATCGTGTGCAGCATTCCAACAATTTCCCTCAGGTCCTGCGTTCGTTACAAAAACTATAACATCCGAACAATTGGCTTGCAAGGCGTCTGCATAGGTACGTTGGCAGGGAATGTCTGTCGAGCAGGCGATCCGGTGGATACGCGCTGGTATCCCGATCTGGGTCGTCGCATGTAAACGTGTCGATGCGTTTCAGGGGAGATGCATTTCCGGGGTGCAGCGAAACCGCTGCGCGCCTGTCAGGTTGAATGCCGTCCTTTGCAGGCATCAAACTTTGCCGATCAATTGGGCTTCGTCAAAACACGCAATCGATCAGTCAGGCGCGGGCTGCGAGCGGCTCTGGCATATGTCAGCCGAGCGCGCGAAGAGCCGACATCCGCCGCGTGAGCGCCGGATGGGGTTCAAGTTCTCTGCCGGTTTCTTGCCAAAAGGCTGGATAGATGTGTTATAAAAGTTATATCGGTATGGGACGGGCAGCGCTACGCCTTGATGCGCAGCCGTGAGTGGAAGGTTCACGACTCCGGGGGATGTGGGAAGCTGGCTGACAGGGCGGTGAAGTCACTGCGATTGGTGTATGTGCAACGAACGGCGTCGCGTGGGAATCCGGTCTTGCGCTATGTGCCGGCGACATCGAAGGTCGTTGCCGTCACGCCTCATCACTGCATCAGCACATGATTCTGACCGTGTGGAGTCGTCCCAATGGAGCGAGGGATTCTCTTTGCCGATACGGGGCGTCGGAGGTGCCGCGCGTTAACCTGCTCAGGAAAGTGTGACGGCGCGGACAGTTTTTCAATAGATGGCAGGGGAGCAAATTCGAGGGGTCGATATTTACATTGTTCGCAGGAATGGGGGATGTAAAACGTTTGCCGTAGGGTTTTTATTCGGCGTATCAGGTGGGTTGCAAAACGCATAGATTGAATATCGTTGAGATCATTCACAATGACGCATCCGGAGTGCTAAAGTTCCGCCGGATTCTGCCGACAATCACAAGCATAAGAATCGCGCTATCGGAGTAATTCACGGTGCGCGGCATTGATAAATGCGCAATGGGGCTCTGCGCGGAGCAGGTAATCTGTCTCTATCAAGCCATGAAGTTAACGAGAGAAAAATGAGAAAAGAGAATACGACCGGCAAGGCATATATTGCTGTTGCGATGGCAGTTCTGTTCACGAGCGGGGTTGCTCAGGCGCAGGAATCAGCCAACGACGAGCTGAATTCGTGCGTCAAGAAAGAACAGGTTATGACGACGGCGAAGGGTGCGGGGATCGGTGCGATCACCGGGCTGACTGCAATGCTTGTGACGCACAAGAATCAGGATGCCGGTAAAGCCGCCTTGATTGGCGCGGTGGCCGGTGGGGTGGCTGGTGGTATTGCGGGATTCGCCACCGCTTACTACACGGCGATCGATACCTGCTACAAAAAGAATCCCTCCTGGATGCCAGAGTCGAATATCCAGCGTACCAAGGACTACGACAACGTCAAGAAGCAGATTCACTATCGCCCCAGCCAGGGCATCGTGACGCGTGTTGAGTCCGTGAATGTTGCCGGACCGGTCAAAGCCGCCGGTCAGGCCGAAGTCGACAGCGCGTTTATCATCATGACGCCGGACGGCGCCGAGACACCCGTTACCGTGGAGCGAAAGCTGTTCGTGGTGGGTGACGATGGCAAGGAGACGGAAGTGAAGTTCCCTGGCCAGACTTCGGAGAACCACACGTTCGAGCCGGGCGAGCAGACGGATGTTGTGCGAATTCCTGTTCCGCCCGATGCCAAGGCCGGCAGCGTGTACCGTGTGCAATTCAGCGTGGCCGCAGGCGAAAAAGCGCCCGTCGTCGCGTCCCAGAAATTTACCGTCACCGAATAAGCGTCGCGGTTCCTGCACGCTGTTTTGCGTTCGCCTGTGGACGGGGTGATGCGCGCGCCATCGGGGTCGGTGGCGCGCATCCGACTGCCTTGCTACGTGTCAACCAATGAAAACGTTTCTAGTGCGCCTGATGGTCCTGGGCGGATCGCTGCTGCTTTCAGCCTGCGCAGCCAGTAGCCTGCCGGGTTTCCAGAACGCCTATAAGAGCTACGATGTTCCGCCGTCACTCGTCAATCGGATCAAGGTCAAGTTTCGCGAACATGGCCTTGCGGGAGCAACGGTAGTGCGTGATAGCACCGGCCGAATCCAGCTCGCCGGCGAATATCGCAACGAAGACGAAGTCGACACCGCATTCCTTATTACACAGTCCATCGTGGGGCTGAAGTCGACTTCGCCAATCTATCCGGAACGGATTGATCACAAGCGCTGGGAGGCCGCCGCCGGTCAGGCACTCGCGGACTACACGCGGGCGCAGAAGCACGCGTCGGCAACGCCCGTGCGGCGGGCGCTTGTCGTCGGTATTAATCATTTTGCGGATCCGTACCACCTGCCAGACATCCTGGGCGCTGACGATGCCGTCGTCGTCCAGGGCTACCTGCGACAGGCTGGTTATCAGGTCACGGCGCTGCTCAACGAACGCGCGACCCAAGCCAACATCACGGCTGCGATTGCGAAGCTCGACCAGGAAATTGGGCCGAACGATGACGTTTTTATCTACATATCGAGTCACGGCAACGCGCCGGTACCGACACCGGGCGGTCGGGATCTGCGCAAGATGTCAATCATGACCTACGACTCGGGCGACCAGAGCACGGTCCGCTCGAACGACCGCACCGAAGTCCTGCTGCATTTCCAGGCGCATTCGGTGCCCGATACGCTGGTTCAGAATCTCGCACGCAAGCCTAGCCACACGATGCGCGTTGTGATCGACACCTGCTATAGCGGCGACATGCTCGACGATATCGCCGATGACAGCACGGCTTACATTCTGCGTGCCAACGGCGGCAAAAGCGAGCACGAGGGAATTTCGCTGGCTGCATGGACGGGCGAGGCCTATGCCGCGAAGGGGATCCACTTCGCCGACGATGCGGGCAACGGTGCAGCGCAAGGTGGCACGGTCAGAACGACGATCGATCGCAGTCGCAGTGGCTACAACATCATTACTGCGACGAGCCCGGACGAGGAATCGCTCGGCCCGAAGTCAGGCCACTTCACGAGTCCGCTCGCGCCCGACCAGACCCTCACGGGATCGTTCTTCACCCAGTCGCTGTTCGCATACCTTGCGCACTACAAGGGACAACTCGGCCCCGCGTTCCGCGACGCGCAGACCTTCACGTCGCAAACAGCGCTTAACGGCGGGAAGCATCAAACGCCGCGCCAGTACTCGACCATTCCCGATCAGCAGAACGATCTTTATCAGTAAGCGGCCGGGTTCGGGTCGCAGACGTTAGTCCATAGGAGAATCGACATGCGGTATCCCCTCGTCGCGCTTTCGCTGGCCGTGCTTGCATCCCACGCCTTCGCGGAAGACGAATTCACGGCGAAATCGCTGTTCTTCGCACAAGACAACGCCGTAGTTGCCGTGGGCACCGGCGCATCGCCGACCGCCTTCGCGGCGGCGTCTGCGCCAGTGACCGACGGCGTCCAGCAAACGGCCGGCGCTGGCAAGGTCGAGAAGGTCTCGCAAAAGAAGAAGGTCGCCCGGATCGGCGCAAGCTACTTCATTCGCCTCAAGGAAAACGACGGCACCACGCAAGACGTTCTGGCGCGCCGCGTGTTCAAGAGCGGCGAGCACTTCCAGCTCGGTGTGAAGGTCAACCGGCCTTCGTACGTCTACATTCTCAATGAAGCACCGGACGGCACCGTAACGCAGATCTACCCGCAGGCGTCACAGGACAATTTCGTCGACGCGATGGGGGTGGTGTTCTTCCCGGCGAAGGGCTCATTCGTTTTTGACAGCAATCCGGGCATGGAAAAGCTGATGGTCTATCTCACGCCCGAGCGCGAACACGGTGATGTCACGCGGCGCCTGCGCCACGCCGCGCCGGATCTCGTCTCGACGCCCCGGACGCAGACTGCGTCTGACGCGGGTTCGTGCGCAGCAGCGCCTGTAGCAGCGACGGCCGCGGCGGACACCGGGGCGAGCGGTGCGGCGGCGCTGAGTCTTGCGGACGCTGGCACAGGTTACGCCGCGAAGGGCATCGCCTTTGCGCCCGATGCGAATACGGGCTGCGGCGCGAAGGTAGCGGCGAACGATACTCAGGAGTTTGCGGCCAAGGGAATCGTCTTTAGCGACGACGCCTCGCCTGTCGCAGGTGGCCAGGTCGCATCCTACGTTGTCAAGCAGGCGACCAAGCCCGAAGCTGCGAACCTTTACCTGAAGATCAATCTCGCCCACGAGTGACGCACGTCGTCATGGACCTCTGAACGGACAGCTTCGACCATGGAACACAACCATCTGATCATCGGCCTTGGCGGCTCGGGCGGAAAAATCATCCGGAACCTGCGCAAGACCATCGAACGCAATCGCGATGCGCAGGGCAACAGCCCTTCGGATGCGTGCTTCGAGTACCTCTACGTCGATACGTCGACCGACGAGCTCGACAAGCACGACGAATGGAAGGTGCTCGGCAAAGACATCGATCTCGCGCGCAGCCAGTACATCGTCAACACTGCGGGCAGCGTACGTCCTGTGCTCGACGATCCGGATTCCTTTCCGGGCCTGCGCGACTGGATCGAGCCACGTAGCATCTTCGGCTTTGTCAAGCCGGGAATCGCCGGCGCCGCGCAGCGCCGCAAGCTCGGTCGTCTCGTGTTCGCACAGAATGCCCCACAGTTCGTGAAGGCGGTCGAGGACCGCATGCGCCTGCTCGAAAGCGGACCGGGCCGCACGGGCGTGACGATTCACGTCGTCTGCGGCCTCGCGGGCGGCACGGGTAGCGGCTCGGTCGTGGACGCTGTCGCGCTTATCCGCAACAAGTATCCCAATCCGGATCTTCACCGTATCCTCATCTACGCGCTGCTGCCGGAGAAGGACTCGAAGCGCGTGCGTGACGTGGCGGGCTTTTCGAATTACTACGCGAATGGCTATGCGGCGCTCGCCGAGCTCAACGCGATTGCGGTCGGCCAGTATCATCCCGCGAATGTGCTCGACGGCGCTCCGATGGAGCACGACGTATACTTCAACGGCTGCTATCTCGTGAGCAATCTCAACGAGCACAACCTGCAGTTCGACGTCGACACCGAAATTCCACGTGTTGTCGCTGAATTCATCTACCAGAAGACACTCAACAAGCAGTGGGAAGGGCTCGGCCGCGCGGAGAAGGGCGAGAACGATATCAAGAACTTCGAAAGCGAAGCGGATATCGGCAAGGCACGCGCGAAGCTGTTTCTGTCATTCGGCGTCGAGCGCATCGTGGTGCCGGAGCAGGAAATCAAGGAGTTTCTGGCCTACGGTTTCGCGGAACAGGCCACGCGCCAGCTGATGTTCAACAACTTTCGCCAAGGCGAAGGCTATGCCGACGAGCCCCTGCAGAAGGACTGGGGCTCCGAGGTGCGCAAACCCGAAGTCACACGCCAGCTGCTGCTAAGCGACGCGCATCTGATGCTCGAGACCGGCATCCTGGAAGACGATGCGAAGAACGCGATGTGGAAGCCGGCGCGCGAGTACTGGAAGCAGATCGTGAGCCGCCTCACACCGGAGATCCAGGCCGACCAGACGCTCGAACAGACCAACTGGACGCACGCGCTCAATACGCGTCTCGCGAAGGTTTTCGACGAGACATACCGCACCATGGGTGGCGTGCGCAAGTTCTATGAGATCAAGGGCAACGCGCGTCCCGAAATGGCGCGCCACATCTGCTCAGTGATCGAGAAGGAACTGTTCAGCCAGTGGAAGGTGGGCACGCATTCGCTTATCCAGCTGCGCCAGTTCGTGGATGCACAGCTCGCGGTGCTGGACGAGCGCCTCGCCGTGTTCAACGAAGAAATCGCAAAGGCGCCCGCAGCCGAGCAGGCGATCCTGCAACGCATCGCCGAACTGACGACGCAGTTCAACAAGGTCGGCTTCTTTGGCCAGCATTTGACCGACAAGCGCAGCTCGTTGTTCGCGGACATCGCGAACCAGCATCAGGATCTGTACACGCTGCGCACACTCCACGAGGGGCGGCGTTTTGCGAGCAGCCTGCTGCCGTTTGTCAAGGACGGTCTCACGACGCTTCGCGGCCTCATCGACGAGTTGCATCAGAATCTCGCCGCTGCGACCGAGAAAGTGCGTCAGGAACAGGCCGCGCGTCTTGAGGGAGCGGATGCGATTTACCAGCAGCGCATCTTCGATCGCAACGCCATCACCAACGTGATGAAGGCTGTCGTCGTCGACGAGCAGGCGCAGGCCGCGCGCACGCAGCGTGTGCGTCAGTCGATCATCGATCTCGCCGGCACCGACGCGGACTCGTTCGACAAGCTTTCCCGTAGCCTGTCGCTCGGGGCGATCCTCTCGACGATCACCCAGGCGTCGGCGAGCATCGTTGAGTCGGCGCATGCGGAGATCTCGAAGAATCTGCCACCGGTGTTGCACGTCAATATCGTTGAGCGTCTGCAAAAGCAGTATGACGCGAATCCCAGTGGCCTGAAGAATTTCGTCTCGGGTCTCTACGAGACCTCGGGGACGATGCTTCAGTACAACAAGACCGAAGTCGATCGCATGGTGGCAGGCAACGAAGGCGGCTCGCGCGGCACTGCGAGGACGGTCGGCGTGTTCCTGCCCGAATGCGAAAGCCAGAAGGACTTCCACGCGAACCTTACTGCGCTCTTCGAGGCACAGAAGGACCCCGCGTCCGACACGGTCGTCGCGGCGGGCAAGCTCTCGAACGAGATCGTCATCATGAAGATTGCATCGCTGATGCCGGTGCGGTTCATCGAGCCCCTCGCGATGCTCAAGCGTCATTACGATGGCCTGCTCGGTGACTACAACGAATCCTGGCTGCTGCATGGCGCCGGTAACGGGAAGAACCTGCCGCCGCTCTATGCGCGTACCGCAACCGAAATTGCGAACCAGGCCAAACGGCAGCCGTACCGGCTCATCGGGCGCCTGCTCGAGATGATCAAGCTGCGCGAAAACCGCACCACGGGCGAGCCGGAATGGGTGTTTGTCTACGAGAGCGACGGGCTGCCCACCTCGAAGGTACTGGCGGGTCGGGTCTGGCAGGACGTGCTTGAGGGAGACCTGGCAGCGGGAGTTCAGGAGCTGATTGAGAAGGAGATCGCTCGCCGTCTTGACGCAGGCTACAAGCACCGTGAGCAGAAGGAAGCGCTCCTTGAGCAGTTTAACAAGCTCGCTCGCGAGCAGTTCGAGAAGAGTGGCGAGGATACCGAAGCCCCGGCGTACAAGGCGCTGGTACGGATGAAGCCGCTGGTGCGCGAGATCGTTGGTTTGACCAATCCGGCGGCCGAGCCCGCTTGAGTGCGGTGATCCGAACGATAACGAGAACACAAGGACCAACATGACGATTTACAAGTGCCCTACGCTCGGTGACTGCGAGCGCGCAAACAGCGGAGAGCTTTTCGAGCGGGCGCCGGGGGAGGATCTGAAATGCCCGGGTTGTGGAACCTTGCTCGAGCAGCAAATCAAGCCTGTCTCCGCGCGCGGCCCACGCAAGCCGGTGATCGTTGCGGCAGTGGCGGGCGTTGTCGCGCTGGCGCTCGCAGGTGGGGGAGCCGGGGTTTACTACAAGAAGACGCACGGCGCGGCAGCTGAGGGCGCGGACAGCACAGCGCAGGCGCAAACGCAAATGCAGGCGTCTGCGCCCGCAGCAGTGGCAGCCGCGCCCGCCTCAGCGGTTGTCGCGGCGGCAAGCGACGCACAGCCACCGGCCACGCAAGCCGCAAGCGGAATTGCGCCGAGCGCAGCCGAGATCGCCGCGCTGCGCAAGTCGGGAGACGCAAAGCTCGCACAGGGTGACGCCGCCGGTGCCGAGGCCGCCAGCAACGACGCGGCGACCAAGGAGATGATCAAGGTTGCCATCGCGGACATTGCGCAAGGCAAGCTCGATGATGCCGACAAGGAACTCAAAGACGCGGCGACGCGGGACCCGAAGCAGTCGCTCGTCTACTACAACCTGGGCGTGTTGCGCCTGAAGCAGGGCCGCACCGACGACGCACTGAAGCAGTTCGAGGCGAGCTTCCTCAACGGCTTCTCGTACTTCGACGAGATGAACAAGGATCCGGATCTGGACAGCATTCGCCGCGATCCGCGCTTTACCGCGCTCGTCAGCAAGTATCGCGCTGCGACGACGTGATACCGCGGATCCGGCTGGCGGCCATCGCCGCCATGGTTACCCTCGCGCTGGCTGCGGGCTGCTCCAGGAGCGATGGTGCGTCGGTGCTCGGGCACTGGCGCGCGGAGCGCATGCAGGTCTACAGCGTGAAGTTACCGCTCGGCCCGGATGTCGTGATCAGCAAGGACGCGATCTCGAGTCCGGGGGTTGACGCGAAAATCCCGCTTGACGGCATTGAGCGCAAGGGCGACGAGGCGGTGCTCGATACCAGTTACGGCATGGGGATATCGCTTTATTTCGTGAGTCCCGATCGCGTGTATCTGAACGTGCCGATCATCGGAAAGGTGTATTACCGGCGTGTAGATGACTCGCAGGTAGGGACGACTGATGTCGCCACCGCAACAGCGGAACATGCCGTTCAGGCGGTCGTCCCAGCTGGACCATCGGTCGTCACGCCAGCAGCACGGCCTGTTGAGGTTAAGCAGGTTGCCGCTGCGGCGCCCGTTGCGAGCAACGATACGGCGCAGGGGCTCATGCCGCAGGCAGAGGCGGCACTGCGGGCAGATGAAGACGCGCAAGCCGAAAAACTGCTGTCTCAGGCCCAGGCATCGCCGTCGGCGCACCCGCTCGTCGACTACGATCTTGCAGTTCTGGCGGCGAAACGCTCTGATGCGGACAGCGCGATCGATCATCTGAATCAGGCGTTTAAACACGGCTACCGGCAATTCGCGACACTGGATGCAACGCCCGAATTCGAGGCGTTGCGACAGGATGTGCGCTATCAGGCACTCGTTGCCCGTTATCGATAAGCGATGCAGAAGCACGCCCGTGACAATCGATTGATTTCCTCTTGGGAGAAGATATGAACGATACATCGCGCAACATGATGCTTTACGACGCGCAGAAGAAGAGTGTAGGCGTCGCGTTTCTGTTCTGGTTTTTTCTGGGCTACCTCGGGGCACACAGGTTCTACACAGGAAGGGCGCTGACGGCCATCGCACAGATTGCCCTGACGTTGGTCGGTGCGGCGACGACGTGGGCGGGCATCGGATTTTTCCTGCTGATTGTTGCTGGAATCTGGGTATTGGTCGATGCGTTCATGCTGCCAGGCATTGTGCGGCGCTATAACGTGGCGCTCGCAGGCCAGATCAGCTGAAGCCGTTTCCGGATGTGCACGATCTAAAATTTTCGCCGATTTCGAAGGCCGTACGTCAAGAATAGCGCGGCATTCGACGCGCGCTTTTTTAGCCGACTGCGAACGGCTTGATAGCTGATGCATTTCCCTACGGCCCGTCCAGTGCGGCGCAAGGTGCAATGGAAGAGTTGTTTTCCTGACAAAACCAAGGAAAGAATCATGAAGAAGGCAAGTTGTATGGCGATAGCATTGGCACTGAGCCTCGACGCTGGTCAAGCCGTTGCAGCAGGGTGTCTTAAAGGGGCTGCAGTCGGTGCTGTAGCCGGGCACGTAGCCGGCCATCACGCAGTTGCTGGCGCACTTGTAGGTTGCGCAGTTGGGCATCATATGGCGAAAGAAAAGGCAAAGAGGGCGGCTGAGGAGCATGCCGCCACGCAGGCGCAGTAGACACAAGGTTTAAAAGACGACGACGTATGGATGCGTCGGATGAACTTTCGCTGGCTCTGTCGCAGCAATGGCGCGCTCGGGGGCATGATAGTGAGCTTGCAGCACTTTGATCTGGCCCGTGCTGAGCTCGGGCAAGATCGCTTCTACGGCATAGGTGCTCGGCCCCCAGCTTGTCTGTCTTATTGGGCCGCCGCACCGAGCGCTGGAACAAAGGTGCGGCGTGGGTTGGTGTTTTCTTGTCGGGCGGCTGCTGTCCGCTGCAGCTTTGCGCCACCAGCATTGGGTTGGAGTACAGCTGCGCTGCAACGTCTCCGAGCGGTAGTTCACCTTTCTCTCTGGGTCTCCTTGGAGACTCACAAATAGGCCTTCGCAGTTGACCGGGCCATTGCTCCGATCGTCGACTTCTGATTAAAGCGACCGTCTCGGTGTGCCGATAACCAGAGACAGACAAAAAAGGTTGCATTCAAGGATGGCTCGACCGCATACCCACTACGATAATCTCAAGGTATCTCGCAACGCGCCGCCAGAGGTCATTCGAGCCGCTTATAAGGCGTTAAGTCAGCGTTATCATCCAGACAAGAACAGCAGTCCGGATGCTACGAGGATCATGAAGATCCTCAACGAGGCATACGCGGTGCTTAGCGACGAAGATAGTCGACGTCGTTACGACGCCGCGCTCACTGCGGAAGTGGAAGAGCCTCCTCGCCCAACCTCGGACGAACGCCAAAACAAGCCGCCCGAGCAACCACCGCCGGAACCCGAGCGCCATAGCGCGCAAGCGTCGACGAACGCTAATTCGGACCCCGCGGAGGATCGCCGCAATACGGTGCCGCCTACGAAGAAGAAGCGCTACGGCTGGTTGTGGTTCATTGGCATTGCGATCGCCGTTCTCATTCGCGTGGGGACGAAAGGATCAGAACACGAGCCCTACTCCCGGTCAGAAACGACAAACTACTCTCGCAGTAATTCCGTAGGTGATTCTTCGTCCCAAGCCGTGACTCCGGAAGCGCCTGTCGTTGACAAGTCATCCCTTATTACCAGCTTCGACTGCAAGAAGGCTAGATCGCCGTCGGAAAAGCTAATCTGTAGCGACGAGGAGCTGGCAGCCCTGGATCTCGACTTAGCGACGGTGTTTGCACAGGCCAAGGCTGTAGCCCCTGATAAACGCGCATTTGCGGAGGCAGCGCGGCAGAATTGGAACTGGCGCAATGCAAATTGCTTCGACAAAACATGCCTCGTGACTTGGTTTAACGCACAGCGAGACAGGCTGGTTGCGATATTGAATGAGCCTGTGCCGGCCATTGCCGCTTCACAAGTGCCGGCCAACGATGCTGGTTCGTCTTCAACGCAGGGGAATGCAGAGTACCGGTCACGGTCAGCGCCTGATACAACCGGACCGAGAACGGACGTTGCTCCTTCGTCGCTCTATCTCGAACGAGTGGCGCGGCGAGTCCGTCCGAATATAGTATGGTCTGCTGAGATCGATGGTGCAGACGCAACCATTACTGTTCGCTGCAATCGCGACGGGACTCTGCTGTCCGCGTCGGTCTCTCGCTCGAGCGGCAATGTGCAATGGGACGAGGCAGCCTTGCGAGCGGTCCAGCGATCAGATCCGATGCCAGTAGACGTCAATGGTGAGGCACCCGCCACCTTTGCTATTACGTTGCGCCCATCAAGTAACGCATCGTCGACTTCGCAGAATGGCCGAGACACAGCGCTGTCATGGGCTCACGCCGTGGCAGAACAGCACGCGGACGCCGATGCGGCCTATGACCTTGCGAAGCAAAAGCTCGATGCCATAAGCGCTTCGTGTCCAGATACGAAGTTGCTGCAACAGACGCCGCAGAAGTCCGGCCCTTACAAGTCGGTGATCATGTTCCTCAGTCAGCAATGCGGATACATAGTGAGCTATTGGCCAGAAAGCGGCGAAGAACAAATTTCCTTTGATCGAACTATGATCGCGAGTTGGAGCGGGTATTGTTCGGTGCGCGGAGAAATTCAGACTACGTGTACCAAGGCAGGCGAAATCGAGTGATTTGTTTTCGATATAGCCTACTGCTACCCCAGTGGATTGGGTGTTGCCAGACTATAAAGGCCGACGCTGGTACCCCAGAAGAACCGGCGGCTGGCGGTCGATATCCTCTATTCAGTATTCACGTTGGTACGGGCAACTCAATAACCCACAGCGATTCTTTCATGCTATCTTGCCGCGCGCAGGCGGTAGCAAATAACGTCGCCGCTAGGCCAAACGAAAGGGGTTCACATTCATGATTAAAAAGATGTTAGGCGTTTTGCTCGCCATGGGTATGTTTGCGCTCTCGGGTTGTGATAGTCAGAAGAAGGAGGTGATTGCGGTGACTGCTCCGTCTTCGACGATGCTCGATGAAATATCCGGCGTGTGGAGGGCGCAGAGTGAGAATACTTTGATGACCATCCAGTATGCGGACCACAAGGTCCGCCTGCTGTTTGGTGACGACTTTATCCCCGTTACTGTAGGTGCCATCGACGACGTCAACAAAACCGTTAATTTCAACGTCATTCTCGCAGCGACGGGCAAGCCGGCAGTGTGGACTGTCCGGGAAATTTGGAACGAAGACAAGTCTTCGTTTCACCTGCAACTCACATTGCACGACGGCACGCAGGAGGACTTCGGTTTCGTGCGTAAGATCTCTACGGACGATCTGAATCACATTGCAAGCCTTGAGCCGCAACAGACTAGGACAGATAGCACTGCACAAACCGCGGCGGCTGCCGCTGCACCGGCCACCAGTGTGGACCAGCAACAGCAAGCACAGCCTGTAGCAGTGGCAGCATCCGCCACGCCCCCCGCCATTAACACAGTATCGACAGTTGCTGTGCCAGTCTCCGCTTCAACGGACAGCAATTTGGCACTGGCTACGCAGACTGCAGCAGCACCAGTTCAATCGGGCACCTTCGCGCCGAGTTTCGATTGTGCGAAAGTCTCAACCGGTCCCGAACGATTGGTGTGTGGATCGCAACAGCTTTCCGCGCTTGATGTTCAGCTTGCTCAGGCCTACAAGCGAAATATGAGCCTGACTGACGACACGAAAGCTCTCAAGGATGAGCAAATCGAATGGCGAAAAAAGGCGCGTGACGCCTGTTCCACAGTCGAGTGTATGGCACAAGCCTATCAGAGCCGGATTGACGACCTTGATGCCGTCAGCAGCCATCTGTCAAAACCGAAGCAATTCCAGTAAGTCCCATGGTGGCGCGCTTGCGGTGGCGACACGCTCGCCGGTCGGCAACGGTTCAGTGGGAGCGACATCGGTAAGCGCGATCAGAAACCCTACTTGACGGATCCGGGATACAGCCGGTCGATGGATTAGATAGAGGCCGCGCGTGCGCGCTTGTTGCGCGGCCCGGTCACTGTCATCTTTTCGCTAGCGCGAGAAGGGCGTTTCGCAGGCCACGGCAGTTCGCGAGGCGACGGAGGCAGACGAGTTACCCGGATCCGCGGTAGTTGCCGCTTGGGGAAACGACCGCAATCCATGTGCCTCAATCGCGAGCCTGTATCGTTGAGGTGAACAAAGCCGATTTGCCAAAGGGACTTTCACATTTGGCTGCTGCTTTCGAAAGCTACAATGAGCCACCCTCACAAAGCGTAGAGATACCTCTCGCCCCGAAGGGATCGGCCGCTGCATCATTGGCGCGCCTCGGTTGGACGCAGGGGGCGTTTGCCGAATATTCGGGCTATGACCGCCGGACCATCGGTCGATGGACCCGCGGTGAATCGGCAATCCCGCTGCTCGTTGAAAGACACCTCGATCTGCTGCTGGCCATTCGTGACCGCTTGCCCTGAAGATCCACGTTCAGTCATGCGTACGGCATGATGCGGTAAGCAGGGCTCTCCTCGCCATCTGTTCTTCGGCGTCTTCGTACGCTGAGGCGACGCACATGCCGGCTTGACGTACTCACGTGCCGCTAGCCTGATTGTGACAGTCGATCTGTAGTGCCAAGATTCGCGTGGCGAACAGCTCGACGTCTCGTGAGTGTCGGGCGAGTCGGTGATCCGGAAGCCTACAACTTAGCTAGGAATCGTACGCACAGAAGGCCGAGGGTGGGGGCGGTGTCAACGCTAGCGAGTTATGCGCCCCGTTGCTATTCCGCCAGCTGTGGTAGGTCTAAGGGCGGGAATCGGAGAGCACAGGTCACTCCGTACCGTTGCCCGAAGAAAGGGTATCGGCCATTGCCGACGTTCAGGTGTCGCCATTTGTGCGGCAGCTTCAGCTCGGTCTTCTGCCATTCACACCTGCGCGGCCACGAACATCCGATCTCGCTGACGTTGAACGAGTCTTCACGACCCTTCTCAGCCATTCACCCTCGTCTCTGCGGAACGGCGGGTCCTGAGCGCCTAGCGGTCGGTTGATACACGGCTAACATGGCTTCGTTGGGTACCCTCTGGCGTTTGCAACATCAGGCGATACAGCAGCGTTCGGCATTTGCTCCAGAGATCGCTCATGTCTTTTTCCCTCCCGGTTCGCTAGCGCTCGCCGTGCCGGGCTGTTCATCGAGTCACCACCGATTCATTGAGCACCTGTTGTCTGTTGAGCTGCAGAAGCAGCCACGGGCACATCCGGTGCCAAGCTGAAGCTGTGTAGCTCCCATTGACTGTCGTACTGAGGCTGGGCTCCCGCATATCCTTTGCTCGTCCACTTGATGACCCGCTTGACGGATGGCGCATACCAGCAGGTGGCTTCGAACGTGTAGTCACGAATGAGCATGCCGTTATGCATGCGCTGAACGGTTCCCGAGTCCGTCAGCCTGAAAGCGAAAAAATCGCCGGCCACCACGTGCACGACCTCAGTGGCGTCAACGGAAGCCCGGTGCGCGACCCAATGGGTGTCGCCTGACGAGTACGTGTAGTTCCCGCTCCATGAGTCTCCGACCTTCATCGGAAAATGCAAAAGGTCTCGCGAGGGATTGAACACAACATCATGGTTCCGGGTCATGTTGCTGGTACTGTTGAGATCTATTTCGAAACGGCCCTTCGAGATTCTCGTCTGCTGGGGCGTGATCTCGATGACTCTCTGATGCGACATCTGCTCAGGCGTTTCCGGCGTCGGTGGAGTTGGTCCGAAGATCCAGCTGTCACCGAGCCGGAATATTGGCTGTTCCGCCGTTGAAACCGGCTCGACGGTGGATTGTCCAAACGCTGGAATCGTCCCGAACGCGGACGACACAACCAGAATGAGCGCACACATTTCCTGAGCTGCCTTCATCTTGTTCAATCCTTCTGCCAGTGCGACAAGAACCTGCGGACTGTCGGAAATGATGCACCTAAACGGGGGTGAAGGATGTGCGCCACGCCTCATAGGGTCGGGACGGTTCAGGACTCAAAGCGTGTCAACAGTGATCGGGAATATCGGCCCGGGAAGTTGGTCCTGAATACGTTGACGGGAAATTTCTCCCGCGCGATTGTCAATCGAGTCGATGAGCCTCGGCAACTGGTATTGCTAATAGACGCCCTGCGCGCGCCGTGGCTGGAGCGCCCGTTGAGTTATCCATGTGGCACGCGATGTATGGCCATGAGTGGCAGGCCGCTAGCTACTGCACACCTGCCATTCGAGTGTCAGTTCGTGCGCGCTGCCGGATGACGGCAGTTGGCCGTCACCGGTAGTTCAGCGGCACGTTCGACGCGATTCGTAGTGCCTGATGTGCCGAGGCTTGCGCGCGTTGATGCACTGCCCCCCGGCGATGGGAAGCTTCAGCGGAGCGTACCTGGATCGGAGCAAGCATGGTCCCGCGGCAACCTGGCGCCGCAGCGACAGGTGTACTCGCTGGCTGATTCGCGTGCTTTCGCAGGCATCTTAAGCGCGTAGTCGATGAATTCTGTGGTCGAACACAGAAGATGAGGAGCTCTTCCCCGGGGGCGATATTACGGGTGGCCTCGAGGAACCTGCCACGCCGCCACAGGCTCATAGAAGGATCGCCTGCTGGAGTAGTTCCAGCGCTTTCAGTTCGTCCAGGCGACCGGTGCGTGCCTTACCTGCGAGCGTCTTGATCAAGGCTTCCGCTATCGGCTCAATACCGTGAAGATTGTCCAGGCTCGTCACGGAAGCGAAGGGGAGCGCTGCCGGATTTCCCTGCGGTACTGCGGACGCGGCGAATGACTCCGGGGTTGCCGGTGTGGCTGCCGGGGCGCCCACATCACTCTCTTCAGGCAGGCGACCGGCCAAGTCGTCGGGAAAGCAATTGACAGGATGTCGCGGGCTGCTAACGATCGCCTCTTTCGCACCTGCGACTTCCACCGTAACAACTGAGGGGACCTCCGGATCGCCCGCCCGCACGCGCCGCGCGCGCGTCTTCGCGCTGGCGGCCTTCGCTGGCTCGTCATGTTTCGTTGCGGACACAAGCGAATCGCTTTGTTGAGCGGATACGCGTCCGCGCGCCGCAGGCGCAAGCATACGTGACACCGACGCTGGAATCTCGGTTTCGGAGCGCGGTGTATCCAGCCAGCCAGTTGGCAGACCAAGTCGCTCAGTGAACCGGTTTGCTTCGAAAGTGTCCATGCGCTTCTTGCCATGCAGCCGGTGGGCCATGTTGGATCCACTTAGCTCCATGACCACACCAAGTTTTGCTTTCGATCCGTTGCGACTCGTGAGAACGTGAAGGTTGGCGCGGCGGATGTTCTCAACGTCGGCGCTATCGTTCAGTGCCAGCGATTGCTGCTGGGCCGTTTCAGTAGACGTCCTGTATTTTGCACGCGAAGCTTTTCGCGGAGTCCGGGCTTTGGGCTGTCCGGACGCTTCTCCAGGACTGGTCTTGACGGACCTGGGCGTACCGCCGGTTGCTTTCCTGGGCATTTGTGCTTCCTCGGACAAACTGTCTTTAAGAGAGAGTTGCTGGTCGACGGTCAGGGCAGAAACCGGCGTGAGTGCTTCGGACTCCCCGTCTGGTCCGTCGTCTGCTTGAATGATGAAGTCGAGTGGTGATTTAAGGCGAGCGATGGTCTCGGCTGCCAGCCCGGGATTGGGCTGGTCAAAAAAACCATGCGGCAACCCGAGCGTAGTTTCCATATGAAAGGCGGTCTCGGGTGTGAACCTCTCACCCTTCATCAGTTCGGCCACGCGTGTCATGGTGGACTCAAGCGCGATGGCGATATTTTCCGCGCCCACTGCGTTGACGAGAAACTGGAACGACCGTGTCTTGAAAACGGAGGCCGTCTGTGTGGCGTCCTGGACAGGCGCCTTCACATACGGTTGTCTCTGCCGGTTGGGCAGAGACTTCTTTTCGTGGCGAGGTTGGCGTTGGCCGCTGTCGCGGGATCCCGCATATCGCCCGCGGGCTTGACTCATATAGTAGGGCTCCATGCGAGCGTTGACATCCTGAAGATGATCATTATAAACGCGGCGGCGCAGTTGATATTTGATGCGTCATTCGCACGACGATGCGTAAATGTACGCCCGGGTGAGGGGGCGGGCTCCAGGAAGTACTGGTTCTCCGTGAACGCATGTTAAATAAATAGGATAACGAATGACGAACCGCAAGAATTCAGGCAACTATTCATGGCCCCGCTTGAGGCGTCAAGGGCGATTGAGCCAGTTGACGCTGCGATGAGGGCGGGGGGCGTCGACGATGCCGACGGCAAGCGGATATTCCCTTCGAGGAGGGCGCGGTACTCCGCTTGCCACCACAAATCGTCGCATCGACGAATGGGGTGAGGGCTTGCACGACCCGCTCTTGACGCTGGTCGCCGTCGACCGGCAGGTCGACCATCCGGCCATATTCGATCGCGCCGGACTTCGCCTGACAAGTCCTTGATGAGGATTTTCAGTATTTGGGAATGGACAACATACCCGGAAACGCCAACCTTACGGTTTCCGAAATCGTCGTCCCTCCGGTGTCACGACGGCGCGAACACGACCGCGCCACGATCCTCAAAATGTTTGAAGCTCCGGATAAAACGGTGTAGCTGTCCGCCGATCTCCAGCCGGTTTCGTCCAGCGCGGGTTTGCTCAAGGATCTCTTCGGCTTGGGTCGCAGCGATGTCCCCGTGATATCTCAGGCGATCCTGATCTTGCCTTGCATCGCCAACGTACATGGCACAGACGTCATTGCATTTCTGCATCATGGTGACGCTTCCGCCAGAGTTCAGGGACAGTTCGAGATATTCGGCCAACGTCAGAAGTGACTCAGTCGTCGTCATGGCGATTCCCCTGAGAGCACGGCTCGCAGCATCGATTCACTGGGTGGTCGCATCGACACCCAGCGAGGATAGCGCCACGAACTTCCGGCACTTGCCTCGCCTGATTTAAACAATCTACGCGGCGGACGGCGTCCCGGTCACCGTGATCATGCACGGGACCGAGTGGGTTCAACACGCACGCGTCGCGAGGCGCAGTGGCCCACCACATTGAGGTGGCAGTCTGGCGCGGTTAGTGCGAATTGTCAGAAAATTATCTCGCGACAAGCGTCTGCCATGGCGACCGGCATGTTTTCGATCGTAGTGCTTCCGGTCGTGGATGGCGATTCGTCGCGGACAGTGTTGTTACCGGCGCGGAATACAACCGTTTTCCGTCACAGGATATCCGCTGTTTTGCCGGCGATGATGGATCCGGGCAGCGTGGCCGAAAGCGCGACATCAACTCTACCGCAAATGCGCGCTCTGTCCTGCGTCTTCATGCCTATGCTGCATCGAATCAATTCCCTGCCGGACAGGCGAAACGCTTGCGCTTCGGCAGATCATCCGGGGAATCGATCGATGTCGCGAGGAGGACGCCCCAGGACATCGTGTTCTGCACAAAACTACTGTTCACGCTCAAGCAGCATGGCGCGCATGTGCCGGATGCCCATCGCTTCGTTAAAGATTGATGCGCAGGGTGCAAGAAAAAGTGGCCCGCAGAACGGGCCATACATCGGGATGCGACGCTCCGGTCAGACTGGCTTGATATTTGCAGCCTGCTTGCCCTTCGGCCCCATCTTCACATCGAAGCTTACTTTCTGGTTTTCCTGCAGCGACTTGAAGCCTTCAGTCTTGATTTCGGAAAAGTGGGCGAACAGGTCTTCGCCGCCGTCATCCGGGGTGATGAAGCCAAAGCCTTTCGCATCATTGAACCATTTCACTGTGCCAGTTGCCATCTATTGAATCCTGTCGATGTTGAAACCTGAAATCGCGAGAATACGACATCGCCTGGGGGCGATCGCCCGCAAGGACGACTTTTTACCACGCCGGGATGACACCTGCCAATCAGCAAGTCCACGGACAGGACAGAGTTCGACTTTCAGAGAACCAGGCCCGGTGCAGACACTCGTCGTTCTAACCCCTGACGGCGGCACCCTATGATTGCCGCGCGGCAATTGCGATCTACCGGCAACCGGGAGTTTCAGCGAAGCCCGCAGGCTGCGCCGCGAAGGCTGATTCTGAGACGGAACAGGCAAGGCGCTTGAGAGGAGCTCATACAGATCGGGCCCGATGTGGGGTTCTCTTCTGTCGTCCTGAGCCCCAACTGGGGGCGAGAGTGTCATCAGGGTACGGGAGCGTTATCGCGACAGGAACAGGTCGGGCATGCACCTTCGCGCGGCGCTGCGGGGGCTGTGGGCGCAGCACGCAGCAAGGATAATGGCAGTAGCGCTCAATTGACGTTGTTCTAGTATCGGCAAGGGGGAATTCATGGGTATTGTTGAGAGTGAAAGCAGGCGAACTCGTCGAACGGTAGGCGAACAGCAGAAGTGATCCTGCCCGACCCGATTGCCGCTTGCACGGTTGACGCTTTCATGACTTAACGGCATCTCGCCCGGCAAGACCGGATACGGCGCCGTGCCAGCGTCCGGCTCCGCTGGCTGGCCCTTGATCCCCAACGCTCGGATTGCAGGCGCCCATGGTAGTGCTGACGAGGGGTTGCGCCAACAATCGAAGGCCACGCTTCTGTTTCGCTGTGCAACTAACGGTCCCCGTCCCCGGCCAACCCGTAACCGCCGGTTCCCCGCGCATGACCTCAGCCGGAGGGCGTTGGCGCACGGTCGTTTGCTTCTGGCTGGCCCGGGGCGCCTCCGGCGTGGATGGTCAGCGTGCCCGGATTTCTCCGGGGAAGGTACAACTGGCGGGTGTTGCCGCTTGATTTTGCGTCTCATGCGCTCCAATTTACTCGTCGCAGGAAGCTGGCGATGCGTGCAGCGGAATACGTACAAGTACTTGTACATGATTGAGGCGCGTGGTAGACTTGTACGATATTTAGTACAAATCCGCCTCGAAGGAGGATGCATGCGCACAATTCCCTTTTCGGACGCCCGCGCGAATCTGAAGCGCGTCATTGACCAGGTAGTGGATGACGTAGACGTTACGCTCATTACCCGGCGGGACGCACCCAACGCGATCGTCATGTCTCAGGAGCATTACGACAGTTTGATGGAAACGGTCCACCTGCTGCGCTCTCCGGCCAACGTAGCCCATTTGGAGCGCTCAATCGCGCAGGCAAGGTCGGGCAAGGTCAAGTCCCGCAAGCTGGTCGAAGACAGCGAATGAGCGGCGCCTTGAACATCATGTGGACCGCCGAGGCATGGGACGACTATGTCTACTGGCAGGGGCAGGATAGAAAGACGTTAAAGCGGATCAATCAACTCATCAAGGATACGCAGCGCTCCCCGTTTGAGGGCATTGGCAAGCCCGAGCCATTGAAGGAAAACCTGACGGGGTTCTCGTCACGCCGGATCGATGAGACGAATCGTCTGGTCTACGAAATAGACCGCACGCAGATCAACATCATTTCGTGTCGCTACCACTACTGATCGACTCCAGCGTCCAGCTGCATTGCGAGGCTGCCCGAATTCTCTAGGCATGCCTGCCGGGCCATCCCGGACGCGAACCGGTAAGCGGTAGATCGGAGCGCATTTGACCTGTAAGCTGTCTTTTGCTGATCTGGGGCAATTCTGCTGGGGAGCGTCGCTTCGCTTTGCGGTCGAAGCATTTGCGTCCAGGAAAGGGCAGCCGCCCATCAGTACGCGCACGCGCCTGCGCGCCGTTGACCAGGACCGGTCATCTGACGGCGCGATGTCAGATCCGGCGAAGGCTCCACCACGCATGTGGCGAGAGTCGGCGACCGACCCTCAACAGTCGTCCGCGCAGGCGCAAAGTTGATGGCCGCTTCCGGGGTCGTTCAGACGCCCCGCCTAGCCGATTTCCAAGGCATTCGACTGTCCCAAAGTAATCAGACGTAGCTCAGTCTGGACCGGCGCCCGAAGGCCTAACGACGCCAAAGCTCGTCCGTGCGGTGGGACGCATCTGAGCCGATTTGTTCTCGGTTACCTTGATAACAATAAGCGGACTATCGACCGCCGTCGCATCGGCTGAGTGCATGGTCCGACATTATCCATTTGGCAGGTGTAGTAGGAAATCTTGCGCGCACGCGCGGCTTGATTTATGGGCGCGGCGATCTACCCTTTTTAAAGTTTGCGGTAAGCATATCGGAGGGTACTGTTGTGACTTCAAGCTGGCCCGAGATTCCTTATGAACCGTGGCACGAGACATGCTCCGCGTTACACCTGTACGCACAGATCGTAGGCAAGTACCGGTTAGCGCACACGCCTTGGACAAACCACTCCTGGCACGCGACGTTCTATGTCAATACTCGTGGTCTGACGACATCGCTCGTCCCCGACGATCCGGGCGGCGTGGAGATTTGCTTCGACCTTCTAGACCATGTCATAACGGGTTCCGCCACAAACGGGCGACGGTCGCAATTTGCGCTCGAGCGTATGTCGGTAGCCGGCTTTCACACGCGGTTTGTCGATCTGCTCAGGTCACTCGGTGCCACGCCTGACGACTTTGGCAAGCCGAACGAGGTGCCCGATCCTATCCAGTTCGCGGTAGACCAAGCTGAGCGGCCTTACGACAAAGAGGCGGTTACGCGCTACTTTCAGGCGTTGGTCGCGGTCGATCGAGTCTTCAAGCGCTTCCATACTAGTTTCATCGGTAAAGCGAGCCCGGTACATCTTTTCTGGGGAAGCTTCGACTTGGCGGCAACCCGCTTTTCAGGCCGACCCGCGCCGCGCCATCCCGGCGGCATACCCGCGTTACCGGATTCGATTACACGGGAGGCCTACAGCCACGAAGTTTCATCGGCGGGCTTCTGGCCGGGCGGTAATGGCATCGATTTTCCTGCATTCTATTCTTATGCGTATCCCACACCTGATGGGTTCAACGCGGGGCGTCCGACACCGGCCGCTGCTTACTATGACGAGAAACGGGGCGAATTCGTGCTGCCCTACGATGCGGTTCGACGCTCGTCCGATCCCGAAGCTACGCTTATGGCTTTCCTTGAAAGCACCTATCAACTTGCCGCCGATCTTGGCGGCTGGGATCGTGCGGCCCTTGAATGCCCAGTCGGTACCCCTCGACAACCACGTCACGTGTGAGGGGCGCGCACCTCGCGTTTCTGGACGACGCGTTCACATTTTCCCGACCTTCGCCGAGCGTTGGTCCGCAAGTCGTCTTAGACGCTGAACTATTCGTGTACGGGTAAAGCGCTGGCCCACCGTTGCGGGCGCCAGGAGTTTGTTCTCGGTCGTGCTGGCCGACATGAACGGCAGCGCCGATTTAATGAAAGTTTTAGTGCAATTAGGGAAGGGCCGTCTTCACCGAGCTCCTCTTCCGCTGCGTCCTTTGGGTAAATTGCGGCAGGATGCGAGGGACCGTTTCCGAGGAGGATCAGCATGCCTGACGAAAACCAACAGGAAGCGCAATTCCTGACGACGGAGCACTTTGTTCTTCAAACAGCACGTACTGGAACGATTCAAGAAGGGATTGGGCGGGCCAATCTTTTCGTTGCATCGGTTTCAAGCGCTACAGTCACATTAGGATTTGTCGCACAGGTCACGCAAATGGGGGAAGCGTTTCATGTATTCGCACTCATCATTCTGCCGTCGCTTTATTTCATCGGGATCGTGACTTTTGTGCGTTCAGTTCAGGTGGCTATCGAGGATATGGTCCATGCACGGGGAATGGCTCGAATCCGGCACTATTTTGTCGAACGGTCACCGGGTGTACGACCTTACCTAATGCATTCGCCACACGACGACTACCGAGGCACGCTAAGCAGTTTTGGATTTCCGCTAACCGGTTTGCAGTCTTTTATGACTACGGCAGGAATGGTGAACGTCATCAGCAGCGTGATTGCTGGCGTCTTCGTGGCATTGACAATCAAAAGCGCGAGCAGCTTGCCGCCGTGGACGTTCACACTAGCCGGTATCATCGGCTTCTTCGCTAGTGTTTCTGTTTGTCGACAGTATCAAGTGCGTGCATGGACTAGAGCCGAGCAAAATCTCGCCGTCCTTTTCCCAAGTGAAGAATAATGCCGATGTGAATCATGAGGGCCGTTTGCTTCGCACCGTCGTCAATCCTCGGCACCGAAGTCTCGCGCGCAGTTGACATCCGGGGCCCTATTCACGACTGACGGAATGGCATTCTTCCTGGCCATCGCCAAGAAGTCCGGTGCATCGCGTTCCGTTGCGCGAATGTCCGTTGCCAAGCGGCGGATTCAACCGGTCGATGCAACACAATGAACGCCGCATGAGCGGCGGGAGTGTTGCAAATCACAGCCAGAGCCAGAAGGCGTTGATGTGGGAGCGCTGGCGCAAAGGCGAGTCTTTACAGCACATCGCCCAGCTATTTGATCGGAATCATTCGTCGGTACTGGGAATTCTGGCGCAAACTGGAGGAATCAAGCCTGCACCACGCTCGCGGCAGCCGACGCCTATCGTTTCACAGTAACAAATTGGGCGGCCCACGTCGGTCTCGATTTATCGCGGCTGCCAGTATCACTTCGTTTCAGCAGCGCGCGGCGGATCGCCCGAAAGTCCGGGAATCGCTCTTGGCGGAAGGTTTGCGACGGAACTGATCAGGTAAGGGATGGACGCGGAAACCGCGGCATTATGGAGGTGGATATGATTGAGCCGGTCGACAGCATGGAGATTACGGTCATAGTCGATAACGTGACCGATAATCTTTCATCCAATCCAGAGAATGTGGAAACGGAGCTTGCCGGGGCGTGGCGGCGCGGGATGAAATGGCTTAGCGGGAAATGTCTTTGTTGCGCCGCTCACGGCCTGTCTTGCCTGATTACAGTCCGAATTGGCGACGCATCGCACTCACTTCTGTTTGATACGGGGCCTGACGAATGGGTATTCGAACGCAATACCGTCAGGCTCGGCCTCGACCTCGGCAAGGTTGGCGCGATGGTGCTTTCACATGGACATTGGGATCATGCCGCAGCGATGCCACGGGCACTGCAGATGATAACTTTGGCGAATGGTGGAAGACCTGTCCCAACCTATATGCATCCAGAAATGTTCTTATCGCGAGCGGTCAAGACTCCGCAGGGCCGCATGATGCCGATGGAGGATATTCCAAGCCAGGAGGTGCTTGCCGGTAACGGTGCAGATCTGATTGTTACGAAAGTTGAACAGTCGGTTCTGTCGAAGTCGTTTTACGTTAGCGGCGAAATCCCGCGCTTGACAAGCTTCGAACGAGGCATGCCTGGCCAGCACAGGCTCGGTCCTGACGGCGAGTGGGAGTTGGACGAACTGCTCGTTGATGAACGATTTGTTGCCGTGCATATCGCTAACAAGGGTTTGTTTGTTTTTACAGCCTGCTCGCACGCAGGTCTCATCAACGTATTAACTCATGCACGCAATCGCTTCCCTGACCTCCCGATCTACGGGGTGCTAGGCGGTTTCCATTTGTCCGGTGCAACAGAAAGCATCATTCCAGACACTGTCGAAGCGCTAGAGCAGTTCAGTCTTAGTCTGATCGCCGCCGCACACTGCACTGGTTGGCGAGCTATGGGCGCACTGGCAGATCGCTTTAAAGACCGAGTCGTACCATCGGCGGTAGGAAAGCGTTTCCTTCTTTGACTGGAAGCGTACCGGGCTGCTGCGCCGCCGGTCTTCCTGGAGAGGCAGGCGACTATCTCGCCGTTTTGGCGATGAACGCGGTGATAGGCCCAGACGGGAGCACGAGATCAGATTTGTTTCAAGTGCCTCGTCGATTACTCAGCGGACGTCCGCTCTCCATTCGATAGGGGACGGTTATCGTGTGAAAGACCAGAGTCCGCAACGGGTCGATGGACTGATATGACTCTCTGTGTCAATCTCGATCGGTTCTCGGGTTTGGTGCATCTGAATTTCCTGAGGGCGACGTAGCAGTACGTCTCGACGGTGGGTCACACTGATATCCGCGGGTTGGTTACCGCATTACTGTGGTCCGCCCTATGAGCCTGCCGCTACCTAAAGTCGCAAGTCGCATGAGATGTGTTGCATAGTCCAATCGCGGGTTACTCGGGTGCCGGGCTACGCCGCCTTCAGGAAACTCCTCGTATCCTCGTTAATGTGATGTGGTGTCAGACTGGTCTGGCATCCTTCGGTATGGCGAGGGACATCGCCAGTCTGCTGATGTCCCAGATGAACCCAGAGAGCTCTCGCGCAACGGCAACCACACCGGTGTTCACATTCTTGCCGCGCGCTGCGAGCTTGCGATATCGCCGGCACAGTCGCAGCTGAGCATCCCATGCGCGGTCAATGATCGGTTTCGGGATTCCTTCATGGCGGCGCTGGATATCCGGGCTCACCCGGGCGGGGTACCAGCCGACAGACCAACTCCTCGGCTTCCTGAATAGCCTGTAGGGTGGGCAAACTATGTCGGGGGATGGGATGGGCTTCCTTGCGTCACGACGCGTGAGTGTCTGGCGTTCGCAAAAACTTGTTCTCGTTACCCGACATAGTCCGGAACGGCAGATAGTGGCGCCTATCTATCCAGCGACATAGGCGTCACAGCTTCGCCACCCATCTTCTGGAACAGAAGGTCGACATCCGCGTCATCCAGGTGCTGCTCGGTCACAAGAAGCTCGCGACGACCGCGCTTTACGCGCAGGTGGCGGTCCAGCGCCGCGACGAGCTTGCTTCCGTACAGCTCTGCGTCGGCGAGCGTTGGCACCTCGAAGTCGACGCGGAACATGTCCTATGCACGCGGCACGACTGCGCGCGTCACGGTCGGCGTGAGCGTGCCCCGGAGTGACGCCGCAGTCGCGGAGCAACTGCTGAAGTTGACGTCAGGGGCCAAGGAGTACAATGCAACTAACAGTCCGACTACTTCTAACCTGGAAAGCGCCTTTCGGCGACTGCGCTGCCCTGTAACAGGCATCAGCGATAGTGCCGGTGAGCACGGTTTTCATCGCGGCCGCCTTTTTGCCGCAGGCTGCTGCACATTTAACGGGCCTGGTTCGCACATGGGTCAAAGCAATCACGGGAGCGTGCTGGTGTTCCTCGAGGTCCGGCGGGGGTGCGAAAGGGCAGGTAGTGACACGCGGTCTCGCGCGTAATAACTTTGTGTTGACGTGCCACGCTTAGCGGCATAACATTGTACTTACGGAGAGCCTATGAAAACGACGATTCGCAGAATGGGTAACTCGCAAGGCGTGCTGATTCCCAAGCCCGTCCTCGCGCAGTTGGGATTGGAGAACGAAGTGGAAATGGAAGTCGAAAACGACGCAATTGTGCTGCGACGCCCCCGACACAAGCCCCGTGAAGGATGGGCGGAAGCGAGCAAGGCGCTCGCGGAGAGCGGTGATGACGAGTTGGTGATGGGCGAATTCTCCAACGTCGACGACGAGGGGCTTGCATGGTAGTGCGCGGAGACGTTTGGTTGGTCGCGCTCGATCCGACGATGGGTAGCGAAATCCAGAAAACGCGGCCCTGTGTCGTGGTCTCGCCTCCCGAAATGCACGAGCATCTGCGGACGGTCCTCGTTGCTCCAATGACCTCGAAGGGGCGGCCAGCCCCTTTTCGGATTCCGGTGACGTTCAAGCGCAAGCACGGCTTGATCCTTCTGGATCAGATGCGTGCGGTCGACAAGGTGCGACTGGTCAAGAAGGAAGGCTCAGTTGCAGATAAAACGTTGTCGGACACCCTTCGAACCTTGCAGGAAGTCTTTGCGGAATAGGCAAACGCGGGGACGCGGGAGCGAAGGCAAAGTACCTTTTCTTGACCGTCGCGGTTGCGGTGGTAGGCGTGACGTGGGTCTTGATCGATGAGAAGTCGTTCATTTTCTGCTGGTGGGTCAAACTGTCCGTCACGCCCGGAATCGGCCTCTACGATTCGATGCTCCGGGCCAGGACTGAAGCGTGATCGAAAAACGATGAATATCTCTCTTGATGCGGCAAAGGCAATCTATCGACAAGCGATCGACCCGACCGCGAGCGACGGCGAAGGTGCCAACTGGTGGGGTGAAGTTGCAGACGAAGTTCGCGATGTGGTCTCGGCCCGCACGGTAGGCGAGGCCGCCGAAGTTATAAGCTGGTGGCATGACGACTGGACACTCGTTTCTGACACGTCGCGAGACGCGGCGAAACGAATTCGAGAGGTAGCGCGGGCGCTGCGCTGCGACGCATAGGAAATCACACATGAAGGTGTTTCTTGACGATGAGCGCCCGACACCCAAGGGCTGGCTCCGCGTCTAATGGCCTGATGAAGCGATCCGACTGCTCGAATCCGGAATCGTCGAGGAAATCAGCTTAGATCACGACTTAGGTGATGACGCTCGGGATACAGGCTACGATGTCATCCTGTGGATTGAAGAGGTTGTTGCGCTACACGACAGTGTGTATCAAGGTCAACCTACTGGATGGTCATTGACCGCGGAAAACGATCGCGGCCGGAGCAACGACTGCGCGTAACGCCAGCGGACGACAGCGAAGAGACGGTGCTGGAGACCAGTCAGGAGGGCAGTGGGGCAGCAGGAGAAACTGCGTCCGCCTTGCCAGCCGGGTCAGCGCCCATGCCGCGCCCCTCGGTTGGACGCGGGCGACGTTCGCTGAATATTCGGGCCCCGACCGCGGGACCCTAACTGTGACAGTTGACCTGTAATGTCAAGATTCGCGTGGCGAACCGCTTGACGCGTCGTGCATCTCGGGCGAGTCGGTGATCAGGACTCCTGCAGCGTAGTCAGGCAATGGACGCGCCCCAACGAGGGAAGCGCTTCGGTGCGCAAGCGATCGAGTCATCTCGCGTCGTTGGTATCTCTCGGGCCGTATCAGGCCGCAGGGCGGGTTTTGAAGAGGACGGGTCATTCCGTACCGTTGCTCGACGACAAGTTATCGGCCATTGCTGACGCTCAGGTGTCACCATTCGTGAGGCAGCTTCAGGTTGCACTCCCGTCATTCGAACCGCCACGACCGCGAATGTCAGGTCTCACTGTCAGCGGATGCGTACTTGCGACCCTGAACTGCCCTTCGATCCAGCGCAGACTCAGCGGCGGGTTTCAGGTGTATTCAGGTCACCTGTCTCTCCCTTTTAAGCCGATGAACGCTCACCTTCGCAGGCATCGCACCGTCGAGCGTATCATCGTCCGTACTGCGTTGCCTCACAGAAGGGGGACGTGACATGAAGAACTCGCCGAGGGTCTGGCCGATAATTTCCGCGTTGACGATCTTGCTCGCTGGCATCGCCCCAGGAGCCATGGCGCAAGGCGCGACACATCTGAGCGCAAAGCAATGCCGCGATCTCGCCGCTATCAAGAACCACGCGCCCGTCACAAAAGAGCAAAACCAGAGTGAACTGGCCGCGCTGAGGAAGGCTGGGTACGACCCAAGAAGGTTCGATCCGCACTATCCGCAAAATCTACATGCGGCGCAGCATCAGGTCGATCGTTGGTATCAGGCGGAATGCCCTCAGGCGCAGCGCAATTGAGGCGGACAGCCGACTCGACTCGCCGCACTGTTTGCGGTTGACCTGTGGCCGATCACCGACGTGCGAGACGTTGACACGCAGGTGTGAGAACGTCTCTGGTCGACCCTAACGGGACGGTCGCCTGCGCGCAAAGCGGCCGCTCAACTCGACCGCACGGGGCCTTTACCAACGAAATGCCTGCCGGATTTAATCCCGTCATCTCTATGCTGGGCCGGAGTTTGCAAGGAGGCGCTGGTATTGATTCGCCGATGACGTTTCCCCCCTGTACGGTTATGGACCTTGTTTTCTGTTCGTCGGCTTAGTTCTTCGTTCGCCTCATGTCGTATGCCGTATACAACGCTCCCGGCATCAGCCGCATCGGCAACACATTAGCCAGGGCAACTGGGTGGCAGTGCAGTCCAACCAAGAGCGATACGCCCAGACAAGCTTGTTGGGCTCGGCCTTCCGTGCAGGGGCGTACACGGTGACGCTTCGTGTTCCGGCAACGTCAACCATTCTTCTCAGTCGTTCGTTCATCCGATGCGAGGCTTGCCCTCGGTGCAAAGCGCGAGGCACTCGTTCGTTCAATTCTTGAGGCACATCCACCCATGTCCAGAAAATCGACACTTACTGCGTCGATCGTCGCTGCGGCCAGCCTTTCGGCCTGCGTCACTCAACCGGCGAACAATTACGCTGGCGGAGACCGGCAACCCGCTCCGGTGGCCGCGCGAGGACCGTCCGATATCGAAGCGAAGCCGTTCGCGCATCCTGGGCTGCTGCACAGCGAGCAGGACTTCGAGCGTATGCGAGTCGATGTGGCGTACGGCAAACAACCTTGGCTGCAAGGTTGGCAGCGCTTGATCGCCAACCGCCACGCGTCGCTGGACTGGACTCCGCGCCCGCAAGATGCCATCTATCGCGGCAAGAACCTCGATCATGCCGAGAACTATCCGCTGCTGTTCAACGACGCGGCTGCAGCCTATGCGCTCGCGTTGCGTTGGAAAGTCTCCGGTGACGACGCCTACGCCGACAAGTCCATCGAGATCTTGAATGCCTGGTCGGGCAATCTGAAGAAGATCGATGGTAGCTCAGACAAGTTCCTCGCCTCCGGCATCTACGGCTACGAGCTGGCGAACGCTGCAGAAATTCTGCGCTCGTCGCCGCAGTGGAAAGCGGCGGATTTTCGTCGTTTCCAGTCGATGATGCTCAACGTGTTCTACACGATGAACCACGACTTCCTGACCAAGCACAACGGCACGAAGGTCGATCACTACTGGGCAAACTGGGATCTCGCCAACATGGCGTCGATGCTGGCGATTGGCGTGCTGACCGACCGCCGGGACATTTATACGGAAGCGGTCGAGTATTTCAAGCATGGCGCGGGCAACGGTTCCATCGAACACCTCGTCTGGAAACTGTATCCGAACGGGCTCGGTCAGGTTCAGGAAAGCGGCCGCGACCAAGGGCACACCATGCTCGACTTCGCACTGGCGGGTGCGTTTTGCCAGATGGCCTGGAATCAGGGAGACGATCTGTTCGGGTACGACAGCAACCGTCTGTTGAAGGGTGCCGAATATGCCGCGCAATATAACCTCGGCCAGGATGTTCCCTACACCTTGTATTCCGACAGTCTCGCGACGCAGCCAGAGATTTCGTCAGGATCAAGAGGCGACACGCGGCCGATCTGGGAATTGCTCTATAACCACTACGTGGTGCTTAGGAAACTCAAGGCGCCTGGCGTTGCCGCATATGCGCAGCGGGTGCGCCCGGAAGGCGGTGGCGGCGACTATGGTTCGACCAGCGGTGGCTTCGACCAACTTGGGTATGGCACGTTGACGTACACCCTCAAGTAGCAGATCTGCTTGGGTGCTCACTCGCAGAACTGGGGTGACTCAAAGGGGCGCGACCATTATCAGGACGTCGATGTCGACCCACCGTTCCTGGCCGGTTTCGCGCGGACGGAGGAGTGCCCAAAAGCAGCCACACGAACTTATACCCAGTCCGTGCGGCATGCGCCGGTCCCGCTAGATCTCAGTCTGCTCGGAGATCTCGAGGGCATCATCGACTTCGATCCCAAGGTATCGCACTGTACTTTCCAGCTTGCTGTGGCCAAGCAACAGCTGCACGGCCCTGAGGTTCTTTGTGCGCTTGTATATCAATGTCACTTTAGTGCGGCGCATCGAATGAGTCCCATAAATGGTTGGGTCTAACCCTGCGGCAGCCGTCCATTGATGTACCATCCGGGCGTATTGCCGGGTCGAAATGTGCGGATACGCCGAAAGTCGACTCGGGAAAAGACATTGCTCAGGCCTCAGGCAGGCCTTCTCGAGCCATGCTCCAACGGCGCACCGGGTTGGCTCGGTCAGTCAAATTGTACGGGTCGCTGGGTCTTCTGCTGAACAACCAGCGCCCTTGGCAATACCTGATTGCCGTGAGTAACGTCGCGAACTCTCAGACTGACGAGGTCACAGCCGCGCAGCTTGCTATCGATGGCCAAGTTGAACAAAGCGAGATCACGGACGGCGTGGGCGTTCTGGAGGTGGATCCTGATGGCCCAGACGTCTTTTGGCCGCAGCGGAGGCTTTTGGCCGATGAGCTTCCCTTTGTTCCATGCCTCACGGGCTTGTTCGGTCTTCATGACAGACTCCCACAGGAAGATGGGAGTTCGATTTTGTTACCCCGCTCGGGCGTCCGCTTACGATCGATTTTCCGGAGGCTTGCAACAGGCCACGAGCGGTCGGTGGCGCGAACAGTGATTCGGCCATTCAACTGGCGGCTTCGCCCAGACAACAGAGCGCCGAAGAGCGACCCGCGTCAATTACGTCCAGCGCAAGCGCTACAGCGTCCCGCCCAAATACATAAACCAGCTGGAGTCCGCCCAGCGGCACGAGGTGCAAAGGCGTCACGCGAAGCCGTACAATCGTCGGCGTCTATAACATCCGCCCGCGCATACGTGGAAGCAGGGCGGCTCAGAACCACGAGACCAGTGCATGACCACCTACCTCTACGACGAGCAGACCGCCGACTCGCCCGCAGCCTTTCAGCCAGTCGCTCTGACCGCCGGGAACGGTCACAACGAACGCTGGC
The DNA here is from genome assembly GCF_024206495.1 of Paraburkholderia sp. CNPSo 3272. GTDB lineage: Bacteria > Pseudomonadota > Gammaproteobacteria > Burkholderiales > Burkholderiaceae > Paraburkholderia. The sequence continues at coordinate 5,355 of NZ_JAMBPQ010000039.1, read as the reverse complement.
TGCAAGTGCGGATTTTTGACCTACCGGCGCTTCTGCCCATGACCGAGATGTTCGGCCACGGCGAGAGCTTCGTGCCGCTCTGCCGCGAGCTCCCGCTGCGTTATGGCTCCTCGAGCGTTTTCCTCGACATCCTGGGCGTTTCCGCGACTGGCCGACTCGTGCTTGTCGAATGCAAGTTGTGGCGCAACCCCGAAGCTCGCCGCGAGGTCATTGCGCAGTTGTTCGAATATGCATCGTTGCTGTCCGAGTGGACGTATTCAGACCTTGAAGCGCGTCTCAAGAAGGCTCGTGGCCTAACTGGCGAAAATCCCATATTCGCTGCGGTCAAAGCCGTGCATCCCGAACTAAACGAGGGAGCGTTCGTCGACTCTGTGAACCGGTCGCTCGAGCGTGGTGACTTCCTCTGCGCCATCGCAGGCGACGGCATTCGTAGCGACTTACAATCGTTGCGCCGGCTGCTCACCGCGCAGGGCGGTGTGCTGTCTCAACTGGCGCTGGTTGAAGTGCGCACGTATCGCGACGGAGTTGGGCGCACGCTTCTCGTGCCGTCCGTCCCATTGCACACAGAAGTCGTGCAACGCGAGGTGCTCGTGCGCCCCGACGGCGTGCCGCTGGAGCGCACAACCGCGCTTGATGAAGCGGCGCCCGCGCTCGAGGTCATGGCTCAACCGAAGGCCATTAGCGCGTCCAAGCTCCACAACCGCGCGTTCTGGGACAAATTCATTGAGCAGGTGAAGTTCGACCACCCGGACCAGACGCCGCCCCGACACGGCGGGAACAACTTCGTCCGCCTAGACCTACCGGGCCCCGTGCAAGGGCTCGTTGCCTACCGGGAGCAGCCGGGGACGGCGGGCCTGTTCGTCAAGTTTCTGGGCGCTGACGGGCTGGAAGCGTTGCAAGCGCTCATTGAGGACCAGGCTGCGCTAGAACAGGAAGTCGGGCAGCCAATTCGATTCAAGATCAACGAAGGGCAGGATGGCGAGCGGGTAGCGGGACGCCTCAGCCTTCAGTTCGAAGCTCAAGGAGATGGGGCCGCGCGAGATGCAGAGCAACTAGCATGGCTGCTGCGCACCTGCAACGCCTTGGTGAACGCACTTCGACTCCGCCTAGGCGGTACGGGCAGGTAGAACGTCGCCTCCTTGGCGGACCGGCAAGTTGATGCCCGCGGTCGGCCAGTAAGGGCCTGTGATGTTTCGACGCTGGATGGTTGAGTTTGCGCCCAAAGCGGCCGCACATTTGTCGATGTGGTCGCGTAACACCCACCGCCTACTCTTGCTGCCTGCCCACTTCGCAGCTTCGCGCAGGCCCGTCCGCCACAACCCTGTTTCTGCCGCCCTCTTTTGCGGCGTATAGTCGCTGGTCAGCAACCGCGACCAGCGATTCAAGATCGGGACAGTTGTCAGATACCATCTCTGCTACGCCGATCGACACTGTGATCCAGATCTCGCTGCCGGGCGCAAAACGTCTCAGTTCTGCCTGGCCAGGAGTGAATGCAGTCTGAGCGACCGCCAGGCGGATGCGTTCCGCGACCCGGGCCGCATCGTCCGCGGAGGCATTGGGCAGCAGAACACAGAATTCCTCGCCTCCAAATCGAGCAACCAGATCAGGCGGACGGACGACCGCCGTGGTCACTCCGGCCAGATGCCTGAGCACCTCGTCTCCAACTGTGTGTCCCCAGACATCATTGACCCGCTTGAAGTGGTCAATGTCGATCATGAGAAACGCGACGCATCGGTCGGCGTGTCGCCCACGTGCGAATACGTTGAATTCCTCGTCCAGACGCCGACGATTCGCGAGATTAGTCAGCGGGTCCACCCGCGACAACGCCTTCAACTGGTCGCTGAGTGCGATTTGTCGGGCGAGAAGCTGGTCGACAACGAGAAGCGTGGCCCAGAGAAGAAATCCCAGCAACAACCAGATTCCGGCAAACACCGCGCTGGTCAGTCGGACTACCGCGAGGAACACTGCTTTCGCAGGGACGTAGTCGATCAGAACCAGGTCTGTGCTCGGCAGTTTCGTATAGAGAAGAAGACTCTGGTGTGCGCTCAATACGCCGCCGCCCGTCTGAAACAGCGGAGCAACAGAAAGGTCGTTCCATGGAGCAGGCAGTCTCCCGAGCCGGTTCTCGTCGGTGGCCGTGAAGGTATTCTCGCTTGTTGCGATGGCTGTCCCGTTTCGTTGCACTAACGCGTGAATCTCGTCGGGTGTGGTGTCGAGCCGCATGTAGTCCTGGACAGCGCGCTGCGGGATAACAAAGAGGATGACGCCACGAACCACGTCGTTGCGCATGACCGGTGTCCCGAAAAGCAGGCGCGGCCCTGCGGAACTCTTTCGTTCATACATCGGATCGAAAATCACGTCATAGTCCAACGGGTGTTGCCGGGAGACTTGAAGCAGCCGCGAACTGGCGAGCGATTGAACAAGGCCTACTGTCTGCTCGTCGCTCAATGCGGGGTAGGCGACCACCACGCCCGTTGCAGATACAAACGCCGTACGCTCGAGGTTGGTGCTCAACCGAAACTGGACGGAGAGCAACCTGCTCATCAGTCGGGACAGCCTCAGGTCATCGAGAAACGTTGATTCCGTCCGCTGCAGGCCCGGAATGTTCGCAAGTTGTCGCGCGCCGACGCCGCGAATGGGCACGTCACTTTCCGGAAGCCGAAGGCTCCACACCGGCTCTTCCTGCGCTTTGAGCACCGTCTGGAATGGAGCATCCAAAGCTGGGCTAAAAGGTGCAGACGGACCTGCAATCATTCGCTCGGCACTGGTGCGGAGAAACCTCAACTGCTGCTTGTTGTTTTGAACGGCGACATCCAGCGTCATGGCCTGCAGTTCGAGCCGATGCAAGCGCTGATCGAGTTCCCGCGCGCGGACAAGGAAGTATTGGTGTACTGCAAGAATTAGCGTGATCGCGAACACTGCGACGAAACACAGCACGACCGTCAGACGGGGGCGCAAACTGGCGCGGTACCAAATGGACTTCACAAGCCTGTCCGCCGGGGCGTTCGGGGGCATCCCTGTTCTCCTGCGCGCGGTCTTGGCCAAACCGGGAATTCAGTGTACCTCCACGCGCTATCTGCGGGCAGACGCACGCCCTTGGTGTCCGAGTTCTAGCGCGATGAACGACTCGTCGGAGGCGGAAATCAGATGGAAAGCGGACTGATTTTTCGAGATGCTGTAGGTCTCTTCAGGGTCGTTCACGGTCCTTTGCCGTCGCCGGTGACGTTTGTCGGTGTGAGAATAACAATTTCGAGGACCAAGGCCAGCGCAACGCGCGGACCGTGTTGGATCTTTTTTGTAGTGCGGCGCTTCCGCCCGCCGGATGAGCGACGACGGTCACTTAGCGCTTGATCGCGCGCGTCATCAGATAGTGCTGCCTCAGCATGTTGTTTTCCAGATGGCGACCAATGTAGCCGTCCAACTCGGCGCGGAAGGTCGCTAGCTTTGACTCATCGCTTTGAAAATCTGCACCATCTTTACCACCGGCCCGAGCGTCTCCTCCATCACTTTGCGATAGTGCTGTGGGCTTAATGCCGGGAAGCGCAACACGCTGCGGTCGAAAGTGATATCGCTGACCGCATCGCCGAGCCGCTGGCGCACGATATTCGGATCGCCCCATTGCGGCGGCGGCGCTGCGCCCGGGGGCGGTGGCTGGTATTTGCCAACCAGTGCAAACATTTGGCCGACAAAGTGCTCGGGCGGCCACGTCGAAAACGCGATGGTGCCGCCCGGTTTTAGTACACGCAGCATTTCGGCAATCGCCACTTCAGGCCGCGGCGCGAACATGTGGCCGTATTGGCTTAGCACTATGTCGAAGCTGGCGGCAGCATAGGGCAGCGCCTCGACGTCGCCCTCCCGGAAATCGACCTCCACATCGGCGAGTGCGGCATTCTTGTGCGCGCGCTCAATTAGCGCTGGCGCCAGATCCACGCCACTTGCACGAGCACCGAGGCGTGCTGCCGTCACCGCCACCACACCGGTGCCGCAACCAACGTCGAGTACGGAGTGTTGTGGAGACACGCGTGCATAGCGAACTAACTCGGCCGCCGGCATCGTCGTAACCACTTCCAACGGCGCAAACACCGCCCACGCTTCGCGCTGCACTGCCTTCAGTTGAGCAAAGGGATCGTCTGACATTCCGGGGTCTCCTGGCAAGAAAGCGGGATGTCGCACAGGTGATAACGAGAGACGACGATCGTTCGCACCGTGCTGCGAGGGAGGGGCTCTTAAGGCAGACCTCACTCCAAATGAACTCGGCTGGAAGAAATTAGTAAGCTGCCTGCAAACGATAGTAGGGCGCATCAGCGGCATTACCAGCCAACATCGCTGCGCGAGGCGCCAGAATCACGGCTCAGGGTCGATCTGTTGCGTTCGCCGTCGGCCCGCGTTCGGCCACAACCGGCCGTTCGAGACGCCTGCCTGAATCGTCGACAATCGCTTAAAGATCCAGCAAGATCTGCTACACGCACGGTCTTAGCATGAGCGACCATATCGCATATTGCCCGATCATAATCATGCCTGGAGACACCTTGACCATATTGCTCGTAGTAGGGATAGCTCTTGCAGTGTTCGTGCTGATTATCGGCGTCGCCATCGTATTGGTAGCGTCGCCGCCCGCGCCAAAGGAGAAGGACGTTTTCGGATTTGCCTCGCTGCATTCGGTGCCCGATAGCGATTTACCCTCGCTTTGCCGATACCCCGCCAGAGACGGCGAGCAACTAGCCTTTCGCTTCTACGCGTCCTCCGCCAACCCGATTCTAATCTTCGTGCATGGATCGTCGTATCACGGGCGCTCCTACCATGCGCTGGCTTCGGCTGTAAGCCAGGCCGGCGCGGCCAAGGTAATCCTGCCAAATCTCCGCGGACACTATCAGTCTGGCCGCCACCGGGGGGACGTTGAATACATCGGCCAACTGGAAGACGACATTGCCGATCTGATCGCCGAACTCCGGAAACAAGGGCATGGTGGCCCCGTTGTCCTCGGAGGACATTCCAGTGGTGGTGGGTTTGTTACCCGGTTCGCAGGCGGTACCCATGCCCACCTCGTTTCGCGATTCCTGCTGTCGAGTCCCGTCATTCCGACCTCCCGGACACTCAGGGATGGGTCGGGTGGCGGCTGGGCACAGCTTCACGCGCGCCGCCTGATCGGTCTGATCATCCTGAATGCACTCGGCATTCGCGGACTCAATGCGCTTCCGGTCATTGACTTTAACAAGCCCATCCGATACCGGGACGGCACCGAAACACTCTCGTACTCCTACCGCCTCAGCACGTCGTATCACCCGCGTAACCGGTACATTTCAGATCTGCGCAAATTAGCGGGCAACGCAATGATCGTCATCGGCGAGCATGACG
>NZ_JAMBPQ010000038.1 GCF_024206495.1 Paraburkholderia sp. CNPSo 3272 | reverse complement strand
TACGCTTCTTCCCGATTGGCTGTGGCGCCAGGTCCGAAAGACCCGAGTCGACGCAGCAACCCGTCATGCCTGATGACCATAGCGAGCTGGTCCCACCCCTTCCCATCCCGAACAGGACCGTGAAACAGCTCCACGCCGATGATAGTGCGGATTGCCCGTGTGAAAGTAGGTAATCGTCAGGCTCCTTATGCTGTAACGTCCCGAACCCCGGTGTCTCCGAAAGAGCACCGGGGTTCTGGCGTTTACGCATCTTCCGATGCATGAAAAAAAGCCGTCTTGTGGACGGCTTTATTCGTTAACCGCTTGCGCAAGCGCAGGCTTACTGCGCCGCTTTCTGCACAGCTGCTGCGGCCGCGGCGTCCTTCGCCAAAGCAACCTCGTCTGCGACGTCCGCAAGCTGCTCTTGAGTCAGTTCTTCAAGCAGCGCCAGGTCGCGCTCGATGACTTGCGGAACGTGTGCGCGCAAGAATTCCACCCACGTCCTGGTTTTCGCATCGACGAACTTGCGCGACGGATAAAGCGCGTACACGTTCGTCTTTTGCAGCTTGTGCTTCGGCAGCACCCGTACGAGCGTACCGTTACGCAGTCCTTCAATTGCCGCGTAGACCGGCAGCATCCCGATCCCCATCCCCTCGCGTATCGCCACTGCGAGCGATTCCGCGATATTCACCTGCACCGGTCCGTCCACCTGCATCTCGACGCTGCCGTCGGGTCCCTCGAGCGTCCACTCATGCGCCGGGAACGCCGGCGATTTCAGAATCAGGCAATCGTGATGCGAGAGATCGGCGGGTGTGCGCGGCGCACCGTGCGTATGCACATACCCAGGCGACGCACACAGGATGCTGTACGTCGAACCCAGCTGATGCGACACGAGATCGGAATTCGGCAGCGATGACGCCGTGACCACCGAGACGTCGCTGCTGCCCTCGAAGAGATCCGGCATGCGTTGCGAGAGCGTCAGTTCGACGGTGACTTCGGGATGCAGTGCTCGATAGCGCGAAATCGCCGGCAGCACGTACTGCTGACCGATACTCGCGAAGCTGTGCATGCGCAGCGCCCCGACCGGGCGTTCGTGCGCACAGCTCGCTTCTTCTTCTGCGCTATCGACATCCGCGAGAATCTGCGAGCAGCGCTTGAGATACCGCTCGCCGGCGGGTGTGAGCGCGAGCCGGCGTGTCGAGCGATTGAGCAGGCGGGTGCGCAAATGCGCTTCGAGCTCCGACACCGCGCGCGACATCGCGCCGGTGGTCGAATCCAGCGACTGAGCCGCGGCCGTGAAGCTGCCCGCTTCCACGACGCGCACGAACACGCGCATGTTTTGTAACGTATCCATCAGACCTTCTTGCCTTCTTGTTCGGTACAGAAACGATATTGTCCGCCTCTCGGGGCGCACCATTGTTGAGTGATCTGGAACGGAGGTTCCCCGCACGTCCCATTAATGCGGCGCAATGACGCTCCTACAATCGGCCCCTGTCTTCGAAACAGCCCGAACGTTTGTCATGAGCCGCCAGCCTGCGATACATCGAGCGTTCGACTCGCGTCGGCGCGCGGAGATCATATGGCGCGCCGCCAGACGGGCGCTGCGCGACTGGCAGGCCAGCGACGGCGCGATCTGGATCCATCTGCTGAAAACGGTCGCGGCCGGCTTGCTTGCCATGGGAATCTCCATGCTGCTGGATCTGCCGCAGCCGCGCATCGCGATGACGACGGTGTTCGTCCTGATGCAGCCGCTCTCGGGCATGGTGTTCGCCAAGAGCTTTTATCGCATCGTCGGCACTGCGGTGGGAATGGTCGCGGCGGTAGTGCTGGGCGCCGTGTTCGTCCAGGAGCCCGAACTTTACATACTCGGGATGACGGGGTGGGTGGCCGCATGTACGGCCGCCGCCATGAGGAATCGCCATTTCCGCTGGTACGGTTTCGTGCTCGCCGGCTACACGGCGGCGTTGATCGGCATTCCGCTCGTGATGCAGCCCAACGGTCTCTTTCTCGCCGCACTCGGCCGCGGCGCCGAAGTGGCCGTTGGCATTCTCTGCTCGGGCATGGTCAGCGCGGTGATCGTGCCCCGGCAGTCGGGCTCGTTGCTCGATCGCACCCTGCGCTCACGCTATCTGAATTTTACTGCGTTCGCTGCGGCGGTGTTGGCTAGGCGGCTCGAAAGGGGCGCATTCGAAGGGCGATTTGCGAGTCTCGTCGACGATGTCGTCGGCTTCGAGGCCACGCGCGCTTTCTCATTTTTCGAAGATCCGACGATGCGCTCGCGCAGCGGCCTGCTTTCGCGGCTGAATTCCGAATTCATGGATGCCTGCGCGCGACTGCACGCGTTGCGTCAGTTGCTCAAAAGGCTGCATTGGAGCGACGCGGCGATCACACCGCTCGCGCCATACTTCGGCGAGCTGGCCGCGCTGCTCGCCCAGCGGCCGAGCCGCAACGAAACCGATCGCGCCTATGCCCGGCGGCTCGCCGATGGGCTCGAAGCGTTCCAGCGCACGCTGCCGCGTCATGTGCGCGAGACGCGGCGGCCGCTCGAACATGCGCTGCCCGAAGCGCTGCCCGACTTCGACACCTCGGCCGAACTCATCTATCGCTTCACGGCCGAAATCGTGCGCTACAGCCGCTCGTGGGCATCGCTCATGGAAGCGCGTCCTGCGCAGGAGCCGCGCGCCGCGCGCTACGTGCCCCGCACGAGCTGGTACGTGGTGGCGTTCACCTTCGTGCGCACGGCCGTAGTGGTGGCGGCGCTGGGCTGGTTCTGGGTCGAAACCGACTGGCCGAGCGGCGGCCTCGCGATGATCGCGGCCGCACTCACGTGCGCGCTCACCTCGTCGGCGCCGAACGCGTCGCGCATGGCCGTGCAGATGGCGGTGGGTGCGGGCTTTGCCGCCGTGACGGGCTATCTCTTCACCTGCTACGTCTATCCCAATGTCGATGGCTTCCCGTTGCTCTGCGCGACACTCGTTCCTGTGCTCGCCATCGGCGCTTTTCTCGCCACGCGCTCGCGCATAGCGGGCTATGGCGTCGGCTTCTCGGTGTTCTTCTGCCTGCTGGCCGGTCCGGACAATGTGATCGTCTACACGCCGGATCTGCTGGTCAACAACGGCATCGCCGTCGTCGCCGCGATGCTGGTCGCTTCGCTCGCTTTCTCGGTGGTGTTTCCGCCGCATATGAGCTGGCTCGTCGAGCGCATGTGCGTAGCGTTGCGCGGCCAGGTCGTGCTGGCTTGTCATGGGGAGCTCGATGGCCTCGGGCAGCGCTTCCAGTCCGGTACGCACGATTTGATGCACCAGTTGAGGCTCTTGTTGAACGGACGCCGCCAGGCGCACCGGCGCGCGCTGCGCTGGATGCTCGTCACGCTCGAAGTCGGGCACGCCGTGGTCGATCTGCGCAACGAGGCGCACGCGGCATCCTGGCTCGACCGCCATGACGCGCGCTGGCCTGAGGCGCTCGTGCGCGTACAGGAGGACATCGCGCACCTTTTCGAGAACCCAGACGGGGTCGCGCTCGACCACGCGCTCAGCGCCGTGCGCGCCGCGACCTGGATCGCCCAGGAGGCGCTTGCCACCGTGCATCACGAGCGGGAGAGGCGGCATGAGGCGCAACGGTTGCTGAGCCATCTGCACTTCATTCGCAGCGCGCTGCTCGACCGCGATGCGCCGCTCGGGCCGCTGGCGCGCCGCGCACGTCGCACTCGGGCGCCGCGCAGATCGTTGAATACACAATGAAAATGCGGACCCCGCGCGATCTTGCTGCAGTCTGGAAATATGCCTTCCACGCCGCCTTCTTAATCATTTCGACCCTGGGTCATATAGTCACATCACTGCTTCGCAGTACCCATTAGCACTGGAGAGTAAAATGAAGTCCCTGAAGATCGCTGTTGTTGCCTGTTCGCTGTTTGCCGCCGCCGCTGCTTATGCACAGAACGAAGCACCGGCAGCGAGCGTCCCCCAGCAGGTTGCGCAGTCCGCTGCCCCGCAGGCAGCGCAAGCGCCCGCCCACCGCGAAATCGTAAAGCCGGCAAAGAAGGATGAATGCGTCGGCCCGGTCAGCTTCTGCAATATTTATTTCGGTAGCTGAGATCGAGAGCACGCCAGCCATGTGCAGGCGTACGCTGAAATCTTGTGCCGCGACGCCTTCAAATGGGTGCCGCGGCTTTGCGCATTGTGGCTGCACAAAACACTGCAACAGTGTTTTGTGAAACTCGCAGTGCACGACCGCCGATGCAAGACCTGAAAATAGGCACCAGGCGATCAGAGAGTTTGTGGAGACTTTGATGTACGAAGACCGTATTCGTTGTGCCGCCTTGCGCGGGAAAATCACTTCGGCTGCCGAGGCGGCCCAACTCGTGCGCAACGGCATGCGCGTCGGCGCGAGCGGCTTCACGCGCGCGGGCGACACGAAGGCCGTGCCGCTCGAACTGGCGCGCCGCGCGCGCGAAGAGAAAGAGCCGCTGCGCATTACGCTGATGACGGGCGCCTCGCTCGGCCACGACGTCGATCGCATGCTGACCGAAGCGGGGGTGCTCGAGCGCCGTCTGCCATTCCAGGTGGACGCGACGCTGCGCAAGGCCATCAACCGCGGCGAAGTGATGTTCGTCGACCAGCATCTTTCGGAAACCGTCGAGATGCTGCGCGCGAACCTGCTCGGCAAACTCGATCTCGCGATCATCGAAGCCGCCGCGATCACGGAAACCGGCGCGATCGTGCCGACCACCTCGGTCGGCAATTCGGCGAGCTTCGCGATTCTCGCGGAGAAGGTGATCGTCGAGATCAATCTCGCGCAGCCGCTCGCGCTCGAGGGCCTGCATGACGTGTGGATTCCTGGCCGCCGCCCGCATCGCGATCCGTTGCCGATCGTGCGTCCGCAGGACCGTGTGGGTACGACCGCCATCGAAATTCCGCCGGAGAAGATCGCCGCCATCGTCATCACGAACGAAGCGGACAGCCCCTCGACCGTGCTGCCCGCCGACGAAGAAACCGCGCGCATCGCCGGGCACCTCATCGAATTCCTGCAGCACGAAGTGAAGCACGGCCGCATGAGCGCGCAACTGCCGCCGCTGCAGGCCGGCATCGGCACGATTGCGAACGCGGTGCTTTCGGGCTTCGTGGATTCGCCGTTCGAAGCGCTTACGATGTACTCCGAAGTATTGCAGGACTCGACGTTCGATCTGATCGATTCCGGCAAGATGGTATTCGCCTCGGGCGCATCGATGACGCTCTCCGCGCAACGCCAGGCTCAGGTGCTCGCCGAACTCGACCGCTATCGCGACAAGCTCGTGCTGCGTCCGCAGGAAGTGAGCAACCATCCCGAAGTGATTCGCCGCCTCGGCTTGATTGCGCTGAACACCGCGCTCGAATGCGACATTTACGGCAACGTGAATTCCACGCATGTGGGCGGCACGCACATGATGAACGGCATTGGCGGCTCGGGGGATTTCGCGCGCAATGCGTCGTGCGCGATCTTCGCGACCAAGGCGATTGCGAAGGACGGCCGCATTTCCAGTATCGTGCCGATGGTGCCGCACGTCGATCACAACGAGCACGACGTGGACGTGATCGTCACCGAGCAAGGCCTAGCCGATCTGCGCGGACTCGCGCCGCGCGAGCGTGCAAACCTCGTGATCGAGCGTTGTGCGCATCCGCTTTATCGCGACCTGCTGCGCGACTACTATCGCGACGCACTCAAGTTCGGCGGCCAGACGCCGCACGATCTCGCGCGCGCGTATGAAATGCATCTGCGCTTCAATCAAACGGGTACGATGCTGCCCGAAGCGATGGGCGGACTCGTCGCGAACGCCTAACGTCCAAAGCGCTCGCATTTAGAAGCACACAAAACAAAACGGGAGCACCGGCAACGGTGCTCCCGTTTTTCATCGACAGCGCGAATTCGCTACGCTCGTCGCACGAGGCGGATGATGAAGAGCAGAATGACCGCGCCGATAATGGCGGTAATGATCGAGCTGATGATGCCGGCGCCGATATGAATGCCGAGCACCCCGGCAAGCCAACCGCCGATGAACGCGCCGACAATGCCGACGATGATATCGACGAACAATCCGAAGCCGCCGCCTTTGACAAGAACGCCAGCGAGCCAGCCTGCGATTGCGCCGATGATGAGCCAGGCAATGATGCCGTGTTGCATATGAATAGACTCCCCTTGTTGGCGTGAACGAATCACGGTGAATGGAGCTTAGTCCAAGGGCGAATAGGCGTCCATGAAACGCGGCCAGAATTGACAGTTCTTGAAAACCGCCGCCGATAGTTTTAAAAAACGCAATGAATCAGAAATGCATTCGTAAGGAATGCAGGCCGACGCAGTGCGCAAGCGCTCATTCGGGCGCGATTTCGGGTTCCGTGGCGGTCCAGCTTACGCTCGAGACGCCTTTCTCCATGCTCATGCGGTTCGCCAGGAGTTCCAGCTTCGATTGGTACTTCGGATGCAGGCGCATTGTCGCCGTCACGCGCAGGCGCGGCGGATCGCCGGCCACGTCCTCGCTCGTGAGGCTTTGGAACGAAAGCGGCGTGGAGTACAAAGAGTTCGAAAGCAACGTGCGGATATGGACTTCGTCCTCTTCGCGGCAGACCACCGTAAGCACATAAGCGCGCACGAGATCCGCATTGGAAACGGGCGACGCGTTGATGATGCGGCTCACTTCGCGCAGCACGGTATTCGTGAGCAGCACGACGACGGTGCCGGCCACCGCCGGGCCGTAATGGCCCGCTCCGCACAGCACGCCTACGGCCGCCGAGCACCATAGCGTCGCGGCGGTATTGATGCCCTGAATCGAGCCCTTCTCGCGCATGATGACGCCGCCGCCCAGAAAGCCCACGCCAGAGACGACATAGGCGGCGATTTGCGTCACGCCGGTCGAGCCATTGCCGGTCAGCACGCCGAGCGTGACGAACAAGCATGCGCCGCTTGCCACGAGCGTGATCGTGCGCAGACCGGCCGTGCGTTGGCGAATCTGGCGTTCAAGGCCGATGGCGACGCCGCAGGCGAACGCCGCGAGAAGGCGCAGGGCGAATTCGAGAGTCATCGTTTTGTCATGAAAGCGCAGGGCGGGCCGCATGCCTTGCGGCTCTCGTGCAAGGCGCGGCGGGGCATTGCAGTGCGCCCCGGCGGCTCGTGGATCATACGCGGGACAGGGCTTTGCGCCAAGCTGTCCGCGCTGTCATGTTCGAGTCAGGATCAGGCCACGGCTCGTGGGCGAAACTGCTCTCATTCGTATGGAGATGGGAAGGCAGGCCGAATGAACGGGAGTTTCTGATGGATACGCTGCGCAATATGCGGGTCTTCGTGCGAGTGGTGGAGTCTGGCAGCTTCACGCGCGCTGCGGCGAGCGAAACGATGACGACCGCGCAGGTCTCGCGCGCGGTCACCGACCTCGAGTCGCGCCTGCGCACGCGGCTTCTTAACCGGACCACGCGCCGCATGTCGCTGACCGAAGCGGGCGAGCGTTACTTTCAGAGCTGCAAGCGCATACTCGCCGACATCGAGCAGGCCGAAGCCGAAGCGGCCGCTGCGCACGCGAACCCAGCGGGCAAGCTACGCGTGTACGGCGGCACGAGTTTCGGACAGCACTACGTCATGCCGCTCATCGCGCGCTATCAGCAGCATCTGCCGGAGGTGTCGGTCGATCTCACCATCGCGCAGCAGATGCCCGACATCATCGAGGAGGGCTTCGACGTCGCGGTCGTGGTGGCTGCCGAACTCGAGGACTCCGCGCTGATCTCCCAGCATCTGGGCAGCACCGCTGCCATTCTCTGTGCCTCGCCTGCGTATTTGCGCACGCGCGGCGAACCGCAATCGTTCGACGACCTCGAGGCGCATACCTGTCTTCATCTGACCGATGCGAGCCTGCCCGCCGGCCAATGGGTTTCCGAAGGGCCACTCGGCGAGACCTTCCGGCATACGGGCGTGACGCCGTTCCAGGTGAACAATCCCGAAGCGCTTGCGCTCGCCATACGCGAAGGCATGGGCATCGGCCCGCTGCCGGTGCCGGTGGCGCTGCCCGGTCTCGCCGACGGTACGCTGGTGCGCGTGCTGCCCACGCATACTCTGCAAAAACTCAACATCTACGCGCTGTACGCTTCGCGCCGCTATCTGGACGCGAAGATCCGCACCTTCGTCGAGTTTCTGCGCGAGAAGGTGCCACTCGTCCTTGCCGAGCAGGAGGCTGCGCTTGCCACATGCGACGAACCGCTGCACGAGGTGGATGCACACGCGGACGCGCGCGGTACGCGTGCGCGCAGCGGCCGCGGCCGCAGTCACAACACGCACGACCTGGAGCGCCTGCGTCTTGTGAACTGAAGCAGTTAAAGAAGTCTTCGCGAAGCGCGAGCCTTTGCGGCGCGTTTCGCGGCTACAAATTTCCGGCGCTTCGCGACGCTGAAGCGCCGATCTATCGGCGTTCCCGAGCGCTTTCGCGCGTCTCGCGCGTTGCCTGTCAGTTTCGCCATATTGGCGACAGCGACCTGCCACCGCCATTGCCTATGATGCGGCACCCGCTGGACGAATGCGACCCCGTCTCAACCCCTCGCCTGAGTTGTCCGAAACACTGACATGTGGATTGTCAATCTCGCGCTGAAGCGACCGTACACGTTCATCGTGATGGCCATCCTGATCGTGCTGGCCACGCCGTTCGTGCTCATGTCGATGGCCACCGACGTGCTGCCCAACATCAACATCCCGGTCATCAGCATCATCTGGTCGTACAACGGCTTCTCCGCGAAGGACATGGCCGATCGCATCACCTCGGTCAACGAGCGCAGCCTCACGACCACCGTGAGCAATATCGAGCACATCGAGTCGCAGTCGCTGCCCGGCATCGCCATCATCAAGCTGTTCCTGCAGCCGGGTGCAAGCCTGCAAACCGCGATCGCGCAGGCCGTTGCATCGGAGCAGGCGCAGGTGAAGCAGATGCCGCCCGGCGCGACGCCCCCGCTCGTCATCAGCTATTCGGCCTCGAGCATCCCGGTGATCCAGCTCGGCCTCTCCAGCAAGTCGATGAGCGAGCAGGCGCTCGCCGACGTCGCGATGAACTTTCTGCGCCCGCAGCTCATTACGATTCCCGGCGCGCAGGTGCCTTACCCGTATGGCGGCAAGACGCGCGTGATTTCCGTGGACCTCGACACGCGCGCGCTCATTTCGAAGGGCCTCACGCCCGCCGACATCGTCAATGCCGTCAACGCGCAGAACCTGATTTTGCCGACGGGCACGGCCAAGCTCGGGCAGACCGAATATCGTGTGGACACCAATGCATCGCCCGATACGCTCGCCGGGTTGAACCGCATTCCCGTGCAGACGGTGAATGGCGCGACCACTTTCCTGGGCGACGTGGCGCACGTGCGCGACGGCTTCACACCGCAGACCAACGTCGTGCGCCAGGACGGCCAGCGCGGCGTGCTGATGTCGATCCTCAAGACCGGCGACGCGTCGACGCTGCAGGTGGTGGGCGCACTCAAGGACCTGCTGCCGAAGGCGCGCGACACGCTGCCAGCCGACCTCGTCGTCAAGCCGCTGTTCGACCAGTCCGTCTTCGTTTCCGCCGCCGTGCAGGGCGTAGTACGCGAAGCGCTCATCGCGGCCGCGCTCACGGCGGCGATGATCCTGCTCTTTCTCGGCAACTGGCGCAGCACGCTCATCATCGCGGTGTCGATTCCGCTGTCGATTCTCTCCTCGATCATCGCCCTCTACGCGCTTGGCGAGACCATCAACATCATGACGCTCGGGGGCCTCGCGCTCGCGGTCGGCATCCTGGTAGACGACGCGACGGTCACGATCGAAAACATCGAGCGGCACCTGCATCTGGGCGCGAAACTGCACGAGGGCATTCTCGAAGGCGCGGGCGAAATCGCGGTGCCCGCACTCGTCTCGACGCTGTGCATCTGTATCGTGTTCGTGCCGATGTTCTTCCTCACGGGCGTGGCGCGCTTTCTGTTCGTACCGCTTGCGGAAGCCGTGGTGTTCGCGATGATCGCGTCGTACATCCTCTCGCGCACGCTGGTGCCGACGCTCGCCATGCTGCTCTTCGAGGGCCACGATCCCACCGCGCATGCGCAGCGCGCTCAGCGCTCGCTCTTCGCCCGCATTCACTGGCGCTTCAATCATGCGTTCGAGCGCGTGCGCGCCAACTACATCGCGCTGTTGAGCCTGCTGCTCGCGCGCCGCAAGTTCTTTGGCGGTACTTTTCTAGCGTTCTGCCTGCTTTCGCTGGTGCTCGTGTTTTTCCTTGGCCGCGACTTCTTTCCTTCGGTCGATGCGGGCAATATTCGTTTGCACATGCGTGCGCCGACGGGCTTTCGCATCGAGGAGACCGCGCGCCTGGCCGACCAGGTGGAGCAGGTGGTTCGCGAAGTCGTGCCGCCCGATCAACTCGAATCGATCGTCGACAACCTCGGCCTACCCTATAGCGGCATCAACCTCTCGTACAGCAACGCGGGGACGATGGGTACGCTCGACGGCGAAATACAAATCGCGCTGAAGCCCGATCACGATCCCTCGCGCATTTATATCGACAAGCTGCGGACCTTGCTGCCGCAACGTTTTCCGGGCGTCGAGTTCTTCTTCCAGCCCGCGGACATCATTACGCAGATTCTCAACTTCGGTCAGCCTGCCGCGATCGACGTGCAGGTCGTGGGCGCGAACCTGAACCAGGACATGGCGCTTGCGAGCACGCTGCTCAAGCAGGTGCGGCAACTGCCGGGCGCTGTTGATGCGCATATCGAGCAGCGCAACGACGAACCTGCGCTCACGCTCGCGATGGACCGCATGCGCATGCAGCAGTTGAACCTGAGTCCGCAAAACGTTGCGCAGGACGTGCTGATTGCGCTCTCGGGCAGCACACAGACTTCGCCCGCGTTCTGGGTGAGCCCGCAAAACGGCGTGGAATATCCGCTCACGGTGCAAACACCGCAGTATCGCGAAACCTCCATGAACGAGGTGATGGGTACGCCTGTTTCCGCGCGCACGACGAACCCCAATGCGCCGCTGCAACTCGTGAGCAACCTCGTGCAGCTCAATCCGCATAGCGGGCCGGCCATCGTCACGCACTACAACATTCGTCCTGTGATAGACCTGCTCGTGAGCGTGGAGGGCAGCGACCTGGGCTCCGTGGGCGTGAACATCAACGACATCATCCGGCATGTCCAGGCGCATGCGCCGCGCGGCACGACTATCACCATGCGCGGGCAGATCGGCACAATGCGTTCGTCGTACGTGGGCTTGGGCGTCGGCATCGCGATGGCGGTGGTGCTCGTGTATCTGCTGATCGTCGTGAACTTCCAGTCGTGGGCCGATCCGCTCATCATCATCAGCGCGCTGCCCGCCGCGCTCGCGGGCATTGCGTGGATGCTGTTCATCACCGGCACGCATCTGAGCGTGCCCGCGCTCACCGGCGCGATCATGACCGTGGGCGTCGCGACCGCGAATAGTATTCTCGTGGTCTCGTTCGCGCGGCAGCGTCTTGCCGCCGGCGCGACGCCGCTCGCCGCCGCGCTCGAAGCGGGCGCCACCCGCATACGCCCCGTGCTCATGACGGCGTTCGCCATGATGATCGGCATGGTGCCGATGGCGCTCGGCCTCGGCGAAGGCGCGGAGCAGAATGCGCCGCTCGGGCGCGCGGTGATAGGTGGCCTGCTGTTCGCTACGGTCTCCACGCTATTGTTCGTACCTCTGATGTTTGCGACCGTGCATACCCGGCTCGCCCACCGCGCCGCCGCGAAACGCGAGCGCGAGGCGCAGCGCCGCGGCGCACGGGGCGATACCCGTTAAGTCATTATGGCCGAAGACATGAACGAACCTCACCACCATTCATCTCTCGACATTGCCGTGGGCGGCGAGCAGGGCATCGACCTGCCGGCGCGCGGCCAGGCGGGCAAGCGCGCACGCTTTGCGCTGATCGTGGTCGCGCTGCTGCTGGCTGCGGGCGCCACGCGCACGATCGTGTCGAACCTCATGAACGCCCACCATCTCGCCGACGTCACAAAGCAGAACGCGAAGCAGTATGTGAGCGTCGTGCAACCGGTGGCCGCGGGCGCGGACGGCCGCATCGTGCTGCCGGGCACGCTGCGCGGCTTTGTCGAAGCGCCGATCTACTCGCGTGCGAACGGCTACGTGCGGCGCTGGTACGCCGATATCGGCGCGCACGTGCAACAAGGGCAGTTGCTAGCCGAGATCGATACGCCCGAGATCGATCAGGAACTCGCCCAGGCGCAGGCGCAGCGCGATCAGGCCGCCTCGACGCTCGCGCTCGCGAAGACCTCGTTCGATCGCGCGCAGCAATTGCGCCAGCGCGATGCGGTCTCGCAGCAGGAACTCGACGACCGCCAGGGCGCCTTCAACACGGATCAGGCGAATCTCGCCGCCGCCGATGCGAACGTGCGCCGCCTCACGGAGATGAAGTCGTTCCAGCGCATCGTCGCGCCGATAACGGGCGTCATCACGCAGCGCAACGTCGATATTGGCGACCTCGTGAACGCGGGCAACGGCGGGGCGGGTCATGCGCTCTTTTCGATTGCGCAGTCCGACCCGCTGCGCCTCTACCTCGACGTGCCGCAGACCTACGCGCAGCAGGTAGCGGTCGGCCAGCACGTGAGCGTGACCGAGCAGGAGTTGCCGGGCGTGACGTTCGACGGCACCGTCACGCGCACGGCGCAGGCCATCAACGTGGCCACGCGCACGCTGCAGGCCGAAATCTCGCTGCCTAATCACGACGGCAAGCTGCTGCCAGGCGCCTACGTGCAGGCCGCCTTGCAGACCGACGCCAAAGGCTTGCTCACGGTGCCCGGCAACACGCTGCTGTTCCGCTCGGAAGGCCCGCGTCTTGCCGTAGTCGGCGCGGATGGCAAGATCAGGCTCAAGGCGGTGGAAATCGCGCAGGACCTCGGGCAGACGCTCGAAATCAGCCGCGGGCTCGCGCCGACCGATCGTGTCGTGCTCAACCCGAGCGACTCGATCGCGGATGGCGACAGCGTCGTCGTGGTAGCGCCGAACAAGACGGAAGCGGCGCACGAGGCCGCCAGGCGGAGCGCGACGTGACGATGCGGCAGAACACGCGGCAACGGCCGCTCGCTTACGTCACGGCGCTCGGCGCGCTCGGTCTCGCGGCTTGCACCGTAGGCCCTGACTATCACGCACCGCAAACGCAAAGTCCCGCGGCTTGGCGCGTCGATTCCGCCGATTCATACTGGCACGCGGCGCAGCCTTCGCATGCGCCGCTCGATCCGCTGTGGTGGAAGGCATTCGGCGACGCCGAGCTCGACAATCTGGAAACCGCGGCGCTCGCCGAGAACCAGACGCTGCGCGTGGCCGCCGCGCACTACGCGCAGGCTCGCGCGACGCTCGCTTCGGTGTCGTCGCAGCAAGGCCCGCAGGTCGGGCTCGACGCGGGCCTCGCGCGGGAGCGCATTTCCGCGAACCGGCCGCTCACGAACTACGGGACGCCCAACACGTCGACGGTGCAGAACCAGGTGAGCGTCGGCGCGACCGTGAGCTACGAGCTGGACCTGTTCGGGCGCATCCGGCGCATCGTGGAGTCGGCGCAGGCGTCGACGCAGCAGGCCGGCGACGATCTCGCCAACGCGCGCCTCGTGCTCACCGCCGAACTCGCCACCGACTATTTCGCCATGCGCGAACTCGACAACGAGATCGACGTGGTGAACCGCTCGGCGCAACTGCAGCAAAAGGCCCTCGATTTCGTGATCGCGCAGCACGATCTCGGCGCGGTTTCCGGTCTGGAACTGCTACAGCAAAAAGCCCAGCTCGCGGCCACGCAAACTCAGGTGCATCTGCTCGAAAACCAGCGGCAGCAGGAGCAGAACGCCATTGCAGTGCTGGTCGGCAAGCCCGCGCCGGAATTCACGATTGCGCAGAAGCTCACGCCACTGCCGGTGCCCGCGCTACCCACGGGGCTGCCGAGCGAGCTGTTGCAGCGGCGGCCCGACGTGGCCTCGGCGGAGCGCGCGATGGCCGCGGCCAATGCGCAGATCGGCGTGGCGCGCTCTGCTTACTTTCCGGATATCACGCTTTCGCCCACATTCGGGTGGGAATCGACGCGTTTTGGCGGCCTTTTTTCCGTGCCGAGCCTCATGTGGTCGGTGGGCGCGACGGCCAGCGAGGTGCTGTTAGACGGCGGCAAACGCGCGGCGGGCGTGGATTTCGCGCAGGCAGGCTACGAGTCGGCGCAGGCCTCTTATCGTCAGACCGTGCTCACCGCGTTCCAGGAGGTGCAAAATGCGGTAACCGGCCTTTCGGTGCTGGAGCGCGCCTCGACCGATGGCCAGGCGGCCGTGGACGACGCACGCAAGTCCTTCGAACTCGCCAACGACCGCTATCAGGGCGGGCTCGTCGCGTTCATCGACGTGCTCAACGCGGAGCAGCAGTTGCTTGCCAGCGAGCGCCAGGAAGTGCAGATTCACGGCCAGCAGGTCGCCACGGTAGTCTTTCTCGCGAAGGCGCTGGGCGGCGGCTGGAGCGCCGGCGATCGCGAGACGGCATGCAGCGCGGGCACCTGCCGCGAAGTGCCGAAGGCCGAGGGCAGAAGCTGAGCCCCATGCAAGGGCTGAAAGCGTGGATACAAGCGGCACGAGAGGGCTTGAGCGGGCCCGGCACCAGGGCATATAAAAGCGCGCAACGGCGGTCGCGGGCCGCATCGGCCGGCACCGCCAGGTCAGCGCGCCAAGAGGAGGGCGGGCATGAAAGTATTGGTTATCGAAGACGAACGCAAGGTCGTGGACTACTTGCGTAGCGGACTCACGGAGCAGGGCTGGGTCGTGGACGTCGCCATGGACGGCGAGGAAGGCGCGTGGATGGCCACGGAATACGACTTCGACGTGATCGTGCTCGACGTCATGCTACCGAAGCTCGACGGCTTCGGCGTGCTGCGCGCGGTGCGCACGAAGAAGGACACGCCGGTGATCATGCTGACGGCGCGCGATCGCGTGGACGATCGCGTGCATGGCCTGCGCGACGGCGCCGACGACTATCTCACGAAGCCGTTCTCGTTCCTCGAACTCGTCGAGCGGCTGCGCGCGCTCACGCGGCGCGCACGCACGCAGGAATCCACGCTGATTTCGGTGGGCGATCTGCAGGTGGACCTCATCAGCCGCCGCGCGACGCGCGACGGCGTGCGCCTCGATCTCACGGCGAAGGAATTCCAGCTGCTTTCGGTGCTCGCGCGGCGGCGCGGCGAGATTCTCTCGAAGACGCTCATCACCGAGCTGGTCTGGGACGTGAATTTCGAAAGCAATGCGAACGTCGTGGAAACGGCGATCAAGCGGCTGCGCGCCAAGCTCGACGGCCCGCACGCGGCGAAACTGCTGCACACCATACGCGGCATGGGCTACGTGCTCGAAATGCGCGAGGAAGGAGGCCAGACGTCATGAAACGCTCGATCTCGCTGCGGCTTTCGGCGATGTTCGCAGCGGTGTCGCTCATCGTGTTCACGCTCACGGGCGCGGGCCTCTTTTTCCTGATGCAGCGTCAGCTCTTCAACGAGCTGCGCGAAACGCTCGACACGCGCGCGCGCATCGCGAGCCTCATCGTTGCGCACGCACCGGACGTGCAGAAGTGGGCCTTCGTGCAGGAAAAGCTGCGCGACCTCTCGCCTGCGGATAGCCGTATGCACTACTACGTCGAAGGCCCGGATCCGCGCTTTCGTTTCGGTACGCCCATCGTCGGCAAGGTCACCGGTGACGTGGGCCCCAATCATCTGCTCGTGCGCCCGCCGGGTTGCAGCTACGACGTCATTACGACGACCTTTATCGTGCCCGCAAGCGGTGACCGGCCCCAGGTGAAACTCATGGTCGGCAGCGACTGTGTGCGCACCGAAGGCATGCTGCGGCGCTTTGGTATTGCGCTTGGCGTGCTGATCGCGCTGTCCACCATCGCGGTCGCGCTGCTGAGCCGCGCGGTGACGCGCTTCGGTCTTGCGCCGCTCACGCGGCTCTCGCGCGAGGCCTCGCAGTTGAGCCCGTCGAACCGGCGCCAGCGCCTGCATGCGGAAGAACTGCCCGAGGAACTGCACGAGCTCGCCACGTCGTTCAATGGAGCGCTCGAACGCCTCGACAAGGCCTACGAGCGGCTCGAATCGTTCAACGCCGACGTGGCGCACGAGCTGCGCACACCGGTGAGCATCCTGATTGGCCAGACCCAGGTGGCGCTCACGCGCGACCGTTCAGTCGAGCAGCTGCAACAGACGCTGCAATCGAATCTTGAGGAATTCGAACGATTGCGCGTGATCGTGAACGACATGCTGTTCCTCTCGCGCAGCGATCGCGGCGAACGCGCGACGGACCTCACGGAAGTGTCGTTGCGCGCGGAGATCGAACGCATGCTCGATTTTCTGGAGATGCCTCTCGAAGAGGCGCAACTGCGGGTGGAAGTGCAAGGCGATGCGCGCGCATGGGTGAATACGTCGCTGATCGGCCGAGCCATGAGCAATCTGTTCGTCAACGCGATCCAGCATTCGCAGCCCGGTACGACGCTGCGCGCCACGGTCGCGCCGCAGAACGGTCACGTCGAGATCGCCGTTTCGAATCCCGGCGAGCCGCTCGATCCGGTGACGCGCGAGCATATTTTCGACCGCTTCTACCGCATTCAGGAGGCTCGCTCGAACAGCCACGAAAATCACGGGCTCGGGCTGTCGATCGTCAAGGCCGTGGCGGAAATGCACGGCGGCACGGTGTTCGTGCGCAGTGCAGACGGCGTCAACACGTTCGGGTTTTCGGTGGCCGTGGACGGCGCAGAAGCACCCGAAGCGCCCGTTGCAGGGATTGCACGCCAGGGCCGCGCCGGCGTGCCGCTGCACGTTTCGCCCTAGCGCCGCACTGATGCGGCCCGGAAGCGGCGCTTACACGGGCTCGTCTTCCACGGGGGTGCTTTCGTTTTCGATGTAGTGCTGGTCCTTGCGCAGCAAGTCC
Source organism: Paraburkholderia sp. CNPSo 3272 (assembly GCF_024206495.1). GTDB lineage: Bacteria > Pseudomonadota > Gammaproteobacteria > Burkholderiales > Burkholderiaceae > Paraburkholderia. The sequence goes on along the minus strand of NZ_JAMBPQ010000038.1, from coordinate 49,802 downwards.
CAGCAACTGATGAAAAGCGCAGCGACGAGCGGCCCGATCACGAAGCCGTTAATGCCGATGAGCGAAATGCCGCCGAGCGTCGAGATCAACACGACCCAGTCGGGCAGGCGCGTGTCCTTGCCCACGAGCAGGGGGCGCAGCACGTTGTCCACGGTGCCGATCACGACGGAGCCGAAGACGATCAGCCCGACGCCCTTCGCCACCGCGCCTGTGGAGAGGAAGTAGATCGCTATGGGTCCCCACACGAGCGCCGCGCCCACGGCGGGCAACAGCGAGAGCAGCATCATCACGAAGCCCCACAGCAGCGCGCCCTGAATTCCGAGCACCCAGAGCGCGATGCCGCCCAGGCCGCCCTGCACGACAGCCACGGCCACGTTGCCCTTCACCGTTGCGCGGATCACCGTCGTGAACTTGCGCATGAGATGCAGCTTGTGCTGTTCGTCGAGCGGAATGGCGTCGCGCACGAGCCGCGAAATTTCCCGGCCGTCGCGCACGAGGAAAAAGAACAGATAGAGCATCACGCCGAAACTCACCAGAAATTGCAGCGTGTTCTGCCCGAAGGAGAAAGCACGCGTGGCGACGAACTGGCTGATCTCTGCGGCGCCCGCCGAAAGTCGCTGCTGCAGCCCGGGCAGATCCATGAGGTCGTAGCGCGCTAGCAGGTTCTGAATCGACTCGGGCATGGCATGGACGATCTGCGTGAAGTAGGCGCCGAAGTCGAGGCTGCCGCTTCGCACCCCCTGATATGCCAAGGCGACCTGCTGCACCAGCGTGGCCGTCACCAGCGTGAGCGGAAAGATCACGATGACGAGGCAGATGGTGAGCGTAATGAGCGCGGCGATATTGCGCCGCCGCCCGAGCCGGGCAACGAGCCGGCGCTGCACTGGCTGGAAGATCAATGCGAGTATGGCGCCCCAGAGCACCGTGCTGAAGAACGGCGCGAGGATGAAGCAAAGCGCGATGGACACCGTGAACAACAGCAAATAGAACGATGTCTGGTGAAGCTGCTTGTTGCCTTCCATGTGCGATGGATTCCAGTTAAAGCGGCAGGCGGACGAACGGCGGCATCGTCCGATGATACCGGCAAGGCCGCGCGGGCCGTCGGGCGCAGCGCGCCCAGGGGTTCACTGTGCGCCCACCAGCCGCACGCGCGTGATTTCCGAAGGCGCGCCAAGGCGCTTGGGCGGCCCCCAGTAGCCCGTGCCGCGGCTCGTGTAGACCCACAGGCTGCCGAGCTTTTCGAGGCCCGCAGTGAACGGCTGCTGCAGCCGCACGAGAAAATTCCACGGGAAAATCTGGCCGCCGTGCGTGTGGCCGGAGAGTTGCAGCGTAAAGCCCGCGTCGACGGCGGCGTGGGCCGTGCGCGGCTGGTGCGCGAGCAGCACGCGCGTGTTGACGTCGGCGGGCGCGCCGCGCAGCGCTTCGGCCGGATCGCTGCGGTGCGCGGGATCGAACTGGCCGCCCGTGTAGTCGGTCACGCCGGCCAGCACGAGCCGCGCGCCGCCATGCTCGATCACCACATGCTGGTTCATCAGCACCGTGAGGCCGATGCGGCGGAACTCGGCAATCCAGGCGTCCGCGCCCGAGTAGTACTCGTGGTTGCCGGTCACGAGATACACGCCGTGATGCGCGTTGAGCTTGCCGAGCGGCGCGGTGTGCGCGGCGAGGTGCGCCACGCTGCCGTCCACCACGTCGCCCGTGATAGCGACCACGTCGGCGTCGAGCTGGTTCACGGCGCGCACGATGGCATCGACGTAGCCGTGCTTGATCGTCGGGCCGACATGGATGTCGCTCAGTTGCACGATCGTGAAGCCGTCGAGCGCGGCGGGCAGGCCGCGAATCGGCACCTCGACGTTGCGCACGCGCGCACGCCGCCGCGCGTTGAAGAAGCCGAACCCGGAGGAGAGGAACGCAAGCGCGATCACCGCGGCGGCGCTCACGGTGCGCCAGCCGGCGAGATCGATGGCTTTGGGCCACAGTGCCTCCACGGTCATGGCCGAGGCGAGCACGATGTCGCGCGCGATCGTCAGCATGAGCAGCGACGAGAAGAAGCCCATGGCGAGCATGCCGATCCAGGCGAGGCGGTCGCCGAGCGGCTGGCGCTTGAAGCGCCGCGCGAGCATGCCGGGCGGGATGAACAGCACCGAGAGCACGAGCCACAGCACGGCCAGCCATTTGCCGACGGTGGGCACCGGCAGGTCGGGAATCAGGCGAAAGCCGACATAAGCATGCAGCAGCACGCCGATGGCAATGAAGCGGACCAGAAACGAGAGTCGGGGCATGGCGGCGCAAACGGAGGGGAGCGGACCGACGCGGGCTGCCGCGCAGGGCACGGCGCGCTGCAGCAAAGTCCAATCGTCGAGGCCCGCTCGAAAATCCGGTGGAAAAGTCAGCACAGTAGGCTGCGTTGCATTTTACCGGCGCAGCAGACTTCGTGCCGTTCGGTGCGGCCGTTTCCCAAGATGCACGCCGCGATGCATCACGAAAGAGCCTACCGATTGCGCATGACATACATGCATGCGTGTATGCATGGGCCTTGACGCTCTATCGGCCGTGCTGTGGCGGTGCGGCATTTCCCTCGATTGCCAGCGTGCTCCCGCTCGTCGCACTATGTTCTCGTGGGGCCGGGCACACTCTATTAAACGTCCATTGAATCGGCCCTCGCGGTGGACTATGCTCGTAATGAGGCCCGCGCGGTTCGGGCGCTCTGGGGGAGACGGATCATGAAAGGTATCCGGCCGGTCGCACATGGGCTGCATGAGGGTCTGCATGGTCGTCACGTCGGGCACGAGGGCAGCCATGTCATGCTGCCGATGGTCGTTCTCTCGATCATGGCCATCGCGCTGTATATCGCGGTCAAGAACATCGATATTCTCGAAATTGGCCGAAGCGCGTTATTCGACGTCGTGATGGTGTTCGTCGCGCTCGGTATTGCGGGCATGTTCGGCGTACTGGGCGCCTGGCTGCGATCTCGCACCACCGACGAACCCGCCGAAGGCTTCTGCTTCGTCGGCGCGCTCATCGGCGCCGCGGTGTTCTACATCGCATTGCTCACCTGATTCGCTTGTTTGCGGTTTCGGTTGATTCGCTATCCTGCGAGAAGCGAGGGTGCGCGGCGGCCGGGTCCGCGCCATGCGAAACTGTCTGCTTTCCCGTTCGATTGAAGCACTCCCGATGTTCGATCTTTTCGACGATACGCCTGCCCCGGACGTGGCATGGCATCCGTCATGGCTCGCGCCGGAGGCGGCCGCCGAGGCGCTCGCGCGCATCATCGCCGAGGCCGACTGGCGCCAGGAACGCATTCGCACTCCCGGCGGCTGGGTAGACCAGCCGCGCCTCACGGCCTGGCAGGGCGACGAGGGTGCGGTGTACATCTACTCAGGCATCCGAAACGTCCCGCAGCCGTGGACCAGCCAGGTAGCCGAACTGCGCGACGCCATTTCGGCGCTTTGCGGCGTGCGCTTCAACAGCGTGCTGCTCAATCGTTACCGCACGGGCACGGACAGCATGGGCTGGCATGCGGACCACGAACCTGAACTCGGCCCCGAGCCGGTGATTGCCTCGCTGAGCCTCGGCGCGACGCGGCGTTTCGACTTGCGCCACAACGCGACGGGCGTGGTGCGTTCTTTTCAGTTGACGAGTGGCAGTCTGCTCGTGATGCAGGGCAAGACTCAGGCCCAATGGCGGCACCGCGTGCCAAAGGAGCCTGCGGTGAGTGGCGAGCGCGTGAACCTCACGTTTCGTGTGGTAACGCCCGATTTGCGGAAATAGACCACTGAATCGCGGAAAATAAGTGCCAATTCGCTGATTTTCGATGCGGCGGCCATGCGCGCGAGCGGCTTCGCGCAAAAAATCAAATAAGAATTTATGCGCATAAACGCCGAATTCGGCATTTGCGCTGCGATCAGGCGTCCTCGCCGAGCCGGCGCCGCACGATCGCGACAAGACGCTCCAGCGGCAAACCCGAGCCCGCGAGCGCGGTCACCTCGGGATACTGCTCGCGCGCGATGTCCGTGAGCACCTGGCCGGGCGGCGCTTCGACCAGCACGCTGGCGCCCGACTCGATCATGACCGTGAGCGCGTCGTACCAGCGCACCGTGTAGCGCATATTGGTGGCGAGATCGGTGCGGATGGCGTCGGCGTGGTAGAGCGGCCTGCCGCCGCGATTGTCGACATACACACTACGCGGCGTACGAAACGGCATGTCGCGCGCCCACTCCGTGAGCGTATCGGCGGCATCGGCCAATAGTTCGCAATGCGAAGGAACTGCCACTGCGAGCCGTTGCGCCTTGCGCGCGCCAGCGGCGAGCGCGCGGGCCGCGAAGGCTTCGAGCGCGCCATCGGCGCCGGCTACGATGATCTGGCGCGGCGCGTTGACGTTCGCCACGTACACTTGCTCGCCGCTGTCGCGTGCATGCGCATCCGCGAGCGCTTCGACCTGCGTCTCGCTCAGCCCCGCGATGGCCGTGAGGCCATAGCCCGAGGGCCATGCACTTTCCATCAGCTCGGCGCGTTTGCGTACCATATGCAGCGCGTCGCCAAACGCCAGGGCCTCGCAGCTTACTGCGGCCGCATAGGCGCCTACGGAAAGCCCTGCGCTGAATTGCGGCGTGAGTCCTTCGTGCGCGAGCGCGCGCGCCACGGCCACGCCCGCGACCGTGAGGCCGATCTGAACGGCAACCGTAGAGCGCAAGGCGTCGTCGCTATCGAGCGTAAGGATGTCAAAGCCGAGTGCCGCCGACGCCTCGTCGAGCGTCGCCCGCACGGCGTCGTGCTGCGGCAGCTTGTGGAGGAAGCCTGCGTTTTGCGCGCCTTGGCCGGGAAAGAGCAGGGCGAGCGTCATGCTGCTCGCCACGGATCGGCGACGAGTTGCGCGCCGCTGGAAGCGCGCGCCAGCACGCGCGGCTTGTGCGCCGCGAGTTCGGCGAGCGCGACCCCGCCCGCGGGCGTTTCGAGTTGCGCGTCGATGCGCGTGCCCGAGCGGCTGGCGGCTTGCGCGAGCGCCTGCGCCAGCGAATCGATCGCCGCGCGTGAGATGCGTTGCGGCAGGCGAATCAGGATGTCGAGATCGCTCGATGCCGTGAGCGTGGGAACGCCCGTGGCGAGTTCGAAACCGGCGCTGCCGGTGGGGCCCCAAACGAAATTGCGCAACGGCGCGGCGCTAGTGCGCAGGGTAGCCAGCGCGATGAATGCGGGCAGTGCGCGGCGTGCGCGAAGCGGTTCGACGCCGAGCAGATCCTCCGGACCGGAAGATGATTCGATATCCTCAGTATGGAGCCATGTGCCGAAACGCTCGGAACGTACGCCGCCGCGCACGCCCACCGCCACGAACCCCGCCGCCGCGCGCGTGCGCCGCACGACCACCCAGGGCGCGCGGGCAAGCGCGGCGCGTACCCAATCCGGCTCGTCGCCTGACGGGGTATGGCGCGCGACGCGCAGCAGGTCGTGCGCGCGCCAGCGTGCGTCGTCCATGCGCGGCTCATCCGCAGCGAACGGCGCGGCGGCGCAGACTCGCATCAGCTAGCGTCCCACTGTTGCGCCAGGCGCTTGCGCACCTCGATCGACGCCGCACGCGTGCGCTGCGCCGACTCGCCTTGCAGACGATGCGCGAGCCCGCTCGTGTCGCCGCGTGCTTCCCGCACCTTCTGTGCGAGCACATCGCGCACACGTGCGATCTGCGCAACGCTCGGCGCGTCCGCATCGACGCCTTCGATCAGCTCGTCGAGCAAACCTAGCTTGGCGAACGAAGCCATCGAATATGACATCGGTACGATCTTTTCGCCCAGCTCGTCGAGCTCCTCTACGCTGCGCCGCGTGACGCGCGCCGCCGCTTCCTTGCCCATGGCGTGGACCATCGTGCCGGGCGCATCGAGCGCGACGATGCGATTGGCCTGATAGCCGTGAGCGAGAAACGCGCCCGACATGGCGGGTCCGACGATCAGCGCCACCACGGGATGCCCCGCGAGCCGCGCGCTTGCGTAGGCGTCCACGGCCGAGGCGCAGGCGAGGTGAATGCCGAGCATCTCCTCGCGATAGCCGTAGGCCTGGCTTTTCACATCGACGATCGCGATGATGGGGCGGCGCTTGCCGCTCGCCGCGTCTTCGGCAATCGCTTCGCGCACCGCCTTCGCAAGACGCCAGCCCTGTTCGAGGCCCACCACGTTCTCGCGCGCACGCGGAAAGCGGTTCGCGGGATCGGGTGCGACAGTGATGAAGCGCGCGGTCTCGTCGTCGAGCGGCGCGTCGGCGTATCGCACGCACGCGCCTTGTGTGTCTACGCCCGCGAGGGCGCGCAGCCAGCGTACGCCGCGGCTCGTCGTCGTGTCGTTCATGCGTTTTCTCCGCGCAGGTTCAGGGGCGAAGCGGCGAACACCGCACGCATCGTTTCTGGGGTGACGCTGGCGGGATCAATCTGCGCGAGTTTCGCGAGCGTGGCATCCACATCCGCCGAGCGCGGCGTGAGCGGTGCGCCTTGTGCAAACGCCGCGCGCACGGCGGCGCGCACGTCATCCACGGCGTCTTCGACGAGCGCATCGGCGAAACCTGTTTGCGCGCGCTGCTCGCCGCCGATCAACTGCCACACCTGGCGACGGTCGCTCGAATCGAGTTCCTCGATGCCGGCTTCCTGCTCGATCACCTCCGGGCCATTCATGCCGAGGCGGCCTTGCTTCGTCATCACGAGCGTCGAACACAGGGCCGCCGCGAGCGACATGCCGCCAAAACAGCCGACCATGCCCGCGATCACGCCGACCACGGGCACATGAGCGCGCAAGGCGACGATGGCCGACTGGATCTCCGCGATCACGGCGAGGCCGAGATTGGCCTCCTGCAAGCGCACGCCCCCGGTCTCGAACAGGATGACGGGCCGCACGATCTTGCCGCGCTCGCAGTCGGCGAGCGCCAGTTCGAGTGCGGCGGCGATCTTGCTGCCCGACACTTCGCCGATGCTGCCGCCCTGGAATGCCGATTCGATCGCGGCGACGACGGCGGGCTCGCCGTCGATGGTGCCGCGCGCGATCACCGCGCCGTCGTCAGCCTGGCAGACGATGCCCTGCAACGGCAGCCACGGCGATTCGATACGGTCGAAGGGCCCAAGCAGTTCGCGGAACGTGCCCGCGTCCAGCACGGCGGCCGCGCGTTCGCGCGCGCTCAATTCGATGAAGCTTTCGCGCAGCAGTGCGCCGGGCGTCAGTTGATTCGTGCTGCTCATGACTTCGCCTCCTGCGCGGCTTCGACGGCCTCCGCGAGACGTAGCGCCACCACGCCGGGTGTGGCGCCGAAGTCGTTGATCTCGATGAGCGCCGCGCCGTCGTAGCGCGTGAAGAAGCGGTCGAGCACGCTCTTCCAGATGTGGCTATAGCCGTCCACGCTCGTATGCACGACCACGCGCGCCTGCATGTCGCTCGCGGGCTGCAGCAGCACCTCGAGATCGCCCGAGCCCACCACGCCTACGTGTGCGCGCGTCGTCACGGCGCGTTGCGCCGGATAGTCGAATGTCAGTTGTTCCATGAAACCGTCCTCCCGCCCATGCGGTGCTGAACCAGTCTGTCGATGAAGAGCGTCGCGGCGAGCAGATCGGCCGCGCCACCCGGCGATGCGTTGAGCGCGAGCAACGCGCGTTCGAGCGCATCGAACGCGGCGCGGCCGGCTTGCGTGGCAAGGCCGCCCGCGTCGCGTACGCGCTGCGCGCCCGCTTGCGCGGCCTCGCGCCCGGCGAGCCCCGCGCGGTGCAGCACGCAGGTGTCGTCGAGGGAGGCCATGATCGCGAGCAGGGCATCCACGCGTGCGTGGGCTTCGTCATGGCCCTGCGCGCGGGCGGCGTGCAGGGCGGGCAGGCCCACGCGGACGACGTGCGGAAAGCCGTCTTGCGCTTCGCTGCGCGCGCCGCCCACGTTGTAGCGCTGACGCACGCGCTCGCCGTTGCTTTGCGCGGGCTGCGCGAGCAGGTCGTCGTAGTGCGCGATCTGCGCAGCCGTTTCGCAGATGTGCGCCGCATGGGCACACTCTGTGTCGCTGCTTTGCGGCGTATGCACGATCGCCGCGGCCGCCACCAGCAGCCCGACGATCCAGATCGCGCCGCGATGTGCGTTGCTGCCTTGCGTCGCGCGCATCATGGCGGCTTCGCCGGCGCGGCCGATGCGCGCGAGATCGGTGCGCAGCGCCGTGCCCGGCGCTGCGCCGCGCGAGGCGCGCGCGAGTGCTTCGAACGTAGGCTCGAGCGCGTGCGCCGAGCGCAGCATCGTCGCGAGATCGAGATCGCTGTGCGCGCCACTCCCGCGCGCGTCCACGAGCGCGGGCTTGGGCGTGAGGCGCGCTTCTTCGATCAGCGCGTCCCGGGCGAAGCGGGCGAGTTGCGCGTCGGGGGAGGACAGCCGCGCGTCGCCCGCGTACGGAACCCGCCGCGCGAGACCCGCCGAGCCTTCGGCAAGCGCCGTAAAAGCAAGCGTACGCATTGCGCTTACCAGCTACGGAAACGGGCGGGCGGCGCATAGAGGCCGCCCGACCACGTCACCAGATCGTCGATGCTGCGCGCCGCGAGCAGCGAGCGCTTGGCCTCGCCGCGCAAGATGCCGAGATCCTCGGGGAACTGCACGATGCCGCGGCGGCGCAATTCGTCGGTTTTCTGCTGCTGTGCGCGCAGGCCGATGGGCGTCACGCCCGCCACGGCTGCGAGCGCGGCGCGGCGCTCGTCGATGCCCTCTGCGCGATGCAGGTGCGCAATGCCCTCTTCGGTCACGACATGGCTCACGTCGTCGCCATAGATCATCACGGGCGCGACAGGCATGCCGCTCTTCTGGCCTACGGCGATGGCGTCGAGTTCGTCGACGAAGGTCGGCTCGCCGCCTTTCTTCCACGTTTCCGCCAGTTGCACAACGAGCTTGTGGCCGCGCGAAACCGGGCCGTTGTCCTTGAGCAGCTTGAGCCACGCTTCGCTCGCATGGCGCCGTCCGCGCGGATCGTGGCCCATGTTCGGCGCGCCGCCAAAGCCTGCGAGCCGGCCGCGCGTGACGGTGGACGAATTCGCGTACGCGTCGATCTGCAGCGTCGAGCCGATGAAGAGATCCACTGCATATTGCCCCGCGAGCTGGCACAGCACGCGGTTCGAGCGCAGGCTGCCGTCGCTGCCGGTGAAGAACACATCGGGCCGCGCGGCGATATAGGCTTCCATGCCCACTTCGCTGCCGAAGCAATGCACGCTCTCCACCCAGCCCGATTCGATCGCGGGAATCAGCGTGGGGTGCGGATTGAGCGTCCAGTTGCGGCAGATCTTGCCCCTGAGGCCCAGCGATTCGCCGTACGTGGGGAGCAGCAATTCGATCGCGGCGGTGTCGAAGCCGATACCGTGATTGAGCGCGGCGATGCCATAGGGCGCGTAAATGCCCTTGATGACCATCATCGCGGTGAGCACCTGCAAGTCGCCGATGTGACGCGGATCGCGCGTAAAGAGCGGCTCGACCGCGAACGGGCGGTCGGCCTGCACGACCACGTCGACCCACGAGCCCGGAATGTCCACGCGCGGCAGTTCATCGACAATTTCGTTAACCTGAACGATCACGATGCCTTGACTGAACGCGGCGGCCTCGGCGATGGTCGGCGTGTCTTCGGTGTTCGGGCCGGTGTAGAGATTCCCGTGGCGGTCGGCTTTCTCCGCGCACAGTAGCGCGACCTGGGGAATCAGGTCGACGAACATGCGCGCGTACAGCTCGACATAGGTATGGATCGCGCCCACTTCGAGCTGACCGTCTTCGAGCAGTTGCGCCACGCGCAGGCTCTGCGGCCCCGCGAACGCGAAGTCCACGCGGTGCGCGATGCCGCGCTCGAACAGCGTCAGATGCTCGGGGCGGCTGATGCTCGAAATGAGCAGGTGAACGTTGTTGACCTTGGCCGGATCGGCCTTGGCCAGCGAGCGCGAGAGGAAGTCGGCCTGCTTCTGGTTGTCGCCTTCGAGCGCGACGCGGTCGCCCGGGCGGATCAGCAGTTCGAGCGCATCGGTCATGCGCGAGGCGGGCAGGACGCCGTCCTCGAGCCAGCCCGAAACGGCGGCAAGGCGGCGGGCCTTTTCGTCGCGGCGCGTGGTCCACGAGCGCGGCGCGAGGTCAGGCGAGGTTGGCGTATCAGCTTGAGGCTTCATCGGCGGTTCGGCTCCGTGAGCGGGAAGAGGCGGCGCGCGGCTTTGCGGCGGCAGTATGCACCGAAGGCGGCGCTGGGGTTGCCACTGCAGGCAGCGCGGCGCGCTCGGTCAGGAAACGGTAGATGAGTTCGCCCGTGCCGAGCAGGTGCTTGGCCACGAGTTTTTGCGCAGTGGGCACGTCGCCGCGCTTTACCGCGGCGAGAATTTCGGTGTGCTCACTATCGGATTCGCCCTTGTATTCGGGGAAGCCGAATTTCAGGCGCAGATAGCGTTCGCCGCGGCGATGGAGCGCAGCGAGCATCTCCATCAACTGCGGGCGGCCGGCGGGCGCATAGAGGCTCATATGAAAGGCCTCGTTGCGCGCGACATAAAGCGACGGATCGCGCTCGCGCTTCGCCGCGGCGGCCAGCGCGGTCACTTCGCGCAGCGTGGCGCTCGTGTGGTTCGGAATGGCGAGGCCGAGCGCGAGGCTTTCGAGCGCGGAGCGGATCTCGTAGATCTCGCGCGCTTCGTCGGCGGAGAGCGGGGCGACGCTCGCGCCCTTGTTTACCTCGATCTTCGCCCAGCCTTCGCTCGCGAGCTGGCGCAGCGCCTCGCGCACGGGGATCGCGCTGACCGAGAAATGCCGCGCGATCGCGTCCTGGCGCAGCGGCGCATTGGGCGCGAGCTTGCCCTCGACGATCGCGCTGCGCAGGGCGTCGGCGATCATGCGCGAGGTGCTGGTGCGGGGCGCTGCCGCGCCTTCCAGGGGAAAACCATTCGTTGCGTCGCTCATGAGATCAAATATTATATATAAAACGACCGGGGCGAAAGCCTCCAAAACCCGCAACACAGAAACACCAGATTCACTATAGACGGGTAAGAAGAACGGGGGCTTACAGGGAGTTCCTGAAGAGGGCCGGCACTGCCGCGGCCTGCATTTCCGCGTTTCGCGGCGCGCGTGCGCAACCTGCTGCGTGGGCTGGCGAGGCATCAATGGAGAGAGGAGCATCATGAATTCGATCACCGAGTCCGCGCGGCGAACTCGCACCAAGACACCGCTCAACCGGTCGCAGATCGCCGGTTTCTGGGGCGCCTGGGCAGGCTGGACGCTCGACGGGATGGACTCGTTCATCTACGCACTCGTGCTCACGCCCGCGCTCACGGAGCTGCTGCCGCGTTCGGGCTATGAGGCGAGCGCGGCGAACATCGGGCTTGCCGGCTCGATCCTGTTCGCGCTCTTCCTCGTCGGCTGGGGGCTGTCGTTCATCTGGGGGCCGCTCGCGGACCGCTTCGGGCGCACGCGCGTGCTGGCCGGCACTATCTTCATGTTTGCGATCTTCACGGGACTTTCGGCCACCGCGCAGAGCGTGTGGTCGCTCGGCATCTATCGCTTTCTGGCGGGCGTGGGCATCGGCGGGGAGTGGGCGCTTGCGGGCACTTACGTGGCCGAATCGTGGCCGGAGGATCGCCGCAAGATGGGCGCGGGCTATCTGCAGACCGGCTACTACGCGGGCTTCTTCATTGCGGCCGCGCTCAACTACACGGTCGGCGTGCATTTCGGCTGGCGCGCCATGTTCCTCACGGGCGCGGTGCCGGTAGTGGTGGCCATTCTCGTGCTCACGCGCGTGGAGGAGCCGGCCACGTGGCAGAAGTCGGAGGCGAGCCATGTGCACCGCGGCCGCCCGCTGCGTGAAATCTTCGGCGACGTGTACCGCCTGCGCACCGTGGTGGCGTGCGCGTTGCTGACCATCGCGATCATCGGGCTGTGGGCAGGCGCGGTTTATGAACCGTCCGCCGTGATCCAGCTGGCGACGAAGGCGGGCGCGAACAAGGCCGAGGCGATCCGCACGGCGTCTATCGCTACGGGCATCCTGTCGATCGGCACGATCCTGGGTTGCCTCGCATTGCCGCCCATGGCCGAGCGCATCGGCCGCAGGTGGACGCTCGCCGTCTATTTCACGGGCATGGCCGTAACGATCGCGGCGAGCTTCGGCTGGGCGTTCTATCTGGAGAACGGACTCGTGCCGTTCATCGCGCTGCTCTTCGTGCTGGGCTTCTTCGGCGGCAACTTCGCGCTGTTCAGCCTCTGGCTGCCCGAACAGTTCGAAACGCGTGTGCGCGCTACGGCGTTCGCGTTCTGTACGTCATTTGGCCGCTTCGTGGGTGCGGGCGTGAACTTCCTGCTTGGCGCGGCCGTGCTGCGTATGCACACGCTCGGCGTGCCGGTGGCGCTCACGGCGCTAGCCTTCGTTCTGGGACTCCTTATCATTCCGTTTGCGCCGGAAACGAAGGGTCAAACGCTGCCTTCCTGATCCCGATATGCGGCGCGTTGGCTAGCGCCGCGCCTTCACGAGCCTCGGCGGCAGCAGGCGCCAGCCGAGATTGACCCCGAGGCTCGCCGCCACGATCAGCGCCATGCCCGCAAGCTGCGGCACACTCAGCGCGCGACCGTAGACGATCGCATCGACGGCGATCGCGGTGAGCGGATACACGAACAGCAGCACGGCGATCACGGGTGTCGTCAACATCGGCAGTGCGCCGTAGATCAGCACGTACGAAAGCCCCGTGTGCAGCACCCCCATGCCCACGAGCCAGCCCCATTGCGTGGCGGAAATATGCGCGAGTTCGAGCGGCGCAAAAAACGGTGCGATGAGCGGCAGGCACACGGAGCCCACCACGCATTGCGTCAGCGTGAGCAGGTGCGGGCGAAAGTTGCGCAGGCTCTTGGCGATCAGCGTGACGCTCGCATAGAGCACCGAGCCGCCCAGCGACTCGCCAATGCCGATCATGTAGCTCGTGCGATCGGCCACATGAGTTTCCGCGAGCACACCGGAAGCGAGCACGAGCCCCACGAACGCAATGCCGATCCAGCCCAGCCGGTCGGCGCCGAGCCGCTCATGAAAGAGCGCCGCGCCCATCAGCACGACCCAGAACGGCTGCACATGGAACACGACCGTCGAAACGGCGATGCTCGTGCGATGGATCGCGTCGAAGAAAGCCACCCACTGCGTGACCATCAGCACACCTGAAATCACCGCGAGCGCGAACGTGCGGCGCGTGAACTGCCGCGGCGAGAGCCAGCCTTTGTACGCGCAGTACCCGGCGAGCGCGAGCATGCCGAAAAAGCAGCGGAAGAACACGAGCGTGAGGGCGCCGAGGCGCGCCTCCTCGACGAATACGCCGATCGTGCCCATCAGGAGGCCGCCGCCCGCGAGCATGAGGACGCCTTGCTGGCGGTTGCCGTGATGTTCGGATTGCATGGCAGGACGGGGAAAATCGAAAGGGGACAGCTTAAGTATTCGCCAGTTGCGGGGCGCGGGCAAACGAATTAAATTGAAGAATTCCATCAACTCAGCTTATGAATCGGCGTAGAGCCGGCTGAAACCCGTTTCCCCGCCAATGAACTCCGAATTCGACATCGATTTGCTGCGTACCTTCGCCGCCGTCGCAGACGCGGGCAGCTTCACGAAGGGCGCCGTGGCCGTGCATCGATCGCAGGCGGCCGTGAGCATGCAGATCAAGCGGCTCGAGCAGATGCTCGGCACCACGCTATTTACGCGCGACACGCGCAATCTCGCGCTCACGCGGCCGGGCAACACGCTGCTGGAATATGCGCGGCGCGCGCTCGATCTGCAGGAGGAGGCGTGGGCGGCGCTGGTGCGGCCCGAGGTGACGGGGCGCGTGGTGCTCGGCGCGCCCGACGACTATATGGCGTCGCTGCTCTCACCGGTGTTGCGGCGTTTTTCGACGCTTTATCCGCATGTGGAGATCGAGATCGTCTGTGCGCAGAGCGTCGCGCTGGGGCCGATGCTGGCGGACAACAAGATCGATATCGCGTTCGTCACGCGCGACCGCAAGATGCGCGGCGAGTTCGTACGCGCCGAGGAGATGGTCTGGGTGGGGTCCGCCACCGACCCCGCGCCGCTTGCCATGTCGCCGCTGCCGGTGGGGCTCTACGAACATGGCAGCGTGGCGCGCGCGCATACCGTGGCGGCGCTCGACGCCGCGCATATCCGCTACCGCGCCGCGTATAGCAGCGCGAGTTTGATGGGCTTGACGGCGACGGTGGAGGCGGGCATTGCGATCGTCGCGCTCACGCGTTGCAGCGTGCCCGCGCGTTTCGCGATCCTCGGCGAGGCGCAGGGCCTGCCGAAGATCGAGCCGCTGGAAATCGTGGTGGCGCGCAGCGTCAAATCGAACCGGCCGACTTGCGACTACCTCGCGCAGCAGATGGTGCAGGACCTTTCAGTACCGCGTCAGCGCGGATAGACGCTCACTTCGCCGCCCACCGCGAGCCGCACGCGCTCGCCTTCGCGTGGCGTGCGATAACCGGGCACGCGCGCACGGACCGTTGCGTGCGCATCGATCAGTTGCAGCGTGAGCGCGGCATCCTGACCCTGGAAGGTGATGGCCTGCACCACCGCTTCGAGCGCGCCGTCGCGCTGGGCGGTTTCGGGGAGCACGTCGATCTGCTCGGGGCGCAGCATCACGTCCACGGCGCCTTCTGCCGCGTGCTGGTCTTGCTGGATCGGCAGCGCGCCGAGCACGCAATGCGCTCGCCCATTGGCCACCGTCCCCGGCAGCAGCACCGCCTCGCCGATGAAGGCCGCGAGTTCGCGCGTGGCCGGGCGGCGATACAGCGTTTGCGGCGGCCCGCTCTGCAGCAGCTTGCCGCGCCACAGTACGGCGACCTCGTGGCCGAGCGAGAGCGCCTCAGCCTGGTCGTGCGTGACGAGCACGGCGGTCGCGCCGGCGGCGGCGAGCGCGCGCGCCACGGCTTCGCGCGTTTCGACGCGCAGCGCGGCGTCGAGCGACGAGAACGGCTCGTCGAGCATCACGAGGCCGGGGGAGGGTGCGAGCGCGCGGGCGAGCGCCACGCGCTGCTGCTGCCCACCCGAAAGTTGTTGCGGCGCGCGCGATGCATAGGATTCCGGAAGACCGACGAGTTCGAGCAATTCGGCCACGCGATGCTGCGCGCGCCGCTGCGCACGCGGCAGGCCGAACACGATGTTCTCGGCGACGGTGAGATGCGGAAAGAGCGCCCCCTCTTGCGGCACGTAGCCGATATGACGCTGCTCGGTCGGCAGATGCAGGCGATCGCCGGCGACGCGGCGGCCGTCGATCTCGATCGTGCCAGCGTCGGCGCGCTCGAAGCCGCACAGCACGCGCAGCAGCGTGGTCTTGCCGCTGCCCGAAGGCCCGAGCAGCGCGACGAGCGAACCCGAGCGCACGGAAAGGTCGATGCCGTGCAGGACCGGATGGCCGTCGAAGGCCTTCTGTAGGCCGGAAATGCGAAGTGTGCTCATGGGGCTAACTTGGGGCTAACTTGGGGCTAACTGAGGCTCAGGCGTCGTCGGGCGGCGCGTTGATCGTATCGACCGGCATGTTGACCGTTGCATGGCCCGCGAGCGCGGAGCGGCCCGCAAACGCGAACAGCAGGCCCGAAGCGGCGAGAGAAAGCGCGGTGAGCAGCGCGGCATAGGGCGCGGCAGCCGCGAAGGCGAGCGTCGACGTGTCGGTCCAGACCTGCGTGGCGAGCGTGTGCGTGCCAATCGGCGCGAGCAGCAGCGTGGCGTTCAGTTCGGTGACCACCGAGATGAACACCATCGAGGCCGCCGCGCCGAGGCCGGGACCCGCGAGCGGCAGCACGACGCGGCGCAGCGTGGCGAACCATCCCAGGCCGAGCGCGCGCGCCGTGTCTTCGAGGCGCTGCTGCGCCTGCAGGAGCGCCGCGCGCACGCTCACGAGCGCCAGCGGCAGGCAGAGGATCGCGTAGGCCGTAATCAGCAGCGTGGTGCCCTGGTAGAGCGGTTCGAGCGCTCGCACAGCGAGCGAGACGATGGCAAGCGCGATGACGAGACTGGGCACGCCCTGGGCGATGAAGGCGGTGCGTTCGAGAAACGTCGCGGCGCGGCCGGGATAGCGTGCAAGCAGGTACGCGAGCGGCAGCGCGAGCAGTGTGGTGAAAAACGCGGCGGTAAGGCCGAGGCGCAGCGAGGCGAACGTGGTCGAAACCAGCAACTCCGGCGAGACTTCGGCGGGCGTGATGGCCGCCGCGCCGGGCTGCGTGAGCCAGTAGCCGATCATCGCGAGTGGCACGCCGAGCGTCGCCACATTGAGCGCGACGAAGGCCGCCGCCACAGGCCAGCGCCAGCGGCCGAGCGCATGGCGCACGCTCGCGCGGCGCGCGCCGCGATCCACACGCTCGTAGCGCGCGCGCCCGCGCACGCGGAACTCGAGCACGAGGCATACAAGGCAGAGCAGGATCAGCACGCAGGCCAGCAGCGAGGCGCCGCCGCCATCGAAGCTCGTGCGGTATTCCGCGTAGATCTCCGTGGTGAAGGTGCGAAAGCGCAGCAGCGTGAATGCGCCGAATTCGGAGAGCACGCCAAGCGCGACGAGCAGCATCGAGCCGAACAGTGCGGGTCGCAATTGCGGCAGCACGACGCGCACGAAAACGGCCCAGCGATTGCAGCCGAGCGCGCGCGCTGATTCTTCGAGCGCGGGGTCGAGGCCGCGTAGCGCGGCGGCCGCGGGCAGGTAGACGAGCGGGAAGTAGGCCGTCGTGATGACGATGAACGCGCCGAGAAAGTCCTGCAAATCGAGGCTCAACGAGACCCAGGCGTAGCTCGTGACAAACGCGGGCATGGCGAGCGGCGCCGCGGCGAGCAGCGCCCAGGCGCGCCGCCCCGGCACGTCGGTTCGCTCGACGAGCCACGCCACCGCTGTGCCGAGCACGGCGCAAGCGAGCGTGGCCGAAACGGTAATCGACAGCGTGTTGACGAGCAACTCGCCAACCAGCGGCCGGAAGATCAGCTCGGCGGCGTCGGCGAGGCCGAAGGACAGCGCGCGCCAGAACGTCAGCGCGAGCGGCAGCAGCACCAGCAGCGGGCCGAGCGCGGCGGCGGCGAAGAGCGCGCGCGGCGCACGCCGCCGCGCGCGCAGGGGAGGGCCCCCCGCGGCATCGACTTGATGAGACTCTGGCACGGCCTGCGCCGTCGTAACTGCTTCGCTCACGATCTTGCTTCGTACTCCATGCCGATCACAGCAGGCCAGCCTGACGCAGCAGCTTGCCCGCCTGGCTGTCGTCGCCGAGCTGCTGGATGGTCAGCGCGGGCGGCTTCAGCTGGTCGAACGGCTTGTTGATGGGATCGCTCGCCACACCGGGCCGCAGCGGGTACTCGAAGCTGATGTGGTTCTGCGCCATCAGCTTCTGCGCGCGCTCGCTCACGAGATAGGCGAGGAACTTCTGTGCCCCGTCCACATTGTGCGCGGACTTCATTACGGCGGCACCCGAAACATTGACGAGCGCGCCCACGTCGCCATCGGCGAAATGCGCGACGGCACTCTGCGTTTTCTTGTCGCCGATCTCGGCGTGCAGGCGGTCCCAATAGTAGTTGTTGATGATGCCGGTGGCGACCGCGCCGCGATTCACGGCGGCGACCACGCCTTCGTCGTCGTCGAAGATCTGCGAGTTGGTTTTCAGACCCTTGAGCCATTCGAGCGTGGCGGCTTCGCCCTTCACGGCGAGCACGGCGTCGACGAGCGGCAGGAAGTCGGCGTCGCTCGGCGCGAGGCCGACCTTGCCTTTCCACTCGGGTCTGGCGAGATCGAAAATCGACTTCGGCAATTGCGCGGGCTGGACCTTGGCCGTGTTGTACGCGAGCACGTTCTCGCGCGCGGTCACGCCCACCCATTGCCCTTGCGGCGAGTTGAAGCGTTCGGGCACGACCGCGAGCGTCGCTTTCTGCACGGGGGCGAGCAGCCCCTTTTCTTCCAGCAGCATCAGTTCAGGCGAGTTCTCCGTGAAGTAGACGTCGGCGGGCGTCTTCTCGCCTTCGGCGACGAGTTGCGCAGCGAGCGCCGGGCCTTCGCCGCTGCGGATCTTCACGTCGATGCCGGTCTGCTGCTGAAAGTCCTTCGCGAGCTGGTTCACGACCTGCTCGTGCTGTGCGTTGTAGAGCGTGATCGAGGCCGCGTGCGCGGCGAGCGGCAGCATGCCGGCAAGCGCGAGCGAGAGGGCGGCGGCGCGCAGCGGCGCGCGCATCATGGAAATTTTCATATTGCTTCGTTGTCCGTTGTTATCTGTGAATCTCAGGCGCTGAACAGCTCCGCGCCGATGAACGAGCCCGCTTTCGCGCCGGGCGGGCATGCGAAGACTGCGCTGCCCACGTGCGTCGTGAACTGGTTCATCATGTCGAACTTCGCGAGGCGCTCGTTGATCGGAATGAAGCCCGTACGCGGGTCGCCCTGGTGGGCGATGAAGATGAGCCCCGCGTCATATTCGGTTTCCTGGCGCCACGGCGGCCAGCGCTCGATATAGAAGTCCGTGCTGTCGTTGTACGAATACGAGCGGCGCAGGATCTGCGCGCCGTTGTTCGATGCGCGGTTCGAGAGACGCACGTGCGAGTTCTCGGGAATCTGCGGATTGCCGTCCTTATCTTGCGCGTTGAGATCGACGTTGTCGAACTCTTTCTTCTGGCCGAGAGGCGCGCCGCTGTACTTGTGGCGGCCGAACACCTGCTCCTGGAAGCCCAGTTCCATCTGGTCCCAGTGCTCCAGCGTAATGCGGATGCGGCGTACCACCGTATAGGTGCCGCCCTGCATCCACGGCGCGTCGGCGGCGGTCGCCCAGACGAACTGGTTCATCGCCTTCGGGTCCGTGGTCGGCGGGTTGTTCGTGCCGTCCTTGAAGCCCATGAGGTTGCGCGGCGTCTGCGCGCGCGGGCCCGAGAGAAAGCCCGCCTGGCCCCAGCGCATCGTCAGGATGCCATACCCCTGGCGCGCGAGCTGGCGCACCGCGTGGAAGGCGACTTGCGCGTCGTTGGCGCACGCCTGCACGAAGAGATCGCCGCCGGTCTTTTGAGCGATCAGCTGGTCGCCGTTGAAGCGCGGCAGGTCGACGAGCGCGGCGGGGCGCTTGTGCGCGAGACCGTAGCGGTCCTTGTCCTGCGACGTGAAGAGGCCGGGGCCGAAGCCGAAGGTGACCGTGAGGCCCGCCGGGCCGAGACCCAGCACGTCGCCGGAGTCGGCCGCGGGGTGGTCGTCGCCAGAATAGTCGAGCGCGGCAGCGGGATGCGCCTGGCTCATGCGCGCCGCGGACTCGGTCCACTTGCGCAGCAAGTTGATGACGTCGTCGCGCGAGATCGTCGTGAGATCAAAGGCCGCGACATACGTGTGCGCCTGCTGCGGCGTCACGATGCCGCCCTGGTGCTCGCCGTAGAACGGCTCGACGGCGAGCATCGGGTCGGCGGACATCGCGTGGTGCTTTGCCTCGGCGGCCTGAGCGAGGCCGCTCGTGGCCGCGCCCGCGCCGAGGCTCGCACCGAGCGCGGCGCCGGCTTTCAGGAAGCCGCGACGCGCAGGGCGCGATGGTTGGTTAGGGGTATCGTCGGAGGACATGATTATTTAGCCAGCACGAGAGTGTTTACGTCGTCTTCCACGTAGTAGAAGCCGTCGCCTGCCGGGGTCAGCGCGATGCCGAACAGGTCGCCGTTGCCCGGAGGCGTTTGCGCCTTGTCGGTATCGATCCAGCGCGCGTAGAGCTGCTTTGCCGCGGCCGGGTCGATCTCGACGACCTGGCCGTTCAAGGCATTCGTCACGAGCAGGTGGCCCTGCGGCGTGGTGATCATGGCGAGCGGACGGTGCAGCAGGCCGTCGGCGGTGAGCTGGCGGCCCACGCCCGCGCTGGTGTCGCGCGTGAGCGGGTCTTCGATCACGTTGATGCGGTTGCCGATCGCGTCGGACACGTAGAGCAGCTTGTCGTCCGCCGAAAGCGCGAGGCCGGTCGGGCCGACGAGGAACACGCCTTTGTCCGCCTGCGCGCCGAAACCGCTCGCCACCACGGTCTCGCTCTTCAGGACCGGCGCCTGGCCGCTCTGGAGGTCGAGGTCGAGCCGCAGCACCGTGGCCTGCTTGAAAACGGGCGGATTGCCGTCCGCGCCGCCCACGCCGAAGCCCGCGTTGCTCACGAACAGCGTGGCCTGGTCGCCATTGTCGACCACAGCCATGTTGCCCCACGGATCATTGATATTCGGACTGCTGATGACCTTGGCAATCTTGCCGCTGCTGTCGAGCACGATCATGCAGCCCGCACCCTTGGTGTTGGTCGTGCCGTCGTTGCTCGGCGTGCTGCCCACGATGACCCAGCCCGATTTGAGCATCGTCATCGCGGTCGAAAGCCCAACGCCGCCCGGGCATTCCTTGAGATCACGCGGAATCGTCGCGAACAGCGTCATCTGCTTCGTGTCGGGGTGATAGTCGACGATCGTGCTGCCGGTGCCCTGCAGATTGGCCGCGTTGTTGAAGTTGTCGACCAGCACGTCGCCTTCCTTCACCGAGCCGGAGGAGACCGGCGCGACGAAGATCGCATACGGGTTCTGATCGCCGTTGTCGGGCACGGTGTTGATGAGCGTGGTGTGGTGCTTGACGGTCTCGAGCAGGCCCTGCGGGTCGGCGCGAGCGGCGAGCGGGGCACCGGCGAGCGCCGCCGCGGCGGCAAGCGCGAGCGCGGAGCGGACCGCGTGGGCCGTGCATTGCAGGAGCGTGCGCGTAGCGTGTTTCATACTGAATCTCCGTGCCTCGCGCGGCCGGCGCGCACGCTGGCAGGAAAACGCGAGGACTTGGTGTTGGACATGGTGTCGATTGCGAGGCTTAGAACGTGATGTTGGTCCGCACGCCAATTACGAACGTGTTGCGCAGCGGCGCGGTCGGATCCTGCGGATTCTGGCCGGCACCCGCATTGAACGTGTATTGCGCGTCCGCCTGGAGAATCCACCACGGCGTGACCTGATACTGATAGGTGGCTTCGAGTGCGGTTTCCTGCGTGCGCACGCCGTAAGGACCGCCGGTGAACATCTGTTGATCGAGGTCGAGGTTGTGCACGTTATTGCCGACCTTGATGTAGGTGGCGGCAAGGCCCACGCTGTCGTTATCGCGGCCCTTGAACGGCGCCTTCATCACGATGCCGAGGTTGGCCGCGAGGCTCACGAGATTGCGGTCGCCGGGCGCACCCATCACGCGTGCGAATACGCCGATGCTGCGCGGCTCGTCCGGGTCGGGACGCCAGATCATCTGGTCCGCCACCGCATAGAAGCTGTAGTTGCCCTGGTGCTGCGCCGGAATGCCGGTCGAAGCCGGATTCGCGAGCGAAAGGCCTGTGTTGTCGAAACGCTGGTCGGCGAACGAGTTGTTGTTGTACCAGAACCCAACCTTGTAGGTGCCGGGCAGGCCGTGATTGTCTGCACTGACGAGCTCGCCTTCTGACGGCTGGTTGATGGCGTATTGCAGCTCGCCGATCCACAACGTGCCGTTGTGCAGATTGAAGTTCGTCCCACTAAGGTTATTCGGATCGTTGCCGAGCGGATCGCCCGAGAACACGCCTGCGAGTGCCGTCAACGAAGGCGTGATCTGCCCACGCACGCGCACGCCTAGACCGGCGAGCGGGTAGGCGGGGCCGCCCGAGGGCATGTCGTACGAAGGCAGCGCCGGCCAACCGAACATCGTGTTGATGAAGAGCGCCCCGTACTGGCTCACGATGAATTCCTGATCGAGACTCTGCTGACCGATCTTCACGTCGAGGCGCTTGTTGAAGAACGATTGCTGGTACCACAGCTCCCACAGGCGCGTGGTCGGCGTGGCTTCGATGCCGCTTGCCGTGTTCAGCGTCCCGAGGTTCGACGTGCTCAGGTTGGTGCCGTGGATCTGCAGGGCGCTCACATTGAAGAGGCCGCCCGGAATGCCGAGAGCCTTGCTCGTATCGACCTGAACCGTCGCCGTCGTGAGGCCGTCGTACGCACCGCCCGTCTTGAGACCGCCGCGCAGGTTCGCGAGGTACTCGCTCGTCTCCGTGAGCTGGAATGTGACGCCGTATTTGCCGAGCCACGGCCGCAGGCCGCCCATGTCGCCGAGCATGTTCTGGCGCGTCCAGAAGCCGGTCCAGAAGTTCGACGGCTGCGCCTGAATGGCCAGGTCGGCTTCCGGCGCCTCAGGCGCGGCGTCGGGGTTCGCGTTGCTCTGTGCGCGTGCGGCTCCGCACGCGAAAGTCGCGCTCGCGGCAAGCACGGCAATGGCGCGCAAGGCCGGTGCGCGCCGCCGCGCCGGCCGGCCCGGCGCTGCTCCGCGCGAGCAGGCCAGCGCGCGCACGCGGACGGTTCGGGTCAATTCCATCGTATTCCTTACTTATTGAAAGTTTGCTTGATTGATCGCATTGGCGCTTATTATTCGCAAGCCGCTGAATACCCGATATCTCCAGACGGCGCCATCGTACTCACAGTGAATGCGAGCGTCAACAAAAACGAGAATGATTCGCAACTGTTTTACGCTTGCTTTACGCCGGATCACAGACATCCTTGCGAAGTGCGTTCATTCGCGCATTCACACATTACAGGTTGTTAGTTTTGGAGAACCAGTCAGGCGAATGAAGTCGCTTATCATCACGTTGCGTGACCGCGCGTTCCGCCGCTCGAACTTCCAGGCAAACTGGCTCCATGACCGACATTTCCCCAAGCTACGAACTCGATCTCGACTCGTACTTCGACCGCATCCGTTATCGCGGTCCGCGCGCGGCGACACTCGCCGTGCTGCGCGAGCTGCAGCGACTGCATCCGCTTGCGATTCCGTTCGAGAATCTCGATCCTCTCGCGGGGCGGCGCGTGTCGATCAAACTGCCGGACATCGTCGCGAAGCTCGTGACGCAACGGCGCGGCGGCTACTGCTTCGAGCACAACACCTTGCTCGCGCACGTGCTCATGCAACTTGGTTTTACGGTGACCCCGCTCGCCGCACGCGTGCTGTACGGGCGTGAGCCCGGCGCGCGCACGCCGCGCACGCATATGCTGCTGCGCGTGGAGGCGCAGGGCGATGCGTGGCTCGTCGACGGGGGCTTCGGTGCTGCGACGCTGCGCGCGCCGCTCTCGTTCTCGACAGGGGCGGAGCAGCCGACGCCGCACGAACCGGCGCGGCTCGTGACGTTGTCGCCGAACGAGCGCAAGCTGCAATTGCACGATGGCGAGAAGTGGTTCGATCTCTATCGCTTTGAATTGACGCCTGCGGAGTGGGTCGATTACGAAGTGGCGAACTGGTACACCTCGGCGTCGCCCGAGTCGTTTTTCACGTTCAGCCTGATCGCGTGCATCGCGCGCGAAGGCGGCCGTGCGATCCTGTTCAATGAGCGCTTTACCGAGCGCGACGCACAAGGCCAGGTGAGCGAGGAGCGTACGCTCGCAAATGGAGCGGAACTCGCGCAGTGTCTGCGCGAACGCTTCGGCATCGATCTCGCGCGCGGCGACGCGGCGCAGCGTATCGATGCCGACGCGCTATATGCGCGCATGACGTCGCACAGCGCCACGCAGTAGGCGCGAGCGAACGCGAGTCAGCGTCCCCGCGCGCAAGGAGGGCATCATGACTGAGCTGAAAATGACGAAAGCGCTGATGGCGAAGCTGTTCGTGCAAGTCGTGGTCTGGTTCGGATTGATGGGCGTGCTGTTATTCGTTTCGGCGGGCACGCTGGCGTGGACGGCGGCGTGGCTCTGGCTCATCGAGTGGGCGTTGTGCGGCGTGTGGATCGGCCTGTGGCTCGGGCGCGAAGATCCGGGCCTCCTGGTCGAGCGGCTCGCGCCGTTTGCGCAACGTACGCAGCAACCGTGGGACCGCGTGTTCATGCTGTGCGTCTCGGTGGGTTTTTGCGCGTGGCTGTGCCTGATGGGAATCGACGCCGTGCGCATGGGCTGGTCGCGCGTGCCGCTGTGGCTCAGCGTGCTCGGCGCCATCTTCATCTTCGTCGACATCTACGCGACGCGCGCCGTCTTCGCCGCGAACCGCTTTGCGGCGCCCGTGGTTAAGATTCAGAGCGAACGCGGGCACACAGTCAGCGACACCGGCCCGTATGCGTACGTGCGTCACCCGATGTATGGCTTCGCGCTGCTCTTTCTCGTCGGCACGCCGCTCATGCTCGGTTCGTGGTGGGGGCTCGCTTGCGTGCCCGTGATGGTCGTGGGGATCGGCTATCGCGCAGTGCGCGAAGAACAAACGCTGGCGGAGAATCTGCCCGGCTACCGCGAGTATCTGGCGCGTGTGCGTTATCGCTTCGTGCCGGGCATCTGGTAGTGCGAGATCAGTTCGGGGAGGGCGAAGCCAGGGCTTGCGCGTAACGGCGATAAAGCCAGGCGAGTGCCGTGGTGGTGAGCAGCGCAAATACGATATTGCCGATGCTCTGACCTATGGCGAGCGCGGTTAGCCAACCCGGCTGCCGCACGGTCTCAGGCGTGACGCCCGCGAGGCCCATGCCGATCAGCACGATCAGGCCGCACACCGCAATGGGCAGCGCGGCGACGAAGGTGACGCCAAAGAGGCTCCAGAAGTGCCCGCGGCTGTCGCGCCATGCGGCGCCGAAGGCGATCTTGCTGCCGACGGCGAGCGCCGGAAAGAGCAGCGAGAGGCGCACAGCCACGAACATCCAGATCGCGACGACCACCAGAAAGAGGAACGCGGCGCCGCCCTGGTATTGCGGCCGCAGCACGACCCACAGCAACAGCGCGAATGCGCCGAGCGCGACCGCCAGAATGAAGCCAACCGCAAAAATACGCAGGAACGGTTTCGCCCCTGCCGGCATGAGCGGCGCGCTGCGCTCGCCTAGCAGCACGAAGCGCGAGATCTTGAGCGTGAACCAGAGGTAGAGAAGCGAATTCAGGAGCGAGGCGAGATTGCCGAGCAAATTGAGCCCGGCGGAGGGGGCCGCGCCTTCGGCCGCCACGGGCCGCCCGGCGAGCCCGAACCAGCCGAGCGCCGCGTAGATCACAAACGTCACCGCAATCAGAACCGGCATTTGCACGGCGGCCTGCCAGGCGCTCGCCCATGCGCGCTTGACGCATTCCATGAAGGTCATCTGTTGCATGAGGTTTTCGCACGGGTGACAAAGAGCCTACAGTCTAACGCGGCGCCGTGAAATCGAGCGCGCTCGTGCGATTGCGCTTGTGCACATCACTTCACGGCGAACAGCGTGAGGTTCATGAAAACCTTGAAGACGAATCCGAGCGACACGGCCGCGCCCACGCCCGCACACCAGAGGACTACGAACCAGAGCCAGCCGGGCAGCGCGCGGCGCGCAGTGTTAGTGGTAGTGATGGGTGTCGCCATGACGCACCTTGCCTCTAAAGACCCAGTATCCGAGCATTGTGTACGCGAGGATGATCGGCAGTATGAACGCTGCGCCAGCGAGCGTGAACATCTGGCTCTCGCGCGGCGCGGCCGCTTCCCACAGGGTGAGGCCCTGCGGAATCGCGTACGGCCACAGGCTCACGAGCAGCCCCGCATAGCCGAGCAGCACGAGCCCGATGGCCGCGATGAAGGGCGTCTTGTGATGGCGCGCATGCACGGCCCAGCGCATCCATGCGGCGCAGGCGAGCACGAGCAGCGGCACCGGCGCCAGACGCCAGAAGAGGCCCGAGCGGAACCAGCGTTCGGCAATGGCCGGGTCCTGCAGCGGCGTCCACAGGCTGACGAGCGCGATGAAGCCGAGCAGCATGACCGTGAGCGGCCAGACGAGCTTGCGCAGGCGGCGCTGCAGGTCGCCCTCGGTCTTCGCGACGAGCCAGCAGCAGCCGAGCAGCGCATAGGTCGCGACGAGGCCGAAACCGGAGAGCAGGCTGAAGGGCGTGAGCCAGCCGAAGGCGTCGCCGGCGAACTGGCCGCCGTCCATTGGAATGCCTTGCAGGAATGCGCCGAGCGCGATCCCCTGGAAAAACGCCGCGCCCGTCGAGCCGCCGATGAACGCGAGGTCCCACAAATGCTTCGTGCGATTGGCCTTGGCGCGAATCTCGAACGACACGCCGCGGAAGATCAGGCACGCGAGCATGAACACGAGCGGCAGGTAGAGTGCGGAGAGCACGGTCGAATACACCACGGGGAACACGGCGAAGAGTCCTGCGCCGCCGAGCACGAGCCAGGTCTCGTTGCCGTCCCAAACGGGGGCGACGGTGTTCATCATGAGATCGCGCTCGTCCTCGTCGGGAAAGAGCGGAAACACGATGCCGATGCCGAGATCGAAGCCGTCCAGCACCACGTAGAGAAGAACGCCGAGCGCGATGATCGCGGCCCAGATGACGGTGACATCCATTTGCTTTCTAGCCTCGTAACGATGAATGCGGAGAGCCTCAGGCGTCGATCAGCTGATCGGCGGCGGACATGGGGCGGCGTGCGGTCTGACTCATGGCGAGCGCAGGGTGGGCCATGCGCGGTTCACGTGGCTCGCGGGGCGCATCCGGCTTCGGGTCGGGCAGTGCGGGACCCTTGCGCAGAAGCTTGAGCAGGTAGTAGATGCCCGTGCCGAACACGAGGAAATACACCGCCACGAATGCCATCAGCGAAATGCCCACCTGCTGGGCGGTGAGCGGCGACACTGCCTGCGCCGTGCGCATCACGCCGTAGACCACCCAGGGCTGACGTCCGGCTTCGGTCGTGACCCAGCCCGCCAGCAGCGTGATGAAGCCCGTCGGTCCCATTAGGAGCACGAAGCGCTGGAAACCGCGCGATTCGTAGAGCGTGCCGCGGCGGCGCAGCACCCAACCGATCACGCCGAGCAGAATCATCAGGATGCCTAAGCCGACCATCACGCGGAAGCTCCAGAACAGCAGCGGCGAATTGGGCCGCTCGTCGGCGGGGAAGGACTTGAGTCCCTTGATCTCGCCGTCCCAGCTATGCGTGAGGATCAGGCTGCCCAGATGCGGAATGGAAACGGCGTAGCGCGTCGTCTCGGCCTGCATGTCGGGAATGCCGAACAGATTGAGCGCGGTGCCGCCTTGTTCGGTGTCCCAGATGCCTTCGATCGCGGCGATCTTGGCGGGCTGGTATTCGCGCGTATTCAGGCCGTGCGCATCGCCCACGAAGGCTTGCACCGGCGCGAGCACGAGCAGCAGGCCGAGCGCCATCGAGAACATCTTCTTGATGGCGGGGTCGCGCCGCCCCTTGAGCAGATGCCATGCGCCGCTCGCAGCCACCACGAGCGCGGCCACGATGAACGCGGCGATCGCCATGTGCGCAAGACGATATGGGAACGACGGATTGAAGATGATCTTGAACCAGTCCACCGGTACGACATGGCCATCGACGATCTTGAAGCCTTGCGGCGTCTGCATCCAGCTATTCGAGGCGAGGATCCAGAACGTGGAGATGAGCGTGCCGATGGCGACCATCAGCGTCGCGCCGAAGTGGGCGCGCGGGCTCACGCGGTTCCAGCCGAACAGCATGATGCCGAGGAAGCCCGCTTCCAGAAAGAACGCGGTCATGACTTCGTACATCAGCAGCGGTCCGGTGATGGGGCCCGCGAACGACGAAAAGCCCGACCAGTTGGTGCCGAACTCGTAGCTCATGACGACGCCGGACACGACGCCCATGCCGAAGGCCACGGCGAAGACCTTCGACCAGAACAGGCAGAGGTCCTTGTAGAACGGCTGGCGCGTTTTGAGCCAGCAGGCTTCGAGCACGGCGATGAAGCTCGCGAGGCCGATGGAGAGCGCCGGAAAGACGATGTGAAACGAAACGGTGAAGGCGAACTGCAGCCGGGCCAGGTCGAAGGCGGAAAGTGACGTGTGCATGTACGTGCCTGTTGCTTGCTTACCGGGAAAAGCGCGGAAGAAACGTCGCACGGCGAGGCAGTGGGGGCGCTGCGCTTCTCGTGCGATGGACGTAAGCGTAGGGGAACGGCGAAGGTTTTGCTGCGCTGCGACGTGCGCCAGCGTGTCGCAGTCGTCAATATCAAAGGGATGAAAATCTGCGCTAAAGCATTGATGCAGATCAATTTAGATTAAGCACTCGTTGCGCAGCGGGGATGTGCGCAGAGCGTCGCGATGCGTCAATACACCGCGCTGCCGCATCGGGTGCGGCAACGTGCCTCGGCGTGCGACGTCAGGATTCGTGCGGGGGAGAGTTCAGGCGCGCCTGGCGGCGCGAGCGACGCGTACGGCGCCAGGCGGAAAAGATCAGGAATGCGATGGAAATGGCGTCAGCGCGGATCGCTCCACAGCTTGCCGGCCGTCGCCCAGTTTTCCGGCTTCACGTCGTGGAAGATGATGTCGACGGATTGCGGCTCGACGCCGAGCACCTTGCAGGTGGTCTCGGTCAGGGCGGCGGCGAGCTGGCGTTTTTGTTCGACGCTGCGTCCTTCGAACATTTCGATGTGGAATGTCGGCATGCGGGTCTCCTTGAGAAAGTGAGTGAAGCGATGGATGGGCGCGATCAGTCGCGGTACGACGAATCGATGCGATCGAGCTTGCGCAACAGCGCGGGCCATTCGAGCACGCCTTCGATCGCGCCGCCGTCGCGCAACTGCTCGGCCGTGCGTTCGGCTACCCCGGGCGGCGGCACGACGAGCGGCGCGCCGCCGGCCTGCGCCTGCAGCTGGATTTCGCAGGCCTTGATGAGCGTCGCCATCAGCACGTAGGCTTCGGCCACTGTGCGGCCGGTGGTGAGCGTGCCGTGATTGCGCAGCAGCATGGCCGGGTGCGCGCCGAGGCTTGCCGTGAGGCGCGTGCCTTCGGCAGGCGTGAAGGCGAGGCCTTCATAGTCGTGCCACGCGAGCTGGCCGTAAAAACGCAGCGCGTGCTGCGAGGCGGGCAGGAGGCCGTCGCGCTGGATCGATACGGCAATGCCCGCCGTATTGTGCAGATGCATCACGCACACGGCGTCGGGCCGCGCAAGATGCACGGCCGCGTGCAGCGCGAAGCCGGTGGCGTTCACGGGGTGCTCGCTTGCGCCGACGATACGGCCTTCGGTGTCGATCTTCACGAGGTTCGAGGCACGCACTTCGTCGAAGGCGAGGCCGAACGGATTGATTAGAAAGCGGCCCGCCTCGCCCGGTACGGCGGCGGAAACATGCGTGTAGATCAGGTCGTCCCAGCCGTTGAGTGCGATGAGGCGGTAAGCGGCGGCGAGATCGACGCGCAGTTGCTGCTCGGCGGCGGAGCGCGGCGCGGTCTCGGCGCAGGTGCTCGTCGGGCGATGGGCGAAAGACATGGCGATTCCTTCAGCGGACGATGGGCTCTTCAGGCGGCGTGGATGACGCAGGGCGCAGGCGTCGCGCCGCCGCGTGCACACTCCAGCTTGCCAGCACGAACGGCGCGGTCAGCGCGGGCAGTCCGCAGCGCACGGCGGCCAGATGCACGGCCGCGGCGAGCATGGTCGCACAGATCGCGGCGCGCGTGCCGAGCGCGCAGACCGCGAGCGCGGCAAGCGCGCCGTTGAAGCCGGCGAGGCCCGCGCCGAAGGCGTCCGGGCTCGCGCCGCACGCGAGTTCGAGCGTGCTCGCGAGCGCCGCGCCGCCGAGCGCATAGGCGGCCGCGCGCCGCGACGACCAGGCGAGGCCAGCGAGCACGCACAGGCCCGCCGCTGCGTCCGAGGCAAAGGTGGTCTGCGCGAGGCCGCTCAACACGCCGGCGGCGGCGTGTGCGGCCGCGGCGAGCGGTGTGCCGCGCGGGGCCAGCGGGGCTGCGGCGATTGCGCTGGCGACGGGAGCGCTGCCCGGGTGCAGCGGCAGCCAGATCCAGGTCGCGATGAGGCAGGGGACGGAATACAGCCCGAGCCGGGCGCGCGCGAGGCGGCGGTCCAACGGCCCGGCGATCCACGCGCTCGCGCCGCCCGCGATGAGGGCAAGCGCGGCTGCCGTGCGCGCATCGCCGACGAAGGTGAACGCCGCGAGCGCGGCGAGTGCGCCGTTGTAGCCGGCGAGGCCGTCGCGGATCGCCGCGTCTGCATGGCCTGCCACGACCGCGCAGACATTGGCAGCCGCCGCGCCGAGCAGGGCGGCGAGAGCCAGCCGCCAGTCGGTGAGCGCGAGCGCCGCGAGCAGGCACGCGCCCGTTCCCGCATGCGCCTGCAGCACGATCTGGCCGAGGCTGCGCAAAAGGGCACCGACGGCGGCGGTATCGGCGGTACGGGCGGTGGCGCCGGAAGCGGCGCAAAATCGGGCGGACATGGCGAAGGCGTGGCGGGCGGGTGCGGGCCGGTGCGGCCCCCGTGCGAGGCGCAGGGCCGGCCAGAGTGCGAGCATAGGGGATGCGGACCGCCTCGCGCATGCGCGTGGGTTGATAGTCGCTATTTGTTGACGGGTTACGATACGCGCAAGGCGGTTGTCATGATTATCCAGAGACAGTCTGGATGGGAGGCGAACGATGCGTGAAGTGCGTTGGGCATCCGAGACGGGCGAGGGTATCGAGCATCTGGCGTTCGATGCGCATTGCGGCCCGAAGTTTGGCGAAAAAGGCGACACGATCCGCGCGGAAAGCGTGGTCATCGGCGAGCGCTACGGCAAGTCCTATGGCCTGTGCTACGCCATCGAGTGCGACGCGCACTGGCGCGTGCGCTGGGCGGCGTTTCGCGTGATGGGCGGCGGCTCGCTCGTGCTCCACAGCGACGGCAAGGGCCACTGGACCGACGGCGAGGGGCGCGCACTGGAGGCGCTCGACGGCTGCATCGACATCGACATCGCCGCGACGCCGTACACGAACACGCTGCCGATCCGGCGTCTGGGCCTCGCGCGCGGCGAGCGCCAGCCGATCCGTGTGGTGTACATCGCCGCGCCCGAACTGGAGCCCAAGCCTGTCGAGCAGGCCTATGTGTGCATCGAGCGCGACCGCGAGTATCGCTACGAAGGCATCTTTCGCGACTTCACGGCGAACCTGCGCGTGGATGAAGATGGGCTCGTGATCGACTATCCGACGCTGTTCCGGCGTCTGCCGCCGCCGGACCGATAGCACGCGGCGACACCACGCTTACACCGCGCCGCCTGGGCTCTTGCCGAACAGCAGTTGTTCGACCAGCGTGTTGTCGATGGTTTCGTTGTTCAGCGTGCGAGCGAGCAGTTCGCCCGCGAGCAGTTGCGGCGAAAACACCATATCCGGCTGCAACAGGCGCAGCCGCTGCAGGTTGCGGCTGTCGTTGACGAGCGCCACGGTGCGCACCTTCGGCGCGATCTCCTTGATGGCGAGAATCACGAAGGCATTCTCGGCGTCGTCCGAGCGCAGCGCGAGCGCGGCGAGCGCGGTTTCCGCGCCCGCGTTGTGCAGCGTGGCGGTGTCGCTCGCATCGCCGACGATGAGATCGGCCTCCGGTGGATAGTTGTGCGGAATATTCGGCGCGACGATCACGGTCGCCGCGTAGCCGCGCTTGAGGAGCCCTGCGTACACGCTATGTGCGAGCGGCGACGCACCGACGATCAAATAGTGGTTCTTGCGGGTCACGTTGGAAATGCCTCCCTTCACGATGCGTTTCAAATGGCCGCCGATCACGGGCCCGATCACAGCGCTGATCGACGTCGCGAACACGGTGATGCCGAGCACGATGATCGAAGCCGTAAAGAGCCGCGCGGTGTCCGAGCGCGGCACGATATCGCCGTAGCCGACCGTGGACATCGACACGATCGAGAAGTAGAACGCCGTGACGAGGTTGCGGATAGGCGGGTCGAAGTCGTCGCCGAGATACAGCGAGCCGAACACCGCGTAGACGACCAACGAGCCAATGCTCAGGAATGCGAACAGCGAGCCTGCGGCGACGCTCGCGCGATCGAAGCGGCGCCAGTAGTAGATCAGTGCGCAGGCCAGTGCGAGCGAGAAGCCGGCGAGCGCGTGGCTGCGATAGTCGCCCCACAGACAGATGCTGGCTGCGCCGGCGAGCAGCACCAGTGAAAGCACCCAAGCCACGCGCGCCCGCAGCGCGATGCCGAACGACATCATCGTGAGGCCGGTCGCGACGAGCGCCTGGGGCAGCGCGAGCACGCCGAACGCGTTGATGAGCGTGATCCAGTCGTCGAACCAGTTGCCGCGCGCGTGTTCGAGCGCTTTCTGCGCGACCGGGCGCACCAGCAGCAGGCCGTCGATCACCAGCAGCACGGCCAGGTAGCCGTGCGGCACGAGCCCTCTGGCGTAGCCGCGCAGGCGGCGCGCGTACGCGCTCATTGCTGCGCGTGTTGCGTCGGTTGTGTCGGTTGCTCGGGTTCCGCCGGTTGCGTCTGCACGATGTGCAGCTCGCGCGTGCGCAGGGGCAGCGAGCAGTGCGCGTCATTGAGCACCTGGCGGACCTTGCGCGACAGCTCCCAGCGCATCTCCCAGAAGGTGTCGATGTTCGACCACACGCGCACATTGAGCACGGCGGTGCTGTCGTCGAAACGCGTCACCATCACCTGCGGCGCGGGCGAGGCCAGCACGCGCGGGTCGGCGGCGGCGAGCGTGCGCAATGCGTCGATGGCGCGGTTCACGTCGTCGCGCACCGACACTTCCACTTCGAGGTCGAGCCGGCGCGTGGGATTGCGGCTGTAGTTGCGGATCGAATTGCTCCACAGCGCGCTGTTCGGCACGTATTCGCAGATGCCGTCCGGTTTCGTGAGGCGTGTAGTGAAGAGGTTCACTTCCTCGACGGTGCCCGCGACGCTGGCGCCGGCGCTGCCATCGATATAGTCGCCCACCTTGAACGGCCGCAGCAGCAACAGCATGATGCCGGCCGCGATGTTCTGCAGCGTGCCTTGCAGCGCGAGACCGATGGCGAGACCGGCCGCGCCGAGCACCGCGACGATGCTGGCGGTCTGGATGCCGATTTGCGAGAGAGCGCCGATCACGGCGACGAGGCGCACGCCCCACACGGCGGTGTCGCGCACGATCGGGCGCAGCGTGGGGTCGATGCCGCCGCCTCGCCGCTTGATCCAGTTGCCCACGCGCCGGGAGAGCCACCAACCGAACCAGAGGATCGCGAAGGCCGCGCACAATCGCAGCGCGAGCGCGGAGAGCGCGTCCCACAGGAAGCCCCAG
The DNA here is from genome assembly GCF_024206495.1 of Paraburkholderia sp. CNPSo 3272. Taxonomy (GTDB): domain Bacteria; phylum Pseudomonadota; class Gammaproteobacteria; order Burkholderiales; family Burkholderiaceae; genus Paraburkholderia. The sequence goes on along the minus strand of NZ_JAMBPQ010000038.1, from coordinate 16,898 downwards.
TTGGACGGGTGCAGGTGTTCGAGGAGGGGTTGCATGGCGAATCAGTCCTTGTCTGCGGAGCCGTGGGTCCGGCTCCGTTGCGAAAGGACGTATTGTACGAGCGGCGTTTCGCTGGCGGCGCGCGTGTGGCGTGCCGCCATGCTGCTGAGCGTCGTGCGTCAGACCTTGGGCGGTGTGTCCGCGCCCGGCCCGAGCGTGCGCTGCATAAGTGCGGTGTCGCGCCACTCGCCGTGTTTGAAGCCGACGCCGCGCAGCGTGCCGGTCAGCGTGAAGCCCAGGCGCTCGTGCAATTTGAGCGAGCCGCCGCGCGGGTCGGCGACCACGGCGATCATCTGCCGCCACGGGCCGGCCTCGCAACGCTCGATCAGTGCGTTGAGCAGCGTGTGGCCGAGTCCGCGGCCGCGAAACGCCTCGTCGATATAGATCGAATCTTCGACCGTGAAGCGGTATGCCGGACGCGGCCGGTAGGGCGTGGCGTAGCAGTAGCCCGCCACCTGGCCGTCGATCTCGGCGACGAGCCAGGGCAGGCCGTGCTCGCGCACGGCGGCGTGGCGACGCAGGAGTTCGTCGAGCGTGGGCGGCGTCTCCTCGAACGACGCCGTGCCGTGCAGCACGTGGTGTGCGTAGATCGCGGCGATGGCGGGAAAGTCGTCGGCAGTGGCGTCGCGCACGTGCGCGTCGGAGTGTGGGTTCATCGGTTGGATCGAGGCGCGAAGGCAAAGGAGAAGGAGGTTTGCGTTCCTCACTATGCCTTGCGCAGGCGTCCTTTTGAAGCGCGCCAAAAATCCTGACCTAGACGCGCTGCGTGCCCGCGCGATTCGCGACAGGGGAAGCGCCGCCCGCGCGCCCGAAGCGCCGCGCGCCCGCCACGCACGCGATCACCACCGCGGTGACGGCAATCATCGCGGGCGGCACGGACTCGTGCAGCAGGAGCGCAGCGAGCACGAAGCCGAAGAACGGCTGCAGCAACTGCAGCTGCCCGACGCCCGCAATGCCGCCGAGCGCGAGCCCGCGATACCAGAAGACGAAGCCGATCAGCATGCTGAAGACCGACACATAGGCGAACCCCCACCACGAGGCCGCGCCCACCGCGGCGAACGACGCAGGCCGCAGCCACCACGCGAGCGGCGCCATTACGGGCAGCGAGATCACGAGCGCCCAGCAGATCACCTGCCAGCCGCCGAGGCGCCGCGAGAGCCGCGCGCCTTCCGCATAGCCGAGCCCGCACGCGACGATCGCGCCGAGCATGAGCGCGTCGCCGAGCGGCGAGGCGTCGATGCCGTGGCGCAGCGCGAACGCCACTACGGCGGCGCTGCCCGCCGCGGAAAAGATCCAGAAGGCCGGCTGCGGACGCTCGCCCGCACGCAGCACGCCGAACACGGCCGTGGCGAGCGGCAGCAAGCCGACGAACACGATGGCGTGCGCCGAACTCACGCGCTGGAGCGCGAGCGCCGTGAGGAGCGGGAAGCCCACCACCACGCCGAGCGCGACGATGACGAGCGGCCACAGCTCGGCGCGCGCCGGCCGCGCCGCGCGCAGCCCAAGGAGCAGCAGCACGCCGAGCCCGCCCGCGATGCTCGCCCGCGCGACGGTGAGGAACACTGGGTCGAGGTCGAGCACGGCGAGTCGCGTCGCGGGCAGCGAGCCGCTGAAGATGAGGACGCCTGCGAGACCGCAGAGCCAGCCGTCGGTGGTGGAATCGAGCGTTTTGCGCATGGGCTTTGGCAAGAGGAAACATCGGTGATCGATCCGCAGATGATGCGCGTCCCGCCGCGGGAAGGTAAGCTACAGAACAGTACAATTTGTTCAAACTGTGTTGAACACGGAGCAGTACAGATGAAAGACAGATCGAGGACGCAAGCCTTGCCCATGACGCGCGTCGAGCAGGTGATGCAGGCGCTGCGCGAGCGCATTGCCGCGCGCTCGCTGGCCGCAGGCGCCCGTGTGCCGTCCATCCGGGCGATGAGCGGGCAGCTTGGCGTGTCGAATTCGACGGTGGTGGAGGCCTACGAGCGCCTCGTTGCCGAAGGCGTGCTCGTTGCGCGGCGCGGCGCCGGATTTTTCGTGGCCGGACACGCGCCGCCGCTCGCGCTCGCCGCGCTCGGGCCGCAACTCGACCGCGAGATCGACCCGCTTTGGCTCACGCGCCAGTCGCTGCAGAGCGAGGCCGACGCGCTGCGGCCCGGCTGCGGCTGGCTGCCCGCCTCGTGGCTGCCGCAGGACGCCGTGCGGCGCGCGCTGCGCGCTCTCGCACGCGACCCGCGCGCACCGCTCACCGATTACGCGTCGCCGCTCGGCCTGCCGGCGCTGCGCCAGCAACTGGCATGGCGGCTCGGCCAGCACGGCGTGGACGCCGCGCCGGAGCAGATCGTGCTCACCGACGGGGGCACCCAGGCCCTCGACCTGCTGTGCCGCTTTCTGCTGGAACCGGGCGATACCGTGCTCGTGGACGACCCGTGCTACTTCAATTTCCAGGCGCTGCTGCGCGCGCATCGCGTGCGCGTGGTCGGCGTGCCGTATACGCCGACGGGCCCGGATCTCGCCGCGTTCGAGCGCACGCTGGCCGATTCGCGCCCGCGCCTTTACGTGACGAACTCGGCGGTCCACAACCCCACTGGCGCGACGCTCGCGCCCGCCGTCGCGCATCGCCTGCTCAAGCTCGCGGAGGAGCATGACCTCCTGATCGTTGAGGACGACATCTTCGCCGACTTCGAGATCGAGCCCGCGCCGCGCCTCGCGGCCTTCGACGGGCTCGCGCGCGTCGTGACGATCGGCAGCTTCTCGAAGACGATGTCGGCGGCGGCGCGCTGCGGTTTCATCGCGGCGCGCGCCGACTGGATCGAGCCGCTCGTGGATCTGAAGCTCGCGGTCTCGTTCGGCAACGGGGAGATGGTGGCGGAACTCGTGCACCGCCTGCTCGTCGACGGCACGTATCGGCGGCACCTGGACGGCTTGCGCTCGAAGCTCGCCGACGCGATGGGCGAAACGCTGCGGCGGCTCTCGGCGCTTGGCCTGAGCGCGTGGACGCGGCCGCAGGCGGGACTGTTCGTGTGGGCGCAGCTCCCGGACGGACTCGACGCCGCGCAGGTCGCGCGCGAGGCGCTGGGGGAAGGCGTGGTGCTCGCGCCGGGCAATGTGTTCAGCGTGTCGCGCAGCGCGAGCGATTTTCTGCGTTTCAATGTTTCGCAGTGCAATCGTCCGAAGGTCTACGAAACATTGCAGCGTGCGATGGAGCGGGTGGCGCAGCCGGCATGAAGCGGCCGCGCCTATGCATCACAGATAGCCTTCCTTCGAAGGACCGCGCATGCGCCACGAGACGATCAGCGAAATCGCGCACAGCGCGCTCACGTACCGGTAGAACATGGACTGGCTGCCGGCCGCCTTGAACCGAAAAGCATGGGAAATGCGCTCAATGCTGCTTGCGCAGCGGCACGTCGCGCAGCAGCCACGACAGCGCGAACGAGAACACCACCACGACGGCAGCCGACAGATAAACCGTGTGCAGCGCGCCAGCGAACGCATCGAGATACTGCGCGTGGAGCGTAGGCGGCAGGTGGTGGATCACGTCGGGCGTGAGCGGCTGCGGCAGTTCCACGTCGGCGGTGAGCACCTTTTCGAGCCGCGCGTGCAGCCCATGCGAGAACACGGCGCCGAACGCGGCCACACCCACCGAGCCGCCGATCGAGCGGAACAGCGTCGCACCCGACGTGGCCACGCCCATGTAGCGAAACTCCACGGCGTTCTGCACGGCGAGGATCAGCACCTGCATCACCATGCCGAGGCCACAGCCGAGCAGGCCCATGTAGAGATACATGAGGTGAATCGGCGTATCGATCTGCAGGCGCGCGAGCAGCATCATCGCCACGGCCACGAGCGCCGTGCCCACGATCGGGAACATGCGGTACTTGCCGATCTTGCTGATGACGCGGCCCGTGATGATCGACATCACGAGCACGCCGCCCATCATCGGCAGCATCTGCATGCCGGCCTGCGAAGGCGTCGAGCCCTTCACCACCTGCAGATAGAGCGGCAGGAACGTGACCGAGCCGAACAGCGACACGCCCACGATGAAGCCGATCAGGCTCGCGAGCACGAAGGTGCGCTCGCGAAAGAGCTCGAGCGGGATGATGGGCTCGGCAGCGTGCTTTTCCTCGTGGATGAAGCCTGCCACAGCGACGATGCCGAGCAGCAGCGTGAGCCAGAGCGTAGGTGAAGTCCACGGCAGCAGCGAGCCGCCCTCGCTCGTGAAGAGGATCAGGCAGGTGAGGGCGGCGGCCAGCCAGCCCGCGCCCATATAGTCGATCACGTGCTTCACGTGCGAGGCCCGCGGCTTGAACACCGCGCCGATCACCACGAGCGCGATCGCGCCGAGCGGCAGGTTGATGTAGAAAATCCAGCGCCACGACAGATGCTCGACCAGAAAGCCGCCGAGCAGCGGGCCGATCACCGTGGCGATGCCGAACACGCCGCCGAACATACCTTGGTACTTGCCGCGCTGCGCGGGCGGGATCACGTCGCCGATGGCGGCCATCGTCACGACCATCAGGCCACCGCCGCCGATGCCCTGCAGGGCGCGCAGCACGATCAGCTGCTCCATGTTCTGCGCCACGCCGCAAAGCGCCGAACCGATCAGGAAGATCACGATGGCGGCCTGCAGCACGATCTTGCGCCCGAACAAGTCGCCGAACTTGCCATAGAGCGGCACGACGATCGTTGACGTGAGCAGGTAGGCCGTGACGACCCACGATAGCCGGTCGAGGCCGCCCAGCTCGCCGACGATGGTGGGCAGCGCCGTCGAGACGATGGTCTGGTCGAGCGCGGCCAGCAGCATCACGAGCAGCAGCGCCGGAAACAGCAGCCGGATCGGCGGATGGCCGCCCCGCGGATGGCCGCCGACATCGGCAGCCGCCGGGCCCGACGTCGGCGTCGCTGCGTTCGCGTGAGCGCCGAGCCCCGCCGTAGCGGGCACAGGGTGTTTCGTGCTGGGTTTCATCGTGTCCGTCTATCTTGAAATTAATTAATTCGGAGGTTAATATTAGGACAATTATTCCAGTTGGTCAAAATTCATTTCGCCACCGATAGAACGCCTATGAAAGTGCCAGAACCCACCCGCGACAGCGCAGGCGGCACGCCAAGCCGCGCCGCGGCGCGCCGTCCCGGCCGGCCGAGCGGCGGCGCGGGCGGGGCGGAGCAACGCGCGCGTCTGATCGAAGCCGCACTTGCGCTGTTCGCGCGCCAGGGCATCCTCGACACCTCGCTTGCCGCCATCGCCCGCGAGGCAGGCGTGACGCCGGCGATGGTCCACTACTACTTCAAGACCCGCGATCAACTGATCGACGTGCTGATCGACGAGCGTTTCGTGCCGCTGCGCGAGTCGCTTGGCGACATCTTCGCGGAGCATCCCGACGATCCCGTGGCGGCGCTCACCGCGCTGGTGCAGCGCTTCGTGGCGTTGGGGCAGCACAATCCGTGGTTTCCGCCGCTGTGGGTGCGCGACGTCATCAGCGAGGGCGGCGTGCTGCGCCAGCGCATGCTCGAGCGCCTCGGACGCGAGCACCAGGAGGAGGCCCACACGGCAATTGCGCGGTGGCAGCGCGAGGGCCGGCTCAACGCGGCACTGGAGCCTGCGCTGCTGTTCCAGTCGCTGATGGGCCTCACATTGCTGCCGCTCGCCACCAGCCAGATGTGGCGCGGCGACGCGCAGCAGCCTCACGTGGGCGTCGAGGCCATCGCGCGGCATGCGGTCGCGCTCATCACCGAAGGCGTGGGGCCAGGCCGCCTCGACGCACGCGCCGATGCAGGCGTCGAAACGGGCAGTGATACGGGCATTGATACGGATTAGTCGCCAGCGTGCGCCGTGGTACGCTGCGGGACCTTTGCGGCATGGCCCATGCGTTGTGCCGCGCGAATGTTTCCCGGTCGAGGTCCGGTCTGCCTTATTCTTCCGCTTCTTCCCGCGCTTTTGCGCATCGAGCCCCTGCCATCGTCTGGTTTCGCGACGATCTCCGGCTCGCCGACCAGCCTGCGCTCGCGCAGGCCGCGGCGAGCGGCCTGCCGCTGATCTGCGTCTGGATCCACGATCCGAACGCATCCGGCGAGCGCCCGCAGGGCGGGGCGGCGCGCTGGTGGCGCCATGAATCGCTGCGCGCGCTCGAAGCGGCGTTGGCTGCGCGCGGCGGCCGCCTGCTGCTCCTGCAGGGCGATGAAGCGGCGACGCTCGACGCCCTCGTCACGGAAACCGGCGCGCAAGCCGTGTACTGGAGCCGCCGCTACGGTGCGGCGCACCGCGAGGTCGATAGCGCCCTCAAAGCTTCGCTGCGCGAGCGCGGCGTCACTGTCGAGAGCTTCAGCGCTCAGCTCCTCAACGAGCCGTGGACGGTGCTCAATCAGTCCGGCGAGCCGTTCCGCGTGTTTAGCGCCTATTGGCGCGCCTGCCTGCGTATGGGCGATCCGCCGCCGCCGGAAGGCGAACCCGAACGGATGATTTTTCAATCGCTGCCAGCACGTCTTACCCAGCGCGCATCCAGGCTCGAGGCGCTCGGTCTCGCGCCACACGCGCCCGACTGGTCGGGCGGCTTGCGCGAGGCCTGGCCCGCGGGCGAGGAAGCCGCGCTGGAGCGCCTGCGCGCGTTCCTCGCCACAGACCTCGACTACGCCGGCGAGCGCGATGAACCCGGCGGCGCGGCCACGAGTCGCCTCTCCCCGTATCTCGCCGTCGGGGCGATTTCGCCGCGCCAGGTCTGGGCGGCGCTCAAGGCGGCGCAGCACGCGCACGGACGCGGTTCGGCGCGCCGCGCCGCGAGCGCCGAAAAGTTCGCGAGCGAGCTTGGCTGGCGGGAGTTTTGTCATTACCAGCGCTTCCACTACGCCGATCTGACAACGCGCAACCTGCGTCCCGCTTTCGACGCCATGCCGTGGCGCAAGGACGCCGCCGGCCTCAAAGCGTGGCAGCGCGGGCTGACCGGCTATCCGCTCGTCGATGCCGGCATGCGCGAGCTTTGGCACACGGGCTGGATGCACAACCGCGTGCGCATGGTCGTGGCGTCGTTTCTGAGCAAGCATCTGCTGATCGACTGGCGCGCGGGCGAGTCCTGGTTCTGGGACACGCTCGTCGACGCCGACCCGGCCAGCAATCCGGCCAACTGGCAGTGGGTGGCGGGCTCGGGCGTGGATGCCGCGCCGTATTTCCGCATCTTCAATCCGGTGCTGCAGGGCCAGAAGTTCGACCCGCGCGGCGCGTATGTGCGGCACTGGGTGCCCGAGCTTGCGGGCCTGCCCGATGCGCTCGTGCACCAGCCGTGGAAGGCCAGCGCGCAGCAACTCGATGCGGCGGGCGTGCGCCTCGGCAAAAATTATCCGGAACCTGTCGTCGAGCACGAACTGGCGCGCCAGCGTGCACTCGAAGCCTATGCACAAACCGGCAGAGCCAAGGGGCTCGCGGCTTCGGGACAAGGCTCGAAGCAGGACGAGAAACAGGACCCAAAGCAGGACCCAAAGCAGGACAAAAAACAGGGCGGCAAAGCGTGAGCGCGGCCGTCATCGGGCTGTCTTGTGATGCGGCTATCGTGCGCGGCGCGGATAGGCGCACGCGAGGCACGCAGGAACCGGACGGCATCAAGATTGCTCTATCAGGACGGCCCGCGTTGCCGTGCGCCCGGCGTGACTCCGGGCTCGCAGCCTTGCGGCACTCGGCCTGACAGACAGAAAGGCATGTAAGCAAACACAATGAACGCAGTACACAAACTCGACCGGACGACCATCGTCCTCGTCGAAGACGACCCGCACAGCCGGGCGTCACTGACTTCGCTGCTCGAGGCGGAAGGTGCGCATGTCGTGGCAGTCGAAGACGCCGAAACCGGCGTCGAAGCAGCCCTGAGCCTGCACCCCGACGCCGTGGTCTGCGATCTCGACCTCCCGGCCATGGACGGCTTCTACCTGATCCAGCGCCTGCGCGACTACGAAATCCGCGGCGATCACGCACCGACCGTCGCGGTCGCGCTCACGGGCCATACCGACGAAAGCTGGCGTTTGCGCAGCATCGGCGAAGGCTTCCAGCACTTCATGACCAAGCCGGCCCGGCCGGAAGAACTGGTGACGCTGCTGAGCGATGCGATCGACGCGCGCCAGCCGTAGTGACGCCGCGCGCGTAGCGCGGCGGCAAAGGTGCGGGTGCGGATGGACTGAAGCGCCGCGGCATGCGGCGCGGCCGGTCTGTTGCCCGCGCTAATCGGCGGGCAAGAACCGTTAGCTCACGGACGAGGACTGCGCGGTGGCTTCCGGCGCCGCAGCGGCGCCCGGCTGTGCAGCCTTGTCGGCCGAATTGGCCTGAATCTCCTGGCATTGCGCGCAGAGACCCTTGAGCTCGATGCCGTCGCCGGCGAGCCGGTAGCCCGCGGCCTCGATCTGCGCGACCAACGCCTGGCGCAGCTTGGGCTCGTGCAGCTCGGTGACGTTGCCGCACTGCTGGCACACCACGAGAATGCCGTGCTGACACTGCGTGAGGTCGTGGCAAACGGCGAACGCGTTGATCGACTCGATGCGGTGGATGAGCCCCGCCGACAGCAAAAAGTCGAGCGCCCGATAGACCGTGGGCGGCGCCGAACCCGGATGGATCTGGCGCATTTCGTCGAGCAGCGAATACGCCTTGGTCGCGCGTCCGGAGGCGAGCAGCAGCTCCAGCACCTTGCGGCGGATCGGCGTGAGCTTTTCGCCGCGCTGGCGGCAATAGGCCTCGGCCATCGCGAGGGCGGACTCGACCGGAGCACCCTCTACACCGTCATGCGAGTGGGCGTGGCCGTGATCGTGTGCGTGGTCGTGCGCCTCGCCGTGCGTGTCGCTATGCAAGGCCGGGGCGTCCGGGGACGGTTTTGCTGTCTTCATCCTTGCGATTATACGGGGCGCGCCGCCGGCCCGCCCGCGCCGCCATGGAGCGCAAGCTCAGGTGAGCGGCAGATCGATGTACTTGCGGAAGCCCTGGCGCTGAGCGATGCGCTGATACCAGCGCTCGACATTCGGCAGCGGCTCGCGCTCCACGCCTTCGAGTCCGAACCAGCGGCGCGCGTACGCGCCGAGCACGATGTCGGCGAGCGAGAAGCGCTCGTTTTCCATGAAGAAGCGGCCTTGCAGATGGTGGTCGAGCAGCCTCCAAAGCGGGGTCAGCTGATCGAAGTCGGCCGCGAGCTTCGCCGTGTCGCGCTGTTCGGGCGGCGTGCGCACGAGCGCGAGGAACACGGGACGCTCGACGGGCGCGAGCGTGCCGATCGACCAGTCGAGCCAGCGCTCGATCGAGGCGCGCACCTTCGGGTCGGTCGGGTACAGCAGGCTCGAAGGGCCGTACTCCATTGCCAGATAGCGCAGAATCGCGTTCGACTCCCAGAGCACGAACGTGCCGTCGGTGATCGTCGGGATTTTGCCGTTCGGATTCATGGCGAGATAGGAAGACTCGTTGAGATGGCCGAACGAGCCGCCCGCGTCAATGCGCTGGAACGGCAGCACGAGTTCATCGCAACACCACAGGACTTTCTGGACATTCACCGAATTGGCGCGTCCCCAGATCGTGATCATCTGGCGCGTACTCCTTGCAAGAGGAAAAAGGGTCAAGCCTGGCGCAGGCCGCCACAATACACGATTCTCGCGTGGTTTATTTGTGCAGCCATGCATTTCGTAGAATAGGCGCTGCGCGGCGCCGGGAGTTCCGTCGCCGCGCCCGCTTCGTGCGGCACCGCTCCCTCGCTTGTCCGTGCGGCCGCCACGAACCTCCCCATCCGTCCGAGACCCGCCCATGGCCCGCATTGTCCCCGACGACTGGCAGCATCTCGAAGCCACCGGCGCCGCCGCGCGCGAGCGCGAAACGCTCGCCGCGCTCGCACGCGGTTTGCCGAACGGCTACACCGTCTATCACGGCGTGCACTGGACGCGGCTTTCCGAAGGCTTTTCTGTCTTCGGCGAGGCCGATTTCGTGATCGTCAGCCCGGCCGGGCGCGTGATGATTGTCGAGCAGAAAACCGGCTTTTTACGCGAAACGGCCGGCGGGCTCGTCAAGGCGTACATGCAAACCGAGCGCAACGTCGCGATCGCGCTCGCGCGCACGGTCGAAGGGCTGCACCGGCGCTTTACGGCGTCGTTCGGCGCGGGCACCTACGTGCTCGAAGAGCTGTTCTACTGCCCCGACCACGTGGTGCGCGAGCCAGCCATCGCGGGAGTGAATCCGGCGCGCATCGTCGACGCCACGCGCAAGGCGCAGCTCGCCGCCATCGTGCTCGAAGCCATGCCCGCCGACGAGCCGCGCCTGCCGTGCGCCGCCAAGATCCATCACTTTCTCGCCGACGAACTTTCGCTCACGCCTGACACCAGCGCGCTGCTCGGCGCGGCCGGCACGCTCGTCACGCGGCTCGCGGGCGGCCTCGCCACGTGGGCGCGGCGGCTCGAATTCGCCCCGTTCCGCCTGCGCGTGACGGGCACGGCGGGCTCGGGCAAGACGCAACTGGCCGTCCAGGTCATGAAGGACGCTGTGGCGGGCGGCGCGCGCACGCTCTACGTGTGCTTCAACCGTCCGCTCGCGGATCACATCGCGCAGCTCGCGCCGCCCGGGGCGAAAGTGGCGACCTATCACCAGCTTTGCGACTGGGTAGCGCGCGACGGCGGCCACGTCCCCGAATTCGGAAGCCCCGGCGCGTTCGAGGACCTCGTGCGGCGCTTCGGCGAGATGCCGATTGCCGAACGCTGGCAGTTCGACGTGCTGATCGTCGACGAAGGGCAGGACTTCAATGAGCCGTGGGTCGGTGCGCTCGAGCGTCTGCTGCGGCCGGGCGCAGCATGGTGGTGGCTCGAAGATCCGCTGCAGAACCTGTACGTGCGCGAGCCGCTCGCGCTGGCGGGCTGGACCGTGCTGCGCGAGAACACGAACTACCGCAGCCCGCGCGACATCCTCGCATTCCTGCGCGACGTGGCCGGACCGACCGTGCCCGCCATCGCGCAGCTCGCGGCGGGGAGTCCGTTCGACGGCTCCGAGGTGACGGTGGCGAGCTGGGACGAGCATGAAACCGGACCGGGCGCGGAACCCGGAGTAGTTCTGGCCACGAAACGTGCGATTACGCAGGCGCTTTCGCTCGGCTTTCGCAAGCAGGACATCGTCGTGCTTTCCTGGCGCGGACGCGAGCATTCGCTGTTCGCGACACTCGATCAGCTCGGCCCGCACCGGCTGCGCAGTTTCACCGGCCAGTACGACCTGTTCGGCAATCCGCAGTACCGCGAGGGCGACGTGCTGCTCGATTCGATCTACCGCTTCAAGGGCCAGTCCGCGCCGTGCGTGATCCTGACCGAGGTGCAGTTCGAGTCATTCGACGAGCGCGCCGCGCGCAAACTCTTTGTCGGCGCGACGCGTGCGGCCATGAAGCTCATTGTGGTGGCGTCGCCGCGCGCCGCGCGGTTCATCGAGGGCCGGCGCGGCGGCTTCTGAGCGAGCTCGCTCAGCTCCACGCCGAGGCGCCGATCAGCGTGCCCGTGCGCGCCTGGGCGTTCCACCAGATCACGCGCAGGAGCGGCGCAGTCTGGGCGATCAGGATGGCCTGCACCGGATCGCTCTCGATGAAGTGCGTGACGCCGCTGCGGATGGCCGCCGCGGCCTTGTGAGCAGCCACGGCCGTGGCCGTGTCGTCATGCGCGTCCGGCGTGCGCATGATCAGTTCCAGGTGCCCGAAGCCGTGGCGGTCGAGCCAGGCCAGCGTCCGCTCGCGGTCGATCTCCGGACGCCCCGTGATGATCGCGCGCGTGCGTTTGATGTCGATGCCCGGCAGGCGCTCGAACGGCACCAGCTCGTCGCGCTCGGCGAGCGCGGCGACGAGGTCTTCGTCGTAGCGTGCAATCGGGATGTCGGGCAGCAGGACGCCGTCGAGATCGATGGCGTAGACGGCGTACTCGTGGTCGTCGGCCATGCGCGTGCCTTCGCCTTTGCCGTCGCGGACCCAGTCGGCGCGATAGCGGTCGGTATAGGCCTGGCGCTCCCACGGGAACAGCGCGAAATAGCCGCTCGCGTCGATTGAATAATCGGGGCGCAAACGGCTGAGGTCGTCGTAGGCGCCGGTGAGCGTGCGCACGACGAGCCCGTGCTCGCTCAGGAACGCGATGCAGTCCACGAGCGTATGGCCGCGCCCCGCGATGTCCTCGCAGAGCAGCACTTTCGAGCCCGGTTCGGGCAGCGGCAGCGTGGAATCCCAACGCACCTCGCGCGTGGCGCGGTCATAGCGCAGGAACGCGACAGCCGCACCCGTTGCGTGCGAAACCATGAGCGCGAGCGGCGCGCCGCCGCGCAGGATGCCGACCACGAGGTCGAATTCCTCTGCGATCAGCGCCGGTTGCAGCGACTCGACCCAGTGATCGAGCTGTTCGTAGGTGAGCGGAACGACAGGTTTATCCATGGGGCGAAATGGGTGACGAAGCGCGTAATCGGCAACCGCGCGGCGCGCGTTTCCGATGCCGGTGTACGAGAAAAAGACGGCTATTGTCAGCACAATGTTTGACGATATTATGCCTATGCTCACCAGCGCCTGCTGGCATGGCGGGTGGAGGGAGCAGGAAAACGAGGGAAACGCAGCAGGAAAAAGCGGCGCATGGCCGCAAAACGCGACGTAGCGCCGCGCGAAGACACACGAAAACGACGCGAATCATCGCGCGAAAGGGCTCGGGCAAGATGTGGCATAAGATGGGATGGCCAGGCTGGCGGCACTGCGCCGCCGTGGTGGCGCTCGCGGGCGCGGCGCCGTTTTTTGCACCTTCCGCGCAAGCGGCGGGATCTACCGGTTCGCTTTCGCTGGACGTCGATGGCGGGGTGCGCGTGACCAACGACGCGTCCCACACGGCGTATCACTTCAGCGAGGCGCAGCTGCTCGCGCTGCCCGCGCATTCGATCACGACGGCCACGACGTGGACTCCGCGCTCGACCTTCACGGGCCCGCTGCTTTCGGACGTGCTCAAGGCCGTGGGCGCCGACGGCAGCCAGATCGAGATCCATACGCTCGACGACTACACCTGTGTCGTGCCCGTGGCGGACGCCGCGCGCTATGGCGTGGTGCTCGCCTATGAGATGAACGGCCAGCGCCTGAAGGTGAGCAATTTCGGCCCGTTGTTTCTGATCTATCCACGCGACCAGCATCCGCTCGAGCTCGACGGCGCGGCCGGCGACTCGAAGTTCGCGTGGCAGATCAAGTCGATGACGATCAAGCGGTGAGTAGCGGGTGATACAACGTCCCTTGCGACGCCTGCTGCAGGCGATCATCTGGATGGCGGCGCTCGCGCCGCCCGTGGTGGCGGTCGGCTATCTGCTCTACGCGAACCTGCTCAATCCGCAGGTCGTGCAGCGCATCACGGGCAATTACGACGGCCTGTACTGGGACGCCGCGCAGCTCCAGATCGCCTACGCGCGCTTCGAGAGCCAGTTGCTGATGTTCGCAGACGGCATCGACCGCGATCTCGACAAAGTGCGCCTGCGCTACGAGGTGCTGCAGTCGAAGCTCAACGTGATGAAGGGCTCGACGCTCTCCCTCGACTCGACGCCGGGCCTGAAGGGCCGCCAGGACGCCGACCTCGCCATTCTGGCCGCGACGATCTCGCCATTCGAGGCCGAAATCGCGACGCTTGCGGACAACCCCGAACGCGCGGTGCCGATGCTCATGGCGCTCGACCTGCACTGGACCCAGGTGACCGACCTCGCGCTGAACCGGCGTTTCGCCGACGTGACCGAGCGCGAGGCGATCCGGCACGACTTCATCGCCAAACGCCGCGAACTGTTCGCCTCGGGGCTCGTGCTGCTCGTGCTTTCGGCGGCGGCGGGCGTGCTGCTCGTGATGAACGGCTACCGGCGCACGCGCCTGCTGCACCAGCAGCGCGCGGCGCTCGAAGCCGAGCACCAGGCGAGCCGAGCCGCGCGCGAGGCGAGCATGGCGAAGGACGCCTTCCTCGGCATGATCAGCCACGAACTGCGTACGCCGCTGCACGCGATCGTCTCGTCGATCGAGCTGCTTGGCTTCAACTCGCATTCGGAAGCCGACCGCAAGGTGATCCAGCGCCTCGAAACCGCCGCGCGCCAGCTCGAAGCGCAAATGAAGGATCTTACCGACTACGCGCGTCTCGGCGCGGGCAAGCTCGAATTGCGCCAGGAAGAGTTCGAGCCGCGCGAACTGCTGCAGTCGATAGTCGACGAGAACGAGCAGGCGGCGCGCTCGCGCGGGCTCGTGTTCGAGCATGCTTGGGTGGGACCGCAGCGGCGCGTGGTGGCCGACCCGCATCGGATTCGCCAGATCGCCGGCAACCTCGTCACGAACGCGATCCGCTACACGGAGCGCGGCAAGGTGCGGCTCGAATTCTGGCTGCAGGCGCCCGGGCGGGTCTCGCGGCCATCGCAGGACGAAGAGGGCGCGCCGAAGCCCGCTGGCGGCGACACGCTCGTGATCGTCGTCGGCGACACCGGGCCTGGCGTCGCGCCGGACCAGATTCCGCTCATCTTCAAGGAGTTCACGCAGCTCGACACGTCGCGCTCGCGGCGCTACGAGGGCGCGGGGATGGGGCTCGCGATCGTGCGCGGCCTCGTCGAGCTGTTCGGCGGCACGATCGAGACGCAAAGCCGCGTGGGTAAAGGCACGACCTTCACCGTGCGCATTCCCGTCACGCCGGTCGAGCCGCCGGCGCCCGCGGCCGTCGCTGAAGCGGCGCTGCCTGCGCGGGCGCTGCCGCAGGTGCTCGTCGTCGACGACAACCCGCTCGTGCGCGATTCGCTCTGCGAGATGGTCGCGCATATGGGCTACCGCGCGCTCGCGGCCGGCGACGCCGACAGCGCGCTAGCGCTGCTCGCGCACGAGGCGTGCGACGTGGTGCTGCTCGACCTGCACATGCCGGGCCGCGACGGCTACGACTTCGTGGCGGGGCTCGAAACCGCGCGGGGCGTGCTCGCGCAGCCGCGCGTGATTGCGGTGAGCGCAGACGTCGCGGGGCTGGCGGCGCTTCCGGATAATGCGGGCAAGACGCCGGGCGCCGAGGGTGCGCCGTTCTTCGACCGGCTCACGAAGCCGGTGCATTACGAGGTGCTGCGCACGGCGTTGCAGCGCGCGCTGAGCGCGCCGCGCGCAGCGGCCTGAAAGCCGTGGAAGGGCGCTGAGCGGGGCGAGCGGGTTGAGCGAGCAATGCGCGGCGCTAACCGCGATTGAGCCGCTTCGAAAGATCGGCGACCAGAATCGCCATGCGCGCCGGCTTTTCGTAGCAGGCCACGTTGTAGTGGCGCACGACCTGGCTAATCTCCGACTCGCTGGCCTTGCCGGTCAGCAGTTCGCCGGTGAGCACGAAGATGGGCGCATCGGGGTTCTCCGAGGCGCGCACGCTGCGGATCGCCTCGGCGGCGGTCTGGCTGCCGAACAGCCAGTCGATCACCACGCCGTCAAACACGTTGTTTTCGAGCGCTTCGTTGAACGCCGCGAGGCCGTAGAGCGCGAGTGCCGTGTAGCCGCTGTGCTCGAGGTAGTCGCGCAAGTTGTCGGCGGAGGAGCGGTCGTCGTCCACGACGGCGATGAGCGGCTTGTCGGACTCGGCGCGGCGCGGGTAGATCTCGATCTTGTGGACTTCGCGCGCGTTCTGGTAGAGCGCGCCGTCCGGGCGCACCACGCGCCATTGGCCCTGCTTTTCGTAGGCGACGAAGTCGGGCCGGCTGCCCGCCTCGACCGGTGCGCCGATCCACGCGGTGCAGGGCAGTTCGGCGGCGCTGACGCAGAGCATCGCCTCCTGAGCGCTGGCGCCGACCATGCCGGGGTCGAGCAACTGCGCGCCGAACAGCTGGCCTGCGGGTTCGCCGAACGCTTCGGCCACTTTCTTGATCTGCGCGAGCGTCCACGGACTGTTGCCGCGCAGCTTGCGGTGCCCCTGTGAAAAGCTCAGCTCAAGAATCCGGCACAGCTCGGTCGTTTGCTGGCGCTTGCCGATGCCGTGACGGCTCATCAGCTCGCGTACGCGCTCCGCCACCGAGGCCGAGTCGGTTGTGTATGCAACGTTCGACATACTGCTCAAAGGAGGGGTTCGTGGATTCAGTTTGTGATTGATCATGCCGTGGCGCCGTGAGGCCGGTCTGACCGGACCTCGCGCGGGCCGCACACGGGAGCACGATATTCTAAACGCATAAAATGCCAAACGACGGCGCTATCTTAGCTAAATGTAATCCGGCGCCAAATAACGGGAATGTCGGCGTATATTCGGCTTCGTTTACACATGGCTTGCGATATTCGCGGCATTGCGGGGACGGCAGCTCGGCTGCGAAGATGCACGATTTTGAACGCCGTGCGCTCGCGCGCGGAAGATCAACCTTACTCCGGCGAGGGGTATCGTTTGGACGATGTGCGCAACGGCGGGACATGGCGGCATGAAGGCGTGCCGTATTACAGCCAGTGGGGCAGTGCGCACTGGGTGGCGCCCATAGTCGAGCGCGGCGCCGACCCGTGCGACGACCCGCACTGGCGGGCGAGCGGCTTCACCAGGCCGACGCCTATCGCTTCTGGGCCAAGCGCCTGTGCGGCCTGACCTGCCTCGAATCGGCGCTCGACTATTGGGGCGTCGCGCATGCGCCGCGTGCGCGGATGCTGGAAGCCTGGTGGCCTTTGGCCTTTACTTGTGTCCGCGTCGGTATGCCTGGGTTGCCCCTGTGCGGGGCGGCACCTACTTTCTTTGCGGCGGCAAAGAAAGCAACTGTATTGAAGGTCAAGGGGCAAGCCCCAAGAAATCACGCTTTGGGGGGATTCCAGGGAATGGCATCCCGCATCATGGCGTTGAGTTGGGTGAGCAGCTTGCGCATGCCGGCGATGAATGCGACCTTGGTCTTTTTGCCTCTGGCGCGTAACTGATCGCAAAACGCCTTGATCTGGGGA
>NZ_JAMBPQ010000037.1 GCF_024206495.1 Paraburkholderia sp. CNPSo 3272 | reverse complement strand
CGCGAACTCACGGGCCGTGACGCCCCCGCCGCCGCCCACAGCGCCCGCGGGAACCGCCGGGGCGCCCGTGGCGGCGCCTGTTACCCAGGGCGCTGTCCAGTGGGAGCTGCAGGTCATGCGCGACGGCCAGCAAATCGACGCGTTCAATGGCACGACCTCGATCGGCCAGGCGCACACGGACACCCATCACAAGGTCGTCTCGCACAGCGTGGGCTGCAAGGACCAGCCTGCAGGCAGCATCGATCTGTCGCGCACGATCACCGTTTCGCCGCTACAGGTGCGCGCGAACCTGGTCGTCCTGTCCGTCGAGGCGCAGGAAACGCTAGAAAACGACGCCGCGCCGAGTACGCCCGAAGGCTGCCGCCTGCCGCCGCAGCCGCGCCAGGTGAACGCGAGCCATCCGGGCCTGGTCGTGCCCGACGGGCAGTGGGTGACCTGGCAGATCGTCGACCAGAACCCTTCGCTTGCGTACCGGGTGCGCGCGACGCTCGCACCGCCATCCGCACAGTGACCGCACCGATCCAATGCACGACCCGGCGTGACCCAATCCGTTAGAAAAAACGCATGCGAAATCCCGAACAACCGCTCATCGACACCTCACTGGACAAAGACTTCGTCGCCGTGAGCTGGAATCTGCACAAGGGCCGCTCGCCGCTGGGCTTCGAGGCCTGGGAGGCCATGCGGCGCTGGGTGCAGTCCACCCATGCCGACGCCTGGTTTCTGCAGGAAGCGATGGCCCGCCGCTTGCCGCAACCGGTGCTCGCCTCGGCCTTCGGCGCGCAGCTGGGTGCCCCGCTCGACGACGTCTGGCACTGCCAGGCCACCGAAATCGCCACCGCGCTCGAATTGCAGATCGCCCTCGGGCCCAATGTGTTCAAGCCTTCATGGCGCCACGGCAATGCGATTCTCTCGCCGCATCCGCTCGATCTGGGCGGACGCTGGGACATCTCCGCGCACCGCTTCGAGCGGCGCGGGCTACTCGTTGCGCGCGCAAACATCGCCGGGCAGTCCGTCACCTTGCTGTGCGCGCACCTTGCGCTCACGCGCAGCGCGCGGCTGCGGCAGATGAACTGGATCGCGCACTGGATCGTGAAGGAAGCGCCGCAGGGACCGCTCGTTCTGGCGGGCGACTTCAACGACTGGCGCAACGACTCCGTGCCGCTCTTCGCGGAGCATGGGTTGCAGGAAGTCGCGACGCTGCTCGGTGAGCCGGCGCGCACCTTTCCGGCCTTCTCGCCGGCGCTTGCGCTCGACAAGATGTTCGTCCGGGGCCTCAAGCCCGTCGAGCTGATCCAGCCCGCGCAGGAGACCGCCTGGCTCTCCGATCACCTGCCGTACATGGCGCGCCTGCGGCTCGAAGACTGACGCGCTGGGCAGCGACGCGCGGGTCAGCCGAAGCATCTGCGCGACGCTCACCCGACCGACGCGATGTCGTTCGGCTGGCATTGCCGCCTCGCTTTCCCGTTCGCCGACGACCGCGAGGCGCGCTCATGCGCGCCGCGGCGCACCGTCGCACCACCGCTGCAGCGTGGAAAATGGCGCCATTGCGCGCGCATCGGCGCCTAAAAGCCGCGCCGAAACTGCCCCGTCAGCAGGGTCAATGGTGCGGCCTGTCAGACCTTCCGGTATCATTTAGCCGAAAATTCGCACACGCCGATCGCGTTTTCGCAATCCGGCGCGTGTCGCCAGCGGCAGGAGAGCCCGCTCTCGCGGGTCCTGGCAAGGTCCGCTCCGGCCCGCGAGGCCGGCGAAGTTTGACCCGCCCTTTTGCCGTCGCCAGCAGACCCCGCCGTTGCGTGTTGCGCCCGCGCGCGGATGCCAGCACACCGCCGCAGCGAGCCACCCTCCCTTGCCGCGCAGGGGGGACCCAACCCGGTCCAGGCAGACCGACAAGCAGGACCCGACCGGGTCCTTGCGGCTCGAGCGCGGTAAAATGGCTGATTGCGCCTCGTTCGCAGCGGGGCGAACTGGCAAAACAACAGGGACTTGCCTGCCGTGGCGTAAAGCCTGGCCGCCGGGTCCTGGGCATATCGTCAAAGCTACGCTGTACTGGACAGCAGGCCGGCAGGATCGCCGCAGTCAGGCGGCGCTTGTTTCGCACTTCAGGAACCATGAGCAAATTCACCGAAGAAACCGTTCTGAGCGTCCATCACTGGACCGACACGCTTTTCAGCTTCACCTGCACGCGCGACCAGGCCCTGCGTTTCGACAACGGCCAGTTCACCATGGTCGGCCTCGAAGTGGACGGCAAGCCGCTGATGCGCGCGTACTCGCTCGCGAGCGCCAACTACGAAGAGCATCTGGAGTTTCTCAGCATCAAGGTGCCGGACGGCCCGCTCACGTCGCGCCTGCAGCATCTGAAGATCGGCGACAAGGTGCTGATCGGCAAAAAGCCCGTCGGCACGCTGGTGGCCGACAACCTGCTGCCCGGCAAGGTGCTGTGGCTGCTCTCGACCGGCACGGGCCTCGCGCCGTTCATGTCGATCATCAAGGACCCGGACATCTACGACCGCTTCGACAAGATCGTGCTCACGCACACCTGCCGTTTCGTCGACGAACTCGCGTACAAGGACTTCATCACTCAAGAATTGCGCGAGCATGAATACCTCGGCGAGATCGTGCGCGAGAAGCTGGTGTACTACCCGACCGTCACGCGCGAAGTGTTCGACAACCGCGGCCGCATTACCGAGCTGATCGACACGAAGAAGCTGTTCGAAGACCTCGATCTGCCGTCGTTCTCGCCCGAGCGCGACCGCATCATGCTCTGCGGCAGCACGCACATGCTGCGCGACACCGTCGAGCTGCTGGAAAAGGCCGGCCTCACGGAAGGCAGCAACAACCAGCCGGGTCACTACGTGGTGGAAAAGGCGTTCGTCGGATAAGCACCCGCGCGAGATCGCTCGCGAATCGAAGAACCGGAGCCCGGCGCTCCGGTTTTTTTTCGCCTGCGCATTTTTATTTGGCCCTTTATTTTGTCGCAGACGCAGTTACAGTTGTCACACAAATGCGATACCTTTCCTGTCAGTATTTTTCCTACATGACAAAGCGCCGCGACTTCATGCTACACCTGAAGTTTGGCCGCTAACCCTTGTCCAGCCTGAAGTTTTTCTTTTTTTAAGATATTATCGCAGCGCAACATTGGACACACTGAGAGGCGTCCAGGGGCAGAGCCAGGTTGTTACTGGTTGTAAATTTCGTTACGCTGCGCCGTGCTGTTCGCCGTCACGCAACGGGACCAAATCCCGACGGACGTCTGACAGCAGGAACCGGTTCCTGAACGGGGGAATGATGGATACGTCGAGATACGCCGCGCCGAACGCGCGCACGCCCGCCGGCGATGCGCCGCGCGCCGCTCATGGCGTCGACGGCCTCGCGTTCCTCGCATGGTCCGCCGCCGCCGACGAGGCAGCCACGATGGCCGCCCTCGAAGACCTCGACCGCGCGCATCGGCAAATTGCCGCGCCAGCGCGCGGCGCGCGCCGGCGCGGGAGCCGGGCGCTTGCCCACGGCAGCGCCGCCCAGTCCATTCACGCCGACGAAGCCGCACGCCACCGGCTCGCGCGCGATCTGCACGACAGCGTCGGCGCGGAACTCGCCGCTACGCACTTCGCGCTCGCCAACGTCCACACCTGGCTGCCCGCCGACGCCCCGCCGCAGTGCGCCCAGGCGCTCGCGCTCGTCGCCCGCTCGCTCGAAGCCGCGACTGGCGCGATGCGCCAGGTGCTCGACGGCCTGCACGCGCCGCATCTCGACGCGGGCCTGGCGCCGGCGCTCTCGTCGTGGGTGCACAGCTTCGCGGCGCGCACGGGCCTTGCCGCACGCGTAGCCGACGCCAGCGGCGACGCACGCCTCGCCCGCCTGCCCGCCGAGGCCGCGCTCGCCGTATTCCGCGTCGCCCAGGAAGCGCTCGCCAACGTGGCGCGCCACGCGCAGGCCACCTGCGCCGAGGTGCGGCTCGAAAGCACGGCGCGCCACCTCACGCTCACCATCGCCGACGACGGCATCGGCCTCGCGCGCGTCGCAACGCGCACGCGCCGCGGCCTGCCAGGCGCTCACGGCGACGACAACGCCGGCAAGCTCGAGAGCCGCTCCGGCCACTACGGCCTCGCCGGCATGCGCGAGCGCTGCGCCGCCTTCGGCGGCTCGCTGCGCGCCGTGAAGGGCGGCATCGCGCGCGCGCATCACGACGACGCCCAGCAGGAAGCCGCTCCGCGCGGCACGACCGTGCGTGCGCGCTTCGCGTGGGACGCGCTGCTCGTCGCGGCCCATTCCGCCTCTCCCCTCCTCAACAAAGAAGGCGCCCGCTCATGACCCATCGCATCCTGCTCGTCGACGACCACGCCGTCGTGCGCCAGGGCGTTCGCCAGTTGCTGCTCGACCGCGGTATTGCCGCGGAGGTGATCGAGGCGCAAACGGGCGCCGAGGCGCTCGCGGCGATCGCGAAGCATGTGTGCGACGTGGTCCTGCTCGACATCTCGCTGCCGGACATGAACGGCGTGGAAGTGCTCAAGCGCGCCAAGAAAAAGGCGCCGCGCGTGCCGGTGCTGATGTTCTCGATGTATCGCGAGGATCAATACGCGGTGCGTGCGCTGAAGGCGGGCGCGGCCGGCTATCTGTCGAAGACGGTGGACGCCGCGCAGATGATCGCCGCGATCCAGCAGGTCGCGGCGGGCCGCAAGTACGTGAGCCCGGCCATGGCCGAAGCGCTCGCCGACTACGTGCTGGTGGACGGCGAGCAACTGCCGCACGAGAAGCTCTCCGACCGCGAATACCAGACGCTGTGCATGCTCGCCTCGGGCAAGCGTCTCACCGACATCGCGCACGCGCTCTCGCTTTCGGTGAAGACGGTGAGCGTCTACCGCACGCGCCTGCTCGAAAAGATGAAGCTCACCAACAACGCCGAGCTGACCTTCTATGTGATGAGCAACCGGCTCGTCGACCTCTCGCCTACCGTCAGCGCCTGAGACTGCGGCGCCCCCTGCGGCATCAAGGCGACCTTCTCGCCACAACGCGTTCGTCCGGAAACGAATTTCGCCGTTTGCGCAGGTCCAGGCAATGATCGCGCTCGGGCGTCGCGGATGGCGGCGGAATCGTCCGCGCCAAACGAGCGTTTGCGCCCTGCTCGACCGGTCTCGCGCGCGACTTCCGCTAAAATTTAGGGTTTCCCCCCAAAGACATCCGGCACGCGAAGCCGGCGCAGGCGGGCGTGGGTCAACCACGGCTCCAGTTCCTCGCCTTCGCGCGTTCTACGTGGAGTTCCCCGCCAAATGTCCCTCTTTCGCAAGAAGAACGTCGAGCACATGTTGCAGGCGAGCGCCCAGGGCGCCGGCCTGAAAAAAGCACTCGGCGCGCTCGACCTCACCTTTCTCGGCATCGGCGCGATCATCGGCACCGGTATTTTCGTGCTGACCGGCACGGGCGCCGTGCAAGCCGGCCCGGCGCTCATGGTTTCGTTCCTGATCGCGGCCGTGGCCTGCTGCTTCGCCGCGCTCGCGTACGCCGAGTTCGCCTCGACCATTCCCGTTGCCGGCTCGATCTACACCTATTCGTACGCGACGCTCGGCGAGCTGGCCGCGTGGGTGATCGGCTGGGACCTGATGCTCGAGTACGGGCTCGCCACCTCCGCGGTCTCGGTGGGCTGGTCAGGCTACCTGCAGTCGCTGCTTTCCGGCTTCGGCCTCACGCTGCCGGCCGCGCTCTCGGCCGCGCCCGGGGCCGTGCCCGGCGTGCACACGCTATTGAACCTGCCCGCCTTCCTCGTGATGATGGCGATCACGGGGCTGCTTTCCGTGGGCGTGCGCGAATCCACGCGCATCAACAACATCATGGTGGCGATCAAGGTGACCGTGGTGCTGCTCGTGATCGCCGTGGGCGTGTTCCACGTCACCCCCGCGAACTGGCATCCGTTCATGCCCAACGGCTGGCGCGGCGTGTTCGGCGCCGCGGCCGTGATGTTCTTCGCGTTCATCGGCTTCGACTCGGTGTCTTCCGCCGCCGAGGAAGTGAAGAATCCCAAGCGCGACCTGCCCATCGGCATCATCGCCTCGCTCGCCGTGTGCGCGGTGCTCTACGTCGCCGTGGCGGCGGTCGTGACCGGTATCGTGCCCTCGCCGCGCTTCGCCCACGTCGGCCACCCGGTTTCGTTCGCGCTGCAGGCGGTGGGCGAAAACTGGGTTGCGGGCTTCATCGATCTGGGCGCCGTGCTCGGCATGCTCACCGTGATCCTCGTGATGAGCTACGGCCAGACCCGCATCATCTACGCGATGTCGCGCGACGGGCTCTTGCCCGCGAAGCTCTCGAAGGTCCATCCGCGCTTCGCCACGCCGTTCTTCACGACCTGGCTCGTCGGCATTTTCTTTGGTCTGATCGGCGCGCTCGTGCCGCTGAACGTGCTCGCCGAGCTGATCAACATCGGCACGCTCGCCGCCTTCTCGATGGTGTCGATCGCCGTGCTCGTATTGCGCCGCACGCACCCGCACCTGCCGCGCGCGTTCCGCTGCCCGGGCGTGCCCGTGGTGCCGATTCTCGCGGTGGGCTCATGCCTGTTCCTGATGATCAACCTTCAGCCGCTCACGTGGGTCGCGTTCCTGGTCTGGACCGCGTTCGGTCTCATCGTCTACTTCGGCTATTCGCGTCGCCATTCGCGTCTCGCGCACGCACCGCACCAGCGCGTGCATCACGACTGATGCTTGCGTAAAGTTCGCGGCGCTTCGATCCCCCGATCGCTGCACTGCAACGCAACGGCCCGCCCCCGAGTCATCGAGGCGGGCCGTTTTTTTTCGCACGCCGCAAGCATTCTGGAGGGTAAAACCCCGCGCAGCGAAATTCGGGAAATTGTGCTTTACTGTCCGGGCGTCACCCCCAGGCTTCACTGAACAGCAAGGCACCAGCCGGACCCAGATTCCGCTCCACCCGCAATCGTTCGATCCGCCCGAAGCGCCCCGCGTCGTTTGCGTGGCGCCGTGTGTTGCGCGCGAAAGAGGCGCAATGCGTTAGACGGGCGAGTTTTACTGCGGGCGGTTATGGCGGTCGATTCAGTGTAAAAAAGCGGGCCCAGGCAGGTCTCTATCCCATCATCTGGCATGGGACCGGAGCCACACGCAGCGCCGTGCTCCGGTCGACATTGGAGACAAATCAATGGCGATCAGTATTAGCCTCACGGTCAACGGCGCGCCCGTGACCGCCGAGGTCGAACCTCACACGCTCCTCGTCCAGTTCCTGCGCGAACAGCAGCGTCTCACCGGCACGCACGTCGGCTGCGACACCGCGCAATGCGGGGCCTGCACTGTCCACCTGAACGGCCGCGCGATCAAGTCGTGCAACCAGCTAGCGGTGCAGTGCGACGGCATGGAGGTGACGACGATCGAAGGCCTCGCGAAAAATGGCGAGCTGCATCCTATGCAGGCCGCGTTCCGCGAATGCCACGGCCTCCAATGCGGTTTCTGCACGCCCGGCATGGTGATGTGCGCGACCGCCCTCGCCGCCGCCAGGCCCGACCTCACGGAAGACGACATACGCAAAGAACTCGACGGCAACTTCTGCCGCTGTACGGGCTATCACAACATCGTGAAGGCCGTGGCCGCAGGCGCGCAGGCAATGCGCGCGGGCGCCCCCGCTGCCGCCACGACCGCGTGACTCGGGAGGCCACCATGAACGCACCCGAAACCAATCGCATGATCGGCGCGAGCGTCAAGCGCAAGGAAGACTTCCGCTTCCTCACCGGCGTCGGCCAGTACACCGACGACGTCGTGCTGCCCGCACAGACCTACGCCGTGTTCGTGCGCTCGCCGCACGCCCATGCGCGCATCAAGCGCATCGACATCGACGCCGCGAAGGCCTCGCCCGGCGTCGTGGCCGTCTTCACCGGCGCGGACCTCGCGGCGGAAAACGTGGGCGGCCTGCCGTGCGGCTGGCTCATCCACAGCATCGACGGCACGCCCATGAACGAGCCGCCGCATCCCGTGATCGCGCACGAGAAAGCGCGCCACGTGGGCGACCAGGTCGCGCTCGTGATCGCCGATTCGGTCAAGGCCGCGAAGGATGGCGCCGAACTGATCGAGGTCGACTACGAAGAGCTGCCCGCCGCCGTCGACACCGCGCACGCCGCCGACGCCGGCCAGCCGCTCGTGCACGACGGTGTGCCGAACAACACCTGCTACACGTGGGGCCACGGCGACAAGGCGGCGACCGACGCCGCCTTCGCGCAGGCCGCACACGTGACGACACTCGACATCGTCAACAACCGGCTGATACCAAACGCCATCGAGCCGCGCGCCGTCAACGCGAGCTACTCGCAATACGACGACACCTCAACCGTGTACGTGGCGAACCAGAACCCGCACGTCGAGCGGCTGCTGATGGCCGCGTTCGTGCTCGGGCTGCCGGAAACGAAGCTGCGCATCGTCGCGCCCGACGTGGGCGGCGGCTTCGGCTCGAAGATCTTTCTGTATGCCGAAGATGTCGCGCTCACGTGGGCCGCGAAGAAGATCCGCCGTCCGGTGAAGTGGACCGCCGAACGATCGGAGTCCTTTGTTTCCGATGCGCACGGCCGCGACCACGTGACCAAAGCCGAGCTCGCGCTCGACAAGGACGGCAAGTTCCTCGCCATGCGTGTGCACACCACGGCGAACATGGGCGCGTATCTCTCGACGTTCGCCTCGAGCGTGCCGACCATCCTGTACGCCACGCTGCTCGCGGGCCAGTACACCACGCCCGCGATCTACGCCGAGGTGAAGGCCGTGTTCACCAACACGGTGCCCGTGGATGCGTACCGCGGGGCGGGACGCCCGGAAGCGACCTACGTGGTCGAGCGTCTGGTGGAAACAGCCGCGCGCGAGATGAACATCGACCCGGCCGAAATCCGCCGCCGCAACTTCATCACGAGCTTCCCGTATGCCACGCCCGTCGGCCTCACCTACGACACGGGCGACTACGAAGCGTGCCTCGCGCGCGCGCTCGAACTCGCCGACGTGAAGGGCTTCGCCACACGCCGCGACGCATCGAAGGCGCAGGGGAAACTGCGCGGCCTCGGCTACTCGTGCTACATCGAGGCATGCGGGCTCGCGCCGTCGAACATCGCGGGTGCGCTCGGCGCGCGCGCGGGCCTCTTCGAAGCCGGCGAGGTCCGCGTGAACCCGACCGGTTCCGTCACCGTGTTCACGGGCTCGCACAGCCACGGCCAGGGCCACGAGACGACCTTCGCGCAGGTCGTGGCCGATCGCCTCGGCGTGCCGATCGAACAGGTCGAGATCGTGCACGGCGACACGGGCCGCATTCCGTTCGGCATGGGCACCTATGGCTCGCGCTCGATCGCGGTGGGCGGCTCGGCCATCATGAAAGCGCTCGACAAGATCGAGGCAAAGGCGAAGAAGATCGCCGCGCACATGCTCGAAGCGGGCAAGGAGGACATCGAGTTCGCCGACGGCGTGTTCCGCGTGGCGGGCACCGACCGCACGAAGACCTTCGCGGAAATTTCGCTCGCCGCCTATGTGCCGCACAACTATCCGCTGGAGACGCTGGAACCCGGCCTCGACGAAAGCGCGTTCTACGATCCGACCAACTTCACCTATCCGTCGGGCGCGTATCTCTGCGAAGTCGAAGTCGATCCCGAGACGGGCGAGACGCGCATCGAACGCTTCACCGCGGTGGACGATTTCGGCAACGTCATCAACCCGATGATCGTCGAAGGCCAGGTGCATGGGGGTCTCGGCCAGGGCATCGGCCAGGCGATGCTCGAACAGTGCGTGTACGACAAGGAGAGTGGCCAGCTGCTCTCGGGCTCGTACATGGACTACGCGATGCCGCATGCGTCGGATGTGCCTTCCTATACGGTCGAAACCGCGAAAGGCACGCCGTGCACGCACAATCCGCTCGGCGTGAAGGGCTGCGGCGAAGCCGGTGCGATCGGCTCGCCGCCCGCCGTCATCAACGCGATCCTGGATGCACTCAGCTCCCTGGGCGTGAAAGACCTGCAGATGCCGGCCACGCCGCATCGTGTATGGCAAGCGATCCAGGCCGCGCAGGCCCCTTCACAACCTTGAGCGGAGGCGCTCCATGTACGCATTCGACTATCAGCGCGCGAGCGACGCGCAAGGCGCCGTGAAAGCCCTCGCGGCCGACGCCGACGCCAAATTCCTGGGCGGCGGCCAGAGCCTGCTCGCGGCGATGAAGCTGCGGCTCGCCCAGCCCACCATGCTCGTGGACGTTACGCGCATTCCCGAGCTGAAAGCCGTGCAGGTGGACGGCAAGGTGGTGAAGGTGGGCGCGGCCGTGTGCCATGCCGACGTCGCCGAAAACGCGCAGATCCGCGACACGCTGCCGGCGCTCGCGGACCTCGCGGGCATGATCGGCGACCGCCAGGTGCGTGCGCTCGGCACGCTGGGCGGCTCGCTCGCGAACGACGATCCGGCCGCCGACTATCCGGCGGCGGTGCTCGCGCTGAATGCGACGGTGGTGACGGACCGGCGACGCATCGCAGCGGACGACTTCTTCCTCGGCATGTACGAAACAGCGCTGGAACCCGACGAGCTGATCGTGTCCGTCGAATTCCAGGTGCCGGAACGCGCGGCCTACGAGAAGTTTCGCAATCCGGCCTCGCACTTCGCGCTCGCGGGCGTGTTCGTCGCGAAGTACCCCGGGGAAGTGCGTGTGGCAGTCACGGGCGCCGGGCCTTCGGTATTTCGCGCGGGTGCGCTGGAAAGCGCACTGAAGACGAACTTCGCGCCCGAAGCCGCGCGCGCGGTCAAGATGCCCGCCGACGACCTCAACACCGATCTGCACGCGAGCGCGGCGTATCGCGCGCACCTGATACCGGTGCTCGCGGCGCGCGCGGTGGCGAAGGCCAACGGCTAGCTGTCTCGAGGGCGAGCGCTTCCAGGTGGACGTGGAAGCGCTCGCCGCCTTTGATTCGCGTTGCCAGAATCCCGCATGCAATCCGCCTCGATCGACGACACCCTCGCACAACTCGAAGCGCGCGGCTATTTCGCGAGCCGCGAACTCGCCACGGCGCTCTTTCTTGCGCTGCGCATGGAACGCCCGCTGTTTCTCGAAGGCGAGCCGGGCGTGGGCAAGACCGAACTCGCGAAGGCCGCGGCGGCGATGCTCGGCACAACGGTCTTGCGCCTGCAATGCTACGAAGGGCTCGACACGGCGAGCGCGCTTTACGAGTGGGACTATCCGCGCCAGATCATGGCGCTGCGACTTGCCGAAGCCGACGGCGAAAAGCCCCGCAACGATACGCTCTATCGCGACGAATTCCTGCTCAAGCGACCGCTGCTGCAGGCGCTGCAACCCGATCCGCAAAACCCGGGCGCGCGCCGCGTGCTGCTGATCGACGAAATCGACCGCGCCGACGAACCGTTCGAAGCCTTCCTGCTCGAACTCCTTTCGGACTTCCAGGTATCGATTCCCGAATACGGCACCGTGCGTGCGAGCACGCCGCCGCTCGTCGTAATCACGTCGAACCGCACGCGCGAAGTGCACGACGCGCTCAAGCGGCGCTGTCTCTATCAATGGCTCGGCTATCCGGACCGCGCGCGCGAACTCGCGATCGTGGCCACGCGCGCGCCTGAAACCGCGCCCGAACTGCAGCAGCGCGCCGTGGCGTTCGTGCACCAGTTGCGCACGATGGATCTCTTCAAGGCGCCCGGCATCGCGGAAACGATCGACTGGTGCCGCGCGCTTAGCGCGCTCGCCGTGACGGAACTCGATCCGCAGTCGGTGCAGGACACGCTCGGCGTACTGTTGAAGTACCAGGACGACCTCGCGCAGCTCGACGCGCAACGCATCGCGCAGACGCTCGCGCTCGCGGACTGAGCACGATGCCCTCCGCCTCATCATCCCTTCCGTCCCTGTCGCCCGCCGCCATGCCCACGCTGGCGCCCGTATTCGCGCGCAACGTCGTGCATTTCGTGCGCGTGCTGCGCGGCGCAGGCTTGCCGATGTCGCCTTCGCGCGCCGTCGACGCGATCGAAGCGCTGCGCCACATCGACCTCGGCCGCCGCGACGACGTGCATGCGGCGCTCGCCGCGCTCCTCACGAGCGCGCCCGACGAGCGCGAGATCTTCGACGCCGCCTTCGCGCTCTTCTGGCGCGATCCGGATTTCGAAGGCAAGCTGCGCGCGCTGCTGCTGCCGAAGGTGCAAGGCGGCGTGCCGCCGCCGCGCCGCAACAACCGCCTAGCCGACGCGCTCGCGGCGCGTCCTGCCCATCGCCCCGGCGCGAAGCCACCGCCCTCGTACGAAGAACACGAGTTGCGCGCACACGCCACGTTCAGCGCCGAAGAACGGCTGCGCCAGCGCGACTTCGACACGCTCACCGCCGACGAATGGCGCGCGCTGCGCCACCTGATCCGCGCACGCCGCCTGCCGCTCGCCACCGTTCGCACGCGGCGCCTGAAGGCCTCGTCGCGCGGCACGCATGCCGATCTGCGCGCGAGCGCGCGCCACGCGGTGCGCGCGGGCGGCGACTGGACCGTTTGGAAATATCGCGCGCCCGTGGAACGCAAGCTGCCGCTCGTGCTGCTGCTCGACATCTCCGGCTCGATGAGCAGCTACTCGCGCGCGGTGCTCTACTTCTGCCACGCGTTGCTGCAATCGCGCGAACGCCTGCAGGTGTTCCTGTTCGGCACGCGCCTGACGCACGCCACGCGCGCGCTGCGCGAACGCGACCCCGACGTCGCGCTCGCACAGCTCGCCAGCCAGGTCGCTGACTGGTCGGGCGGCACGCGCATCGGCGCCACGCTCGCGGAATTCAACCGCCGCTGGGCGCGCCGCATGCTCGGGGGACGCGCGACGATGCTTATCGTCACCGACGGGCTCGATCACGACGAGTGCGGCCTGTTAAGCGACGAGATGGCGCGCCTGCACCGCTTCGCGCATCGCGTGATCTGGCTCAATCCGCTGTTGCGTTATCGCGATTTCGCGCCGAAAGCGCGCGGCGTGCAGGCGATGCTGCCCCACGTCGACGCGCATTACCCCGTCCACAATCTCGACAGCCTCGAAGCGTTCGCGCGCAGCCTGTGCGAAGCCGCGCCGATCGGGCCTGCGCCTCGCGCGGCAACGCATCTGGCGACTGATCTGCCACAACCGGCACGCGCATTGCACACCCTGCAGGCGCGCCCGGCACAAGGAGAAACACGATGGAGCTGACCGAAAGCCACACGCTGCCGGTGCCGCAACAGCGCGCCTGGGAAGCCCTCAACGACACGGCGATTCTCAAGGCGTGCATACCGGGCTGCGAAAGCATCGAAGCCGACGGCGAGAACGCCTACGCCGTCGCGCTGACGGCGGCGGTGGGTCCGGTGAAGGCGCGCTTCAAGGGCCGCATGCAGCTCGCCGACATCGAGGCCCCGAACAGCTACACGATCGTCTTCGAGGGCCAGGGCGGCGCAGCAGGCTTCGGCAAGGGCGACGCGCACGTGAAGCTCGAAGCCGCCGGCGACGAATCGACCACGCTCACTTACACCGCGAACGCGCAGGTGGGCGGCAAGCTCGCGCAGATCGGCTCGCGGCTCGTGGACGGCGCGGCGCGCAAGATCGCCAGCGAGTTTTTCAAGCGTTTCGGGGAACAACTGGGCGGCGGCGCACAGCAAAATACCGGCGAGGCGGCGGAGCCTGCCGCGAGTGACACAGAAAGCCAGCCGCAAGGCGAAGGCGCAGAGGAAACACCGAAGAGGAAACGATCATGGACAGCGTGGATCTCGAAGTCCTGAAATCCAGCGCGCACTGGCTCGACGCAGGGCACCGCGCGCTGCTGGTGACGGTGGTGAAAACGTGGGGCTCGTCGCCGCGTCCCGAGGGTGCGATGCTCGTGGTACGCGGCGACGGCCTCGTGGTCGGCTCCGTTTCGGGCGGCTGCATCGAGGACGATCTGATTGACCGCGTGCGCCGCGAAGGCGTGACGATCGCCAGGCCCGAAGCCGTCAAGTACGGCATCACGGCGGAAGAGGCGCATCGTTTCGGACTGCCATGCGGCGGCACGATCCAGCTCGTGCTCGAACCGCTCTCCGAAGCCTCGGGCATTCGCGAACTGCTCGAAACCGTCGAGCGCGGCGAACTCGTTGCGCGCACACTGGACATGGCGACTGGCCACGCCACGCTCGGCCCCGCGAAAGCGACCGATGGCGTGGACTTCGACGACGCGCGCCTGCTCACGATCCACGGGCCGCGCTACCGCATGCTGGTGATCGGTGCGGGGCAACTCTCGCGCTATCTCTGCCAGATCGCGGTGGGGCTCGATTACCAGGTGACCGTGTGCGACCCGCGCGAGGAATACACCGACACCTGGGACGTGGCCGGCACGACGCTCGTACGCACCATGCCCGACGACACGGTGCTCGACATGAAGCTCGACGAACGCTGCGCCGTGATCGCGCTCACGCACGACCCCAAGCTCGACGACCTCGCGCTGATGGAAGCGCTCAAGACGCCCGCGTTTTACGTGGGCGCGCTGGGGTCGCGGCGCAACAACGCGGCGCGGCGCGAGCGGCTCAAGGAGTTCGACCTGAGCGAGGCGGAACTCGCGCGCCTCCATGGGCCGGTGGGCATTTACATCGGCAGCCGCACGCCGCCGGAGATCGCGGTGTCGATCCTCGCGGAGGTCACGGCTGCGAAGAACGGCGTCTCGCTGCCGACCATTCTCCAGGTGGAAGGCGCAAAAGCCGCGCGCGAACAGGCGGCGGGCGCGGGATCGACGTGCGATGTGTGAAGGGCTGCGCGGGCGCCTTCACGCGTGAGGTGAGCGACCGTCGTCGTCTTTCTCGCGCTCGTGTCACTATTGCGCCCCCAAAAAAACCGCGGGCCGCGACTTTCGTCTGCGGCCCGCAATAGGGGTTTCGGGCGGGCGGCTCGCGCCGCCTCGCTTCACCTGAGCGTCACGGCATCAGCCGAACAGCTTCATCGCCTGCGTGAGCGTGTTGGTCACGCCCCACACGAGCGGCACCAGCACGTAGAGCCAGAAGATCGCCATCAGCGCCTTGTTCGACGATTTCGGGGCGGCTTGAGTAGACATTGCGCGTTCCTCCTTATTTACCGGCGGCGAGTTGCGTCTCGCTCATGTGATGCTTCGCGTCCACGCGGCGCACGAGCAGATTGCAGATGAAGCCGACCACGAGCAGCGAGGCCATGATGTGCACGGTCATCGTGTACGCATCGGCCTTCGCCACGCCGTGTGCGACCTGATACGCACGCACGTAGTTCACGAGCACCGGGCCCGCCACGCCTGCCGCGGCCCACGCGGTGAGCAGACGGCCGTGAATGCCGCCGACGAACGCCGTGCCGAACATGTCCGCGAGATACGCGGGCACGGTCGAGAAGCCGCCGCCGTACATCGAGAGAATCAGGCAGAACGCGAGCACGAAGAACACGATGTTGCCGCTCTGCGCGAATTGCGGCACCGCGTAATAGAGCACCGCGCCGAACACGAAGAAGATGAAGTAGGTGTTCTTGCGGCCCACCCAGTCGGAAGCCGAAGCCCACACGAAGCGCCCGCCCATGTTGAAGAGCGAGAGCAGGCCGACGAAGCCCGCTGCCGCGCCGGCGCTCACGGTGTCCTTGAAGCTTTCCTGGATCATGACCGAAGCCTGGCCCAGAATGCCGATGCCGGCCGTCACGTTGAGGAACAGCACGAGCCAGATCAGGTAGAACTGCGGCGTCTTGAGCGCCTGGTCGATATGCACGTGCTGGTTCGACACGAGTTTCTTCGCCACGACGGGCGGCGTCCAGCCGGCCGGCTTCCAGTCCGGCGCGGGCACCCGGATGGTAATGGCGCCGATCGTCATCGAGATGAAGTAGGCCACGCCGAGCACCACGAAGGTCTGGGCGACGCCCACGCTCGTGTCGCTCGCGAAATGCTTCATCAGCATGACGGAGAGCGGTGCGGCGATCATCGCGCCGCCGCCGAAGCCCATGATCGCGAGGCCCGTTGCCATGCCGCGGCGATCGGGGAACCAGCGGATCAGCGTCGAAACCGGCGAGACGTAACCGAGCCCGAGGCCGATGCCGCCGATCACGCCATAGCCGAGATAGAGCAGCGCGATCTGATGCAGATACACGCCGAGCGCGGAAACGAGGAAACCGCCGCCAAAGCAGCACGCGGCGGTAAACATCGTGCGGCGCGGGCCGACACGTTCGAGCCACTTGCCGCCGAACGCCGCGGAAAGGCCGAGAAAGACGATGGCCAGCGAGAAAATCCAGCCCAGCGTGGTGAGCGACCAGTCATCGGCCGCGGACTGCGTAATGCCGATCACCTTCGTGAGCGGCGCGTTGAACACGGAAAACGCGTAGGCCTGGCCGATGCACAAATGCACGGCCAGCGCGGCGGGCGGCACCATCCAGCGCGAAAAGCCCGGCGGGGCGATGGTCGCCTCTTTGGAAAAGAAAGGTGCGCTTTGCGCACCGCGCGTCGAATCTGCAACGCTGCTCATGGGATCTCCCGAATCGACCAGAGGTTGAGAGCGCGGGGTGAACGCTCGCTCTGGCCCCATCCAAAAATGGCTGTTGGTAGGCGTGGTCTTTCGTGCTCTTTTTATGCGCGAACGCATGGAACACTTAATTGCCGCTTGACGGCTGCACGAACCTTAGTCCCCAACCGCCTCCTTGGCAATATGAGGTAAACATACATATGCCCTACAATGGCCCGCGCGCCGCCGCGCTTCCTCGATTGTTGCGCGCGCAGCAAATGGGGGGTGCGCCTTATGACGCCGCGGACAACGCTGCAAGCGGACCTGTCGTTGCGCAGCCCGGCATTTAGACTCAACACTCGATTCAGGGCCCCCTGCGGGCTGTGTGCGGGCCATCCGCTTGACAAGCGGGTTGCATGACTTTTAAGTGGCGGAAGTAGCGCCTATCTGCGACCCGCCACCTGCCGAGCCCCCCATGCGCCTCGCTCTCGCTCTTTGCCTAGCCGTGCTCGGCCCCGCCACGGGAACCTTCGCCGCCGACCTGCGCCCGGGCGTGGCGCAGCTCACCGCGGTGCCCCTCGAAGCGGGCGCGCTGAATCCGGCAGGCAGCGCCGCGCAGGCGCCCTACACCAACGAGGCGGAAACGCAGACCTTCACCGTCAACGCGGACGGCTCGTACACCAAGCTCGACTCGCTCACGCTGCGCGTGAACACGGAGGCCGGCATCGCGCGCGCGGGCCAGTATTACGTGTGGTTCAACCGTGAGATGGCCCACGTGGACGTGCTCGAAGCATGGACCGAGGACGCCCGGGGCGCGCGTCACGAAGTGCGCCCCGAGCAGATCCGCGACGTGCAGGAAGTGCGCTCGTTCGACGCCCCGATGTTCCAGGACGTCCAGGACAAGGTGATCGTGTTCCCGGCCGTGGAGCCGGGCGCACGCGTGCATCTCACGTGGCGCAAGATCCAGCGCGTGCCGCTCGTGCCCGGCTGGTTCAGCGACTTCACGCCGCCCGACCTCGCGCCCACGCACCACTTCCGCGTGATCTACGACCTGCCCGCGAAAGTGCCGCTCTACGCCGACGCGCGCGGCTTCACCGTGCTCCCGCCCGCCACGGTGAACGGCCGCACGCGCTACGAGTACCGCTACGACAAGGCGAATTTCGAGCGCCTCGAATATGGCTCGGTCGCCTATGTGAGCTACGGCGACCGGCTGATGGTGTCCACCTTTCCCGACTACGCGGCCTTCGCGAAGGTCTATCGCGACGCGGCGGTGGACCCCACCGCGCGCGACCCGGCCATCGTGCGCCTTGCGCAGACGCTCACGGCGCACGACGACACCGCGCGCGCCAAGGCGCAAACGCTCTATGACTGGGTGCGCCGCAACATCCGCTATGTGGCGATGAATATCGGCCGCGGCGAGATCGTGCCGCACCGGGCAACCGACGTGCTCGCGAACCGCTACGGCGACTGCAAGGACCACGTCGCGCTCTACGGCGCGCTGCTCGGCGCCGTGGGCATCCGCAGCACGCCGGCGCTCGTGAACAGCGGCACGGTCTACACGCTGCCAAGCGTGCCGGGCTTCGGCGTGATCAATCACGTCATCACCTGGCTGCCCGATCTGCAGATGTTCGCGGACTCCACGGCTAGCAACATCGAGTTCGGCTATTTGCCGTCGACGGACATGGACCGCGAGGCCGTGCTCGCCGGCGACGGCACGCAGGTCCGCACGCCCGCCACGGCCACGACCACGCGCGAAAGCGATCTCGACATCACGGTCGCGCCCGACGGCTCGGCGCGCTTCATCTACCGCTTGCAGTCAGAAGGCTGGTCCGCCGAGCAGACGCGCAGCGTGCTGCGCCTGCAAACGCCCGCGCAGCGCGAGGAGTCGCTGCAATGGGAGCTGCGCAACGCCAACCTGCGCGGCAACGCCACGCTCGCCTCGAGCCCGCTCGACGCCACGGCAGGTCCGCTCGTGCTCACGCTCACAGGCACTTTCGACGGCTTCGTCGACCCTGAAATGACGACGCCGGTGCCCACCCTCACGAGCTTCGTGGGCGGGCTCGACGCGAATCTGCGCTACTGGCTCGGCGAATCGCGGCGCACGCAGCCCTTCATGTGCCGCAACGTGGTGGTGACCGAGCGCACGCGCATCGTGCTGCCGCCGGGCATGCGCGTACTCGACGTCCCCATGCCGCAGCGCGCCGACAACCGTTTCATCGATTTCAGTTCGCAGTACGCGCTCGACCCGCAGGCGAATGTGCTGCGCGTCACGCGTATGGGCCAAACGCATTTCGCGAGCGACGTATGCAGCGCCGACGATTTCGCGCAGATGCGACCCGCGTTCGAGACGATGGCGCGCGACCTGCGCGCGCAGTTGATCGTCAAGCCGTCGGCCCAGGGCGCCGCGCTGGATAGTCCGGCGAGCGCGCAGTGAGCCGGCGCACGACGTTCACACAGGCCAGAGCGGTCCTTCCTGCATCGCGCCGATCTGTTCCCGCAGTTCGAGAATCCGCTCTTCCCAGTAGCGCTGCGTGTTGAACCACGGGAAGGCGGCCGGAAACGCGGGATCGTGCCAGCGGCGCGCGAGCCAGGCCGAGTAGTGGATGAGACGCAGCGTGCGCAGCGCTTCGACGAGATGCAACTCGCGCGGCTCGAATTCGCAGAAGTCCTCGTAGCCGGCGAGCAAATCGGCCATCGCACGCGAAGCGCCCGCGCGATCGCCGGGCAAAAGCAGCCACAAATCCTGGATAGCGGGACCCATGCGGCTGTCGTCGAAGTCCACGAAATGCGGGCCGGCATCGGTCCAGAGCACGTTGCTCGGATGGCAGTCGCCGTGCAGGCGCAACGCGCGCACGTCGCCTGCCCGCTCGAAGGACGCCTCCACGCCTTCGAGCGCGAGCGTCACCACGGTCTGCCACGCCTCGCGCAGGTCCTCGGGCACGAAACCGTGTTCGAGCAGATACGTGCGCGGCTCGTAGCCGTAGGTTTGGATGTCGAGCGTGGGGCGCGCCTGGTACGGCTGGGTCGCGCCCACGGCGTGAATGCGGCCGATGAAACGGCCTAGCCATTCGAGCGTGTCGCTGCGGTCGAGATCAGGCGCGCGGCCGCCGCGCCGCTCGAACAGCGAGAAGCGAAACCCGTCGAACTCGTGCAGCGTGCGCCCTTCGAAGGCGAGCGCAGGCACGGCTGGAATCTCGCGCGCGGCGAGTTCGGCGACGAATGCGTGCTCTTCGAGAATCGCCTCGTCGCTCCAGCGCCCGGGGCGATAGAACTTGGCGATGAGCGGCGGCCCGTCTTCCACGCCCACCTGGTACACGCGATTCTCGTAGCTGTTGAGCGCGAGCATGCGGCCATCCGTGCGGCGCCCGGCTGGGATCAGCACGCCATCGACGGCGTCGAGCACGCATTCGGGCGTGAGGCGCGCGTACGGCGCGGCTTGCTGGTCGCCGGGACCGGAAGGGCCGCCCGGGACAGGAGAAGGATCGTAATTCATACCCGCAATTGTGCCTCTTGCGGGCAGTGCCGGCGAGCAATCGGTGCGCACGGCAGACACGATGAACACAAAAGCGGCGCACGACCCTGCGACGAGACGCAAGCGCCTCGTCAACGTGTCACAGGGCCCAGGCTTAGTGGATCTGCGCGCCGGCGGGCATGACGTGCTCGCCCGTATCGATCAGATCTTCAAGAAAAAAGGGCTCGGTGTTGAGTTGCGCCGACGTGCCGGGCTCCCCGGCATACCACGTCACCATCGCCATGTCGCCGAGAATGCGCATCACGATGCCGCGTGCGCCTTGGGGCACGGCGATATGAACGGTACGGACGATAGAACCGATTTGCATGATGTTTCCCCGTTACCTCGCTACCTTCGCCGGCTCCCTCGAAGGAAGACCGGTCGGCATGCTGACAAAAAAACCGATGCGCACGATCAGTTGCGCGCGCATCCAAACCCGCCTCGGGCGACCCGCTCGCGCCGCGCGCTTAAGCACGGCCGGGCCCTTGGCTTACCCATTGTTGCCTGTTTGAGCGCGCGAGCAAAGCGAAAAAATAGGGGGGTGTATCACCGGCGGCGTGCTCACAGCGCCCTGTGCCGCCACAACCCCGCCCCGCTTCGCTCACGCATCTTACGAAAACCTGACTGTAACAGATGGTAAACCCCACTCTTCGCGACCTTGCTAGGGCAGTCCCTGAAAAAGTACGCTGATGCAGGGTGACTGGCGCTATAGTCCTGTCCCAACCGTGCATCACAAAGGCCCGGCGCAGCACAGGCAAAGACCTCACGCGCCCCACAACAGCCGGCCACGATACCGATAACCTGAACGCTCGCCACCGCGGCCAGACCAGCCGCGCGAGCCAGACTCCGCCACCAGCGAAGGAACCCGCCGTTCCATGTGGATCGTTCGACTCGCGCTCAAGCGCCCGTACACGTTCGTCGTGCTCGCGTTGCTGCTTTTGATCGTCGGGCCGCTGACGATCCTGCGCACGCCCACGGACATCTTCCCGAACATCGACATCCCGGTGCTCTCGGTGATCTGGACCTACACGGGTCTGCCCGCCGACGAGATGGAAAAGCGCATCGTGCTCAACTACGAGCGCGGCCTTTCCGTGGCAGTGAACGATATCGAGCACACCGAATCGACGTCGCTGAACGGCATCGCGGTCGTGAAGATCTTCTTTCAGCCGCATGCCAATATCCAGGAAGCGCTCGCCGAGGTCACGGCGCTCTCACAGGCGCAGCTGCGCTCGCTGCCGCCCGGCATACAGCCGCCGTTCATCCTGCGCTACAACGCCTCGACGGTGCCGATCCTGCGCCTGTCGCTTTCTTCGCCGCAGCTGACCGAGCAGGAGTTGTTCGACTACGGGAACAACTTCCTGAAGACGCAGCTCGCGACCGTGCCGGGCGCCTCCGCGCCGCTGCCCTATGGCGGCAAGCAGCGGCAGATCATGGTCGATATCGACCAGAGCGCGCTGCAGCAGCACAATCTCTCGCCCATGGACGTGGTGAACGCGATCAGCGCGCAGAACCTCATCCTGCCTTCGGGGACGGCCAAAATAGGCGCAACCGAATATTCGGTGACGATGAATGCAAGCCCCGACAGCTTAGCGGGCCTGAACGACATTCCCGTGAAAACCACGGACAGCGGCACGATTTACATCCGCGACGTGGCGCACGTGCGCGACGGCTACGTGCCGCAGACCAATATCGTGCGCGTGGACGGCCAGCGCGCCTCGCTTCTCACGATCAACAAGAGCGGCAACACTTCGACGCTCGAGATCGTCGATCGCATCAAGGAGATGATGCCGACGCTGCGCAATCTCGTGCCGAGCTCGCTCAATATCGATCCGGTCGCCGACCAGTCGCTGTTCGTGCGCGCCTCCGTGCAGGGCGTGCTGCGCGAAGCGCTGATGGCCGCGGCGCTCACGGCGCTCATGATCCTGTTGTTCCTCGGCAACTGGCGCGCCACGCTCATCATCGCGATCTCGATTCCGCTGTCGATGATCACCTCGGTCATCGTGCTCGCGGCGCTCGGCGAGACCATCAACATCATGACGCTGGGCGGGCTCGCACTCGCGGTCGGCATTCTGGTTGACGACGCAACGGTCGCGATCGAGAACATCAGCCAGCAACTGGAGCAAGGCAAGACGCTGGAACAGGCGATTCTCGACGGCGCGCATCAGATCGCGATTCCCACGCTCGTCTCCACGCTCTCGATCTGCATCGTGTTCGTGCCGATGTTCCTGCTCACGGGCGTGGCGCATTACCTCTTCATTCCGCTCGCGGAAGCCGTGGTGTTCGCGATGCTGGCCTCGTACTTCTTCTCGCGCACACTCGTGCCCACGCTCGCGAAGTACCTGATGCGCCACCATCACAAGGCCGCCGACCCGCATCATACGCATGCGACGACGCGCAATCCGTTCATGCGCGTGCACCTCGCGTTCGAGCGCGGCTTCGAGGGGCTGCGCGAGCGCTATCGCGGGTTTCTTGTGGCGCGCGTGAAGCATCCTGTGTGGTTCGTCGTGGCGTTTCTCGCCTGCTGCGGCGCGTCGCTGCTGCTCATGCCGTTCCTCGGGCGCGACTTCTTTCCGCAGGTCGATGCGGGCACCATCGCGCTGCACGTGCGCGCGAAAACGGGCATGCGTGTCGAGGAAACCGCCGTGCTCGTCGACCGTATCGACAAACGCGTGCGCACACTGATTGCGCCGGGCGAGCTGCATTCGATCATCGACAACATCGGCCTGCCGGTCTCGGGCATCAACCTCTCGTACAGCAATACGGGCACCATCGGCACGTCCGACGCCGACGTGCTGATCTCGCTGAATGAGGACCATCACGCGACCGCCGGCTACGTGCGCCTCTTGCGCCGCACGCTCAACGACGAGTTTCCGGGCGCGCAGTTCGCCTTCCTGCCCGCCGATATCGTGAGCCAGACGCTGAACTTCGGCATGCCCTCGCCCATCGACGTGCAGATCGTGGGCCGCGACGTGGCCGGCAACCGCGCGTTCGCGGCGAAGCTGCTCGCGCGGCTGCGCGGCGTGCCCGGATTCGCCGACGCGCGCATCCAGCAGCCCGCGGACCTGCCGCGCATCTTCATCGACGTGGACCGCACGCGCGCGCAGCAGGCGGGCTTCACGCAGAAGGACGTGGCGAGCGACCTGCTCATCACGCTCTCGGGCAGCCAGCAGACCACGCCCACGTTCTGGCTCAATCCGATCAACGGCGTGAGCTACAACGTCGTGACCGAAGCCCCGCAATACACGATCGATTCGCTGCAATCGCTAGCCAACATTCCGCTCACCGCAAACGGGCGCAGCAACATACTCGGCTCGCTCGCGAGCATGCAGCGCATATCGGGCGACGCGGTGGTCACGCACTACAACGCGCAGACCACCATCGACATTTACGGCACCGCCGACGGGCGCGACCTCGGCGCCGTATCCGACGACATTTCGAAGATGATCGACCAGACGCGCGGCGAACTGCCGAAGACGTCGAGCATCAAACTGCGCGGCCAGGTCCAGACGATGAACGATTCGTTCTCCGGACTGTTCGGCGGGCTCGTCTTCGCGATCGTGCTCGTGTATCTGCTGATCGTCGTGAACTTCCAGTCGTGGCTCGATCCGTTCATCATCATCACGGCGCTGCCGGGCGCGCTCGCGGGCATTGTCTGGATGCTGTTCCTCACGCACACCACGCTTTCCATTCCGGCGCTCACGGGCGCGATCATGTGTATCGGCATTGCCACGGCGAACTCCATTCTCGTCATCAGCTTCGCGCGCGAGCAGTTGCGCCTGCACGGCGACGCGGCGCGCGCCGCGATCGAAGCGGGCTACACACGCTTTCGCCCGGTGCTCATGACCGCGCTCGCCATGGTGATCGGCATGGTGCCGATGGCCATCGGCCTGGGCGAAGGCGGCGAGCAGAACGCGCCGCTCGGGCGCGCCGTGATCGGCGGCCTCGCGGTGGGCACGCTCGCCACGCTGATCTTCGTCCCCGTGGTGTTCTCGCTCATCTACCGCAAGCTCGGCGAGCGCCGCCAGCGCGCCAGTGAGAACGTGGTGCCCAAATCATGAATACCCTGTCATGACGAATCATTCGCAAACGCCTTCGCCGCAAGAGCCGTCGCCTCATAAACCGCGGCGCTGGCCCATCGTGCTTGCCGCGCTCATCGTGCTCGGCCTCGCGGCGCAGGGCATCTGGTCGCGCCACAGCGCGCACGCGGCGCTCGAACGCGAGGCACAAACCGCGAGCACGCTGACCGTCCAGGTGGTCACGCCGCAGCACTCGGCGCGCGCACTCGACCTCGTGCTGCCTGGCAACGTGCAGGCCTTTCTCGACACGCCGATCTACGCGCGCACGAGCGGCTATCTGCGCAAGTGGTACTTCGACATCGGCGCGCACGTGAAGGCGGGCCAGTTGCTCGCCGAAATCGACGCGCCCGAAGTGGACGACCAGTTGCGCGCCGCGCGCGCCGATCTCGCCAACGCCGAAGCGAACTACGCGCTCGCGAAAACCACGGCCGACCGCTGGACGCAGATGCTGCAAACGCGCTCGGTGGCGAAACAGGACACCGACGAAAAAGTCGGCGACATGCTCGCGAAAAAGGCCACGCTCGATTCCGCGCGCTTCAACGTCTCGCGGCTCTCACAGTTGCAGTCGTACGAGCGCGTGACGGCGCCCTTCGACGGCATCGTCACGGCGCGCAACGTGGACGTGGGCGCGCTCATCGACGCGGGCAACGGCGGCACCTCGCAAAAGGAGTTGTTCCATCTTGCGCAGGCCGACCGTCTGCGCGTGTACGCGAACGTACCGCAGGCTTACGCGCAGCAGATCCGCGTGCAGCAGCACGCGTATCTCACGCTCAATGAGGAGCAGGGCAAGCACTTTCCCGGCATCGTCGCGCGCACGGCGGGCGCCGTCGACGCGCAGCAGCGCACCATGCTGGTCGAAGTCGATGTGGACAACCGCAGCGGCGAGCTGCTGCCCGGCGCCTACGCGCAGGTCCACTTCGCGCTCGACGGCTCGGCCACGCCGATCACGCTGCCCGGCAACGCCTTCCTGTTCCGCCCCGACGGCGTGAAGGTGGCGACCGTCGATGCGCAAAATCGCGTGAAGCTCGTGAATGTGACGCTCGGCACCGACTTCGGCACTCGCGTGGCGGTGGCGTCGGGACTCACTGGCGACGAGCGCGTGATCGTCAATCCGCAGGACGCGATCGTCGACGGCACGCCGGTGCGCATCGTGCAGCCGCACGGCGAGCACGAGGCCGGTGCGGCGCATGGCGCGAGTGGCGCGGGCAGCAAGGCACAGGCGCAGGGCGAATGATGAAGC
The DNA here is from genome assembly GCF_024206495.1 of Paraburkholderia sp. CNPSo 3272. Classification (GTDB taxonomy): domain Bacteria; phylum Pseudomonadota; class Gammaproteobacteria; order Burkholderiales; family Burkholderiaceae; genus Paraburkholderia. The sequence goes on along the minus strand of NZ_JAMBPQ010000037.1, from coordinate 42,285 downwards.
ACGCGCGTTTTCGACTGTTCGCGTTGGCCATGCTTGCGGCGCTCGGCGGCTGCAAGTTGGGCCCCGACTACGTGCGCCCGGCGATGCCTGTGGCCGCGACGTTCAAGGAACTCGAAGGCACGGGCTGGACGATTGCGCAGCCCGCTGATAGCGGGTCGCGCGGCGCGTGGTGGACGATCTACGAGGACGCCACGCTCGACGCACTCGAAGCCCAGGTCGAAGGCGCGAACCAGAACGTGCAGGCCGCGCAGGCGCACTTTCGCGCGGCGCGCGCGAACGTCGCGCAACAGCGCTCGAGCTTTTTTCCGCTCGTGACGGCGAGCGGCGACTTTTCGCGCTACCGCACCTCGCAGAATCTCCTGTACACGTCGAAGGCCGGTCAAACGATCAACGACTACTCCGTGGGCATCGACGCCACCTGGGAGCCCGATATCTGGGGCCGCGTCGCGCGCAACGTCGAGGCTGCCAAGGCGAGCGCGCAGGCGAGCGCCGCCGACATGCAGGCCGTGCTGCTCTCCATGCAGGCCGAACTCGCGACCGACTATTTCGAGCTGCGCGGCATCGACCGCGAACGGCAACTGCTCGACGACACGATCAAGGCCTACCGCGAGTCGCTCGAACTCACGCAGAACCGCTACGCGGGCGGCATCGCCACCGACGCCGATGTGGGCCAGGCGCAAACGCAGCTGCAGACCACCGAGGCGCAGGCGATCGATCTCGGCGTGCAGCGCGCGCAGCTCGAGCACGCCATCGCCATCCTCATCGGACAGTCGCCTTCCACGTTCACGCTCGCTGCCGCGCCCAAGGAGGCCTATGCGGTGCGCGCGATCGCGAGCCCGCCGGGCGTGCCGTCGACGCTGCTCGAACGGCGCCCCGACATCGCGGCCGCAGAGCGCCGTGTGGCCGCCGCGAACGCGCAGGTGGGCGTGGCGACGGCGGCGTTCTTCCCGAACCTCATGCTCGCGGTCACGGGCGGCCTGGAGGCGACCAACTTCAGCCAGTGGCTCGTCGCGCCCGCGCGCTTCTGGTCGCTCGGGCCGACGCTCGCGGGCACGCTGATCGACTTCGGCGGGCGCGAGGCGGTGCGCAACGAAGCGCGCGCCCAGTATGACGAGAACGTCGCGCAGTATCGCCAGACGGTGCTCGACGCCTTCGGCGAGGTCGAGGACAACCTCGCGGCGCTGCGCCTGCTGGCCCAGGAGGCGACGGCCCAGGACCGCGCGGTGGATGCCGCGCAGCGCACGCTCGTCACCATCAACAATCGCTATCTGGGCGGCGCGATCACGTATCTCGACGTGGTGGTCGCGCAAACCACGGCGCTCACCAACGAACGCCAGGCCGTGGCGATTTCGCGCCGGCGCATGGCGGCGAGCGTCGCGCTCGTGAAGGCGCTGGGCGGCGGCTGGAACGCGGCGGACTTGCCGAGCGACGCGGCGCTGGTCCGCCCGGACGATGCGCAAAAAGCACAACCCGCCAGCGGGCCGCAAGGCGCTTCGCCGGCCGCCGCTCGCAGCGCGCAGCCAGGCGCCTCGCGCGCTCCGGGCTAAGCGCACACGCGGTCGCGCCAGGCACCCGGCCTGCGGCGCTCGACAACGCCATTTGCCCATCAGGCGTATCGTTGCGCCTTTGCAATATTGCTGGAGATCCTGTCGTGACTGCATCATCGGGCGCCCCGAGCACTTCCGCGCCCTCCGCCGTTCCGTACATCGAACGCGGCACCCCCGCATTCTGGCGCGCAAGCCTCGCGCTGCTGTTCGCCGGCTACGCAACCTTCTCGCTTCTCTACTGCGTGCAGCCGCTCCTGCCCGCGTTCTCCCAAACCTTCGGCGTGAGCCCGGCGCAGAGCAGCCTCTCGCTCTCGTTCACCACGGCCGCGCTCGCCGTTGCGATCTTCGTCGCGGGCTTCGTCTCCGAAGGCTGGAGCCGGCGCGGCATGATGACTGCGTCGCTGTGCGCCTCGTCGCTGCTCACGCTCGCCACCGCCTTCGTGCCGCACTGGCATCAGCTGCTCGTGCTGCGCACGCTCCTCGGCATCGCGCTCGGCGGCGTGCCCGCGGTGGCCATGGCCTGGCTCGCCGAGGAAATGCACCCGGACGGCCTCGGCCTTTCGATGGGCCTCTACGTCGGCGGCACGGCTATCGGCGGCATGGCGGGGCGCGTGATCACGGGCATCGTCACCGACTTGTTCGGCTGGCGTGCGGCCGTGGCCGTGATCGGCGTGCTCGGACTCGCCTCCATGTTCGCGTTCCGCTCGCTGCTGCCGCCCTCGCGCCACTTCGCGCCGAAGAGCGGTCTCGGTTTCGCGCATCGCCGTGCGGCGCTGCTGCGCCATTTCGCGCGGCCGGGCCTGCCGATGCTGTTCGCCATGGGCTTCGTGCTGATGGGCAGCTTCGTCACGCTCTACAACTACATCGGCTACCGGTTGATCGCGGCGCCCTATCACATGAGCCAGACGGCCATCGGCGCGATTTTCCTCGTCTACCTGACGGGCGTGGTTGCCTCGCCGTGGTCGGGCCGCATGGCCGACACGTTCGGGCGCGGCCGCGTGCTGATCGCCAGTCTCGCGCTGATGCTCACGGGCGTCGTGCTCACGCTGTTTGCGCCGCTCACGGCGATTGCGGCGGGCATTGCCTGCCTGACCATCGGCTTTTTCGCGGGGCATGCGGTGGCGAGCGGCTGGGTCGGCCGCCTCGCGCGCGAAGCGAAGGGCCAGGCCGCTGCGCTTTATCTGCTCGCCTACTACCTCGGCTCGAGCGTGATGGGTTCGATCGGCGGGCACTTCTGGGCAGGCGCGGGCTGGGGCGGCGTGGCCGGGCTCGTGATCGTGCTGCTGGTCGTGGGGCTCGCACTGGCGCTCACGTTGCGCGGGCGCGAGAGCGCCGGAGTGGCCTGAACCCGCGAAGCGGCCGCCGCGGCATGCAACCTGCGCGCTCGCGCCCTGTGTGCTGCGCGGCACTGCAATCGAAAGGCGTCCGTAATATTCAGACGACTCGCGATTTGCAGGCCGCACGCATCGCACAGCCGCGGCACTCCGCCTCTGGCGGGCTTTTGCGGCGCGGCATCTGCTTCACCGCGAGCCGGACGGCGCACACGCGCGCCGCCGCGCTCGCCGCCCTCACCTATACTCGATTTCAGGCCCGGGGCCGCAGCGGCATGCCAGTGGCATGGCGACGAGAACGACAACCACTGCGAGCCTTCGTCGCCCATACGATACGCAACCCCTGCATGGGGCCGGAGTCAGGGCCGAAGCACTCACTCCGGATCGACAGGAGACGAGCATGCAAGGTTATTTCACGATCGGCGATTTCGTGATGATCATCCCGATGGCCCTCGCCGGCGCGCTCTTTCTCGGCGCCGTGCCGTGCGCGACGGAATTCAGACACAACACGCTGCGCGTGATCGGCGCGCTGATCGGCGTACTCGCGGCCGTTGCACTCGTCGAGACACTGCCGGCGCTGATGTAGCGGACGTTTGCCGTACGCGTCGTACGCACGGCGCTTCGCGATGCGCCGACGCTACCCAGCGCCGAAGCGACCAAGCGACAAAGCGACCAAGCGGCATCCTCGCGGCTCGAAGCGCCGCGGCTTGCGCGCACGTGCGCCACTCGCTCGTCCCCTCTCTCAGCCAGGATCCACGCCCGGCTGTAGGCCCTTGAACTGACGCAACACAGCGGCAAGATAGCCCGTTCGCGGGGCCACGCCTGCGGCCTCTTCGGCGTGCACGAGCGCGGGCAGCGCCGTCCACGGCAGCGTCGGATGCAGATGATGCTGGCGATGCAGATGATGATTCATCAGCATCACGCCCAGCGCGCGCGGCACGCGAAAATCCCGCGCGCGTCCCGGTTCGTCGAGCGCGACGCCGTAGTGCGGCAGGTTGTCGGCAAGCGAGAGCCACAGTCCGCGCAGGTACATCGCCGCGAGCAGCACGGGCCAGGCCTTGCCGTAGAGGGCGAACGAAGCCGCATAGAGGGCGAGCGACGCAAGCCAGTCGCGCCGCGCCCGGCGGCGCCTCACGGGATCGGTGGCGTGGTTCGCGAAGAGCCGCTGCACCTGCACGCCTTCGCGGCCATGCGCACCCACGCCGCGCTCGATGATCGCGCGCGCGAGCCGCCCCGGCATGAACGCCAAGAGCGGCAGCAGCAATTCGGCGAGGTAGAGACCACCCATCAGCCGCCCGTAGTACGCCACGCGACGACGCCAGCGCGGGCCGCTCGCGTCGTGCGTGTCGTGCACATCGGGCCGGTCGAACGGCTCGCGCGTGAAGCGGTGATGCATCAGGTGTCCGAAACGCACGGCGTCGAATGGCATCGCCAGACCGATCGAGAGCGCGCGGGCGAGCCGCTCGTTCACGCGCCGCTCGCGCGCCAGTTGTCCGTGTATGCCTTCGTGAATGAGGCCCCAGTGGATCGGCGTGGCGAGCACGACGGGCGCGAGCGTCGCCAGCAGGGCGAGCGTCGGTCCGCCCGCCGCGTCCAGCAAGAGCGGCAATCCGATGAGTTCGTAGCTAAGCGCCGCGAACGCGACCGCGAACAGCGCGGCGTTCATGCGGGCCGCCGTTGACGGCTGGGGTGAGTGGGTTGGCCGCCTGGCGGGTTCGGCGCGGGTGGCGGACGGGGAAAGCGCTTCGGATTCGGCGCTCAAGAACTCCATGGTGATTCCTCGCGGCAAAGGCTGCCGCGACGTTAGCAGGGCCACATGACAAAGCGAAGAACGGCCCGCCGTGCGGCCACGGCCGATGTAAGGCCTATCGTCCGCGCATAAAAAACCGCCTCGCGAGGAGGCGGTTCTTTGCACCGGGAAGCAGGCAGAAGCGTGTCGCTCAGATGGGCTGATCGGTCGACGGCTTCTCCCACAGGTTCACGCCGCCTTCGGTCGCATAGCGGTCGATCTCCGCGAGTTCTTCCTTCGAGAACTCGAGGTTCTTCAACGCCGCGACGTTCTCGCGCACCTGCTCCGCGCGGCTCGCGCCGATCAGCGCCGAGGTCACGCGGCCGCCGCGCAGGGTCCAGGCGATCGCCATTTGCGCGAGGCTCTGCCCGCGGCGCAGCGCGAGGTCGTTGAGCTTGCGCACGTGCTCGATGTTCTGCTCGCTCAGGTGCTCGCTCTTGAGCGAGCCGCCGCCCGGGCGGTTCACGCGCGCGTCTTCGGGCACGCCGTTGAGGTACTTGTTCGTTAGCACGCCCTGCGCGAGCGGCGTGAAAGCAATGCTGCCCGTGCCAAGGTCCTCGAGCGTGTCGAGCAGTTCTTCCTCGACCCAGCGGTTGAGCATGTTGTACGACGGCTGGTGAATGAGCAGCCGCACCTTGTAATCGGCGAGCAGCCTCGCCATTTCGCGCGTCTTCGCGGGCGAATACGACGAGATGCCGACATAGAGCGCCTTGCCCTGCTGGACGGCCGTGGCCAGCGCGCCCGCCGTTTCTTCGAGCGGCGTTTCCACGTCGAAGCGGTGCGAATAGAAGATGTCGACGTAGTCGAGGCCCATGCGCTGCAGGCTTTGGTCGAGGCTCGCGAGCACGTACTTGCGCGAGCCGCCGCCCTGGCCGTAGGGACCCGGCCACATGTCCCAGCCGGCCTTCGACGAGATCAGCAACTCGTCGCGGTGGGGACGGAAATCTTCCTTGAAAATGCGGCCGAAGTTCGTTTCGGCGCTGCCGTACGGCGGCCCGTAGTTGTTCGCGAGGTCGAAGTGCGTGATGCCGAGATCGAACGCGGTACGCAGGATGTCGCGTTGGGTCGAGATCGGCGTGGTGTCGCCGAAGTTGTGCCACAGACCGAGCGACAGCGCGGGCAGCTTGAGCCCCGACTTGCCGCAAAAGCGGTACTGCATGTCCGAATAGCGTTCTGAGGCTGCTTCATAAGCCATGGTCTGAATCCTCGGCGAAAACGGGAAGTGAGCAAAAAGATGGGCGCGACGCTCGCGTGAGGCAGCTATGTTAGCCAATCCGCCCAAGCCGTGCAGATGTCCACTATGCGGGAATGGCGATGGAGAGCGCGTGTCAGGCAGCGGAAAAACCGCGCCCTGGACGCGCCGCGGCCACTCGCCTACACTGCGGCGTCCATCCCTTGCGAGAGGTTGTTCATGGCCAAAGCGATTTCGATCGCGCTCATCGCCTGCGGCGTCGTCCTGTTGTACTTCGGCGGCCAGTCGCTCCATTCGTTCGCGAACGACATGTGGCGCCTCTTTACCGGCGCGCCCACCAACCGCACGATCCTCCTGATCGGGGGCGGCATCGCCGCGACGCTCGCGGGCATCACCGGGCTCGCGATGTCGGGGCGTCGGCGCTAGGCGCAAGCACGAAAAGCCTCGGCTTAGAACTTCACCTCAGGCTTCGACGCCGAGCGCGTGCCCGGCAGCGGCACGTTGCTCGCGCCGTGATAGGTGTACACCAGCGAAAACTTCACCTGATCGCTCTGGTTTTGCCCCGCCGAGTGCAGCGTGTTGCAGTGGAAGAAGACCACATCGCCGGCGGCGAGCGTCGGGGCGATGGCGCGATCGACCCACGCCTTATTCTCGGGCAGGTCGGCGCGGAAGAATTTCGCGGCGTCGAAGTTGTCCGAGGTGAACGGCGCGTCGTGCGAGCGCGGCACGAACCATAGACCGCCGTTTTCCATCTTCTCCGGCCCGAGCGCAAGCCAGACCGACACGAGGTCGTCGCGCTCGAACGACCAGTAGCGCACGTCGCGGTGCCAGCCCGTCAGGCTGCCGTAGTGCGGGTGCTTCGTCATCATGCAGTTGTGATGCGCGCGCGAGAGCACCGGCTCCTCGCCGAAATACAGCTCCATCCACCCCGCTATTTCCGGCGACGTGGCCCATTCGCGATACAGCGCGTGGCGCGAATAGGCGTCGAGCAGGCGCCGCACCGTATGGCCGCCAGGGGCATCCTTCGATTCTGGCGCGCCGGGATAGCGCAGATCGGCTTCGAATTCGAGCGGAGCGGCGGCTGCCTGCAACTGCTCCTGCGCAACGCGCTTCATCGCCTCGCAGCGCTCGGGCGAAACGAGCCCCGGCACGACCACGAAGCCGCGCTCGCGCAGCGCCTGCACCTGTTCTTTCTTTGAATGGACTGACATGGGACTTCCGTTATGCGATCTCGATGCGAGCAAGGGCCGCAGCCTGCGTTCGTCGCTTCGTTAATCGAACAGGGCTGAGGCGTCGGCGCGCGCCGACTCATCGATTGTAAAGCGTGCGGGCACGGCGGGAAGGACCACGCGCTCACACGACGTGGCTCCATGCGCACCGCAAATCGAGCCGCACGCGAATGGCGCGCACGCACCGCGATGAGGACAAAGGGCGGGATCGTGTGCATCAAAGACGCGCAGGGCCGGGTATTAACCGACTTTCTGCGGTCATGATTCGCGTGTAGCCTGCCACGATGTTGTTTTACTTCGCCAAATTCTCATCGCACGCACGGATCGCCGTGAACGCCTTGCCACACAAGGCGCTCCAACAGAAGAATCCGTCCCGTCGCGTCCCACGCCGCGCCATGCGGCCTGTCTCCCGTCCATCCAGATCGTGACGCCCTGACAGACAGGCACGGTTGCTGCTCGACCACAGCGTCGCGCAAGGCGCACCTCGAACCCGATTGCTCAATCGCCATGCATACCTTCTTCAATTCTCAACGCATGACCCACGCCGCCCACACAGCCCTGAAAGCGGCGCGCCCCGCCCGCCGTCACCTCGTGCGCGCACTGCGACACCACGCCGCCCGCACCCGCGCGCTCACGCAACAAGTGCGCGAAGCGAAGCCCGTCGACAATATGCGCAGCTGGTTCCACTCGTTCTTCGCCGTGCTGCGCATGCGTTCGGGCTCGCGTCACTTCTCGCTGCGCACGCTGCTCTATCGTCCGAACGCGCCGCTGCGCACGCTCGCCGCGCCTTCCACGGTTCATGTGGCGCGCAGCACGCGCAAGCCGCGCCGGATGGCCGCGAGCAGCGAAGGCTGGTTCGGCTTTGCGATGCGCTGAGTCCCCGCGCGACCCACGCCGCGCGATCCGCAGAAAACAAAAACCCCGCATGGGCTTGCGCCCTGCGGGGTTTTTCTTCGCTATCTTCACTTAAGCCGGCGCGAGGCCGGCTTTCGCGAATGCTTACGCGACGGCTGCGCTCACCGGCTCCGTGCCGGCGGCTTCGGCCAGAGTCAGCGCCTTGTCGGTCGCTTCCCACGAGAACTCCGGCTCTTCGCGGCCGAAGTGGCCATAAGCGGCGGTCTTTTCGTAGATCGGGCGCAGCAGGTCGAGCATCTGGATGATGCCCTTCGGACGCAGGTCGAAGTGCTCGCGCACGAGCTTCGTGATGGTCGCGTCCGAAACCTTGCCGGTACCGAACGTGTTGACCATGACCGAGGTCGGCTCGGCTACGCCGATGGCGTACGACACCTGGATCAGGCAGCGCGACGCGAGGCCGGCGGCCACGATGTTCTTCGCAACATAACGGCCGGCGTAGGCTGCCGAGCGGTCCACCTTCGACGGATCCTTGCCCGAGAACGCACCGCCGCCGTGCGGGGCTGCGCCGCCGTACGTATCGACGATGATCTTGCGGCCCGTGAGACCGCAATCGCCCTGCGGGCCGCCGATCACGAAGCGACCGGTCGGGTTCACGAGGAACTTGATGTCGCCCTTGATCAGCTCGGCCGGCAGCACCGGCTTGATGACTTCTTCGATCACGGCTTCGCGCAGCGTGCCGAGGTCGATGTCCGGCGAATGCTGCGTGGAGAGCACGACGGTGTCGATGGCGTGCGGCCGGCCGTCGACGTAGCGGATCGTGACCTGCGACTTCGCGTCCGGACGCAGCCAGGGCAGACGGCCGTCGCGGCGCAGGTTCGACTGGCGCTCGACCAGACGGTGCGACAGGTGGATCGGCAGCGGCATGAGTTCGGGCGTTTCGTCGCATGCATAGCCGAACATCAGGCCCTGGTCGCCGGCGCCCTGGTCGAGGTTGTTGTCGTGCGCGCGGTCCACGCCCTGGGCGATGTCCGGCGACTGCTTGTCGTAAGCGACGAGCACCGCGCAGCCGCGGTAGTCGATGCCGTAGTCGGTGTTGTCGTAGCCGATGCGCTTGATGGTGTCGCGCGCGACCTGGATGTAGTCGACGTTGGCCGTCGTGGTGATTTCACCGGCCAGCACGACGAGACCCGTGTTGCACAGCGTTTCCGCTGCAACGCGCGAGTACTTGTCCTGCGTGAGAATGGCGTCGAGGATCGCGTCCGAGATCTGGTCGGCGACCTTGTCCGGATGGCCTTCGGAGACGGATTCGGAGGTGAAGAAATAGTCGTTTGCCACTTGTCTAGCTCCTTGTAGCTGGTGACGGTTGAGTTCACGTAGCCAGCTTCGGGAGCTTTGAAGCGGCGACGCTTTAGCGGAATTGCTGCCCGGTTGCCATGATTCGCGATCTATCACGCGTAGTTCACAGCCCACCGGCTTCGCCCCGCAAGTTGTCTATTAACTCGGCGAAGCCCTTATTATAGCGACTTCCTTAAATTGTCGCAGAGTACCCTCGCGTGCCGTTCGTCGCCTTCCCCACTGTTCGCAAGCCCTGCCGCGGAGTTGCCGCATGCTAGGCAAACTCGGCTCCCGTTTCGCCATCGGCCTGCTCAAGCTGTTCGCGATTCTGCCCTATGGCTTCGTCGCGCGTCTGGGCGACGGCCTCGGCTGGCTGCTCTACAAGATTCCGAGCCGGCGCAAGCGCGTCGTTCATACGAATCTGCGCCTGTGCTTCCCCGAGTGGAGCGACGAAAAGCGCGAGGAAGTGGCGGGGCTGCACTTCCGTCACGCCATTCGCAGCTACATGGAGCGCAGCGTGCAATGGTTCGCCTCGGCGAAGAAGCTCGAAAAAATCGTCGAACTCGATAGCGAGATCGATCTCACCGATCCGAACCTGCCGCCTACGCTCTTCCTCGGCCTGCATTTCGTGGGCATCGAGGCCGGCTCTATGTTTCTGAACTACTCGCTGCACCGGCCATGCGGCTCGCTCTACCAGCCGTTCTCGAACCCCGAGTTCGAAGCCGCGGCCAAGGCGGGACGCAGCCGTTTCGGCGCGGAAATGGTGAGCCGCGCGGACAGCGCGCGCGCCGTGCTGCGCTGGCTGCGCGACAGGAAGCCGGTGATGCTCGGCGCCGATATGGACTACGGCATGCGCAATTCCACGTTCGTGCCCTTCTTCGGCGTACCGGCTTGCACGCTTACCGCGGTGGCGCGTTTGGCAAAGGTGGGTCATGCGCAGGTCGTACCGTTCATCGGCGAGGTGTTGCCCAATTACAAGGGTTATCGGCTGAAAGTATTCAAACCTTGGGAAAATTATCCGACCGGTGACGACGACCTCGACGCGCGCCGCATGAATGCTTTTCTCGAAGAGCAGATTCCGCGCATTCCCGAGCAGTACTACTGGGTCCACAAGCGCTTCAAGACGCGGCCGCCAGGCGAGCCGAGCGTCTACAGCTGAACGGTGCGCACACGACCCGGGCCCGGGTTTTCGCCCGGGCCTCGCTTACAATAACGGCATGAAACTCAAATTCACCAAGATGCACGGCGCGGGCAACGACTTCGTCGTGCTCGACGGCTACAGCCAGGATCTCGCGCTCACGCCCGAGCGCGTGCGCGCGCTCGCCGACCGCCACTTCGGCATCGGCGCGGATCAGTTGCTGCTGGTTGAGAAGCCGACCGTGGAAGGCGTCGACTTCCGCTATCGCATCTTCAATTGCGACGGCGGCGAGGTCGAGCACTGCGGCAACGGCGCGCGCTGCTTCGTGAAATTCGTGCGCGACCGCAAGCTCACCGACTCGAACCGCGTGCGCGTGCAGGTGCAGAAGGGCACGATTACGCTCGTCGTGCAGGAAAACGGTGAAGTCGTCGTCGACATGGACCGCCCCGAGTTCGAGCCGGCGCTCGTGCCGTTCAACGCGAACGGCCTCGAAGGCCGCCGCGAAGGCAACGACACGCTCTGGCCGCTCGACGTGAACGGCGCACCGCGCTGGGTGTCGGTCGTCTCGATGGGCAACCCGCACGCGGTGCAGGTCGTCGACGACGTCGAGGCGTACCCGGTGGAGGCCGAGGGCGCGGTCATCGAAACGCATGCGCGTTTCCCGAACAAGGTGAATGCCGGTTTCATGCAGATCGTTTCGCGCCACGAAGTGAAGCTGCGCGTGTTCGAGCGCGGCGCGGGCGAAACGCTCGCGTGCGGCACCGGCGCGTGCGCGGCCGTGGCGGCAGGCATTCGCCGCGGGCTGCTCGACACGCCCGTGAAGGTACATACCCACGGCGGCCTGCTGACCATCGCCTGGGACGGCGCGCGCGACGAATCCGCCGCGCTCACCATGGCGGGCCCGGCCACCACGGTGTTCGAAGGCGAGATCGAGTTGGCCGACTAACGCGCACCATCGGCCTCATGCGGCGCGCGCCACGAGAGAACGTCGCGCCGCACGAATACGCAGCAACAATCAACCGCATGACAGCCTGCGCGCCGCCGTGCGCGCCTCACAACTACAACGCGTCCACAACATGAACGATCGCGAAGTTGCCGACTATCTGCTCGCCCACCCCGATTTTTTCGTTGAGCACGCCGAACTGCTCGCGACGATCAAGCTAGGCAATCCGCACGGCAAGGCTGCCGTCTCGCTGCAGGAGCGCCAGATGGAAATGCTGCGCGAGAAGAACAAGCATCTCGAGCGGCGTCTTTCGGAGCTGCTGCGCTACGGCCACGAGAACGATTCGATCGCCGCGAAGTTCAACCGCTGGACCACGCGCATGGTCGCCGAGCGCGACCCGTACGCGCTGCCGCGCTCGATCACGCAGAACCTGCGCGACGTGTTCGACATGCCGCAAGCCGCGCTGCGCGTCTGGGACGTCGCCGAGTCCTACAGCCAGGCGGAATTCGCGCGCCATACCGGCGAGGAAGTGCGTATCTTCGCGAATAGTCTCGACACGCCGTATTGCGGCGCGAACACCGGCTTCGAGGCCGCGCAATGGCTCGACTCGAGCGACGGCGCCGCCGAATCGGTTGCGATCATCGCGCTGCGCGCCCCCGCTGTGGCCTCGAACGACGCGCCAGTGGGCGAAGCTTTCGGGCTGCTGGTGATGGGCTCACCCGACCCGCGCCGCTTCCATGAAGGCATGGCCACCGACTTTCTCACGCAGATCGGTGCACTCGCGAGCGCGGCGCTCTCGCGCCTCTTGCCGCACTGACCTACCCAGGCCGCCCAACGTGAACCCGACCGACCCGATCGCCGACTACCTCGCGACGCTCGAACACGAGCGGCGGCTCTCGGAGCACACGCTGCGCGGCTACACGCATGAACTCGACGAGCTGAAGAAGCTCGCCAACGGCAAGCCGCTCGAAACGGTTACCCCCGCGCAAGTGCGCGGCGCGGTGGCGCGCGCGCATGCGGGCGGCCTCTCGGCACGCTCGATCGCGCACCGGCTGTCGGCCTGGCGCGCCTTCTATCGCTGGCTCGCGGGGCGCATCGAAATGGATGCGAATCCCGTGGCCGCCGTGCGTGCGCCCAAGCGCGCCAAAACACTGCCGAAGGCGCTTTCCGTCGACGACGCCGCGCATCTCATGGAAGCGCCCGCCATCGCCGGCTCGGAAGAAGGCGGCCCGGAAGCGCTGCGCGACCGCGCGATGCTCGAGTTGTTCTACTCGTCGGGCCTGCGGCTCGCCGAACTCGTGGGCCTCGACGTGCGTTACGTGAAGCGCGACGGCTACGAATCGGCGGGCTGGCTCAAGCGCGACGCCGCCGAAGTCGAGGTGCTGGGCAAGGGCAACCGTCACCGCATGGTGCCGGTCGGGCGCAAGGCGCTCGACGCGCTCGACGCCTGGCTCGCCGCCCGCAGCGCCTTCGTGAAGCACGACGACGCCCCGCTCTTTCTCTCCGTGCGCGGCAACCGCATGGCGCCCGGCGTGGTGCGCGAGCGCGTGAAACGCGCCGCCATCGCGGCGGGCATTCCCGCGAACGTGCACCCGCACGTGCTGCGGCACTCGTTCGCCACCCACCTGCTGCAGTCGAGCGGCGACCTGCGCGCCGTGCAGGAACTGCTCGGCCACGCGAGCATCTCGGCCACGCAGGTCTATACGTCGCTCGACTTTCAGCATCTCGCGAAGGTCTACGACACCGCGCATCCGCGCGCCAAGAAGCGCGACTGATACGCCACGGCACTCGCGCGACACCGCGCGATACAAGTGCCGTCACCCGGCATCGAACCCATCATGAATATCGTCACCCTCAAGCCGTCCAAAGAAAAATCCCTGCTGCGCCGCCATCCGTGGGTCTATGCGAACGCGATCGACCGCGTGGAAGGCAAGCCCACGCCAGGCGCCACGGTCATCGTGCGCGCGGCCGACGGCCGCTTTCTCGGGCGCGCCGCGTACAGCCCGCATTCGCAGATCCGCGCGCGCGTGTGGAGCTTCGACGAAAACGAACCGATCGATCACGCGTTCTTCAAGCGGCGCGTGCAGCGCGCCGTGGCCGACCGCCGCGCGATGGTGAGCGGCACGGGCGCGGTGCGCCTCATCTTCGGCGAGGCCGACGGTCTGCCTGGCCTGATCGTCGATTTCTACATCGAAGACGGCGGGGATGTTGCACAAAGCGGCCGCGGCCAGCTCGTGTGCCAGTTCATGGCGGCGGGCGTCGAGGCGTGGAAGGAGGCGATCGTCGCCGCGCTCACGTCGGCCACGGGCTGCCCTAACGTCTACGAGCGCTCGGACGTGTCGATCCGCGAGAAGGAAGGGCTCGAACAGATCACCGGCCTGCTCGCAGGCGACGAACCGCCGGCCACGATCATCACGAGCGAGAACGGCGTGCGCTATCACGTGGACGTGCGCAACGGCCACAAGACCGGCTTCTACGTGGATCAGCGCGACAACCGCGCGCTCGTGCAGACGTACGCGCGCGAGCGCGAGGTGCTCAACTGCTTCTGCTATACCGGCGGCTTTTCGCTCGCGGCCATGAAGGGCGGTGCGAAACGGGTGGTGTCGATCGATTCCTCGGGCGAAGCGCTCGCCACGGCGCAGAAGAACGTCGAGGCGAACGGCTTCGACGCAGCGCGCGCCGCCTGGCTAGACGCCGACGCCTTCAAGACGCTGCGCCGCCTCTACGACGAGGGCGAGCGCTTCGATCTCGTGGTGCTCGATCCGCCCAAGTTCGCGGCCTCGCGCGAGCACGTGGACCGCGCCGCGCGCGCCTACAAGGACATCAACCTCACGGGTTTCAAGCTGCTGCGCCCGGGCGGCCTGCTGTTCACGTACTCGTGCTCGGGTGCGATCGATTCGGCGCTGTTCCAGAAGATCGTGGCGGGCGCCGCCGCCGACGCCAGGGTGGACGCGCGTATCCTCAAGCGTCTTGGCGCGGGCGTGGATCACCCGCTGCTCACGGCGTTCCCGGAAGGCGAATATCTGAAGGGCCTGTTGTTGCAAATCGCCTGAGACGGCCTTACTTGTGCCCTTTCGGCGGCGCGCTGGAGCACCTTTCGAACCGCTCGTTCGCGCCCCGATTGTGTCTCGCCCCCGGCCGCCGCATGCGGGCCCGGCGCAGATATGTTTCAATAGGAAGTTATGTTGTAACACTCGAAGGCAGCGACAGCACGAAGCGGCGCGCCTGAACGTACCCCTCGAACACCTACCAGGCAGACAGCATGGCAACCAGCATGATTCCCGTCACCATCCTGACCGGCTTTCTCGGCAGCGGAAAAACCACGCTGCTCAAGCGCATCCTGACCGAGAAGCACGGCATGAAGATCGCCGTGATCGAGAACGAGTTCGGCGAAGAGAACATCGACAACGAAATCCTCGTGCAAGACAGCACCGAGCAGATCATCCAGATGAGCAACGGCTGCATCTGCTGCACGATTCGCGGCGACCTCGCGCGCGTGCTCGGCGACCTCGCGCAGCAAAAGCGCGACGGCAAGCTGGACTTCGACCGCGTGGTGATCGAAACCACCGGCCTCGCCAATCCGGGCCCCGTCGCGCAGACGTTCTTCATGGATAACGAGATCGCCGACGAATTCCTGCTCGACGCGATCATCACGCTCGTGGACGCCAAGCACGGCAACCATCAGCTCGACGAGCACGAAGTGGTGCAGCGCCAGGTGGGTTTCGCCGACCGCCTCTTCATCACGAAGGCCGACCTCGTCGACGAGAATGAACTCGCCGATCTGCGCCATCGCGTGCTGCACATGAATCCGAAGGCGCAGATCCGCCAGGTCAATTTCGGCGAGGCCGACATCAAGGAAGTGTTCGACCTGCGCGGCTTCAACCTGAACGCGAAGCTCGAAATCGACCCCGACTTCCTCGCCGAAGACGATCACGCTCATGCGCATCACGATCATGACCATGACCACGCGCATGACCACGATCACGCCGATTGCGACCACGATCACGGCCAGTGCGACCACGAAGGCCACGATCACGCCCACCACCGTCACGCGCACCACGACGACAAGATCAAGTCGTTCGTCTACCGCAGCGACCGCCCGTTCGATCCGAACCGCCTCGAAGACTTCCTCGGCGGCATCCTGCAGATCTACGGCGAGCGCCTGTTGCGCTACAAGGGCGTGCTCTACATGAAGGGCGTGGACCGCAAGGTGGTGTTCCAGGGCGTGCACCAGATGATGGGCAGCGACCTGGCCGCCAAGTGGCTGCCCATCGAGAAGAAGGGCAGCAAGATGGTGTTCATCGGCATCGAGCTGCCGCAGGACCTCATCACCGACGGGCTCGACGCCTGCCTCGCCTGACCGATTTCCCGCTTTTCCCGATACGCCCGGCTCGCTGCCGGGCGTTTTCGTATGGAGTTTGCGCACGGCGACGCGACGGCGAGGCCAAGTTTGCCGCCTGCGCAAAGCATTCCTTCCGGTTCTGTGCGTCAAATAACGTACCCGACCATCGCTTTTTCACGATTGGCGCGTTATATTTTCTGGATATCGACCGGTGCGTAAACGTCCTGGCGACAGGCGGGTCACAGCAGGGATTTCCCGCTTGCGGCGCGAGTTTGCGGTTCGGTTACAATACGGCCCCACTGGAAGAGAGGTGCCCCGGTATTCAGCCGAGGGACGCCCCGCCGGCAGCGCATCGCGTCGCAGCGCGCAGTCGGTACGATATATGCCTCAGAAGCATCTGATGACCGGTTTCCAGAGGAGTTCGGCCCCGCAGCGGCGCTTCGGGCGTCACGACAGTTCATCGTCCGTGCCCGCCAGCGCGCATATAACGGCGCGGTAACTGCGCCTGGCAAGTGGTAAAGGTTGGTAACGGCCACCGCGGCCACTGCGGGCAACACAAAAGTGCAGGCAAGATGTGCCAGTTTTGCCTCACTCATTGAAGAAGCAAGCCAGATGACGACGAAACGACTCTTGACCGAAGCCGAAATCCTGAAGATGAGCGACAAGGATTACATGAACGAGGATCAGCTCGCCTTCTTCAAGAACCGGCTCGAACAGCTGCAGGCGGAAATCCTCCGCAATGCGGGCCAGACCACCGAGAATCTGCGCGAAACCGTGATCGTTCCCGATCCGGCCGACCGCGCGACGATCGAAGAAGAGCATGCGCTCGAGCTGCGTACGCGCGACCGCGAACGCAAGCTGCTCAAGAAGGTGCAGCAATCGCTCGCGCGCATCGATTCCGGCGACTACGGCTGGTGCGAAGAAACGGGCGAGCCGATCGGCATCCCGCGTCTGCTCGCGCGTCCGACCGCCACGCTCTCGCTCGAAGCGCAAGAGCGCCGCGAACTGCGCCAGAAGCTGTTCGGCGATTGAGCTTTATTCTGGCCGCGAAGCCCTGCTTGCGCGGCTAGCGACTTGCCTTCCCTGTCGAAGCGCACGGAGCCCCGTGCGCTTTTTTCTTTTGGCGCGCGCCATTTCACAGCTGGCCGCCGTGCCGTTTTCTCCGCCCGCGGCCCTTGATATGCCCTGCGCCGCCCTAAACTCCAAATGATATGCGCTCGCGGCGCGCGAGAAGCGCGCGCGACGCACCCGGATTCAGGGCGGCGGCGCCCGCAGCGTGCACGGCGCGCGGACACCGCAGCGCCCACCCGAAAGCGGCAGGCACATCACCTTCGCATGCAACCCGGCACCAACGGTAAAAAGGAACGCACATGGAGCAATTTCACGGCACGACGATCGTATCCGTGCGGCGCGGCGACAAGGTCGCGCTCGGCGGCGACGGCCAGGTCACCCTCGGCAACATCGTCATGAAGGGTGGCGCGAAGAAGGTCCGGCGCATTTACGGCGGCAAGGTCATGGTCGGCTTCGCCGGCGGCACCGCCGACGCGTTCTCGCTGCTCGACCGCTTCGAAGCCAAGCTCGAAAAGCATCAGGGCAACCTCACGCGCGCCGCCGTCGAACTCGCCAAGGACTGGCGCACCGACCGCATGCTGCGCCGCCTCGAAGCCATGCTGATCGCCGCCGACGCGACCACCACACTCGTGATCACCGGCAACGGCGACGTGCTCGACCCCGAAGAAGGCATCTGCGCGATCGGTTCGGGCGGCGCGTATGCGCAGGCCGCGGCCCGCGCGCTCGTGCAGAACACCGAACTCTCGCCGCGCGAGATCGTCGAAAAATCGCTCGAGATCGCGGGCGACATGTGTATCTACACGAATCACAACCGCGTGATCGAAACCATCGAATAACTCGCCAATCGACCGTACCGACGAGAAGGAATCAGGATGAGCACCATGACCCCCGCCGAGATCGTCTCGGAACTCGACAAGCACATCATTGGCCAGGCGAACGCGAAGAAGGCCGTGGCCGTCGCGCTGCGCAACCGCTGGCGCCGCCAGCAGGTCGCCGAGCCGCTGCGCCAGGAAATCACGCCGAAGAACATTCTCATGATCGGGCCGACGGGCGTCGGCAAGACCGAAATCGCGCGGCGTCTCGCGAAGCTCGCCGACGCGCCGTTCATCAAGATCGAAGCGACCAAGTTCACCGAAGTGGGCTACGTGGGCCGCGACGTGGACAGCATCGTGCGCGACCTCATCGAAATCTCGGTGAAGCAGACGCGCGAAACGGAAATGCGCAAAGTGCGCAGCAAGGCCACAGATCAGGCCGAAGACCGCATTCTCGATATCCTGCTGCCGACGGCGCGCCCGGTAGGCTTCGGTTCGTCCGATGCGGGGAGCCACGCCGAAAGCGGTCGGGGTGACAACGATAGCACCACGCGCCAGACCTTCCGCAAGCGCCTGCGCGAAGGCCATCTCGACGACAAGGAAATCGAGCTGGACGTCGAGCAGCCGCAAGTGGGCATGGACATCATGGGCCCCCCGGGCATGGAAGACATGACCGAGCAGATCCGTTCGATGTTCGCCAATCTCGGCGGCGGCAAGAAAATGCGCCGCAAGGTGAAGGTAAAGGAAGCGCTCAAGCTGCTGACCGACGAGGAAGCCGGCAAGATGCTCAACGA
The DNA here is from genome assembly GCF_024206495.1 of Paraburkholderia sp. CNPSo 3272. Lineage (GTDB taxonomy): Bacteria > Pseudomonadota > Gammaproteobacteria > Burkholderiales > Burkholderiaceae > Paraburkholderia. The sequence goes on along the minus strand of NZ_JAMBPQ010000037.1, from coordinate 23,907 downwards.
CGAAGAGGTCAAGCAAAAGGCCGTGCAGAACGTCGAGCAGAACGGCATCGTGTTCCTCGACGAAATCGACAAGATCGCCTCGCGCAACAACGAAGGCAGCGGCGGCGAAGTTTCGCGTCAGGGCGTGCAGCGCGATCTGCTGCCGCTCGTGGAAGGCACGACCATCAACACGAAATACGGGATGGTGAAGACCGATCACATCCTGTTCATCGCGAGCGGCGCGTTCCATCTTGCGAAGCCGAGCGATCTGATTCCCGAACTGCAGGGCCGTTTCCCGATTCGCGTGGAACTCGACTCGCTCTCCGTGAAGGACTTCGAAGCGATTCTGGTCGCGACCGACGCGAGCCTCGTGAAGCAGTATCAGGCGCTTCTCGCGACCGAGGACGTGCAGCTCGATTTCGCCGAAGACGGCATTCGCCGCCTCGCGGAAATCGCCTTCTCCGTGAACGAGAAGACCGAGAACATCGGCGCGCGCCGTCTTTACACGGTGATCGAGAAGCTGCTGGAAGATGTCTCGTTCGCCGCCGGCAATCACGCAGGCAAGAGCGTGACGATCGACGCCACCTATGTCGACAAGGCGCTCGGCGAAGTGGCGCAGGACGAAGATCTGTCGCGTTACGTGCTCTAAACGTTACGCATGGCGCATGAAGAAGGGACCCCGCGGGGTCCCTTTTGCTGCGCCTGGGGCTGTGCTTACTGGCGCACCGGGCGCTTCGCGAGCTTGCGCTGCAGCGTGCGCCGGTGCATGTTGAGCGCGCGCGCCGTGGCCGAAATGTTGCCGTTGTGCTCGGCCAGCACGCGCTGGATGTGTTCCCATTCGAGGCGTGCGACCGAGAGCGGCGCCGGGTGCTCGATGGCTTCTTCGGCCTGCATGGCGCTCGCATCGCTTTGGAGTGCAGAAAGAATCATCTCGACGTTGGCGGGCTTGGCCAGATAGTTGTCCGCGCCGTCTTTCACGGCTTGCACCGCGGTAGCAATGCTCGCGTAGCCCGTGAGCACGAGCATGCGTGCGTCGGGCTGCAGTTCGCGCAGCGGCGCGATGAGCGACAGGCCTGAGTCGTTGCCGAGATGCAGGTCCACGGTGATCTGCGAGAACTTCTGCTGGTTGGCGAAACGAATCGCCTCTTCCGCATTGTGTGCCTGCTTCACCTCCAAACCGCGCCGCGTGAGGCCGCGCGTGAGGATGTCGGAGAACACTTCGTCGTCGTCGATGACCAGAAAACTCATATCGCTCATACCTAATTCTCCGTGTTGTTACGCGGCGTCGGGCCGGGCCGGCCCCTCGCCTGATCCAATCTCCGAACCCGCAGGCGCTGCGCCCTCGCGCGCCGCCGCGGAGTTCGCCTGACCCGCCTTGACCTGCTTCGCCGGCAAGCGCAGCACCGCTCGGGTGCCGCGCGCCCGGCGCGTGCGCATGGCGCTGCCGGTTATGGCGCCAACCGAAGTCTCGTCGTCCGCGCCGCTCACTTCGCCCGACGCGCTGCCGGGCGGCGTAACGTCGTTGAGCTCGATCGAGCCGCCAAGCCGCGCCGCCGACGAAAACGCGAGATAGAGCCCGACGCCGTGACCGCCCTGGGTACTGTCCACGGGCGCGGCGCCCAGCGAGGCGCGCAGCGACGACGGAATGCCGGGGCCCGCATCGCAAACCTCGAAATCGACGTAGCCGGCTCGCGCGGCCGCATAGGCGCGCAGCGTCACGAAATCGCGGCTGGCTCGCGCGGCGTTGTCGAGCAGGATGGTGAGGATCTGCCCGACGGCGACGGTGTCGTCGAGGGCGAAGTCGCCCGGTCCATTGTCGAGGAGTTCGAACTTCACGTGCGGATGGCGCAGGCGCCATTGTTCGACGAACGGCCCGAGCCATTCGCTCACGAGCTGGCGCGCGCCCGTAGACGACGCGCGGCTCCTCAGCCGTGCGAGCGCCGAGGTGCAAAGCGAGATCTGCTTGTCGAGCAGTTCAAGGTCGGCGGCATACGGTTCGAGGCCCTTGTCCGTGCGTGCGACGTCGCGCAGCTCCTCGGTGAGCATGGCGATGGTCGAAAGCGGTGTGCCGATCTCGTGCGCTACGGTGGCAGCCTGCACGCCCAGCGCTACGGCGCGCTCGTCGCGCAACAGGCGCTGCTGCGCGTCGCCGAGCGCGGTATCGCGCTGGCGCAGCGCGCGCGACATACGCGCGACGAACCACACGATCAGGCACACGCTCACCATGAAGTTCACCCACATGCCCGCGCGATAGTAGTCGAACAGGTTGGCGGGATTGTCGAGATTGAGCGGCACGTTATCGAAGCCGAGCAGCACGTAGCAGGCGACCGCGAAGGCCGCGAGCCACGCGGTGAGATACCACGGCAGCACGGCGGCCGCGATGGCGAGCGAGGGCAGGTAGAGCGACACGAACGGATTGGTCGTACCGCCGGAGAGAAAGAGCAGCGCGGAAAGCGCACCGAGATCGACCCAGAGCTGGCCGAACAGTTCGAGATTCGACTCGGGGCGATCCTGCGTGACGCGCAGCCAGGTCACGCCGTTGAACGCCACTTCCATGGCGATCACGAACAGCATGGCGGGCAGCGGCAACTGCACGCCGATGAAGAGTTGTACGAACGCGATAGTGCAGAGCTGGCCGATGATGGCGAGACTGCGCAGCCAGAACAGATGGCTGAGATTGACGCGAGCACTGACGGTTATGCGATGCATGCTGTCAGTTTACCGGTTAAGACTTCTCTGATTCATCATCTTGAAAGGGTTTGCTTCAATCTATGTCATTCGCCCACCACTTTTGCTTCGGCGCTTTCTGACAAGCAAGACGGAACAATGCAAGCCTCGTCCCCTGACTTACTCCACACCGTACGCAATCTCTTTCTCGATTTCATCGACGCTGCCACCGCCGGTGGAACCGACGAGGCGACCGATGCGTCCGCACACGAATTGCTGGCCGCGACGCGCGCCCGTTTGCGCGGCCTCGACGACGACGCGCTCATGCTCATCGCCGCTCGCGCAAAGGACAGCGCCCTGGCAGAAGAAGCCGTACGCCTGAGTGGCGCGATCGCCCGGCTCGCACCGGAGCGGCCCGCCGCGTGGTTCGCAGCGGGCCTCGCGCTGCAGTTTGCAAACCGTCACGCCGAAGCGGTAGAACCTTACCGCCACGCGCTGGGAATCGCGCGTACGTTTCCAAATCTGCGCAACAATCTTGCAACAGCTTTGATGCAGATCAATTTTGGAGACCGCGAGATTCTGCCGCTGCTCGAAGAAACGGTCGCCGAAGAGCCCGACAACGTCAACGCCTGGATCAACCTGGCGCGCGTGTTCCCAACCGATGCCGACGCGGCGCGTGCACTCCACGCCAGCCGCCGCGCGCTCGAACTCGCGCCGCAAAGCCCGCTCGCCCTGAACAATTATGCGATGGCCTGCAAGGAAACGCAGCAGTGGGACGAGGTTGAACGCGCCGCGCGCGCCGCCTGCCAGTATGCGCCCAACGACGCTTCGCTACGTTCGAACCTGTCGATGATGCAGCTTCTGCGCGGCAACTATGCCGAAGGCTGGCCCGGACACGAGATGCGCTGGCAGGGCTCGAGCGAGCTGGCCATGGGCCGCCCGGCGTTCCGGAAGCCCGAGTGGCGAGGCGAGCCGCTCGCGGGCCGCACCTTGCTGGTCTGGGGCGAACAGGGCATGGGGGACCTGCTGCAATTCTGCCGCTACGTGCCCATGCTAGCCGAACGTGTGCATCGCGAAGGCGGCCGGCTCGTCTGGAATTCGTTTCCGCAGATGGGCGCGCTGCTCGCGCGAAGCCTCGGCAGCCATTGCGACTTGTACTGCGCGGGCGGCCCCGTCGAAAACCTGCCGCCCTACGATTGCGAAGTTTCGCTGTTGAGCCTGCCGCTCATCTTCGGCACCGAGGAAGCCACGATCCCGGGCCCCACGGGTTATCTCAGGCCCGATCCCGAAGCGGCGGCGCGCTGGCGCGAGCGCCTTGCGGGCGAACGGCGCTTGAAGGTCGGGCTCGCGTGGACGGGCAGCCTCACGCACAAACGTAATCCGTTTCGGTGCGTCGGGCTCGAGCGGTACGCCCGGCATTTCGCAGGCATCGAGGGGGTGGCGTTCTATTCGCTGCAACCCGGCGCACAGCAGGACCTCGCCGCGGCGCGCGCAGCGGGCTTCGAGTTGAACGACTTCAGCGCTCAGTGGAAGACCTTCGACGACACCGCCGCGTTCGTCGACGCGCTCGACCTGGTAATTTCAGTGTGCACGTCGAGCGCACACCTTGCGGGCGCGCTCGGCAAGCGCGCCTGGGTGCTGCTGGACGTGAATCCGCATTGGGTCTGGCTGCTGGATCGGCGCGACAGTCCCTGGTATCCGAATACCCGGCTGTACCGTCAAAAGGCGTTCAGGCAGTGGGACTCCGTGCTCGACGAGGTGAGCGCCGATCTAGCGGCGCTCGCGCACGGCGCGCAACGCAGCACGCCCTTCACGGCATAGCGCTCCTGCCCTTCGGCGCGGCTCCCGCTGCCGGAGCCGCCGCCGCCGCGAGGCATTCGGGGCACAGGCAGCGCCCGCGCGGGTCCAGCTCGCTCGCGGGCAACGCGGGCAGCGACTTGCACCAGCAATCGAAGGGTTCGGTGTTCCTGCAGCAGTCGAAGCTGTTGCCGCAGCGCGGGCAGCGGGCGCTTTTCATGCCGGTGGCGGGCACGGCGGAGGCGGTCATGGCGCGCGCTCCTCTTGAAGCCATGGGTTGGCGACAGAAAGATGATGCCACAGCCCGCGCGTGGGGCCCGCGCCTCGCTTCGCCTCGCGGGTCGCGCCCGCCATTTTCTGCCGATTTCGCCCCGTTTTACGGCGCTGCCGATGCCCTCGCGCCCGTGTTGCGCTGGTGCCTCGCCGAGCGCCCGGTGGGCGTCGTTTTCCCCGCCGTTTTCTCTGCTGCACCGCGCCAGTCCTGTACAATCCGGCCTGTTTCGACCGTTTTGCCGCCGCGTTTTTCGTCCGCGGATCTTCGTCCGCGAGTTTCGTCTGTTTTTCGTCCAGTCTCCGCCGCCATGTCCGAGCCCATCGACCTTTCGCAGATCGCCCCAACCTTGAAAGCCGAAATTCTGGCCGAAGCGCTGCCTTACATTCGCCAGTACCACGGCAAGACCGTCGTCATCAAGTACGGCGGCAACGCGATGACCGAAGAGCGGCTCAAGCAGGGCTTCGCGCGCGACGTCATCCTGCTCAAGCTCGTGGGCATCAATCCGGTCATCGTGCACGGCGGCGGCCCGCAGATCGACACGGCGCTCAAGAAGATCGGCAAGCAAGGCACGTTCATCCAGGGCATGCGCGTGACCGACGAAGAAACCATGGAAGTCGTCGAGTGGGTACTCGGCGGCGAGGTGCAGCAGGACATCGTCACGCTGATCAACCACTTCGGCGGCCATGCGGTCGGCCTGACCGGCAAGGACGGCGGCCTGATCCACGCGCGCAAGCTGATGATGCCGGACCGCGACAACCCCGGTCAGTACATCGACATCGGTCAGGTGGGCGAAGTCGAGGCCATCAACCCGGCGGTCGTAAAGGCGCTCCAGGACGACGCGTTCATTCCGGTGATCTCGCCGATCGGCTTCGGCGAAGACGGCCTCTCGTACAACATCAACGCGGACCTCGTGGCGGGCAAGCTCGCGGTGGTGCTCAATGCCGAAAAGCTCGTGATGATGACGAACATCCCGGGCGTGATGGACAAGGCGGGCAATCTGCTCACCGACCTCTCGGCGCGCGAGATCGACGCGCTCTTCGAAGACGGCACGATCTCGGGCGGCATGCTGCCGAAGATCTCGTCGGCGCTCGACGCGGCCAAGAGCGGCGTGCGCTCGGTGCACATCATCGACGGCCGCATCGAGCACTCCGTGCTGCTGGAAATCCTGACCGAACAGCCGTTCGGCACGATGATCCGCTCGCACTAAGCCCCTTGCTCCCGGCGGCGGCGCCGTGCCGCCGCCGCGTCTCACGTCCGCGATGACCGACTCCAGCCTTCATGCCAGGCGTGCCCGGCGCCGGCCGCGCCGCGCCGCCCGCACAGCGGGCGCCCCCACCTCACGCGGCCCGAGCTACGGCGCCCCCACCTCGCGCGGCCCGAGCTACGGCGCCCCCGTCTGGCTCTTCGATCTCGACAATACGCTGCACAACGCGTCGCGCGCCATCTTCCCGGCCATCAACGCCGGCATGACGCAGTACATCGTCGACGCGCTCGGCGTGAGCCGCGACGAAGCCAATCACCTGCGCACGAGCTACACGCGCCGCTACGGCGCGACGCTGCTCGGTCTCACACGCCATCATCCAATCGACCCGCACGACTTCCTCAAGGTCGTGCACACCTTCGACGACCTGCACGGCATGCTGCACGCCGAGCGCGGCCTCGCCCGCACGCTCGCCGCCCTGCCCGGGCGCAAGATCGTGCTGACCAACGGACCCGAGGCCTACGCGCACGCGGTGCTCGCGGCGCTCGGCATCGAGCGGCTGTTCGAACGCGTGATCGCCATCGAAAGCATGCGCTCGCGCAGCCACTGGCGCGCCAAGCCCGACTGCGCGATGCTGCGCGGCACCCTGCGCCGGGCGGGCGTGGCGCTCGCCGATGCGATCCTGATCGAAGATACGCGCAGCCACCTCAAGCGCTACCGGCGCCTCGGCATCCGCACCATCTGGATCACGGGGCATTTGCCCCCGCACTTGCCGGGTACCGGCAGGCCGCACTATGTCGATCGTCGCATTCGTTCGCTAAAATCCCTGAAACCAGGCCTGCAGTCGGGACGCTCGAAGTAAAACGGGGGAGCGCCAACCCAGAGGCCAACGCCAGGGACGATATCCATGCAGCCGACACAAACGCGTGACGCAGTCGAAGCAGCAGAATCGCCGGGCGCGGCCCGCCGCGCCCCCCGCCCGAAACCGGGCGAACGCCGTATCCACATTCTCCAGACGCTCGCCACCATGCTCGAGGCGCCGCGCGGCGAGAAGATCACCACCGCGGCGCTGGCCGCGCGCCTGGGGGTTTCCGAGGCCGCGCTGTATCGCCATTTCGCGAGCAAGGCCCAGATGTACGAGGGCCTGATCGATTTCATCGAGCAGACGCTCTTCGGGCTCATCAACCAGATCGTCGAAAAAGAGCCGAGCGGCGTCCTGCAGGCGCGTGCGATCGCGCTGATGCTCGTGAACTTTTCCACGCGCAACGCGGGCATGACCCGCGTGCTGACCTGCGAAGCGCTCGTGGGCGAGCACGAGCGCCTCGCCGAGCGCGTGAACCAGATGCTCGATCGCGTCGAGGCGTCGCTGCGCCAGTGTCTGCGCGTCGACCTCGCCCAGGAGGCCGAGCGCAAGGCGATCTCGGGGTCTGACCATGTCAACGCGAAACCCACCGCCAAGGGATACGATCCAACGGTCCGGGCGAATCTGGTCGTGCGCTATGTGATCGGTTGCTGGCATCGCTACGCGCAAAGCGGCTTCACGCGTTCACCGAGCGAGCACGCCGACGAGCAGATCCGCATCATTCTTCAATAGCGCGGCCGCGCGGCGTTTTTCCGTGGCGGCTGCTCGCGTCGCTAACAGGAAGGAGAACCGTCGCATGAACCGTCCCGTTCCTCCCCTCGGCCTGCCGCCCATCCTGATGGGCCTCTCCGCCCACTGGGGCTGGCTCATTGCGCGAGGCATTGCCGCGATCGTCTTCGGCGTGCTCGCCTTCTCGCTGCCCGGCCTCACCGTGCTCACGCTCGCCATCGTCTGGGGCGCCTACGCCCTCGTCGACGGCGCGTTCGCGCTCATCTACGGCGCGCGCGGCGGCGGCACGCGGCGCTGGACCTACATCGTCATCGGTCTGATCGGCGTGATCGCCGGCCTCGTCGCGTTCTTCTGGCCGGGCGAGACCGCCATCGTCCTCGTGATGATCATCGGCGTTTGGGCGTTCTTCACGGGCATCTTCGAGATCGTCTATGCGATCCAGTACCGGCACGCCATCGCGCATCCGTGGGCGGTCGGGATTTCGGGACTGCTCTCGGCCACGGTTGGCTTTTTCTTCGCGATGTTCCCCGGCGCGGGCGCGCTCTCGCTGATCTGGGTCATCGCCGCCTATGCAGTGCTCTACGGCATCCTGATGATCATCGCGGCCCTGCAGCTGCGGCGCTGGCGCAACGCGCATCCGTCCGAGCCCGGGAAGTGATAAGGCTTCGCGGCCTCGCGCGGTGCGCGGGCACGTGAAGCGGCGGCGCCAAGGCGCGGGACGGCAGCGCGCCGCCCGGCCGCCTTTCCCGTGCGCACGCGTCGCTTTGCACTTTTTCCGATATACTCTGCGTTCCTTTTGCAATACCCACGCGCCGATTTGCTGACTCGATTGCGGGCGCGTGAACTCCCAGGCCCAGGCCCCGGAGTTCGATATAAATGCGGCTAAAGAGGTCGTCAGCTGCGCCAATCCTTTCGCACTCCGCGCCCGCCGACACCGTTTAGCCGCCCGAAAAACCAAGGCGGAACGAATGGAATCGATCGGCATCGTCGCTCCTCAAACACTGCATTTCGACGAGCCTCTGCAACTGCAGAACGGCACGGCGCTTGCCGGGTACGACCTCGTGGTCGAAACCTACGGCACCCTCAACGCCGCGCGCAGCAACGCGGTGCTCGTCTGTCACGCGCTCAATGCGTCGCACCACGTGGCGGGCGTCTACGCGGACGATCCCAGGAACGTGGGCTGGTGGGACAACATGGTCGGCCCGGGCAAGCCGCTCGACACCAGCCGCTTCTTCGTGATCGGCGTGAACAATCTCGGCTCGTGCTTCGGCTCGACCGGTCCGATGAGCATCGACCCGGCCACCGGCCAGCCCTATGGCGCGAAGTTTCCGGTCGTGACCGTCGAGGACTGGGTGGACGCCCAGGCGCGCGTGGCCGATCGCTTCGGCATCGAGAAGTTCGCCGCGGTGATGGGCGGCAGCCTTGGCGGCATGCAGGCGCTTGCATGGAGCCTGCGCTATCCGGATCGCCTCGGCCACTGCATCGTGGTCGCCTCCACGCCCAAACTCTCGGCGCAGAACATCGCGTTCAACGAGGTCGCGCGCTCGGCCATCCTCTCGGACCCCGACTTCCACGGCGGCGACTACTACGCCCACAACGTGAAACCGCGCCGCGGCCTGCGCGTGGCGCGCATGATCGGCCACATCACCTATCTGTCCGATGACGACATGGCCGAGAAATTCGGCCGGGCGCTGCGCCGTGCGGAAGGCGCCGAGAACGCCTACAACTTCAACTTCGACGTGGAATTCGAAGTGGAGTCGTACCTGCGCTATCAGGGCGACAAGTTCGCCGACTACTTCGACGCCAACACCTACCTGCTGATCACGCGCGCGCTCGATTACTTCGACCCAGCCAAGGTCTATGACGGCGACCTCACTCGCGCACTCGCGCACACGAAGGCGAAATACCTCGTGGCGAGCTTCGCGACCGACTGGCGTTTCGCGCCCGCACGCTCGCGCGAACTCGTGAAGGCGCTGCTCGATCACAAGCGCCAGGTGACCTACGCGGAAATCGACGCGCCGCATGGCCACGACGCCTTCCTGCTCGACGACGCGCGCTATCACAATGTGGTGCGCGCTTACTACGAACGTATTGCTGCTGAGGTGGGCGCATGAACCAGAGCGCTTTCGACAGTCTTTCCGCCCGTCCCGACTTTCGCACCATTGCGCGCTGGATCGAACCGCGCGCGAAGGTGCTCGACCTCGGCTGCGGCGACGGCTCGCTGCTCTCGCTGCTCACCGAGGAGCTCGAGTGCACGGGCTACGGCATCGAGATCAACGACGCGGGCGTGCTCGCTTCGGTGAAGAACGGCATCAACGTGATCCAGCAGAATCTCGAAGACGGCCTGCGCCTTTTCGAGGACGCGAGCTTCGACTTCGCGATCCTCTCGCAAACGCTGCAGACCATTCACCAGACGGCGGCCATCCTGCGCGAGACGGCGCGCGTGGGCAAGGAGTGCATCGTCTCGTTCCCGAACTTCGGCTACTGGCCGCATCGGCTTTCGGTGCTGCGCGGCCGCATGCCGGTTTCGAAGTCGCTGCCCTACCAGTGGCACAACACGCCGAACGTGCGCGTTCTCACGGTCAAGGACTTCGAGGCGCTCGCGCCCGAAGTGGGCGTTGAAATTCTCGACCGCGCCGTGCTCCACGGAGGTCAGACCGTTCGTTGGGGTGTGAACTGGCGTGGTAGTCTTGCGGTCTATCGCGTGAGAAAAAAATGACGCCGTGCGCGGCGTCGCGTGTTTTTCTGCACGACCGGTTCACGAGGAACCGCACCAAACACCGCCGCCGCTAACGACGACATGCAGAATCCGCCCCACGAGGCACCCGCTCTTACCGCTCACGAATCCCACCCCGGCTGGCGTGCGTATCTGAATACGCACATGCTGATCTGCGTGTTCCTCGGCTTTACCTCCGGCCTGCCCCTCTTCACGCTCGTCTATCTGGTGCAGGCGTGGCTGCGCTCGGAGGGCGTCAATCTCAAGGAGATCGGCCTCTTCGCGCTGATCCAGTTCCCGTACACCTGGAAGTTCGTCTGGGCGCCGCTCATGGACCGCTACGTGCCGCGCCTGCCCGGCTGGCGTCCGGGGCGGCGGCGCGGCTGGATGCTCGTCACGCAGATTCTCGTGGCGCTCGCTATCGGCACGCTCGGCTACGTTTCGCCGAAAGATTCGATCTGGACTGTGGCTGCGCTCACCGCGCTGGTGGCGTTCTTCGGCGCGAGCCAGGACATCTCCATCGATGCCTACCGGCGTGAACTGCTCACCGATACGCAGCAGGGCCTCGGCAACGCCGTGCACGTGAACGCCTACAAGATCGCGGCGCTCGTGCCGGGCTCGCTCGCGCTGATCCTCTCCGACCATCTGCCGTGGAGCACCGTGTTCGTCGTGACGGCGGCGTTCATGATTCCCGGCATGATCATGACGCTCGTCGTGAAAGAGCCCGAAGTACACGGCGCGCCGCCCAGGAACCTGCGCGAAGCGATCGTGCAGCCGTTCGCCGAATTCGTGCGCCGCGACGGTCTGGCCGCGGCACTGTTTGTGCTCGCTTTTATCTTCCTCTACAAACTCGGCGATACGATGGCGACGACCCTGTCCACATCGTTCTTCCTCGACATCGGCTATTCGCGCACGGAGATCGGCGTGATCGCAAAGATGACGGCGTTCGGCGCGAGCCTCGCGGGCGGCATTATCGGCGGCGTGGCGCTCGTGAAGATCGGCATCGGGCGCGGGCTGTGGATCTTCGGTTTCCTGCAAATGATTTCTACTCTGGGTTTCGCGTGGCTCGCGCAACTCGGCGCAGGCTCGCCCTCGCTCGCCGCCATCTACGATGCCGTGCTCGCCGTGAGCCACGCGGTGTCGTGGGCCGCGGGCCTCTTCGGCGCGAACGTGCAGTTCACGCTCGACCCGCGCGCCGTTGCGCTCGCGCTCGTGTACGGCTTCGAGACCTTCGCGACGGGGCTCACGCTCGCCGCGTTCACTGCCTATATCGCAAGCACGACCGATCCGCGTTACACCGCCACACAGTTCGCACTCTTCACGAGCCTCGCCTCCGTGCCGCGCACGTTAGCCTCCGCCGCGAGCGGCTACGTGGTCGCGAAGATCGGCTGGTTCGACTATTTCATCGTCTGCACGGTGCTCGCGGTACCGGGTATGCTCCTGCTCATTCGTATTGCCCCGTGGAGAGTCCGGTCGTGAGCACGCATGAGACCGTCGCGCCAGGCCCGCGTGCGCTGCAGCGCAGCGGCGCGCGCGCTCGCGCGCTCGTGCTGGCTCTCGCCGCTGCCTGGCCGGCCCTTTGCGCATGGAGTGCATGGGGCGCCGAGAGCCCGGCCGCCACGAGCGCCCCGGCGAGCGTGCCGGGCAACCCTGCCACGCCGCCAGCAGGCAGCTCCGCGAGCGCAGGCAACGGCACCACAAACCAGGCGAACGGCGCGAACGGCGCAGCAAACAGCGGCGCAAACGCAAGCGTCGCCCCCGGCGCGCCGAACACGGGGCGCGTGGTGCGCTTTGGCGACGCCGCCGTATACCGCAACCTGATTCCCTCGCCGATGCTCGAAGCGCAGGCTACCGCCGAGTTCAACGAGATCGTGCGCGGCGCGGCCCATTCGAACCGCCTTTATGCCGAGAGCGATCCGCACGTGCAGCGCGTGCGGGCTTTCGTCGACCGGCTCGCGCCTTACTCGCAGAAGTGGAGCGATCGCGTCAAGAACTGGAAGTGGGAAGTGGCGGTGATCCGCTCGAACGACATCCGCATGTACGCGCTGCCGGGCGGCAAGATCGTCGTGTATGGCGGCCTGCTCGACCGCGTGAAACTCAACGACAACGAGTTCGGCATGCTGCTCGGCCACGAGATAGCACACGCGGTGCGCGAGCACGTGCGCGAGCGCCTCGGCGAACAACAGGCCGCGCAGATCGAGTCGGGCTCCGTGCCGCAGCTATTCGGGCTCGCGGATCTCGGCGTCTTTCCGCTCGGAATCGGCTCGCAGCTCGTGGAGATGCACTACGGCCGCGCCGATGAAACCGAAGCCGACGTGATCGGCAGCGATATCGCCTCGCGTGCGGGCTTCGATCCGCGCGCGGCGCTCACGCTGTGGGACAAGCTCGCGGTGGCGACGCGCGCCGACCGCGACCAGGGCTTCATCTACGTGCATCCGTACACGCCGGCGCGGCGCGCCGACATCGCCAAGCGCCTCGCCGACATGATGCCGCTCTACGCCAAGGCCATCGGCAAGCCGCTCGCCGAATTGCCCGACTACCAGGGCATCCCGGCAGTGCAGAAGCGCAAGGTGGTCTCGGCGCCCTGAAAGCGGTTTCACAGCGCGCCCGGGTGAGCGTCAGCTCTTGACCTTGTAGTCGTAGTCGATAGTCAGCGGCGCGTGGTCGCTGAACTTGATGTCCTTGAAGATCGAGGTCTTTTTCGCCTTGTGCGCAATGCCGGGCGTCGCGATCTGATAGTCGATACGCCACCCCACGTTCTTCGCATACGCCTGGCCGCGATTGCTCCACCACGTGTATTGTTCGGGGCGCGGGTCAAGCGTGCGGAACACGTCCACGTAGCCCACGTCGTCGAAGAGGCTCGTGAGCCAGGCGCGCTCTTCGGGCAGGCAGCCGGAGTTTTTCTGGTTGCCCTTCCAGTTCTTGATGTCGATTTCCTTGTGGACGATGTTCACGTCGCCGCACAGGATCACTTCGCGCTCGCGCTTGAGTTCCGCGAGATGCGGCATGAATTCGTCCATGAAGCGGTACTTCGCGGCCTGACGCTCGTCGCCGCTCGAGCCCGAAGGCACGTACACGGAGATCACCGAAAGCTTGCCGAAGCGCGTTTCCACGTAGCGCCCTTCCGGATCGAACTCCTCGCTGCCGAAACCGATGATGACGTCGTCGGGTTCGTGGCGCGAATAGACGCCCGCGCCGCTATAGCCCTTCTTGGCCGCGTGCTGGAAGTAGCCCGTGAAGTCGTGCGGGGCGAGGAATTCGGGCGTCATGTCGTCCTGCGAGCACTTGATTTCCTGCACGCAGAGCACGTCGGCCTTCTGTTCGCCGAACCATTCGAAAAAGCCCTTCTTCGCCGCCGAGCGGATGCCGTTCAGATTCGCGGTGATCACACGCAACATGTCTTCTTTCCTCTTGATTGTGCGTTGCCTTGCATGGCGCGCGCAACCGGAAGTGCGCCGCGCCGCGCGAGGGAATCGGGTCAGTCTCAGTCGATCTTGAGACCCTTGAGTTCGGCCTTGGCCGGCGGAAATTCGAGCTTCAGACTTTCCATCAGGCGCAGCAGCAGTTCGGCCACCATGACGTTGCGATGCGACTTCGAGTTCGCGGGAATCACGTACCACGGAGCGTGTTCCGTGGAGGTGGCCGCGAGCGCGTCGCGGTACGCGGTCTGATAGGCGTCCCAATGCTTGCGCGCTTCGAGATCGGAGACGTCGAATTTCCAGTGCTTGGTGGGGTCGTCGATGCGCGCCTGGATGCGGCTGCGCTGCTCGTCCTTCGAGATATGCAGCATGCACTTGATGATCGACGTGCCGCTCTGCGCGAGCAGCGCCTCGAAATGACGAATCTGCCGGTAGCGGCGCTCGCACTCGGCCGAGTCGATCTGGCCGATCACGCGCGGCACGAGCACGTCTTCGTAGTGGCTGCGGTTGAAGATGGCCAGCTCGCCGGCCGCGGGCACCTGCAGGTGCACGCGCCAGAGAAAGTCGCGCGCGGCCTCGACGGGCGTCGGCGCGCGAAACGGCACGATGCGCAGGCCGAGCGGATCGACCTCGTGAAACACGCCGCGGATCGTGCCGTCCTTGCCGCTCGTGTCCATGCCCTGCAACACGAGCAGCACGCGCTCATGGCGCTGCGAATGCAGACGCTCCTGCAACACGTCGAGCTTCTTGCCGATCTCGGCGAGCCGGTTGCGGTCGCCGTCCTTGCTGCCGCTCGAAAACGGTCTCGCGGCGGGGTCGAGCGCGCCGAGCGAGAACGTCTCCGGCTTGTTGTCGCTGAAGTACGGCACGCGGTAATCGTCGAGACTCGGGATATGGGACATGCGTTGTTCTCCTCTTTCTCGTGAATTTGACGGCGCCAACGCCGTTGCCCGCCTGAAGCGGCAAGGCGGCGCCGCACTGCTACGCACGACGCCGCCTCGCAAGCATGCCCGAATCAGGCCGGCACTTCACACAAACGCGGCCAGACTCAGCCCAGCTTCTTCTTCAGCAGTTCGTTGACCTGCTGCGGGTTCGCCTTGCCCTTGGTGGCCTTCATGGCCTGGCCGATCAGCGCGTTGAACGCCTTTTCCTTGCCGGCGCGGAATTCTTCCACCGACTTCTGGTTCGCGGCGAGCACCTCGTCGATGATCGCTTCGAGCGCGCCGGTGTCCGAGATCTGCTTGAGGCCCTTCGCTTCGATGATGCGGTCGGCAGCGGCTTCATCCCCGGCCTTCTCGTCCCACATCGCCTGGAACACTTCCTTGGCGATCTTGTTCGAGATCGTGCCGTCGGCGATGCGCGCGAGCAGCACGGCGAACTGCGCGGCCGAGACCGGCGAAGCGGCGATGTCGAGGCCTTCGCGGTTGAGCTGCGACGAGACTTCGCCCATCAACCAGTTGGCGGCGGTCTTGGCCTGCGCCGCGCCCGCCTGCGCCACGACCGCTTCGAAGTAAGCCGCCATCGCCTTGCTCGACGTGAGCACGTTCGCGTCATACGGCGTGACGCCATACTGCTCGATGAAGCGCCTTTGCATCGTCGCGGGCAGCTCGGGCAGCTCGCCCTTCACGCGCTCGACCCACGCCGCATCGATCACGAGCGGCATGAGGTCGGGGTCGGGGAAATAGCGGTAATCGTGCGCGTCTTCCTTGCTGCGCATCGACCGCGTCTCGCGCTTGTCCGGGTCGTAGAGGCGCGTTTCCTGCACCACCGTGCCGCCGTCTTCGATCAACTCGATCTGGCGGCGCACTTCGTACTGGATCGCCTCTTCGAGGAAGCGGAACGAGTTCAGGTTCTTGATCTCGGCGCGCGTGCCGAATTCCTTCTGGCCGACCGGGCGCACGGAGACGTTCGCGTCGCAGCGGAACGAGCCTTCCTGCATGTTGCCGTCGCAAATGCCGAGCCACACGACGAGCGTGTGCAGCGACTTCGCGTACGCAACGGCTTCCGCGGCGCTGCGCATTTCGGGTTCCGTGACGATTTCGAGCAGCGGCGTGCCGGCGCGGTTCAGGTCGATGCCCGTCATGCCCGCGAAGTCTTCGTGCAGCGACTTGCCCGCGTCTTCTTCGAGGTGCGCGCGCGTGAGGTTGACGGTCTTCTCGTAGGCTTCCTTGCCGGCCTTTTCGTTAGCCGGGACCTGGATCGTGATCTGCCCGCCCTGCACGACCGGAATCTCGTACTGGCTGATCTGATAGCCCTTCGGCAGGTCCGGATAGAAGTAGTTCTTGCGCGCGAATATGCTGCGCGGCGCAATCGTCGCGTTGATCGCGAGGCCGAACTGGATCGCGCGCTCCACGGCGCCGCGGTTCATCACCGGCAGCACGCCCGGCAGCGCGAGATCGACGGGGCAGGCCTGCGAGTTGGGCGCGGCGCCGAACTGCGTCGATGCGCCCGAGAAGATCTTCGACGCCGTCGACAATTGCGCGTGCGTCTCCAGACCGATCACCACTTCCCACTGTGTTGCCATGTTCATACCCCTGCCGGCGCCTTGCGATGCCAGTCGGTCGCGCGCTGGAAGGCGTCGGCGACCTGCAGCATGCGGGCCTCGTTGAAATAGTTGCCGACGATCTGCAGACCGACGGGTCGCTGCGAGTTCGCACCCGCGCCGAAGCCGCACGGCACGCTCATGCCGGGCAGGCCCGCGAGGCTCGTGGAGAGCGTGTAGATGTCCGCGAGGTACATCTGCAGCGGATCGTCGCCCTTTGCGCCCAGGTCCCATGCCACGCTCGGCGCGACCGGTCCCATGATGACGTCGCACTGCTTGAACGCTTCCTGGAAGTCTTGCGCAATGATGCGGCGAATCTTCTGCGCCTGCAGGTAGTACGCATCGTAGTAGCCGTGCGAGAGCACGTAGGTGCCCACCAGAATGCGGCGCTTCACCTCGGGGCCGAAGCCCTCGGCACGCGACTTCTTGTACATGTCGAGCAGATCGCGGTATTCGGCGGCGCGGTGGCCGAAGCGCACGCCGTCGAAGCGCGAGAGGTTCGACGAGGCTTCGGCCGGGGCGATCACGTAGTACACGGGAATCGACAGCTCGGTTTTCGGCAGCGTGACTTCCACGAGCGTGGCGCCGAGCGATTCGTACGTCTTGAGCGCCGCGTCGATGGCGGCGCGCACGTCGTCGGCGAGACCCGCGCCGAAGTATTCCTTCGGCAGGCCGATGCGCAGGCCCGCGAGCGGCTTGTCGGCGCCGGCGTCCTGGCTCCATGTCTGGCCGACGAAGCGCGTGTAGTCCTCGTGTGCGTGGGTGAGGCTCGTCGAGTCGCGCTCGTCGAAGCCGCCCATGGCGTTCAGGAGCAGCGCGCAATCGCCCGCGCTGTGCGCGAACGGGCCGCCCTGGTCGAGCGACGAGGCGAACGCGATCATGCCGTAGCGCGAGACGCGGCCGTAGGTGGGCTTGATGCCCGTCACGCCCGTGAACGACGCCGGCTGGCGAATCGAGCCGCCGGTGTCGGTGCCGGTCGCGGCGGGCGCGAGGCGCGCGGCGACGGCCGCGGCGGAACCGCCCGACGAGCCGCCCGGCACGGCCTTCGTGTCCCACGGGTTCTTCACGGCGCCGAAATGCGAGTTCTCGTTGGACGAGCCCATCGCGAATTCGTCCATGTTGGTCTTGCCGAGGCAGACCATGCCCGCGCGCTCGAGCCGCTCGACCACGGTCGCGTCGAACGGGCTCACGTAGTCTGCAAGCATCTTCGAGCCGGCAGTCGAGCGCCAGCCGCGCGTGACGAATACGTCCTTGTGCGCGAGCGGAATGCCCGCGAGCGGGCCGGCGTGGCCCGAGTGCAGGAGCGCGTCGGCGGCCTTCGCCTGGGCGAGCGTCAATTCGGGATTGACGTCGACGAAGGCGTTCAGGTCTTGGTGCGCATCAATCCGGCCCAGAAAGTGCTGGGCCAGCTCGACTGCGGAGCACTCCTTCGCAGCCAGCGCGGCGCGCAGTTCGGTCAAGCTTTTGTCATGCATTGCGTGATTCCTGGAAGAACGTCACGGCGTGGTCGACATCTAGATCGTTGCGCCGTCCGGGGAGCGGCTCGAGCCACGTTGGCAAACGCGCGGGCCGCTACCCGGAAAACCCCGGAAAATTCGGGAGTCCGTGCCGTTTCGAACGGTTCCGACGACTCGAAAGCTTTCGAAATGGCGAAAAAATGCTGCGCGTTTACTCAATCACGCGCGGTACGAGGTAAAGTCCGTCCTGCACCGCGGGCGCGGGACGCTGCAGCGCTTCGCGGTCCACGATTTCGGTCACGGCGTCCTCGCGCAGACGCAGCGCGACGTCCTCGATCTGCTCGATCGGGTGGGCGAGCGGGGCAATGCCGGTCGTGTCCACGGCCTGCATCTGCTCGACGAGGCCGAAGAAGTCATTCAGGCGTACGAGCGTATTGCCGGCTTCGGCGTCGGCCAGTTCGAGGCGCGCAAGATGCGCGATGCGCTTCACATCGTTCAGGGTCAGGGCCATGCGGTCACCGGAAAAAAGGGGCTGTGGCAGTGCGGAAATTCGGTGCTGCAACAGCGGTTTATCGCGCCGGATCCGGCTCTGGAGGAAAGCTTCGATGAGGTCAAAAACTGCCTTCCGGATCCTGCAAAACAGGCAAAATTATAAGGTATCATTACGCGTTCGACCCAAACCCGGACCGCCTTGCATCCGCCTTTCAGTTCTGTTCGCAACACAATGCGGCCAGACAAGATCAAACGGGCGGCGCAGCCAGGCTGCCTCCGGTAATCATCCCCGCAGTCTCAGGCCCCTCGTGGCGCCCCTTGCGACGCCCTCCGCCGTGATTTCGGAGTGCTCTCGTGGTGGAGCATATCGCCCTGAGGCTGTTAATTTTTCCGCTGCCGCCCTCGCCCACCAAGCTGGAAGGACGGCCACAAGCGAGACAGGATTTTTGAATGTTCGGTTTTCTGCGTAGCTACTTCTCCAACGATCTGGCGATCGACCTCGGCACCGCCAACACCCTGATCTACATGCGCGGCAAGGGCATCGTCCTCGACGAACCCTCGGTCGTCTCCATTCGCCAGGAAGGCGGCCCGAACGGCAAGAAGACGATTCAGGCAGTCGGCAAGGAAGCCAAGCAGATGCTCGGCAAGGTTCCGGGCAACATCGAAGCCATCCGCCCGATGAAGGACGGCGTGATCGCCGACTTCACCGTCACCGAGCAGATGATCAAGCAGTTCATCAAGACGGCGCACGAGTCGCGCATGTTCTCGCCGTCGCCGCGCATCATCATCTGCGTGCCGTGCGGTTCGACCCAGGTCGAGCGCCGCGCGATCAAGGAAGCCGCGCACGGCGCGGGCGCCTCGCAGGTCTACCTCATCGAAGAACCGATGGCCGCCGCGATCGGCGCGGGCCTGCCGGTTTCGGAAGCCACGGGCTCGATGGTGGTCGACATCGGCGGCGGCACGACCGAAGTGGGCGTGATCTCGCTCGGCGGCATCGTCTACAAGGGCTCGGTGCGCGTGGGCGGCGACAAGTTCGACGAAGCGATCGTCAACTACATCCGCCGCAACTACGGCATGCTGATCGGCGAGCAAACCGCCGAAGCCATCAAGAAGGAAATCGGTTCGGCCTTCCCGGGTTCCGAAGTCAAGGAAATGGAAGTGAAGGGCCGCAACCTGTCGGAAGGCATCCCGCGCAGCTTCACCATTTCGAGCAACGAAATTCTCGAAGCGCTCACCGACCCGCTGAACCAGATCGTCTCGTCGGTGAAGATCGCGCTCGAACAAACGCCGCCGGAACTGGGCGCCGACATCGCCGAGCGCGGCATGATGCTCACGGGCGGCGGCGCGCTGCTGCGCGACCTGGACCGCCTGCTCGCCGAAGAAACCGGTCTGCCGGTGCTCGTGGCCGAAGATCCGCTCACCTGCGTGGTGCGCGGCTCGGGCATGGCGCTCGAGCGCATGGACAAGCTTGGCAGCATCTTCTCCTACGAGTAAGCGCGCCGCGCACCGCTGCGCTCGCCCGCGGCGCGCTTTCGGCGCCGCCGCGCCACTGATGGCGTGGCGGCGCGCGCGCCGCCACGGTGCCCGCAACGGGGCGTCCTGCGGGGCGCCGAAGTTTCACGCTTCGTTGTGCCCTCCGTTACACCCTCTGTTTCACCGAACCGCACACGCCCCCGGCGCCGACCATGGAATACAGTCCGCCGCCCCTCTTTAGACAGGGCCCATCGGCACTCGCACGGCTGATTTTCTTCGTCGTGCTGTCGCTCGCGCTCCTCGTCTCGGACGCGCGTTTCAAGACGCTCGAAATCGTGCGCGGCGTGCTCGGCGCGGGTCTCTACCCGCTGCAACGCGCGGCCCTCGTGCCGCGTGACTTCTTTATGGGCGCCGCCGATCTGGCCGTGACGAGTTCGACGCTGCGCACCGAAAACACGCAGCTGCACGCACGCAATCTCCAGCTTTCGCAGCAGGCCAACGAGGCCGCTTCGCTCGCAGCCGAAAACGCGCACCTGCGCGCGCTTCTGCAGCTCTCGCAGCGCATCGGCGCGCAAACCACGCCGGCTGACGTCCAGTACGACACGCGCGACCCGTTCACGCAGAAGGTCGTGATCGGCGGCGGCTCGCAGCAGGGTATCCAGAACGGCTCGCCGGTACTGAGCGAGGACGGCGTGATCGGCCAGGTCACGCGTGTGTTCCCCATGCAGTCCGAAGTCACGCTCGTCACCGACAAGGACCAGGCCGTGCCGGTCGAAGTCGTGCGCACGGGCCTGCGCAGCGTGATCTACGGCACGGCGAAGGGCGACCTGCTTGATCTGCGCTTCGTGCCGATCAGCGCTGATCTTCAAGTGGGCGACGAACTCGTGACGAGCGGACTCGACGGCATCTATCCGCAAGGGCTGCCGGTCGCGAAGGTGTTGCGCGTGGATAAGCAGGCCGACACCGCGTTCGCACGCGTGGTCTGCCTGCCGCTCGCCGCCGTGCGCGGGGCGCGCCAGGTGCTCGTGCTGCACTATGTGCCACAGGTGCCGCCCAACCCGATCGCCGCCGAAGAAGCCGCAGCGGCCGCCGAGGCGAAGGACGCGAAGAAGAAGCCCGCCAAGGCCGCGGACAAGAAGAGCGACAAGAAAGCCGACGACGCGAAGGCGAAACCCGCCGCCGCTGCATCGGGTGCGGCGCCGGCCGCGGCGCAGCAGGCGAAGCCGGCAGCGAACGCAGCCGCAGCAGACACGAAGCCGGCGGAGAAAAAGCAGGCCGAGAGAAGACCCCGGGAGAGCCTGCGGGAAGAGGCAGCGAAGGCCGTCGAGAAAGGGGGCCATTGATGCCGCGTCCGCAATACATTCTGCAGCCGGTCAATCCGTACTTCATCGTTTTCAGCCTCGCGGCGGCGTTCCTGCTGAACCTGCTGCCCTGGGGCAAGCTGCCCGGCGTGCCCGACTTCGTCGCGCTCGTGCTGCTGTTCTGGAACATTCACCAGCCGCGCAAGGTCGGCATGGGCGTCGCGTTCTTCCTCGGGCTCCTCATGGACGTCCACAACGCGAATCTGCTCGGCGAGCACGCGCTCGCCTACACGCTGCTTTCGTATGGCGCGATCACCATTCACCGCCGCGTGCTGTGGATGTCGATCGGCCTGCAAATGTTCGCGGTCACGCCCATGCTGGTCGGCGCGCAGGTCGTGCCGTTCGTCATCCGCCTGCTGATGGGCGCGTCGTTTCCTGGCTGGGGTTATCTCATCAGCGGCTTCGTCGAGGCGATCCTCTGGCCGATCGCGAGCGTGCTGCTGCTGCTGCCGCAGCGCCGCCCCGTCGATCCCGACGACACCCGGCCTATTTGAGCGGCGCGCCGCTCGCCGCTGGAAGACTCGCTTGACTACCTCTTACGCACCCCGGCCCGCCGTTCCTCGCGATTGGAACCGCGGAGCCTGGGTCTGACAGCATGACCGAATTCAAGGACACCCAGCAGCAGCTCACGAAGTTCCGCCTGCGCGTCGCGGCGGCGGGGCTGTTCGTGTTCGTCTGCTTCGGGCTGATCGCGTTCCGTTTCCTCTATCTGCAGGTCTGGAACCACAGCAAGTACTCGCTGCAGGCGGACGAAAACCGCATTTCCGTGGCGCCGATCGTGCCGAACCGCGGCATCATCACCGACCGCAACGGCGTCGTGCTCGCGAAGAACTACTCGGCGTACACGCTCGAAATCACGCCCTCGAAGCTCACCGACACGCTCGACAACACGATCGACGAGCTCTCGACCGTGATCCCGATCGATGCGCGCGACCGCCGCCGCTTCAAGAAGCTGCTCGAAGACTCGAAGAACTTCGAGAGCCTGCCGATCCGCACGCGCCTGACCGACGACGAAGTCGCGCGCTTCACGGCCCAGCGCTTCCGCTTCCCCGGCGTGGAAGTGCGCGCGCGCCTGTTCCGCCAATATCCGCTCGGGCCCACGGCCGCGCACGTGATCGGCTACATCGGCCGGATTTCGCAGCGCGACCAGGAGCGCATCGACGACCTCTCCGACAAGAACGACAGCGATCCCGAGCACTACGATCCGCGCCTGGACGCGAACAACTACAACGGCACCGACTACATCGGCAAGATCGGCGTCGAGCAGAGTTACGAAACCGAGCTGCATGGCCTGACCGGCTTCGAGGAAGTGGAAGTGACGGCAGGCGGGCGCCCCGTGCGCACGCTCTCGCGCACCCAGGCTACGCCCGGCAACAACCTCGTGCTCTCGATCGACATCGGTTTGCAACAGGTGGCCGAACAGGCGTTCGCGGGCAAGCGCGGCGCGCTCGTGGCGATCGAGCCGTCCACGGGCGACGTTCTCGCGTTCGTCTCGGCGCCGAGCTTCGACCCGAACTCGTTCGTGGACGGCATCGACCAGCAGACCTGGGACGAGCTCAACAACTCGCCCGATCACCCGCTCCTGAACCGTCCGCTGCACGGCACCTACCCGCCGGGCTCGACCTACAAGCCGTTCATGGCGCTCGCCGCGCTCACGCTGCACAAGCGCACGCCGCAGTGGGGCTTCTCCGACCCCGGCTACTACATGTTCGGCGGCCACCGCTTCAACAACGACGTGCGCTCGGGCCAGGGCTGGATCGACATGAACCGCGCGATCATGGTGTCGAACGACACCTACTTCTTCATGCTCGCGCACGACCTGGGCGTGGACAACATCGCGAATTTCATGAAGCCGCTCGGCTTCGGCCAGCTCACCGGCATCGACATCGCGGGCGAGGCGCGCGGCATTCTGCCCTCCACCGAATGGAAGCGCAAGGCGTACCGCAAGCCCGAGCAGCAGCGCTGGTACGAGGGCGAGACGATCAGCCTGGGGATCGGCCAGGGCTACAACTCGTTCACGATCCTGCAGCTCGCGCACGCCACGGCCACGCTCGCCGACAACGGCATTCTGATGAAGCCCCACCTCGTGAAGGAGATCGAGAATCCGATCACGAAGCAGGAGCGCCTCACGGTGCCAAGCGAAAGCGGGCGCCTGAACGTGAGCCAGGCCGATATCGACGTGGTCAAGCGCGGAATGGAAAACGTGACGATGAATCCGTCGGGCACGGCCTACCAGGTGTTCCGCAACGCGCCGTACACCTCGGCGGGCAAGACCGGCACGGCGCAGGTCTTCTCGCTGCAGGGCGGCAAGTACAAGGCGCATGCGCTCGCCGAAAATCTGCGCGACCACGCGCTCTTCATCACGTTCGCGCCCGCCGAGAAGCCGCAGATCGCCGTCGCGCTGATCGTCGAAAACGGCGGCTGGGGCGCGCAGGCCGCAGGCCCGATCGCTCGCCGCGTGCTGGACTACTACCTCGTCGATCGCTTGAAGCCCGGCGTCGAACAGGCGGCCGTGAGCGCGGCGGCTTCGGCCACGGAGGACGCGTCCGCCCCGGTGATCGGCGCGCCGCCCGAGGCGGCGTCGGCAGCGTCGGCGGCGTCGGGCGCTGCCCCGGCCACGCCCGCCGTGCAGCCTGTGAGGGTCGCCGCCGGCTTCACGCCGCTGCCGATTCCCGGCGCGGCATCTGCGGCCGCGGCGGCTTCCGCTGCTGCGGCGGCTTCGCAAGCCTCGGGCGCGGCTGCGCGGCCCACGCCCGCCAGCAGCGCCGTCGGCAAGACTCGCAAGCCCCGCCAGAACGTTAGTCCCGACGCGCCCGCCGCAACCGACGCCGTGAACGGCGCCACCGGCGGCGCGAACGGCACGCCCGGCACGGGCGCCGCCCGCCCCGCGCCCGCCTCGGTGCCTCGCCATTTCGGCCCTGGCCCCCAACGCCCGCAC
>NZ_JAMBPQ010000036.1 GCF_024206495.1 Paraburkholderia sp. CNPSo 3272 | reverse complement strand
ACCAGCCAAACCACCTGCTCCGCGGGCAAGCGGCGTTGTCGGATACTCGCCCGTCCCGTGTAGGCCACCGCCTGCTCGATCCACTCGTAGGGCAAGTGCTCGCCCAGGCGAGCCCAGTCGGGCGTTTCCTGTTCTTCAGCGAGAAAATGGAGGGCGTCATCAAGCATGGGGACGCAGGTTAACAGCCTCCCTCACCGTTTACAACACCCAAAACGAAAACGCCGTTCAGGTCTTAACTGAACGGCATTACCCTTGCGAGGGGCGTTTTTTTTGCACCTGGCTTTTCGAGGCGCTAGCGGCGCAGCCGATCGAAACGCCGCGTATAGAGAATATCCGCGCCGTTGAAGGTGCCGCCGTACACCACCAGCGACCAGTAACGCGAGAGGTTGATCGTGGCCTTCACCGCGTTCGACGCCGACTGCAGGCCCTGCTCGTAGCCGATCACGAGACGCTGGTTGATGGCCTTCGCGATCATGACGACCTCGGTGTCGGTCAGACCCACCTCGCTGCGCCCGATCGAAAATTCGTCGAGGCCGATGCTCTGCGCAATGCGCTTGCCTTGCGCGCTGCCGAGCAGGGCGAGCGCCGTCGTCATCGCGCTCTGCTGGCCGAGGTTGTTGCCCTGGTCGGTGCCGTGGCCGAACAGCAGCCAGGAGAGCTTTTCGTTATCGGGCACGTTGGGCTCGGAAACGAGCCGCACCGACGGCGCCTGCACGGTGCCGGTGACCTGCACGCCCGCCTCGACCTGCTGGTTGCGCCGCATGGCGAGAATGTTGATCCCTGGGTTGCCCACCGGCCCGTTGAACGTGAAGAAGCCATTTTCGATATTGAGCTTGGTGCCGAACGCCGTGTACGTGGAGCCTTCGGTCACGCGCACGTTGCCGACTGCGCGCAGCGGGACGTCCGGCGCACTGTTGACCGTAATCGTGCCCGCCAGGCCCAGATCCGCGCCGTGCCCGCGGAAGCGGAAGTCGTGGCCGAGATCGATGTCGACGTTTGCACGCGGGGCAAAACGCGGCGCGGGTTTGGTCGACGCCGTTTCTTCGATGGGCGGCCGGCCGCCCACCGTCGTGCCGTCGGGGCGCACGATCACGACGTCGTCGCCGAGCGACGGCGCAGGTAACTCGGGCATGTCGAAGAGCGCGTGATCGACGGTGAACTTGCCGTCGATCTGCATGCCGCCCAGATGCCCGCCGTTGGCGATGCTCGCGCTGCCGGACAGCGACAGCTTGCGGTCGGGCGAAGCGAAAAGCTCGAGCTTGTCCGCGACGATGCTCGCAGTGAGATCGGGCTCGGCGTTGTCGAGACGCACCTGCCCCTTTGCGCGCAGCGTGCCGCTCGTCGCGCCGTGGAACTCCACCTGCTGGAAGTCGACCAGGTTCTGCGAGAGCGCGATGCGGATTACGCCATCCTTCAGCTCCACGCCCTGGTCGACCACGGTGGCCGAGATGTCGTCGCCGACCAGCGAGCCCGTGAGATTCGGCTTCGCGACCGTGCCGCCGAGCGCGAGCTGCAGGGCGAGATGGCCGTCGAGCAGATAAGTCGGGCCGAGCATGCCGCCCGTGTTCCTGAGCGAGGGCACGTTCGCCTTGATGGTGCCGCCGATCGGCGCCTCGTCCGCGACGGTGAGAACGCCGTCGCGTGGCATGAGCGTCGTGTAGGCGTCGATGTCGAGCACGCCCACGCGGTTCGCCTGCGCATGCGCCGTGAGCGTGAGGCGGTTGCCGCCGCTGAAGGCCGCGCGCACGTTGAGGTCGCCCACGCCGAGCGAGGCAAAGCCGCGGCCGACCTCGGTCGTGATGTCGCCCGAGCGGCGCTTGATCTGCACGTAGCCGGTGGCCGTCGGGCCGACAGCGAAGTCCCAGTCGCCGTCGAAGACCAGGTCGGTCCTGAGCGTGGACGGCACGCCCGTGAACTGCTGCCGGATCTGCATGATGCGCGCGAGCGACACGTTGGTGAGCGTGCCCGCCGAGCGGATGCGGCCATGGTCGAGGTCGAACGATTTCAGGTCGAGCGACGCGCCTTCCCCCGTAATACGCGTCGCGCCGAGCGTGACCTTGCCGGGGCCCGCGCTCACCGTGAGAGGCGACTGCAGTTTCACGCCGGGCACGCCGCGGTTCTCGAGCTGCGTGACCGTGCCGTTCCAGCGCGTGCCTTCGCGCGTGTCCTGGAGGCCGCCGTTGGCCGCCACCACGAAATCGATCGGCTGGCCCTGGACCTTGCCCTTCGCGCTCGCGGTGAGCGTGTGCTTCGCGCGCGTGCCGTCGAGGCGCGCGGTGAGCGTCGTGATATCGACGCCCGCCACGGCGATGTCGCTCGCGTCGGTGCTGAAAGCGAGCGCGCCGTTCGCGCCGTCGCGCGCGAGCGCCCGGCCCTCGGCATGGCCGACGCGGTTGTCGCCGAACACCACGTGGTCGGCCTTGTAATCGAGCGAGACGTCGGGATGCGCGAAGGTGCCGGTCACGTCGCCGTTCGCCGCGAGCTGGCCCGCTATGCCAAAGCCGAGCCGGTCGAGCTGCGGCGCATCCACGCGAAAGCGCAGGCGGTCGCCCCGCGCGCCGAAGCTGCCTTGCAGATCGACGGTATTGCCTGCGACCGAGAGGTTCGCGCGGCTTGGCAGAATACGCGAGCCCGCCAGCTGGATAAGGCCCTCTCCCGTGAGCGGCAGGTCGTCGTAGACGCTCGGGCCGAGCTTGAACTCGGCCCGCGTCGTGAAGGTGGGCGCGAGCGTGCCGCTCGCGTTGAGCGTGCCGTTCACGCGCGCCTCGATGCGCCGGGCCGCGGGACGCGCGGCGGGTCGCGGCTTCGCCTCGTGCTGGGCCGCCCCGCCCCGCTCGGTCTGCTTCGCGTTCTCCACGCGCTTTTGCTCGGCGGCCTGCTCGCCCGTTTGCGCGGGATTGAGCGACGGGTTCAGCGCCGGATTGAGCGCGAGATTGCGTTGCGGGTTGAGCGCGTCGGCGGCGGGCTGCGCCGGGGGCCGCGGCCGGGCGGCCGGTGCGGGCGATTTCGCGGCCGTGCGCGCCGGCGTTTGCGACGTGAGCGACAGCGGATCGAAATTGGTCAGCACCGCCTTGAGTTGATAAGTGGAGCTGGCATCGTGCTTGAGCGCGCCCGACAGGTCGATGCGCCCCGCCCCCGAAGTCAGCCGCACGTCGTTGAGCGAGAGGCGCGCGGGGTCTTGCGTGACCTTGCCCTGCACGCGCAGCGCCGCCTTCGGGTCGGCGAGATCGAGCGTGACGCTTTGCACGTCGCCGTTCAGCCGCACGCCGACCGGCCCCGCGAATTGCGTGGCGCGCACGCTCGACTGGATCGCGTTGAGGTCGAGCCCCGCCACCCTCAGGTCGAACCGGCCGTCGCGCCCGCTGATCGTACCGCCGCCGGTGATCGTCGCGTTCTTCACGAGACGCACGGCGAGCTTCGGTATGCGCTGCGTCTTCGCATCGAGCACGACGTCGGCGTGGGCGTCGATGAGCGGCAGCAGCTTTTCGTCGATGGCGCCCGGCTTCGCGTTCACGATCGAGACCGCGCCCGCCACCGTGAAGCCCGCCGCATTGCTGCGCGCGCGCGCCGCATCGGCCGCCGCCGAGGCTGCAGCCGCAGCGTCGGGCTTCGCGCCGCCGGCCGGCGCCGATGCCCGCGCCGGCACGGAAGCCGGCGTCACGCCCGACACCGCCGCCGTCCCCGAAGCCACCGCCGCGAGCGCCGCCGGCACGCCCGCCGCGCCGCCAGGCACCGGCTGCAACTGCGCACGCACCGCGAGGTCGGCGAACGGCGCGCCCGGCGCAAACGCCTGCGGGTTGACATGGTCGAACGAGAGCGTGACGCGCTGCAGCGGCACGGAAGCGAACGGCGTGGCCTCCACATGCGCGCGCCCGGTGAGCTTCATGCCGCTTGCCTCGACATCGGCCGTGAGCGCCTCGAGCGAGCCGGCGAGGTTTGCGCTGACCTTCACCTCTTCGCCGTTCACCTTGCCGGAGTAGCCCAGGTCTCCCGTGAGCGCGAACGGCCGCACGCCATTGAGCTTCGCCTCGGCGCTCACCGCGCCAAAGGGCGTGTCGAGACGCTCGATGGCGGCCTCGTGATGGCGGCCGTCGCTGCGGCCGTGGAACTGGAAGTGCGAGAACTCGTTGGTCGAAGTACCTTCATGCACGGTGAGCTTGTCCACCTGCAGGTCGCGGATCTCGAGCCCGAGCGGCAGCTGCAGGTTTTCCGGCAGCTTCATGGGCGAGGAAGGCTCGTGCGACGGCACGACGCGTATCTCGATGTCGCCGGCATGCAGATAGTCCACCACGAAGCGCCACGGTTTCTGGCCGAAGCCCTGCAGCTCCCATTGGCCGCCGATGCGGTCGACCTTGAGCGTGGTGCCGTCCGTGCCGCGCCAGCTCACGTTGGAAAAGCGCACGCCGCTCGCGAGCGTGCCGCCTTCGAGCCGGCCCGCGAGCTTGCCGTCGAGCAGCCTGACTGCCGCGCGCCACGCGTAGGCCGTGCCGCGCTCGGTGGTCAGCACGCCATAGAGCAACCCGGCGACGAGCCCGACGAGCAGCACCGGCACGACGATCGCCCAGGCAAGCGCCTTCCAGAGCCGCGGCCCGCGGCGCCGCGGCGGCGCACCGTCGCCGCCCGCGCCGCCATCGCCGCCATTGGCTCCATGGTCGCCGGGTTCGCCGCGCGCTTCATCGTCCGGGCTGCGGCCAGCTTCTTCCGGCGGCACCGCGAACGTGGCCGGCAGCCATGCCACCGCAGCAAAACGGCGCGCGCTCATGCGGCCCCCTCGCCGTGCGGCGCAGGAGGCGTTGCGAAGCGGAGCAGCGAGCACGTCATCATCAGAAGGCGATCCCGAGTGTCAGATAAGGCCGCACGCTGTGAGTGCGAAAACCATAGGCGAGATCGAGGTTGACTGGCCCGACGGGGCTGCGCCAGCGCGCACCGATACCCGCGCCCGGATCGAACTGCTTTTCGCCCCAGGTGTCCGTGGCGGCGCCGACGTCGAAGAACGCCGCGCCGCCCCAGTCGTGGCTGAACCAGTGCTGGTACTCGGCTGAGCCGGTGACGAGATACTTGGTCGGCAGGATCGAGCCCGACTGGTCGTTACCGATGCTCTGGAACGAGTAGCCGCGCACCGAGTTCGAACCGCCCGCGCGGAACAGCAGCGACGCGGGGATGCCGCTCGACGGGCCGCTCGTGAACACGCCGCCCAGCTCCGCGCGGAACACCATGATGTCGCTGTGGCCGATCGGCAGGTATTGCTGGCCGCGCATGTAGGCGCGCAGGAAGGTTTGCTCGGCGCCCGCGTTCTTGAGCGCGAAGCCCGCCTCCATCCGGATGATGTTTCCCGAGCGCGGAAAGAGCGGGTCGTCGACGTTGCGGCGCGTCCAGCCCCAGGTCGGCACGAGCGCATAGGCCCGCGAGGACGGCCCCACGTTCTGCGTAAGTCGGTCGTCGTAGAACATCAGCGCGTACGCATAGTCGATGTTCTGCGAGGTGCGCGTGCGCTGCACCCCGACGCGCGCGCTATAGATGTTGGTGTCCGAGACGTCGGTCGTCGTGTAGGAAGCGACGAGGCTGTTGGTCCAGGCGCGCGGACCCGGCGGCATCGAAAGCTGGACCTGACCGAACTTCTGGATCTGGTCGAGCCGCCCCTGCACCTGGAACGGCCACGCCGCCCCGAACGTGTTCAGGTAGGTGTACGAGCCCTGGACGTGCGCGCCGGTGTCGGTCGAATAACCCACGCCGCCGCGGAAGTTGTTGTACGGAAACTCGCTCACCTTCACGTGCACGGGCGTCTCGAGCGGCTTTTGCGTGTTCGCGTCGACGTCGATCGCCACGCTCGCGTAGTACGGCGTGTTCTGCACCTGGCGCTGCAGCTCGGCCACGCGCTTCAGGTCGTAGACTTCGCCCGGCGAGAGCGGATTCACGTTGTCGATGATGTAGCCCGGATAGCGCTGCGGGCCGGAAACGTCGAGCTTGCCCAGCGTGAAGGTCGGTCCGCTGTCAAACGTTACCGAAAGTTGCGCGTCGTGCCTGAGCGGGTCGACCCGCGCCTCCGAAAACGTGATCTTGGCGCCGAGGTAGCGGCGCGCCTGCAGCGCCTTGAGCGAGGCGTTCTTGGCGTCGTCCCAGCCCGACTGCGTAAAGGCATCGCCTTCGTGCAGCGAGAACGCGAAGCGCGCGGTGTTCTCCTGCGCCGGGTCTTCCGTGAGGACCGGGCCGCGATAAACGAGCTTCACCGACGAAATCGTCGTGCGCGGCCCCGGGTCGACGCTCACCCGGACGTGCCGCCTGCCGTCGGTCGTACGCACGTCGGTGCGCACGACCGGCGTGAAATAGCCTGCCGTCGAGGCGAGGTCGCGCACCTGCTGCGGCGTCGCGGTCACGAGGAACTCGAACTGGTCCTCGTTCACGTCGGCGCGCGTGGCGAAGCGCGCGATGTCGAGATGCGCCTCGAGCAGCTTGCGCAGGTCGCGCGGGCTAGCCTGGATATCGACGTCGTAGTAGGTGCGCGGGCGCATCCACGGCAGCAGAGTGCTCAGGATGTCGGCCCGGGCGGGCGGCGCCAAGGCGCAGAACACGGCGAGGCACACGATCAGGCGCGCGGCGAGCCGTGGCCGCGCCGCCCGCGAGGGGCGCCGCCGTGCGCACAATGCTTCGATCACCCATCCCGCCAAACGCCACCTCCGGCCGTCGTAGAACTGATTGCCACCGGTTGCGCCGCTCGCGCGCAGGGCACGGGAAGCGGCAACGGGCGCAAACGCGTTATTTCACCACATCAGCGCGTCAAAACCCCAGGAGGAGGTGCAAAGCGTGCCACAACGGCAGGCGCGTCCGGACCGATGGCGCGCGGGGGGGCGGCCTCGGGGATGGCGAACGCGTTCCGCCCGGCTCGGATGTTCCGCGGCGTTGGCTTGCGGTAAAATTGCCGCCGACAGAATGAACGGCGCGGCGCAATCAGGCGCCCCGCCTTACTGGACGGACGTCAGCCATGTATCAGTCGGACATCACGCAGTTCATCAACCAGCTCAAGCAGCAAAAGCCGCAGCTCGAAGAACAGCAACGCAAGGGCCGCGCGCTCCTGTGGGACAAGCAGCCGATCGACCTCGACGAGCGCGAGCGCCAGCAGGCTTCGCGCGTGAAGCAGACGTCTTACGTCTACTACCAGAACTTCTGATGGCCGAGGCCGACGGGGCCGGCGCGCCGCCGCCAGGCGAGCACGCGGCCAGTCACGCGGGCCACGCTGCCGGGCAAACGCCCGGTGAGGCGCTGACCACGCCCGCAACCGACTCGACGCCCGACACGGTCGACGGCGTCGCGTTTGCACGCCTTTATGGCGAGCCGCTCTTCAAGCTCCCGCAGGATCTCTACATTCCGCCGGACGCGCTCGAAGTCTTCCTCGAAACCTTCGAAGGCCCGCTCGACCTGCTGCTGTACCTCATCCGCAAGCAGAACTTCAACGTCCTCGACATCCCGATGGCCGAGGTCACGACCCAGTACCTCGGCTATGTCGAGCAGCTGCGCAAGACCAATCTCGAACTCGCGGCCGAATATCTGCTGATGGCGGCCATGCTCATCGAGATCAAGTCGCGCATGCTGCTGCCGGTCAGGAAGGCCGACACCGGCGAGGAAGCCGAGGACCCGCGCGCCGAACTCGTGCGCCGCCTGCTCGAATACGAGCAGATGAAGCTCGCCGCCCAGCGCCTGGACCAGTTGCCGCAGCTCGGCCGCGACTTCCTGCGCGCCGAGGTCTATATCGAGCAGAGCATCACGCCGCGCTTTCCCGACGTGGACAGCAACGACCTGCGCGCTGCGTGGGCCGACGTCATCAAACGCGCGAAGCTCGTCCAGCATCACAAGATCTCG
The DNA here is from genome assembly GCF_024206495.1 of Paraburkholderia sp. CNPSo 3272. Taxonomy (GTDB): domain Bacteria; phylum Pseudomonadota; class Gammaproteobacteria; order Burkholderiales; family Burkholderiaceae; genus Paraburkholderia. The sequence goes on along the minus strand of NZ_JAMBPQ010000036.1, from coordinate 63,830 downwards.
CGCGAGGAACTCTCGGTGCGCGAGCACATGAGCATCATCCTGCGCCGGCTCCAGGGCGAGCGCTTCATGGAGTTCTCCGAACTGTTCGACACCACGCGCGGCGTGCCCGTCGTGGTCGTGAACTTCATCGCCATGCTGGAGCTGTCGCGCGAATCGCTCATCGAGATCACCCAGCCCGAGCCGTTCGCGCCGATCTACGTGCGGCTTGCGTATTTGCCTGCCTGATCCCCGGCCCGGTCTTGCCGGAGTCGGCCCGCGGTGGGTCAATAAATAGGACCGCATCACGCAGGCACCCCCGCCGGGCCCCACAGCGGAGCGCCAGGACAACCCCTTACCCGAGGCGGGTGCGCCGCATTCACAAATCCACTACAATCGCCCGCGCCTGCCCGGTCTCGTCCCACATACGAGGCACACCGCGCCACTCGCGCGGACTGGGCGCGCGACGTCCGCTCGCGGCCCTTCGTCCGGGTCTCTCGCTTGCGGCCGTGCAACCCAAGTCTTGCCCCGCGCGAGGCATAAAGCATCCGATCATGAAAGTCATTAGCTCGATTCAGGAATTGCGCGACCAGTTGCGCGGCCAAAACCGCACGGCGTTCGTGCCGACCATGGGCAACCTGCACGAAGGCCATCTCTCGCTGATGCGCCTCGCGCGCCAGCACGGCGACCCGGTCGTGGCGAGTATCTTCGTCAACCGGCTGCAGTTCGGCCCGAACGAGGACTTCGACAAGTATCCGCGCACGCTTCAGGACGACATCGAGAAGCTGCAGAAGGAAAACGTCTACGTGCTGTTCGCGCCCACCGAGCGCGACATGTATCCGCAGCCGCAGGAGTACCGCGTGCGCCCGCCGCACGATCTCGGCGACATTCTGGAAGGCGAGTTCCGCCCCGGTTTCTTCGAGGGCGTGTGCACGGTCGTCATGAAGCTGATGTCGTGCGTGCAGCCGCGCGTGGCCGTGTTCGGCAAGAAGGATTACCAGCAGCTCATGATCGTGCGCGCGATGTGCAACCAGTTTGCGCTGCCAACCGAAGTGATCGCCGCCGAAACGGTGCGCGACACCGACGGCCTCGCGCTCAGCTCGCGCAACCGCTACCTGAGCGAAGCCGAGCGCGCCGAGGCGCCGCAACTGGCGGGCGTGCTGCGCGCGATCCGCGAGTCGGTGCTGTCGGGGCGCCGAGACTTCCAGCAGCTCGAACTCGACGCCATGGCGACGCTCGCCGCGCGCGGCTGGAAGCCCGACTACATCGCGATCCGCAAGCGCGCGAACCTGCTGCCGCCCTCGCCGGGCGTGGCCGGCGACGCCGAGTCGCCGCTCGTCGTGGTTGCCGCCGCCAAGCTCGGCGCGACGCGCCTGATCGACAACCTCGAGATCTGAGGGCCGTGGGAGGCCGCGCCGCCCCTTCACCCAGATCCCCAGATTCCGTTTACCCGCGGCGGGCCGCGCGCCCGCTCGCCTGAGGAGACCCTCCATGCAACGCCATATGCTCAAGTCGAAGATTCACCGCGTCGCAGTCACGCACTGCGAGCTGCACTACGAAGGCTCGTGCGCCATCGATGAAAACCTGCTCGAAGCGGCGAACATCGTCGAAAACGAGCGCATCGACATCTGGAATATCAACAATGGCGAGCGCTTCACGACCTACGCGATCAAGGGCGAGCGCGGCAGCGGCATGATCTCGCTGAACGGCTCGGCCGCGCGCCGCGCGCAACTGGGCGACCTCGTGATCATCGCGGCCTTCGCGAACGTGGAAGAGGAAGAGCTCAAGGCCGGCTGGAAGCCGGACCTCGTGTTCGTGGACGAGAACAACCGCATCAAGGGCAGCCGCGACCACGTGCCCACCCAGGCCTGGAGCTAAAACGCGGGTCTGGCCGGCGCGGCTCATCGGGCCCGCGCCGCTGTACCTGCGCGCTTATTTGCCGTCGACCCAGCCGATAATCGACTGCCACTGGTCGAGGTCCTTCTCGACCCGGCTCTTCGCGACGTCCCACAGCGTGAGGCCGTGCGCGGCGAGCTGCACGTAGTTCTGCGTGTCGCGCAGATAGCCCAGCACCGGCAGCTCCAGGCCCTCGACGAAGCGCTGCAGCTGCTCGGCCGAGCGCGTGCGCGCATCCACCCGCATGCCCACTACGCCCACCTGGATCGCCCCCTTGCGCACGGATTTTTCCTTGGCGAGGCGGTTCAGGAAGTCCTGGGTGGCGAGAATGTCGAACATCGAGGGCTGCAGCGGCACGATCACCTTGTCCGCCAGCTCGATGATCGCCTGAAGCCGGTTGCCGTGCAGGCCGGCGGGCGTGTCGAGGACTGCGTGCTCGAGTCCCTTTGGCGGCTTCGCCGGGTTGTCCAGATCGACCTGCCAGCTTTCGATGGCCGGCAGCGTCGCGGGCCGCAGATCGAGCCAGGCGTGCGAGGACTGCTGCCGGTCGAGGTCCGCGAGCGCCACCCACTCGCCTTGTGCGGCGAAATAGCCGGCCAGATTGGTGGACAGCGTGCTCTTTCCCACGCCGCCCTTGGGATTCGCCACCACGATTACCGTCATGAATGCTCCCGTCAGGATGGCTGGCGCATGGCCAGCCGGATTGCCGTGATTTTTGCGTGATGCGTTCTTCGATACCTGGGGAGGCGCCTTGCAGACGAGCCGGCGCCCCGAATCAACCGTCCGATATTATCGGCAAATTGCGCGCCGCCGAAGCCCCCCGCGAGCGCGCACCCGCAATGTTCATATCAAATCAAGGAGACTGACCGAGCATGAGCACGCTACGCCACGACATCACGATCGAAACCCTGCTCGAGAGGCAGCGCGGCCGCCTGCCCGATTTGCTGGGCTTTCGCCCGCTGGTCCTCGAGCAACGCCTGCTGCGCGCCGAACTCGACGTGCGCAGCGACCTGCTCGCCCCCAATGGCTTCCTGCACGCCGCCACGGTAATCGGCCTCGCCGACACGGCCTGCGGCTACGCCTGCCTCGCGCACCTGCCGCCCAGCGCAAAGAACTTCACGACCATCGAGATCAAGAGCAATCACCTCGGCACCGCGCGCGAAGGCACGATCTCGGCCGTGGCGACGGGCGTGCATCTCGGGCGCAGCACCCAGGTCTGGGATGCCACGGTAAGCGGCCCGGACGGCAAGACCATCGCGCTGTTCCGCTGTACGCAGATGGTGCTTTACTGAGCCGGTCAGCCGCGCTTTTAGCTGCGCTGTTAGCGGATTACGCCGAACACCCTCTCCAGATCGAGGCTCGCCGCGAGCGTGTCCGCCAGCCGCTCCAGCGACGCCTCGCGCAACGCCGGATAGTCCACCGCCTGCGCCTGCGCAAGCCCGGCCCAGCGCAGGAGCGCCGTGCACGCCTGCGGCGTGTCGAAGAGGCCGTGCACGTAGGTCGCGAGAATCTGGCCATCCGCCGAGCGCGCGCCATCCGGGCGCTTCGCGCCCTCGTCTCCGTTAGCGAGCCACAGCGCGGGGGATTCGAGCGAACGCCCGCGCGTCTCGCCCATATGGATTTCGTAGCCCGCCACGCGCGCCGGGCCCGCGACCGCATCCGCATCCGCATCCGCGCCCGCATCCGCATCCGCATCCGCATCCGCGCCTCCCAGCGCGAGCGCGCCCGTCACGTTCTTCAAGGTCTTTTCGCGCGTGAGCACGGTCTCGTAGTCGAGCCAGCCGAAGCCCTCAACCGCGCCCGGCTCGCCCTCCACGCCATGCGGATCGGCAATCGCGCGCCCGAGCATCTGCATGCCGCCGCAAATGCCGATCACGCGCCCGCCATAGCGCAGATGCCGCGCGAGCGCCGTCTCCCAGCCCTGGGCGCGCAGCCACGCGAGGTCGTCGCGCACGTTCTTCGAGCCCGGCAGGATCACGAGGTCGGCGGCGGGCGGCGCTTCGCCCGTGCGCACATAGGTGAAATCGACCTGCGGATGGGCGCGCAGTGCGTCGAAGTCGGTGTGGTTGCTGATGTGCGGCAGCGCCGGCACGACCACGCGCAGCGTCTCGCCCCCGGCCTGCGCGCCGCTGTGGGCTACGCCCGGCAGCATGTCTTCGGCGTCGAGCGTGAGGCCGTGCAGATACGGCACGACGCCCAGCACCGGCTTGCCCGTCTGCTGCTCTAGCCACGCGAGGCCGGGTTCGAGCAGCGTGCGGTCGCCGCGAAAACGGTTGATGACGAAACCTTTGATGCGCGCGCGCTCGCTCTGCGAAAGACAGGCCAGCGTGCCGATCAGGTGCGCGAACACGCCGCCGCGGTCGATGTCGGCCACGAGCACGACCGGGCAATCGACCGCCTCGGCAAAACCCATGTTGGCGATGTCGTTGGCGCGCAGGTTGACTTCGGCGGGGCTGCCCGCGCCTTCCACGAACACCGTGTCATAGCGCGCACGCAGACGCGCATAGGACTCCAGCACGGCCTCGCGCGCGACCGGCTTGTAGTCCTGGTACGCGCGCGCGTTGAGATTCATGCGCGCCTTGCCGTGGATGATGACCTGCGAGCCGAGGTCGCTATTGGGCTTGAGCAGCACCGGATTGAGGTCGGTGTGCGCCTCGATGCCGGCGGCGACAGCCTGCAGCGCCTGGGCGCGGCCGATTTCGCCGCCATCCACGGTCACGGCGCTGTTGAGCGCCATGTTCTGCGGCTTGAACGGCGCGACGCGTACACCCGCGCGGCGCGCGAGGCGGCACAGGCCGGCGACGAGCGTGCTCTTGCCGGCATCGGAGGTCGTGCCCTGGATCATCAGCGTGCCGGTGGGTACGCGAGCGGGTAGCGTGGCGGTCATGAAGCGCTTGGGTGGGCTGCGAAGGCGAACGCGCATTATCCCATCGCCCCGCCGCCCAATACAGGATCACGGCGCAGGACCACGGCGCAGGACCACGGCGCGACATTGGCCGATGGGACAACGGCGAGCCCGGGCGCAGCCGTTACAATCACGCGATGAATTCGCGCGATCTCACCTTCATCGTCGGCGGCGCGCGCTCGGGCAAGAGCGCGTACGCCGAACGCCTCGCTGCCGCGAGCGGCTTGCCGGTCACCTATATCGCCACCGCGCGCGTGACGGACGACACCGAGTTCACTGAGCGCATCGGCCACCACCGCGCGCGCCGGCCCGCGCACTGGGCGCTCGCCGAGGCGCCGCTCGATCTCGCGCGCGCGCTCGACACAGCGACGGGGCCCGGCCAGTGCGTGCTGATCGACTGCCTCACGCTGTGGCTTGCAAACCTGCTTTGCCCCGCCGACTCCGAAGCGCCGCTGCCCGACTGGCGCGAGCGCCTCGACGCCTTCGCCGCCGCCTGCGAGCGCGCACAGGGCACGGTGCTCGTAGTAAGCAACGAGATCGGCATGGGCGTCGTGCCGATGGGCGCGGCCACGCGCCTTTACGTGGACGAACTCGGCCGCCTCAATCAGCGCGTCGCGGCGCTCGCCGACCGCGCCACGCTCGTCGCCGCGGGCCTGCCTCTCGTGCTCAAAGCGCCGCGCGGGACCTCATGATGCTCTCGCTACCCGTCACCGCCGCGCTCGCCGTGGCCGGCGTCGCCGTGGACCGCTGGCTCGGCGAGCCGCGCCGAGCCCACCCGCTCGTCGCCTTCGGCAAATACGCGAACCGCATCGAGGCGCGCCTGAACACGGGCCGCCGCGGCCGTCCGCTCGGCCTCGTCGCATGGCTCGCCGCCGTCGCGCCGCCCGTCGTCGCCGCCGCGCTGCTGTGTGCGCTGCTGCCCTGGCCGCTCGCCTGGGCGCTGCACGTCGCGCTACTTTGGTTCGCACTCGGCGCGCGCAGTCTTACCGAGCACATCGCGCCGATCGGGGCCGCTTTGGCGCGGCGCGACCTCGCTGCCGCGCGCGAGCTGACGGGCCGCATCGTCTCGCGCGACACAGCGGGGGCAGATGCCACCGCGCTTTCGAGCGCAGCCGTCGAATCGGCGCTCGAAAACGGCAACGACGCGATCTTCGGCGCGCTGTTCTGGTTCGCAATCGCCGGCGGCCCGGGCGCCCTCGCGTTCCGCCTCGCCAATACGCTCGACGCCATGTGGGGCTACCGCACGCCGCGCTTCCTGCGCTTTGGCTGGGCGGCCGCGCGCATCGACGACGTGCTCAACTGGATTCCCGCGCGCCTGACGGCCGCGAGCTACGCACTGCTCGGCGACACGCGCATGGCGCTGCGCTGCTGGCGCGAACAGGCGCACCGCTGGGAGAGCCCGAACGCGGGTCCCGTCATGGCCTCGGGCGCGGGCAGCCTGAACGTGCTGCTGGGCGGCGCGGCCGTTTATCAGGGCATGCTGGAGGAGCGCCCGGCGCTGGGCGCGGGCTCGCCGCCGCGCGCGCAGCACGTGGATGCGGCCTTGCGGCTCGTCGAGCGCACGACCATTCTGTGGCTCGCGGCGCTGCTCGCCCTGGCCTTCGTGAGCGTGGCGACCCATGTCTGAGCAACCAGCCGCACTCGTCGCGCACGGCGGCAACCTGCACGAAGCCGCGCAACGTTACGGCATCGCCTGGGACGCCTGGGTCGATCTGTCCACCGGCATCAATCCGCATGGCTACCCCGTGCCGCCGGTGCCGCCCACGGCATGGCGGCGCCTGCCCGACGAAGGCGACGGCTTCGCCGCGTGCGCCGCGCGCTACTACGGCGCGTCCGACGCCCGCCACGTCTTGCCGGTGGCGGGCAGTCAGGCCGCGATCCGCGCCCTGCCAGCGTTGTTGCCGCGCGCGCGTGTAGCGATTGCGCCGCTCACCTACGGCGAGTACGCGCCGGCGTTCGCGCGCGCGGGCCATGAGGTCGTGCCGCTCGATGTCATGCAGGACACGCTGCCCGACACCGTCACGCATGCCGTCGTGGTGAATCCGAACAATCCGACGGCCACGCATCTTGCTGCCACCCGCCTGCTCGATTGGCAGGCGCAACTCGCGGGGCGCGGCGGCACGCTGATCGTCGACGAAGCGTTTGCCGATGCGTTCAGCCACGAGCGATCCGAAACGCTTGCGCACGCAACCAGCCGCGCGGGGCTGGTCGTGCTGCGCTCGCCGGGCAAGTTCTTCGGGCTCGCGGGCGCTCGCTGCGGATTCGCGCTCGGCTCGCCTGCCCTGCTGGCCGCGTTGCGCGCGAGTCTGGGCGCGTGGACCGTGAGCGGGCCGGCGCGCCACGCTGTCACCCATGCGTTCGAAGACAGCGCATGGCAGAACGAAATGCGCATTCGCCTCGCCGCCGAAAGCGCTCGCCTCGTCGCGCTGTTGCGCGCGCATGGCTTCGCGCCGCAGGCCACGCCGCTCTTCGCGTGGATCACGGACCCACGCGCGCCGGCGCTGCAGGACGCCCTCGCGCGCCACGCGGTGTGGACACGCCGCTTCGACGCGCCGGCCAGCCTGCGCTTTGGCCTGCCCGCCTCCGAGGGCGAGCGGCAGCGCTTCGACAGCGCACTCGGGCAAGCCATGCGGGCGATCGGCTAATGGGCGCGGCCTCCATGGCGTTGGCGCTGCTGGCTGCGACGCTCCTGCCGTGCGCCGCGCATGCGAGCGTCACCGCCGTCGACGACGCGGGCAACACCGTCACCCTCCCCGCGCCCGCGCAGCGCGTAGTGAGCCTCGCGCCCCACGTGACCGAGCTGCTCTACGCCGCGGGCGGCGGCGCGAAAGTGGTCGGCGCCGTGGCCTATAGCGACTACCCGCCCGAAGCGCAAAAGGTGCCGCGCGTGGGCGACAATCGCGCGCTCGACCTCGAGCGCATCGCCGCGCTCAAGCCCGACCTCATCGTGGTCTGGCGTCACGGCAACGCGCAGCAACAGCTCGATCGTCTGCGCGCGCTGCACATCCCCCTCTTTTTCAGCGAACCTCACAAGCTTGACGATGTCGCGACCGCGCTCACGCGCCTCGGTGTGCTGCTCGGCACCGAGGACACCGCGCAGGCTGCCGCGAATGCTTATCGCCGCGACATCGCGCAGCTGCGCGCGCGCTATGCGCAACGCACACCCGTGAGCGTGTTCTACGAAGTCTGGGATCAACCGCTGATGACCCTCAACGGCTCGCACATGATCAGCGACGTGATCGCGCTCTGCGGCGGCCGCAACGTGTTCGCGGCGCTCGAACCGCTCGTGCCGACGGTAACGACTGAAGCGGTCCTCGCCGCCAATCCCGATGCGATCGTTACCGCGTCACAAGGCGCGACGTCGCCGGATCGCCCGCTGCCGAGCCTCGAGCGCTGGCGCGCGTGGCCCGCGCTGGCCGCCGTTGCGCACGGCAATCTCTTCGCCATCGACGGCGATCTGCTCACGCGCCCCGCGCCGCGCATCGCCCAGGGCGCGGCGCAGATGTGCAAGGATCTCGACCTCGCCCGCTCGCGCAACGCCGCGGCGCATTGATTCGCTATCCTCAGCGGCTTACCCGGCGTTCCAGCGCGCGAGCAGCCATAGAGCGCTCGAAGAGTCGTAGCGCAAATGCACGATGGCGCCCATCTCCAGCGGCCAGCGCACGCACCGCGCGAGCGGCACGCCGAGCGCGCGCGCCGTGACCGTGCGAATCACGCCCGCATGGGTGACGGCCCAAACGGTGGACTTCTCGCGCGCGTCGAGCGTGTCGAACCAGCCGCTCACGCGCGCATCGAACTGCGCGACACTCTCGCCGCCGTGCTCACGCGCATGCTCGAAATTCGCGGCCCATGCGTCGATCTGCGCGCGCTCGATCGAGTCCCAGTGCTGCATCTCCCAGGCGCCGAAATCCATCTCCGCAAGGCGCGCTTCGGCTTGCGGCGCGTGGCCGCGCAGACGGCCAAGCGCCGCCGCCACGCTCGCGCAACGCGTGAGCGGGCTCGTTTCTATACGCTGCGGTTCGCGCACGCCCAGCGCCGCGATGCGCCCGACGAGCAACGCGGCTTGCTGCGTCGCGTCGCCCGCGAGCGGCACATCGCTCGCGCCGTAGCAGACGCCCGCATCCACCGCCACCGCGGGATGGCGGATCAGAACGAGATCCATGCGAGCCCCACGAGGTAGATGGCGATCTCGAACACCTGTTGCGCGAAGCCGAGACAATCGCCCGTATAGCCGCCGATGCGCCGCACGAAGTAACGCCCCAGCACATAGCGCAACGCGGCGAGCACGCCGAGCGTCACAGCGCCCGCGCGCCAGTCGGGCGCGCCGGACCATACCGGCCAGAACAGCCACGGCAAGCCGAACACGCACGCGCACAGCCACGCGCGCAGGCTCAGGCGCTGCGCGACGGGCTTGGCCTTGCCCTCGGCACGCACATACTCGAGCGAGACGAGATAGCTGATCGCGCACGCGCGGCTCGCGGCGTGGCCGGCGATCATCAGCATCGCGGCGCGTGCCGGCGGCAGCGCCGCGAGCGTCTGCCACTTGAGCGCGAGCGCCACCACGAGACCGATCGCGCCAAATGCGCCGATGCGCGAATCGTGCATGATGCGCAGCACGTCCTCGCGGGAGTACGCGCCGCCGAATGCGTCGAGGCAGTCGGCGAGACCGTCTTCGTGAAAGGCGCCCGTCGCGAGGAGCGTGACCGCCATCGACAGCAGCACGGCCACGTTCGCCGGAAACACGCGCAACGCGGCGAGATAGACGAGCGCCGCGAGCGCGCCGATCAACGCGCCGACGAACGGAAAGTAACGCGCCGCCGCGTTGAGCCAGGCGGGCTCGAAGCCCACCCAGCGCGGCACCGGCACGCGCGTGAAATAGCCCAGCGCAGTGAAGAAGTAACGCAGTTCCGCAAGCGGATTCATCGCGCGGCGCTCAGGCGTGGCGATCACTGCGATTGTCGACGCCGGCCGACTCGAAGCTCGCCATGTCGTTGAGGAAGGCCACCGCCGCGCGCAGCAGCGGCACCGCGAGCGCCGCGCCCGTGCCCTCGCCCAGACGCAGGTCGAGCGTGAGCAGTTCGCGCGCGCCGAAGTGATCGAGCATGCGGCGGTGTCCCGCTTCGTTCGATGCGTGCGCAAACACGCAGTAGTCGCGCACGTTCGGCGCGAGCGAGTCGGCCACGAGCAGCGCCGAAGTGGCGATGAAGCCGTCCACCAGAATCGCCATGCGCGAGCGCGCCGCTTCGAGGTACGCGCCCGCCATCATCGCGATCTCGAAGCCGCCGAACGTGGCGAGCACGTCGAGCGGCTCGCGCGCGTCGGCATGATGCGCGAGCGCCGCCGCGAGCACATTGCGCTTTTTCGCGAGACCCGCATTGTCGAGGCCCGTGCCGCGCCCGACGCATTCGTCGATCGGCACGCCGCACAGCCGGCTCATCAGGCACGCGGCCGACGACGTGTTCGCAATGCCCATTTCGCCGAAGCCGATGACGTTCGTGCCGAGCGCCGCATGATGGCGCACGCGCTCAGCGCCCGCCGCGAGCGCGGCGAGCGCTTCGTCGCGCGTCATGGCGCGCTCGCGCGCGAAGTTGCGCGTGCCGGCCGCGATAGGCACATCGACAAGCGTGGGCGACGGCGGCAGCGGCGTTGCCACGCCCGCGTTGACGACTTCGAGCGTGAGTCCCGCCACGCTGCTGAACACGTTGATCGCCGCGCCCCCTGCCACGAAGTTCGCGACCATCTGCGCGGTCACTGCCTGCGGGTACGGGCTCACGCCTTCGGCGGCAACGCCGTGGTCGCCTGCGAAAACGATCATCACGGGACGCTCGACGCTCGGGTGCGTCGTGCCCTGGATCATGCCGAGCTGGCGCGCCAGGGTTTCGAGGCGGCCGAGACTGCCGGGCGGTTTGGTCTTCGTGTCGATGAGCCGTTGCAGTTCGTCGCGCAACGAGAGGTCGAGCGGTTCGACGGTGAGCAGTTCAGTAAGCGATGACGTCATGGTGTGTTTCGTTTCGAAGTGATGCGGGCGACAGCGGCGCGCTAGCGCACGTCGTTCGATCCCGGCGAATGCGGTGATGAAAATGTCGGTACGAGTGCTGGTACAAGCGCCTCGTGCGCGCCCTCGCGTATCAGCACGAGCGGGTGTCCGAATGCGGCGCTCGCACGTTCCGGCGTGATCACGTCGCGCACGGGGCCCGCGTGAAAACCGCCGCGGCCGTCGAGCAGGAGCGCGTGCGTTGCGAAACGCCGCGCGAGATTGAGATCGTGGCACGAAAACAGCACCGCTCGCGCTTCACTGCGCACCCACCGCGAGAGCGCTTCGAGACACGCAATCTGATGATGCAGGTCCAGATGCGCGAGCGGCTCGTCGAGCAGCAGGAGCGGCGCGCCCTGGCACAGCGCGGCAGCGAGCGCGACACGCTGGCGCTCGCCGCCCGAAAGCGACAGCACATCGCGCGCGGCGAACGCTTCGAGGCCGAGCGTGGCGAGCGCGGCATGCGCGGCGTCGCGATCGACGTCGCCTTCCCATCCCCAGCCCGAAAGATGCGGATAGCGATTGAGCAGCACGGTGTCGATCACGCTCGCGCTGAATGCGTCACGCTGGTCCTGGGGCATCAACGCGCGGCGTTGCGCGAGGCGCACCGGCCGCCACTGCGAGAGCGCGACGCCCTCCACTTCGACGCGTCCCGCCGAGGGCTCGGCCAGGCCCGCGAGGGCGCCGATCAGCGTAGTCTTGCCCGCGCCATTCGCGCCCGCCACGCACCAGATTTCGCCGGCGGCAAACCTTTGCGTGAGCGATTCCACGAGCGTGCGCGCGCCCGCGCGCAACGTGAGCGCGTGGACTGCGAGCAGGGGTGGATGGTTATCGGTCATCGTCCACGCCTTGCGAGCAGCATCCACAGGAAAACAGGCACGCCCGCGAGCGCAGTCACGACGCCCACCGGCAACTGCGCGGGCGCCGCCACCGTCCGCGCGACGAGGTCAGCGCCCATCACGGCCACCCCGCCCGCGAGCGCGGCGGCGGGCACGAGCATGCGCTGGTCGTTGCCGAACGCAAGGCGCAGCATGTGGGGCACGACGAGCCCGACGAAGCCGATGGTGCCGCCCGTCGTCACGGCAGCGGCCGCCCCGAGCGACGCGGCAAGATAAATGCCCACGCGTAGACGCAGCACCGGTACACCGAGCGCCTGCGCAGCAGCGTCGCCGCGCAGCAGCACGTTGAGCATTGGCGCGGCAGGCACGATGCACGCAAGGACCACGCCAAGCGTCGCGAGCGCGGGCCACGGCGTGCCCGCGCCATTGAGGTCGCCCGTGAGCCAGAACAGCATGCCACGCAGGCGCGTATCGGGCGCAAGTGTGAGCAGCAGTGTGATCAGTGCGCCCCAGCCCGCCGCCGTCACCGCGCCCGTCAGGAGAAGCCGTGGCGAGCTGTCTTGCGGCTCGCCGCGCCACAACTCGCGGCGTGCGAGGCCGAGCACGAGCAGGATCGATACGAACGCACCCGCACATGCGCTCGCCTGCACGCCCCACCACGCCACGCCCGCGATCATCGCCACGAGTGCGAATGCGGCAGCGCCGCCCGACACGCCGAGCACGTAGGGCTCCGCAAGCGGATTGCGCAGCAACACCTGCAGCAGCGCGCCCGCCAGCGCGAGCAAGCCGCCACATGCAAAACCCGCCAGCGCGCGCGGCAAGCGCAGCGTGCGCACGATTTCTGTCGCCATGTCCGGCGCACCGTGCACGTCATGTGCAGGAGTCAGCGCCGCCAGCGCCTGCGCAAACGTCACGCTCACGCTGCCTGTTGCGAGCGATGCAGCGAACACCACGAGCGCCACGGCTGCGAGCGCGCCCCAGATCATGCATGCGCGGCGCGCGCTCATCGAGCGGCGCGGCAGCGCGTGCATCGGCGGCACAGCATGGGACTCATCGCGGCTCATGGAACGCATCGGGAAACTCGGCAGCGGATTTCAATCAAGCTCACACAGAAAGACAGCACGGTATGCGCGGGCCACGACAGAGCGCAGTATTTTTGTGGCGAAAGATTCTGCATGACTCGTGGCAAAAGCGACATGGCATAAGCCGTTCGCGAAAGCACTGGCAACAGACCTCGAATCCGTGATGTTATAACGCGCAGACCACGATCGAGACGATGCGCTGCGCGCGCGGCCTCGGCAAATTGCGTTCCCGCCCGGCGTATGCAGCGCGCGTAGAGAGGGTTTCGGGCCTGATTCGGGTAAGAAGCCGGGTTGTTACGTCTGGAAACGACACAATTATCAAAATACGCGTTAATCCGCGCTAGAATGCCTGTCTTTAGAGGACGCAGCACATGCTCAACGAACTCGAAACACTCTCACAAAACATCGGGCGGCTGATCGAGATTAATCAGCGCCAACACGAAGCACGCCTCGCACTCGAAGAGCAACTCGCGCAGCTGCGTGCGCAATGCGACGAAACACGCACCGAACTCGAACAGGTCCGCGAGGAGCGCGCCGCGCTGCAAGCAGAGCGCGATGCCCTCTCGGCCAAGATCGACGATGCGCAGGTGCGTCTGAACGCGATCCTCGAAAAGCTGCCACGCGCACGCGCAGGTAACGAGCGCGACAACCAGCTCGATCTGCTCGAGCCGTCGCAGAGCACCGGCGACGACAGCAACGCGGCCCGCCACGGAGAAAATGCATGACCACCAAGCAGATCGAAGCGACGATACTCGGCCAAACCTATCGCCTCGTCTGTTCGCCGGAAACGGAACAGGCACTGCTCGAAGCCGTGGCGCGCGTGGACGCCGAAATGTCGAAGATCCGCAATCACAGCAACGTGCGCGGCACCGATCGCATCGCCGTCATGGCGGCGCTCTCGCTCGCCTCGGAACTGCTGCGCCTGCAAACGAGCGTGCGACACGGCGAAGCATTCCCAGCCGAAGAAATCCGTCGTACAATGCGCCAAATGAACGAACAACTTGGCGCTGTCATTCACCAGTACGGTGTGCAATAAGCGCTGATGTACACCGCGGTTGTAGGCCGCAGTATTACGCAGCAACGTGCGGTATGATGTTGTTCATAGGTAGCGTTGATTTGTTTAGAAACGCGTTTCTAAACACGCTGCCAACCAGTTTAGTCAGCTTCCCTGCCTGGTTCGCCAAGGTCATATATTCCTTGAACCAATGCCATGTGCACGGTTGCGGAAATTTGTAGCACGGGCGTGCGCGTCACACAGTCTGATGTACCCGAAGTGCTGCTAACTGCGACCAATTCTGAACCCTCGGTTCAGGATGCCGGCCTAGCGGCTATGGCGGGGACCTATTCAAACGGCATCGGACCACAGTCCGATGCCGTTTTCCTTTGTGCGGCGTGCGTTGACGTTCTACGCTGCATGCACGAACGCCCCTCTCCCCTTTCGACGTGAACTTCGACTCATGCGCTATTGGCTGATGAAGTCCGAACCCGACGAAGCAAGCATCGACGACCTCGCAAACGCGCCGCAGCGCACGCTGCCCTGGACCGGCGTACGAAACTACCAGGCGCGCAATTTCATGCGCGACACCATGCAGCAAGGCGACGGCGTACTGTTCTATCACTCGAGTTGCCCCGAGCCCGGCATCGCGGGCCTCGCGCAGGTGTCGTCCACGGCCTACCCCGATCCCACCCAGTTCGATCCGAAAAGCCCTTACTACGACGCGAAATCGACGCACGAGAATCCGCGCTGGATGCTCGTCGACGTCGTATTCAAGAAGAAGTGCCCGCTGATTGCGCTCGCCGACTTGCGCGAGCACGAGGAACTCGCGGACATGCGCGTACTCGCCAAGGGCAACCGCCTCTCGATCACGCCGGTCACGACGGCCGAGTGGAACTTCATCACGAAACATCTGATGTGATGCGGTTCTGCCTCGATGGGCGGGCACGCATACAGCATTCGTGCGCGACTTCAAGCACAATCGCGCACAGTCGCGCGTCGTCACCTGTGCCTCGCGCGACGCCAGTTCTGCAAGGAGCCTCAATGAACCGAAAAATCGCTGTCACGCTCGCCGCCGCATTGGCTGCCGCCCTCCCCCTCGCCATGACGCTCGCGCCGGGCGCCGCGTTCGCCCAGAGCGACGCGCGCTTCCAGCAGCCCTCGGGCGTGCTTTCGCTGTCCGCGCAGGCGAGCGCCGAAGTACCTCAGGACGTCGTCAACATTACGCTGTTCTACGAACAGGAAGCGAACGATCCCGCCTCGCTCACCGCGACGCTCAATCAGCGCGCCGACTCCGCGCTTCAACGCGCGAGAGGCGTCGCGGGCGTAACCGCGCACTCGGGCCAGTTCTCGATCTTCCCTTCGACGGATCGCGACGGGCGCATCTCCGCCTGGCGCGGCCGCACGGAAGTCGTGCTCGAGTCGCATGATTTCGCGGCGGCGTCGAAGCTCGCCGGCGATCTCTCGTCGATCATGCAGGTGGGCAACGTGCAGTTCTCGCTGTCGCCCGAGGCGCAACGCGCCGCCGAGCAAAAGCTTTCGGGCCAGGCCATCGCCTCGTTCCGCGATCAGGCGCTCTCGGCCACGCGCGCGTTCGGCTACAGCAGCTACACGATTCGCGACGTGAACGTGGGGCACTCGGGCGTGATGCCGCGCCCCATGATGATGATGAGCGCACGCGCCGCTTCGGCTGACGCGAAGATGTCGGCGCCTGTGCCGCTCGAAGGCGGCACGTCCACGGTGACGGTCAACGTCTCCGGCTCGGTGCAGATGAAGTAAGGCGCGCTATATAAGCAGTTCAGGCACGCAAGCAAGAAGGCCACGGTGAACACCGTGGCCTTTTTCATGGGCTAAAACGCGTGGCGCGTTCGCGTGCGTGTCAGCTCTTCGCGCCTGCTACCTGCGCGCGGTCGTTGCCGTCCTTGCCACGTTTGGCGCGGCGATACGCCCACGCCATCAAGCCAATCCCCACGATGATCATCGGCAGCGAGAGCCACTGGCCCATCGAGAGACCGAGCGCGAGCAGGCCGAGGAAGTCATCGGGTTCGCGTGCGAACTCGACCGTGAAGCGCGCGAGGCCATAGCCGATCAGGAACAGGGCCGAAATCGCGCCGACGGGGCGCGGCTTGCGCGCGAACAGAATCAGCACGATGAACAGCGCAATGCCTTCCAGCGCGATCTCATACAGTTCCGAAGGATGGCGCGGCAGCAGATGGTACTGGGCGAACACTTCGTTCAGATGCCACTGCGCGGCCAGTTGCGGATGCGCGGCGAGCCACGCGGCGTCGTCGTTCGCGGCGCCCGGAAACAGCATGGCCCACGGCGAATCGGGCGAGGTCACACGGCCCCACAGCTCGCCGTTGATGAAGTTGCCGAGACGGCCAAAGGCCAGCCCCGTGGGCACCATCGGCGCGACGAAGTCGGTAACTTGCAGCCAGGTGCGCCCGCGTTGCCACGCGAACAGGACCATCGCGAACGTCACGCCGAGGAAGCCGCCGTGAAACGACATGCCGCCTTCCCATACCTTGAAGATGTCGAGCGGATGCGCGAAATACCAGCTCGCCTTGTAGAACAGCACGTAGCCCAGGCGGCCACCGAGGATCGTGCCGAGCACGCCGTAGAACAGCATGTCGTCGATGTCTTTCGCTGTCCAGCCTTGCGCGGCCACGTACGGCAGACGCAGGCGCAGACGGCCGATCACGATCGCCAGAATGAAGCCGACGAGATACATGAGGCCGTACCAGCGCACGGCAAGCGGCCCCAGATGAATGGCGACGGGGTCGAAGTTCGGGTGGATGAGCATCGTGGATGAAGTCTTGTCGGCGATATCGATTGAAATCGGGTTGTAAGCAGTTGCGCGCCGCTCACACAAGCGGGCAAAGCGCGTTGGACGTTTGCAAAGCGGCGAGGTTCGCCGTCGGCGTGTCACGGCGTGACATTATCGCCGACGCGAGGGGGCGCGAACCAAAATGCACGTTTGGGATGCGCGGCGAGTGTCACGGTGACGGACGACCTGCGCGGCACACCCCGCTTGCGGCTAGCCCTCGCGCGCCGGGCCACCCGCCGTCGCCGCGTGCGCGCGCACGATCTCGATGAACGCCGCGAGCACCGGGCTCACCTCGGCCGAGCGCCAGACGAGGCCCGTTTCGATGGCCGGCACCGCCCCGGCGAGCGGCCGGTACACGACGCCCGTGCGCCGCAGATGGCGCAGCGACTGCGGCACGAGCGCCACGCCCATGCCGGCCGAAACGAGGCTCACGATCGTCTGCATCTGGATCGCTTCCTGGCCGATGAGCGGCGCGAGGCCGGCCGCGCCGTAGCAGTCCATGATGGCGTCGTAAAAGCCGGGGGCCAGATGGCGCGGGAAGACGACGAGCGGCGCATCGGCGAGATCGCGCAGGCTCACCGGCTCGTCGTGCCAGTCGTCGGTTGAAGAGCCGCCGAGGCGCGTCGAAAGCGCCGAGGGCATGGCGACCACGAGCGGCTCGCGTGCGATCGGCTGGTAAGCAAGCTGGGCCGCGTGGCGCGGCGGCACAGGGGCGATCACGAGGCCGGCGTCGATGCGCCCCGCCACCAGTTCTTCCACCTGCAAGTCGCTCGTGGCCTCGGCGAGCTGCAGGCGCACGCGCGGATAGCGCGCGCCGAAGTCGCGCAGCAAAAGCGGCAGCAAGCCGTAGTCGGCGGTCGAAACGAAGGCCAGCGCGAGCACGCCCGCCTCGCCGCGCGCGAGGCTCTGGGCGAGCGGCCGCAGCGCTTCGGCGCTCGCCAGCAGGCGCCTCACCTCCGGCAGCAGATCGGCGCCCACGGCCGTCAATTCGACCGAACGGCGCGTGCGCGCGAATAGCTCCACGCCCAGCGTCTCCTCGAGCGCGCGAATGGCCTGCGAGAGCGGCGGCTGCGTCATCGACAGTCGCGCCGCCGCGCGGCCAAAATGCTGCTCCTCGGCCACGGCGACGAAATAGCGGAGCTGGCGCAGATCGGGGATAGTCGGATTCATCGGCGGCGGTTCTCGCGCTGTTTCATGCTGATATGTTTTTCGACTCAATAGACCACGAATAATATATTGGACAGCGCTCTCGCGAAATCGCATGCTTCGATAGACGTGCCGGCGCCCCCCCCCAAAACAGAACCCACGCCCGGCATCCGAGACAAAATCCACCGGAGGTCCCCATGCCCTATAACCGTCGTTCGAAGCACATCACGCAAGGCGTCGCCCGTTCGCCCAATCGTTCGATGTATTACGCGCTGGGCTACGAGAAAGCTGACTTCGACAAGCCGATGATCGGCGTCGCCAATGGCCATTCGACCATCACGCCGTGCAACGCCGGCCTGCAGCGCCTGACCGACGCGGCCGTCGACGCCGTCAAGCGCGCCGACGCGAACCCGCAGACCTTCGGCACGCCTACGATCTCGGACGGCATGTCGATGGGCACCGAGGGCATGAAGTACTCGCTCGTCTCGCGCGAAGTCATCGCGGACTGCATCGAGACCTGCGTGCAAGGCCAGTGGATGGACGGCGTGGTCGTGATCGGCGGCTGCGACAAGAACATGCCCGGCGGCATGATCGCGCTCGCGCGGATCAACGTGCCCGGCATTTACGTGTATGGCGGCACGATCCGCCCGGGCAACTGGAAAGGTAAGGCCCTCACCATCGTCTCGGCGTTCGAGGCCGTGGGCGAATTCACCGCGGGGCGCATGACCGAAGAAGATTTCGAAGGCGTCGAGAAAAACGCCTGCCCTTCCACCGGTTCGTGCGGCGGCATGTACACCGCGAACACGATGAGCTCGTCGTTCGAGGCGCTCGGCATGTCGCTCATGTATTCGTCGACGATGGCCAACCCCGACGAGGAGAAAGTCGACTCGGCGGCGGAATCGGCGCGCGTGCTGGTCGAGGCCGTCAAGCAGGACCTCAAGCCGCGCGACATCATCACGAAGAAGTCGATCGAGAACGCCGTGGCGCTGATCATGGCGACGGGCGGCTCGACCAACGCCGTGCTGCACTATCTCGCCATCGCGCATGCCGCGGAAATCGAATGGACCATCGACGACTTCGAGCGCATGCGCAAGAAGGTGCCGGTGATCTGCGACCTGAAGCCCTCGGGCCAGTACGTCGCCACCGACCTGCACGAGGCCGGCGGCATTCCGCAGGTCCTCAAGATCCTGCTCGATGCGGGCCTCCTCCACGGCGACTGCATCACCATCACGGGCAAGACCATCGCGGAAGAACTCAAGGACGTGCCGTCCTCGCCACGCGCGGACCAGAAGGTGATTTTCCCGATCAGCCAGGCGCTGTACAAGGAAGGCCATCTGGCGATCCTCAAGGGCAACCTCGCGACCGAGGGCGCTGTAGCCAAGATCACAGGCCTGAAGAATCCGGTCATCACGGGCCCCGCGCGCGTATTCGACGACGAGCAGAGCGCGATGGAAGCGATCCTCGCGGACAGGATCCAGGCCGGCGACGTGGTCGTGCTGCGCTACCTCGGCCCGAAGGGCGGGCCCGGCATGCCGGAAATGCTCGCGCCGACTTCGGCGATCATCGGCAAGGGGCTCGGGGAGTCGGTTGGGCTCATCACCGATGGGCGCTTCTCGGGCGGCACCTGGGGCATGGTGGTCGGACACGTCGCGCCGGAAGCGTTTGAAGGCGGCACGATCGCGCTCGTGCAGGAAGGCGATTCGATCACCATCGACGCTCACAAGCTCCTGCTGCAACTGAACGTGGACGACGCCGAACTCGCGCGCCGGCGCGCGGCCTGGAAGCAGCCCGCGCCGCGCTACACGCGAGGTGTCATGGCAAAGTACGCGGCGCTCGCGCGCCCGGCGAACCAGGGCGCGGTGACGGGCTAAGCCGGGCCACGCGCCACTCGAGTCTCGACCTGCAGTAAAGCAAAGGGCGCACGTCCAGAACGTGCGCCCTTTGCTTTTATAATGCGACGACACAGCCGGCGCACACGCGGGCGGAGACCAGTATGAAACGGAAGTCGCAAGCGAAGAACAAGACAGCGACGCTCGCCGCCGCGCTCGCCATCGGCCTTGCCGGCGTACTCGGGGCAGCCCCGGCCCGCGCGCAGCATGGACCCGCCGGCCCCGCGCTCGCCCAGCAGCAGAACTGCATGAGTTGCCACTCGGTGACACGCAATTTCATGGGGCCCGCCCTGCGCGATGTCGCCGCGAAATACGCGGGCAAGCCCGAGGCGCAGGCCTATCTCACGCACAAGATTCTGGAAGGCAGCACCGGCGTGTGGGGCACCGTGCCGATGCCGGCCAACACGCAGCTGAACCCCGCACAGGCGGCCCAGCTCGCGAGCTGGATCCTCACGCTCAAGTGAAGCGAACGGCGTGACGGCGGGGGCGCAAGGTGGCCGCTCGCCGCCGCACGCCCGACTGAATCAGGCCGAAGGCGGACGCCCCGCGCGCGCCGCCAGCTCTTCGCGCACGGCGGCCTTCACCCAGTTCGTGAGTTCCGTTTCGAGCGCGAGACCGATTTCGCGCGATACCTGGCCCACGAGCCAGTTCGTATGTTCCTGCATCGCGGCGCTGCAGCGCGCCTCGATCACGGCGCGGCCTTCGCCGGTAAGCCAGGTCAGGCAACGGCCGCGCAGGCGCTCGACGAGCGCGTCGGCGTCGTGCGCGAACAGGCCCTCCTCGCGCTCGGCCACGGCGGCCTGGACGGCGGCGGCCGTCGCGCTCTTCGCCTCTTCGACGTTGTGCGCGCGCAGCGGATTGCCGGACACCATCACCTCGCTCAAGAGCGGAATCGAAGCATCTTCCGATTCGTGCATGCCGGACATGTATCCCTCCATCGGTCGGGGCAGTCGGCCTCACGCCGGTACGCCTCTCGCGTCCGGCCTCAGCCGCCCTGCTTGTAGCTGTTGAGCGCGTAACCGCGATCGCGATAAAAACGATAGCGCTCACGGCCCGACTCGAGTTCGTCGGGCGCATCGCCAATCACTTCGAGCAGGCGTTCGAAGCGTGCGAACTGAGGCGGCACCTCGGCGCCGAGATTGAGCAGCACACGATGATGCGGCGCACGCTCGAGATCCGTTGCCAGCACGATGGGCGACTCGCCCGCGTGCGCGCTGTCGGCCATGCAATGCGGCACGAAGTCGAGCGGCGAAAAGGTCCACAACATTTCGTCGAACGCGCGCAGGCGCGCGGGCTCGGCCAGCACTACCGCCTGCTGGCCCGCCTGATACGCCTTGCGCACGAGGCGGCACGCATACAGCAGCGAGTCGCCGACGTTCGTGTGGAAATCGATGCGCGTCATGCCCACACCACTTTACACACCGTCAGGGGGGCAGCAATCGCCATTCCTGCCCTCATTGCCCGGCACGATCGATCAGGAACTGGGCGAGCAGCGGCACCGGACGGCCCGTTGCCCCCTTGGCCGCGCCGCTCTTCCATGCCGTGCCGGCGATGTCGAGGTGCGCCCACGGGTAGTTTTCGGTGAAGCGCGACAGGAAGCACGCCGCCGTCACGCTGCCCGCCGGACGCCCGCCGATGTTGGCGAGATCGGCAAAGTTCGACTTGAGCTGGTCCTGATACTCGTCGTCGAGCGGCAGGCGCCAGGCCGGATCGTTCGCTTCGCGCGAGGCGTCGAGCAGTTCGCCCGCGAGCGCGTCGTCCTTCGAGAAGAGGCCGCTGTTGTGATGGCCGAGCGCGATGATGCAGGCGCCCGTGAGCGTGGCGATGTCGACCACGGCGGCCGGCTTGAAGCGCTCGGCGTAGGTGAGCGCGTCGCACAGGATCAGGCGGCCTTCGGCGTCGGTGTTGAGCACTTCGACCGTGAGGCCCGCCATCGTGGTGACGATGTCGCCCGGCTTCGTAGCGTTGCCCGCGGGCATGTTCTCGCAGGTCGGAATGATGCCGATCACGTTGAGCTTGAGCCCCATTTCGGCGACCGCGCGGATCGTGCCGAGCACCGAGCCCGCGCCGCACATGTCGTACTTCATCTCGTCCATGCCCTCGCCGGGCTTGAGCGAAATGCCGCCGGTATCGAACGTGATGCCCTTGCCGACCAGCACGATGGGCGCGGCCTTGGCGCTGGCGCCCTGATAGTGCAGCACGATGAACTGCGGCGGCTCGACCGAGCCCTTTGTTACCGAAAGAAACGAGCCCATCTTGAGCGTCTCGATCTGGCGCTGGCCGAGCACTTCGACCTTGAGCTTCCAGTCGCGCGCGAGCTTCTTGGCCGTGGCCGCGAGATAGGTCGGCGTGCAGACGTTGCCCGGCAGGTTGCCGAGGTCACGCGTGAGGTCCATGCCGTTGGCGAGCGCGACCGACTGCTTCGCCGCGAGCTTCGCCGCTTTCTCTTCGGCGGCGTCGATGCTGAAGACCACGCGCTTGAGGGCCCGCTGCGAGACGTCGGGCTTGCTCTTCATCTGCGTGAAGCGATAGGTCTCGTTGCGCAGCGCGAGAATGGCGGTGCGCACGCCCCAGTCGCCCGTGCGCTCCTTCACCGGCAATTGCGCGAGCGTGAAGGTGACTTGCGCGATCTTCGTGCCGAGGATCGCGCGCCACGCGGCCTTGACCGCGTCGCCGTAAGCCTTCTGGCCGAACGCGTCCTGCTTGCCGAGACCCACGAGCAGCACGCGCGAGGCGCCGATGCCGCTCACTTCCGGCAGGAACAGCGTGGAGCCGGCCTTGCCGTCGATGTCGCCGGCCTTGACGACGCGCGCGATTGCGCCGCCAATGGCGCTGTCGATCGCGAACGCCGCGCCCGAGAGCGTCTGCGCCTCGAACACGCCGACAACGACACAATCCGACTTGCCGGTCAGGAAGGGGCCGTCCCCGCCTTTGCTCCAGTCACAGGCTTTTATGCTAAAGTCCATCGCGCTTGTCCTCGGATAAAATCAGGGCTTAGGATGAAAGCCGCAATTATCCGCTATTTTTCCCGCGGCGGCTCCTGGGCGGTTGCGCGAGCTGCGCGCCTCCCGGCAAGGTCCGCCTGCCCTGCCCATCAAGAATGATCTTCGAACGTTCCCTGCAGCGCGAACTCGCGTACACGGCCGGCGCCGTGTTCATGGTTCTGCTCACGATCATGCTGACGACGATGATGATCCGCATCGTCGGCTTCGCCGCGTCCGGTCAAATCGACCCACGCGACGTGCTGGTGCTGATCGGCCTCACCGTGATCGGCTACATGGCCGTCATGCTCATCGTCACGCTATTCGTGTCGATCCTGTTCGTCCTCACGCGCTGGTACAAGGATTCCGAAATGGTCGTGTGGCTCTCCTCCGGGGTGAGCCTCACGCGCCTGATCAAACCGGTCGCCACCTTTGCCGCGCCGATCATCGTGCTCATCGTGTTCTTCGCCTTCATCGGCTGGCCGTGGTCGAATGCGCAAAGCAAGCTGATTCGCGCGCGCTTCCAGCAGCGCGATGAAGTATCGCTGCTCGCGCCCGGCCAGTTCCGCGAATCGCCCACCACGCACCGCGTGTTCTTCATCGAGAGCATGAGCCCCGACCAGGGCCGCGTGGAGAACGTGTTCGTCACGAGCACGGAAAACGGCAAGGTGAGCGTGATCGTCTCGAAGACGGGCCACACCGAAACCATGAAGGGCGGCGACCGCTTCGTCGTGCTCGAAAACGGCCGCCGCTACGACGGCGAGCCCGGCCACCCGGACTTTCGCATCAGCGAGTTCCAGCGTTATGGCGTGAAGATCACGAGCCAGCCGCTGGTGAACACGCCTTCGGCGAGCACCACGTCCACGCCGGGCCTTTTGCGCCACCCGACCAACGACAACCTGGGCGAGCTCGCCTGGCGCGCCGGTCTGCCGCTCATCGCGATCAACCTGATGCTGCTCGGCATTCCGCTTGCCTACCAGAACCCGCGCCGCAGCCGCACGATCAATCTCGTGATGGCGGTGCTGATCTACCTCACCTATTCGAACCTGCTCAACGTCGTGCAGTCGCAGATCGAGCAAGGGAAGATGCCTTTCGGCGTCGGTCTCGTCCTGCTGCACGCCGTGGTGCTCGCGCTCGTCGTGTTCATCTTCTGGATACGCGTGCGCAACCGGCCGCTCTTTACACGTGCGATGTTCCGGCGCGCCTCTCCTGGCAACTGAGAGGGAAACTGACCGATGCGCATCTACGAAAAATACTTCGCTCGCCAGGTTTACCTGACGTTCATCTTCATCCTGTTCGCCTTCTCCGGCCTGTTCTTCTTCTTCGACCTCATCAACGAGCTGAACTCGGTCGGCCACGGCAACTACAAATTCCAGTACGCGGTGCTGCGCGTGGCGCTCCAGGCGCCCTCGCGGCTCTACGAGATCATCCCGGTCGCGGCACTCATAGCCGCGATCTACGTGTTCGCGCAAATGGCCGCGAATTCCGAGTACACGATCTTTCGCGTGTCGGGCCTCGCCACCAACCAGGCGCTGCGCTCGCTGCTCAAGATCGGCGTGCCGCTCGTGCTGCTGACCTACCTGATCGGAGAAGTCGTCGGCCCTTACACCGACCAGCTCTCCGAGCGCGTGCGTCTCGAGGCGTTGGGCTCGGCCGTGTCGAGCAACTTCCAGTCGGGTGTGTGGGTGAAGGACACGCTCAGCGCACGCGCCGACGGCGAGCAGGTCACGCGCTTCGTGAACGTCGGCGAACTGCTGCCCGATGCGACCATCACGAACGTGCGCATCTACGAATTCGATTCGCAGTTCCGGCTCTCCAACGTGCGCCTCGCGAAAAGCGGCACGTTCCAGCCGCCGGGCCACTGGCTGCTCAAGGACGTGACCGATACGCAACTGATCGGCGTGGCGCCGCCGCAGAACCAGCCGGTCGATGCGCTCAATCCGGTCTATCGCGCCGAGCAGACTTCGGCGCCCGAATACTCGCTGCGCTCGGAGCTCACGCCGAACATCCTTTCGGTGCTGCTCGTTTCGCCCGACCGCATGTCGATGTTCAACCTGTTCCGCTACATCCAGCATCTGACCGAGAACCATCAGGACGCGCAGCGCTACCAGATCGCGTTCTGGCGCAAGCTGCTCTACCCGTTCGCCGTGTTCGTGATGCTCGTGCTCTCGCTGCCGTTCGCGTATCTGCATACGCGCGCCGGCGTGGTGGGCATGAAGGTGTTCGGCGGGATCATGCTCGGCATGAGCTTCCAGCTCGTCAACACGCTGTTCTCGCACGTGGGTACACTGAACACCTGGCCCGCGCCGCTCACGGCGGCGACACCGGGGCTCATCTATCTCGTGGTCGGGCTGATCGGGCTCAAATGGGTCGACCGGCATTGATGCCGGTAGCGTTCAGCCGATAGTTCGGCCGCTAACTGCACAGGCTCGCAAGCATGGGCACGCAT
Organism: Paraburkholderia sp. CNPSo 3272; assembly: GCF_024206495.1. Taxonomy (GTDB): domain Bacteria; phylum Pseudomonadota; class Gammaproteobacteria; order Burkholderiales; family Burkholderiaceae; genus Paraburkholderia. Next base: position 38,812 of record NZ_JAMBPQ010000036.1, on the reverse strand, counting down.
GGCATGATTCTCTTCGGCCACGGCGCGCGCGACGCGCGCTGGCAGGAGCCGTTCCAGCGGCTCGCCGCGAAGCTTGCCGCCACGCGCGGCGACGCGGGTCCGGTCGGCCTCGCCTTTCTCGAACTCATGACGCCGAGCCTGCCGGATGCGATCGCCGGCCAAGTCGCGGCAGGCTGTGACACGATCACGGTCGTGCCCGTGTTCTTTGGTCAGGGCGGCCACGTGCGCCGCGATTTGCCCGCGCTGATCGCACAATGTCAGAGCGAGCATCCGGATGTGCGCCTGCGTTGTGCCGGCGCCGTCGGCGAGGACGATGCGGTGCTCGACGCGATCGTGCGGTACTGCATCGAAAACGACCGCGACTAGAGCCCCTTACGCATAAAAAATGGGCTCGCCTTTCAGCGAGCCCGTTTTGTTTTCCTGGCCTCGTTCGCGTGGCGCTCAGGCCGCGGCGCGACGGCCTCGATGGTCGTCCTGCGCTTCGTCTTCGTGTTGCGCCTGCCCTGAGCGTTCGGCGAACGCATCGCCGATCATGAGCAGGCTCGGCTGCGCCGGGTCGAGCCAGTCCTGCGCCTCGCCCGCTGCGAGGCTCGCCAGCGTCAGCGTCAGCGTGCGCTCGCGCGCCGTGCTGCAGGCTTCGACGATCGCCACCGGCGTGGCGCCCGCGCGGCCCGCCTCGAGCAGCTGGCGCGCGATCTCGGGCGCGCTGTCACGGCCCATGTAGAAGACGAGCGAATCTGCGTTGACCTGCTCGCGGATCTCCTCGCTGCCCGCCGCGCGCGAATAGGTCGCGAGCGCCACGCTGCGCGCCACACCGCGCAGCGTGAGCGAGCGTTGCAGCGTCGCCGCGCTCGCCAGCGCCGCCGTAATGCCCGGCACGACTTCGAACGCGATGCCGGCCGCTTCGAGCGCGCGCATTTCCTCGTCGGCGCGGCCGAACAGCATCGGATCGCCGCCCTTCAGGCGCACGACCACGGCGTGCTCGCGCGCCGCATCGACGAGTTGCTTGTTGATGAAGTGCTGCGCTGTGGAGCGCTGCCCGCAGCGCTTGCCGACCGCGATGAACTTCGCGGTTGGCGGCGCGTACTCGAGCATGGCCGGCTCGACGAGCGCGTCGTGCAGCACGACGTCGGCGCTCGCGAGCAGGCGTGCGCCGCGCACCGTGATGAGGTCCGCTGCGCCCGGTCCCGCGCCGATCAGATATACCTTGCCCATATGCTTCGAATCCATTGTTGCGGCCGCGCGCGGCCGCAATCTCGCGCAGCGCCTTACGCCGAGAACGCGCGGATCATGCCCGCGGCCACCGTGTGATGCGTCGCCTCGTCGATCAGAACGAATGCGCCGGTGCCAGGATTCGCATCATACAGATCGCAGACGAGCGGCTTCTGCAGCGAGAGCGCCACGCGGCCGATATCGTTCATCGCGAGTTCGTGACGGTCGGTGGCGTGCGAGAGCGTATGCACGTCGAGCACCTGCTTGACCGCGCCGATCTTTGCGAACACCGTGCTCGTAGTCTGCTTGAGCAGATACTTGCGCTGCGGCGAAAGCGGCTCGTCGTCGAACCAGCAGAGGTCCGCTTCGAGCTTCTTCGCGGGTTGCGCGGCATCGGCCGCCGGCACGAAGGTGTCGCCGCGCGAAACGTCCACGTCTTCCGAAAGACGGATCGTCACGGTCTGGCCCGCGAACGCGCGATCCACCTGCGCCGTGCCGCCCGGCACCGGCGTGATGATTTCGGCCACCGTTGCGCTGCGGCCGGCCGGCAGCACCGAGATGGCGTCGCCGAGCTTCACTTCGCCCGCTTCGACACGGCCCATGTAGCCGCGGAAGTCGTCGGCGCTGGAACCGTCCTGGCGCGCGACCCACTGCACCGGGAAGCGCAGCGCTTCACCGGTGGCCGGCGCGAGCGGCAGTTGTTCGAGCACGTCGAGGAGCGGCTCGCCGGCGTACCACGGCATACGCTCGCTCGCGGCGACGATGTTGTCGCCCTTGAGCGCCGAAACCGGCACGAAACGCACGTCGGTGAGGCCGAGCTGGCGCGCGAGCACGACATAGGCTTCGCGAATCAGATTGAACGTCGCTTCGCTGTAGTCCACGAGATCCATCTTGTTGATCGCGACGATCACGTGCTGCAGGCCCAGCAGCTTGACGATGGCGCTGTGGCGCTTGGTTTGCGGCAGCAGTTGCGTCACACCGTTCTCGACCGTCACGCGCGTCGGGTCGATCAGGATGATCGCGGCGTGCGCCGTCGAAGCGCCCGTGACCATGTTGCGCGTGTACTGCTCGTGGCCCGGCGTGTCGGCGATGATGAACTTGCGCTTGGCCGTGGCGAAGTAGCGGTACGCCACGTCGATCGTGATGCCCTGCTCGCGCTCGGCTTCGAGGCCGTCGGTGAGCAGCGACAGGTCGATCTCGTCGCCCACCGTGCGCTTGTTCTTCGCACGCGACAGCGCCGAGAGCTGATCGCTCAGAACAGCCTTGCTGTCGTACAACAGGCGGCCGATCAGCGTGCTCTTGCCATCGTCCACGCTGCCCGCCGTGATGAAGCGCAGCACGCCGAGGTCTTCAGGTTGATGCGTCGTAACCATGTCTATTCTTTCCTCTGCGTGCTCTTTAGAAATAACCTTGCTTCTTGCGCTGTTCCATCGCGGCTTCCGACGCCTGGTCGTCCATGCGCGTCGCGCCGCGTTCCGTGATCTCGGTCACGGCCGTTTCGGCGATGATCTTCTCGACGTTGTCGGCATCGCTCGCCACCGGGCACGTGCAGCTGATGTCGCCCACGGTGCGAAAACGCACCTGCGCCATTTCGCTGACTTCGCCTTCCTTCATCGGCGTGAGCGGCGTGACCGGCACGAGCAGGCCGTTGCGGCGCACGATCTCGCGCTGGTGCGCATAGTAGATCGACGGCAGTTCGAGCTTCTCGCGCTCGATGTATTGCCACACGTCGAGTTCGGTCCAGTTGGAGATAGGGAACACGCGCAGGTGCTCGCCCTTGTGCAGACGCGCGTTGTACAGGCTCCAGAGTTCCGGGCGCTGCGCCTTCGGGTCCCACTGGCCGAATTCGTCGCGGAACGAGAAGATGCGTTCCTTCGCGCGCGCCTTTTCTTCGTCGCGGCGCGCACCGCCGATCATCGCGGTGTAGCCGTATTGCTCGATGGTTTCCAGCAGCGTGACCGCTTGCGCGGCGTTGCGCGAATCGGTTTCGCGGCGCAGGCGCACGGTGCCCTTCTTGATCGAATCTTCGACGTGACCGACCACGAGTTCCGCGCCGATTTCGGCTGCGCGGCGATCGCGGAAGTCGATCACCTCTTCGTAGTTGTGGCCCGTGTCGATGTGCACGAGTGGGAACGGCAGCGCGGTCTTGCGGTTCGCGCCGAGGCCGAACGCCTTCAATGCGAGCGCCAGCACGACGACCGAGTCCTTGCCGCCCGAGAACAGCAGCGCAGGCTTGCTGCATTCGGCGACGAGTTCACGCAGGATGTGGATCGACTCGGCTTCGAGCCAGTCGAGATGGTCCATGCGGTTCGCCGTGACCTGGAGCGGTGCGTTCACTGCTGAGTCGAGCGTGGTGCTCATGTTCGGATCCTTCGTTTATTCGCGCCCTTTTTACGGGGCGCGCAGTACTCAGTATTCGGTAGCGCGCCGGTCTTCACGACGGCGCGACAAACTTGAATCTTAGTTCGCCTGGTCGATTGACGACACTTCGGACGACACTGCGACCACCGGAATGGCCGACACGGACGTGATGTGCAAGCCACATTCCTTCGTGTCGCGCGATTCCCACCACCAGCGGCCCGCGCGGCTGTCTTCGCCGGGACGGATCGCACGGGTGCAGGGCTCGCAGCCGATGCTCGGATAGCCGCGGGCGTGCAGCGGGTTCACGGGCACGTCATTGGCGCGCAGGTAGGCCCAGACATCGGCTTCGGTCCAGTCCGCGAGCGGATTGAACTTGTCGATGTTGCGCGCTTCGTCGCGTTCTTCCTCGTGCAGCTCCGCTCGCGTGACCGACTGCTCGCGGCGCTGGCCCGTGACCCAGGCGGAAACGCCCGAGAGCGCACGGTTCAGCGGCTCGACCTTGCGGATTTCGCAGCAGCGCTTGCGCAGATCGACGCTCTCGTAGAACGCATTCAGGCCGTGCTGGGCGACGTATTCGTCCGCGGCGTCCTGTTGCGGATGAAACTGCTCGATCTCGTAGCCGTAGCGCTCGCGCACCACGTCGATCATGCCGAGCGTTTCGGCGTGCAGGCGGCCCGTGTTCAGCGAGAAGACGCCGATTTTCACGCCGCGCGAAAGAATCGCGTGCGTGAGCAGCATGTCTTCGGCTGCGAGGCTGCTGGCCAGCTTCACGTCGGCGTGACGCGCCGCAATCGAATCGAGCAGCGCGTCGAGGCGCCCGATCTTCGCCTGCAGCTCGGCCGTGATTTCGTTCGCGACGGTGCTCATGCTGCCGAACCTTGTCGCGCTTGTTGAGCCAGACGACGGCGGAACAGCGGCGACGGTTCGTCGAAGGCGCCCTGGTATTGCACCGTGAACTCGGTGAACGCCTTGAGCGCGTCGTGGATGTCCTTGTCGGCCCGCACGGCGAACGCATCGAAGCCGCAGCGCTCGTGAAAGCGCAGCTGGTCGCGCAGCACGTCGCCGATCGCGCGCAGTTCGCCCTTGTAGCCATAGCGCTCGCGCAGAAGACGGCCGATCGAGAAGCCGCGGCCATCGCGGAACACGGGGAAGTCCACGCCAATCACCGCGAGCTTGTCGAAATCGCCGGCGATATCGGCCGGTTCGCTGTCCGGCGCGAGCCACACGCCGAGTTCGTCCTTGCCGCGCGCAGCGACGAGCGCATCGCGCTGCGCTTGCCAGTAAGCGAGCGGCACCAGCACCTTGCCCGCGGGCAGCGCGCCAACCTCGGGCAATGCGCCGTCTTCGGCCGCACGCACGACTTGCCAGTTGTCTTCAACGATCTCGCGTTTTTTGATGATCAATGCCATTGCTCGAATCTCGTAGTCTCGTTGCGTTCGTTAGGCGTGGGCCGGCTGGCGCGATGCGTACACGCGCTCCTTGAACGGCGCGATGCCGAGGCGGTCGTACGTGTCGATGAAGCGCTCGCCCTCGATGCGCAGCTCGACGAACGTGTCGACCACCTTCTGGATCACGTCGGGCATCTCTTCCGCCGAGAACGACGGTCCGATCACGCGGCCAAGGCGCGCGCCGTTGCCCTGCTCGCCGCCGAGCGACACCTGGTACCACTCCGAGCCGTCCTTATCGACGCCAAGGATGCCGATGTTGCCGACGTGGTGGTGACCGCAAGAGTTCATGCAACCCGAGATATTGACCGACAGGTCGCCCAGGTCGTAGACGAAATCGAGGTTGTCGAAACGCTCCTGAATGGCCAGCGCGATGGGGATCGACTTCGCGTTGGCGAGCGAGCAGAAGTCGCCGCCCGGGCACGCGATGATGTCGGTAAGCAGGCCGATGTTCGCGGTCGCGAAACCTTGCGCCTTCGCCTTTTCCCACAGCGCGAACAGGTCGCGCTTCTTCACGTCGGCGAGGATCAGGTTCTGCTCGTGCGAGACGCGGATCTGGCCGAACGAGTATTCGTCGGCCCAGTCGGCCACGGCTTCCATCTGCGCGTCGGTGGCGTCGCCCGGCGCGATGTTGCGCGGCTTGAGCGAGAGCGTGACCGACGAATAGCCCGGCACGCGGTGCGGGCGCACGTTGCGCTCGACCCAGCGCGCGAACGCGCGGTTTTCCAGCAGATGCTTCTCGTACGACGTATCCGTGTCGGCGATCTTTTCATACGCCGGCGGCACGAAGTACTGCGAGACGCGATCGACTTCTTCCTGCGTGAGCGTCGAGGGGCCGTCCTTGAGGTGCTGCCACTCTTCTTCGACCTGCTCGGCGAACTTCGCCGGCGAGAGCGCCTTCACGAGAATCTTGATGCGCGCCTTGTACATGTTGTCGCGGCGGCCATAGCGGTTGTACACGCGCAGCACGGCTTCGCAGTAGGTCAGCAGGTGCTGCCACGGCAGGTCGCGCCTGATAATGGCGCCGACGATCGGCGTGCGGCCGAGGCCGCCGCCCGCGAGGATGCTCGCGACGATTTCGCCCTTTTCGTTACGGTCGAGGTAGACGCCCAGATCGTGGATCTGCACGGCGGCGCGGTCTTCCTTCGTACCGGAGACGGCGATCTTGAACTTGCGCGGCAGCCACGCGAATTCGGGGTGGAACGTCGACCACTGGCGCAGGATTTCGGCCCACGGGCGCGGATCGACGATCTCGTCGGGTGCGACGCCCGCGAACTGGTCGGCGGTGATGTTGCGGATGCAGTTGCCCGAGGTCTGGATGCCGTGCATCTGCACGGAAGCCAGCTTGCGCAGGATTTCCGGCGTTTCTTCGAGCTTGATCCAGTTGTACTGGATGTTCGAACGCGTCGAGAAGTGGCCGTAGCCGCGGTCGTGCTCGCGCGCGATCGTGCCGAGCATGCGGAGCTGGTCGCTGCGCAGGTTGCCGTACGGAATCGCGATGCGGTGCATGTAGGCGTGGCGCTGGTAGTACAGGCCGTTTTGCAGGCGCAGCGGACGGAACTCTTCTTCGCTCAATTCGCCCGACAGGCGGCGGCGGACCTGGTCGCTGTATTGCGCGACGCGTTCGTCGACGATGGTCTGGTCGTACTGATCGTATTGGTACATTCGGGGACCCCAGGGTTTGGTTCAATCGCTGCGTTCCGGTTACGCCGCGCTCCGACTTCTCGACTTCGCTCTTTCCGCTCTGTCCTGCCTCTCGCGAGGCGGCCGCGCCTTCCATCGCGCCGGCCATTTGCTAATGACCAAAACAGATATCCATATTGGAAAAGTTGGAGGAATGGTAATAAACTCCCCTTATATTTCAAACGACTCAAAAATCAGGTCGATATGCAAACAGGTTATAAGGATTAACTATGAACCTGCACCAGTTCCGCTTCGTCCGCGAGGCCGTACGCCAGAACTTCAACCTCACCGAAGCGGCCAAGGCACTGTATACAAGCCAGCCGGGCGTCTCGAAGGCGATCATCGAGCTGGAGGACGAGCTTGGGGTCGAGATTTTTACCCGCCACGGCAAGCGGGTGCGCTCGCTGACGGAGCCGGGCCGGATCATCCTCGCCTCGGTTGAGCGCATTCTGCAGGAAGTGGAGAGCCTCAAGCGCGTGGGCAAGGACTACGCGGCGCAGGACCAGGGCAACCTCACTATCGCGGCCACGCACACGCAAGCGCGCTACTCGCTGCCCGCCGCCATCGCCGAGTTCAAGCGGCGCTTCCCGAAGGTGCACCTCTCGATCCTCCAAGGCAGCCCGACCCAGGTCGCGGAAATGGTGCTCCATGACCAGGCCGATCTGTGCATCGCGACCGAGGCCATTTCCGGCTACAAGGAACTGGTTTCGCTGCCGTGCTTCACGTGGCATCACGTGGCGGTGATGCTGCCCGACCATCCGCTGCTCGAGCGCAAGCCGCTTTCGCTCGACGATCTGGCCCAATATCCGCTGATCACCTACGACAATGCGTTCGCCGGACGTACCAAGATCAACGACGCGTTCCGCCTGCGCGCGCTCTCGCCCGACATCGTGCTGGAAGCCATCGACGCCGACGTGATCAAGACTTATGTGGAGCTGGGCCTAGGCGTCGGGATCATGGCCGACATCGCCTTTAACGCCGAGCGCGACCGCCACCTGCGCGCGGTGCCCGTGGGACACCTGTTCGGCAGCAACGTCACGCGCGTCGCGCTCAAGCAGGGCGCTTACCTGCGCAGCTATGTGTATACGCTAGTCGAATTGCTGTCACCGAGCCTGAATCGCAAGCTCATCGAGCAGGCGCTCAAGGGCGAGCACGAGACTTACGAGCTGTAGCGTCGGGCGGCCGCGACCTCAGCCGCGCAGGAAGAAAAATCAGACAAAATCCGCATTCCAACAACATCACTTCTCGCCTGGAGACCCATCGGATGAAGCTGTACCCGCTTTTGCGCCCGCTCGCCGCGGCTTGCGCCCTTGCCGCCGCCACTTTCGCTCCGGCTGCCCACGCCGACATCAAAGTCGGCATCGACCTCTCGAGCACGGGACCCGCTGCCGCCATCGGCATCACGAGCAAGAACGCCATGCTGATGTGGCCCGACACGATCGCGGGCCAGAAGGCCGACTACATCGTGCTCGACGACGGCTCGGACCCTGGCGCCGCCGTACGCAACATCCACAAGCTCATCAACGAAGACCACGTGGACGTGATCGTCGGGCCGAACATCACGCCGGCGGCGCTCGCGGCGCTCGACCCGGTGGCGGAAAGCAAGACACCGATGATCACCCTGGTCGGCTCGGGCTCGGTGGTCGAGCCGCAGCAGGGCGCGCGCGTGTGGGCCTACAAAATGGCGCAGACCGATGCCGCCATGGCCGACGTCATGACGCGCTACATGGCCGCGCACGGCGTGAAGAGCGTGGGCTTCATCGGCTTTGCGGACAGCTACGGCGACAGCTGGCTCAACGAATTCACGAAGTATGCGAAGGAACGCAACATCCAGATCGTGGCGACCGAGCGCTACAACCGCACCGACGCGAGCGTGACCGGCCAGATTCTCAAGCTGATGGCGGCCAGGCCGGACGCCATGCTGATCGCGGGCGCAGGCACGCCGACCGTGCTGCCGCAGCGCACGCTGATCGAGCGCGGCTACAAGGGGCCGATCTACCAGACACACGGCATTGCCACGCCTGAATTCATCAAGCTGGGCGGCAAGGACGTGGAAGGCACCCTGTTCCCGACCCAGCCCGTGGTGGTGGCGCGCACGCTGCCCGCCGACCAGCCGGCGCAAAAGGCGGCGCTCGCCTTCGTCGATGCCTACGAGGCGAAGTACGGCCCCGGCACCGTCACGCAATTCGCAGGCGACGCGGCCGGCGTGTACCCGCGCTTGCAGGACGCGGTTGCGCGCGCCCTCAAGACCGCGCAGCCGGGCACCGAGGCGTTCCGCGTGGCGTTGCGCAGCGAGCTGGAGCACGCTCACGAAGTCGTCGTGCCCAACGGCATGGTGAACACGAGCCCGACGGACCACGTGGGCCTCGACCAGCGCGCGAGCGTGATGGGCACGGTACGCGGGGGCAAGTTCGTGTACCTGGGGCAATAGGCGCCATGAGCGGCGGCGCCCTGCCGCCGCTCAGTCGATAGCGTCAGGCCAGCGGCGCGCGCCGTGCAGCACGCGCAATATCGTGAGCGCCTCGTTCTCGTACCGGTAAGCGAGCACGAGAGGCGTTGATTCGACCACCAGTTCGCGTGTGCTGCTCACGCGGCCAACCCGGCCCAGGTTGGGGAAAAGCCGCAGACGTCGAACGGATGCCGAAATCCGCTCGTCCCACGCAACCGCTCTGCGCGGGTTGCTCGTCACAGTGAAGTTGAACAGCGCTTCGCGGTCAGCCAGCGCGAGCGGTGACCAGCAAACCTTCAACTCTTCGCCTTGCGGTTGCGTGCGGGCTCCGGCTGGCCGGCCACGGCCGCGCGCCGCCTCGCGAAATGCGCCTCCACCTCTTCATCTGCCACAGTCGGCCGCGGGTCCTTCAGCGCTTCGCGTACCTTCGCCCGGAACCACGCGTCATGCGCCACCGGATCGACAGCGAAATCAAATGGCAACGCCCCCTCGTTCGCGATACGCGTGAGCAGAATGCGCACGGCGTCCGATACCGTGAGCCCCATGTTGTCGAGCACTTCAGCCGCGCGCTGCTTGAGCGCCGGATCGATGCGAACCTGTACCAATGCATTTGCGTTCATCGACTCACTCCCTGGTTTGGTCATAGCCGTTGTCGCCGACTTTGTCGCCGATTTCGTCGAATACGCAGTGTAATGCAGATGAATTACGTTGGACATGCTTGACCTTTGAAGTGGGTTAAACATGCCGCAAGTTTCACTGCCAGGCCCTACGCGCTCAATTCATCCGAATGGCCAGTCACGGCCTCACGATGCTGCGCCAGGCGCCGGCCGCCGCGCTGCTCGCGAGCATGGCCTCGATGAAGCGCAGTCCCTCCACGCCGTCGTCGACCGTCGTCAACAGCCGGCTCGCGGGCGGCGCGGGCTCTCCGGCCTCGCGCGCCATGATCTGCGCGGCGGCGTCGCGATAGAGCTGCGCGAACGCCTCCAGATACCCTTCCGGATGCCCCGGCGGCACGCGCGTGGCGTGCCGTGCGGCGGCCCCGGTCACGCGGCCGCGCGTGAGCCGCTGCGCCTCGCCGCCCTGCGGCGTGAACCACAGCAGGTTGGGCTCCTCCTGATCGAACGCGAGGGCGGCCTTGGTGCCATACACGCGCAGCCGCAACGCGTTCTCCGCGCCGCTCGCCACCTGGCTTGCCCACAGCATGCCGCGCGCGCCGTTGGCGTAGCGCAGCATGGCCTGCACATGGTCGTCCACGCGGCGGCCCGGCACGAAGGTATGCACGTCGGCCGCGAGCGATTCCGGCACGAGCGCGCTCACGAACGCCGCCAACTGATAAGCATGCGTGCCGATGTCGCCCAGACACCCCGCCGGCCCCGCGAGCGCCGGATCGGTGCGCCACACCGCCTGGCGGTTTGCGCCACCGCGCTCGACCGGATTGGCGAGCCAGTCCTGCGCATACTCGACCTGCACGATGCGCACCTCGCCAATCTCGCCCGCCTCGACCATCTCGCGCGCATGCCGCACGAGCGGATAGCCCGAATACGTATGTGTGAGCGCGAACACGAGATTCGCGTCGCGCGCGTGTTGCGCGAGCGCTTCGCCCTCGGCGAGTGAGACCGCGAGCGGCTTGTCGCAGATCACGTGTATGCCCGCCTCCATGAACGCATGGGCCACCGGCGCGTGTAGATGGTTCGGCGTGACGATGGCTACCGCGTCGATGCCGTCCTCGCGCGCGCCCTCCACGCTCGCCATCTCGCGCCAGTCGGCGTAGCTGCGCGCGAGCCCGAGCGCCTCGGCGCTCGACTGCGCGCGCGCCGCATCGGACGACAGTGCGCCCGCGACGAGTTCGAAACTGTCATCCAGACGCGCCGCGATGCGATGCACGGCGCCGATGAACGCCCCCTCGCCGCCGCCGACCATCCCGAGCCTGAGTCTTCGAGTCATTGCGTTGCTCCTGCGAGAATCGCATTCAGAGGCCGAGCACGCGCCTCACCTGCGCCGCATCGACGCCGCTGCCCGCGAAGTCGTCGAACGCATGCTCGGCCACGCGGATGAGGTGCCGCTTGATGAACTCCGCGCCTTCGCGCGCGCCGTCGTGCGGATGCTTGAGCGCGCACTCCCATTCGAGCACCGCCCAGCCCGGATAGTCGTACTGCGTGAGCTTCGAGAAGATCGCGCCGAAGTCGATCTGCCCGTCGCCGAGCGAACGAAAGCGCCCGGCGCGTTCCACCCATGCGCTGTAGCCGCCGTACACGCCTTGTTTGCCCGTTGGGCGGAATTCGGCGTCCTTCACGTGAAAGGCCTTGATGCGCGCGTGATAGAGGTCGATGAACGCGAGGTAATCGAGCTGCTGCAGCACGAAGTGGCTCGGGTCGTAGAGGATGTTCGCGCGCGGATGATCGCCCACGGCCGCAACAAAGCGCTCGAACGTCACGCCATCGTGCAGATCCTCGCCCGGATGCAGTTCGTAGCAGACGTCCACCCCCGCTGCATCGAACGCGTCGAGAATCGGCCGCCAGCGGCGCGCGAGTTCGTCGAAGGCGGCTTCGACGAGCCCCGCCGGCCGCTGCGGCCACGGATAGAAGTACGGCCACGCGAGCGCGCCCGAAAACGTCACGTGCGCGCTGAGCCCAAGATTCTTCGAAGCGCGCGCGGCCAGCATCAACTGCTCGACGGCCCACGCCGTGCGCGCTTCGCGATCGCCGCGCACCTGCGGCGGCGCGAAGCCGTCGAACAGCGTGTCGTAGGCGGGATGTACGGCCACGAGTTGTCCTTGCAGATGCGTGGAAAGCTCGGTGACCGTCACGCCCGCGTCGTCGGCCTGCTGGCGCAGGTCGTCGCAGTACGCCACGCTCGACGCGGCCTGCGCGAGATCGACGAGGCGCGCATCGGTGGGCACCTGGATGCCCTTGTAGCCGAGCTGGGCCGCCCAGCCGGCCATGTGCGCGAAACTGTCGAACGGCGCGTCGTCGCCGAGAAACTGCGCGAGGAATATCGCTGGGCCTTTGATCGTCTTCATCGCAAGCCCCGTCCTCAGAACGGCGAATCAGGGAAGTAGAACTGCTTCGCGTTCTCCTTGGTGATCAGCACCGAGGGAATGATCGTCGTGGGCGGCAGCGACTTGCCCTGCAAACGCGCTTCGGCGGTGAGCTTGACCGCGTCGTAGATAAACTTCGGCGAATACGACACATCGGCCTTGATGAGCGCATCGCCGTCCATCACGCGCTTGACCATCTCCTTCGACCCCGCGCCGCCGAACACGATCTTGATGTCGTTGCGCTTGGCCTGATCGATTGCCTTGAGCACACCCACGGCCATGTCGTCGTCGGCGGCCCAGACGGCGTCGATGTGCTTGAAGCGCGTCAGGTAGTCCTGCATCGTGCGGAACGCGTCGTCGCGGTTCCAGTTCGCGTATTTCGCATCGAGGATCTTGATGCCGGGATAGCCCTTGAGCACCGACGTGAACGCGGTCCAGCGCTCGTTGTCGAGCGTGGTCGGAATGCCGCGCAGCGCGACGATATCGCCCTTGCCGCCCAGCTGCTTCGCGAGATATTCGGCGGGGATCTTGCCGAACGCCGTGTTGTCGCCGGCCACATAGGCATCCTGCGCGCTCGTGTCGGTCAGGCCGCGATCGACCACCGTCACGTACACGCCCTGCTTCTTCACCTGCGCAACCGGCTGCGTGAGCGAAGCCGATTCGTACGGGAAGATCACGAGCGCGTTGATCTTGTTGACGGTCACGAGGTCCTGCAACTGGTTCGCCTGATCGGGCGCGTTCGCCGCCGTCTTGACGATGACCTTGAGGTCCGGGTGCGCCTTTTCGAGGTCCTTCTTCGCCTCGTTCGCCCACCAGACGATGCCGCCCGTGAAGCCATGGTCGGCCGTGGGAATCGCCACGCCCAGCGTGACCTTGTCGTCGGCGCGCGCCGCGCCCGCACCGAACGTCGCCGCTATGCCAAGCGCCAGCGCGCCCGCACACATCGTTCGAATCATCTTCTTCATGATGCTGTCTCCTATCGTGCGGGCCCGCGCCCGTTCTTGCGTTGAGTTTTCGCTGCCTCCTTCGACTTCCCCACCGCCCTGCCAGATCTGCTTCGAAATTCTTACCGTCTGCCGCGCTGCAGGAAGGCCACCGCAATGATCGCCACGCCCTGCACCGCCGCATTCAGATACACGCTGATGATGCTCGTGAGATTGAGAATATTGGCGATGACCGAGAGCAGCACCGCGCCGACCACGGTGCCCGCCACGCGCCCCTCGCCGCCCTTGAGCGCCGTGCCGCCCACCACCACGGCGGCGATCGCCTCCAGTTCCCACAACAAGCCCGTAGTCGGCGTGGCGGAGCCGAGGCGCGGCACATAGAGCACGGTCGCCACGCCCACGCACACGCCCAGCAGCACGTAGGTTGCGCACTTCACGCGATCGACGCGAATCGCCGCATAGCGCGCGACCAGCTCGTTCGAGCCGATCGCCTGCACGTGCCGCCCGAACGCCGTGCGGTTGAGAATGAGCGCGCCGCCCGCCGCCGTGAGCGCGAACACCCAAACGGGCACCGGAATGCCGAAGAGGCTCGCGTAATAGACCGGCCCGTAGAAGTCGACGAGATTGTTCTGCAGCGTGAGCGCGCCGCCATCGGCAAGCCAGGTGAGCACCGAGCGGAAGATGCCGAGCGTGCCGAGCGTGACGATGAAAGGCTCGATGCGCCCGCGCGTGATCAGCAAGCCATGGGCGAGCCCGAACACCGCGCCGAGCACGAGCGCGATCGCAATGCCGATCGCGACGATGGCCAGGGGTGCAAACGCGTGTTCGCTCGCCGCCAGCGTATTCATCACCCAGATCATCACGCCCGCGATCAGTGCGGCCATCGAGCCGACCGACAGATCGATGCCGCCCGAAATGATCACGAACGTCATCCCCACGGAAATGATGCCGATGAACGAGGTGCGCGTGAGCACATTGAGCAGGTTGCCGGCGGTGGCGAAATCGCGGTTGAGCAGCGTGCCGAGCACGCACAGCAGGATCAGGCCGATGAGCGGTCCGACGCTCGCGAGCCGGTGCACGAATCGCGCCGCGGCCGAGCGCGCGCCACGGCCTTCGGACGCCGCGTCAGTGGGTGCCGGTTGCATGAGCGATCAGCTCCTCTTCGTTCAGATGTTCGTGCCCGAGTGTGGCGACGAGCCGGCCCGCGCGCATCACGGCCACGCGATGCGCGAGCCCGATCAGCTCGACCAGTTCGGACGAGATTACGACGACCGCGCGCCCCGAGGCCGCGAGCCGCTGGATCAGAAAATAGATGTCGCGCTTCGCGCCCACGTCCACGCCGCGCGTGGGCTCGTCGAGCACGATCACGCGCGGGTCGGGCTGCAGGAACTTGGCGAGCGCGAGCTTCTGCTGGTTGCCGCCCGAGAGCATGCGCGCGCGGCTGTCGAGGTCGCCCGTGCGGATGCCGAATTCGCGCACCGCCTTCTCCAGCGCGCGGCGGGCCGCCTTCAGATCGAGCAGCGGATGGCCGTAGCGCTCGAGCGTCATGAGCGTAAGGTTGTCCTGCAGCGTGAGATTCATGTGCAGGCCGCGTCCTTTTCTGTCTTCGCTCAGGTACGTAAGGCCGTGGCGCATTGCGTCGCGCGGATGGCGCAGCGTCACCGCGCGGCCGTCGATCTCGATCTCGCCCGCGTGCTTGTGGCGCAAGCCGACGATCGCCTCGAACGCCTCGCTTCGCCCCGCGCCCACGAGTCCTGCGAAGCCGAGAATCTCGCCCGCGCGCACCTCGAAGCCCAGATCCTCGACCCACCCCGGCACGCTCAGATGCGTCACGCGCAGCGCCACGGGGGCAATCTCGGGCGCCGCGCCTTTCTCCGGAAACATGTCGGAGACGTCGCGGCCGACCATCAGGTTCGCCATCTGCTGGCGCGCGAGCCCCGCCGTCGCGCTCGCGGCGACAAAGCGGCCGTCGCGCATCACGACCACGTCGTCGGTGATGGTCTCCACCTCGTCGAGTTTGTGCGAGATGTAGACGAGTGTCGTGCCCGCGGCGCGCAGCTTCGTCATCAGCGCGAAAAGGCGTGCGGTTTCGGCGGGCGTGAGCGTGGCCGTGGGCTCGTCCATGATGAGCAGGCGCGCGTGCCGCGACAGCGCCTTGGCGATCTCCACGAGCTGTTTCTCGGCGACGATCAGGTCGCGCACCTTCACGTCCGGGTCGCGCGAAAGCCCCACCTGCGCGAGCAGTTCGCGCGCTTCGCGGCGCATGGCGGCGTCGTCGACGAGCCAGCCTTTGCGCTTCTCGTGGCCGAGGAAGATGTTCTGCGCGATCGTCAGGTGCTCGGCCAGGTTGAACTCCTGGTGGATCAGCACGATGCCGGCGGCTTCGGCCTCGCGCGAACCGTCGAAGCGGCGCGCCACGCCGTCCACCAGCATCTCGCCCGCGCTCGCGTTTTCGTAGCCCGCGAGGATCTTCATGAGCGTCGACTTGCCCGCGCCGTTCTCGCCGAGCAGCCCGTGGATGCGCCCCGGCGCGAGCTCGAAGCTCACGCCGTGCAGCACGCGCACGGGACCGAAGTCCTTGCGGATGTCGTTGAACTTCACGGCGACGCTCATGCGCGTGCGCTCCTCCAGTACTGGCGCTTGTGGCTTTGCGGGTTGCGGCGAGCGGCTTAACACCGCCCGCCTGTCGACCGGAGTTAGGGCTTTAGCCCTTACTCCGGTCCCATGCACAGCAGAACACCGCTGGTCTCCCCTGCTATGTATCCGCTTGTGTTTCTGGCTTCACCCGCTCTCGCGCACCACCAGCCGATGCGGCAGCAGCACGCCCGGCACGCTCGCGTGCGGGTCGGCGAAACGCCGCAGCAACAGGCGCGCGGCCGTCTCGCCCAGTTCCCGCATGGGCTGCGCGATCGTCGTGAGCGGCGGGTCGATCTGCGCGGCGAGCGCGATATCGTCGAAGCCGACCACGGCGACGTCGTGCGGCACGCGCCGGCCCGCACCGCGCAGGCCGTTGACCACGCCTACCGCGAGCGTGTCCGACACCGCGAAGATCGCGTCGGGCGCCTCGCCGGGCGGCAACTGCATGAGCGCGGCGGCGGCCTGCGCGCCCGCGTCGTAGTCGAGGCAGTTCACGTTCACGCGCCAGGCGTCACGCATCGCGATGCCCGCTTCGCCGAGCGCATCGCGCCAGCCGTCGCGGCGCTGCTGCGCGTAGAGATAGTGCTCGTCGGAGTTGATGAGCGCGACACGTCGCCGCCCCCGCGCGATCAGATGACGCACGGCGTCGTGCGCGGCCCGGTAGTTATCGATGCCCACATACGGCACGCCCACGTCGGGATCGAACTCGCAGCAGGCCACCCACGGCAGCGCCGTCGATTCGGCGGCCATCGACTGGTTGGCGTGCTGCACGGTCGCCGGGTCGAGGCAGATCGCCCCGTCCGCGCGATGGCGGCGCAGCAGGTCGAAGTAGCCGCGCTCGCGGCCGGCGTCGGCGCCGGTGTCGCAAAGCAGCAGGAAAAACCCATGCTGGCGCGCGACGCTGTCGATGCCGCGCACGATCCCCGCGTAAAACGGGTTGCCGAAGTCGGGCACCATCGTCAGGAGCAGCCGGCTTTCGGCCGTGCGCAGGTTGCGCGCGAGTTCGTTGACGCGGTAGCCGCTCGTTTCGATCTCGGCAAGCACGCGCTCGCGCGTGGCGGCGCGCACGTTCGCATGGCCATTGAGCACGCGCGAAACCGTCGCGACCGAGACGCCCGCGCGCTGCGCCACTGCCGCGATCGAGCCGCCACGCCCGGCGGTCTCGGCGATGGCGATGGCGTCTTCGGCTTGCGGCTGCGGCCGCAGTTGCGACGTTCTGGACGAGCGAGTGGACATGGGCGAGGCGATGGTGACCGGTTCCGGAAGCCTGCGGCGGCCGCGTCGTGAACCGTCTGGCCGCATCAAAATGTAATCGATTACATTTTTGGTACGGAAACCGCAAAACCGCAAGGTTCACGAAGCCAGGACAAACACCGATGCGTCAGTGCCCTTCGGAATTCCCTGGGCTGCCGGCGGCGCGGCCAGGCCAGTAACCGGTTTGCTACAATTCTCCGATTGCCCGACGCCCTTTTTTGCCGGGCTTCGACCCGAACCGATCCCGACCACAACGCCGAGTCACCATGAACATCGAACAAGCGCGTTTCAACATGATCGAACAGCAGATTCGCCCCTGGGAAGTGCTCGACCAGGACGTGCTGAACCTGCTCTCGATCGTCAAGCGTGAGCATTTCGTCCCCGAGGCCTATACCGCCCTCGCGTTCGCCGACCTCGAAGTGCCGCTGCCGAACGGACAGCACATGATGGCGCCGCGCGTCGAAGCGCGCGTGCTGCAGGAACTCGCGGTGAAGAAGCACGAGAGCGTGCTCGAAATCGGCGCGGGCTCCGGCTACATGGCGGCGCTGCTCGCGCACCGGGCGCAGAAGGTCCTGAGCGTGGAGATCGACACGGAACTCGCCGAATTCGCGCGCGCGAACTTCGTCAAGAACGGCGTGCTGAACGCCGAAGTCGTGGTCGGCGACGGCGCACGCGGCTGGGCCGCAAATGCGCCGTACGACGTGATCTGCGTCTCGGGCGGCCTGCCGGTCGTGCCGCAGGAACTGCTCGAGCAGCTCAAGGTGGGCGGGCGATTGGCCGCTTTCGTGGGCGGCGCACCGGTCATGGAAGCGCAGATCATCACGCGCATCGACGAAAAGCAGTTCCGTATTGCCGGCGTGTTCGAAACGTATGTCGAGCCGCTGCAGAACGCCGTGCATCCGCCGCGCTTCAAGTTCTAAGGCGCCGCCAACCTGCCGCATCGCCGGGTCCCTTGCACAGCAGCCCGGCTTACTTACCCGATTGAGTGTTCCATGCAGAATCTGACCGCCCCCGCCCTCGCCGAATGGCTTGCCGACACCTCGCGCGAGACTCCCGTACTGCTCGACGTGCGCGAGCCGTGGGAAATCGAAACGGCAAAGATCGCCGGCAGCATGTCGATCCCCATGCGCGAGATCCCCGCGCGCAGCGAGGAACTGGACGACGAGGCGCAGATCGTCTGCATTTGCCACCACGGCGCGCGCAGCGCCCAGGTGGCGATGTTCCTCGAGTCGCGCGGCTACACGAAGGTGTTCAACCTGCAAGGCGGCATCGACGCCTGGTCGCGTCAGGTAGACCCCAAGGTGCCGACGTACTGAGCAGGCGCACGCCCGCGTAACGAAACGGCGCGAAGGGCGCGGCTCCGGCCGCGCCCTTTGTCATTTCTGGACCATTCGCCTCGGTCCACTGCGTGCGCCCACCCGCACGCCCCTCATGCACAACGATGCAGCGCGCCCTGCCGCACCGTTCGTCCCGCTTCATGCATGCGCGCACTGGGACGATGCAGCGCGCCCGAACATGCGTCTCGCTGCACCACAATCGCCCGCCCGTTGCGTCACCGCCGATGCGCCCAGCATCGCCGCGCGCCTTATGGGGCAAGCCTGGCGCTTGACCTGCGCGCTGGCACAACGCTTGCAGAAGGTTATGCGCAAGACACGCCACACACACCGGGCGGCGCGCAAGACGATAAACGACCACGCGCCACGGCCCACGACTCACTCACGGACAAGAGGCACAAAAATGAAACGTCGCAGTCTGTTGAAACTCGGGACGATGTCGGGCGCACTCGCGGCTGCGGGGCGCGTGCCGTTCGCGCACGCGGACACCGGCAGCGGGCCGATCAAGGTCGGCGTCCTGCACTCGCTCTCGGGCACGATGGCCATTTCGGAGACCTCACTGAAAGACACCGCGTTGATGACGATTGCAGACATCAACAAGAACGGCGGCGTGATGGGGCGTCAGATCCAGCCCGTGGTCGTCGATCCGGCCTCGAACTGGCCGCTCTTCGCCGAAAAGGCGCGCCAGCTCCTCACGCAGGACAAGGTGGCCTGCGTGTTCGGCTGCTGGACCTCGGTGTCGCGCAAGTCGGTGCTGCCGGTGTTCGAGGAACTCAACGGCCTGCTCTACTACCCCGTGCAATACGAAGGGGAAGAGATGTCGCGCAACGTGTTCTACACGGGCGCGGCGCCCAACCAGCAGGCCATCCCGGCGGTGGAATACCTGATGAGCGCCGAAGGCGGCGGCGCGAAGCGCTACTTCCTGCTCGGCACCGACTACGTGTATCCGCGCACGACCAACAAGATCCTGCGCGCCTTCCTGCACTCCAAGGGCGTGAAAGACAGCGATATTCAGGAGGTCTACACACCGTTCGGCCATAGCGACTATCAGACCATCGTCGCAAACATCAAGACGTTCTCGCAAGGCGGCAAGACCACGGTTGTTTCGACCATCAACGGCGACTCGAACGTGCCGTTCTACAAGGAGCTCGGCAACCAGGGGATCAAGGCGACCGACGTGCCCGTGGTCGCGTTCTCCGTGGGCGAGGAAGAGTTGCGCGGCATCGACACGAAGCCGCTCGTGGGGCATCTCGCGGCGTGGAATTACTTCATGTCGGTGAAAGGCCCGAACAACACGAAGTTCAAGGAGCAGTTCGAAGCCTGGGTGCAGGCGAACAACCTGCCCGGCGGCAGCAAACGCGTGACCAACGACCCGATGGAAGCCACCTTCGTAGGCATCCATATGTGGAAGCAGGCCGTGGAAAAGGCGAAGAGCACCGATGTGGACAAGGTCCGCGTGGCGATGATCGGCCAGACCGTGGCGGCGCCCTCGGGCTTCACGCTCACGATGGACGGCAACCACCACCTGCACAAGCCGGTGATGATCGGCGAGATTCGCGGCGACGGCCAGTTCAACGTCGTGTGGAAAACGAAGACCGCCGTGCGCGCGCAGCCGTGGAGCCCGTTCATCGCCGGCAACGCAGGCAAGCCGGATGTGGTCACCTCGAACGCGCTGCCCGCGTTCCTGCGCCGCTCGCGCGTGGCCTGACGTTGTCTTTCGCGAGCGCTGCGCCGCAAGGTAGCGCGCTCGCGTGCCCTGTTCACGGGCCGCGGCGTAACGGCAGCGTGTTGCGCTGTGGTCCGCACCAAAAAAGAAAGCACCATGGCTCTCTCACTCCCGAGGTATGCGCGCGCGGGCTTGCGCCACACGCTCGCCGCGGCTGCGCTCTTCACGGCGCTATGCACATGCGCGCACGCACTGGATGCGGCCGACGTCGCCCCGCTGGGCGGCGACGATTTCGACGCGAAGTCCGCGGCCATCGACAAGCTCATCGCAACGCACGACGCCGCTTCGCTTGCGATCCTCAAGGCACTCGCCGACGACAACGTCACGGCAACCGATTCGGGCGAAGTGCTGGTGCAGGATGGCGCCGATGGACAAGGCGCGCGCGACGCCGCCTCGGGCCAGCCTGTCGCCGCAAACATCGCGTCGAGCGCGCAGCCCATCACGCTGAACAACCTGTTGCGCTCGAAGGTCGCAGGCGCGGTCTCGGGTCTGCAACTCGCCTCGCCCGAGCAGGAAACGCGCCGCGCTGCCATCACCGCGTTGCTGAAGAACCCCGACCCGGCCATGAAGCCGATGATCGACGCCGCGCGCGCGAAGGAAACCGACCCGGCGCTCAAGCGCCGTCTCGACACGCTCTGGGCCATGACCGCGCTGCACGATCCGAACGCGGCCACGCGCCTCGAGGCGGCGAAGCTCGTCGCGGCGCGCCACGACCTCGACATGTACGAACTGCTGCGCCCACTCGTCGCGAAGAATGCGAGCGGCGCGTACAACGAGCCCGATGCCGGAGTGCGCGCAGCGGTGCAGCAAGGCATCGACGCGCTCGACGCCATCCAGCGCCGCAGCGAGATCGCCGGCACGCTGTTCGCGGGCCTGTCGCTCGGCAGCGTGCTGCTGCTCGCCGCGCTCGGCCTCGCCATCACCTATGGGCTCATCGGCGTCATCAACATGGCGCACGGCGAGTTCCTGATGATCGGCGCGTACGCAACCTATGTCGTCCAAACGCTCGTGCAGCGCTACGCGCCCGGCGCGTTCGACTGGTATCCGCTCTTCGCGATTCCCGCTTCGTTCGTCACCGCAGCGCTCGTGGGCGCGGCAATCGAGCGGCTCGTGATCCGCCACCTCTACGGCCGCCCGCTCGAAACGCTGCTCACGACGTTCGGCATCAGCCTCATCCTCATTCAGGCTACGCGCATGATCTTCGGCGCGCAGAACGTGCAGGTCGAAAACCCCTCCTGGATGAGCGGCGGCGTGAGCGTCATGCCCAACCTCATCCTGCCGTACAACCGTCTCGCGATCCTCGCGTTCTCGCTGATCGTCGTGGGCATCGCGTGGACCGTCCTCACGAAGACGCGTCTTGGCCTGTTCGTGCGCGCGGTCACGCAAAACCGCCGCATGGCCGCCTGCGTGGGCGTGCGCACCGCGCGTGTTGACGCGTGGGCCTTCGCGTTCGGCGCGGGCGTGGCAGGCCTTGGTGGCTGCGCGCTCTCGCAGATCGGCAACGTCGGTCCCGATCTCGGCCAGAGCTACATCATCGATTCGTTCATGGCCGTGGTGCTGGGCGGCGTCGGGCAGATCGCGGGCACCGTTATCGGCGGCTTCGGTCTCGGGCTCGTCTCCAAGGCCATCGAGCCGTTCTGGGGCGCCGTGCTCGCGAAGATCGCCGTGCTCGTGCTGATCGTGCTCTTCATCCAGAAGCGTCCGCAGGGTCTGTTCGCCCTCAAGGGCCGCAGCGCGGAGGCATGACATGACGAGCGTCACTTCCTCTTCCACGCGTCACACGCTGGGCGCCTCGCGACCTTCCGGCGACGGCGCCGAAACATTCGCGCTCGGCTTGCCGGCGCGGCCGGCCCTGCTCTCGCCGCGCGCGTGGCTCGCGCTCATCGTGCTGATTCTCGCCATCGGCGTGGGCGTGCCGCTTTGCGCGCTGGTGCTGCCGCAAGCGAGCGCGCTGCATCTTTCCGCGTATGCGATGACGCTGGGCGGCAAGCTCATGTGTTATGCGATCGCTGCACTTGCGCTCGATCTCGTGTGGGGTTACTGCGGCATTCTGAGCCTCGGGCACGGCCTCTTCTTCGCGCTGGGCGGCTACGCCATCGGCATGTACCTCATGCGCGAGATCGGTCACGACGGCAAGTACGGCAGCGACCTGCCCGACTTCATGGTGTTTCTCGACTGGCATGCGCTGCCGTGGTACTGGCAAGGCACGCAGCACCTCTGGTATACGCTTGTGCTCGTTGTGCTCGTGCCCGCCGTGGTCGCCTGGGTGTTTGGCTTCTTCACGTTCCGCTCGCGCGTGAAAGGCGTGTACCTCTCGATCATCACGCAGGCCATGACGTTCGCCGCGATGCTGCTCTTCTATCGCAACGAAACGGGCTTCGGCGGCAACAACGGCTTCACCGACTTCAAGCGAATCGCGGGCATGCCGATCACGCATCCGGGCACGCGCACCGTGCTGTTTCTTCTGACGTTCGCCGTGCTCGTGCTTGCGTTTCTCGGCGCGCGCGCCGTCGTCACCTCGAAGCTCGGGCGTGTCGTGAGCGCCGTGCGCGACGGCGAAACGCGCCTCATGTTTCTCGGCTACAGCCCGCTTGGCTACAAGCTGTTCGTGTGGACCGTCTCGGCCGTCCTGTGCGGCATCGCGGGCGCGCTTTACGTGCCGCAGGTCGGCATCATCAACCCGAGCGAGATGTCGCCGGGCAACTCGATCGAAATGGCGATCTGGGTGGCCGTGGGCGGACGCGGCACGCTCATCGGGCCGATCATCGGCGCATTCGCCGTGAACGGCGCAAAGAGCTTTTTCACGGCGCATTTCGCCGAGTACTGGCTATTCTTCCTCGGCCTGATGTTCGTGCTCGTGCCGCTCCTGCTGCCCAACGGCATCGTGGGACTCATCGAACTCATCCGGAAGCGGATCACCACGCGGAGCGAACGCCCATGAACGGACATAGCGTGATCAGCGACCCGCTCAACCACAACCCCTTCGACGACGCCCTCAAGCACGACGAACTCGCCCTCTCCGGCGTGGCGGAACTCGGGCACGTGGTCGAACCCGGCGCGATCGACATCTCGCACGGCACGATCCTGTATCTCGAAGACGTGACCGTGAGTTTCGACGGCTTTCGCGCGCTCAACAAGCTTTCGCTCGTGATCGACGCGGGCGAGCTGCGCTGCGTGATCGGGCCGAACGGCGCGGGCAAGACCACGATGATGGATGTCATCACCGGCAAGACTGCGCCCGATTCGGGCAAGGTGTTCCTTGGGCAGACGCTCGACCTCACGCGCATGAACGAGCCGGCCATCGCGCGCGCGGGCATTGGCCGCAAGTTCCAGAAGCCCACGGTGTTCGAGCAGCATCCCGTATGGGAGAACCTCGAACTCGCGATGAAGGCCGACAAGGGCTGGTTCGCCACGCTGCGGGCGCGCCTTGGCCGCGAGGCGCAGGCGAAGATCGAGGAAACGCTCGAGATGATCCGGCTGGAGAGCGACGCGCGACGCCTCGCGGGCGAGCTATCGCACGGCCAGAAGCAGCGGCTCGAAATCGGCATGCTGCTCATGCAAAGGCCGCAACTGCTGCTGCTCGACGAGCCCGCCGCCGGCATGACCGACGACGAAACCATGGAGCTCGCGACGCTGCTCAACCGCCTGCGCGGCAGCTGCTCGATGATGGTGGTCGAGCACGACATGGAGTTCGTCGCGGCGCTCGCGGGGCAAACCGGCCGCGTCACGGTGATGGCCGAAGGCAGCGTGCTCGCGCACGGCACGCTCGACGAGGTGAAGCGCGACGAAGCGGTCATCGAATCGTATCTCGGCCGCTAGGGCCGTTTTGAATAGATCAGCCAGCCATGCTAACCATCGAATCGCTGAATCAGTACTATGGCGGCAGCCACATCCTGCGCAACGTCTCGATGACGGTGCCCGAGGGCGAACTCACCGTGCTGCTCGGGCGCAACGGCGTGGGCAAGACCACGCTGCTGCGCTGCCTGATGGGCGTCGTGCCGACGAAGAACGGCGCGATCGCCTGGCGCGGCGAAGCGCTCACGAAGCTGCCCACGTATGCCCGAGTGGCGCAGGGCCTCGCTTACGTGCCGCAAGGGCGCGATATCTTTCCGCGCTTGAGCGTCGAAGAGAATCTGCTGGTGGGCGCGGCGAGCAAGAAGCGCATGCCTAAGGGCGTCCCCGCGCATCTCTACGAACTCTTTCCCGTGCTCAAAGAGATGAAGACGCGGCGCGGCGGCGACCTCTCGGGCGGCCAGCAGCAGCAACTCGCCATCGGCCGCGCGTTGATGAGCGATCCGCAGTTGCTCATTCTCGATGAGCCTACGGAAGGCATCCAGCCTTCGATCATCCAGGACATCGGCCGCACGCTGCGCCGGCTCGTGGAAGAGATGCACATGACGGTGCTGCTGGTCGAGCAGTACTACGACTTCGCCAAGGCCATCGCGGACCGCTACTGGGTAATGAGCCGCGGCGAGATCGTGGCCGGCGGCGCCGGCGCGAGCATGGATGCGGATGGGGTGCGGGAGTTGATCGCGGTATGAAGCCTGAACGCAGCGCGTACCGACCGTCCAGGCATACCCTTGGGACCCACGGGGTCCGGAACATGCGAGCGGTCATTGGGAAGCCCGTTCGCGTCGACATCGCTGTTCCCATGCGAAATTCTGTCGTTTTGCCCGAAATTTCTTCATTCCACCTGGCCATCGGCGCTTCTTCCTCGAAAAACTGTCGCGTCGGGAGGCGCACCACGGTGCTCCGGCTCTCAGCGCTGCCCGGATTCGCCGTCACTGCTGGGGCGTGCCGATGCCGGGTTGAAAGCCTCGCGCACCACCTCTTCGATCCGGGCAATGACCTCATCGGGCAGATGTGGGTACGTCTTGCGTTTGTTCGACGACAGCTTTCCGTTGTTCGATTGCACCATGCGGATGAGCGCCGACAGGTCTGGGCGGGGAAGATTGAATTCGCCGTTCAGCTGCTCAAACGCGGCGTCGAAGCCACTTAGCCAGTGCAGTTCGCGTGGCAACTCGGTCCTCACGGCGTCGATGAGCATGCGGTGCAGGAAACGGACTTCCCCCGTCGCGTCGAAGAACCGGTAGGGTCGCCCTCCGGGTGACGAAACGACGTGCGGCGCGTCCTCGCCGGGCGCGTAGCGCCAGAGCCGCGTGGTCGGGCGGGAGAACCCATTTAGCACGTCAAGGTACAAGTCTTCGTGGCGCTTGAAGACCGCTGAAACCGGCACGATGGCCCCGCCCTTCAATCGCCGGGCACCGTTGATCACATGGTGGATAAGGAAGCGGTGAATACGCCCGTTCCCATCCAGAAAGGGATGCAGGTAGACAAACCCAAAGGCCGCGCAGGCGGACCGCACGAGCACGTTGGGGCACCGATATCCGCCAGCGCCGGACTGCTCGTTGATGAACGCCTCCCATCCTCGCATGGCGCGCGGAAGGTCTTCGGGCGGCGGCGGGAAAAACGTGACACGCCCCGTTCCATCCTCGAGCCAGTTCTGTTTCGCCCGGTACGATGCCTCCTGAGCGTAGGTGTCCCTGACGATGACGTTCTGCAACTCGACGAGCCACTCCTCGGTAATGCGCTCTTCCTCGCCGGCCCGGGCAAGAAGCTGGACGAAGCGCTCGCCCTTGTTACCGCTGGGCGTTTCGCGTTCGATGCTGTAGCTGCTGCGCGTCTCGGAAAGGAACAGGTAGCGGACCGCGCGTTCGTAGAGTGCTGCGTCGGTGACCTGCTCCAGTGTCAGACTCGCCTCATCCAGCAAGTCGTCCAGAGAGGGTCCGCCCGCCAGTGCAACGCGCCGCACGAGCGGGCAGAAATCGCGCGTGCCAGGCAGGTTGTCTCGCACCCGGAACTTCGGGTGCCGGATTGCGTGCGCGGAATCCGCCGTGAAGTAGTCAGCCTCTGGCAGTGCATCGACGTAGGCGCCTGTAGGGCTCTTGTCGACCACCAGATTGCCGCCGGTTAGCCACTCCCAGAAGAAGCACGCCCTTCGTACGAACGCACTGTTCGGCGACTCGGACCACCGGCGTAGAAGTTCCGCCTCCGGCAGATGCTCAACCACCGCCTCAAGCACCTCAAGGTTCACCCCCTCATTGCGAAGCGCGAATTCGACGTGCCCAATAAGTGTTTGCTCCACCGCGGTCTTGCGCGGATACCAGAATCCATTGTGGCCGCGCACTTTCTGGTTCACAGAACCATTGAGATAAGCGGGCGCCTCAAGCGGCCGAACCTGTGGTTCCAGGTTCAGGTGCTCGATGAGATGTTGGTAGCCAACGGGTTCCAGTTCGGCCATGCGACTCGAAAAACGTTCAGATATCTCGAAATATTATCGCAAATGGCCATTTTTAACGACGAATACTCGAAAAATCGTCGCGCCACCCCTGTTGATAGGCGCGACCTCCCCGCCACCGTTGCACAGGGGCGGCAAGAAAAGCCGCGCCTGGCAATGCTGAAATGCTCGAGCTTGCACGACCTCGCACCCTGTGACTCTTTTTCCCGCGCCGCCCCGCGTTGCGCGAAACGGAATTTGCGCGGCTGAGCTGCGCAATGCCGCCGCCTCCTGAACTGCTGCAGTCAGTCAACGCATTGCAATCGCGCCGTGACTGGCACGATGCTCGAGCGCCTCGGCTACGACTTACCGACAGGTGAGAGTGCTGCCCCGTTCCTGATGACCAGGATCGCGCGAGCTTTTCGCGTTCTGGACGTCCAGGACGTCATCCGTCTGAGCGCTGAGCCGCCGGCGTGACATGCAAGCGGTCTTGACACGCACGCTTGCCCAGCCCCTGATCAGCGCTCGCGAGCGCATGCTATCCTCCACGCCATTGCCCCGTCCCCCTCGCCACGCATGTCGCTCCACGTCGATCACGCTGCACTCGCCAACACCACGTTTTGCAGCACCGCGCATCAGGAATGGGCCGCAAAACTCGAGCTCGGCTTCGAGCGCCAGGGCATGCGCACCGCACTCACGCATCGCTTGCACGCGGGGCCGTTGCGCGTGCAACGGCCGCTCTACCCCGAAGGCGAAGCGATCTGTCACGCGGTGATCGTGCATCCGCCCGCAGGCATCGCGGGCGGCGACCGGCTCGACATCGACGTGAAGGTGGGCGATGGTGCTCACGCCGTGCTCACGACGCCGGGCGCGACCAAGTGGTACAAGTCGAACGGGCGCGTGGCGCGCCAGCGCATTAACGTGCGCGTGGGCACGGGCGCTAAGCTCGACTGGCTGCCGGAGAACAACCTCGTGTTCGATCACGCCCACGCCGAACTCGAATTCGCGCTCACGCTCGGCGCGGGGGCCACGGCCATCGGCTGGGACGCCACGCAACTGGGCCGCCAGGCCGCGGGCGAACGCTGGTCGGCGGGCATGGTGCGAGCGCTCACGCGCGTGACGCGCGCTGCCTCGGAAGACGAAACCGACGATCAACTGCTCTGGCTCGAGCGCGCCCTCATCGACGCCAACGACCCGCTGCGCGACGCGCCGCAAGGGCTCGCTGGCTACCCCGCTTTCGGCGTGCTGTGGGCGATCGGCCCCGCGTGCAACGAGGCGCTCGCACAAGACCTCGCCGCCATCCTGCCTTTCGACGACGCGCTGCGCTCGGGCGCGACCTGCATCGCACCGGGCGTGGTGCTCGTGCGCGTGGTCGGGCGTTCGATGGAACCGCTGCAGAACACGCTCGCGCAGTGCTGGACGGCTCTGCGGCCGTTCGTGCACGGCATAAAGGCCGCGCCGCTGCGCTTGTGGACGACCTGAGCATCCGTTGGACGCACCTCAGCGGTGCGCATCGGCGTTTTTGCGCACGGTAACGCAGCGCAGCAATGCCAACGCGGTGCACAAGCACCTCCCAATTGGTGCAGCCACGCTGTCCCCTTTCATTGGCACACACCTTGCTGTGAGCTTGCATCGATTCGTGCGCGCCGCGCGCGAGGTTGCAAGCTGCGCGTAACCTCGCTCCCGTAAGCTGGGTCGACAGAGTTGCCCCAACCGACCCAATACGATGACGCGATGAAGCTCACGCCACGCGAGAAAGACAAGCTCCTGATCTTCACCGCCGCGCTGCTCGCCGAAAGGCGCCGCGAGCGCGGCCTCAAGCTCAACTACCCGGAGGCCGTCGCCTTCATCAGCGCAGCGCTCATGGAAGCGGCCCGCGACGGCAAGACTGTCGCCGAGGTCATGCACTACGGCACCACGCTCCTCACACGCGACGACGTGATGGAAGGCGTTCCCGAGATGATCCCCGACATCCAGGTCGAAGCGACCTTCCCCGACGGCACCAAGCTCGTCACTGTCCACCATCCGATCCCCTGAGCCGGGAGGAGCCAGCCATGATCCCCGGCGAAATGCTGATCGACGACGGCGAAATCGAACTCAACGCGGGCCGCGAGACCGTCACGGTCAAGGTGGCCAATACTGGCGACCGACCGGTGCAGATCGGCTCGCACTTCCACTTTTACGAGGTCAACGCCGCACTCTCGTTCGAGCGCGAAGCCGCGCGCGGCTTTCGGCTGAACATTGCGGCGGGCACGGCCGTGCGCTTCGAGCCGGGGCAGGAACGCACCGTGGAACTCGTGGCGCTCGCGGGAGAGCGCGCCGTGTACGGCTTTAACGGCCAGGTGATGGGCCCGCTCTGAGCGCGGCCAGCGAATTCAGGCGAATTCATCAGGAATCCGACATGACATTGAAGATCGGCCGCCGCGCCTACGCGGAGATGTTCGGCCCCACGACCGGCGACCGCGTGCGTCTCGCCGATACCGAACTCATCATCGAGATCGAACGCGACTACACCGTCTACGGCGACGAAGTAAAGTTCGGCGGCGGCAAGGTGATCCGCGACGGCATGGGCCAGTCGCAGCGAACGCACGCGGAAGTCGCGGACACCGTGGTCACGAACGCCGTAATCGTCGATCACTGGGGCATCGTGAAGGCCGACATCGGCATCAAGGACGGGCGCATCTGGAAGATCGGCAAGGCGGGCAATCCCGACGTGCAGCCGGGCGTGACAATTCCGATTGGTGCCGCGACCGAAGTGATCGCGGGCGAAGGCCAGATCGTCACGGCGGGCGGCATCGACACGCATATCCACTTCATCAGCCCGCAGCAGATCGACGAAGCGCTCGCCTCGGGCGTGACGACCATGCTGGGCGGCGGCACTGGCCCGGCCACGGGCACCAACGCCACCACCTGCACGCCGGGCCCGTGGCATATGGAGCGCATGCTGCAGGCCGCGGACGGCTGGCCGATCAATCTAGGCTTCCTCGGCAAGGGCAACGTGAGTTTGCCGAAACCCGCTGAAGAACAGATCGCCGCGGGCGCGATCGGCCTGAAACTGCACGAGGACTGGGGCTCGACGCCCGCGGCCATCGACAACTGCCTGAGCGTGGCGGACGCGACCGATACGCAGGTGGCCATCCACACCGACACGCTCAACGAGTCGGGCTTCGTGGAAGCGACGGTGGCCGCCTTCAAGGGTCGCACGATCCACACGTACCACACCGAAGGTGCGGGCGGCGGCCACGCGCCCGACATCATCAAGGTGTGCGGCGAAGCGAATGTGCTGCCCTCGTCGACGAACCCCACGCGCCCGTACACCATCAATACGCTCGACGAGCATCTCGACATGCTGATGGTGTGCCATCACCTCGACCCGTCGATTGCCGAGGATATTGCGTTTGCCGAGTCGCGCATCCGCCGCGAGACCATCGCCGCCGAGGACATCCTCCACGATCTCGGCGCGCTGTCGATGCTTTCTTCGGATTCCCAGGCGATGGGCCGCGTGGGCGAGGTCATCATCCGCACGTGGCAGACCGCGCACAAGATGAAGGTGCAGCGCGGTGCTCTGCCCGGGGACAACGCGCGCCACGACAACTTCCGCGTGAAGCGCTATGTGGCGAAGTACACGATCAATCCGGCGCTCACGCACGGCATCGCGCACGAAGTGGGCTCGCTCGAGCCCGGCAAATGGGCCGACCTCGTATTCTGGGAACCGGCGTTCTTCGGCATCAAGCCTTCGCTGATCCTCAAGGGCGGCATGATCGCGCTCGCGCAGATGGGCGACCCGAACGCCTCGATTCCCACGCCCCAGCCCGTGCATTACCGCGAGATGTTCGCCACGCGCGGGCGCGCGCTCGCACAAACATCGCTCACCTTCGTTTCGCAGCTCTCGCTCGACAAACGCATGCCCGAGCGCTACGGCCTGCAAAAGCGTGTGGTGGCGGTACGCAACTGCCGTAGCGTGACGAAGGCCGACATGATTCACAATGCCTGGCAGCCGAAGATCAGCGTCGATCCCGAAACGTACCAGGTCATAGCCGACGGCCAGTTGCTCACCTGCGAGCCCGCCACGGTGCTGCCGATGGCACAGCGTTACTTCCTGTTCTAAAGTTTAGCCATGCGCACGATCGACAAACGACTGACCGCGAAGCTCGCGCCCGTTCTTGTGAAGCGGGCGCCTACGCTCACGCTGCCCTACGATGCGCGTTGCAAGAGCCGCCTCGCGGCCACGCTCGACACGGGCGAGGAAGTGGGCGTGGTGCTGCCGCGCGGCACGGTGCTTCGCGACGGCGATCTGCTCGTGGCCGACGACGGCGGCCTCGTGCGCGTGATCGCGGCGGCCGAGTCCGTACTGCGTGTCCGCGCGCCCGACCGCCTCACGCTCACGCGCGCCGCGTATCACCTCGGAAATCGCCATACGCCGGTGCAGGTGGGCGCGGACGAACTCAAGCTCGAAGCGGACCCCGTGCTCGAAGACATGCTCAAGCGCCTGGGCGCGCAGGTCGAGCGCGTGGAGTCGCCGTTCCAGCCGGAATCGGGCGCATACGGCGGTGGCCACCGCCACGGCCACGACGAAACGTTCGCCGACGACTACGCGCTCGCGCAACGCGTGTACGACGAGCACCATGGACATTCGCACGACCACGCGCACGGTGCGCACAATCACGCCCATGGCGACGATCCTCCGCATGACCACGATTGCGGACACGATCACGGTCACTGCGACGGCCACGCGCACGACCACAGCCATGAACATCGCTGAGCTGACCGCCCTGCTGCATCTGGCTTCGCCGGCGCTGCCCATCGGCGCGTTCAGCTACTCGCAGGGACTCGAAGCCGCAATCGATGCGCAACTCGTCGCGAACGCCGACGATGCCGAACACTGGATAGCGGGCGGCCTCGCGAACGTGCTCGCTTGCGGCGAGCTGCCTTTTGTGGCGCACCAGATGGAACGCTGGCGCACGCACGACGCGCCCGCGCTGATCGTGGCAAACGAGGAATTCGTCGCGAGCCGCGAGTCGGCGGAATTGCGGCGCGAGACCGCACAGATGGGCTGGTCGCTGCGCCAACTCTGCGCCCAGCTCGAATGGGGCGACGCTGACCGGCGTGCCACGCTGGAGCGCATGACGCCCCTTGCGCAACCCACGGCCTTCGCATTCGCCGCATGGGCCCATGAGGCCGCGCCGCACGCCGCGCTCGCCGCCTACGCGTTCAGCTGGATCGAAAACCAGACGGCCGCCGCGCTCAAGGCAGTGCCGCTTGGCCAGCTCGCCGGGCAGCGCATCATCGTCGCGCTACGGCCCGAAATCGAGAAAGCCGTGGCGCGCGCTCTCGCGACGCCGCCCGAGGCGCTCAACACCTTCGCGCCGCAACTCGGCGTGCTTTCTGCGCGCCACGAATCGCAGTACTCGCGGCTTTTCCGCTCCTGACACACACACGAACCATGAATTCGCACGCACCCAGCAAACGAACGAAGAAGCTGCCGCCGCTGCGCGTCGGCGTGGGCGGACCGGTCGGCTCCGGCAAGACGACGTTGCTCGAAATGCTCTGCAAGGCCATGCGCGAGCGTTACGACCTCGTTGCCATTACCAACGACATCTACACGAAGGAAGACCAGCGCCTCTTGACCGTTGCGGGCGCGCTGCCCGCCGAGCGCATCATGGGCGTGGAAACGGGCGGCTGCCCGCACACCGCGATCCGCGAAGACGCGTCGATCAACCTGGAAGCCGTCGACCAGA
Source organism: Paraburkholderia sp. CNPSo 3272 (assembly GCF_024206495.1). Taxonomy (GTDB): domain Bacteria; phylum Pseudomonadota; class Gammaproteobacteria; order Burkholderiales; family Burkholderiaceae; genus Paraburkholderia. The sequence goes on along the minus strand of NZ_JAMBPQ010000036.1, from coordinate 6,715 downwards.
TGCTCACGCGCTTTCCCGATGCGGACATCGTCTTCATCGAATCGGGCGGCGACAATCTCGCGGCCACCTTCAGCCCCGAGCTTTCGGACCTCACGATCTACGTGATCGACGTGGCGGGCGGCGAAAAAATTCCGCGCAAGGGCGGCCCCGGCATCACGAAGTCGGACCTGCTCGTCATCAACAAGACCGACCTCGCGCCGCTCGTGGGCGCGAACCTCGACATCATGGCCTCCGACGCGAAAAAGATGCGCGGCGAGCGGCCCTTCGTGATGTGCAATCTGAAGGCGCTCGAGGGGCTTGGTGAGGTGATCGCTTTTATCGAAAAACGGGGCCTTCTGGTTACGCAAAACGCTTGAACACATCGGCGTAACCGCACCGATCCCTCAGATTGACGGATCGAGGTAGTCGGCGTTTTTCACGATCCAGTCGGGATTCAGGTGTGATCTGTCCTCATAGAGGGCTGACCATTTTCCCGTCACCCGGATGCATGCTTCATCCACACACAGGCGCGCGTCGGGGTCGATGATCGAGGCATGATCGCGCTCGGCCAGCGCGATCAGTTCCTTGCGAACGCTTTGTTGGAGGCCATCGATTTTCACGCGTTGCTGCGCCTCGCGTGGGTCGAAACGCCCGATTCTCGACAAAAATACATGGGGGTCGAACGGGTCACCTATCGGATTGTCGAGCAGCACGTAGACCTTTTTGTTCTGCGCCTGCAGTTCCCTCACTTCCCGATCGAGCTCGACGAATGCGGCCGCTCTTCCTTCTGGCGTGGCCAGACTCAACTCCTTTTGACCGCTGGCCAGGTAATAGCCCGCGGCGTTGAAGTAGTAGCTCCAATAACCGCCGATCACGACAGTGGTGATTCGGCTACTCGCGGCCTCCGCCAGCGCCTCGCGCCGAACCGACCAGCATTCTGAATCGACGGGTAGGTCGCGATCGAAAACGTGTGGAATGGGAGGACAAGCCGCAGCGACAGCAAAGATAGCCCCGTTTTTTGAGGGGTCGGCCTGCTCGTCTGCGTAGATTCGTTCGGCATACTGGGCGACATGCGAATCCCCAAGAAACAGCGTCGTAGTCTTTCGCTCTTCGTGCAAGGGGTAGATGCCGTCCCGAGGCCGCCCATCTGGACTTCTTGACGCCAGGAAGTCCCACCCGGTCCGAGTAGCGAGGTTGACGGCGTCGATGCGGGGGCTGATGAGCGCGTCCTTGATCGCCGCGCCGCCAACCATCATCAGCACGAGGCAGAGAGCCAGCAGAAGCGCCGTTCGATTCGCGGAGCGATGCCAGCGAATCGTCTTCTCGACATAACGGTGTGTGAGCCAGGCGAGCAAGACTGATAGCAATACCACGGCAATCTTCGTGGGATGACCATTGTCCGGCCAGACGAAATGGGCAAACGACAACAGCGGCCAATGCCAGAGATACAGCGGGTAGCTAATCAGCCCGCAAGTCACGAAGGGGCGACTCGAGAGAATAGTGCGATTGATCCACGCGCCTGAACCCGCTGCGATGACGAGGAATGTGCCCACCGTCGGCAACAATGCCCAAAATCCTGGAAAAGGCCGCTCGTGATTGATCAGCAAAAATCCTGACAACAGGAGACCTACTCCCGTTACACAGAGCAGGTTGGCGTATCGTCCGACCAGATCCGGACGACGCAAAGCGATATAGGCAAGCGAGCCGCCAACCATGAGTTCCCAGAAGCGGGAAAGCGGCGAGTAGAAGGCAGCAACGGGGTCCCGCGAGGCCAGCCATACGCTGACGCCGAAGGACATCGCGAGGATCGCGCCATTCACGACCGGGAAGCGCCAGCGATGCGTCCACGCATAGCTCAGTAGCAGGGGCCAGAATATGTAGTATTGCTCTTCAACCGCAAGGCTCCAGAGATGCAACAATGGCTTGGCCTCGTGGCCGCTATCGAAGTAGCCGCTCTCACCCCACAAGACAAAATTCTGGACGAAGGAAGTCCCACCGACGATGTGCTTCCCGAGTTGCGGGTACTCGTCTCGCAGCAGCACGAACCATCCGGTCACCGCGCAAAAGAACAATACGAGAAGAAGTGCAGGGAATATCCGGCGGATGCGCTTGCCGTAAAAATCAGCAATACTGAATTTGTCGCGCTCGAGATTGGTGAGAATGATGGTGGTAATGAGATATCCGGATATGACGAAAAAAACATCGACCCCGATAAATCCGCCTGCCATCCGGCTTGGGAACGCATGAAACAGAATCACTGCCATGACCGCGATCGCTCGCAGGCCGTCGACGTGTGGGCGATATCCATGCGTCGCTAAGCTGCGGGTCGCCGCTCGATTGGGCGAACTGTCGATGAACTCCGTCGCTGACGGCACCGGCAGCACTTGCGGGGTAATCGTCGGTGGCATGAACTGGCCTTCGGTGACTGCATATCGGTGAGGCGAACGCCAGCGATACCGATATTCAGCAATGCGTTCCTTACGCAGACGTGGCTCGAACGCAATCAACCACGTGAACCCAGTACACCTGCGCTCTGGCCCGAGCGTATGTGCGCATACGTACGCATCGCTGTGCGTGAAGGGACGCGATGAACCCACCCTTTCATGTGTCTATACGCCACCCTTCAGGCGTCTATAAATAGCCCTTCATGTATCCGCTTTTGTCCCTTTCAAAAATCTAACCCCAAATAACACACGAAGGCGCTTTCCTACCGGCTCGCGCTTGCATTGGCGCTGCTCTCCTCCGCTTCGTGCAATAGCCCCGAGCGGTCGTTTTGACGACACCCGCGCAGAACAAACAACACTCTTTCAGCAGTGGCCAAGTTGTCGTTGAGCGACGTGCGCATGCTCTATCGCGCACGAATTCAAACATCGGAGACGAGCGCCTGCACAACATCCACCGTGCGCGCCGTCGCGCCGCGATGGCGCGAAGCGAATGCCGCCGCAGCCGCGCCCATTGCGACCCGGCGCGACTTGTCGTTGAAGAGTTCGCGCAAGGCCCGCGTGAGATCGGTGGGGTCCTGAACCTGCAGGGCCGCGCCCGCGGCCGTGGCGTCCGCGGTGGCCTGCGTGAAGTTGAACACGTGCGGCCCGATCAACACCGGCACGCCCACGGCGCACGCTTCGATCAGGTTCTGCCCGCCGAGCGGCAAGAGACTGCCGCCGATGAACGCGAGATCGGCGGCAGCGTAGTAGGCGCCCATCTCCCCCATCGAATCGCCGAGCAGAACGCTCACGTCCTGTGGCAGCAAGCGCACGCCCACATGCGCGGAAGCCGCGGCAGCCGCAGCCGCGGCCGGCGCCCAGCGCGAGCGCCGTTCGAGCTTGAAGTTCTTGCGCTCCACGAGCGCGGCTACTTCGTCGAAGCGCTGCGGGTGGCGCGGCACGAGGATCAAAAGCGCATCCGGCACCGCATTTGATTGAGTCAGTGCCGCGAAGGCCTGCAGCACGAGCTCCTCTTCGCCTTCGCGGGTGCTCGCCGCCACCCACACCGGCCGCTCGCCGATCGCGCGCCGCCAGTCGCGGCCGCGCGCGATCAGCGCCGGCGGGCTCGCCATGTCGAACTTGAGGTTGCCGAGCACAGCCACGTTGCGCGCGCCGAGCGCGGTGAGGCGCTCCGCGTCGGATGGACTTTGCGCGAGCACGCGCGTGAAGCCGCCGAATACCTCGCGTGCGCCCGCGCCGAACTTCGCCGCGCGCTTGAACGAGCGCGCCGACATGCGCGCGTTGGTGAGCACGAGCGGCACGTCGGCGTGCTTGCATTCGTCGATGAGCGTGGGCCAGACCTCGGTTTCCATGACGAGACCGAGCGACGGTCGCCATGCGTGCAGGAAGCGCCGCACCGCACGCGGCATGTCGTATGGCAGATAGCAGCGCAGCACGCGATTGCCGAAAAGCTGCTCGCCGGTGGCGCGGCCGCCCGGCGTCATGTGCGTGAGCAGGACGCGCGCGTCGGGGCGCGCCGCCAGCAGCGCGTCGACGAGCGGCTGCGCCGCGCGGGTCTCGCCTACGGAGACGGCATGCACCCAGATGAGCGGCGCGTCGTCCTCGGGCAAGCGCCCGGCAGAAAAACCGAAACGCTCGCCGATATGCTCGCGATAGCCGCGTTCGCGACGTGAGCGAATGAACAGCCTCAGCACCGCGAGCGGGGCAATGAGCCACCAGGCCGCGCGATAGATCGCTCTCAGCATCGGGCCTCCGCGTCGGCCAGGGTCATGCGAAACGCCGCGGCCGCGCGGCAGGAAGCGTAGATCGGCAGGCTCATCGCGCGTGGATTCAAACCAGTTCCTTGCGCTTGAGGCGTTGGAGAATGCCGAGCGGTGCCCATTCGGGATGCACCATCTCCTTCACCGGCAGGAAGAAGGTCTGCTCCATCATGAACTGACCGGACATCACGGCATGCGACGTGTGATCGGAGAAGCACACCCACACGCTGCCCGGCGGGAAGCCGATGGTCTCTTGCGGGCTCGACTGCTGATAGCCGAGATCGGCCTTCATGCCGTCGTGAAGGTTGAGCATCAGATGGTCGTACTCGCTGCGCGGCGACTTGGTGATATGCAGCAGGTTCTGCAGCCACGCCGAGCCCGGAAACTGCGGCTTGATGTTCGGCAAGAAGCGCTTTGCCATGTCCTCGAACGGCTCGCCCACGCGCCACACGCGCGGCACGCCGTTGGGGTTGACGTTGGTGAACACGCGCAGGATGCGCTCGCCGTAGTTCGGGCGCGAGGGAAACGCATCCACGTGCAGACGCGAATCGTCCTTGCGCCACGAGGTCTGGCGCGTTTCCACCTGGTGCAGACGCAGGCTAGTGGGCGCCACACGCAGCTTGCCGATGTACTCGGGAAAGAGGCCGTCCACCAGCGTGCGCGCGCAGGTCTGGTAACGCGCGATCAACGCGCGCACGGCCGACTGCGTAACGGTGTCGCCGAGCACGCCGTGCAGCGCGCCGCCGTTCGGGTCGAGGCTGATGTTCTTGCGCTTGGGGTCGGCGATCGCGGGGTCGAGCAGCGCGCGCTCGCCGCCTTCGATCGCGAAGGCCAGGTGCGGAAAATACAGCACCTTGCCCTGCTCGACGGCATCGAGCAGCGTCTCGCGCGGTTGCGAGAGCTGCTGGCCGTGCCAGTCGGCGGAAGTGATTTCGATGATCTGGGATTCGTTCATTGTCGCCCCTGGAAGCGATGGATCTGATTGCCTGCCGTGTGGCACGGTGCGAGCGTGGCGTGCCCTGTTGCTCGCCTTGTTGTTCGCGCGCGGCCCTTGCCGGCCAGGCCCTGGCGCGCGCTTGTGCAAGTCTGTGCACCCTCGTGCGCGCCGATTCTTATACCCGCGGCCTCCATGCTGCGCCTTGACGCGCCGCAGCCGCTCCGTCTTTCAGGCGCCTGCGCTGCGGCGGTGCGCCGCTACAGCAGCCCGAAGCCCGCCAGCGTGCCCTTCACCTGGGCAAGCGTTGGCGGCTGCCCTGCCGTACCCAGATTGACGACGTTCGGCGACCAGTAGCCGCCCGTGCGCCAGGCGGTCGCGAAATTGTACAACTCGACGGTCGGACGCTTGAGCGCCGCCGCGATGTGCACGAGGCCCGTGTCCACGCCCACCGTGGCCGCGGCGCCGTCAATGAGACCCACCACGGCAGGCAGCGAGAGCCTGGGCGGCACGATAGCCGCTTCGCCGAATTCGCGCGCGAGGCGCTCGCTCGTGGCGCGCTCGGCCTCGCTGCCCCAAGGCAGCACGAGCGACGCGCCGCGCCGCACGAGCGCCTGGCCCAGCTCGATCCAGTGCTGGTCCGGCCACTGCTTGTCGGCGCGCGACGTGGCGTGCACGAACACCACATAGGGCACCGGCAGGTTCAGCCCGACGCTCGCGAGCGCCTGCGCGGCGCGATAGGTATCGAGGCCGAAGTCGATCTCGTCGGTGGGCGACGGCGGCGCGAGATCGAGCGCGCCCGCAACCAGTTGGCGCGTGCGCTCGACTACGTGGGTGCGCGGCTCGATGCGAATCGACCGGTCGTAGAAGAAGCGCACCGGCCATTCGTAGCCCGCGCCATCGGTGCGGTTGCCGAGGCCGACGAGGGGCCCGCGGGCCCAGCTCGCCACCCAGGCCGTCTTGATGAGCCCCTGGCAGTCGATCACGAGGTCGTACTTCTCGGCCGCGAGCGCGCGCCGGAACGCGCCGATCTCGCGCCAGTTGGCGCCCGAGAGGAGACCCTTGCGCCAGCGGCGCAGCGAAAACGGAATCGCGCGGCGCACGCCCTCCACGAGCTCGACGAGCGACTGGAAGCTCTCTTCGACGAGCCAGTCGATCTGCGCGTCGGGGTACCGTCGCCGAATGTCGGCAATGGCGGGCATGTTATGGACGACGTCGCCAAGCGACGACACGCGCACGATAAGGATCTTTTGCACGCTCAAGGCTCTTGGGCCGGACAGATTAAAAAGGTGGGCAATTTTAGCGCGCCGCACGCAAATGCAAAGAAAATCCGGGGAAATGCGCGGAAAGGATCGGCATAGGGGACAGCCAACTGGCTGCGCCCCTGCCACACCACCCGGCATGCGGGTCCGCACCGGGCGGTTCGGGGAGTTGAGGTTATGAGAGTCGTGGCACGCCCAGCCGATCGAAGTAGGCGAGGGTCAGCACGCTGTTCAGCAGCTGGCCGCTGTTACGCCACCAGCGATGGCTGTTCGCCGCCACTTGTTGCGCCACAGCGGGCAGTGCTCCCAGCGCACGCAGTTCCCGGTAGATGGTCG
>NZ_JAMBPQ010000035.1 GCF_024206495.1 Paraburkholderia sp. CNPSo 3272 | reverse complement strand
GCCCTGGCCCCCAACGCCCGCACCGCCCCGCCAGCGCGAGCGACGCGGCCACGCTCGCACCGCCGCCCAAGCCCGCAACGGGCGGCATCGACGAGTAAGGAACCACCATGCCTTTCCTTCAGCTCGACAAGATCGACAAGCGCGCGGTGCTCGACACGCTGCGCAAGATGTTCCTCGGCTTCGACCGCCCGCTCGCGCTCACCGTGTTCCTGCTGCTGTGCGTGGGCATCGTCACGCTGTACAGCGCGAGCCTCGACGTGCCGGGCCGCGTGGAAGACCAGCTGCGCAACATCATGCTCACCTTCGTGCTGATGTGGGCGCTCGCCAACGTGCCGCCAAACACGCTCATGCGCTTCGCGGTGCCGATCTATACGTTCGGCATCGCGCTGCTCGTTGCCGTGGCGCTATTCGGCCTCACGCGCAAGGGCGCAAAACGCTGGATCAACGTGGGCGTCGTGATTCAGCCCTCGGAAATCCTCAAGATCGCCACTCCGCTCATGCTCGCCTGGTACTATCAGCGCCGCGAAGGCGTGATGCGCTGGTACGACTTCATCGTCGGCTTTGTGATCCTGCTCGTGCCGGTGGGGCTCATCGCCAAGCAGCCGGACCTCGGCACCGCCGTGCTCGTGTTCGCGTCGGGCCTCTTCGTCATCTATTTCGCGGGACTGTCGTTCAAGCTGATCGTGCCGGTGCTGATCGCGGGCGTGATCGCCGTAGCCTCGATCGCGGCGTTCCAGGACAAGATCTGCCAGCCGCAGGTGAACTGGCCGCTCATGCACGACTACCAGAAGCACCGCATCTGCACGCTGCTCGACCCGACCTCCGATCCGCTGGGCAAGGGCTTCCACACCATTCAGGCCGTGATCGCGATCGGCTCGGGCGGCCCGCTCGGCAAGGGCTGGCTGAAGGGCACACAGTCGCACCTGGAGTTCATCCCCGAAAAGCACACCGACTTCATCTTCGCGGTGTTCTCCGAAGAGTTCGGCATGGCGGGCGGCCTCGTTCTGCTCACGCTCTACATGTGTCTGATCGCGCGCGGGCTCTATATCGCCGCGAACGGCGCGACGCTCTTCGGGCGATTACTGGCCGGTTCGCTCACGATGGCGTTCTTTACCTACGCGTTCGTCAACATCGGCATGGTGAGCGGCATCCTGCCCGTGGTGGGCGTACCGCTGCCGTTCATGAGTTACGGCGGCACGGCGCTCACCACGCTCGGCGTGGCGATCGGGCTCATCATGAGCGTGGGACGCCAGAAGCGGTTGATGCAGAGTTGAGGGCGCGGCGGGCGGCCATTCCCGCCAGATCGCAGCAGCAATAAAAAACGCGCCGGTATGCCCGGCGCGTTTTCGTTTCGGCGGTCGCTTGCTGACGCTTACTGCGTGGGCGCCGACTTCATCAGCTGTGCGCTCAACTGCTGGTATTTCAGGCGCGCCACCGGATCGCCCTGGGCCGCCGCCGCGGCATAGTACGCGCGCGCGACGTTGAGGTTCTTCGGCACGCCGTCGCCGCCGCGCTCGTAGAACGAGCCGGTCACGTATTGCGCCGTCATGTCGCCGCCCTCGGCGGCCTTCTTGTACCAGTAGAACGCCTGCTTGTTGTCGCGCGTCGTGCCTCGACCGTCCAGGTACTGGTTCGCGAGCGCCAATTCCGCCTGCACGTGGCCCTGTTTGGCCGCCTTGAGGAACCACTGGTGCGCCTGCACGGGATCGCGCTCGACGAAGTCGCCGTCGTCGTACATCTTGCCGTACACATACTGCGCGTGCGACATGTTCGCGTCCGCGGCCTTGCGCAGCCACTTGCGGCCCTCGCCGACGTCGGCGGCCCCGCCTTCGCCGTTCACGAGCATCATCGCGTAGTTGAACTCCGCCAGCCGGTTGCCGCGTTCGGCCGCCGCCTGGAACTCGGTGCGCGCCGCGCTGAGATTGCCCGCGTTGTAGTCGGCAACGGCGTTCGCCGTTTGCGGATCGGATTCCGCGCCCGCGGTAGCACTTGCGGCGTCGGCGGCTGCCGTGGCTCCGCTCACGCCGAGCGCGGCGGCCGCGAAACAGCCGATCGCGAGCGTGCGCACTAGCGCAAAAAGCGCTTTCGGACGCTTCATGATCTCGCCTCCTGGAGCGCCTGGCGTGTCGCGCGCACGAGCCACATCACGTCGGCGGCCAGGGCGATGAAGCTAAAGCCCATCTCGCGATACTGCCTGGCGGCGGCCGCATCCATCGCGAAGATGCCCGCAGCCACGCCCGCCTCGCGCGCGGCTGCGACGATGCGCTGCACAGCGGCGACCACGTCCGGATGCTTCGAGTCGCCGAGATGGCCAAGGCTCGCCGCCAGATCGGCGGGGCCTACGAACAGGCAGCCGACGCCCGGCACCCGCGCGATCTTCTCGACTTCGGCCAGCGCCGCCGCCGACTCGATCTGCACGATCGTCGCGATCTGCGCGTTCGCGCCCTGAAGGTAGTCGCGCCGCATGCCGTAGGCCGCCGCGCGCACCGCGCCCGCTACCCCGCGCTGGCCACCGGGCGTGCTCGCGTCGGGATATTGCGTGAGGCTCACGGCGCGCGCCGCTTCTTCAGCTGAAGCCACATTGGGGAACATCACCGTGCGTGCGCCCGCGTCGAGCACGTGCTTCACGAGCCACGGCTCGCTGTCGGGCAAACGCACTACCGGCTCGGTAGGCAGATGCGCCGCCGCGATGGCGCGCAGTTGCGCGATGGTGTCGGCGCTGTCGTTCGGGGTGTGCTCCATGTCGATCAGCAGCCAGTCGAAGCCGGCGTGCGCGAGCGCCTCGGCGGCGGTCTCGCTGCCCATCGAGAGCCATAAGCCGAATAGCGGGTCCGCCTCCTTGAGGCGTTCCTTGAGGGGATTGGTGAAGGTGCTCATCGCCGTGCTCCCGGCGAGGCTGCGGGGCGCACGCGCCAGAGACGGGCGGTTTCGCCCGGCAGCGCGGCAGCCGGCAGGTCTCGCTCCGTTATGTGTTTGTCGGACCGCGCGCGGGGATGCGCAGGCCTTGCGGCAATGATCATACCGCGACAAAAACTTGCGGGACGGCACGGAAAACCCGCCTTGCGCGGGTCGCGGGAGCGAGGGTGAGTCGGGGTCCTGCGCGCGTCAGCCGCGCGTGACTTCGGCCCAGCAGTTCGGCGTCTCGTACAGGCGCAGCTTGTGCAGGCGCAGATTCACGCCGTAGTGCGCGTCGTACACGTTCGCGAGAATGTCGAAAGCGATGGCCGCGAGGTTTTCCACCGTCGGAATGCGGTCGATCACGACCGTCTTGTGGCCCGGCAGCGTTTCGAGGAAGCCGCGCACCTGCGTATCGCCCGCGAAGACGAGGAACGCGTGATCCCACAGGTCGACGAGATGCTGGTTCGCGAGCGACTTCACGTCGGCGAAGTCCATCACCATGCCGCGATCGGGCGCGCCCTCGGTTTCGACGAGGTCGCCTTCGAGCGTGATTTCGAGCACGTAGCGATGGCCGTGCAGATTACGGCACTGGCTGCGGTGGTCGGGGATGCGGTGGCCCGCGTCGAATTCGAGTTTTCGGGTGATCGTCAGCACGGCGCTTCTTCAGGTAAATTCGCGTGAATCAGGGAATGTTCAGGTATTTGTGGGTCTGCATCGACAGGCGCCACTGCGGATGGCGCTTGCACCAGTCGATGGCGAGCTTCGTGTTCAGGTCGCGCGACGGGCCGTCCATGGGCTGCACGAGAAAATACTCGAAATCGAGCTTCGCGTAGTCGGCGAGGCGCTGGTTTTCCTGTGGCACGACGACCTTCAACTCGTTGCCCTTCGTGACGACGAGCGGCGCGTCGGCCTTCGGGCTCACGCAGATCCAGTCGATGGTTCCCAGCACCGGCAGCGAGCCGTTGGTTTCGATCGCGATTTCGAAACCGGCGGCGTGCAGCGCGTCGACGAACGGCTGGTCGATCTGCAGCATCGGCTCACCGCCCGTGCAGACCACGAAGCGGTTGCCCTCGCCTTCGGGCCATAGCGAAGCGATCTGCGCGACGAGCTCTTCCGGCGTGCGGAATTTTCCACCGTTCTCGCCATCGGTGCCGACGAAATCGGTGTCGCAGAAGCGGCAAACGGCCTGCTCGCGATCTTCCTCGCGGCCCGACCACAGATTACAGCCGGCGAACCGGCAGAACACGGCCGGACGCCCGGCGTTCGCGCCCTCGCCCTGCAACGTGTAGAAAATTTCCTTTACCGCGTAAGTCATCGTGCAGCCTGGTTCTGGCTCATTCGCGCAAGGCGCGTGCAAAGCCGGTTGAGGTCTCGGGCGCGAAATCATCTATCGGCGGGGGCGCGCCGCCCGTGCGCGGCCCTGACCGTATTCGTTCACCGCGAAAGTCACGCGCGCGGCCCGAGGCTCACGCTCAGACCGGGGCTTCCGTCACGTTTTCGCCGGCGAGATACGCTTCGTACCCGCGCTTGCGCAACTTGCACGCCGGGCACTCGCCGCAGCCGAAGCCCCACGCGTGAAGCTCGGCGCGCTCGCCCAAGTAGCAGGTGTGCGTTTCCACGCGGACCATGTCTACCAGCGCTTCGCCGCCCAGCTTTTCGGCGAGCCGCCATGTGTCGGCCTTGTCGAGCCACATAAGCGGCGTTTCCAGCACGAAGCGCGTGTCCATGCCGAGATTGAGCGCCACCTGCAGCGCCTTCATCGTGTCGTCGCGGCAGTCGGGGTAGCCAGAGAAGTCGGTTTCGCACATCCCGCCCACGAGCACCTTGAGCCCGCGACGATAAGCGATCGCCGCGGCGATCTGCATGAACATCAGGTTGCGGCCCGGCACGAAGGTGTTCGGCAAGCCGCTCGCGGCGGTTTCGATCTCGATCTCGCGCGTCATGGCCGTGTCGCTGATCGAGCCGAGCACCGAGAGATCGATCATGTGATCGTCGCCGAGACGCTCGCCCCATTCGGGAAACGTGCTGGCGATCGCCGCGCGAAAGCTCTCGCGGCATTCCAGTTCGACGCGATGACGCTGGCCGTAGTCGAAGCCGAGCGTTTCGACGCTCTCGTAGCGGTCGAGCGCCCATGCGACGCACGTGGCTGAATCCTGGCCGCCGGAAAACAGGACGAGCGCGCCTTTGGCTTCTGTTCGAGTCACCGTGAAACTCCGTGTATGAGGTTTCCGCACGAATGCTTTCGCTGCTGGCGCTTTGCTGGCTTTGCTTGCCCGCTTTCGTCGCCTGGCGCCCGGCGGACCGGCGGGGACAACCCCCGCGCCGGCTCATGCAGTATAGGCCGGGGCCCCTCTACGGGCATCGGCGCACCCTTATACCCTGGATACCGTCGATGTCTGGAATGCGGGCCGCAAGACAACTGGACACAACGCGAGCACAACGAAAAAGCCCCAGGAATCGAACGATCTCCTGGGGCTGCATTCTGGTGGCCTGGGACGGAATCGAACCATCGACACGCGGATTTTCAATCCGCTGCTCTACCAACTGAGCTACCGGGCCAACGAAGAAAAAAGATTATAGCGATGGATTTAGCGTTTGCCAAGTGGCTTTCGCAAAATTGAAGAGCCTGCCCGCGCCGCTCACCTGCCCGGGTTCATTCGCCCTTGCTCTTGCCGAGGTCCACGCCGAGCTGCTTGAGCTTGCGATACAGGTGCGTACGCTCAAGCCCCGTTTTTTCGGCGACACGCGTCATGCTGCCGTTCTCGCGCGCGAGGTGGTACTCGAAGTAGGCGCGCTCGAACGCGTCACGCGCATCGCGCAACGGGATGTCGAACGAGATCGATGCCGTTTGCGTGGCCGCGCCCGCCTGCATGCCATGCACACCGTCTGCGCCCAGCACCGGCAGCGCCGCCGCCGACGCCACGACCGCGGGTCCGCCCGCAGCCGTCTTCCCGACCGCCGCCGCCGTGGCCGGCGCGACCGGCGCGGCCGTGCCGCGCGCGAGCCCCTGCTCGACCGCCTTCAGCAGCTTTTGCAGCGCGATCGGTTTCTCGAGGAAGTTGAGCGCGCCGATCTTCGTCGCCTCGACGGCGGTGTCGATGGTCGCGTGCCCCGACATCATGATGACCGGCATCGTGAGATGGCCCTGCGCGGCCCATTCCTTGAGCAGCGTCACGCCGTCGGTGTCCGGCATCCAGATATCGAGCAGCACGAGGTCCGGCACGTGGCGCTGCCGGAACTCGCGCGCCTGCTGCGCATCTTCCGCGAGCTCCACGACGTGTCCTTCGTCGCTGAGGATCTCCGAGAGCAATTCCCGGATGCCCATTTCATCATCTACCACCAGGATGGTTGCCATTTACGCTGCCCTTGTCTGCACTGTTGCTTTTGATCCTTGCTCCGCTTCGGCACGCGCCTGCCCCTCCCCGGATCGGCCGGGTCCGGGCGTGGCGGCATCGTCTGCCAACTGGAGAAAGAGAATCGAGATCTGCGCGCCTTCGATCACATCGCCCGCTCTCATTCGATTGCGGATGTCGATGCGCGCGCCGTGCTCGTCGACGATCTTCTTGACCATCGCAAGCCCGAGTCCTGTTCCTTTGGCCTTGGTCGTCACATAGGGTTCGAACGCACGCGTGAGAATGCGCGCCGGGAAACCCGGGCCGTTGTCCGATACCGTGAGACGAACCGCCACGCGCGTGCGTCCTTGCGCGTCGGGGTCTCCGTATTCTACGGCGCGGGTCTCGAGCGTCACGCGAGGATTCTGCGTGTCGGCCACCGCGTCCTGCGCGTTTTGCAGCAGGTTGTGGATGACCTGGCGCAATTGCGTCGCGTCGCCGCGTATCACCGGCAAGTCGGAGAGCTCGACCTTGATCGCGCTCTTGCCTTCTTCCGCGCCGTAAAGCGTGAGCACTTCGCTCACCAGTTCGTTGAGCTGCAGGCTCGCGAGCACCGCCGGCGGCGTGCGCGCGTAATCGCGGAAGTCGTCGACCATCTGCTTCATCGCCGCGACCTGATTGACGATGGTGGTTGCGCCGCGCCTGAGCACTTCGGCGTCGGTTGGCGCGAGCTTGTCGGTGAGCTTCATCTGCAGGCGTTCGGCCGAGAGCTGGATCGGCGTGAGCGGATTCTTGATCTCGTGCGCAAGACGCCGGGCGACCTCGCCCCACGCGACCGAGCGCTGCGCCGAGATCACGTCGGAGATGTCGTCGAACACCACGACGTAGCCCGAGGTCTGCATGTCGCCCGCGTCGCGGCCCGTGTCGGATACGAGGCGCGCGCCGCGCACGAGCAGCGTGAGCGGATCGGTCTCGCCCGGAATCGGCACGGAGAACTGCTGCTGCCAATGGCCGCGATCGCGATCGCCGCCTTCGCGGTCCGAGCGCGAAGCTTCCTGGTCGGCGAAGGCCTTGCGCACCATCGCGCCGAACTCCGTGAGCGCGCCGATATGATCGAGCGCGACGCCGAGTTCCGTCTGGAACGGCTGACGGAAAATGCGCTCCGCACCGGGGTTCGCCGTCGTGAGGCGGAACTGCCGGTCGAAAACGAACACGCCCGCCGTGAGGTTCGCGAGAATGCTCTCGAGGTACGCCTTCGAATGCTCGAGCGCGACGCGGTTCTTCTCCACAGCCTGACGCGCTTCGGAAAGCTGGCGCGTCATCGCGTTGAACGACTGCGTGAGGAAGCCGAGTTCGTCGCGCGACTTGATTTCGCGCTTGGGCGTGTAGTCGCCCTCGGTCACTTCCTTCGTGCCCTGCGCGAGCAGGAAGAGCGGCCTCGCCAGCTGGTTGCCGAGCGCGAGCGCGAGCATCATCGCGACGAAGGTAGCGAGGAAGAGCGCGAGCGTGAGCGTGCCGATATACATCTTGCGCAGGCCCGTGCGGCCGAGCGCCTTCTCCTGATACTCGCGATACGCGCGCTGCACGGCGTCGGCATTGCGCGCGAGCGCGGCCGGCACCGGCTGCTCGAGCTGCAGGAAGCGCTCGACCGGCTGCAGATCCGTTGTGTTCGCATCGGGAATGCGCGTGACCACACGCAATCGAAGCGCGCCCTTCGAGCCAAGCTGATGCGGGTCGCCGTCCACTTCGCCTTCGATCGCCGCATAGCCGCGCCCGCGCGCCTGATCGATCATGAGCGCCGTGGGCAAGTCGGCGGGCATGAGCGACGAGAAGTTGCTCGACGCCTGCGCCACCACGTGCATGTCGGGCGCCGCGCCCGACATGCTGCGCACCGGCTCGACGATCATCGCGTCTTGCACGCCGAACTGGTCGCGCGCACGCAGGAGCGTGAGCGTCGTGCCCGCGGAATCGCCGTTCGCGATCTGCTCGGCCATCAGACGGCCCTTGGTTTGCAGGTCGGAGAGCGAGGCGTCGAGCATGCCGCGGCCGAGATTCAGGCCCGCGGTGAGCGCGGTTTCCACGTTCACGTCGAACCACGACTCGATCGAGCGCGAGACGAACTGATACGAAACGATATAGATGATGCCGCCCGGCACCACGCCCACGAGCGCGAAGAAGAACGCGAGCTTGGCGAGCAGCCGCGTGCCGAACTTGCCGCGCCTCAAGCGCACGACGATCACGATCATGAGCGCCGTGACCACCGACAGGAAGATCAGCGCGACGACAATGTTGGCCGCGTAGAGCCAGCCGTAGTAGCGGTCGAAGAACTCGGTGTTCGCGCTCGCCGCGGCGAGCAGGACGAGCAGCAGCGTCGCGGTGAACGCGACGGTGGAGACCAGCAGCTTGACGACGACGCTGCTGAAGCTGGTGGCGCGGCGCACTTTATTTAGCACGTTCGGTCACCGTGAAGTTGAAGCGCTTCCAGTCGGAAGCGAGGTTCCAGTCGCGGTTGTTCACGGCGTCGATCTGGAACGGCTTGGGCATCAGCGCGACGTCGAGCTGCATGCGCACCGAGGCCGTATACGTTTCGCCGGCATGCACGTCGTTGCGGTCGATCACGTGCCACGAGGTGACGTGCTTGATGACCGCGAGCGCGTCCGCGAGCGTCGAGAAGCCGAGTTGCAGACCGCCGCTCGACACGCGGTACTCGCGCGTGAGCGGCTGGAACGACAGGCGAATGCTTTGCGAAACGCTCACCGGCTGTTCGTCGAACCAGTACCAGCGCGCGCGCGTGAGCTCGAAGTCGGTGGTGAAGTAAAGCGGAATGCCCTTGTTGACCGCGTCTTCCAGGCTGCTGTTGAGGTCGAAGTCGAAACGGGCGTCGAGGCTCCAGCCGTTGCTGTCGGCCTGTAGCGACGCGCGCTGCACCGAGATCGAGTCGGCGCGCGCCGGCGCGGCGGCCACGAAGCCGACGACGGCAAGCACCAGCCAGATCAGGGCCGCGAACCGCAGCGGGAAGAAGCGTTTGATGGTCACCGTTTCTGAAAGCGCGCGTAGAAGAATCCGTCGTGATCTGCGGTGCGATCGGGAACGGGAAAGCCAGTTGTCGTCACGTCGGCCTTTGCAGCCGCCTCGTGCCGCGCCTCGCCGGCTGCGCCGTCTTCTGGCCTCCGGGCCGGCGCGCCGAACGCCTCGGGCAGCACTTGCCCCGGGGCGTCCAATCGTACCGCATCCGCATGGGTGCTTTCAAACCAGCGCGCCTGCGCCTCGCCTTCCTCGGGGAAGATCGAGCAGGTCACGTAGAGCAGTTCGCCGCCCGGCTTCACGAGCGGCCACAGCGCGCCGACGATGCGGCGCTGCTCGGCGGCTAGCGCCGCAATGTCGCTCTCGCGGCGCAGCCAACGAATGTCCGGGTGGCGGCGCACGATGCCCGAGGCCGAGCACGGCACGTCGGCGAGGATGCGATCGAAGCCTTCGCCGTCGTGCCACGCGGAAGGATTGCCCGCGTCGCCTACCACGATCGTTGCACGCCGCATCAGGTGCGCGGGATCGTCGTGCGTAAAACCGAGGCGCGCGAAGTTTTCGCCGATGCGCGCGGCGCGCGTGGCATCGCTTTCGAGCGCAACCAGGTCGATGTCGGCAAGCTCGAGCAGATGGCCGCTCTTGCCGCCGGGCGCCGCGCATGCGTCGAGCACGCGCATACCGTCACGCACGTCGAGGATTTGCGCGGCCACTTGCGCGCCGGCGTCCTGCACGGACACGTCGCCCGCGAGAAACCCGGGGATGCGATCCACCGGCAACGCAGCGGCGAGACGCACCGCATGTTCGCCGATCTGCGTGGCGACGATGTCCTCGGCGGCGAGCCGCTGGACGTATTCGGCCGCGCTCGCACGGCGCGCGTTCACGCGCAGCGTGAGCGGGCCCTGCGTGTTGCCCGCGGTGAGAATCGCCTGCCACTGTGCGGGCCACGCGGTGCGCACCGCGTCGATCCACCAGCGCGGATAGTTCCAGTGGGCGGTTTCATCGGCGTGAGCGGCGGCAAGCGCGGTGTCGCGCTCGCGCAAAAAGCCGCGCAGTACCGCATTGACGAGCCCCTTCGCGAAGGCGATCTCGCGGCGCGCGGCCACGGCGCGCACGGCCTGATCGACGACCGTAAACGGCGTGTATGCCGCGCTCGCCTCGTCTTCGGCGAGCAACGCCAGCGCGCAGGCCAGCAGGTTCGCGACCAGCGGCGGCGGCGCCTTGCTCACGCGCTGCCGGATCAGCCAGTCGACCGTTCCGAGCCGCCGCATCGTGCGGTACGCGATGTCCTGCACCGCGCCGCGAGCCTGCGGCGCGAGGTCGGCGGGCAAAGCGGCGAAGGCGCTCGCGAGCGCGGCGGGCAACGCCGAACCGGCACGCACCGCGCCGATCGCATGAGCGGCCTGGTCGAGCGCAAAGCCTAGCGAATCGGGGGCCAGGTGCACGGCGTGGCTGCGCGCCGGCGCTGCGCCCTGCTGGCGCGCGGGCGATGCGGAACTCTTTTTGCCGTGAGACGGCTTGCTGGGTGGCCGGGATGGGCTCGATGTCATGAAGAAACCGGATGCGGGCCGCGGTGAAGTGCGGCGTCAATGAAGCACAAGCGAGCCATTGTAGCGTGGCGAGCGCGCAACACTGCCAGCCGGCGCGATTCCCTTTGACGGTACCGCGCCCGCAGGCAAACAGCGGCGAAAAGCGCAGAGATACATATTGGCGGATACCGACTAACAGCCCGCCGCATGATGGCGACAGAAAACGCTCCTCCCCCCTGCGTCGTAGCGGCCATCATGAAACTACTCGGGAAGAAACAAGACTTCGCGTTCCTCGCCTTCGTCGCGCTCTTTTCCGTGTACCAACAGGGACGGGGAAAACTGTTCTCGCCCTTCTGGGACTACAAGGTGTACGCGTACGCGCTGGATCAGTTCAAGCGCGGCGCGAATCCGTATATCCCGCACGGATTCCCCTTCGTCTATCCGCCTATCTTCCTGAATCTGTTCTCGCGCGTGCCGTTTCACTGGCTCTATCTGGCATTCGTTGCCGCGTCGCTGATCTATCTCGCCTACAGCATCCGGCAGGCGGATTTCGTCGTCGCGGGTGCGTTGGGATTTCTGACCGGCGGCGCGGGCGTGGGCGGCATCCTCACGGGGAATTTCGCCATCTTCGGCCACCTGCTGATCATTGCGCTTTTTTATGCGGCTTCGCAGGACGCTTCACCGCACTCGCCGCATTCAGCGCAGCAACGCGGCAACGCGACGGCAAAGTATTGCGCGCTGGCTTTTTTCATCGCCCTCTTCGCCTCCATCAAGATCTATTTCCTGACCTACGCCGTCGTGTTCTTTTTTATCCCCAAAGGCATGCGCTATTTCTTCGCCGTGCCCTTGTGCGTTGCGAGCGCAACCATCGCGCAGCTCGTGCTGGAACCGCGCCTGTGGACCGACTTCGAAACCCTGCTGCGCTGGCAGATGCTCGCCCAGAACGATTCCGGACTCGTGCTGTTCGGGATACTCGAACAGCACGTGCGCGCGCTGTCGACCCTGGAGGACGTCCTGTTCTACGAACTGGTGGTCGTGGCGCTGTTCGCGTACGCGGTCAATCCATTGCGGGGGCGGCGGCTCATGGTTGCCGAAAACGCAAGCGTGCCCGGCCGGCTGTTCTATGTGCTCGCGTTCTGTCTCGCGCTGAATCCGAGAATGAAGGAATACGACATCGCGCCGTTTTTTGCATGCTGCTACGTATCGCTCTTCCAGGGCAGCAAAGAAGAAAACCGGATGGATCGGGTGTTTTTCTACGCCGTACCGCTGGCGTTCATCGCCGCGTGGATCGTCGTGAAGTTCGGCCACGTGTACTACGCGCTCGACGTGTCCTGGTTCATCGGCGTCTATTTCGTGTTCTTCGTGGTTTCGCTGCGTCAACGGGCGTTGCGGTTTTCGGCGCGAGCGGACGCCCGACATCTGGACGGCGACGCTGCGGCGACGGGCTGAATAAGAAACGCCTCCGAAGAGGCGTTTTTTCCGTCAATCGCTACCCGTTCGCGTTTAGTGTCTGCCGCCCGCAGCTATCTCCATCAAGCGGCGGATGCGCTCTTCCGTGGACGGGTGCGTGCTAAAGAGGTTCTGCAAGCCGCCGCCGGAAAGCGGATTCATGATCATCATCTGCGCCGTGGCCGGATGCTGTTCTGCCGCCGGGAACGGAATGCCCTGCGCGTAGCGGTGGATCTTGTCGAGCGCCGAGGCGAGCGCCTGCGGATCGCCGGAAATCTCGGCGCCGCCGCGGTCCGCCTCGAACTCGCGCGCACGCGAAATCGCCATCTGGATCAGCGCGCCAGCGATCGGCGCGAGCAGCGCCACGGCAATGCTCGCGATGGGGTTCGCCGGGCGGCCGTTTTCGTCGCGGCCGCCGAAGATCATCGCGAAGTTGGCGAGCGCCGAGATCGCGCCGGCCATGGTGGCCGAGATCGTCGAGATGAGGATGTCGCGGTGCTTCACGTGCGCCAGCTCGTGCGCCATGACGCCGCGCATCTCGCGCTCGGACAACACGCGCAGGATGCCGGTGGTCGCCGCGACCGCGGCGTGCTCGGGGTTGCGGCCCGTGGCGAAGGCGTTGGGCGCGTCCTCGTTGATGAGGTAGACGCGCGGCATGGGCAAGCCCGCCCGCGTGGCCAGATCGCGAACCATGCGATAGAACTGCGGCGCCGTGGTCTCGTCGACTTCCTGCGCGTTGTACATGCGCAGGACCATCTTGTCCGAATACCAGTACGAGAAAAAGTTCGTGGCAAGCGCGAAGAACAGCGCCAGCACCATCCCGCGATGCCCGCCGATCAGCCCGCCAATCACGATGAAAAGGGCCGTAATCGCGGCCATCAACATCGCGGTTTTGACCCAGTTGAACATGTGCTGTGCTCCTTCACCCGCGAGGGGATCAAATCGATCGTTGAACGCCCGCCGCCAGCTAGTCAGCTAGCGTCAAGCGAGCGCATTGTAAGCGATTTGTTAGATATGGGCAGTTGCGAAAAATTCAATCTCAACGCGTGGCGGTCGCGAGCTTCAGGCCCAGCCCGACGAACGCCGAACCGACCGTGCGGTCGAGCCACTTCTTCACGCCCGGCTTGCCCGAGAAGCGCCGCGTGACGCTGCCCGCCACCCACGCGACGAAGCTGTTCCAGACCGTGCTCATCAGCAGGAAAACGGCGCCGAGCGTGAGGAAAGCGAGGGCCTTGTGCTCCGTCCCCGTGGTCACGAACTGCGGGAAGAAAGAGACGAAGAACAGCACCACCTTCGGATTGAGCACGTTGGTGCAGAAACCCGCAACGAACAGTTGGCGCAGCGGGCGCGGCGCGGCGGCAGGCGGCGTGGCTGGCGTGGCGCCTTCGGCGGCCCTGGCCTCATGTTTCGTGAGCACGAGGCGCACGCCGAGATACACGAGATAGATCGCGCCGACCATCTTGATGACCGTGAACGCCGTGGCCGACGCCGCGAGTAACGCGGTCAAACCGAACGCGCACGCGAGCGTGTGCACGCAGCAGCCCGCCGAAATACCCAGTGCCGAAACGAGGCCCGCGCCGCGGCCCTGCGCGACGCTGCGGCCGACGATATAGGCCGTGTCGGGCCCCGGCGTCACGTTCAGGAGAAATACGGCGACGACAAAGAAACCGAAATGGGTAATGCCGAGCATGACAACCTCAAAATCGAAAAACGCGCTTCAAACGCCATTGATTCTAGCGCGCCGGGAACCGCGCGACATTTGGCCTCGCGGTCGTTTTCAGGCGCTGGCGCTCAGGCAATGGCGCGAGCGCTGGCTCAGGCCGCTGGGACGTCGGGCAACTGGAACCTCTGCCCCGCCGTCAGAGGCATGCCAGCCAGGAATTCACGTGCGGGCAGCCGCTTGCCGCCCGGCTTTTGCATCTGCGTGAGGCGCAGCGCGCCCTCGCCGCAGGCCACCACCACGCCCGCCGGGCTCACTTCGAGAATTTCGCCCGGCGCGCCGGCGGCGGTAGACGTGCGCGCTACCGGCTCGGCGGCCCACAGCTTGAGCTGCGCGCCGTCCAGCGTGGCCGCGCCGCCCGGGAACGGGTCGAACGCGCGAATCTGGCGCGCGAGCGCCTGCGCGGGCCGCCGCCAGTCGAGCGCGGCTTCCTGCTTGCCGATCTTCTCGGCGTAGGTCGCGCCCTCCGCCGGCTGCGGCGTGGCGGGCAGCGCGCCGTCGCGCTCGAGCGCGGCGAGCCCATCCACGATCAGCTTCGCGCCGAGTTGCGCCAGGCGGTCGTGCAGCGTCGCCGTGGTGTCGCCGGGCGCGATTGGCGTGCGCTCCTCGGAGATCATCGGGCCGGTGTCGAGCCCCGCGTCCATCTGCATGAGCGTAATGCCGGTTTCGGTGTCGCCGGCTTCGATCGCGCGATGAATCGGCGCGGCGCCGCGCCAGCGCGGCAGAATGGACCCATGAATGTTGATGCAGCCGCGCGGCGGGATGTCCAGCACTTCCTGCGGCAGCAACAGCCCATAGGCTGCGACCACCATCACGTCGTGCGGCGTGGCGCGCAGCAGGTCGAGCGCCGCGGCGGCTTCCTGCGGATACTTGCCCGTGCGGCGCAGCGACGGCGGTTGGGCGACGGCGATGCCGTGCTCCTGCGCATAGCGCTTGACCGGGCTTGCCTGGAGCTTCATGCCGCGGCCTGCCGGGCGGTCGGGCTGGGTCAGGACGAGCGGCACGGCAAAGCCCGCTTCGTGAATCGCCGCGAGCGCCGTGGCGGCGAATTCCGGCGTGCCGGCGAAGATGACGCGAAGGGTGTGGCTCATGGGCGCTCGGTGCTCAGTTCGCTGAAAGCGGGTGGATGAAGAAAGAGACGGCGCGGATTGCGATTACATCGCGCGTTCGAGCTTTTTCATCTTGCTGCGGATGCGCGTCTGCTTGAGCGACGAGAGGTACTCGACGAACACCTTGCCCATCAGGTGATCCATTTCGTGCTGGATGCACACGGCAAGCAGCCCTTCGCAGTCCACCTCGTAGGTCTCGCCCTTTTCGTTCATCGCGCGCACGCGCACCTTTTCCGCGCGCTCGACTTCATCGTAGATGCCCGGCACGGAAAGACAGCCTTCCTCGTGCACTTCGCGCTCGTCGCTCGACCAGAGGATTTCCGGGTTGATGAACACGCGCAGCTCGTCGTGCGCGTCGGAAACGTCGATCACCACGACGCGCTCGTGCACGTCGACCTGGGTGGCCGCCAGACCGACGCCCGGCGCGGCGTACATGGTTTCGGCCATGTCTGCGACCAGTTTGCGGATGCGGTCGTTGACCACCTCGACCGGCTTCGCGACCTTGTGCAAACGCTTGTCCGGGTAATGAAGAATGTTCAGTAGAGCCATGATTTGACGGGTTTCTCGTTGGGCGCCCGAAAGAGCCAGGTGCAGGGAACGATGCGCGGCCTGGCCATTCGGCCAGCTTGCGGGTCCCAGGCCGGATACGGAGGATATCTCCTCATATTCGGACGAAAGGGCCGCAATTCAACGTTGAACGCGCGTATCGCCCGTGCGGACGCGCTGCGCGCGAAGGCGTGCGCAATGCCACGGGTAAAGACGCCACGGTGTATTTCGGATGGTGAAAATTTTATCACGAGGTGCGGCAAACCGTCCGCGCCCGGGGAACGCAATGCCGACGACCTTGCCGCTGTCTGCCGAAGAACTGGCCGCCTGGCTGCACCTCACCCTCGCGCGCGGCCTGAGGCCCGCTGCGCTGCGTGCGCTGCTCAGCGCGTTCGGCCTGCCTCAAAACGTACTGGCCCAACCATTCGCCGCACTCGCCGCGGTGGCGGGTGCGCAAGCTGCCCACGCCGCCCTCGCCGAGCCCCGCCCGGACTTCGCGGCCCAACTCGAAGCCCTGCAGGCCTGGCGAGCGGCACCCGGCAACGCGCTCATCACGCTTGCCGACCCGGCGTATCCCGCCCGTCTGCTCGATATGCCCGATCCACCGCCGCTGCTCTATGCAAAGGGCCGGCTCGAACTGCTCCACGCACGCGCAATAGCCGTCGTGGGCAGCCGCAACGCCACGCCACAGGCGGTCGAAGACGCCGCGCGCTTCGCGCGCATACTCGCCGCGTCGGGTCTCACGGTCGTCTCGGGGCTCGCGCTCGGGGTGGACGGCGCTGCGCATGGCGGCGCGCTCCACGAGGAGGGCGGCACCGTCGCCGTGATCGGCACCGGCGCGGATCTCGTCTATCCCCCGGCGCATCATCCGCTCGCCATGAAGATCGCCGTACACGGCGCGCTCGTCTCCGAATGGCCGCTCGGCACGCCGGCGCGCTCGGCGAACTTTCCGCAGCGCAACCGCGTGATTGCCGCGCTCGTCGAAGGCGTGGTGGTGGTCGAGGCAGCACAACGTTCCGGCTCGCTCATCACGGCAAGGCTCGCCAACGAAATGGGCCGCGACGTATTCGCGCTGCCCGGCTCGATTCACGCGCCGCTCACGCGCGGCTGCCACGGGCTCATCAAGCAGGGCGCGCAGCTGGTCGAATCGCCCGAAGAGGTGCTCGACGCACTCAATGTTGGGCAACCCCCGGGTGCCGGGCGCGCGCCCGCGTCGCCGCGGGAACGACGCCGCCAGAAGGTCTCGGTTCCCTTCGACCGCATGCCGCGCAACGCCGCAAGCGAGACGCCACAACTGGCGCTCGAATTCCGCCGTCCCGAGCCGCCGCCTGTACATCGCGCTAACGCACGAAAATCGCCCGCCGGCCTTGGCGCCGAAGCCCGGCGCCTGCTTGACGCACTCGGTCACGCGCCGGCCACGGTTGAAATCCTTGCACAGCGCACCGACATGACCGAAGCGGTGCTGCAAGGCACGCTGCTGCAACTCGAACTCGCGGGACACCTCGACGCCTTGCCCGGCGGCTGGTTCGTGCGGGCCTCGCGCGGCTGATATGCGGATTGGGGGAGCATCACCGCCCGCGCGCCGCCGTGATACATTCGCGCCAAATACCCCGCTCTATATATAAGAGAACGCAAGGAACGACCATGCCCGCGCTAGACCTCGACACCGACGCCGACCAGATCGCCGAGCGCGTCAGCAATCAGGACACGCTGTTCGTCGCGTGCCTGTGCGCGCAGTGGTGCGGGACGTGCCGCGACTACCGGGCCACGTTCGACCGCATCGCCGAGGCGCATCCCGATGTCTGCTTCGCGTACATCGACATCGAAACCCATGCCGATCGCTTCGACGATCTCGATGTCGAGAACTTCCCGACCATCCTGATCGAGGACGGTCACGCCACGCGCTTTTTCGGCACGGTCCTGCCGCACGCCGCCGTGGTCGAGCGCATGCTCTCGGACCTCACGGCGCTGCCGGGCGTCGCCGACGCGCCCAAGCTGCGGCCCGCTTTGATTGCGGTTTGAGCACGCTCTGCATCTGACCCCGCTCAGGCATGCTGCTTGCCGCGCGGCCTGGCGCGCCCTTATGATTGGGCGCCCTGGCGGGTGCGCGGGTGTCGTGATGAGATGACGCAAAAACCGACGCCGACGCGCCATGTGCTATAAAGCGGTCGAGAACGGCCCCCCGAGCGGGGCAGCAACGCCGGGCATCGAGCCCAAGCGCCCATTCAGGCGGCATCGGCCCCGGGGGCGCCAACCGGAACACCCACAAGCAACCAGTCATGTCCAAAGCTCTGATCATCGCCGAGAAGCCATCCGTCGCGAACGACATCGCGCGTGCGCTGGGCGGTTTTACCAAGCATGACGAGTACTACGAGAGCGACGACTACGTGCTCTCGTCGGCGGTCGGCCATCTGCTGGAAATCGCAGCGCCGGAAGAATACGAGGTCAAGCGCGGCAAGTGGAGCTTCGCTCACCTGCCCGTGATCCCGCCGCACTTCGACCTGAACCCGATCGCCAAGAGCGAATCGCGGCTCAAGGTCCTCAACAAACTGATGAAGCGCAAGGACGTCACGCAGCTCATCAACGCCTGCGACGCGGGGCGCGAGGGCGAGCTGATCTTCCGCCTCATCGCGCAGCACGCGAAGGCAAAGCAGCCGGTCCAGCGCCTGTGGCTCCAGTCGATGACTCCGCAGGCGATCCGCGACGGCTTCGCGAATCTGCGCAGCGACCACGACATGCAGCCGCTCGCCGACGCCGCCCGCTGCCGCTCGGAAGCCGACTGGCTCGTCGGCATCAACGGCACGCGCGCAATGACCGCCTTCAACAGCAAGGGCGGCGGCTTCTTCCTCACCACGGTGGGCCGCGTTCAGACGCCAACCTTGTCGATCGTCGTCGAACGCGAAGAGAAAATCCGCCGTTTCATCCCGCGCGATTATTGGGAAGTGCGTGCCGAGTTCGTCTGCGCAGGCGGCTTCTATGAGGGCCGCTGGTACGACCCGAAATTCAAGAGGGACGAGTTCGACCCGGAAAAGCGCGACTCGCGCCTCTGGAGCCTGCCGGCCGCCGAGACCATCGTCGCGGCCTGCCATGGCCGCGAAGGCACGGTCAGCGAAGAATCGAAGCCGTCCACCCAGCTCTCGCCCGCGCTATTCGACCTGACGAGCCTGCAGCGCGAAGCCAACGGCCGCTTCGGCTTTTCGGCCAAGAACACGCTCGGCCTCGCCCAGGCGCTGTACGAAAAGCACAAAGTGCTCACCTACCCGCGTACCGATGCGCGCGCGCTGCCCGAGGACTATCTCGAAACGGTCAAGCACACGCTCGAGATGCTCAAGGAGAGCAACAACTACCTGCCGCACGCCAAGCAGGTGCTCGACAAGGGCTGGGTGAAGCCGAACAAGCGCATTTTCGACAACTCGAAGATCAGCGACCACTTCGCCATCATCCCCACGCTGCAGGCGCCGAAGTCGCTCTCGGAGCCCGAGCAGAAGCTGTACGACCTCGTCGTGAAGCGCTTCCTCGCCGTTTTCTTCCCGGCGGCTGAATATCGCGTCACCACGCGCATCACCGAAGTCGCCGGACATCACTTCAAGACCGAAGGCAAGGTGCTGGTCGAGCCGGGCTGGCTGCAAGTCTATGGCCGCGACGCGGGCGGCGACGACGCCAACCTCGTGCCGGTGAAGAAGGACGAGAAGGTCAAGACCGACAAGATCGCGGCGCACCAGCTCGTGACCAAGCCGCCCGCGCGCTACAACGAAGCGACGCTGCTCTCGGCCATGGAGGGCGCGGGCAAGCTCGTGGACGACGAAGAGCTGCGCGAGGCCATGGCCGCCAAGGGCCTGGGCACGCCGGCCACGCGCGCGGCGATCATCGAAGGTCTGCTCGGCGAAAAGTATCTCGTGCGCGAAGGCCGCGAACTGATCCCGACGGCCAAGGCGTTCCAGCTCATGACGCTGTTGCGCGGTCTCGGCGTGGAGGAACTCACCGCGCCCGAACTCACCGGCGAATGGGAGTACAAGCTTGCGCAGATGGAGCGCGGCAGGCTCCCGCGCGACGCGTTCATGCAGGAAATCGCCCGCATGACGCAGACCATCGTGAAGCGCGCGAAGGAATACGACTCGGATACGATCCCCGGCGACTACGCGACGCTGCAAACGCCGTGTCCGAATTGCGGCGGCCAGGTGAAGGAAAACTACCGCCGCTTCGCCTGCACGAAGTGCGAGTTCTCGATCTCGAAGATTCCGGGCGGCCGTCAGTTCGAAATCCCCGAAGTCGAAGAACTGCTGCAGAACAAGACGATCGGTCCGCTCTCGGGCTTCCGCAGCAAGATGGGCCGGCCGTTCTCGGCCATCCTCAAGCTCTCGTTCGACGACGAAATCAAGAACTACAAGCTCGAGTTCGATTTCGGCCAGGACTCTGGCGCCGAAGACGGCGAAGCGCCCGACTTCTCGCAACAGGAGCCGGTGGGCGCGTGCCCGAAGTGCAAGGGACGCGTGTACGAGCATGGCATGAGCTACGTGTGCGAGCACTCGGTCGCGAATCCGAAGACTTGCGACTTCCGCTCGGGCAAGGTGATCCTGCAGCAGGAGATCGCGCGCGACCAGATGGCGAAGCTGCTGGCTGAAGGCCGCACCGACTTGCTGACGAACTTCAAGTCGTCGCGTACGGGCCGCAACTTCAAGGCTTTCCTCGTCAAGCAGCCGGACGGCAAGATCGGCTTTGAGTTCGAGAAGAAGGAGCCGAGCGCGAAGACGGCGGCCAAGACGGCCGCGAAGAAGTCGACCGCTGCGGCTGAGGCAACGAACGAGGCCGCGAACGACGCGGGGCAGTCGGCTGAAGAAGGCAAGGCGAAGCCCGCGCGCAAGACGGCGGCCGCCAAAGCCGCCCCGGCGCGCAAGACCGCCGCCCGCAAGACGCCGGCGCGCAAGACGGGGTCGTAAAACGCTCCTGGCGTGGGCCGTCGCCGGCCCGCCGCCCGCTCCCAGCACGCAAAAAGGCGCTGCTTCTCACGAAGCTGCGCCTTTTTTATCGCCCGATGAACGGCAATATTGGCCTTATAACGGCGAAATCGCCGAAGTGCGGGTACGCGCCGCTGAAGCGCGCGCGGCCTTCGGCGCGCGCTCGCCGTCCCTGCCGTCGCGCTCGCCGTCGTGCAGCGTTGCGCCCGGCGCAGGCTGCACGCCATCGTAGTCGTCGCTCGCAACACCATTGCGCGCCGCCAGGGCGGGGCGCGCGAGACCATCCTTGACCCACTGCTCGCCGAGCTGGCTGTTCGGCGTCTGGCTGAAATGCTCGACGAGATGGTCGATGAACGTGCGCACCTTGGCCGGCAGGTGACGCCGGCTCGGATACGCGACGTTGATCTCCACCTGCGGCAGACGATAGTCGCCAAGCAGCCGCACAAGGCGCCCGCGCGTCATGTCGCGGCCGATCAGGTAGCTCGGCAGGATCGCGATGCCCATGCCGAGCAGCGCGAACTGACGCAGCATCTCGGTGTTGTTCGCCACGATCACGTTGGTCGGGCGCACGCGGATCTCGCCGTCCGGACCCGTGAACACGCGCTCGTCACCCCAGTACTCGGAGGGCAGCGAGAGGCTCGGGTGCTCCATGAGGTGCTCGGGGCGGGTGGGCGTGCCGTGCTTTTCGAGGTACGCGGGCGTGGCGCACACCGTCATGCAACCCGTGGTGAGGCGGCGCGTGACGATGCTGGCGCTGCGCATCTGGCGCGCGGTGACGACGCCCAGATCGAAGCCCTCTTCGACGAGATCGACCTGACGGTCCACCAGCGTGACGTCGGGAATGACCTGCGGATAGCGCTGCGTGTAGGTCTGCAGCACCGGCGCGAGGTTGTGGAGCCCGAACACGACCGGCGCGACGATGCGCAGCGTGCCGACAGGTTCGTGATTGCGCGCGACGACCATCTGTTCGACATCCTCGAGCTCATCGAGGATCTGGCGGGCGCGCTCGAGATAAACCTGACCCGATTCGGTCAGGGAGAGACTGCGGGTCGTGCGATTGAGCAGACGCGTGCCGAGTCGACCTTCCAGGTCGGCAACATGCCGCGTCGCTACCGCGTTGGAGATATCCATCGCAGAGGCGGCCCGGGCGAAACTGCCCAGGTCGGCCACTTTGACGAATACTCGCATCGACTGCAAATGATCCATGAGACAACTCCTGCCTGTTGCTACCCCGCTGTCAATCAGCGGAGGAAACCGCGAATTCTCCTACGACAGCGGAAATCCTGCAGAAGTTGCCTCCGAAGCCCTTATTTTCTTTGTGAATTCTTCGACTGCACCCCAAAATGCATCAACAGAGGTCGTATTGTTACTGTGAACGAAACAATTTTGCGCGATGCAGCGAAATAGGCGATCGAACGCTGAACAGACGGGGCTGTGCAATGCACCAACGCATTCGACCCTGAAAATAAAAAATGGCCGCCCGTAGGCGGCCATTTAGTTAGCGAGCGCTCACATCACCGAGTTACAGCCGCCTTTCCAGCGTCTCGCGAGCGTCCTTCAAGACTTGCGGCAAGCCATGAGCGAGTTTGTCGAACAGTTCGGCGTGCAGCGCGAGTTCGGCGCGCCAGGCGTCGGCGTCGACCGAAATCACCTGTTCGAACTGCGCCTCGCTAAAGTCCAGGCCACTCCAGTCGAGATCGCCGTAGCGCGGGGAGACGCCGAATGCGTGCTCGTCGCCCGTGGCCTTGCCTTCGATGCGGCGCACCATCCACTCGAGCACGCGCATGTTTTCGCCGAAGCCCGGCCACACGAACTTGCCATCCGGCCCCTTGCGGAACCAGTTCACGCAGAAGATGCGCGGCACCGTCGCGCCGGCCTTCGAAAGGCGTTCGCCCACGTCGAGCCAATGGCCGAAGTAGTCGGCCATGTTGTAGCCGCAGAACGGCAGCATCGCGAACGGATCGCGCCGCACGACGCCCTGCTGCCCAGCGGCCGCGGCCGTGGTCTCGGAGCCCATGGTCGCGGCCATGTACACGCCCTCGGTCCAGTCGCGCGCCTCGGTCACGAGCGGCACCGTGGTCGAGCGGCGGCCGCCGAAGATGAACGCATCGATGGCCACGCCCTTGGGGTTCTCCCACTCGGGATCGATCGACGGGCACTGCGACGCGGGCGCCGTAAAGCGCGCGTTCGGATGCGCGGCCTTGCGGCCAGTTTCCTTGCCGATGGCGGGCGTCCAGTCGTTGCCGAGCCAGTCGATCGCGTGCGCGGGCGGCTCGTCGGTCATGCCTTCCCACCAGACGTCGCCGTCGTCGGTGAGCGCGACGTTCGTGAAGATCACGTTCTCCCTGAGCGTCGCCATGGCGTTGAAATTGGTCTTCTCACCGGTGCCCGGCGCCACGCCGAAGTAGCCGGCCTCCGGATTGATCGCGTAGAGACGGCCATCGGGGCCGGGCTTGATCCAGGCGATATCGTCGCCGATCGTGGTGATTTCCCAGCCGTTCATGGCGGGCGGCGGAATCAGCATGGCGAAGTTGGTCTTGCCGCACGCCGACGGGAACGCCGCCGCGACATGGTACTTTCGGCCTTCCGGCGAACGCACGCCGAGAATCAGCATGTGCTCGGCGAGCCAGCCTTCGTCGCGGCCCATGGTCGAAGCGATGCGCAGCGCGAAGCACTTCTTGCCGAGCAGCGCATTGCCGCCGTAACCCGAGCCGTAGCTCCAGATCTCGCGGCTTTGCGGGAAGTGGACGATGTACTTCGTCTTGTTGCACGGCCACGGCACGTCCTTTTCGCCCGCGGCGAGCGGCGCGCCCACGCTGTGCACGCATGGCACGAACGGGCCGTCTTCGCCGAGCACGTCGTACACGGCGCGGCCCATGCGCGTCATGATGCGCATGTTCACGGCCACGTAGGGGCTATCGGAAAGCTCCACGCCGATATGCGCGATGGGCGAGCCGAGCGGGCCCATCGAGAACGGCACGACATACATCGTGCGGCCGCGCATCGAGCCTGCGAACAGGCCGTCGAGCGTCGCGCGCATTTCGGCAGGCGCGACCCAGTTGTTGGTGGGGCCGACGTCCTCTTTGTTGGGCGAGCAGATAAAGGTGCGGTCTTCGACGCGCGCGACGTCCGAGGGATCGGAGCACGCGAGATACGAATTCGGGCGCTTCTGCGGATTGAGGCGGCGCATCGTGCCGGCTTCGACCATCTGCGCACACAGGCGGTCGTATTCCTCCTGGGAGCCGTCGCACCAGACGACGCGATCCGGCTGCGTCTGCGCTGCGATTTTCTGCACCCAGTCGATCAGTTTCCGGTGCCGGACCCAAGCGGGCACCTGTGCGGCGGCCTGGGCTTGGTAATCGGGATGGTTCATCGAGCTGTCTCCGTTTTTAGGGCTGTAAAAGGGATCGGCCCTTTTCAACGCTGCACGCGAGAGGCGCAACTCATGCGAACCGGATGTCGATGCAGATCGACAATGCGAATCGGTCCGCGCAGTTGGGCAGGTCGTCAAGGTCCTTTAACCTGGGGGTTCGAAACCGTCTGTAAAGCGGCTTGCATCGAAGCCCGACAAGCTGTTAAAAGGTGCAAATTCGCGGCTGATTACCGCGGCAAAATCCTGCGCGCGTAGCCTCGGGCTTGCGCAATTGCAATGCCTGCTGCCGCTCGCGGCGAGCGACGTGAAGGCTCCCTGTATTCATACCAGCCTTCCCGGCGCTGCATAGTGGGATAACCACCAGATGAACACCGAAGTCGCGCTACGAAAGGCGCGATGCAACACACGCAAAACAACCCGCTGCCATGAAAATTGCCATCCTTGACGACTACCAGGACGCCGTCCGCAAGCTCGACTGCTTTCAACTGCTCGCCGACCACGAGGTCAAGGTTTTCAACAACACGGTGCGCGGCCTCGGCCAGCTCGCCAGCCGCCTCGCCGAAGTCGACGCGCTCGTCCTGATTCGCGAACGCACGCGCATCACCTCGCAACTGCTCGACAAGCTCCCGCATCTGCGCATGATCAGCCAGACGGGCAAGGCCGGTCCGCACATCGACATCGAGGCCTGCACCGAGCGCGGCATCGCCGTACTCGAAGGCACCGGTTCGCCCGTCGCGCCCGCTGAACTCACGTGGGCGCTCATCATGGCCGCGCAGCGCCGCATTCCGCAGTACGTCGCCAACCTCAAGCAGGGGGCGTGGCAGCAGTCGGGCCTCAAGACCTCGGCGATGCCGCCCAACTTCGGTCTCGGCCAGGTGATGCGCGGCCAGACGCTCGGCATCTGGGGCTACGGCAAGATCGGCCGGCTCGTGGCCGGCTACGGCAAGGCTTTCGGCATGCGCGTGCTGGTGTGGGGCCGCGAGCATTCGCTCGAAGCAGCGCGCGCCGACGGTTACGAAGCCGCTTCAAGCCGCGAGGCGCTGTTCGAGGAGAGCGACGTGCTGTCGCTCCATCTGCGCCTGCACGATGACACTCGCGGGATCGTCAAGCAGGAAGATCTGCTGCGCATGAAGCCCACGTCGCTGCTCGTCAACACGAGCCGCGCGGAGCTGATGGAAGAAAACGCGCTGCTCGGCGCGCTTTCGCACAACCGGCCGGGCATGGTCGCGATCGACGTGTACGAAAGCGAGCCCATCCTGCAGGGCTACAGCCTGCTGCGCATGGAAAACGTGATCTGCACGCCGCACATCGGCTATGTGGAGCGCGAGAGCTACGAGCTGTACTTCGGCGGGGCGTTCCGCAACATCCTCGCTTTCGACGCGGGCGATCACGTGAGCGTCGCGAACCCCGAAGCGCTGCAGGGCGGCCGCCGCAAGTAAGCGCGGCTGGACGGGCGGCGCGCGCCGCCCTTCGTGCGTCTTTCCGGTTGCGTTTGATCCGGCCGCGTGCGCTCAGGCGTTCGCGGCCGCTTCCATGACCTCGGGCAAACGCGCGAGGAAACGCTCGCCGTCCACGCGGCCGAGGTTGTAGGCATGCTGCATCTGCTGCGGGCTCGTGTAGTCCCAGCTCGAGATCGGCACCCTGGCCGACGGCTGCACGTAAAGGCGCTGCTGCACCCCCTGCGCCGCCCGATGCCGCACCACGAACATCTGCGGACGCGGATAGAGCCGCGTCACCATCACCAGCACACGGCCCGGCGTGTCGTCGAGCGCGCCGACCGGCACGTTGTCGACCATACCGCCATCGAGCACGGGACGGCCGTCGCGCCGCAGCACGGGCGTGAACGGCGGCGTGCATGACGACTGGAGGATGAGATCGGCCAGATCCTCCACGCTCGCGCATTCCTGCGCCGTCACGAACTCCGGATGAAACCCGAGCCTGCGCCCGAGCGTCGGATGCAGCGTCTTGCGGATGTGCTTTTCGATGTTGTACGCGATGAGACCCGCCGCCACGGCGCTGCGCGCGCCGAGCCAGCGCGGCACATGCGACACGCCGATGCGGATCTCAGGCGCGTCCTGGAGCCGCGTGAACGGCTCGCCGTAGATGTCGAGCAGCGCCTGGCGATAGATGCGGTAATGCGGAAACACCGACTCGCCGCGCAGCAGATTGCCCCAATAGGCGTTGCGCTTGTTGTGGCGCAGCGCATCTTCGTAATAGCGCATGACCCAGTCGGCGTCGCGCGTGTAGAGCATGCACGCGGTGGCCGCGCCCGCCGAAATGCCCGTAATGACGCGCGGGCGAATGCGCAGTTCGGGCTGGACGATGTCCCAGAATCCCGCCTGCCACCAGCAGCGATTGCCGCCGCCGGCGAAAACCACCTGATCGAACATGCCTTCTGCGTCCTTCGAAGCGACCGAAACCGATCGGAAGCGCCAAGCTTAATCGAGCAGAGCGTAGGTCGAGGTCGCGTGAACCGCCATCCGGCCGTCTTCGTCGTAGAGTTCTATTTCACCGAACACCAGATTACGGCCCATGCGCAGCACGCGCGCCGTCACGAGCACGTCGCCTTTGCGCACCGCGCGCATGAAATTCGTGTTCAGCGCGACGGTCGTCATGGGCTTGAAGCCGCCGAGCGCGGCCGTGATCGCGACGATCATGGCCGTATCCGCCGCCGCCATGAATACCTGCCCGCAGATCACGCCGCCCGAATGGCGCAGTTCTCCGGAAAACGGCAGGCGCAAGGTGGCGCTGTCTTCCGAGACTTCGACGGGCTTCATCCCGAGCGCGCGCACCCACGGGGCCAGCACGCGCTCCAGCAGCGCGTCGATTGCATTGTCGTCCATCGTTTGCCTTTGTGGATTGCCGTGCGACGTTTCCAGCCGATTGCAGCCAACCTCGGCCAGCTTGGGCTTCGGGGAACAGGCGGTGCACAGCGACTGGCTTGGTAACCTAGTTTGACCCAGCAGTGGCGACATCATACCGGGACAGCACGGCGCCCGTGGTAAAGGCACAAAAGCCCCACGCAGACGGGGCTTACGCCGCATCGACAAACTATTTTCAGATAATCTGCAGAAGGGGCTTGCCAAGCCAAAAAAAGTCCTGCATAATCTTTCTTCTGTTGGGGGCGTTAGCTCAGTTGGTAGAGCAGCGGACTCTTAATCCGTAGGTCGAGTGTTCGAGTCACTCACGCCCCACCAGCGAATTCAGCCAAAAAGCCCGATCCTTGCGATCGGGCTTTTTGCATTTCTCCGCGGCCACTGGCCTGAATTACTTCACGCGCCTGACGTGACGCGAGGCCTGCTTCGGACGCGGCAGCCAGCGGCCGAGCGCCTCGAAGCCGTCGAGCTGGCGCAGCAGCGTGTCGACGGTCGAAAGCTGGACGTGAGTCAGATGGTTTTGCTTCAAAAGCGCATGCAGGCGCTTGCGCCAGTACGCGACACCCATCACCGGCATTTCGAAATCGCCAGCCAGCGACGGCGGCATCACGCGCGCGATGTGCGCGATTTCCTGTTCGACGAATGTCATGGCTTTCCCCGTTGGTCCCGCCGTGGTTTCTTATCGTATGAAGTACTGTAGGACGCTCCGGGGCGCTCGCCAGCCTACCCGTATGGATAGGTAACAAATAGTCCGACTAAATTGGGGATGGACGCCGCTGAAACCGACGCCTGGCCGCCCGCTTTTCGCGCTTCGCCGTTCGCCGGCGGGCCAGTCATTCACTTTCCAGGCTTGCCAGGTCCGTAACGGCATCGACGGCGAAAAACTTCGGAATCCAGACAATCGAACTCCGATCCACCCGTCTCGCTTTTCGGACCATTTTCAGCGTCACGCTCGCGACCCGGATCCTCTAACCGCCAGCGCTCAGAGGAACGGCTTGCCGTCCACCTGTTCATAGACGACGTTGCCGTCGTCGTCTTCGAACTGCTCCAGATAGTTACGGGCACCACACAGCGGACACCGGAACAAGGGCCCCTGCCCTTCGTTCTTGATCACGACCTCGCTCTGTTCCCACGGGGTGCCGCACGACTGGTTGCGGCAAACGAATGTACTCGACATGCAAACTCTCCTGACTGTTACGGGTGCAAAGCCTACCGCAAGTGCGGCCCGCGCGCCGCAAATCTCCGACTCCCGCCGCAATTACGCTCCCAGGCTGTTCACTTCCTGAGCAGTTGGCCGCCCTTCTGTTCCGGGCTGACGCAATCCTTTCTCCGACCTGAAGGCTCGCACGCAGCGCATTCGCGCGGCATGCACACGCTGGGGCGCGACTGCCTGGCGGCGCGCCGCGCTGGCATGGTTCTCGCGTTAGCGTGCCGCGGTAGCGCGGCCTCGCCGCATCCATCCAGATCGAGATCGAGAACACAGAGGAGCACGCAGATGAATCACGCGGACATGCAATTCCTGACCACCGAATTCCCGTACAAGAAGCAGTATGGCAACTTCATCGGCGGCGAGTGGGTCGCGCCGCTCGGCGGCGAGTATTTCGACGATATTTCTCCGATCACCGGCCACGCGTTCACGTCCATCCCGCGCTCGCGCGAAGCCGACATCGAACTCGCGCTCGACGCCGCGCACAAAGCGAAGGCGGCATGGGGCAAGACCTCGCCCACCGAGCGCGCCAACATTCTCAATCGCATTGCCGATCGCATCGAGCAGAACCTCCACAAGCTCGCGGTGGCCGAGACCATCGACAACGGCAAGCCGCTGCGCGAAACGCTCGCCGCCGACATCCCGCTCGCCGCCGACCACTTCCGCTATTTCGCGGGCTGCGTGCGCGCGCAGGAAGGCGGCATCTCCGAGATCGATCACGATACGGTCGCGTATCACTTCCATGAGCCGCTCGGCGTGGTCGGCCAGATCATTCCGTGGAACTTCCCGATTCTCATGGCCGCGTGGAAGCTCGCGCCGGCGCTCGCGGCCGGCAACTGCGTGGTGCTCAAGCCCGCCGAGCAGACGCCCGCGTCGTTCCTCGTGCTCACCGAACTGATCCAGGACCTGCTGCCGGCCGGCGTGCTCAACGTGGTGAACGGTTTCGGCCTCGAAGCCGGCAAGCCGCTCGCCTCGAACAAGCGCATCGCCAAGATCGCCTTCACGGGCGAAACCACCACGGGCCGCCTCATCATGCAGTACGCGAGCCAGAACATCATTCCCGTGACGCTGGAGCTGGGCGGCAAGAGCCCGAACATCTTCTTCGCCGACGTGCTCGACCACGACGACAGCTATTTCGACAAGGCGCTCGAAGGCTTCGCGATGTTCGCGCTCAACCAGGGCGAAGTGTGCACATGCCCGTCGCGCGTGCTCATCGACGAGAAGATCTATGACCGCTTCATGGAGCGCGCTCTCAAGCGCGTAGCGGCGATCCAGCAAGGCCACCCGCTCGACACGAAGACGATGATCGGCGCGCAGGCCTCGCAGGAGCAGCTCGAGAAAATCCTCTCGTATATCGACCTCGGCAAGCAGGAAGGCGCGCAATGCCTGATTGGCGGCGAGCGCAACAGCCTCGCCGGCGAACTCGGCGAGGGCTATTACGTGAAGCCCACTGTCTTGCGCGGCCACAACAAGATGCGCATCTTCCAGGAAGAGATTTTCGGACCCGTGGTGTCCGTCACCACCTTCAAGACCGAAGAGGAAGCACTGGAAATCGCCAACGACACGCTCTACGGCCTCGGCGCAGGCGTGTGGACGCGCGACGGTACGCGTGCGTACCGCTTCGGCCGCGCGATCCAGGCGGGGCGCGTGTGGACGAACTGCTACCACGCTTACCCGGCGCACGCGGCGTTCGGCGGCTACAAGCAGTCGGGCATCGGGCGCGAGAACCACAAGATGATGCTCGACCACTACCAGCAGACGAAGAACCTGCTCGTGAGCTATAGCGAGCAGCCGCTCGGGTTCTTCTGACCGCACGGTGCACCCGGCGCGTCGCGCGCGGCGTCTTGCGGCCCTGAGGCCGCAGCTGCGCGCGACGCCTCCTTCATTGCACCTTGAGAGGAGCGTCACGACATGGTCGAACGCGTTACCGCCACGCCGGCCGCGCTCGCGCTGATCGAGCAGTTGGCGCGCGAGCACGGGTCCCTGCTCTTTCACCAGTCGGGCGGCTGCTGCGACGGCAGCGCGCCCATGTGCTTTCCCGTGGGCGAGTTCATGATCGGCAATGCCGACGTTCAGTTGGGCGAAATCGGCGGGATGCCGTTCTATATGACCCAGGCGCAGTTTGAATACTGGCAGCACACCCAGCTCATCATCGACGCCGTGCCAGGCAACGGCGGCATGTTTTCGCTCGAACGACCCACGGGTCTGCGCTTTCTCACGCGCTCGCGGCTCTACGACGACGAAGAGAACGCGTGGCTCGCGGCGTATCCGGTGAAGCGCGTGAGCTTGTGACGCTCGAGCGCCCGGCACGCCAGGGGCGTCGCGCGGAGCGCGGTGCTATCTTGGTTCGCAGGCGCTGCGCAATCGCGCGCCCATCGCACCAGGAGACGCCATCATGCAAAACCACGACGTGAAACTCCTCACTCTCGAGCCGATGGACCTGCTCGCCGTCAGCCACGTGGGTCCGTACATGAAGATCGGCGATGCGTTCTACACGCTCGCGCAATGGCTCGGCGAGCGCAACGTGCGCACGTCGGGCTCGAAGATGGTGGGCATCTACTACGACGATCCCAATACGGTCGCCGAGTCGAAGCTGCGCTCGAAAGCGGCGCTGCATCTGGGGCACGAAACCGACGTGGAAATCGTGGCGCCGGTTGAAAAGTTCCAGCTGCGCGGCGGCGAGCACGCAATGGTGCTGTACAAGGGGCCGTATCAGGGGTTGGGCCAGGTATGGATGTGGTTTTACAACGAAGGGCTGAATAAGCTCGGACGCACGCCCGACTTTTCGGCGCCTTCGTTCGAGGTTTATCTGAATACGCCCGATGAGGCGGCGCCGGACGACTTGAAGACGGAGCTTTATATCCCGCTCGCATGAGGGATGCGATCCGCACGGTTTGAACGATGCCGCCGGGCCATCTTACAGCGGCATCTTCGTTTCCGATGCGAGGGTTCTAAGGTTTTAAAAACGTATGTATACGTAAACGTAGTAATAGTTAACAAGCCCCTGGGTATTCTGTGGATAACCCCGGAAAACCATTGAGTAAACAGGGCTGTGGAAAAACCATAACCTTGCGGACGTTAACGGAACAACACGAGGCAGCTGCTGGCAACTTTTCCACAGTTTGCGTGCAGACGAAGTTATCCAAGATTCATGCACAGTGATTTCCAGGGGTTTTCCGGTGGTTATCCGCTGGGGGCTGTGGATAGTGCAGGACGTGAATTTCCGCTGTCTTCCCCACGCAAAAATGGCGCCTTCAAAGGCGCTTTTTCGCTGCTGTAAATCGCGATGTTGAATCGGACCTCGCAATCTCGAATTTACGGTCTATAACTTCTGCGAGTGGGCCAGTGTCGACTATTGTTCAAATTGCGCCATGGTCCGGGTGTCGCTCGAAAAGGTGAAATAGTGAGAATCGCGAAGGCCATCGAGGCCTGCTCCGTCACTCATGGAGGCTCCGGATGAAACGCCGTGAACTGCTGGCCGCGCTGGCTGCGGGCGCAATGACCCAGGTTTCCACCGGCCAGGCGCGGGAGAGCCCGGCGAAGTACACCGATGAGATCGCACTGCCCAAGCCCAAAGTCTCCGGCACGGTCTCTCTCGAGGATGCCATCCAGCGGCGCAGGTCTGCGCGCAGGTTCAGGTCCGACGCGCTGCCTGTCGAGACCATCGGCCAACTGCTGTGGGCCGGCCAGGGCGTGACCAGCCCGGACGGCAAGCGCGCGGCGCCTTCGGCCGGCGCTTTGTTTGCGCTTGAACTCTACATGGTGACCGCCGCAGAGGTGATGCACTACGTGCCTCAAGGCCACCGCGCGCAGACGCGAGCGACGCCCGACATGCGCCCCAGGCTGCAAGCGCTTGCACTCAACCAGGCGTCTGTCGGGGCGGCGCCAGCCTTGATCGTGGTGGCTGCCGATCCCGGCCGGCTCAAGCAGCGGTATGGGGGGAGAGCCGGTGTCTATAGCGACCTCGAGGCCGGACACGCCGCCCAGAACATGCTGCTGCAGGCCGTCGCGCTCGGGCTTGTCACTGTGCCCGTGGGCGCCGTCGATGGGCCGCAGGCAGCCAGGGCGCTCGATTTGCCTGCCGGCCAGAGCGTCGTCTATGTCATCCCGGTGGGCTTCGCGGCTTGACTTGCGGCGTGAGGCCGTACAAAAACAAACGCCCGGGAAACCGGGCGTTTGTGGTTCAAAGGCAGCAGCAGACGATCAAACGTCGATATTCCCCGCCCGCAGCGCATTGCTTTCGATAAACGCCCGACGCGGCTCGACATCGTCGCCCATGAGCGTCGTGAAGATGCCATCTGCGGCGATCGCGTCCTCGATCTGCACGCGCAGCAAACGGCGCACCGTCGGGTCCATCGTCGTTTCCCACAGCTGCCCGGGGTTCATTTCGCCAAGCCCCTTATAGCGCTGCTTCGACACGTTGCGCTCGGCATCGGCGATCAGCCACTTCATCGCGCTCTTGAAGTCGTTCACGGCCATGCTGCGCTCGCCGCGTTTGATCACGGCGTTCTTGCCGATCAAGCCCTTGAACGTATTGGCCGTATTCACGAGCTGCTGATAGTCGGCGGTGAGCTGGAACTCTTCGTCGATCACCGAAACCTTCACGTTGCCGTGATGGCGGCGCTCCACGCGCAGCGAACGTTGCTCGCGCACCTGGTCGTACATCGGCACCACGCTCACTTCAGGCTTGAGCGGATCGTCGCGCAGCTGCGCTTCGAGTGCACGCGCCGAAGCCTCGGTCGAGGCTTCGCTCGACAGGTCGATCGCCACGCCGTCCATGATCGCTTCGAGCGCGCGCTCGTCGTACAGACGCGAGAGACGATCCACCACGCCGCGCGCAAGCTGGTACGAGCGCGCGAGTTCGCCGAGCGCGTCACCGGAGATCGGCGTCGCGCCTTCGTTCGGCACGAGCTCGGAGCCTTGCAGCGCGAGACGCAGCATATGCGCGTTGAGCTCCGAATCGTCCTTGAGATAACGCTCGTCCTTACCCGCCTTGAGCTTGTACAGCGGCGGCTGCGCGATATACACGTAGCCGCGTTCGATCATCTCCGGCATCTGGCGATAGAAGAACGTGAGCAGCAGCGTGCGGATGTGCGCGCCGTCCACGTCCGCGTCGGTCATGATGATGATGCGGTGATAGCGCAGCTTGTCGAGGTTGTAGTCGTCCTTGCCGATGCCGCAGCCGAGCGCGGTGATCAGCGTGACGATCTGCTCCGAAGACAGCAGCTTGTCGTAACGGGCCTTTTCGACGTTCAGCACCTTGCCGCGCAGCGGCAGGATCGCCTGGAACTTGCGATCGCGGCCTTGCTTGGCCGAGCCGCCTGCCGAGTCGCCCTCGACGATATAGACCTCCGACTTCGCCGGATCCTTTTCCTGGCAGTCCGCGAGCTTGCCCGGCAGGCCCACGCCGTCGAGCACGCCCTTGCGGCGCGTCATTTCGCGCGCCTTGCGCGCAGCGTCACGTGCGCGCGCGGCGTCGACGATCTTGCCGCAAATGGTCTTCGCGTCGTTCGGCGTTTCGAGCAGGAACTCTTCGAGCGCCTTCGCCACGACGTCTTCGACCGGCGCGCGCACTTCCGAGGAAACCAGCTTGTCCTTCGTCTGCGAGCTGAACTTCGGCTCCGGCACCTTCACCGAAAGCACGCACGACAAACCTTCGCGCATGTCGTCGCCCGAGGTTTCCACCTTGGCCTTCTTGGCGATTTCGTTGTCGGCGATGTACTTGTTGATCACGCGCGTCATCGCCGCGCGCAGGCCGGTCAAGTGCGTGCCGCCGTCGCGCTGCGGGATGTTGTTCGTGAAGCACAGCACGCTTTCGTTGTAGCTGTCGTTCCACTGCATCGCCACTTCGACGCCCACGCCGTCCTTCTCGCCTGAGATGTAGAAGATGTTCGGGTGCAGCACAGTCTTCGCCTTGTTGATGTACTCAACGAAGCCCTTCACGCCGCCCGCGAAGGCGAAATCGTCTTCCTTGCCGGTGCGCTGGTCGGTCAGGCGAATACGCACGCCGTTGTTCAGGAACGAGAGCTCGCGAATACGCTTGGCGAGAATGTCGTAGTGGTACTCCACGCTGCCGAAGATGGTTTCGTCGGCCATGAAGTGCACTTCGGTGCCGCGATTTTCGGTGTCGCCGAGCAGTTGCATGGGCGAGACCGTGTGGCCGTCGCGCTCTTCGAGCACACGGTTCTGCGGCACGCCACGGTGAAATTCCATGAAGTGCTTCTTGCCGTTGCGGCGCACCGTGAGGCGCAGGAAGCTCGAAAGCGCGTTCACGCACGATACGCCCACGCCGTGCAGACCGCCCGAGACCTTGTAGCTGTTCTGGTCGAACTTGCCGCCCGCGTGCAGCTCGGTCATGACGATTTCGGCGGCGCTGCGCTTCGGATCGTGCTTGTCGTCCATCTTCACGTCCGTGGGAATGCCGCGGCCGTTGTCGGTGATCGAGATGGAGTTGTCCGCGTGGATCACCACGCGGATGTCGTTACAGTAGCCGGCGAGGGCTTCGTCGATCGAGTTGTCCAGCACTTCGAAGACGAGATGGTGCAGACCGGTGCCGTCCGACGTGTCGCCGATGTACATCCCGGGCCGCTTGCGCACTGCCTCCAGACCTTCGAGGATCTGGATCGACGAGGCGCCATAGCTGCTGTTGTCGGGTTGCGAGTTGTTCGTATCAGTCATGGAATTTTCCGGTTCTGCGTACTGCCTGTGTTACTGCTCGAGACTTTTTCAAAAAGCCATAAAAACGCCAAAGGGGCGCAGCGCCCCCTGGTGTTCTTCTTCTGTCGCGCTTTTTAGATGCGCATCGGCATCACCACGTACTTGAATTCCTCGTTCTCGGGAATCGTGATGAGCGCGCTGGAGCTTGCGTCGCCGAGGCTCACTTCCAGCGTGTCGACCTTCAGGTTCGCGAGGACGTCGAGCAGATACGTGACGTTGAACCCGATGTCGATGGTGTCGCCCTGATAGGCGATTTCCAGTTCTTCCTGCGCCTCTTCCTGGTCGGCGTTGGTCGACATGATCTTGAGCTGGCCCGGCTCGATGATGCAGCGCACGCCCTTGAACTTGTCGGACGTGAGAATCGCCGCGCGTTGCAGCGAGCGTTGCAGTTCTTCGCGCCCGATCTGGAAGGAGTTCTGGTGCGCCTTCGGGATCACGCGCTGGAAGTCCGGGAACTTGCCTTCCACGAGCTTCGAGACGAGCTCGACCTGGCCGAACGTGAACTTCACCTGGGTCGAACCGATGTCGATCTTCAGCACGTCGTCGATGTCTTCGAGCAGGCGCTGGAGTTCGAGGATAGTCTTGCGCGGAATGATGACTTCCTGGCGCGCGAACGAGCCTTCGATCTTCATCGACGAGAACGCGAGGCGGTGGCCGTCGGTGGCGACTGCCATGAGCTGGTCGCCGTCCACGACGAGCAGCATGCCGTTCAGGTAGTAACGGATGTCCTGCTGCGCCATGGCGAAATACACCATGCCGAGCAACTGGCGGAACGTCTTCTGCGGCACCGCGAGGTTCGCGCCGAAGTCCCTGGCCTGCGCCACCGTGGGGAACTCGTCCGCGGCGAGCGTTTGCAGCGCGAAGCGGCTCTTGCCCGACTGCACCGTCAGGCGCTTGTCCGCGAGCGTGAGCGTGACCTGGCCGTCGGGCATCGCGCGCAGGATGTCGAGCAGCTTGCGTGCGGCGACGGTCGTGGCCACCTGGTCATTGCCGACGCCGAAGTCGGCGGTCGTGGTGATCTGCAACTCGAGGTCGGTCGACAGGAACGAGACGTCGGAACCGGTTTTGGTGATCAGCAGATTGGCGAGGATCGGCAACGTGTGGCGGCGTTCGACAATGCCGCTCACCGTTTGCAGCGGCCTCAGCAGGTTATCGCGTTCGGTCTTGACCAGTTGCATAGAGTTCCTTCGTTGATGTGACGGACTGCGCGCCCGCCTGGCGCCGGTTTTGCCGACGTGACCCCACGAAAGTCACGCGGCTTTGGCGCCGCTCAGGCGGTTAATACGGCACAGGCCGCTGCGTGGTTCCCGCCCCGGACCGCCGGGCGGTTAAACCCATATTGTGCCTGAAAACGGACCACTTCCCTAAATTGGGGGCGATCCGCGAAATAAACAGGGCAAAACTTTTGGGATGCGACCGGGAGCCCCGCCATTGCGCTGCCGCCGATGCCTGTTACCCCTTCAGCGTCTGCTCGAGCACGTGCAGCTCATGATTGAGCTGGGCGTCCTTGGTGCGTTCGTCGGCGATCTTGCGCACGGCGTGCAGTACCGTGGTGTGGTCGCGGCCGCCGAACAGCTCGCCGATTTCCGGCAGGCTCTTCTGCGTGAGCTCCTTGGCCAGATACATGGCGATCTGGCGCGGGCGCGCGATGTTCGCCGGGCGCTTCTTCGAATACATGTCGGCGACCTTGATGCTGTAGAAGTCCGCCACCGTCTTCTGGATGTTTTCGACCGAAATCTGGCGGTTCTGCACCGTCAGCAGGTCCTTGAGCGCTTCCTTGGTCAGCTCGATCGAGATTTCGCGGCCGTGGAACTTCGAATACGCGAGGATCTTGCGCAGCGCGCCTTCGAGTTCGCGCACGTTCGAGCGCAGGTGCTTCGCGACGAAGAACGCCACGTCCTCGTTCAGGCTCACGCCTTCCGATTGCGCCTTGCGCATCAGAATGGCCACGCGCATCTCGAGCTCCGGCGGCTCGATCGCCACGGTCAGGCCCGAGTCGAAACGCGAGATCAGACGGTCGTCGATACCCGAGATTTCCTTCGGATACGTGTCGCTCGTGATGATCACCTGCGCCTTGTTGGCGACGAGCGCCTCGAACGCGTAGAAGAACTCTTCCTGCGTGCGCGACTTGCCCGAGAAGAACTGAATATCGTCGATCAGCAGCAGGTCGAGCGAGTGGTAGTAACGCTTGAAGTCGTCGAACGCCTTGCGCTGGTAGGCCTTCACCACGTCGGACACATATTGTTCGGCGTGGATGTAGCGGATGCGCGCACCCGGCTTGTCGAGCAGAAGCTGGTTGCCGATCGCGTGGATCAGGTGGGTCTTGCCGAGGCCCACGCCGCCGTAGAGGAACAGCGGGTTGTACGAGATGCCGGGGTTGTCGGCGACCTGGATGGCGGCCGCGCGCGCGA
The DNA here is from genome assembly GCF_024206495.1 of Paraburkholderia sp. CNPSo 3272. Taxonomy (GTDB): domain Bacteria; phylum Pseudomonadota; class Gammaproteobacteria; order Burkholderiales; family Burkholderiaceae; genus Paraburkholderia. The sequence continues at coordinate 38,135 of NZ_JAMBPQ010000035.1, read as the reverse complement.
GCTGGTTCGCCTTACCCGTCACGAAGTTGTCGAACGTGAGCACCGGGTTGAGCTTCGAGCGCTCGTAGGTCGGGTCCGGCTCGCCGCTCGAAGCGGCCGCAGCCGCGCCCTGGCCCGGACGCCATGTGCGGCGGCCGGCGGCGGCCTCGTTGGCGTCGAGGCTCGGCAGATCGAGGTCGGCGGCGTCATCGGCCGTGGCCTGCGCGGCGGCGGCCGACGCGGCATGCACCATGCCCGCGAGTCCCGTCCCGCCCGTCACGGCGGCAGGCTGCGGCGCGGCGGCTGCGCTCATGACCGATGCGGACGCAGGCGCGGCAGCCACCGGCGCGCGCGACGCGGCCGCGGGCGCCGGTGCGACGTGAGGCGCGCGCATGCCCGCCTTCGGGTCGAGGACGAACTGCACGTCGACGGGGGTCTGCCAGAAGTCGCGCGCAAGATCGGTGATCCGGCCCGAGAACTGGCTCTTGACCCAGTCGAGCTTGAAACGGTTGGGAGCGGCTATCTGCAGCGTGTTCGCCGCAGCATCGAAGGCAACCGGGGCCAACGGTTTAATCCACGTCACGTACTGCTGGGGCGTTAGCTCACGCTCCAGTAGTGCGGAACAGTGTTGCCAGAATTCGTTCATCGAGTTGCTGTGGTCGTTTTGTTTGCATGCGTTGCGGTCGCCCCGCTCTTGTCGCGCACACGCGACGAGGCCCTGACGAGGCGACGGCAATGGCTCCGGAAGCCCGCGCGGCAAAGGTCTTGCGGCAAGCAGGCGGGCCGGAGCGGCATGCAGGATTCTTGGGATAGGCGAGATTCTAACGCCGAAATCCCCTCAGCAGGAAGTTATCCACAGGGACTGATCAACGCACGCTCGTTCGCGCCCCCGCCACGGTCGATGCAGGCGGCGCGCGCCCGGTCCAGAAGGTTCGATCGCCTAACCTATTGACGGCCAACGAAAAACCGGCTTAAATAGCGGGTTCCTCGAAAACCAATCCCTAGTACCACCGGCCATTGCCTTTTTCCGCGATGCTCGCCGCGGTCATAACTCAACAGTGAGAGCAACATGAAACGTACTTTCCAACCTTCCGTTACCCGTCGTAAGCGTACCCACGGTTTCCGCGTGCGCATGAAGACCGCTGGTGGCCGCAAAGTGATCAACGCACGCCGTGCGAAGGGTCGCAAGCGCCTCGCCGTCTAAGTCGGGCAGCATCGCTATCAGCGAAATCACGGGTAGCGGCCCGCTCGCGAGCACGGCGAACAGGACGAACCCGGTAACTGATCGGGGCGTCATGCCGTCGCGAACGCAAGCCGCTTTTCCGAAAGCCGCAAGGCTACTGAAAACGGATGAGTTCTCATCCGTTTTTCGTTTGCGCCCCTGGCGCCGCACCGAGCACTTCGTCGTGTACGGCCGGCCCACCGGCAACGAGGCGCGGCTCGGGCTCGTGATCGGCAAGAAGTACGCACCGCGCGCGGTCACGCGCAACCTGGTGCGCCGGATTGCCCGCGAAGCGTTTCGTGTGCGCCGTGCGCAGCTCGATGGTTTCGACCTGCTGCTGCGCCTGCATACGAAGTTCGATCGCAAGGCACGGCCGGCGGCGTCTTCGCCGGGGCTCAAAGCTTTATGCCGCGACGAGATCGAGACGCTGCTCGAAAAGGCCGCGCGCGAAGTCACGCGGCGCGGCGGCGCTGCGCCTGCGACATCTGCGCGCACCCCTTGCGCGACGCAGGCTGCGTCACCAAGTGGGCAGGCAGCCGGGGAACCGGCGCAGGCCCAGGCCAGTAAAGATTTGCCGCCGGACGAGAGCAAGACCCGCCCATCATGAGCGGGCCGCGCGAGTCCGGCATATCCGACGTAGCCGCCGCGCAAGCGGCACGTGGTCCGTCTTCGAACGCGGCGCAGCCAGGCCGCAACGCCATGCAAACGGTATTGATCGCACTGCTGCGTTTCTACAAGCTTGCCGTGAGTCCCCTCCTCGGCAGCCGGTGCCGTTTTTATCCTTCCTGTTCGGATTACGCACGCGAGGCAATCCAGTATCATGGCGCCGCGCGTGGGACTTACCTCGCCGCGCGGCGGCTGTGCCGCTGCCATCCGTTTTCGGCGGGCGGCGTCGATCTCGTCCCGCCTGCATCTCCGAAAAAGCGCTGACGCGCCATTCCATCGACACTGAGACAACGCATGGATATTAAACGCACCGTCCTATGGGTCATCTTCTTCATGTCAGCTGTCATGCTGTACGACAACTGGCAGCGCGACCATGGACGCCAGTCGATGTTCTTCCCGAACGCGACGCAAACGCAGACGCAAACCGCCGCGGGCGGCCCTGCGCCGGCTAGCGCCGCCAACGGCGCGTCCGACCTGCCGACGGCCGCCGCCGCCGCCGCGGGCCAGGCGCCGACGAACACCGCCCAGCCGGCTGCAGCCGCAGCACAGCTCGTTCATTTTCGCACCGACGTCTACGACGGCGTGATCGACACGCGCGGCGGTACGCTCGTGAAGCTTTCGCTCGTGAAGGAAAGCGCCGACGGCAAGGGTCCCGACCAGTACATCACGCTGTTCGACCACACCAACGACCACACGTACCTCGCGCGCACCGGCCTGCTCGGCGGCGACTTCCCGAACCACAACGACGTGTTCACGGCGGTCGAAGGTCCGCGCGAGCTGACCGGCGACGCCAACTCCTTCCAGATCGCGCTGCAGTCGCCCGAGAAAGGCGGCGTGAAGGTCACCAAGACCTACACGTTCACGCGCGGCAGCTACGTGATCGGCGTGGACTGGAAGGTGCAGAACGTCAGCGGTGCGCCGGTTTCGCCGACGCTCTACATGGAAATCGTGCGTGACAGCCAGCCGGTCGAAACGCCGCGCTTCTCGCACACGTTCATCGGGCCGGCGGTCTACTCGAACGAGCATCACTTCCAGAAGATCACGTTCGGCGACATCGACAAGAACAAGGCTGACTTCGTGAGCCAGGCCGATAACGGCTGGATCGCGATGGTGCAGCACTACTTCGCGACCGCGTGGATTCCGCAGCAAGGCGTCAAGCGCAGCATCTACGTCGAGAAGTTCGACAACTCGCTCTACCGCGTGGGCGTGAAGCAGCCGCTCGGCACGATCGCACCGGGTGCGACGGATACCGTGCAGGCGCGCCTCTTCGCAGGTCCCCAGGAAGAGCGCATGCTCGAAGGCATCGCACCGGGTCTGGAGCTCGTGAAAGACTACGGCTGGGTGACGATCATCGCCAAGCCGCTCTTCTGGCTGCTCGAGAAGATCCACGGCTACGTGGGCAACTGGGGCTGGTCGATCGTGCTGCTCACGCTGCTCATCAAGGCCGTGTTCTTCCCGCTCTCCGCCGCCAGCTACAAGTCGATGGCGCGCATGAAGGAAATCACGCCGCGCATGCAGGCGCTGCGCGAGCGCTTCAAGAGCGACCCGCAGAAGATGAACGCGGCGCTCATGGAGCTGTACAAGACGGAGAAGGTGAACCCGTTCGGCGGCTGTCTGCCGGTGGTGATCCAGATCCCGGTGTTCATCTCGCTGTACTGGGTGCTGCTCTCGTCGGTGGAAATGCGCGGCGCGCCGTGGATTCTCTGGATTCACGACCTTTCGCAGCAGGACCCGTTCTTCATCCTGCCGGTGCTGATGGCCGTCTCGATGTTCGTGCAGACCAAGCTGAACCCGACGCCGCCGGACCCCGTCCAGGCGAAGATGATGATGTTCATGCCGATCGCGTTTTCGGTCATGTTCTTCTTCTTCCCGGCCGGCCTCGTGCTGTACTACGTCGTGAACAACGTGCTGTCGATCGCGCAGCAGTACTACATCACGCGCATGATGGGTAAGGGCAAGAAGAAGCCGGCCTGAGTGCCCGGGCGGCAGTGATGCCGCCAGCTGAATCAAGGCTCAAAAAAGCCGTCCGGTGCGAACCGGACGGCTTTTTGCATTATCGGAGCGCCATTTCCTTGACGGCGCAGAGCGCGGCGTTCGCGCGAGCGCGTCAGTTCTTTTCGGCGTCGCCGTAGAATTGGGCGACCAGCTCCTGCACGAGATAGCGGTGATGAGCGCTGAGTGACTCGATCTTCGAGGCCAGTTCGAGCGTTTCCTCGGAAACCGGATATTTGCCGTCGGGCTTGCGCGGCCGCGGCACGCCCGCGCCTGCGTTGCCCGGAGGCCCGTAATGCAGCCAGTGGATGTCCACGTCGAACCATTTCGCCAGCGTTTCCAGCTTGTCCTGCGTGGGAATGGTGCGGCCGCTCAGCCACTTGTGAGCGGTTTGTGGCGAAACCGGATGCTCGCCGTGATGGCGCAGGTTGAACCGGTTCGCCAGATCGGTGCTGCCGCGTAGTTTTTCGGGCGCGCGCTTCATGGCGAACTTGAGACGTTTGGCGAAAGCGGCTTTTTCGTTGGGGGTCGGCATGGGCCAAATTGTGCAACCCGAAATTGCCGAAGATGACAACCGGTTAGGCTACATTTAACGTATAAAAGCGATAATTCACCTGCTTCTGGCCGCCTTATGACTTCGGTCGAGATCGCCGTCCATTCCCTTATGGCAAGACATTGGCGAAATGCGGCGCCCGAATTATCCGAAATCTGACGGAATTCCTTAAGACTAATCTTAGCTAAATTAAGATAAAGCGAGACGATTCCCGGGCGGCAGTTCAGCCGGAAAACGCTCTGCCCGGCGCGTTACAATGCCTCGCGTTTTGCGAGTGCTCGTAAGAGCGCAGTGAGTCGCCACACTCCATCCCGATTCCAGCCCTGCTCTACGGTCCGCCTATCATGCTCGCCACCGACTCCGATCCCATCGTCGCCATTGCTACTGCGCCCGGCCGCGGCGGGATTGGTGTCGTGCGCGTCTCGGCCGGCCGTGCCGGCGCGGCGGCGACCGCTGCGTTGATGCAGGCCCTCACGGGCCAGGACCTGGTTGCACGCCACGCGAGCTACGTGCCGTTCCTCGACGGCGCCGGCACGGTGCTCGACCGGGGTATCGCGCTGTCCTTCCCTGCGCCGCATTCGTACACCGGCGAGCACGTACTCGAACTGCAGGGCCACGGCGGCCCGATCGTGCTGCAACTCGTTTTGCAGCGCTGCATCGAGGCCGGCCGCGAGTTCGGACTGCGCCTCGCGGAACCTGGCGAATTTACGCGGCGCGCGTTCCTCAACGACAAACTCGATCTGGCCCAGGCGGAAGCCGTGGCCGATCTGATCGAGGCGAGCACCGAGGCGGCGGCGCGCTCGGCCGGGCGCTCGCTCGACGGCGCGTTCTCGCGCGACATTCACGCACTCGTGGACGACGTCGTGACGCTGCGCATGCTGGTGGAGGCGACGCTCGATTTCCCCGAGGAAGAGATCGACTTCCTCGAGGCCGCGGATGCCCGCGGCAAGCTCGCACGCATTCGCGAGCAGCTCGACCACGTGCTCTCCGAAGCGCGCCAGGGCGCACTGCTGCGCGAGGGACTTTCGGTCGTGCTCGCGGGACAACCCAATGTGGGCAAGTCGTCGCTTTTGAACGCGCTGGCAGGCGCGGAACTCGCGATCGTGACGCCTGTGGCCGGCACGACGCGCGACAAGATTTCCCAAACCATCCAGGTCGAAGGCATTCCGCTGCATGTCATCGACACTGCAGGTTTGCGCGACACCGAGGACGAGGTTGAAAAGATCGGCATCGAGCGTACGTGGAGCGAGATCGGCCGCGCAGACGTGGTGCTGCATCTGCTCGATGCGCGCACGGGCATGAACGCCGAAGACGAGGTGATCGCCGCGCGCTTTCCCGCCGGTGTGCCGGTCGTGCGTGTGCTCAACAAGACCGACCTGACCGGTGTGCCGCCCGAAGTGGCGAAGCGTCGTGCCGGCAACGGCAGCGAAGTTTGCGAGTTGCGCCTTTCGGCGAAACAGGGCGACGGCGTCGGGCTGCTGCGCGCCGAGTTGCTGCGTATTGCGGGCTGGCAAGCGGACGCGCAGAGCGTGTATCTCGCGCGCGAGCGGCATCTCATTGCGCTGCGCGCGGCGCGCGAGCATCTCGCGCAGGCGGCAGCGCATGCCGATCAGAACTCGCAACTGCTCGATCTGTTCGCCGAAGAACTGCGGCTCGCTCAGGAATCGCTGAATTCGATTACCGGCGAATTCACGTCCGATGACCTGCTGGGCGTGATTTTCAGCCGCTTTTGTATCGGGAAGTAACCCTCAAGAGCCCCTCGCCCCGCACCATTCTTCTCCAGCCTGGAACAATCCCTTCGAAGGCCGAGGGTTAACCCTCGGCGGCAATGCTCCTAGACTTTCGCTCATCGGATGCAGACACGTCGTCGCACCGAATCAAAAGCCAAAGGAGGTAGTTAGCATGAAGTCCCTGATCCAGACCGTAGCCGTTGCCGTTGCACTCGTGGTGCCGATGGCATCGTTCGCGCAATCGAATGCTCCCGTGACCCGCGCCCAGGTGCGCGCCGAACTCGAACAGCTCGCGAAGGCGGGCTGGCATCCGGGCGCGGGGGCGGACCCGCACTACCCCGACGATCTGCTCGCAGCCGAAGCCAAGGTAGCCGCCGCGAACGGCGCAACGAGCGGCTATGGCGGCGTGGCAGCCGGCAACTCGGATGCCGGCCGCCCGGCGGTGCCCAAGGCCGACTGGAACGCCATGTATAACCATCCGTAACACGGCAATACTGCTGAAACGCCTGCGATGATCCCGCGCAGTCGTTTCGCATACCTGAACGAATACCTCCGCCGTCGTTGACGCGACGGCTTCGCTCGGGCCCGCGGGCCTGGGCGCTTTTTCCAGCGACCGTAGAGTGAATCGGCGACGCTGCTCAAAAGCAAAGCTTCTTCAGCCATACTTCAGCGCACTACGAGCTGAGTGCAACGTCATTTAATTCGTAGTGCGATCAATCCATAAGCCCCCAAGCAGGCGGCTGACTTGCGCGGGCCTCAATGCTTGCGCTCGCAAACACGCCCTTGCCTCACTCCGCAAACGCACAGCGGCCTTGTGTGCGGCTGTAATTTGTGGACACACATCGTTGCTTTTCCAAACCCTTGCCTCGGCGTGGCTCGCCGACAATTAGAGGTATAGGAGAACGACGATGAAAACACTCTTCTGCGTAATCGCTCTGGCCGGCTTGTCGGCCGGCCTCACGGGTTGTGTCGTGGCGCCGCCGTACGCGTATGCACCTGCGCCGGCCTACGGCTATGCGCCGGGCTACTATGCGGCGCCGTCGGTGGATATCGGCGTTGGCGTGGGAGGCTATTACGGCCACGGCTGGCGACGCTAAGGGTCCGTAACAAGCCGTCTGAAAGGTTGACGTCAGACCTTTGCACTCGACCTATCCGATGTGATAGCTGGACACGCGCCGCCGCCGAACTAAAGTGGCGAGACACGTTTTCACAAGACGTTGGACCAGCGCACGGGGGCACTCATGAGATTCATCGACGACGAGATCGCGCATATCACGCGCGCAATGGCGCCCTCGTTATCCGCTGGCACGACGCCCGCCGTCTTTTCATTCGATTACTGGTACGAGCGCCTTTGCGCGTTGCTCGGCCTCGCCCAGATCACGCCGTCGCAGTTCCGCACCGTCGACGCGCTCATGGTCGAACTGGAATCCCGCCAGGCTTGCACCGGCGCTGCGCGCGAGGCGCTGGCCGCCTGATTCACCGGTTCACACGTTTGCTTTGCGAGCGCCCGGCGCCGCGAATTCCCGCTTAACCTCGCCATGTCACCCGAGCATGGATTAGCCCGCGCGAGCGGGCTTTTTTCTTTTGCGGGGCGCTCGCCAACCGGCCGGCAGACGTAGAAAGACCACGCACGGCAGGGGCCGCGGTCAAGACCGGCGTCTCGGCCGACTCGGCGCGCGCTCTTGAAAACGTCGCGCGCCCCCTGCATGTAGAGCCCACTTTTTCGGAGATTCAGATCGTGGGCAGACGACCTTCCTTCATTGACGATCTGGCTCGCGGCGTCCCTCCCGACGGCGCGGGCCAGCGCCCGGGCTTCGACGACGACGCGCTCCTCGACGCCTATTCGCGGACCGTGATCGGCGCACTGGAGCGCGTGCAGCCGGCTGTCGCGCACATTGCCGTCGAGCGCCGCGCATCGGGCCAGGCGCCTGCGCGCGGCGGCAGCGGCTCGGGCTTCCTGTTCACGCCGGACGGCTACTTGCTGACTAATAGCCACGTCGTGCATGGCGCAAGCAAGCTGAGCGTGACGCTTGCGGACGGCACGACGCAGAGCGCCGACCTCGTCGGCGACGACCCGAGCACGGATCTCGCCGTGCTGCGCATCGGCGCGGCAGAGGCGCTCCCGCACGCGCAGCTGGGCGAATCGGCGGGCCTGCGCGTCGGGCAGATAGCGATCGCCGTGGGCAGCCCGCTCGGCCTCGCGCAAACGGTGACGGCGGGGGTGGTGTCGGCGCTCGGCCGCTCGCTGCGCTCGGAAGCCGGCCGCATGATCTACGACGTGATCCAGACCGATGCCGCGCTCAATCCGGGCAACTCGGGCGGGCCGCTCATCAATTCGGCCGGTCAGGTGATTGGCGTGAATACGGCGATCATTCCGGGCGCGCAGGCCATCTGCTTCGCCACGGCCATCGACACGGCAAAGTGGGTCATCACGCAGCTCTTCGCGCACGGCCGGGTGCGGCGGGCCTATATCGGCATTGCCGGCACCACGGTGCCGATCGCGCGCAAGGTGCAGCGCTACTTCAGCCTGGGCGCGACAACCGGCGTGCGCGTGATGGAGATCGTCAAGGGCAGTCCCGCTGCGCTCGGCGGCCTGCGCGTGGACGACACGATCGTGACGATCGATGGCGTGCCGGTCGACGGTATCGACACGCTGCAGCGTCTGTTCGATGTCTCGCGCATTGATCGCATGGTCGAAATCGGTGTCATCCGCCTGACACAGCGACTGAACCTGAACGTGACGCCCGTCGAGCAGGCGAGCTAGCCAAAAGGAAGGACAGGTGAGGGCGGCGCACCGTGGCGTGCGCCGCTGCATGCGTTACCAGCCGCCGCCGGGCTGCGCATAAACCGGCTGTTGTCCGTAGCCGGGCTGCGCATAGCCGTCGTCATACTGCGGCGGCGGAGGCGGCGCGGGCTGGACCGGCGCGCAAGGCACGTAACGGCCCGAATACTGGTCGAAACACGCCGCGCCGGCCGGGGCGGCGGCATAAACCGGCGCCGGCTGGGCATACACCGGCGCGGGCTGCACGTAAGCCGGCTGAGCCGGGTAGGCCACGGCCGGGCCGCTGTTCAGCACGGCGCCCACCGCTGCGCCAATCAACGCGCCGCCAACCAGGGCGCCAACCACGTCACCGCCGTGATCGTGCGCACTCGCGGGGCCAGCCGCCACCGCAACCCCCGCCAGCACCAAAACGGCTGCCATCTTTCGCATGTCGTTCTCCCTGAGAACCTTTGAAAACATGCGAGCGATTGTCAGCCCGATTGCTGGATACAGGTGCTGCAAGTGGTAACGCCGAATTACGCAAAGGTGTGGCTTGCCAGCGCGCTGGCCGGGAGCGAATCCCGTCAGCGTGCATGATCGCCGTCGTGTGCGTCTGCCTCGTGTATGCGCGGCGTGCTACCGCGCTGCGCGGCGGACGGACAGAGGGGTGAGCGCGATGGATGACACCATCAGCACGAACAATGCGACGAAGTACGCCATCAAGGAGAGCTCGAAATCCACGAGTGCACCCACGTGCTTCGGCGCGTTCATCCGCGCGATCGTTGCTCCCGCTCAGTGATGCAGGAAGCTGCGCAGCGGATGACGCCAGTCCATATGATGTCCGTCTCCCGCTTCTACGCGCTGTCGATGCTCCTCGAGGATTTCGTCGGAAAACAGGAAGACGACAATGACAAGGGGAATCACCAGAAACGCGCCCAGTATTACGTGTTCGATCACGATTACCTCCTGGTTGTCAAGCGGTTTGCAATTGCATTGTAGCCAAGACGCGACAGTTTGCACATCGGGCGCGCACTTAAGCTTGGAAACAATGTTCGCCAACCATCACAAGCCCCCGGAGCACCCTGCGTGCCCGAACTAAGGCGCGTAATCGCGGCCCGGTTCGCGGCTCTCAGGATGACCCCGCGTCAGGGTCGCCGTCGATCCGGATCCGCCGCTTATGTCGCCGACTTTCTCCAGGCGGCGGCAAAGAGCCCGGCGCCTATTAGCAGCGTGCCGCCGGTACGATTAACCGCGCGCTGCACGCGGGGGCTGCGCACGACCTTGCGCGCGGCCGCCGCGAGCATCGCGTAGGCGAGAGCGTTGAGCGTCGCCAGCACGAGGAAGGTGGCTTCGAACACGACGATCTGCGATGTCATGGCCGTATGCGGATCGATGAACTGCGGCACGAAGGCGACGAAGAAAATGATGCTCTTCGGGTTGAGCGCCGTGACCGCGTATGCATGCGCGAAGATGCGGCCGGTGCGAGTCTCGGAGGTATCCGGTGCGTCGCCAACGCCAACGGGCGCGCGCCAGAGCTTCACGCCCAGATAGATTAGATAGGCGGCGCCAATCCATTTCAGCACCGAGAACAGCGTGGCGGAAGCCGCGAGGATCACACCGAGTCCGAGCATGGAGGCGGTCATCGCCGTGAAGTCGCCGAGCGCGACGCCGGCCGTGGTTGCGAGCGCGTAGCGCCGGCCGTGGCCAAGCGCATAGGAAACGACCAGCAGCACGGTCGGGCCGGGAATGGCGACGAGAATGGCCGACGCAATCGCGAACGGCAGCCAGTGAGCGAAAGTCATGGGGTTCCTCCATTGGGAAGCCCGATTTATCCACGAACCTTTGCGCGAGGCAAGCGCGGCGTACCGCTTTGTTTCGAGAGCCGCAAGGGCGCCTGGCATCGTTTTTATTCTGTCGCCAATCCATTAATGCCGGCTTTGTCAATTCGCGCCCCCGTGACTTTGGGTGCGCCGCGTCATTGGCTGCCCGGCGATCTACTGGACCGTTTAAATCAAACGCAACCCGACCATCCTTATTCCCGTTATAACCGGCTGTGCCTTGTGGAATAAGGCGTGGGACTCTGTAATCGATGCTTCGGAGTGCTGCTGGACGCCCTCTTGTGCCGAGCTGCATGGCATAGCCGCGCTCGGCACCCTGCCGCACGCCTCGAAGACTGTTGCAAGCGCACACAAGTCGGGCTTGCAGTCTTTCACCAGTTTTCTATGGTTAACGACGCGGGTGAGGCATGAAAGTTAAATACATAGCTAACCTGAGCAAAACCCGCAGGAGGCAATCATGAAAAGGCTATCCGGTATGGTCGTCGCGGCGGCGAGCCTTGCTTGCGTCGTCGCGGTGCAGGCTCAGGATGTGAGCGTCAAGCCGCAGCAAACGGTGCAACTCAAGCCGGGCTCCTATGGCTGCCTCACGAAAGACAAGCTCGACGCCGTCGCGCTTCACGAGCAGGCCGGCGAGCATCAGCAGATGCAGGAATACTTCACGGGATTCCAGTGTTTGTCCACGCCCGACAACCAGTCGTTCCGCGTCGTACAGGTGGTGGGCCACGACGTCGAATTCGTCAACGCGGCGAATACCGACGAGCAAGGTCTCTGGACCACGGATCGCTTCATCAAGCAGTAAGGCTGCCTCTTCCAACGCGCCTCTCGACATGGCCCGGCGCACGCGCGCCGCGGCCCTCGTGCTTGCCGGGTGCGCGGCCGTGACGTAATGCAACACGTCGCGCGCCGCTGTCAAACCCCCGTCATTTTCTCGTCAGACCATCCGCATTGCGTCGCGCGCCGCTCGACCCACGCTGCGCGTCGACTCGACCGGCACATCGCTTGCTAGAAATTTCGCTATCATGTGCGGCTTTCGCGCGACCGGAATTCGGTATGGCACTCAAATCGACCATCTACAAGGCAGAACTGCAGATCGCAGACATGGACCGGCACTACTACGCCGACCATGCGCTCACGATCGCGCGCCATCCGTCCGAAACCGACGACCGCATGATGGTCCGCATCGCGGCGTTCGCATTGTTTGCGGGCGAGCGGCTCGAATTCTGCAAGGGCCTGTCCGACACGGACGAGCCCGATCTCTGGTGCAAGGACTACACGGGCGCGATCGAAACGTGGATCGAGGTCGGCCAGCCCGACGAGCGCCGCATTGCCAAGGCAAGCGGCCGCGCGGGCGAAGTCATCGTGATCGCCTACGGCGGGCGCACCTCCGACATCTGGTGGCAAGGCGTGCGCAACAAGGTCGAGCGCCTGCGCAACGTGACTGTCTGGTCGCTGGGCGAGGGCGTTGCCGCGTCGCTCGGCGCGCTGGCCGAGCGCACCATGCGCCTGCAATGCACGGTGCAGGACGGCGCGGCGTGGATCGGCAATACCAGCGCCGAGCCAGTGGCTGTCGAATGGAGCGTGTTCAAGGCGCCCGAGAACGTCTGAAAGCCGGCTGCCCGCGTTCAGGCGTGCGGCGGCCCCTTGAGTTCCACCATGTTGCCTTCCGGGTCGAACAGATACAGCGACGGCCCCATACCCTCCGCCCCATAGCGTTCGACGGCATTGCCGGGACGCGCGCCATGCTGCGTCAGATGTGACGCGAGCGCCTCGGCGTCGAACGGCTCGACGCGCAGACAAAGATGATCCATGTTGCCGCTAGCGCCAGAGGGCGGCGCGCCGGAACCCCGGTCCAGCGGGCCGCCGATCGTCACCAGATCGATGAGCGAGCGTCCCGCGCGCAACTGCACGAGGCCGAGATCGCGCTGTTCACGCTCCGGCTCGCAACCGAGTACTTCGCAGTAGAACCGCGTCATGGCGTCCATGTCGGCTGCCCGGATAACGACGTGATCGATCTCGCGAATCTGGATCCGCATGGCGTCCTCGAAGTCGTGCTGGGATTCTCATGATGGACCTGTGAACGCGCGGCTGCGCAGATGGCGCGCATTCAGCGAAACTCGCGAGCCGGAATCGGCCGCAGCGGAACAATGAGAAGCAGCGGAAAATAGCAGAAAGCAGTGGAGTGGCGGGTGCGCCGAGAGTAGGGCGAGTTGACGTATGGAAAACGCTGGACGAAAAAAAGCCCGCTGCTGTGAGCGGGCTTAATCCATATCAGGAGGAGACATGGAGGAGACAGGAACCACTATACCGAGTCGGCTGTCGCGACGCAACAGTTTTTTAAGGGAAAACCCGCAAACTTGCCATTTTGTCGCACGGGAATCGACAAGACGCCATCAGGGATTCACCGAAGACCATAAAAGGACCCGATCAGGGCGCTTTCACGGCACGTGTGGACTGCAATGACAGCGCAAGATCCGGCGCGCCGTCGTTCCTACCCAAAGTTAGAGTAACGGCATACAGACAGGCACTTCGAGGAGCCCTCAAATGAGCGCCGTCCCTGCAATGAAACCAGCGATGAAACCCGCCGAACCCGGCCACACGCCAGCCAGCGAATGGACGAACGACGCCGACCGTTGGCAAGCCGTCACGTCGCGCGACGCCCGCGCCGACGGCGCGTTCTTCTACGCCGTGCGCACCACCGGTGTGTTCTGCCGCCCGTCGTGCGCCTCGCGGCTGCCGCGGCGCGAGAACATCGAATTCTTCACCGAGGCCGACGACGCGCGCGCGGCCGGCTATCGCGAATGCAAGCGCTGCCGCCCGGGCGGCCTGCCGCGCGAGCTGGAGATCGTGCGGCGCGCGTGTGCGGCGCTGGACGCCGACCCGCAAGAGCGGCTCACGCTCGCGCAACTGGGCGAAGCCGTGCACCTGAGCCCGTTTCACCTGCAGCGCCTTTTCAAGCGCGTGCTGGGCGTCTCGCCACGCCAATACCAGGCGGCGCGGCGCGGGGCGGTGCTGCGCGACGCGCTGGGCGGGGGCGCTGACGTCACGCGCGCCAGCGCCGACGCGGGCTTCGGCTCGTCGTCGCGCCTCTATCACAGCGTGCCGGGCGAACTGGGCATGGCGCCTTCCGCCTATCGCCGCAAGGGCGCGGGGCTGACGATCCACTACGCCGCCACGCCCACGCCGATCGGCTTCGTGCTCATCGCGGCAACGGAGAAGGGCATCTGCCGGATCGCGTTCGGCGACGATGCCGAGACGCTCACCGCCGCACTCACCGCCGATTTCGCGAACGCGCAGTGCATCGAGGACAAGGCCGCGATCGCGCCGTTCGCCGCGCAGATCGACGCGTATCTGCACGGCCGGCGCGAGCGTTTCGATCTGCCGCTGGACATTGCCGCGACGGCATTCCAGCAGCGCGTCTGGGACGCGCTCCAGCGCATTCCCTATGGCGAGACCCGCAGCTACTCGCAGATCGCCGAAACGCTCGGCGCGCCGAGCGCGGTGCGGGCCGTGGCGAGCGCATGCGCGTCGAATCCGGTGGCGCTGGCGATTCCGTGCCATCGCGTCGTGCAGAAGGGAGGCTCGCTCGCGGGTTATCGCTGGGGTCTCGAGCGCAAGGTGGCGCTGCTCGACTGCGAAGCACGCGCATCGCAAGGCGCGCAAAACGGCGCAAAAAACCCGAAAAACAACCGTTCGACCTCGAACCGCGCCGACACGCCGGAGACCGCCACTTGAGCGCCATCGCCTCGCAGTCCGCAGCACAACCCGAGGCGCCGACGCGCGGCGCCACACTCGAACTGCCGTTTCGCGCGCCCTACGACTGGCCACGTGTGCTGCGCTTCTTCAGCGGCCGCGCAACGCCGGGCGTCGAGGCGGTGGAGGACGGCGCGTGGCTGCGCGCAATCGATTTCAACGGCGCGAGCGGCACGCTCGCCGTGCGCCGTCACGCGCGCAAGCATTGCCTCGTCGTGCAGATCGACGGACCCGTGAGCGCGCATGCGGCGGCGCTCGCCGCACCGCTCTCGCGCATGTTCGACCTGCAGGCCGACCCCGCCGCCGTTGCCGCGCATCTGCGCAGCGACCCGTGGCTTGCGCCGCTCGTCGCGGCCGTGCCGGGGCTGCGCGTGCCCGGCGCGTGGTCAGGTTTCGAGCTCGTGGTGCGCGCGATCGTCGGCCAGCAGGTCAGCGTGAAAGCGGCGACGACCATCATCGGGCGCCTCGTCGAACGCGTGGGCAAGCGCATCGACGACCATGCGCACGCGCGCACCGCGTGGCGCTTTCCCACACCCGCCGCGCTCGCCGCCGCCGATCTCGCGGGCATCGGCATGCCGGGCAAGCGCGTCGCCGCGCTGCAGGGCTTTGCGCAGGCCGTGGCGAGCGGCGCGGTGATCATCGAACGCGACTACGCAGAGAACAATAAAAACAAGCCGCGCGGCAAGCGTCAAAGCAGACAAATCGACGCGATCGCGCCGGAGTCCGCCGACCTCGACGCCATGCGCGCGGCACTGCTCGCGTTGCCCGGCATCGGACCGTGGACCGTCGAATACGTCGCGATGCGCGCATGGCGCGACGCGAACGCGTGGCCCGCGACTGATCTCGTGCTGATGCAGGCCATCGCGGCGCGCGATCCGGCGCTCGTGCGCGCGACCCAACAGCGCGCCCGCACTGACGCATGGAGCCCCTGGCGCGCGTACGCGGCCATGCATTTGTGGAACGAAATCGCCGATCGCGCGGGCGCGGCGCGAGGAGGCTAGGGCAACGGAAGGCCGCGCCAGGAACGGGGTGCCACCACCGCGAGAAGCGCGCGCCGACCGGCCAAAACCGCGCCCGAGGCAGGCCCAAGCAGGTCTTTCGGCGAGATGTTAAAGTGCCCGCTACCGAAAAGAATCCCGGCCAGCGAGCGCTCTCAGCACGGCGCCGCCGGCCCGAGCCCGACTTGCCTCAATGTCAGACACGACCTCTACACGCACGAACGACGTTCTCGCGCAGCGCCTTTCCGTGCTGGGCGACGGGCCACATCGCGGCGCGCTCACGCGCGGTCTGCGCGGCATCGAGAAGGAGAGCCTGCGCGTGACGCGCGACGGCCGGCTCGCCATGACGCCGCACGCGACAGCGCTCGGTTCGGCGCTCACGCATCCGTCGCTGACCACCGACTATTCGGAAGCGCTGATCGAGATCATCACGCCTGCCGAGCCCGACGCCTCGATCACGCTCGCGCAACTCGACGAGCTGCACCGCTACGTCTATGCGGTACTCGCGCGTGACGGCGAGATGCTCTGGAACGAATCGATGCCGGGCCTCCTGCCCGACACCGACGACGGCATTCCCATCGCGCGCTATGGCAGCTCGAATATCGGTCGCCTCAAGTACGTGTACCGCATGGGCCTCGCGCTGCGCTACGGCCGCACGATGCAGTGCATTGCCGGCATCCACTACAACTACTCGCTCAGCGAAGAAGTGTGGCGCGTGCTGCATGCGCATCATCAGTCCACGGCCTCGCTCACCGACTATCAGTCGGAGCGCTACCTCGCGCTGATCCGAAATTTCCGCCGCACGAACTGGCTGCTCATGTACCTGTTCGGCGCCTCGCCCGCGCTCGACGCGCGCTTCCTGCGCGGCCGCGAGCACAAGCTCGAAGCGCTCGACGCCGACACGCTCTATCTGCCGTATGCGACGAGCCTGCGCATGAGCGATCTTGGCTACTCGAACACGACGGGCCAGTCCGCGTTGCGCGCCGATTACGACACGCTGGCAGGCTATCTCGACGCGCTCGCGCAGGCCGTGAGCCAGCCGTATCCGCCCTACGAGGCGATCGGCACGCATCGCGACGGCGAGTGGGTGCAGATCAATACGAACGTGCTGCAGATCGAGAACGAGTTCTACTCGACGATCCGCCCGAAGCGCGTGACGCATCCGGGCGAGCGGCCGCTGCATGCGCTTGCCGCGCGCGGTGTGCAGTACGTCGAGGTGCGCTGCATGGACATCGACCCGTTCGAGCCAATCGGCATCTCGCTCGAAACCGCACGTTTTCTCGACGCCTACCTGCTCGCCTGCGCGCTCGATGAAAGCCCTTTCCTGCCTGACGACGCCTACGCCGAATCGAATGAAAACTTTGGCCTGGTGACGAAAGAAGGGCGCCGCCCGGGTCTCGCGCTCAAGCGCGACGGCAAGGACGTGCCGATGCACGAGTGGGCCGAAGCGCTGTTCGAAAAGATCGGCCACGCGGCTGCCGTACTCGACGCGGCGCACGGCAGCGACGAACACAAGCGCTCGCTCGCGACACAGCGCGCGAAGCTGGCCGACCCGTCGCTCACGCCGTCGGCGCGCGTGCTGCGAACCATGCACGATAGCAAGCAGTCCTTCCTGCAATTCGCACGTGCACAGAGCGAGCACCACGCGGCGCAATTTCTCGCGCGTCCGCTCGACGCCGCGGCTACGGCCGAGTTCGAAACGCTCGCGCGCGAATCGCTCGCGGAGCAGGCGCAACTCGAGCGTGACGAAGTGGGCTCGTTCGACGCGTTCGTCGCCGCCTATCGCGCTTATACGCTCAATCGCTTCAGCGTCTGAGCCGCGCGCCGGTGCGCCGCTGCGGCGCCCCCCTCCCATCGATATTCGTCCCAGGCACCGCATTTGCTCGCAACACCAGCCTGCAGATGCGGTCCAACCAGGGTAGGCGCCGCGTTATCGAAGCGCGCTGACGACACGCGCCGGACGAACGAAGCTGAAAACACCAAAAATGCACGGGCCGCGTGCAATGCGGCTCACTCTGGGAGGAATCCACGCGATGAAACGAATTCTTGCGATCCTGCTGTGCGCGACGGCTGCGGCCTGCGCGTCGCGCGGGCAGGTCGAACCCGACGTCATGCAGATCGCGACCGCGCCGCTCACCTGTTCGAACAAGACGGAATGCGATCTCTGGTGGCAACGCGCCCAGGACTGGGTGCGCAGTCATTCGAAGTACGAAGTGCAGACCGTGACCGACACGCTGATTCAGACGTCGGGCCCGGGCGGCGGCCGGCGTCTGCTCGCCTATGAAATCACGAAACAGGCCAACGCCGACGGCACGGCCACGATCGGCTTCGCCGCGCACTGCGACAGTTCGCTCGGCTGCAAGCCCAACCCGTGGTCGGCGGGCGCGGCGTTCAAGCAGTTCGTGCGAACCGGCGTCGATGCGCCGATTCCCGGCGACACGACCACGGGCGCAGGCGGCGACACGGCCGGCGTGAGCGGCGCAGCCGTGGCGGAGCCGGCTTCGAGCGCGCATTGATCGGCACGTGGCCGATTTTGGGCATTGTCTGATTGAGGGAGGGGTTGAGGAGCCCGTATCTTGGGCTGGTTTCGGCCGGCTTAGTCCGGGCCGTTCGACCTCATCCACAACTCGAATCGACAATGAAACTGCGCCTTCTGTCTGCCAGTGCCGCGGCTGCCGTCATCGCCGCCGCCGCTGGCTGCACCACCGCCTCAGGCCCCACCCACAATCTCGACATCGTCACGCTCGCTAACGGCTCGCAAGCGTATCGCGTGCAATGTCTCGGCCTGTTCGAAAGCTCCGGGACCTGTATGAAAAAGGTCAACGAGGTCTGCGGCAGCAAGACGCCGGTGCGCGTCTCGTCGGTGGACCGCGCCGTTGCCGGCTTCAAGCCGGAAGACGACCCGCGTGAAATCACGTTCACCTGCCAGCCGCCGCAGCAGCCAGCGTCGGCGCCAATCGGCGAAACGCCGCCCCAGGTTCAGCCGCGCACGATCACGCTGAACGCCGACGCCAACTTCGCGTTCGATAAGGCCGCTCTGCTGCCCGAAGGCAAGCGCGCGCTCGACCAGTTCGTCAGGCAAAGCGACGGTGTGAACATCGGTACGGTCGTGATCGACGGCCACACCGACTCGGCCGGCTCGAAGGCCTACAACGATCGCCTCTCGCTGCGCCGCGCCGAAGCCGTTCGCAGCTATCTACAGTCGCGTGGCCTCCACGCTGGCCAGTATGAAGTGCACGGCTACGACTTCTCGCGGCCCAT
This sequence comes from Paraburkholderia sp. CNPSo 3272, assembly GCF_024206495.1. Taxonomy (GTDB): domain Bacteria; phylum Pseudomonadota; class Gammaproteobacteria; order Burkholderiales; family Burkholderiaceae; genus Paraburkholderia. The sequence goes on along the minus strand of NZ_JAMBPQ010000035.1, from coordinate 19,385 downwards.
CGCGTCGAATGCCACGCCTGAAGGCCGCGCGCGGAACCGTCGCGTCGAGATCCAGACGAGCGGCATTACACAGCGCTAGTCACGCAGCGCAACGCGCACCCGGTCGCCCGCTCACTTGGGCGGCCTTTCGCGGGACCGTCAATGACCCATTGCCGGTCCCGCGCCTTTTTTCGGCTTCGTCACCCACACCAGCAGGGCCAGCACGACAAACATCGCGCAGGAAATGCGGAAGAAGTCGTTGGTGGCCATCATGTAGCCTTGCGTCGTCACGACGTCGTTGAGCTGGGCGGTCAGGCTTTGACCCGCGAAACCGAGGTTCGCGAGCGCGTCCTTGTAGGCGGCGGTGTTCGGCGAAGACTGGGTCACCGATTCCGACAGCACGGCATGGTGATAGATGGCGGCGTCTTCCCAGAACGTCGTACTTGCGGCCGTGCCGATCGCGCCCGAGAGCGTACGCAGAAAGTTCGACAGGCCCGCGGCGCTCGCTAGCCGCTCGTCGGGAATGCTCGAGAGCGTGATGGTCGTCATCGGCACGAAGAAGCAGGCCACGCCGATACCCTGTACGAGACGCGGCAGGATTACGTGATCGAACGGCACGTCGAGTGTGAACGTCGAATTCCAGAGCGAGACGAGCGCGAACACGACAAAGGCGAAGCTCGCGACCATGCGCAGATCGAGCCGGTGCATGTTGCGCCCGATGAGCGGCGAGAGCACGAGCGCGAGCAGGCCCACCGGCGCGGTGGCAAGTCCCGCGAGTCCCGCCGTGTAGCCCATGACGGTCTGCAGCCAGAGCGGGAAGATCACCACCGAGCCAAAGAAGGCCATGAAGCCGAACGAGATGATCATCGCGCCGAGCGCGAAATTGCGGTCGCGAAAGAGCGAGAGATCGACCACGGGGTCTTTTTCCGTCGCCTCCCACGCGAGCATGAACGCGAGCGCGACCACCGCAATGATGGCGAGCGTGACGATGAACGTCGAATTGAACCAGTCACGGTCCTTGCCGAGGTCGAGCATCATCTGCAGACACGACACGCCGATCACGAGGAGCGCGAGGCCCACGGCGTCGATGCGCTGCTTCGTCGTTTTGGTCTCGCGGCCGCGCAGCAGCATGTACGCGCAGATGCCCGAGAAGACGCCGATCGGCACGTTGATGTAGAAGATCCACGGCCACGTGTAGTTGTCGGTGATCCAGCCGCCCATCACCGGTCCGAAGATGGGCGCGACGATCACGGTCATCGCCCACAGGCCGAGCGCGAGGCCGCGTTTGGCAGGCGGGTAGGAGCGCATGAGGATGGTCTGCGAAAGCGGGACCATCGGCCCGGAAACGAGCCCTTGCACGAGACGGAACGCAATGAGCGTCTCGAAGTTGGTGGCGAAGCCGCAGGCGGCCGAGGCCAGCGTGAACAGCAGCACGGAGAGCGTGAAGAGGCGCACTTCGCCCACGCGGCGCGCGAGCCACCCGGTGAGCGGCACCGCAATCGCCGAGGCGACCGAATACGACGAGATGACCCACGTGCCTTCGCTGTTGGCGACACCGAGGTTGCCCGAGATGGTCGGCACCGCCACGTTGGCGATCGAGGTGTCCAGCACCTCCATGAAGGTCCCGAGCGCCAGTCCGACTGTGAGCAGCGCGAGCGTGCCGCCGGAAAACGGTGCGGGTTCGGCCTGCGCGGGCACCGCGGGAGAAGCTGCCATGTTCCGTGTCCTTGTTGGTTCGGCCGTCGCTGCCGCCCCACGGGAGCAGCGCACGCCGGTTTACTTTTCGTGTCTGTGCATTTTCTGCCCAGACAGTGATTTGATCGAATTACGCCTCGTGTTGCCGCGCCGCACCCCGTGCGGCGGGGCTAGCTGCCGTCTTCCTGCGCAGGCGCTGCTGCGTCCTTGCTGGTAGCGTCCATCGATGGGCAAAGCGGTGTCGTGGAGCCGTCATTCGCAATGAAGCGCTGCAGCAAATGAACCAGCGTCGCGACTTCTTCGGGCGAGAAGCCGCGCAGCTGTTCGGACATCTCCGCGGCGATCAGGTCGGGCAATTGCTGCGCCGCCGCGCGCCCCTGATCCGTCAGTGCAAGTTCCACGACGCGACGATCCGCCTGGCTGCGCTGCCGCTCGAGAAAGCCCTTTTTCTCCAGCCGGTCGAGCATGCGCGTCATGGAGCCAGTGTCGTACGAGAGCGCGCGCGACATCTCGTTCGGCGTGCTGGCGCGCTGGAACCACAATAAAAGGATCACACCAATTTGCGACGATGTGAGTCCAAGCGGCGCAACCGCACGGTCGATGCGTCCGGCCAGCACGTTGCGCGCGGTCGACAGGAAATAGCCGAGACTTGGCTCGACGCCCAGACTGGCCGGGGCCGGGACAAAAGGACCGTCGCTCATGGCAGTTCGCTTTGCAGCATCTCAAAAAACGAGCGGATTATAACGGGTTGTTTCGCTGCTCAGGCAGATAAATCGGGCGCCGGCTTGCCAATGCATCGGCTGCGGCTATCCGGCGCGTAAAAACAACATTTGCATTGATGCGCTGCAAAGTATGTTGTGATTTGATTGCATAGTCAATATTATGACAGGCAACCAGTTTCGTTCTTCTACGTCCACCCGTTTCCGCATCATGCTTTTTCTCATCAACGCGCTTGGCGGCCTTGGCCGCTCCGTCACCGACACCGCCCGCCTCGCTTTCGCGAAGGCCGGTGAGTCGTCGCGCTGGCGCAAGCTCGCGTTGTATGCAGCCATGTTCGCGCTGCCGGGCGGCTCGATCGCGGTGGTGGCCGTGGTGCTGGCGCAGCGTCGGCGCGCGCAGCCCGAACCCGCCGCGGCTAGCGCTGTCGTGCCGGCCACGCCCGCGACCGCAACGGCACTCGCAGCAGTCACACCAGCAGCGCCTGCGCCCCTGTGCGATGGCGGCCAGCTCGCCTGCCGCGCACCGAAGCGCCGCCGTAACGACGCGTAACCGGCGCGCCTGGCGCCGTAACACCCGCCACCCCTTCCAACGCGTAAGCTTTCGGATTCCGTGTAATGACTAGCGCGTGCGCTACCATTGCCGCAACGCGACAACCCCCGTGCGCGCCCGGCCGCCTGAGCGCGCCGGTTGCATCGACAGGAATCCTTGCATGCCTTGCCGTTTCGTCCGCTCCGGCGCGACCGCTGAACCCGCCGGGTCCGTGGCGCGCCGCGCGCCCAAGCCGCTTTCCATCCTGACGCTGTGCGCGGCTGCCGCGCTCACCTTCCAGTTGACCGGCTGCGCCGTCGGCCCCGACTACCACCGGCCCAGCGCCGCCGTGCCCGCTTCGTTCAAGGAAGCGCCCGAGGGCTGGAAGGTCGCGCAACCCGCCGATACCTCCGACCGCGGCGCGTGGTGGCTGATCTACGACGACGCGCAACTCAACGCGCTAATGGACCAGCTCAACACCAGCAACCAGACGGTCGCGCAATATGCCGCCGCCTACCGCCAGGCGCGCGCGCTCGTGGGCGAGGCGCGGGCGGCGTACTTCCCGGTGATCAGCGGTTCGTTTGCGGGCACGCGCTCGTATACACCCACGCGCGTGGCCAACTCGAGCGGCGGATTGTCGAGCGGCAGCATCAAGAACAACGTCAACCTGGGGCTCGACGCCACCTGGGAACCCGATCTCTGGGGCAAGGTGAGCCGCACGGTCAGCTCGCAGGAGGCGAGCCAGCAGGGCGCCGCCGCCGATCTCGCGAATGCGCGTCTGTCGGCCCAGGCTACGCTCGCGCAAACCTACTTCACGTTGCGCTCGCTCGACGCGCAGCAGAAGCTGCTCGACGATACGGTCGTCGCGTACCAGAAGTCGCTGCAGCTCACGCAGAATCAGTACGCGCAGGGCGTGGCGGGCCGCGCCGACGTAATCCAGGCGCAAACCCAGCTGCAATCCGCCCAGGCTTCCGCGATCGACAACGGCGTGGCGCGCGCCCAGGACGAGCATGCGATCGCCGTCCTGGTCGGCCAGCCCGCCTCCGCGTTCTCGATCCCGCCGTCGCCGCTCGCCGCCACGCCGCCCACGGTGCCGCTCGCCATGCCTTCGGCGCTGCTCGAGCGCCGGCCCGACATCGCCTCGGCCGAGCGCAAGGCGGCGTCCGCCAATGAGCAGATCGGCGTCGCCATCGCGGCGTACTTCCCCACGCTCACGCTGTCCGCGAGCGGCGGCTTCGAAAGCTCGGTGATGTCGCAGTTGCTGCAGATGCCGTCGCGCTTCTGGACGCTCGGGCCCTCGCTTGCCGGCACGATCTTCGACGCCGGGCTGCGCAAGGCCCAGACCGAGGCCGCGCGCGCCGCCTACGACCAGCAGGTGGCCACGTACCGGCAAACGGTGCTGGCCGCGTTCCAGGACGTGGAGGACAACCTCGCTTCGCAGCGCATCCTCGGGCAAGAGGTCGGCGTGCAGCAGCAGGCGGTGGAGTCGGCACAGCATGCGCTCGCGATCGTGACGAACGAGTACAAGGCGGGCACGACCGATTTCCAGAACGTGCTTTCCGCGCAGGCCACGGCCTTTACCGCGCAGCAGAAGCTCGTGAGCATCGGCGGGCAGCGCATGGTGTCGTCGGTGGGGCTCGTGAAGGCGCTCGGCGGCGGCTGGGATGCCTCGCAGATGAATCACGAGACGGGCAGCGTGGCAGCGCCGGCAGTGGCTTCGGCAGCTTCGTCCCGAGCGGCAGCGATTACGGCCACGACGGCCGCCCAGCCGCAGTAATGCGTACGCGCCCGCGCAGGCGGGCGCACGCTCAGACAGCGAACCTCAGCGCATGGTCGTCAGCGCATGAACGTCAGTGCGACGGTTCCCGGCCCGACCGGCCGGCCCAGCAGATTCAGCAGGCCCGCCAGGTTGTCGCAATGATCCGGCGCCGCGCTCGCGGTGCCCTGAAACGACGCCGACGCCCGCGAGAACGCGCCACGCCCCTCGAGCATCAGCGGTCCTTTTTGCGTCGAGAGGTCGAGCGTCGACGTCGCCCCTTGCGCCTGGAGCACCACCTGATACGTGCCGAGCGGCTTCACGAGCGAAACGCGCGAACTCATGTCGGCGAGCGAGACGGTCAGTCGTCCGAACGCATCCGTGCCGAACACGCGCCACGGGCTCCACGCGAGCCGCACCTTGCCGTCCAGGTCGAGCGTGTTGAAGGGCGCTCCGAGACCGGCGAGCAGCGACGCGGGCACGGCGATCGTGCCCGCGCTCACGTTCGCGCCGCGCAACGACGCATCGACCGTGACCGCCTCGGGCATCGCCTCGGTCTGCAGCATTTGCATACGCACGCGCGCGACGAACAGCGGCCAGAACGCCGTACGCCAGACGATGCGCCCCGGCAGCAGCGTCGCGCCGCGTGCGTCCTGGCCCGCAGCGAGCATCAGCGTAGCGGAGCCGTGCCAGAGCGAGCCTTCCGGGTCGATCAGATTCACGTGCCCCTGGGTCGCGCGCGCGAACTGCGGCGCGATCCAGGCCGCGGGCAGGCGGGCAAGCAGCACGACGGCGCTCGACAGCACGCCCACGATCAGCCAGGGCAACGCGGCGCGCAGACGCCGCATCCAGTAACTCATTGCTTGTATCTCCGGCGATTCTCATTGCGCGCTATTCGATGCGCGCTTTTTCTTTTTAATGCGTATTCGCCGGTTGCAGCGAGGCCGTCAAGTCGACCTGGCCATCGGCCTTCAGCGCGGTGATGTGCGCCTCGACCACCTGCACCTTGAACTGCTTGCGCACGTCGTCGAGCCACGCGGCCCACGCCGGAAACGACACGTTCTTCATCTGCACCTGCACCGTCGTGCCGATCAGCTGAATCTGCGCGCCCGTGAGCGAGTGATCGGCGAGCGAGGCGCTCACCGCGTCCTTGAGCGCCTGGCCGCCCGGCGCCACGCTGGCCGCCGCGCCGGCCAGCGAGCGCGCCTCGTCGGCCTCGGCCGTCATCTGCGCGAGTTCACGCTGCATGCCGGGCAGGCTCTCACGCAGGCGCGCGCGGCCGTCGGCGGCGGGCTGCCACAGCACCGACCAGCCGATCGCCAGCGCAAGCACCGCGCCACCCCACGTGAGCAGCGTCTTTTCGCGCGTCGAGCGCGCCTCCCAGAAGTTCGTCCAGGCCTCGGCCCACGCGCCGCTCATAGCCGTTGTCTTCACGATGCGCTCCTGATCGTCCATTTGCCCGTGCTGGCATCCACCGTGCCCGCAAGGCCGTTGCCCGCGAGGCGTTTCGCAAGATCGGCGTCGACGTTGACGCCTGGCTTGAAGGTCACGTCCAGACGCCGGTCGTGATAGTCGAGGGCCGCGATGCCGTTCGCCGGCACCGGACCGAGCGCGCGCGCGAGGCCGTCGGAGAGCGCGAGGAAGTCGTCGGGCGAGGGCTCGCCCGCAGCGAGGCGCAACTGCTGCAACTGGCGCGCCATCTGCCCGGCGGGATCTAGCACGACGGTCGTCTTCGGGAACGCGTTGAGCAGCAGCTCGGTCATCTGCGCGCTGATCGCGTCGCGCTGGCGCGCCATCATGAGCCACTGGATATTCGCGCCGACGACCGCCACGACGAGCGACGCCGCCACGAGCACGATCGGCACCCGCAGACGGCGCAGCGTCGCGCGGTCGAGCCGCCACGGCTGCGAGGCGAACTCGAACTGGCAGAGGTCGAAGCGGCAGGCGAGCGCGCGGCGCGCGAGCGCCTCGAACGTGAGCGTCTGCGCACCCGGCAACGCGGCGGCCAGCGACGCGCGCGCGGCGGCACTCACGGGCTCGCCTGGCAGATTGGTGAGGACGTAGCCCGAAACCGGCGCGCCGCCGGCCAGCGCCGTGACGGTGGCGGAGACGCTCGCGGCGGGCACCGCGAAACCCTCGGCGAGCGCGCCGCGCACGATCGCGAGTTCGAGCGCCGCTTGCGCCGTAGCAGCCGCCGGCTCGGGCGCGACGCCGGGCAGCAGCGTGGGCGCGGTCGCAACGACATGGCCTAGCACGCATGCGGTCACGGGTTCGGGGGCGGGAGGCGCGGCAGGCGCGGCGTCGGGCGCTGCGCCCGGCGCCGCGGACCCGGCCGGTTCGGTCACCGGGACCTCCTGAACCGCTTCGACCGCCTGCGCGGCCGGCAGGCAGCGCGCCACGGGCACGGCGCGCAGATTGCGGTGCCCGGAGGCGGTGAAGCCTTCCAGCAGAAAGCGGAACCAGCCGCGGTCGATGGCCGCCACCACCTGGCGGCCGTCGGCGAGGCGCTTGGGATCGAGCGCCAGATGGCAGGTCTGCGCATCCTGGATCAGATGATCCTCGACCACGTTCGGCAGCGCCTGACGCAGCCGCGGCCCCTTGAGCGGCGGCACCGTGGCGGCGAGCGTGAGCAGGTCGCGCGCGGCGATCATCAGGACGGTGGCCGAGGCCTTCGGCAGCAGCCCGAGCGCCGAACGGCCCGCGCGCTGCGTGTTGCCTGTCTTGTCGAGCAGCACGAACGGCAGTTCCGGCAGCTGCCATTCCTGCGAGTGGACCGCCGGGTCGCGGGGCGGCATGAGAACGATCAGCGTGCTCAAACGCACCTCTTTTCGATGTTGGTCGGGGACGGATTCATGGTTCGTCGCGAACGCGCACGATGCGCGTCGTATGAGTAAGCGGGTCGCGCCAGACTAGCGTCGTGCGGTCCACCTCGGCGCGCTCGTGCTGCACGCGCCCATGGACGAGAAAATAACTCGTGTTGACGTCGATCTGCGTAGTGTCGATCGAGGCCTGCTTCGCGCCCACGCCTTCGAGCGCGAGCTGCACGTCGCTCACGTTGCGGAAAAACACGCTCTGGCGACGTGCGACGAGGGCCTGCGCGTTCGACAGGCTCATGCCCGTTACGACGGAGGCGATCACCTCGGCGCTCGCCGTGTTCATGTTCACGGGCGTCACGGTGGGCAGGATTGTCACGAACGGGCGCAGCCGCGCGACGGCGTCGGGCGTGAAGCCGGGCACGTCGAGCAGCGAATCGACGCTCGTCATCAGGAGCGGCGCGACGCCGCTGTTGTTGTCGGAGTCGGAGAGGCCCGGGTTGTCGGTGTAGTTGCCGCTGCCCGTCGACCCGCCGCCTGCGAGCACTTCGGTTTGCGAGGTGCCGCTCGTCGTGGCGGTTTGCGTCTGGAAGCGCGTTGCCGAATAGGCGAGGCCCGAGCGCAGATACACCGCGGTGTTCTTGGCCAGTTGCTGGTCGATCCCGAGAATCTGCAGCAGGCGCGCGAACGCTTCGATCTCTGTGAGATTCAGCTGCAGCGAGCCCGGCGCGTTGCTCGCCACGAGATCGCGCAGATTGAAGCGCGCCTGGGCGTCTTCGATCGAACCCGACAGCCAGGTGTCCGCGCCCTGTTGCGCGTGCGCCTCGCCGATCTGGCCGAGAAAGTCGGACAGGCGCGTTCTCGCGAGCGGCACGCCCCACGCGCCGCCGAGATACGTGATGCCCGCCGACGTATCCGCTTCGGAGCGCAGCACGAGGCGCGTCCAGTCGAGCGAGGCGCGCGCGATCCATTGCGCCTGCGCGAGCAGCCGCTGATTCTCGATGCGGCGCAGCTGCACCTGCTGGCGCCACAACATGCCCGAGACGAGGATCGCCGACAGCGCCACGACGAGCAGCGCGCTGATGATGGCCGCGCCGCGCCGTGCGCGCGTAGCGCGGCTGGATCGTCGCAATCGTCTGGCGGAAGTTCGTTGTGTGCGCAACGTCATTCCCCCACCATGAATACGCGCGTCACCGGCCGCTCGAGCGAATGCGCACCGACGCTCACCTGCACGCCCGTGACCGCGCGCGGCAGCGGCGCGTTGCCGAGCTGCGGCACCTTGAGATCGTTGTTGTTGCCGCTCACCTGCGAGCGCACGTCCTGCATGTTCGCCGTCCAGCCCGTCTTCGGCACGTACAGGCGCGCGTTGATGACGTCCACGCCGCTCATCATCGGCAATGCGCCCCAGTTGTCGCCCTCGCCGCCGCGCAGTGCACGCCGCAGCTCGCCGAGATTGGCGAGCGGGGGCGACGCATAGCGCACCACCTGGCCGCCCGACACGCGGTAACGCACCACTTGCAGGCGCGGCGCCGCGCCCGGCGGCACCGCGAACGCGCGCACGACCTGCAGCGCGCCGCCGTCGAGCGAGATGGCGACGCCGCCCGCTTCGTCGTCGGAGGTCGCTTCGCGCAAGTCGATGCGCATCTGGTCGAACATCTGCGCGAACACGCGTTCCTCTGCCATCGAGCGGGTGATGGTTTCGCGCCCGCGCACGATCTCGTCGAGGCCGCGCCACGAGAGGATCGCCACCACGGCCATGATGGCGATCGCCACGAGCAGCTCGATCAGCGTGAAGCCGCGCGCTGGCGCGGCGACGCGCGCGCGGTCACAAGGAGCGGTTCGTCTCATTGGCGAGCACCGTGACGAGTTGCGCGAGATTGCCGGAACGGCCGAGCGCCGTCACCGACACCTCGACGCGGCGGAAGACGGGGTTGGGCGTCGTCGCGACGTTCTGCGTGCAGGTCAGCCGCAGATTGCCCTGCGTGCAGTCGAAGCTGCTCTCTCCAAGGTCCGGCCACGCGTGCGCGAGACGCAGTTGCGCGAGCGTGTTGTCCGCACTCCAGCCCGCGAGCAGGCGGTCGTGCAGATCGGCTTCACTTGCGGCGAGGCTGCCCACGGCGCGCAGCGACGCGGCCAGCGCAATCGCGATGATTGCGAGCGCAACCAATACCTCGATCATCGTGAAGCCGCGCTCACGCAGCGGTCCAACCGGACGACCCGGACGAACCACGCGAGCGCGGTGGCCGCGCTTTCCCCCACGCATCGAGAGCCGCATCTCAGCGCACCTCGAAGCGGCCAGTGCCGGTGCCGACGATCGTCGCGCGGCCGGCTGCCGAGAAGAGCGTGACCTGCACCGGCACGTCCACGGCTTCGGTGCCGAAAATGAGCCGGTTGGCCTGCGTGTCGTCGCTGCCGGGGTAGGTGATCGCCACGCCGGTCACGCCGCCTTCCCAGTGGCGCGGGCCGAGCAGATCGTCGCGCAGCGGACGCCAGCCGTCCTCGGTATGGACGTCGAAGCGGAACCCGCCCGCGAGCGGCTGCCATGCAATGGGCCGGGCGCGCACCTGTGCCTCGTCGCCGGCCGATTCGAACAGCAGCGCGAGCCGCTGCGCTTCTTCGTTCAGGTCGGTGCGCGGATTGCGCGTGAGCGTGAGCGAAGCGAGCGAGATGAGAATCCCCGCGATCAGCAGCACCACGAGCATTTCGAGCAGCGTGAAGCCCGCCGCGCGCGAGGTGCGTGACGATCGGCGGTCCCGACTAGGGGAAAGGCGGCTCGGTTGCATGGATGCGGCGTGGCGGATGCCTTATTGCCAGGACCCGACGTCGGCGTCGTTGCCTTCGCCGCCGGGTTTGCCGTCGGCCCCGTAGCTGAATACGTCGATCTCGCCGTGCACGCCCGGGTTCAGATATTGGTACGCGTTGCCCCACGGGTCGTTGGGCAGACGCTCCAGATAGCCGCCGTCCTTCCAGTTGTTCGGCACGGGGTCGGTGGTCGGCTTTTGCACCAGCGCCTGCAGCCCCTGATCCTGGGTCGGATAGCGGCCGTTGTCGAGGCGATAGAGCTTCATCGCCTGCATGATCGTGCCGATGTCCTGGCGCGCGGCGACGCGGCGCGCTTCATCGGGACGGCTCATGATCTTCGGCACGATCAACGCGGCCAGAATGCCGAGAATCGCGATCACGACCATGATTTCGATGAGCGTGAAGCCGCGTTGGCGGCGCGCGCGCGTGACTTCGATTTCGGCACGGCGTTTGGCCCACATGGACATGAGTTCTTTCCTCCCTTGCTAGATATGGTGCGGTGCACGCCTGTGCGCCGCGCTTCGTCCCGCTGCAATCGAACCCGCCGCTCGAATCGAGCCGGGTCCTCGCACGCATGACGGGTCATTGTAATGTCACACGATGACGCCTTTCCGACGCCTTGCGGGCATGGCAAACGCGTACATCAAAAATTTCATAAACCTTCGTACAATGAGCGCATGAGCCCACTGCAAATCCGCCTTCTTTCCCTCGCCGCGTTTGCGGTGTTCTGCGCCACGGCCACGTGGTGGACGATCACCCTCGCCACCAACCGCGCGGCGCCGGTGCAGGCCGCCGCCGCCCGCGCGCCGGTTTCGCTCGACCAGGCCGGCACGCTGTTCGGTGGCAGGCTCGAGCGCAACCCCGTGCAGGACATTCACCTGTTCGGCATCCTCTCGCTCGCCCAGGGCGCGGCGGCCATCGTCAGCGTGGGCGGCGAACCCCCGCGGGCCATTTCGCTCGGCGGCCCGCTCGACCAGAACTCCAAACTCTTCGAAGTGCGCCCCCGCTCGATCGTCATCGACCGTCACGGCGTGCACTCCGAAATCTTCCTGCCGCCCAACGCAGCCGGTCCCACCATCTACATGCGCTGAGTTCGGCGCGCCCGCCTTCCTGCGGCTTCGTGCAGTTCGTACGCCTTACTGCACGAGGTTGTTCAGCTCGATGATCGGCAGCATCACCGCGAGCACGATCACGAGCACCACGCCCCCCATCGCCAGGATCAAGAGCGGTTCGAGCAGGCTCGTGAGGAACATCGTGCGCCGCTCGAGTTCGCGCGCCTCGCCTTCGGCTGCGCGGTCGAGCATGGTCGTCACGTCGCCCGTCGCCTCGCCAGAGCGAATCAGGTGCACGAGCACGGGCGGAAACGTCTTCGTGTTGCCAAGCGCGCGCGAGAGCGACGTGCCTTCGCGCACACGCACGATGGCTTCGTCGATGTTCGTGCGCATCGCCTTGTTCGAGAGCGTTTCGCCGGCCGCCTGCAGCGCGCGCAAGATCGGCACGCCCGCCGCGCTCAGAATGCCGAGCGTGCTCGCGAAGCGCACGGTGTTGTAGCCGCGCACGAGCTTGCCCGCGAGCGGCGCGGTGAGCATCCAGCGGTCGAATGCGAGGCGGGGGCCTGGCCGGCGCAAGGTCGAGCGCACGATCCACGCCACCACGGCCACGGCGATCAGCACCGCCCACCACCACTGCCGCACGAAGCCCGAGAGCGCCATCATCACGATGGTGAGCAAGGGCAGTTGCTGCTTAGTGCTCGCGAACACGTTCACCACTTGCGGCACCACGTAGCTGAGCAGGAACGTGACGATGCCGAACGCGATGATCGTGACGATCGTCGGATAGGTGAAGGCGAGCACGATCTTCTGCTTGAGCGCGTTGCGCTGCTCGATGTAGTCGGCCAGACGCGACAGCACGATGCCGAGCTTGCCGGTGTGCTCGCCCGCGGCCACGAGCGCACGGTAGATATCCGGGAAGTCGCGCGGATGCTGCTCGAGGGCGCTTGCGAGCGAATGGCCGCCGAGCACCTCGGCGCGAATGGCCGCCATCAGCTCGCGGATGTAGTCGCGCTCGGACTGCTCGGTGAGCACCGCAAGCGCCTCGCCAAGCGGCAAGCCCGCCACCAGCAGGCTCGCGAGCTGGCGCGTGAGGATCGCCTGCTCGCGCTGCGAGAGCTTGCGCCCGAGCGCGAGCCTTTGCTGGCGCGCGCCGCGCGTGCGGCTCGCGGCGGGTTCGACCACGAGCGGAGTGAGACCCTGGCCGCGCAGCAGCGCACGCGCGCCGCGAGCGCTGTCCGCGTCGAGCACGCCTTTTTGCGGTTTGCCCGTGGCGTCGATGGCTTCGAAGCGAAATGCCGGCATGTTGCTGATCGCCCTCGCTTTTATTGAGCGTCCATCTGGTGGTTCATCGTGCGGCCCGTCGTGCGGCGCATTACGCGCCGCCCGTCACGCGCAACACTTCCTCGAGCGACGTCCTGCCCGCTTCGACCCAGCGCTCGCCGTCTTCACGCAGCGTGCGCATGCCTTGCGCGCGGCCGGCCGCGAAGATTTCCGCATCGGCGGCGTTGCGGTGGATGAGCGCGCGAATCGGCTCGTCGATGAGCAGCAGTTCGTACACGCCGCGCCGTCCTGCGTAGCCCGAATGGCCGCAACGATCGCAGCCCACCGGATGCCAGCGCTTTCTGCCGTCGTCTTCCACGCGTTCTTCCTTGCACACGGGGCAAAGCTGGCGCACGAGGCGCTGCGCGAGGACGCCGAGCAGCGACGAGGCGAGCAGATACGGCTCGACGCCCATGTCGGTCAGACGCGTCACCGCCGAGGCGGCGTCGTTGGTATGGAGCGTCGCGAGCACGAGGTGGCCCGTGAGCGACGCCTGCACCGCGATCTGCGCGGTTTCGAGGTCGCGGATTTCACCGATCATGATGATGTCCGGGTCCTGACGCAGGATCGAGCGCAACGCGCGCGCAAACGTCATGCCGATGCGCTCGTTCACCTGCGTTTGCCCGATGCCCGAGAGGTCGTACTCGATCGGGTCTTCCACGGTCATGATGTTGGTCGTGGCCGTTTCGAGCCGCGACATCGACGCGTAGAGCGTGGTCGTCTTGCCCGAGCCCGTCGGCCCGGTCACGAGCACGATGCCGTGCGGCTTCGCGATCAGCTGGTCGAACTTGCCGAGCGTGTCGCCGGCCATGCCGAGCGCTTCGAGGTTCAGGCGCTGCGCGTCTTTTTCCAGCAGACGCAGCACCGCGCGCTCGCCGTGGCCGGTGGGCAGCGTGGAAACGCGCACGTCCACCGGACGCCCGCCCACGCGCAGCGTGATGCGGCCGTCCTGCGGCAGGCGTTTCTCGGCGATGTCGAGCTGCGCCATGATCTTGATACGCGAGATCAGCGCGCCGTGCAGCGCCTTTTTCGGTCGCACGACATCGCGCAGTGTGCCGTCCACGCGAAAGCGCACGACCGAGGCATTCTCGAACGGCTCGATATGAATGTCCGATGCCTGCTCGCGCGCGGCCTGCGTGAGGAGCGCGTTGATCATGCGGATGATCGGCGCGTCGTCTTCGGACTCCAGCAGGTCTTCCACTTCGGGAATGTCCTGCATGAGGCGCGAAAGATCGACTTCGCCTTCCACTTCGCCCACCACCTGCGCGGCGCTGCCGTCCTGGCGCGCGTACGCCTGGTTGATGGCCTGCGCGAGTTCGTCGGCCGGCACGCGCACGAGTGCGAACGCGCCGAAGTTGCGCGCGACCTCGGCGATCGCGGCCTGCGAGGTGCGCTCGCTGATCCACACTTCGAGGCCTTCGGCGCGTTGCTGGGCGACCAGGATCTGGCCGCTGCGCGCAAAGCCATACGGCACGAGGCGCGCGGCAAGCGGCGAGGGCGGCTCGCGGTCCGCTGCGCCGCTGGCCGCAGGCGCTTGCGGCGTGCTCACGGCTGCACCCGCGTGGTGGCCGGCGCCGCCTGCTGCACCGGTGTGGTTTCCACCGGCGCCGTCTGCACCGGCGCCGTCTGCACGGGTGCGGCGGGCTGCATTTGCACGGCGCCTGCCGGATTTGCGGGAGCCACGGGCTGTACGCCCAGCGCCTGTTGACGCCGCATCTGGTCGAGATCGAACAGGTTCAGCGCGGAGCCGCCCTGGCTCGGGCCCACCGGCATCGGCGGCACGACCGGGTCGTCGCGATCCTTGATCAGGTTGTTGTCGGACTTGTATGCGCCCGTCACGCCCTGGATATAGTCGTAGCGATTCGACGTGACCGCCTGCGCCGTGTCGCGGTCGCTGATGATCACCGGACGCAGGAACACCATCAGGTTGGTCTTCTCGCGCGTCTTGTTTTCCGAGCGGAACAGCTGGCCGATCCACGGAATGTCGCCGAGCAGCGGCACCTTGCTGTTGGCGACCTGATAGTTGTCCTGCATCAGGCCGCCGAGCACGATGATCTCGCCATTGTCGGCCAGCACGGTCGACTGGATCGAACGCTTGGTGAACTCGGGGCCGGCCGGATTGGTCGTCGCGTTGGTCGTGCCCGTCACGATCGCCGAGTCTTCCGTGTACAGCTGCAGCTTGAGGATGCCGCCGTCGGTGATCTGCGGCTTGATGTGCAGCGTCAAGCCCACGTCCACACGGTCGTACGTGTTGAACGCCGTGCTCGCCGTGCCGCTCGTGAGGTTCGAATACGAACCCGTCTGGATCGGCACGTTCGTACCGACGACGATCTTCGCTTCCTGGTTGTCGAGCGTGATGAGGTTAGGCGTGGACAGCACGTTGGCGTCGGCCGTTTGCGAGAGCGCCTGCAGCAACGCGCCAAGCCCCTGCACGCCGAAGATGTTCTTGATCCAGCCGACGTTCAGGCCCTGCTGGAGGCTGGAAGCCCCGAGCGCGTTGGCGAGGCCGCCGGTGCTCGCAGCGGCCGCCGCTGCCGCCGTCAGGTTGACGATGCTGTTGCCGCTGCCCGTCGCGAGATTGGTGCCCGCGTAGACGTTGCCGCTCGCGACCTGCCACTGAATGCCCAGGTTGGCGTTGGTGGTCGAGTTCAGCTCGACGATCAGCGCCTCGATATAGACCTGTGCGCGCCGCGCGTCGAGCTGGTTGATCACGGCGCGCAGGTTGCGGTACACCGCATCCGGCGCCGTGATGATCAGCGAGTTGGTCGCCGCATCGGCCTGGATCATGCCGCCCGGCTGGTTCTCGTCGCCCTTGTCCTTGTCGCCGCCGAGGAACGGGGCTTCGTTGCTGCCGCCGCTGCCGCCGCTGCCGTACGAACTGCCCCCGCCAAGCGAACTGCCCGACGACGTGCCGCCGCCAAGCGAGCTCGACGGCAGCGGCGGCGTGCCGGAGGTGCCGGTCGACATGCCGCCGCCGCCGCCGCTGTTGCCGGCCTGGTTGAAGCCGTTCGCATTGCCGGACGACGACGTATCGTTGCCGCCCTTGCCGAGCATACCGCGCAGCGTCTTGGCGAGTTGCGTGGCGTCGGCATTGCGCAGCGGCACGACGTGAATGTTGCCCGGCATGCTGGTGGGCGCGTCGAGCTGCTTCGATAGCTGGACCGCGGAGGCGAGGCGTTGCGCGTTCGAAGCGCGCAGCATCAGCGAGTTGGTGCGCGGGTCGGCGATGACCGAAACCTTCAGCGACGGGTCCGAGGCGCCGATCGAACCCGGGTCGAGCATCTTGGCGATTTGCGGCGCGATGTCGAGCGCATTGGCATTGTGCAGCGGCACCACCTGGACCTGCTGGCCGGCGGCCGAGTCCACACCCGCGATGATCGAGGCGATGCGGCGCACGTTGTCCGCATAGTCGGTCACGATGAGCGTGTTGTTCGACGGGTAGGCGGCGATGGTGTTGTTCGGCGAGATGAGCGGGCGCAACACCGGCAGCAGGTTGTTCGCCGACTCGTGCCTGAGCGTGAACACCTGGGTCACCACCTGGTCGCCACGCGCGGTGGGCGCATTGCCCACATAGGTGGGCACGCCCTGCAGCTTGGCGTCGGCTTCCGGCACGACCTTCAGGACGCCATGATCCTGCACGAGCGCGAAGCCTTGCATGCGTAGCGCCGACTGCAGGGTCTTGAGCGCCTGGTCTTCAGGTACAGCGTTCTCGGAGACGAGGTTGAGCTGGCCCTTCACGCGGGGATCGACGATGATCGTTTTGCCGGTGGCGGCGCCAATTGCCTTCGCCACCTGGTCGATGTCGGCGTTGACAAAATTGAGCGTGACCTGCGCATAGGCAAGCTGTGCCGTAATGAGTCCGCTCACGAGCAGCGCCGTGGCGACGCGACGCAAAGCCATACGATTTCTTCTCATGGGTGTCTTATCGAAGCCAGCGGCAGACGCGCGCGGCTATTCGTCCTCGACGTACGGCTTTGGGGCCGACTCGCCTGTGCTTTCCTGACTAGTGCCGGCGCCGGCTCTCCTCAGCCCGGACGTCCGTTAGTCAACAAAAGATGAAACAGTAGCAGTTTTTCGTGTCGAATTTGTCACAAAAAATGGCTCTCCGGGGAATTCTTCTAATCGCCGAGCCGCGCCAGCCGGTAATCCCAAGCTTTTTGTAAGCATGCATGCCTCATCAGCTGGCGCGCGCGGACTTCGATTGGCTCGAAGCGCAGCGTCTTGACTGAGCAGCCAACTTGACTCGTCATCGGTGACCGGTATCATACGAGCGGCCCGAAGGATGGCCAACGCACGTTTCCCCCGTCTTTATGTGGGAATTCCCGCATTGCGCGCCAGAAATCAGGCCGCCCAGCGAGAGATTGCGTCATTCTGCAGGCTGCGCCGTTCGCCTCTTTGCTTGTCCTTGCCCTTTTGTCAGCTTCCGCGCGAGTCGCCATGCCCAACGTCTGGTCCGCTACGCTTGCCGCCGCCGTGGTGCTCGTCACCGCGAGCGTCAGCACGCTCGCGCACGCGGACTGTTTCGACGAGGCCGCGCGCTACCAGAAGGTCAATCCGCTGATTCTGCGCGCCATTGCCTGGCAGGAGTCGCACAACCGTCCCGACGCAGTACACAGGAATGCGAACGGTTCGATCGACTACGGCGTCATGCAGATCAATTCCGTGCATCTGCCCGTGCTCTCGCAGTACGGCATTTCGCAAAGCACGCTCATGGAGCCGTGCAAAAACGTCTATATCGCCGCGTGGCATCTGCGCCAGAAGATGAACAAGTACGGCAACACGTGGGCTGCCATCGGCGCTTACCATTCCGAAACGCCGACGCTGCGCGACCAGTACGCGCAGCAAATCGCCGACATTTTGCGCAAGTGGCATCTCATGCAATAGCACGCTTGAACGCGTGCTGAGTGCCCCAGCGTGCTTGCGCCCTGAATGCGGCGGCACGCGTGCCCTGCGCGGGGCGCGTGCATGGTGCAAAATGCTGGCTGGCGCCGCACCCTTACGAGGATTTCGATCCTTTCGCGCGGCGCGCCTTCCGATTCACTTTCTGCACCACACTGCGATGAACCAGCCGCCACTGCCCGTCACCGTGCTCTCGGGTTTTCTGGGCGCGGGCAAGACCACGCTGCTCAACCATATCCTGTCGAACCGCGCGGGCCTGCGCGTGGCGGTGATCGTCAACGACCTTGCCTCGGTGAACATCGACGCCGCGCTCGTGCTTGACGCCTCGGCGCTCTCGCGCGTGGAAGAGCGCGTGGTCGAAATGTCGAACGGCTGCATTTGCTGCACGCTGCGCGACGACCTGCTCACCGAGGTCCAGCGCCTCGCCGACCCGGCGCGCGCCGGCCAGCGCTTCGACGCCATCGTGATCGAATCGACCGGCGTGGCCGAGCCCATGCCGATCGCGGAAACCTTCACGTTCGCCGGCGACGACGGCATCGCGCTCGATGAATTCGCGCGTCTCGACACGATGGTCACCGTCGTCGACGCATTCAACTTCCTGCGCGACTACGCGAGCGCCGACCAGCTCGCGCAGCGCGGCGTGGCGGCGAGCGAGGAAGACGACCGCGCGATCGTGGAGCTGCTCGTCGATCAGGTGGAGTTCTGCGACGTGCTCGTGCTGAACAAGGCCGATCTCGTGAGCGACGACGAACTCGCGCGCCTGCAGCACATACTCGCGCGCATCAATCCGCGCGCGGTGCAGGTAGTGAGCCGCTTCGGCAATGTGCCGCTCGAGGAAGTGGTCAACACGGGCCGCTTCGATTTCGATGCGGCGTCGAGCGCGCCGGGCTGGCTCGCGTCGCTGCATGACCATGAGCAGCGCGATGACCCGGCGCATTGCCACGATCCAGCGCATACGCATGCGCCGCGCAGCGAAGCCGACGAGTACGGCATCAGCAACTTCGTCTATCGCGCGCGCCGCCCGTTTCATCCCGAGCGCTTCTGGGCGCTGCTCAACCAGGAGTGGAAGGGCGTGCTGCGCTCGAAGGGCTTCTTCTGGCTCGCCACACGCAACGACATCACGGGCACGCTCTCGCAAGCGGGCGGCGTGTGTCGTCACGGTCCCGCGGGCACTTGGTGGGCGGCGCTGCCGCGCGAGGAATGGCCGCAGGACGCCGAACTCGAAAAGGAAATCGCCGCCGACTGGCAAGGCGATCTCGACGACCCCAGCGTCGGCGACCGCCGCCAGGAGCTGGTGATGATCGGCATCGATCTCGAGCGCGACGCGTGGCGCGCGAAGCTCGATGCATGCCTTCTCAACGATGCGGAATACGCGGCAGGACCCGAAGCGTGGCTGGGCTACGCCGACCCGTTCCCGTCCTGGGAGCTCGACGACGACGATCACGATCATGATCACGACGATCACGACGAAATCGTCCACCGTCCCGACTGACGCGAACGACGCGCTCAACGAACAACGGCGCCGCAAAAATGCGGCGCCGTTTGCTTTTGCGCCAGCGATACATGCGCGGCGCAGGCGATCGGGATAGGGGCAGGCCTCGCGGCCCGACCCCTCCCACACCACCGTGCGTACGGGTCCGTACACGGCGGTTCGGATCGGTTGATCGACTACCGGCTAACCGATGGGAGACCGAGAGAACGTAAGTACCCGTTTGACAGGGCGAGGTTCACTGCAGGACTGTGACTGAGCCGCCACGCGCTGTGCGGTGCTCCGGCGGTTTGGGCTGCAAGATTGCGTTTCGCGCCACGGGCAGTGAGTTC
>NZ_JAMBPQ010000034.1 GCF_024206495.1 Paraburkholderia sp. CNPSo 3272 | reverse complement strand
GCGCGCCGAGGTGGGTGAGGCGCGCGAAGCGGTGTTCGCCGTGACGATCCCCGAGGAGCGCGGCAGCTTCAAGCGCTTCTGCGAGCTGGTCGGCACGCGCAGCGTGACCGAGTTCAACTACCGCATCGACGACGCCGAGCGCGCGCACATCTTCGTGGGCGTGCAGATCCGCAACCGCGGCGAGTCGCAGCAGATCGCGAAGACCTTCGTCGATCACGGCTTTCCGAGCGTCGATCTCACGGGCGACGAACTGTCGAAGCAGCACATCCGCTACATGGTGGGCGGGCGCTCGCCGCTCGCGCACGACGAACGCCTGTTCCGCTTCGAGTTTCCGGAGCGGCCGGGCGCGCTCATGCGCTTTCTTTCGTCGATGGCGCCGAACTGGAACATCAGCCTGTTCCACTACCGCAACCAGGGCGCCGACTACAGCTCGATTCTGGTGGGCATCCAGGTGCCCGCCGCCGAAGACGCCGAGTTCCGCCGCTTCCTCGCCACGCTCGGCTATCCGCACTGGGAAGAGACGAGCAATCCCGCGTATCGGTTGTTCCTCGCGTAACGAGCCGCAATCGTGTCCGTTTCGCTTTCCGACAAGCTCGTCGTCGCCATTTCGTCGCGTGCGCTCTTCGATTTCGAGGAGGAAAACCACGTGTTCGAGGCCGGCGACCTGCAAGCCTACGAGGCGCTCCAGCGCGAGCGCCTGAACGTGCCCGCGCGGCCAGGCGTGGCGTTCGCGCTGATCCGCAAGCTGCTCGCGCTCAATGACGGTGCGCATCACGTGGAAGTCGTGATCCTCTCGCGCAGCGATCCCATCAGCGGTCTGCGCGCGTTCAGCTCGTGCCGCGAGCACGGACTCGACATTCAGCGCGGCGTGTTCACGCGCGGGCGCGAGCCATGGCATTACCTCAAGCCGCTCAACGCGTCGCTGTTTCTCTCCGCGAACCCGGCGGACGTGAAGAGCGCGCTCGACGCCGGTTTCCCCGCCGCACGCGTCTTTCCGCGCATTGACCAAAATTCGGCGACAATGGCGGAACGTAATGCGCATGAGATTCGCATTGCGTTCGACGGCGATGCGGTGCTCTTTTCCGACGAAGCCGAGCAGATTTTCCAGAGCAAGGGGCTTTCCGCGTTCGTGAGCCACGAGCGCGACAACCGCGAACTGCCGCTCGCGCAAGGCCCGCTGCAGCCGCTGCTGGCAGCGCTGAACCGTCTGCAGAAGTTCGCCGACGCGAACGCGCAAATGCGCATCCGCACCGCCCTCGTCACCGCGCGCTCGGCGCCCGCGCACGAGCGCGCAATCCGGACGCTGATGGCCTGGAACATCGAGATCGACGAAGCGATGTTCCTTGGCGGACTCGACAAAGGCCCGTTCCTGCGCGAGTTCGAACCCCATTTTTTCTTCGACGACCAGATCCGCCATTGCGAATCCGCGCGCTCGATCACGGCCACCGGGCACGTGGCAAGCGGCGTGACCAATCTCGCAACCGAAGCCAACGTATCATGACTCCCGACCAATCTCCGCTCGGCAAGGCCTCCACCTACACCGAGCAATACGACGCTTCGCTCCTGTTCCCGATCCCGCGCGCCGGCGCGCGCGAACAGATCGGCATAGGCGCGCAACTGCCGTTCTTCGGCAGCGATATCTGGAACGCCTACGAGCTTTCCTGGCTCAACGCGCGCGGCAAGCCGCAGATCGCGATCGCCACGTTCTTCATTCCCGCCGACTCGCCGAACATCATCGAATCGAAGTCGTTCAAGCTCTATCTGGGCTCGTTCGCGCAAACGCCGTTCGAATCCGCCGACGTGGTGCGCGACACGATCAGGCGCGATGCGACGGCGGCCTGCGGCGCATCGGTATCGGTGCGGCTCGACCAGCCGGGTGCGTTCGGCAAGATCCCGTTCGAGGAATTCGACGGACTCTCGCTCGATCGCCTCGATCTCGACACGGAGATCTATCACCCGGAACCGACGCTGCTGAAGGCGGCCTTCGACGAAGCCCCGGTAGAAGAAACGCTGATCTCGAACCTGCTCAAGTCGAACTGCCCGGTGACGGGGCAGCCCGACTGGGGCAGCGTGCAGGTCCACTACGTCGGGCCGCAGATCGATCAGGCGGGCCTGTTGCGCTACATCATCTCGTACCGCAATCACACGGGTTTTCACGAGCAGTGCGCCGAGCGCATCTTCATGGACATCCTGCGCGAGTGCAAGCCGGACCGGCTCGCCGTCTACGCGCGCTACACGCGGCGCGGCGGCCTCGACATCAACCCGTTTCGCACCAACTTCAATATGCCGATGCCGGACAACGCGCGGCTCGCGCGCCAGTAAGCCGAGGAAGCGCAGACAATCAAATGCAAACGCGCCGCAAGGACGGCGCGTTTTTCATTGGCGTGGCGATTCGACGGCGCTTCAATGCGGCAGCTCAGCCGCCCCCATGCGCCGCGCGATCACGGCGGTGCGCTGCGCGAGATAGGCCGAGTTGCGATGCTCGTCGAAGTACTTGGGACGCGGCAGCATCACCGCGAGCCGCGCCGATTGCCACGGCGTGAGCTTCGCGGCGCTCGTGCGGTAGTAGTAGCGCGCGGCGGCTTGCGCGCCGTACACGCCATTGCCCCACTCCACCGAATTTAGATAGATCTCGAAGATGCGCTCCTTGTCGAGCAGCGTCTGCAGCATCCACGTGATGATGAACTCCTGGCCCTTGCGGATGTAGCTCTGCTCGCGCGAGAGGAACAGGTTGCGGGCGAGCTGCTGCGTGATGGTCGAGCCGCCGCGCACGATATGTCCGCGCTGCTTGTTCCTTTCCCACGCCTGGAGGATGGCGTCGGTTTCGTAGCCGTTGTTGTTGACGAAGTTCGCGTCCTCGGACGCGATGATCGCGCGCTTCAGGTTGCGCGAAATCTGGTCGTACGGCACCCACTCGTGCTGAATCGAGAGACCGGGGCGGTCGCTGGAAAGACGCGCGGCGTCGGTGCGCATGAAAGCCGTGGTTTGCGGATCGACGAAGTTCCAGAGCGCGATTTGCGCGAAGTAAAAGAGCTGGAGGGCGATCCACGCCATCGCGAACACCGAGACCACCCAGATCAGCCAGCGCAGCGCGCCAGGACGCTTGCGCGACTGCGCGCGCCGCCCGCTGCCGCTCGCGACCGCCGCGGCTTGCGCACCGATGGCTTGCCTGCGCATGGCGTCGTCTCCGTTTTGTGCGAGAAGCGCTGGGCGTTACGCGGCCTGCGCGGCAAGCTGCGCGCGCAACGCCGCCAGCACCGGCGCGCCCTCGGGCCGCACGCCGCGCCACACGAAGAACGACTCGGCGGCCTGCTCGACCAGCATGCCAAGGCCGTCGGCCGCGCGCGCGCCAAGTGCCTCCGCGTGGCGCATGAACACGGTGTGCTGCGCGCCGTACATCATGTCGTAGGCGAGCGTGCGCGCGCCGAACGCGTGCTCGTCGCATTCGGGCAAGGCTGCATCGAGGCTGCCCGCCGTCGCGTTCACGATCACGTCGTAGGGGTTGGGATCGACCGCGTGCGGACCGCCGCCGTTGAGGAGGCAGCCGAACTCGCCCGCCGCGCCTTCGAACTGCTCGATGAGCGCGTGCGCCTTGGGCGCCGTGCGGTTCACGATAGTGATCTCGCGCGGCCGGCGCTCGAGCATCGGCAGCACGACGCCGCGCGCCGCGCCGCCCGCGCCGAGCAGCAGCACGCGCGCGCCTTCGAGCGCAGCGCCGAGGTTCACCTCGATGTCGCGCACGAGGCCGAAGCCGTCGGTGTTGTCGCCGAAGATGCCGTCTGCGTCGAAGCGCAGCGTGTTGACCGCGCCCGCCGCCGCCGCACGCGGCGACAGCTTGTGCGCGAGCGCATGCGCTTCGAGCTTGAACGGCACGGTCACGTTCAGGCCGCGCCCGCCCGCCGCGTGAAATGCCTGCACGTGCTCGACGAAACCGTCCAGCGGCGCGAGCAGGCGGTCGTACTCGACGCGCTCGCCCGTTTGCAGCGCGAACTGCGCGTGGATGTACGGCGACTTGCTGTGCGCCACCGGGTTGCCGACTACCGCGTAGCGGTCGGCGCGCACAACCGGCTTCGACTCGCCGGCACTCATTCGCGCGGCTCCGTGGCGTGCTGGTCGCTCGATTGCTCTTCCGCTGCGGGAGCGTCGCTTGCCGCCTCGCCTTGCGCAACGCCCGCTTCCGCGACGGCTTCCGCTTCGCTTTGCGCGGATTCGTCGGCGGCCTCGATGAGCTCTTCGTCTTCGCCCGACTCCTCTTCGGCCGGCTCGCCGCTCGTCACGACGGGCGCATCGAGCACGCGCAGCATGCGCACCGAAGCCTCGATGGTCAGCTCGTCGATCGACAGCACTTCCATCATCAGGCGCGTGCCGCGCGCGTGCACGCCGAGTGCAGGCACGTGCATGAGCAGCGGCACTTCTTCGAAGCGCACCAGGTCGTCCTTCACCACGCTCGCCGGGAACTCGCGGCGCGGCTCGCGCCCAGCCTCACCGCGCATCTCCTGCTGCAGCCAGCGCAGGCACCAGAAGTACTCCATGCGGCGCTGATGATCGGCGTAAGCGGTGTAAGTCTCGTCGAAGCCCTGCACGACGGCGAACAGATCGGCGTCCTTGGGCTTGAACGGCGCGACGAGCTTGGCGGCCACGCCATGCTCCACGCAGGCGAGCAACTGCCACTGGTTCACGAGGTCCACGTAGCGGCGCAGCGGCGAGGTGCTCCACGCATACTGTGCGACGCCGAGACCTTCGTGCGGCGCGGCGTTGGTCTGCATGCGCGTGCGCTTGGGCCCGGTCGGCGCGCCGAACGCGCGCTGCGAGCGATAGATGCCCGGTACGCCATGGTCGTGCAGGAAAGCGCCCCACGTGGAGTTCGCGAGAATCGCCAGCTCCGCGACGATCAGGTCGAGCGGCGAGCCGCGGCGGCGCGGCGAGATCGTCACATGCTCGCCTTCCACGTAGAAGTTGAAGTCGGTGTTGCGCTGGACTTCGCGACGCAGGCCGTAGCCGGCGCGCGCCTGCTGGCGCTTCTCGAACAGCGCCTGCGCGAACGGCCACAGCACGGCGATGTCGTCCTTGTGCGGATACTCGCCCGTGCCGGCTGCGAGCGTCTCTTCGGTGACGACTTCGTCGAGCGTGTTGTGACGCAGATTGCTCTTCACGAACACGCGCTCGGCGCGCGTTTCGGTCGCGACGATCTCCTGCGTCTCGCGGTTCACGATGCAGTAGAGCGAAAGCGCCGGACGCAGCCCGCCTTCCTTGAGCGTGAACGCGTCGACGAAATCGTCGGGCAGCATCGTGATCTTGTCGCCGGGCATGTAGACCGTCGAAAGACGCGTGCGCGCGATCGTGTCCGCCGTATCGCCGCGCTGGATGCCAAGCGCGGGCGCCGCGATGTGGATGCCGATGCGCACCCGGCCGTCGGCCAGATGCTCGATCGAGAATGCGTCGTCGATTTCGGTCGTGGTGACGTCGTCGATCGAGAAGGCCTGCACGTGCTCGGCGGCGTCGGGCAGATCCTCGGGCAGCGTGCCCACTTCGACGGGCGGAAAACCCGTGCCGTGCGGGAAGAAGTCCGCAAGAAAGCGCGCCTCGTGCAGCGCGCGCGGCGAAGCGATGCCGCCGTTTTCGAGCATGAGGCGCGGCATCGAAATGCCGCGTGCGGCGGCTGCCGCTTCGAGCGCCTTGTATTCGATGGAGTTCTTGTCCGGCTTCGTGAGAAGTCCGAGTGCCTTGCCCTTGAATGCCTCGGGCAGTCCGCCCGCCTTCAGCTCCTCTTCGTAGCCGGCCTGAACCAGCCCCTGCTGACGCTTGCGCTCGAGCGAGGCCAGCGCCATCTTTAGCTGCTCTTCAGGCGCGCGCTGATACTGGCCGCGCCCCTTGCGGCGGAAGTACACGGGCGAGCCGTGCAGGCGCAGCACGAGCGCCGCGCGCTCGACCGGGCCGTAGGTTTCGCCGAAGTACTCGCTCGCGAGCGCCGTGTACGCGAATTCGTCGGCGGGCGCGCATTCCCACAGGAAGTCCAGATCGATCTCCTGAGCGGCGGCGTCCGCCTGCTCCAGCAGTTCGCTCGCGGCCGGCTTCTCGAATTCGATCAGCACATCTTTCGCGCGCACCTTGGCGCGTCGGCCGCCCGGCAGCTCGACCTGGAACGCATCGCCCTGGCGCGACAGCACGCTGCCGGCCTTGAAACTGCCCGATTCCTCAAAGAAAACGTTCACTCAATACTCTCGTTCAGACTTGCTTCGACCGCCGGCGCGGCGCGCGGGCGGTGCTGTATACATATAGGCGTTCGCACGCATCAGGCGCAATCGCAGAAACGGATCACTTCGTCGACGTAATCTGCGAACTCGCTGATGCCATGATCGCTGCCTTCGATCAGGTGTGTGGGCACACCCGGATAGTGCGCGAGCATCTCGCGGTAATCGAGCACTTCGTCGCCGGTCGCGGCGATCAGATAGTAGCGCGCGGGTTGCGTCACCAACGTAACGGCCAGCGCGCGCAACTCTTCCAGGTGACGCGGTTCGACGACGATGCTGCCGCCGCCGTGCCAGAGCGGCTGCTCGCCGAGATACTTCGACAGATCGCGGTCAGGCACCACGGCGGGGTTCAGCAGCGCGGCGCGCCAGCCGTGCTTTTCCGCGAGATGCGTGGCGAAGTAGCCGCCAAGCGAACTGCCGATGAGCGTGACGCGCTCGCCCGGCTTCATTTGCGCGCCGATCTCCTGCTCAGCGAGCGCAATCGCCTCGCGCGGCGAAACCGGCAGCGTCGGGCACAGCCATTCGCCGCTGCGTCCCAGCTCGGCCATGCGCGCCGCCAGGAGGCGCGCCTTGAACGACTGGGGCGACGAGCGAAAGCCGTGCAGATAGACGATCACGCGTTGCTCCGTGCCGAGAGCGCATCGAGCAGCTTTTGATGCACGCCGCCGAAGCCGCCGTTGCTCATCACGAGCACCTGGTCGCCAGGGCGTGCGGCTGCGACGACCGCCTTCACGAGCGCCTCGATATCGTGGAAAGCGCGGGCCTTCTCGCCGAGCGGCGCGAGCGCGCCGGCGAGATCCCAGCCGAGCGCGTCCTTGCCGCTCGGTGCGCCGTAGCCGAACACGAGGTCGGCATCGGCGAGACTGGCGGGCAACTGCGCCTTCATCACGCCGAGCTTCATCGTGTTCGAGCGCGGCTCGAGCACGGCGAGAATGCGCGTGTTTTCGTCACCCACACGCGTGCGCAGGCCGGCAATCGTCGTTTCGATGGCCGTTGGATGGTGCGCGAAGTCGTCGTAGACGGTCACGCCATCAACGCTGCCGCGCACTTCCATGCGGCGCTTCACGTTGCGGAATGTGGCCAGCGAAGCTGCGGCCTGGGCGGGCGGCACGCCCACGCTGCGCGCGGCGGCGATCGCCGCGAGCGCATTCAGGCGGTTGTGCTCACCCTGGATCTGCCAGTCCACCACGCCTGCACGTTCGCTGTTGTGATAGACGGCGAAGCGCTCGTCCACGGCCACGCCGTCTTCCGCCGGCAGCGCCTGCCAGCCGCCATCCACGCCGAAGCGCTCCACGTCGCTCCATACGCCGCGCGTGAGCACGCGTTCGAGCGCGTCCGAGCGGCCGTTCGTGACGATGCGGCCAACGCCCGGAATCGTGCGCACGAGGTGATGGAACTGCGTTTCGATCGCCGCGAGATCGGGGAAGATGTCGGCGTGATCGAATTCGAGGTTGTTGAGCAGCGCCGTGCGCGGACGGTAGTGAACGAACTTCGAGCGCTTGTCGAAGAACGCCGTGTCGTACTCGTCGGCTTCGATCACGAAGAAGCTCGAATCGGTCAGGCGCGCCGACACGCCGAAATTGAGCGGCACGCCGCCGATCAGGAAGCCGGGATTCAGGCCCGCGTCTTCGAGCAGCCACGTGAGCATCGAGCTCGTGGTGGTCTTGCCGTGCGTGCCCGCCACCGCGAGCACCCACTTGTCGCGCAGCACGTGTTCGCCGAGCCACTGCGGACCCGACGTGTACGGCAAGCCGCGATTGAGGATCTCCTCCATCAGCGGGTTGCCGCGCGTGACCACGTTGCCGATCACGTAGAGATCGGGATTGAGTTCGGTCTGGCTCGCGTCGTAACCCTCGATGAGGCGGATGCCCTGCGCTTCGAGCTGGGTGCTCATCGGCGGGTACACGCCGGCGTCGCAGCCGGTCACCGTGTGGCCCGCGCTGCGCGCGAGCACCGCGAGTCCGCCCATGAACGTGCCGCAGATGCCGAGGATATGGATGTGCATAAGCCTGTCGCGCCGCGCGGGCGTCGTGAACGCGTTGATCGGATTGATCGGTTGAAAAGGATGGAGACGCTGGAACGACGGCAGCCCTGCGCCGCCGCAGCAAAGACGGCTATTGTACCCGAGGCCCCGAGCCCTATTGGCTCGACCTCGGCTCCCGCGGCGACGGAAAACTCCTGGCCGCCCCGAGAGCGGCTGCGGCGCAGTGGCCGCCTGCAGGAGCCCAGGGCGATCTCTAGTATCATTAAAGGATGGTTCGCAGATCACATTTCGATCCCCAGCGCGTGCGCGAGGAAATCGCCCTCGCGGCCGCAAGGATGATCGCCGAGGACGGCCTCGACTACGCCACCGCCAAACGCAAGGCAGCCCGGCAAGTCGTGGGGGAAACGCGTATCGAAGGCACCTGGCTGCCCGACAACGACCAGATCGAGGAAGAGATCCGCGAATATCAGGCCCTTTTTCAGAGCGACAGCCAGCCGGCCGTGCTGCGCCGCCTGCGCGAGATCGCGCTCGAGTGGATGCAGCGGCTCGAGGCGTTCAATCCGTTCCTGACCGGTGCGGTGCTCAACGGCACGGCGGGTGAGCACTCCGACATCCATCTGCAGATTTTTTGTGACAACGCGAAGGATGTCGCGATCTGGCTCCTGAACGCGAACGTGCAGTACGACGTGTCGGAAACGCGCCATTTCGCGGCGCGCGGCCTCGTGGAGACACTCAGCTTCATGTGGCGTCCGTCACGCGCCGAGGAACCGGTGGGCATACACGTTGCACTCTACAATACGGACGACTTGCGCGGCGCCGTGCGCGCCGACGCGCGCGGCAGGCTGCCGCGCGCCAATGCGCAGGCCCTCCAGGCGCTGATCGACAAGAGCGGCGCCACTTCTTCCACAACCTGATAACGGCAGCGATGAATACGAAGCGGATTCTGGCCGGCGTGGCAGTGGCGGCAATCGCCGCAGGCGGCGGCATACTGGCTGGACACTGGGCAACGAGCGGCAGCGGCGTGGCCGACGCGGCATCCGTAAGCGCGGCCTCCGCGAGCGGCAAGCAGAATGCGCTCGGCCAGCTCTGGTCGGCCGCGGTGACGAACCCGGACGGCAAGGCGCAATCGCTCGCCATCTACAAGGGCCGGCCGATCGTGGTGAACTTCTGGGCCTCCTGGTGCGGCCCATGCGTCGAGGAAATGCCGGAGCTTTCCGCGCTCCAGCGCGAGTACGCAAAGAAAGGGATTCAGTTCGTCGGCATCGGCGTGGATTCGGCTGCGAACATCAAGACGTTCCTCAAGAAAGTGCCCGTGGACTACCCGATCTACATCGCCGGCTTCGGCGGCGCGGACGTCGCGCGCGCATTCGGCAACAACGCGGGCGGCTTACCTTACACGGTGGTAATCGACGCAAACGGCGCCGTTCGTGCGACAAAATTAGGGCAAATCAAGCCGGAGGAGCTTCGGCACACGCTCGATGCGCTTTGACGCAGCGGAATATTTGACACACACTTAAGCGCCATAACGCAGCTTTTGCCGTGAAATTCCTGTCATTTGACTGAAGATCGGGCTAGCCCCTCGCCGCGAGGCGTAGTCAGGGCCATATCCCCTTATCGGAAAACTAGACAAATTTCTCTAATTGGCGCTAAAGTTCGCGCAATTCCACGGAAAAAGAAGCGACCATGACGCGACTGCTGGTTCTGCACGGCCCCAACCTCAATCTTCTCGGCACCCGGGAACCGGAGGTATATGGGCGCGTGACGCTGCCGCAGATCGATCAGGCGCTCTCGGACCGTGCCGCGGACGCCGGCGTCGAGCTCGCGACCTTCCAGAGCAACCACGAAGGCGCGCTGGTCGACCGCATTCAGTCGGCCCGCACCGAGCAGAGCGACTTCATCCTGATCAACCCGGCCGCGTACACGCATACGAGCGTCGCGATCCGGGATGCACTGGCAGGCGTCGGCATTCCGTTCGTCGAGATTCATCTGTCGAACGTGCATCGCCGCGAGTCCTTCCGGCACCATTCGTATTTTTCCGACCAGGCCGAAGGTGTGATTTGCGGCCTCGGCTGGAAGGGTTATCTCTACGCGCTCGAATACGCGCTCGACCGGCTCGCTGCGCGGTCGGCGGCCTGATTCCGGCGCCGGATGACCGTCAATACCTGAACAACAACCCGTGTCGGGACGCGCGCGCCCCGGCACTTCACGTATTCAAAGTAAAAGGGGCTGCACCATGGATCTACGTAAGCTGAAGACTCTGATCGACCTCGTCTCCGAATCGGGCATCTCGGAGCTCGAAGTGACCGAGGGTGAAGGCAAGGTGCGCATCGTCAAGAACGCGCCGCCCGTTTACGTGCAGCCGGGCCCCGCGCAATACGCGGGGCCGGCCATGGGCGCACCGCTCTCAGCGCCCGCCCATGCCGGCGAAGCCGCCGCTGCGGCTCCCGCCGCGCCCGCCGTGCCGCAAGGCCATGTCGTGACCTCGCCGATGGTGGGCACGTTCTACCGCGCGCCGTCGCCGGGCGCCGACCCGTTTGTCCAGGTTGGCGACACGGTCAAGGAAGGCCAGACGCTTTGCATCATCGAAGCGATGAAGCTGCTCAACGAGATCGAGTCGGACACGGCCGGCGTGGTCAAGGAAATCCTCGTCGAGAACGGTCAGGCAGTCGAATACGGCCAGCCGCTCTACGTGATCGCCTAAGCTTTTCTGCGCGCGGCGGCGGCCTTCCTTTTGGCCGCGCCGCGTTTGTGGCGTTTGGCGCCCCATGACGGCGATGCACGCGACCGATCCTCTGAGTTTTACATGGGATCGCAGTAACCGCTAAAGCGCTAACTCCGATCGACAGGCGTTCGCACATACGACTTGCGACGCCCATTGATGAGTCGAATACCCACCATGTTTGAAAAAATCCTCATTGCCAATCGTGGCGAAATCGCGCTCCGCATCCAGCGCGCGTGCCGCGAACTCGGCGTCAAGACGGTCGTCGTCTATTCGGAAGCCGACAAGGAAGCCAAGTACGTGAAGCTCGCCGACGAGGCGGTCTGTATCGGCCCGGCGCCTTCGAATCTCTCCTACCTGAACATGCCGGCGCTCATCAGCGCGGCCGAAGTCACCGACGCAGAAGCGATCCACCCCGGTTACGGCTTCCTCTCCGAGAACGCCGATTTTGCCGAGCGTGTGGAGCAGTCGGGCTTCACGTTCATCGGCCCGCGCCCGGAAACGATCCGCATGATGGGCGACAAGGTCACGGCGAAGCAGACCATGATCAAAACCGGCGTGCCCTGCGTGCCGGGCTCGGAAGGCGCACTGCCCGACGATCCGAAGGAAATCGTGAAGATCGCGCGCGCGATCGGCTACCCCGTCATCATCAAGGCGGCGGGCGGCGGCGGCGGGCGCGGCATGCGCGTCGTGCACACGGAAGCGGCGCTCGTGAACGCGGTCAACATGACCCGCGAGGAAGCCGGTCGTGCGTTCGGCAACCCGCAGGTCTACATGGAGAAGTACCTCGAGAACCCGCGTCACATCGAGATCCAGATTCTCGCGGACTCGTTCAAGAACGCCGTGTGGCTCGGCGAGCGCGACTGCTCCATGCAGCGCCGCCACCAGAAGGTGATCGAGGAAGCGCCTGCGCCGGGCATCGCGCGCCGCCTGCTCGATCGCATCGGCGATCGCTGCGCCGACGCGTGCAAGAAGATGGGCTACCTCGGCGCGGGCACGTTCGAGTTCCTGTATGAGAACGGCGAGTTCTACTTCATCGAAATGAACACGCGCGTGCAGGTCGAGCACCCGGTCACCGAGCTGATCACGGGTATCGACATCGTGCAGGAGCAGATCCGCATCGCCGCGGGCGAGAAGCTCTCGTTCCGCCAGCGCGACATCCAGTTGAAGGGCCACGCGATCGAGTGCCGTATCAACGCGGAAGATCCGTTCAAGTTCACGCCGTCGCCGGGCCGTCTCACGTCGTGGCACATGCCGGGCGGTCCTGGCGTGCGCGTCGACTCGCATGCCTACAATGGCTATTTCGTGCCGCCGAACTATGATTCGATGATCGGCAAGCTGATCACCTACGGCACCACGCGCGAGCAGGCCATTCAGCGCATGCGCATCGCGCTCTCGGAAATGGTGGTCGAAGGCATCCAGACGAACATCCCGCTGCACCGCGAGCTGATGCTCGACGCGAAGTTCGTCGAGGGCGGCACGAGCATTCACTACCTCGAAAGCCGTCTGGCCGAACGTCAGGCAGTGAAGAAGGACGAAGCGTAATTCATGAGCTACCGGGAACTGATCGTCGAGCTCGAGCGTGACCGCGCGGAAGAACTTTCCGACGCGCTGATCGAGCTTGGCGCCCTCTCGGTGTCGGTGGAAGACGCCGACGCCGACACGCCCGACGAGCAACCGCTCTTCGGCGAACCGGGCTTAACGCCCGATCGCACCGCATGGCAGCATTCGCGCGTGATTGCGCTGATCGGCGCCGATCAGGATCCCGCCGTGCTGCTCATGGCCGCTTCGAACGAACTGGGTCTCCCGCAAACGCCCAAGTTCTCGCTGCGCGAAGTCGAGGAGCAGGACTGGGTGCGTCTGACCCAATCGCAGTTCGACCCGATCCAGATCGGCGAGCGCATCTGGGTCGTGCCGTCGTGGCACGATGCCCCGGACCCGAACGCGCTCGTGCTCGAGCTGGACCCCGGCCTCGCGTTCGGCACGGGCAGCCATCCCACCACGCGTTTGTGCATGGAATGGCTCGAACAGCACGTGCAGCCCGGCAATTCGCTGCTGGACTACGGCTGCGGCTCGGGCATCCTCGCGATCCTCGCGCAGAAGTGCGGAGCGAATCCGGTGATCGGCATCGACATCGACCCGCAGGCGGTGGAGTCGGCTCGCCACAACAGCGAGCGCAATCGCGCGGAGGTCACCTACGGCCTGCCCGACGATTGCCCCGCTGGGGAGTTCGACATCGTCGTCGCCAACATTCTTTCGAATCCGCTCAAGCTGATGGCCTCGATGCTCTCCTCGCGCGTGAAGCCGGGCGGGCGCATCGCACTTTCGGGCATCCTCGCGCGCCAGGCCGAGGAAGTCGCTCAGGTGTACGCGCAGTGGATCGACATCTCGGTCTGGCGCGAACACGAAGGCTGGGTCTGCCTCGCGGGCACGCGGCGCGCATAATTCCTCCCCGCTCCGATCGGGCTCGCGCGAGCCTGATCGCGCCCCAAGCGGCAAGGCCGAAGTCGTAGACTGCGGTGGATTGCCAGTAGAATGCGGGTATCACCAATCCTCCGGTCTACCCAGATCCTCGGCCCACATGCTTCTGGCAACGCGCTGCCCCTTCTGTGAAACCGTATTTCGCATCCAGCCCACGCAGCTCGCCGTGCGCCGCGGCCTCGTGCGTTGCGGACATTGTCAGGAAGCGTTCGATGCGTCGGGCAGTTTGTACGAGATGCCCGAAGGCGGCGACTTCACGCGCGCGGTACCCGTTGCTGCCGAAATTGCGGCCAGCCTGACCTCGCCGCCATCGGAGCCCGCTTCACGTTTTGCTGCGCAGCCCGCTTCGGAACCCGCTTCACAGTTCGAATCGCAGTTCGAATCGCAGTCCGCTTCACAGCCCACTCCGCAGCAGCCCGAGGTTCAGCCTGATCAGGCGAATCAGCCTGCAACAGCGCCATCGCAAGAGCCGCCCCCAACGCTGGGCGCCACTCCCAATTTCACGAATCGCACGTGGGACCCGTGGGCGCCGCCGCAGGACAGCCAGCGTGATCCTCGCCTGAAATACGACGCCGATAAGCTACCAGGGGCAAGCGTTGCCCGAGGCGCCTCGCCTGGCCTTACGCCCGAGCACGAGTCGCGGGTCGCCTTCGACGACGAACCGACGCTCGGGCGCCCACCACAAGATGCGCCGCACGCGCCAGCGGCACCTGCAGCAGCCCCGGTGCCGCCGCCGCAGCAGTCCGCAGCCGCCGAACCCTTCCCGCCCGCCGCGCGCTGGACGCGCAGCGAGCCGAACCTGGGCACGAGCGGCCCGACCGAGCCGACCTTTTCGGCCAACGAAGCATCGGCTGCGGCTCACATGCACGACCCCGAGCCCGCGCTCGGCCCCCGCACCCGCGAAGCCGCACCGGAGCCCGCGTTCAGCGCGCTCTCGCCCAACGACGGCGCCTCACCGTTCGCCGTCACGCGCGAAGCGCCGGCCCGCCCGCGCGGTTCGCGCGGCCTCGTCTGGCGCATTCTCGGCACGCTCATCGCCATTCTGCTGCTCGCGCTGCTCGTCGTGCAACTCGCGTGGTGGCAACGGGAAACGGTCATGGTCTACTGGCCCGACTCGCAGTCGCTCTATCAGCAGGCGTGCGAGCAGCTCGGCTGCCGCGTGCTGCCGCCGCGCGACATCGACGGCCTGCTGGTCGAGCCGTCCGATCTGCGCCAGGTCGACAACGAGCCGCATCACCTCGAACTGAAGGTGCCGTTGCGCAACCGCTTCAACGTGGCGCTCGCGTACCCCGCGATCGAGCTGTCGCTGCTCGACCGGCAGAACAACATCGTCGTGCGGCGGGTGCTGTGGCCGCAGGACTACGTCACGCCCGGCACGTCCATTGAAGCCGGTCTGCCCGCACGCACCACGCAGACCATGATCGTGCGGCTCGACACGGGCGACGTAGTGGCGTCGAACTTCCGCATCGAGATTTTCTACCCCTGATTTGCCGTCTGTGCGCGGGTGCACTGCGGTGCCCCGCGCGTTTCCCGGCGTCCCGCTTCGCGGGGTCGCGCCATTCACCACAACATGCATTCCCGGAGAGCACATCATGAGTCAAGTCACGCTAGGCGGTAACCCGATCGACGTCGCCGGCACCTTCCCGAGCGTCGGCCAGAAAGCCCCGGCCTTCTCGCTCGTCGGAAAGGATCTGAAGCCTGTCTCGCTCGCCGATTTCGCCGGCAAGCGCAAGGTGCTGAACATCGTGCCGAGCCTCGACACGCCGACCTGCGCCACCTCCACGCGCAAATTCAACGAAGCTGCCGCCGGCCTGAGCAACACGGCTGTCGTCGTGATCTCGGGCGACCTGCCGTTCGCCGCCGCGCGCTTCTGCACGACCGAAGGCATCGCCAACGTCGTCACGGCTTCGACCTTCCGCGGCCATGAATTCGCGCAAGCCTATGGCGTGGACGTGACGAGCGGCCCGCTCACCGGCCTCACGGCGCGCGCCGTTGTCGTGCTCGACGAAAACGACAACGTCCTGCACGCCGAGCGCGTGAGCGAAATCAAGAACGAACCGAACTACGACGCCGCACTCGCCGCGTTGAAGTAATCCGGCGGCGGCGCACCCGCGCCTCGCACCTCGCGCCTGCGCTTTCAGGTCAATGCGCACAGGACGCGCAGGCCGGTGCGCCGCCCCTTCCCCTACCACGCCCTACAGGAATGTCCGCCTTGGCTACGCTGATCTGCGGCTCGCTCGCCTACGACAACATCATGACCTTCGAGGGTCGCTTTCGGGAGCACATCCTGCCCGAGCAGGTGCACATCCTGAACGTGAGCTTTCTCGTGCCGACGATGCGCCGCGAGTTCGGCGGCTGTGCCGGCAACATCGCGTACTCGCTGAAACTGCTCGGCGGCGACGCCCGCATCATGGCGACGCTCGGCGCCGCCGACGCGCGCCCCTACCTCGAACGCCTCGACGCGCTCGGCCTCTCGAAGGCGCACGTGCGCGTGCTGGAAGATACGTGGTCCGCGCAGGCGATGATCACGACCGACCTCGAGAACAATCAGATCACCGCGTTCCACCCGGGCGCGATGATGCAATCGCATTTGAACCGCGCCGACGAAGCGCCCGGCATCAAGCTCGGCATCGTCGCGCCGGACGGCTTCGACGGCATGGTCCAGCACGTCGAGCAGTTCGCGAAGGCCGGCGTGCCGTTTATCTTTGATCCGGGCCAGGGTCTGCCGCTCTTCGACGGCGCCTCTTTGCGCCGCGCGATTGAACTTGCGACCTATGTAGCGGTCAACGACTACGAAGCCAACCTTGTCAGCCATCGCACCGGCTGGTCGTTCGACGAAATCGCCAGCCATGTCGACGCGCTGATCATCACGCGCGGCGAGCACGGCTCGCAGATCTACCACAGCGGCAAGATCGAGGAGATTCCTCCGGTCAAGGCCGCTCAGGTGCTCGACCCGACGGGCTGCGGCGACGCTTTCCGCGGTGGCCTGCTCTACGGCATCGAGAACGGCCTCGACTGGGCAACCACGGGGCGTCTCGCGAGCCTGATGGGCGCGCTCAAGATCGAGCATCTCGGTCCGCAAAACTACGCGCCTACGCGAGCGCAGATCAACGAACGGTTCAAGGAGGCATTCGGCTACGAACTGCCGAACTGAACGCGGGAGCCGCACACGAACGGCGCCCATTGGAGCTACGGGAATGAAAATAACAAGTCGTCTGATTGTTGCAGCCATGATCGCGGGGTCGCTCGCGATGTCGGGCTGCGCCTATAACAGCAGTTCCGCCGATGTCTACACGGCCTCGCAGGCGCAGCGCGAGCAATCGGTGCGTATGGCCACGGTCGAAAGCGTGCGCGCGGTGAAGATCAGCGCGAACAACGGCCAGCCTAGCGGCCTTGGCGCGATCGGTGGCGGCGCGCTCGGCGCGGTGGCCGGCAGCCGGATCGGCGGCGGCACGGGCTCGATCGTCACCGGCATCATCGGCGGCATTGCGGGCGCCGTGGCCGGCAACGCGGTCGAGAACGGCGTGGCCATGCGCGACGGCCTCGAGATCACGGTGCGTCTCGACAACGGCGACTATCGTGCCATCACGCAAACCGCCACCGGCGAAGTCTTCAACGCGGGCGACCGCGTGCGGCTGCTCGCGAGCGGCGGCGTGACGCGCGTCACGCACTAACGGTTTCCCCTGTACCGCAGCGGCGCCACGCGCCGGATGCGGAACCTCAGGCGCATGTGCTCCCCTGTGCATGCGCCTTTTTTCATGCCCGCGCGCGGCATGCGTGCGGCCTCACACCGATTACTACGAACTCCAGACGAAAAAATCCCGTCGCGGACACAACCCAGCGACGGGATCGGGATCGAGCCTTGCGCACCATGCCGCCCGGCCCGGCCAACGAAGCGCGCGTACGACGTAGCCTGCGCGCTTCGTCTCGGACTGCTTACGGACGGCTGCCGGTCGGGAACGGCCATGCTGCGGCCGGATTCAGGGCAGTCTTGACCGTTGCTGCGGGCGCGGACGGTTGCGCAGCAGGGGCAGCAGGTGCGGCAGCGGCCTTCGCAGGCGCCTTCTTGGCAGCCTTCTTGGCGGCAGCCTTCTTCGCAGGCGCAGCCTTCTTGGCAGCAGCCTTCTTCGCAGGCGCCTTCTTGGCTGCAACCTTCTTCGCAGCGACCTTCTTGGCGGCGGCCTTCTTCGCCGGCGCTGCCTTCTTCGCAGCAACCTTCTTCACGGCGACTTTCTTGGCTGCAACCTTCTTCGCTGCGGCCTTCTTCGCCGGCGCTGCCTTCTTCGCAGCAACCTTCTTCACGGCGACTTTCTTGGCTGCAACCTTCTTCGCTGCGGCCTTCTTCGCCGGAGCTGCCTTCTTCGCTGCAACCTTCTTCACGGCGACTTTCTTGGCTGCAACCTTCTTGACCGCGACCTTCTTCGCTGCGGCCTTCTTCGCCGGAGCTGCCTTCTTCGCTGCAACCTTCTTCACTGCGGCCTTCTTAGCCGCCGGTTTCTTCTTGGCAGTAGCCATTTTTTTCTCCTTCAGGTTCAGATGAGAGTCAGTTCAAACTACACCCTTCGTCAAAACCCGCTTCCCGCGAACGCTTCTCACGGCGCACGCTGCGAAGCGGGCTATTCATCGGCGTACGCTGATCCCGCGCGCTTACGCTAATGAATGCGGTAAGGCGCGCCGTGCCACGAGGCACAGCGCGCCGAGTCATTCCGGCGTCGGCTACCGACACCGGGCAACGTTCGTTGAAAGCGGCGGCCTCACGACACGCGAAGCCTGCGCGCTTTTCCGGGGGGAAGTTTGCCCATCCCTCTGAAGGGTTCGCAAAGTGCCTGTCACGTCGATGAGCCAACCTGGCTCCGGGCATGCTTTGCATCAGGCGTTCCTGCTCCTAATCATCATGCCGGTCGAGGCGCCTGCACGGCGCCTCGCGGCAACCCCAAAAGACTTGCACCGCAGTGCGCCCGGGTTATTCCCAGGACAGCGCACCGCCCGTCTGATATTCGATTACGCGCGTCTCGAAGAAGTTGCGTTCCTTCTTCAAGTCGATCATCTCGCTCATCCACGGGAACGGATTCTCTTCGTTCGGGAACAGCTGATCGAGACCGATCTGCTGGCAACGGCGGTTGCAGATGAAGCGCAGATAGCTCTTGAACATCGATGCGTTCAGCCCGAGCACGCCGCGAGGCATGGTGTCCTCGGCGTAGCGGTACTCGAGGTCGACCGCATGCTTGAACAGTTCGGTGATCTCCGCACGGAACGCCGGGGTCCACAGGTGCGGGTTTTCAAGCTTGATCTGGTTGATGAGGTCGATGCCGAAATTGCAGTGCATCGACTCGTCACGCAGGATGTACTGGTATTGCTCCGCTGCGCCGGTCATCTTGTTCTGGCGGCCGAGCGCGAGAATTTGCGTGAAGCCGACATAGAAGAACAGCCCTTCCATGATGCAGGCGAACACGATGAGCGACTTGAGCAGATTCTGGTCGGCTTCGAGCGTGCCGGTCTTGAACGACGGATCAGTCAGCGTATGGATGAACGGGATCAGGAACTCGTCCTTGTCGCGGATCGACTTGACCTCGTGGTACGCGTTGAAGATCTCGCCTTCGTCCAGGCCCAGCGACTCGACGATGTACTGGTAGGCGTGCGTGTGGATCGCCTCTTCGAACGCCTGGCGCAGCAGGAACTGGCGGCATTCGGGCGCCGTGATGTGCCGGTAGGTGCCGAGCACGATATTGTTCGCGGCGAGCGAGTCGGCGGTCACGAAGAAGCCGAGGTTGCGCTTGACGACGCGGCGCTCGTCCTCGGTCAGACCGTTCGGGTCCTTCCACAGGGCGATGTCGCGGGACATGTTGATTTCCTGCGGCATCCAGTGGTTCGCGCAGCCCGCCAGGTATTTTTCCCAAGCCCACTTGTACTTGAACGGGACCAACTGATTCACGTCGGTCTGGCCGTTGATGATGCGCTTGTCGGCGACATTCACGCGCGCTTCGGCCGAGACCGGCGCTTGCGGCGGCGGCGCGACGGCGAAGTCGCTGGCGAAGATGTTGGTCGCCGTGGAAGCCTGAGGAGCGGAACGCAGACCAAACTGCACCTCGGCAGCCTGGACAGCCTGACCCGCGGGGTTGCGCATTGCGTTTTGCTGCGCACCGCTCGACGGAGTTACGGCCGTGATCTCGTCATCCCAGTTGAGCATAAATGTCACCATCAATTTAGATCGGTTTGTACCATCTTTTCGTGAGCGATAAAAGGGTTCGCACACGAAAAATCCTGTTTTCGATTCGCGTTGCGACCTCGATACAACACTTTGTTATCGCATCGTGTCGATTGCATCGCGTGAGCACTGTGTAGAGAGCACTGATTCGTGGTGCTCACTTCGCATGTGCGATGTGCTTCGAAGGTCTTCGCGACATCGAGAGCGTGTGTGAAAGACGGTGTTCGCCGCGCGCTTTTCGCTCGCGCTGCGAGTGCGTTTTCACTCGCCGCTCACTGCCTGCCGCGCGCGGCGCTGGAAGCTCGCGCGGCCTTAAGTCTTGTCCCTGCGAGAAACTCCAGGGATTCCTTCCTGTTGCCTCTTTCGCGTACCGCAACGCGCGTGGCGCGAGTTGCCGGGAGAGTCGGCGCGCATTGCGCGCGCCTCGTTCGTTGTTACATCTCGCTAAGACTGCTTCGACTACTGTTTACTACTGATGCGTCGGTCCTCGCATGATGCGAGCGGCGTTGCACCGCGCGCATCATGCGCTGCCAGCTTTACTGGCAAGCCTCGCACTCTTCGAAGCCGGGGTCGCCCGGACGCATCATGCACACCGGACCATCGGCTTCCGGCGCCGCTTCAACCGCGGCTTGCGGTGCGGCCTGCATCGTGGTCGACCCTGCTGCACCGCCGAACGCGCCGCCCGTTGCACCGCCGAACGCGCCGCCTGCATTGCCGCCGCCTTCGCCGCCCGTCGGCACGGCGTTGAGCGCGCCGTGCGCAACCGTCGACTTCTCGACGTGCGTCGCCGCCATCGTGCGCAGGTAGTACGTGGTCTTCAGACCGCGCACCCATGCGAGCTTGTAGATCTCGTCGAGCTTCTTGCCCGATGCGCCCGCCATGAAGATGTTCAGCGACTGCGCCTGGTCGATCCACTTTTGGCGACGCGATGCGGCTTCGACGAGCCACGTCGGGTCGACTTCAAACGCCGTTGCATACACAGCGCGTAGATCGGCCGGCACGCGGTCGATGCGCGAGAGCATGCCGTCGAAGTACTTCAGGTCGGCGACCATGACTTCGTCCCACAGGCCGCGCGCCTTCAGGTCGCGCACGAGGTAGTCGTTCACCACCGTGAATTCGCCCGAGAGGTTCGACTTCACGTAGAGGTTCTGGAACGTCGGCTCGATGCAAGGCGACACGCCGATGATGTTCGAGATGGTCGCGGTCGGTGCGATCGCGATGCAGTTCGAATTGCGCATGCCGTGCGTCGCGATGCGCTCGCGCAGCGACGTCCAGTCCATCGACTCGCTCGAATCGACTTCGACGTAGCCGCCGCGTGCTTCGGCGAGCAGCTTGAGCGTGTCCTGCGGGAGAATGCCGCGATCCCACAGCGAGCCGCGGTAGGTCGAGTAGCGGCCGCGCTCGGCTGCCAGCTCTGTCGATGCCCAGTACGCGTAATAGCAGACGGCTTCCATCGAGCGGTCGGCGAACTCCACGGCTTCCTGCGAAGCAAACGGCGTGCGCAGAACGTGCAGGCAGTCCTGGAAGCCCATGATGCCCATGCCCACCGGACGGTGCTTCAGGTTCGAGTTGCGCGCCTTCGACACCGCGTAGTAGTTGATGTCGATGACGTTGTCGAGCATGCGCATCGCCACGCTGATGGTGCGCTTGAGCTTGTCGTGGTCGAGCGCGAACGTGCCGTCGGCCTGCTCCACCATGTGCGCGACCAGGTTCACCGAGCCCAGGTTACACACGGCGATTTCGCTGTCGCTGGTGTTCAGCGTGATTTCCGTGCACAGGTTCGACGAGTGGACGACGCCCACGTGCTGCTGCGGCGAACGGATGTTGCACGGATCCTTGAACGTGATCCACGGATGGCCGGTTTCGAACAGCATGCCGAGCATCTTGCGCCACAGTTGCGCGGCCGGCAGCTTCTTGAACAGCTTGATCTCGCCGCGCGCGACCTTCTCTTCGTAAGCCGTGTAAGCCTGTTCGAACTCGGCGCCGAACTTGTCGTGCAGATCCGGGCAGGTCGAGGGCGAGAAGAGCGTCCAGTCGCCGCCTTCCATCACGCGCTTCATGAACAGGTCGGGAATCCAGTTCGCCGTGTTCATGTCGTGGGTGCGGCGGCGGTCGTCGCCCGTGTTCTTGCGCAGCTCGAGGAATTCTTCGATGTCGAGGTGCCACGATTCCAGGTAGGCGCACACCGCGCCCTTGCGTTTGCCGCCCTGGTTCACGGCGACGGCCGTGTCGTTCACGACCTTCAGGAAGGGAACGACGCCTTGCGACTTGCCGTTGGTGCCCTTGATGTGCGAGCCGAGCGCGCGCACGCGCGTCCAGTCGTTGCCCAGACCGCCGGCGAACTTCGAGAGCAGCGCGTTGTCCTTGAGCGCTTCGTAGATGCCGTCGAGGTCGTCGGCAACCGTCGTGAGGTAGCACGACGAGAGCTGCGAGCGGTGCGTGCCCGAGTTGAACAGCGTGGGCGTGGACGACATGAAGTCGAACGACGAGAGCACGTTGTAGAACTCGATCGCGCGCGCTTCGCGGTCGATCTCGTTGAGCGAGAGGCCCATCGCGACGCGCATGAAGAATGCTTGGGGCATTTCGATGCGCGTGCCGCCGACGTGCAGGAAGTAGCGGTCGTACAGCGTCTGCAGGCCGAGGTAGCCGAACTGCAGGTCGCGGCTTGCGTCAAGCGCGTTGCCGAGACGCTTTAGGTCGAATTGCTGGAGCTTGTCGTCGAGCAGGCCCGCTTCCACGCCGCGCTTGATGAACTGCGGGAAGTAGTCGGCGTAACGCACGGCCATTTCGGCTTGCGTCACTTCTTCTTCCAGAATTTCGCGACGGATCGTGTGCAGCAGGATGCGCGAAGTCACCTGGCTATACGCCGGGTCCTTTTCGATCATCGTGCGCGCGGCGAGGATGGCCGAGTCGTAGACCTGGCTCATCGGCACGCCTTCGTACAGATTCTTGACCGTCTCCGCGACGATCGGGTCGGCGTTGACCGCGTCGCCGAGACCGTCGCACGACGAGGCGATCAGCGCGCGCAGCGCCTGCATGTCGAGCGGGCGCGTGACGCCGTTGTCCGTGACGTTGATGCCGGGCGCTGCGCTCGCTGCCGTTTCCGGCGCGTGGGCGCGCTCCTGGTTGCGCTTCTCGCGATACAGCACGTAGGCGCGCGCGACGTTGTGCTCGCCGCCGCGCATCAGCGCGAGTTCGACCTGATCCTGGATGTCTTCGATATGGAACGTGCCGCCGTTCGGGCGGCTGCGCACGAGTGCGCGCACGACATTCTGCGTGAGCTGCTCGACGAGCTCGCGAATGCGCGCCGAAGCCGCGCCCTGGCCGCCGTTCACGGCGAGGAAGGCCTTCGTCATCGCGATCGCGACTTTCGAAGGTTCGAACGACACCACGCTACCGTTGCGGCGAATCACCTTG
This sequence comes from Paraburkholderia sp. CNPSo 3272, assembly GCF_024206495.1. GTDB lineage: Bacteria > Pseudomonadota > Gammaproteobacteria > Burkholderiales > Burkholderiaceae > Paraburkholderia. Next base: position 54,862 of record NZ_JAMBPQ010000034.1, on the reverse strand, counting down.
TGGTCGGCGAACTGCTGCGCGCTCGTCTGGCCGTCTTGCGGTTGGCCACCCAGCGTGTGCGCGGCGGGCGCGCCTTCATACCGGGTCGAGACGTTATCGGTCGTTTGCATGTGCAAAGCTCCTGGGTCCTGGAAAGGTGCGAAGAGAGTTCGCGGATTAAGACGGACGCCGACGTCGTGCCCCCGTGTGCACGCTCGATCGGGCAGAGAAAAAAGTCCAGCCTGGCGAGGCTGCCGGATGCGACAAGGCAGATGAATCACGGACTGCTTGGGTCTTCATCGTGGATGTCGCGATCATTGGCTGTACCTTCTCTCTCGATTACAGCCGGTGCGCCGGTTCTCTCGGCCGACGGCACCGTACAAAGTTTCTGTTTTTTCTATGCCGGTAACGCGCGCGGCGCCTTGCTCGTGAAGCGGGGCGCCGCGGTACAACACAACATATGGTGTGAAGCCTTGTTTCAGGTACAAAGTATAGTGGAAGAAACTGTACGATCAAACGGCTTTTTTTGCTGGTCCTATCTTGACAAGACCACAAGCCAAGCAGCGCGGGCCTTGGCGGCAAATACCCCTTCGAATGGTCTACGAGGCGCGCGCGAAGACCCTGCGTTCGCGCGCGAAAGGTGCTTATTTCTTGTGCAGCCGGAGAGGGCTCAGCAGACGTTCGAGCGTGTCACGACGCCGCGTTCTGCGCACCGTGCCCCTGGATATAGGGGAAGCTGGCATCGGCGAGCTGCGTATCGTGTTTGAGGCGTGCCCAGTCGAAGTGCGGGCCGGGATCGGTCTTGCGCCCGGGCGCGATGTCCGAATGGCCCGCTAGCGCCTCGATCGGATAGTGCGCGACGAGCGCCTTCACGAGAGCCGCGAGCGTCGCGTATTGCGGCGCCTCGAAGGCCGTCGTGTCGCTGCCTTCCAGTTCGATGCCGATGGCGAAATCGTTGCAGCGCTCGCGCCCGAAGAAGCTCGACGCGCCCGCGTGCCACGCGCGCTCGTCACAGGAGACGAACTGCTCGAGCGTGCCATCGCGATGAATGACGAAGTGCGCCGAGACGCGCACGCCGCGCAGGTTGGCGTCGAAGTACGGATGCGCGTCGCAGTCGAGGCGGTTGAGAAAGAGATCGGCGATCTCGGGGCCGCCGAAGACGTTGGGCGGCAGGCTGATGTTGTGGACGACGATGAGCGTCGGCACGGCGCCTGGCGGGCGGGCCTCGAAGTTGGGCGAAGGCAGGTGGCGCGCGCCGGGCACCCAGCCCTGCGCATCGACTGCGTACGCGCGCGATCCCGGCAGTCCTGGCGATCCAGCAGCGCTCATCGTGCGGGGCGATCCTGGGCCGTGGTGCGCGCGTCCCAGACACGCGCGTGCTCGGAGCTGCAGAACGAGCGCGCGCCCACATTCACCGATTCACTGCGCGGCGCATGCACGCCACACTCGGCGCAGCGCACCATCGGCTCTGGCAGCGCAGCCTTGCTGCTCGCGCTCGCGCCGCCTTTGGCGTTGCGCGCGGCGCCCTGCCCCGGCTGCGCGCCCTGCTCTGGCTGCGCACCGGCACGCGTTTGCGTCTGCGCACGGCGCAGCGCCTTGACGAACCACTGTCCGACCACGAACAGCAGGACGAGGAGAAGAATCTGTCTCATCGGAACACGCGACTCACACGACTCAAACCACAGGGCGGTGCAGCAGCACCTCGAAGACGAAACGGCTGCCCACATAGGCGAGCAGCAAGGCGATAAACGATGCGATCACCCAGCGCAGCGCAGCGCGGCCGCGCCAGCCGGAAATCTTGCGCGCGGTGAGCAACGCACCGAACATCAGCCACGAGAGAATCGCGAAGACGGTCTTGTGATCGAGCGAAAGCGGCCGGTCGATCAACTGCTCGCTGAACACGATGCCCGAGACGAGCGTGGCCGTGAGCAGCACGAACCCCGCGCCGATCAGGCGGAACAGCAGCTTTTCCATCGTGAGGAGCGGCGGCAGCGTCTCGATCCAGTTCGAGAGCCAGCCACCGCCGCGATTGCTCGCGTTGCGCTGGAAGCCGGCGCCCTTCAGGGCATGCAGCCGGCGCTCGACGGCGAGCATCAGCACCGCATGCAACGCGGCGATCGCGAAGAGCCCGTAGGCGATGTTCGCGATGACGAAGTGCAGCTTGAACATCGGCGCGGCCGCATAGGGCAGCACGCGCACGCCGCCGAACGCGAGCGGCAGGATCGACGCGACGCCCGCCAACGGCAGCAGCAATAGACGCAGGCCGTCGAGCGCAAAGAAAAAGCTCTCGATCCAGTAGATGCCGGCCCCGAGCCAGAACATGGCCGACAACGCGAAGGCGAAGCCGAACACCATTTCATTGGCAGGGAAGATCGTCATGTGCAGGAGCACGCCGTGCGCGGCGAGCGCGACGAAGAGCAGCGCACGCGAAAGCGGGCCGAAGGTCCGCGCGCGCAGGGCGTCGCCGCCCGCGCCGAGCGTCACTGGAACGGGCGGCACGCTGCCGAGCAGCGGCGCGGCGCCCGCGCGGCGCAGCGCGCGCCAGTCGGCGGCGCACAATCCGCCGTACAGGAGCACGGTGAGGGCATACAGTACAATATCCATGTTCGAAGTTTACTATAGGCCCCTGGCCGCGCGCTCACGTAACGAATCGGCGACGAAACGCGGCGCATTCCCGTTTTGCGCGCGCGGGCCGGGCCGCACTGCTCACCGCCTCCCAATGCTCGACAATCTCACTCAACGGATGGCGCGCGTCGTCAAGACGCTGCGCGGCGAAGCCCGGCTGACCGAAGCCAATACGCAGGAAATGCTGCGCGAGGTGCGTCTCGCCCTGCTCGAAGCGGACGTGGCGCTGCCCGTCGTGCGCGAATTCATCGCCAAGGTGAAGGAGAAGGCGCTCGGCGAGGAAGTGATCTCCAGCCTCTCGCCTGGCCAGGCGCTCGTCGGCGTGGTGCAGCGCGAGCTGACCGCCGTGATCGGCGGCGACTACGAAGGCCGTGCCGCCGAACTCGATCTCGCCGTCACGCCGCCTGCCGTCATCCTCATGGCGGGTCTGCAGGGCGCCGGCAAGACCACCACCACCGGCAAGCTCGCCAAGCTCCTGCGCGAGAAGTACAAGAAGAAGGTCCTCACCGTATCGTGCGACATCTACCGCCCTGCGGCTATCGCGCAGTTGAAGACGGTGACGGAACAGGTCGGCGCCGACTTCTTCCCCTCGCAGCCGGACCAGAAGCCCGTCGACATCGCCGCCGCGGCGGTCGACTGGGCCAAGCGCCACTATCACGACGTGCTGCTCGTCGACACGGCCGGCCGCCTCGGTATCGACGAGGCGATGATGAACGAGATCACCGCGCTGCACGCCGCGCTCAAGCCCGCTGAAACGCTGTTCGTGGTCGACGCCATGCTCGGCCAGGACGCGGTCAACACCGCGAAGGCGTTCAACGACGCCCTGCCGCTCACCGGCGTCGTGCTCACCAAGCTCGACGGCGACTCGCGCGGCGGCGCGGCGCTCTCCGTGCGCCACATCACGGGCAAGCCCATCAAGTTCGTCGGCGTCGCGGAAAAGCTCGACGGCCTCGAGGTGTTCCACCCGGACCGCATGGCGAACCGTATTCTCGGCATGGGCGACATTCTTGCGCTCGTCGAGGAAGCGCAGCGTGGCGTGGACGTCCAGGCCGCGCAAAAGCTCGCCGACAAGGTCAAGAAAGGCGGCGACTTCGACCTCAACGACTTCCGCGCGCAGCTCTCGCAGATGAAGAGCATGGGCGGCCTGTCGTCGCTCATGGACAAGCTGCCCGCTCAGTTCCAGCAGGCCGCCTCGGGCGCCAACATGGGCCAGGCGGAGAAGCAGATGCGCCGCATGGAAGGCATCATCAACTCGATGACGCCCGCCGAGCGAGCCAAGCCAGAACTCATCAAGGCCACGCGCAAGCGCCGCATTGCGGCGGGTGCGGGCGTGCAGGTTCAGGAAGTGAACCGCATGCTCAACCAGTACGAGCAGATGCGCACGATGATGAAGAAGCTCAAGGGTGGCAACCTGCAAAAGATGATGCGCGGCATGAAGGGCATGATGCCCGGCATGCGCTGACCCTGCGGGCCGCGCGGCGCACATCGCGCGCACGGCGGCCCCACTCGACGCGGTGCGCGACGGACCAATGCGCGGGTTTATGCTGTAGCGCGCGCCGCCGTTATTTTCCACACTTCAATAGCTACAGCTACCTTCCCGCCAGAGTCATGAATCGCGAAGAAGCCCTGCACATTTTCCGCCACTCCGAAGAGATCGTTTCGGAAGGCGACGTCAATGCGTCGATCGGCCGGATGGCCGACGCCATCCGTGCCGAGATCAGCGAGGACTTCCCGCTCGTGCTGTCGGTGATGGGCGGCGCCGCCGTGTTCACCGGCATGCTGCTGCCGCACCTCGACTTCCCGCTCGAGTTCGACTACATCCACCTCACGCGCTACCGCAACGCGATCAAGGGCAGCGCCGAGATGCAGTGGCGCGTGGCGCCGCGCGAGTCGGTGAAGGACCGTGTGGTGCTCGTGCTCGACGACATCCTCGACGAAGGCGAGACCATGGCCGCGATTCGCGACCGCATCATGGACATGGGCGCGAAGCGTTTCCTCTCGGCCGTCCTGTGCGAGAAGACCCTCACCAAGGCCAAGCCGTTGCATCCCGACTACTGCGGCTTTTCGGTGCCGGACCGCTACGTGTTCGGCTGCGGCATGGACGCCAAGGGTTACTGGCGCAATCTGCCGACCATCCGCGCGCTGACCGAAGGCGCGTGAAGCGCGCGTCGACTGTCCGACGCCCATGAAAAAAAGCAGCCCGCGGGCTGCTTTTTTGTTGCCTGCGACGCCCGCTGCACGCGGCGTCAGAGGTGATGCACGAAGTTGGCGATTCCCGCCAGGATCATCTCCACCGATATCGCCACGAGCACGAGGCCCATCAGCCGCTCGAAGGCTGTCACCACGCGCTCGCCTAGCAACTGCTGGATGCGCTCCGCCATCACCAGCACCACCGCGCAGATCACCATCGTGACGACGAGTGCGGCCACCCATTCATAAAGTTTGCCGGGCGCCTGCGAGGTGAGCAGCATGACCGTGGCAAGCGCCGAAGGGCCGGCCAGCGCAGGAATCGCGAGCGGCACGATGAGCGGCTCGCCGCCCTTGTCGCCGCCGCCGAACGGGCCGCCCGGATGCGGAAAGATCATGCGCAGCGCGATGAGGAACAGCACGATGCCGCCGCCGATGCGCAGCGAGGTATCCGTGAGCCCCATCATGCGCAGGAAGCTGTTGCCGGCGACCATGAAGATCAGCAGGATCACGAACGCAATCGCGACCTCGCGCAGGATCACGATGGCGCGGCGCTGCTTGGCAACGCCGCGCAGGCAACTAATGAAGAGCGGAATATTCCCGAGCGGGTCGGTGATGAGGAGCAGCAGGACCGTAGCGGACAGAAAACTGTACTCCACGCTCGCAGTGCTCCTTTAACCGTGATGGGGTCGTCGTTAAACTGCGAGCGCCGCGCGGATCTTCTGCGCCACCGTCTGCGCGGCCTCATCGGCCGGCAGCAGCGTCGCTTCGGTATCGCGGCGGCCCTGGTACTCGATCTTGCCGTCCTTCAGGCCGCGCTCGCCGATCACGAGACGATGCGGCACGCCGATCAGCTCCCAGTCGGCGAACATCACGCCCGGGCGCTCGCCGCGGTCGTCGAGAATCACGTCCACGCCCGCTTCGAGCAGTTCGTTGTAGACGCGCTCGGCGTGCTCGCGCACGAGCTCGCTGCGGTCCATGCCCATCGGGCACACGACGACCTGGAACGGCGCGATCGACTCAGGCCAGATGATGCCCTTCTCGTCGAAGTTCTGCTCGATGGCTGCACCGAGGATACGCGTGACGCCAATGCCGTAGCAGCCCATCTGCATCGGCGCAGGCTTGCCGTTCTCGGCGAGGAACGTGGCGTTCATCGCTTCCGAGTACTTCGTGCCGAGCTGGAACACGTGGCCCACTTCGATGCCGCGGCAGATGTCGATCACACCCTTGCCGTCCGGCGAGGGATCGCCCTTCTTCACGTTGCGGATGTCGGCAACGACCGGCTCCGGCAGATCGCGGCCCCAGTTCACGCCCGTGGTGTGGAAATCGACTTCGTTCGTGCCCACTACGAAATCGCTCATGTTCGCGACCGTGCGATCGGCGATCACCTTGACCGGCTTCTTCGTGCCCAGCGGACCGAGGTACCCGGGCGGCGTGCCGAACCACTCGACGATTTCCGCTTCGGTCGCGAAGCGGAAGCCGCTCAGGCCTTCGAGCTTGCCGACCTTGATCTCGTTCAGATCGTGGTCGCCGCGCAGCATCAGCAGCCAGATCGTGGGCTCGGCGCCTTCGTTATCCGTCGCGAGGATGATCGACTTGATCGTGCTTTCGAGCGGGATGCCGAGCAGTTCAGCCACAGCCTCGCATTTCGCCGCGCCCGGCGTGGGCGTCTTCGTGAGCGCTTGCGTGGGGGCACCGCGCTGCGCGATGAGCGGCAGCGCTTCGGCGGCTTCGACGTTGGCCGCGAAGTCAGAGGTCGGGCAGTAGGCGATGTCGTCCTCGCCCGTTTCCGCGATCACGTGGAATTCGTGCGAGCCGCTGCCGCCGATCGAGCCGTTGTCGGCCGCGACTGCGCGGAACTGCAGGCCGAGACGCGTGAAGATGCGCACGTAAGCGTCGTACATCTTCTGGTACGAGAGCTTGAGACCTTCGACGTCCTTATCGAACGAGTACGCGTCCTTCATGATGAATTCCCGCCCGCGCATCACGCCGAAACGGGGACGGATTTCGTCGCGGAACTTCGTCTGCACCTGGTAGAAGTTCACCGGCAGTTGGCGATAGCTCTTGATCTGGCCGCGCGCGATGTCGGTGACGACCTCTTCGTGCGTCGGGCCCATCACGAAGTCGCTCTGCTTGCGATCCTTGAAGCGCAGCAGTTCCGGCCCGTATTGTTCCCAGCGACCCGATTCCTGCCACAGCTCCGCCGGCTGCACGGCCGGCATGAGCAGCTCGATCGCGCCGGCGCGGTTCATTTCCTCGCGCACGATCTGCTCGACCTTGCGGATCGAACGCAGACCGATCGGCAAATAGTTGTAAATGCCGCCAGCGATGCGACGGATCATGCCCGCGCGGACCATCAGCTTGTGGCTGACGATTTCCGCGTCAGCGGGCGCTTCCTTCAGGGTGCCGATAAAGAAACGGGAGGCTTTCATTCAAATTATCCAAAAGCGGCGGCCCGGTGCAGACCGCCCGAAGAAGTGACCAACGGAGGAGTTCACGAACCCGCCATTATGACAACGTGCCGCGTGCCGCGCCGATGACGCGGGCCAGATGCCAAGCCGATCGCGCCCCGAGACCGTTTTGCGCGGTCGCGGCCATTCGCTCAACTTTCCGGACGGCGGGTCACGGACGGCGGGTGCGTGAGGGCCGTTATCTGTTTATAATCAAAGCAATTTTAAAGGATTCGAAGGTGGTTGTATGCTGGATCGTGAGGGGTTTCGCCCGAACGTCGGCATCATCCTCTTGAACGCGCGAAACGAGGTGTTTTGGGGCAAGCGGGTTCGCGAACATTCCTGGCAGTTTCCGCAAGGGGGCATCAAATATGGTGAAACCCCTATGCAGGCAATGTTTCGGGAGTTGCACGAAGAAACCGGTTTGCATCCGGAGCACGTCAAGATCGTCGGTCGCACACGCGACTGGTTGCGTTATGAGGTGCCGGACAAGTTCATCAAGCGCGAAGTGCGCGGTCATTATCGCGGCCAGAAACAGATCTGGTTTCTGCTGCGTATGGTCGGGCGCGACTGCGATATCTGCCTGCGGGCAACGGAGCATCCCGAGTTCGATGCGTGGCGCTGGAATGAATACTGGGTGCCGCTCGAGGCGGTCATCGAGTTCAAGCGCGACGTCTATCAGCTCGCGCTGACCGAACTCTCGCGCTTCCTGCGCCGGCCCGCGCCGCGTCAGGAGCGCCTGAGCGTGCAGGCTCACGAGGTGCGCTACCCGCGCATCGTGACGTCGGCGCATGCAGACGCGGTGCACGCCGAGCCGTATGAGGCCGCATCGGAAGGCGTACTCGAACGTACTTCGCGTACGTCGATCGAAAGCGATTGCGCGTCGGCGCAGAGTATCATCGAGCCTGCGCAGGACGAGCAGGATCAAGGGGCTTGAGCCAACGCAAAGAACGCCCGAACCGGCGGGGCCCGGCGCATCACGCGCCAGGCCCCGCCGGTTCGCATTCGCGGCGCAGTTCGTTCGTAACGCGCGCCCGTGCTTCGAGGAAAACCAATTTGAAACGATTTGCTCTTGCTGCGGCATGCGCCGCAGGCGGTGTGCTGCTTGTATCAGGACTGGCCGCGTGCTCCAGTTCCGGTCCCACGAACAAGGACGACAGCGCGTTCGTCTACCTTCTGGACCGCAAGGGCGAATGGCAGGAGAACAAGCTCGAAGGCCTGCCGGCGCTGCCGCAGGCAGGCGCGACGCTGCTGCCGTTCGACGTCTCGAACAATTCGCCGCTCAAGTTCGCCGTCGATCCTGCCTCGCTCACGGTCGGCACGGACGGCGTCGTGCGCTACACGATCGTCATCACGAGCCCGACTGGCGCCCGTAACGTGAACTACGAAGGGATTCGTTGCGACACCTACGAGTGGCGCCTCTACGCGAGCCTCGACGCCGATCACAACGGCTGGGACCAGACCGTCGCGAACAACTGGTCGCGCATCGAGAACGGCACGCTCAACGCGTACCAGTCGAGGCTCTATCAGGACTACTTCTGCGCCAACAAGATGCCGATCGCGAAGGCGTCGACCCTCATCGAAAATCTACGCTACGGCCGCACGCAGTCGACGCTGGTGCGTTAAGTCGCGCCCCGACATGCTTCGATGGGCATGAAAAAGCCGCTGCGGCCTTTGGCCACAGCGGCTTTTTGACTTTTGGCGCTGCGCGGCTGCCCGGGAACGCCCGTCAAACCAGCACGAGATTGTCGCGGTGAATCAGTTCCGGCTCGAGCATATAGCCCAGGATGCCCTCGATCTCGCCGCTCGGATGACGCTGGATCAGCTTGGTTTCCGCGCTGCTGTAGTTGGTGAGCCCTCGCGCCACTTCTACGCCCGCGCCGTTCAGGCAAGCGATCACTTCGCCGCGCGCGAATGCACCCTGCACGCCCGTCACGCCGATCGGCAGCAGGCTCTTGCCGTCCGCCGTGAGCTTCTGCACCGCGCCGTCGTCGATCACGACGTGGCCGCGCACCTGCAGGTGGTCGGCCATCCACTGCTTGCGCGCCGCCATGCGCGCCGTGCGTGCGATGAGCTGCGTGCCGATCGCCTCGCCTGCAGCCAGACGCACGAGCACTTGCGCTTCGCGCCCGCTCGCGATCACCGTATTCGCGCCGCTATGCGCGGCGCGCTTGGCCGCGAGGATCTTGGTGAGCATGCCGCCGCGGCCGATGCTCGACCCCGCGCCGCCCGCCATTGCCTCGAGCTCCGGCTTGCCTGCATCGGCTTCCTGCACGAGCGTCGCGCCGGGGTCCTTGCGCGGATCGGCCGTATACAGGCCGCTCTGGTCGGTGAGGATGATGAGCGCGTCGCCTTCGATCAAATTCGCGACGAGCGCGCCGAGCGTGTCGTTGTCGCCGAACTTGATTTCGTCGGTGATCACGGTGTCGTTCTCGTTGATGATCGGCACGACGCCGAGGCGCAGCAGCGTGAGCAACGTCGAGCGCGCATTCAGATAGCGTTCGCGGTCCGCCAGATCCGCATGCGTGAGCAGAATCTGCGCAGTGCGGATGTCGTGCTCGGCAAAGCGGCTCTCGTAGACCTGCGCGAGCCCCATCTGCCCGACTGCCGCGGCGGCCTGAAGCTCGTCGATCTCGCGCGGCCGCCTGGTCCAGCCGAGCCGTTGCATGCCTTCGGCGATCGCGCCCGAACTCACGAGCACGACTTCCTTGCCCTGCGCACGCAGCGCCGCAATCTGCTCGGCCCAGCGGCCGATTGCCGCATGATCGAGCCCGCGGCCGTCGTTGGTGACGAGGCTCGAACCGACTTTCACTACCAGACGCCGCGAATCGGCGATGACGGAACGCATGCTGCGCGGTCTCCCAAATGACTGATGACGCGTGAAGTTTCCTTGGCGCGGCCGGCGCGGCTCGCGCGCCGGCCGGTGCGACGAATTACTCCTGCGGCTACTGCGCGGTTCCGCCCTGCCCCTCGCGGAAGCGCACGTCGGAGGCGAGGTCTTCGGCTTCGGCTGCACGGCGCGCGTCCGAGTGCGAGGAGACGTAGTCATACACCGCGTAGCACAGGTTTTCGCAGCCCTGCCCCGTGAGCGCGGAAATCTCGAACACGGGACCGTCCCACTCGAAGCGCTTCACGAAGTCGGCGATACGTTCGGCTCGCTCGTCCTCCGGCACCATGTCGAGCTTGTTCAGTACGAGCCAGCGCGGCTTGTCGTAGAGCGTCTCGTCGTACTTGCGCAGTTCGCCGACGATCGCCTTCGCCTCGGCAACCGGATCGACGCTTTCGTCGAACGGCGCGAGGTCGACCAGATGCAGCAGCAGGTTCGTGCGCTGCAGATGACGCAGGAACTGGTGGCCGAGGCCCGCGCCTTCGGCGGCGCCTTCGATCAGGCCCGGAATATCGGCGATCACGAAGCTCTTGCTCGGCCCCACGCGCACCACGCCCAGATTCGGCGCGAGCGTGGTGAACGGGTAGTCGGCGATCTTGGGCTTCGCGTTCGACACCGAGGCGATGAACGTGGACTTGCCTGCGTTCGGCATGCCGAGCAGGCCGACGTCGGCCAGCACCTTCAGCTCCAGCTTGAGCATGCGGCGCTCGCCGGGCTTGCCGTCGGTCTTTTGACGCGGCGCGCGGTTCGTGGACGACTTGAAATGCAGGTTGCCGAGGCCCCCCGCGCCGCCCTTCGCGACCATCACCTGCTGCTCGTGCTCGGTCAGGTCGGCGATCAGCTCGCCCGTCTCCTGGTCCGTGATGACCGTGCCCACCGGCATGCGCAGCGTGATGTCGTCGCCGCCCTTGCCGTAGCAGTCCGAGCCGCGGCCGTTCTCGCCGTTGCGCGCCTGATGCTTCTTTGTATAGCGGTAGTCGATGAGCGTGTTGATGTTGCGGTCGCCGACGGCGTAGACGCTGCCGCCGCGCCCGCCGTCACCGCCGTCCGGCCCGCCGAACGGGACGAACTTCTCGCGTCGCATCGACGCGCTGCCATCGCCCCCATCGCCGGCGATGACTTCGATCTTCGCTTCGTCAATGAACTTCATGAGTTACTCCGTCCCGTGAATATCGATATTTTGCCCGCCATGGCCGAAACTGGCCAATCTGGCCGAACGGCCGGCAACGCGCCGCGAGTCAACGGCAGCCCGTTACGACCCCGAAAGACTACGGATAAATAAAAAGGCCCCGCAAACTTCGCGGGGCCTTCCTTGCGTCGCGTGCAGTCCGCTCGCGAGCGGTCTAAAGCTTGAGGCTCAGGCCGCTGCCGGGACGACGTTGACCAGTTGCTTGTTGGCTGCGCCCTTGATCGTGAACGCGACGTGGCCGTCGACCAGCGCGTAGAGCGTGTGGTCCTTGCCGATGCCGACGTTCAGGCCCGGGTGCATGCGCGTGCCGCGCTGGCGAACGATGATGCCGCCTGCGAGGATCGCCTGGCCGCCGTACACCTTCACGCCAAGTCGTTTCGACTCTGAGTCGCGGCCGTTACGTGACGACCCGCCTGCCTTTTTGTGTGCCATTTGTTTGCTCCTTTACCTGCGTGCGCTTACGCGTTGATCGCGTCGATGCGCAGTTCGGTGTAGTTCTGGCGGTGGCCGCCATGCTTCTGGTAGTGCTTCCGGCGACGCATCTTGAAGATGGTCACTTTGGCGTGTCGGCCTTGCGACACAACGGTGGCCTTGACGGAAGCCCCACTGACCAGCGGCGTACCGAACTTAATCGATTCGCCTTCGCCCACTGCGAGAACCTGGTCGAGCGTGATTTCTGCGTCAATGTCAGCCGGTATCTGTTCTACTTTAAGTTTTTCGCCAACGGCAACTTTGTACTGCTTGCCGCCGGTTTTTATGACCGCGTACATTGAGAACCTCACTCTTTCAATAATTTCGGGACACACTGCGCGCCCGAAACCTTAGATTATACATAGAGTTAGCTGCGCGGTCAAAAGGGTGTACGCTCCGTTGCGCGAGTGCGCGCGAGGGATCCTGGGGCCGTCAGACAGGCTCCCGGGCGATCCGCGCCGCATAGCGCCAGCATCCATGCGCCCGCCCGGGCCGCGTGAAAATAGAGGGAGCCATCAGCAGGACGGCAGCGCAGCGTCCGGCATGCTGTCGATTCGCCTTATAATCCGCGGCACTACCCCTATTTGCCATCATGTCGTCCACCGCCACCCCATCCCCCAGCGCAGCCAACCTCCTTGCCCCCATCGCCAGTGACATGGAGCAGGTGAATCGCGTCATCCGGCACAGCCTGGCGTCCGAGGTGATGCTGATCAACCAGATCTCCGAGTACATCATCGGCGCCGGCGGCAAGCGGCTGCGCCCGGCGCTCTTGCTGATGGTGGCCGGCGCGCTCGGCGACCACGGCACGGAGCGCCATGTGCTCGCGGCAGTGGTCGAGTTCATTCACACGGCCACGCTCCTGCACGACGACGTCGTCGACGAATCGGACCTGCGGCGCGGCCGCCAGACGGCCAACGCGCTGTTCGGCAACGCCGCCAGCGTGCTGGTGGGCGATTACCTGTACTCGCGCTCGTTCGAGATGATGGTGGGCGTCGGCAAGATGCGCGTGATGGAAATCCTGTCCGCTGCCACGACGATCATCTCCGAGGGTGAAGTCCTGCAACTGCTGAACATGCACGACGCCGACGTAGACACCGACCGCTACATGCAGGTGATCCGCTACAAGACCGCCAAGCTTTTCGAAGCCGCGGCGCAACTCGGCGCGGTGCTTTCGGGGGCGGATGCCAGCACCGAGGAAGCCGCGGCCGAGTACGGGCGGCGCATCGGCACGGCATTCCAGATCATGGACGACTGGCTCGACTACACGGGCACGCCTGAATCGATGGGCAAGAACGCGGGCGACGACCTTCGCGAAGGCAAACCCACGCTGCCGCTCATCTGGCTGATCGAGCACGGCACAGCTGCGGAAGCCGCGCTTGCGCGCGAAGCGATCGAGCAAGGCGGCACGACGCGCTTCGACGAAATCTTCGCGGCGATCACGCGCTCGGGCGCGCTCGAGCACACGCTGCAATGCGCGCGCACCGAGGCCCAGGCCGCCGCCGACGCGATTTCAGCGTTCCCCCCTTCCATTCACAAAGATAGCCTGCTAGAATTATGCTCTTACTCGACGACGCGCCAGTCTTGAAACAGATGAAGCGGGTTGTGGAGTCCAGCAGTCAATTCGGGGTGTAGCTTAGCCTGGTAGAGCGCTACGTTCGGGACGTAGAGGCCGGAGGTTCGAATCCTCTCACCCCGACCAGAATTCGAGAAAAACCGCGCATGCATTGCGCGGTTTTTTTTCGTCTGTCTCTCGCGTACCCGCAGCCTGTGCCGGCAACGCGCTGCGCGTCGCGCAGCCGGCAGCGGCCTTGTCCGTTCGGCCAACCGCCCTGGAACTGCGGTACCCCTCTGTTATAGTTTCCCCATCCGCCCCCCTCATTGTCTCGACGCGTGGACCACCTTCCCTTATGGGCGCAGATTTGCGCCGTGTTCGTCCTGCTCATCTGCTCCAGCTTCTTCTCCATCTCCGAAACGGCGATGATGGCGCTCAATCGCCATCGGCTCAAATACCTCGCCAACCACGGCACGCTCGGCGCGAAGACCACCCAGAAGCTGCTCGCGCGCACCGACCTGCTGCTTTCGGTGATCCTGATCGGCAACAATCTGTTCAATACGATCATCCCGGTCCTCACGACCTCGATCGCGCTCCATACCTTCGGCCGCAACAACCTCGTGCTGTCGGTCGCGACGGGCATCGTCGCGTTTCTCATCATAGTGTTCGCGGAAATCACGCCGAAGATTGTGGGCGCAACGTTTCCGGAAAAAATCGCGCTGCCTGCGAGCCTCCTGATCGCGCCGCTCATGCGTGTGACGAAGCCGATCATCTGGTTCGTCAACATGTTTGCGAACACCATCCTGCGCATCCTGCACATCAATACGCACAAGGCGCATGACCAGCGGCTCTCCACCGAGGAGTTGCGCACCATCGTGCTCGAGTCGGGCAGCTTCATGCCGACCAAGCACCGCAGCATCCTGCTCAATCTGTTCGACCTGGAGAACATCACCGTCGACGACGTGATGATTCCGCGCCGGCGCATCGAGGCGCTCGATTACGACGCCCCGCTCGAAGACATCCTGCATCAGCTCGAGACCTGCTATCACAACAAGCTGATCGTCTATCAAGGCGATATCGACCGCGTGCTTGGCGTGCTGCATGTGCGCAAGACGCTGGCCGCGCTGCACAACCAGGAATTCGAGCGCGAGACGCTGCGCGAACTGCTCACCGAGCCGTACTTCGTGCCCACCGGCACGCCCGGGTTCCAGCAACTTCAGTACTTCCAGGAAAGCCGCCATCGCATCGCGCTCGTCGTGAACGAATACGGCGAGATGGAAGGGCTCGTGACGCCCGAAGACATCATCGAGGAGCTGATCGGCGAATTCACCACGTCGATGCCGCGCAGCGGCACCGGACGCGGCGGCTGGAACGACGAAGGCGAATGCATCGTGCCGGGCAGCATGCCTCTGCGCGAACTCAATCGCTGGCTGCATATCAAGCTGCCCACCGATGGGCCCAAGACGCTCAACGGCCTGATCCTCGAAGTGCTCGAAGAAATTCCCGAAGGCGACGTGTGCCTGCAGATCGGTGACGTGAAGCTGGAAGTGCTGCGCAGCGACGACCAGGCCGTCCGCACGGTCAAGCTCTTCAAGCCCGGCGCCAAGCCGCGCCAGGGCACGCTGCAAAAGGCGAAGAAGCTGCTGCCGGGACGCTAGCCGTTCGGCCAGGTGGCGGCGCAGTGCGCCGCGCGCCATGATGAAGGCGTCATCTGTTAGAGGCGGCTTCGCGCCGGCATGCCGATGCTTTCTACTCCTTATCGTGCGCGACCTTGCGCCGCCGCAGCTGCCGAAGGCGGTGCGGGCGGTGGAGCAACGGCGCGCACACCTCCTCCTGCCTCCGCACCGCAGGTCGACGACGCACCCGCCGTTCGCCTGCTCTCCGAAACGCTGCGCGAAGCCGCGCGGCGCAATGCCTCCGATCTGCACATCGAGCCGATGGAACACGGCTGGCGCGTGCGTCTGCGCATCGACGGCGTACTGCACGAAATGGCGCGGCCGCCGGCGCATCTGCGCGATGCGTTCGTCACGCGCATCAAGGTGCTCGCGCGCATGGACATCGCCGAGCGGCGCATTCCGCAGGACGGCAGGCTGCGGCTCGCACCCTCGGCGGCGTCGCGAGCCGCCGAGGACTATCGCGTGAATTCGCTGCCCACGCTGCACGGCGAAAAGCTCGTGTTGCGCAGGCTCGAAGCGCTTCCCGCCGATCTGTCGCTTGCCGAACTCGGGCTCGATGAAGCGCAACAGCACGCAGTCGCCGAAGCGATCGGCGCCCCGCATGGTCTTGTCCTCGTCACGGGCCCCACCGGCAGCGGCAAGACGCTCTCGCTCTACTGTTTCCTGCAACGGCTCAACGGCACGGCGCGCAATCTCTGCTCGGTGGAAGATCCCGCCGAAATCCAGCTCGCGGGCATCAATCAGGTCAACGTGCGCGAGAAGGCCGGGCTCACCTTTGCAGTGGCACTGCGTGCCCTGCTGCGCCAGGACCCGGACGTCATCATGATCGGCGAAATTCGCGACGAAGAGACCGCCAGCGTGGCCGTCAAGGCGGCGCAGACCGGCCATCTCGTCCTCTCGACCGTGCACACGAACGACGCCAGCGCGGCCTGCGCACGGCTCGTCGACATCGGCGTCGAACCGTACAACCTGGCGGGCTCGCTTCGGCTCATCACGGCCCAACGTCTCGTGCGGCGGCTATGCCCGCAGTGCCGCGTACGCGGCGAAGCTTCGCCGGCGGCGCTCGTCGCGGCGGGACTGAACGCGCACGACGGCGACATGATGCAGCCTTATGTCGCGCGCGGCTGCGACGCTTGCCACGGCATCGGCTATCGCGGCCGCGTGGGGATTCACGAAGTGTTGCCGATCTCGGAGACCATACGCGAGCTGATCGTCACGGCGCGCGGCGCGCACGAAATCGCTCGCGAAGCACGCAGAAGCGGCGTGGCAACCTTGCGCGACGCGGCGCTCGCATGCGTGCGCGACGGCACCACGAGTCTCACCGAAGCGCTTGGCGCTACGGACACTCCATGAGCACCGCGCGCGCCCATCGCGGCCCATCCGAGTGGCGCTTCGCGTGGCGCGGTCTCGACGCATCGGGCGCGACGAAGCGTGGCACGGTGATCGCGCTCGACGCCACGGCTGTGCGCGTCGCGCTCAAGCGCGAGCGCATCACCGTGCTCGCCATCGAGCGCAGATCGAACGCGGGCGCGCCCAGGGCAAGCCACACGGACGTCACGCGTTTTACACGTCAGCTCGCGAGCCTCCTGCGTGCCGGCCTGCCGCTTGCGAACGCGCTCGAGCTGCTCGCGCTCTCACCGGGGCCGAACGGCATGCCGCGCATTGCCTCGGCGCTCGCGCGCGACATCGCCGGCGGCCTGCGCTTTGCCGAGTCGCTCGCGCAACATCCGGCGCGCTTCAACGCGCTGTATTGCCAGCTCGTCGCCGTTGGCGAAGCCTCGGGTGCGCTCGCCGCCGTACTCGGGCGCCTCGCCGACGACCGCGAGCGTGCCGCGGCGCAGCGCGCCAAAGTGCGCGCCGCGCTCGCCTACCCTGTCGCGGTGCTGCTGCTCGCGTTTGTCATTACGGCGGCGTTGCTGGTCTGGGTCGTGCCCACGTTCAAGCAGATCTTCGACGGCTTCGGCGCCGCCCTGCCCGCGCCCACGCAGTTCGTGCTGATGCTCTCGGCGGGCGCCGCGCGCTGGAGCGTGCCGGCCGCCGTAGCTGCAGCCACCGGCACGCTCGCCCTGCAAGCGGCTTTGCGCCGCTCGGAAACCGCACGCATCGCGTTCGGACGCACGCTGCTGAAGCTCCCGCTTTGCGGCGCGCTGCTCACCACGCTGTGCGCCGCCCGCTGGAGCCGTGCGCTCGGCACGCTGCTCGCCGCCGGCACACCACTCGCCGACGCCTTCGATTCGCTCGCGCACGCAAGCGGCAACGCATTCTTCGATCGCGCGAGCGCAGGCATTAGCGAGCGCCTGCGGCACGGCGAGCGGCTCGCCGCAGCCATGCGTGCGGCGGGATGCTTTCCGGCCGATGTGGTTCAGCCCGTTGCGGTCGCGGAAGAATCGGGCGCGCTCGACGCGATGTTGCTCGATGTGGCCTCGCTCGCCGACCGTCAGGTCGACGAAAAGATCGCGCTCGTGTCGAGCCTGTGCGAGCCGCTCGTGATCGTCGTACTCGGTGCGCTGGTCGGCGGCCTCGTCGTTGCGATGTATCTTCCCATTATTCAACTGGGCAACGTGGTGTAGGATCGCTGCCAGATTCCGGTTCCATCTCATGCCCGTCCAACTCCTGTCCGCGCCCGATACCGCAACGCCGCTCGCAGCCGCTCTCGCCGGTCTGCCATTCGGCGTGCTCATGGTCTTCGCCATTGCGTTCGGGCTCGTCATCGGCAGCTTTCTCAACGTCGTCGTGCACCGGCTGCCGCTCATGCTGGAGCGCGCGTGGCGCGCCGATGTGGCCGAAGCGACCGGCACGCCCGGTCCGCTCTTCGAAGAAGACGGGCTGCCCGCGCGCTACAACCTCTGGCTCCCACGCAGCGCGTGCCCGCACTGCGGCCACGTCTTGCGCGCCTGGGAAAACATCCCTGTGCTCAGTTGGGTCGCGCTGCGCGGGCGCTGCTCGCACTGTCATGCGCGCGTGAGCGTGCGCTACCCGCTCATCGAGATCGCGGGCGCTGCCTGCGCGGCCGGCGCACTGCTCGCCTTCGGGCCCAGCGGCAAGGCGCTCGCCGCCTTCGTGCTGTGCGCCACGCTCATCGCCGCAAGCGCCATCGACCTCGAACACCAGATGCTGCACGACGAGATCACGCAGCCGCTGCTGTGGGCCGGGTTGCTGGTCAATTTTGCCGGCACCTTCGTCACGCTGCGTGAAGCGGTGATCGGTGCGGTCGCGGGTTATCTGGCGCTCTGGTGCGTCTACTGGGTCTTCAGGCTGTTGCGTGGCGTCGAAGGCATGGGCCACGGCGACTTCAAACTGCTCGCCGCGCTCGGCGCATGGCTCGGCTGGAGCGCGCTGCCGCAGATCGTCGTGATCGCTGCAGTGGCCGGCGCGCTCGTCGGCATCATCGCTACGCTGACGGGACGTATGCGTTTCGAGGAGCCGCTGCCGTTCGGCCCGTATCTGGCCGCTGGCGCGCTCGTCACATTGTTTGCGGGCACACCGCTCTATGGCGTATTTGCGTGGGGGAACTGATCAAATGTTCGCGGTCGGCTTGACGGGTGGCATCGGCAGCGGCAAGTCCACGGTCGCGGATGGCTTTGCCGCGCGCGGCGTGACGATCGTCGACACCGATCTCATCGCGCATCGCATTACCGCGCCGCACGGTGTCGCGATGGCGCAGATCGCCGCGGAATTCGGCCCTGAATTCGTCGCGCCGGACGGCTCGATGGACCGCGCGCGCATGCGCACGCTCGTGTTTGGCGACGAGTCCGCGCGCAAGCGACTCGAGGCCATCACGCACCCGCTGATCCGCTCCGAAACCGAACGCGAAACGCGAGAGGCCAGCGGCCCTTATGTCATTGTGGTCGTGCCCTTGCTCGTGGAGTCGGGTACCTGGAAAACGCGCGTCGATCGCGTGCTCACCGTCGATTGCAGCGTGGAAACGCAGATCGAGCGCGTCATGCGCCGCAACGGTTTCACACGTGAGCAAGTGCTCGCAATCATCGCGCGGCAGGCCACGCGCGAAGCGCGCCTCGCGGCCGCCGACAACGTGGTGGTGAACGACAACGGCGCGACGCTCGAATCGCTCGATCACGACGTCGACGCATTGCATCAGACGTATCTCGGGCTCGCTGCCGCAAAGGCCAGCCAAGCGTAAAACGCGCCATCGCCGCGCGATTAGCGGGTCACATCGGGATAGCGCCGGGCCGGCGCGATTGCGACCGTAGTCCCACGGCATTAGAATGTCCTGCAATCCGTCACCCACCACGCCCGAGGCGAGCGCGCTTGATTCTTTACGAGTATCCCTTCAACGAGCGAATCCGGACGCTGCTGCGCCTCGAAGACCTGTTCGAGCGCTTCACGTTTTTCCTGACCCAGGAGGATCCGAGGGAACATCACGTCGCGCTCACGACGCTCTTCGAAATCGCCGAAGTCGCAGGCCGCGCCGACCTGAAGTCGGATCTCATGAAGGAACTCGAGCGACAGCGCCAAACGCTCGCGCCGTTCCGCGGCAACCCTGGCATCGAGCAGAATGCGCTCGAAACCGTGCTGGGCGAGATCGAGCACACGCTCGCCGGCCTCACGCAGATGCAAGGCAAGACGGGCCAGCATCTGATGGACAACGAGTGGCTCACGAGCATTCGCAGCCGCGCGATCATTCCCGGCGGCACCTGCAAGTTCGATCTGCCGTCGTATTACGCCTGGCAGCAGTTGCACGCCGATCAGCGCCGTCAGGACATCGCGAAATGGGTCACGCCGCTGCTGCCGCTGCGCGATGCCGCCGCCATCGTGCTGCGCCTCGCGCGCGAGTCGGGCCAGGCGTCGAAGGTGATGGCAATGCAGGGCAGCTATCAGCAGATGCTGTCTGGCCGTGCCTACCAGCTCATGCAGGTCCGCGTGGCACCGGAATTGCGCATGATCCCCGAAGCGAGCGCCAACAAGTACATGCTGTGGGTGCGCTTCACCGTGCAGGATGGCGATCTGCGGCCGCGAGCCGTCGATCACGACGTGCCGTTCCAGCTCACGCTGTGTAGCCTCTGAAAGCAAACGCGTCGCCAAGCCAGACTCAACGCAAACCAAGTTCTATCGCATGACCACTGTCGTCAAATGTCCGAGCTGCGGCAAGGAAGTCCGCTGGGTGCCGGAGAACCGCTTCCGGCCGTTCTGCTCCGAGCGTTGCAAGCAAATGGATCTCGGCGCATGGGCCGCCGAAAAGTACCGCATTGGCGGCGCCGACGACGAAACGCCGCCGGAAGACGCGCCGCCCACGGATACGCGCCAATAGCGATTAAAGCGCCGCGACGCGCTTGCGCCGGACGAAAAAAAGGCCGCTGTGCATCGCACACAGCGGCCTTTTGCATCGTAATCGTCCGCAGGGCGTTACTCCGCGGCAAGCCACTCCAGCACGGGAATCGTCGCGGGCAAGAGCGGCTCCACGCTCGCCGGCAGTGACTGCCAGACGAACGCCTGGCCTTCGCGCCCATGCGGCTCGCCGGTCCACTCGGTCACCTTGCAGAAGTAGAGCCGCACATAGGCGTGCGGGTAATCGTGTTCGAGCGTGTGCCACAGGTGACACGCCTTCACGTCGATGCCCAGTTCCTCGTGCAACTCGCGCGCAAGCGCCGCTTCGACGCTCTCGCCCGCTTCAAGCTTGCCGCCCGGAAACTCCCAGTAGCCTGCATACGGCTTGCCTTCGGGGCGCTGCGCGAGCAGGTAGCGGCCATCGGGCTGCACCAGCACGCCTACCGCGACTTCCGTCACGGGGCGCGTCTTTCCGGAAGCATCGTTTGCAGTGTTGGCCTCCACTCTCATGCCTCTTGCGCCTTCTTGCCCGACCAGTCGCGTGCGAATTGCCATGCCACGCGGCCCGAACGCGAGCCGCGCTCGAGCGCCCAGACGAGTGCGTCGCCGCGCGCCGATTCGACTTCGGCGTCGTCGCAGCCGAAATGGCGCAGCCAGTGGCCGACGATCGTCAGATAGTCGTCCTGCTTGAACGGATAGAAGCTCACCCAAAGGCCGAAGCGCTCGGACAGCGAGATCTTCTCTTCCACCACTTCGCCCGGATGAATCTCGCCGTCGGGCATGTGCTTGTACGTCTCGTTGTCGCTCATGTACTCGGGCAGCAGATGGCGCCGGTTCGAGGTCGCGTAGATCAGCACGTTGTCCGACTGCGCGGCCACCGAACCGTCCAGCGCCACCTTCAGCGCCTTGTAGCCCGATTCGCCTTCCTCGAACGAGAGGTCGTCGCAGAACACGATGAAGCGCTCGGGCCGCGTCGAGATGAGATCGACGATATCGCCGAGGTCATGCAGATCGTCCTTGTCGACTTCGATCAGGCGCAGGCCCTCTTGCGCGTACGCGTTCAGGCAGGCCTTGATCAGCGACGACTTGCCGGTGCCGCGCGCGCCGGTGAGAAGCACGTTGTTCGCGGGCTTCTTCTGTACGAACTGGCGCGTGTTGCGGTCGATGAGATCTTTCTGCCGGTCGATGTTCTG
This sequence comes from Paraburkholderia sp. CNPSo 3272, assembly GCF_024206495.1. Classification (GTDB taxonomy): domain Bacteria; phylum Pseudomonadota; class Gammaproteobacteria; order Burkholderiales; family Burkholderiaceae; genus Paraburkholderia. Next base: position 33,367 of record NZ_JAMBPQ010000034.1, on the reverse strand, counting down.
CAGGTCGTCGAGCGAGATCAGCGAGATCGCGGGAACCGGCTGCAGGAAGCCGCGCCCCTGGCGCTTGCGCCAGCGAAACGCGACAGCCCCGTTCCAGTCGACATCGGGTGCCGAGGGCGGCAACACGGCTTCGAGGCGGCCGAGCAGCGCTTCGGCGCGGGTCAGAAACTGTTCGAGCTTGTCCATGTAGTAAAGGCGCTTGAAATCAGGAGCGGTAATCGGCGTTGATGCTCACGTAGTCGTGCGAGAGGTCGCAGGTCCAGATCGTGGCCTGCGCGTCGCCGCGGCCCAGCAGCACGCGAATCAGGATCTCGCTCTTCTTCATGACGCGCTGACCGTCTTCTTCGCGGTAAGCCGGGTTGCGTCCGCCCGCTTTCGCCACGAGCACATCGTCGAGATACAGGTCGATCTTGTCGACGTCGAGGTCCGTCACGCCGGCATAGCCGATCGCAGCGAGGATACGGCCGAGGTTGGGGTCCGATGCGTAGAACGCCGTCTTCACGAGCGGCGAATGGCCGATCGCATACGCGATCTGGCGGCACTCGGCCACATCCTTGCCGCCTTCCACCTGCACGGTCATGAACTTGGTCGCGCCTTCGCCATCGCGCACGATGAGGTGCGAGAGTTCCTGGGCGACGGCCGTCACGGCGTCGCGCAGCGCGGCGTAGGCGGGCGTGTCAGTCGAGGTGATCGCCGGCAGGCTCGACTTGCCCGAGGCGATCATGATGAACGAGTCGTTGGTGGAGGTATCACCGTCGATGGTGACGCAGTTGAACGAGCGGTCGGCCACGTACTTCACGAGCTCGTCGAGCACGGGCTGAGCAACGTTCGCGTCGAAGGCCAGGAAGCCGAGCATGGTTGCCATGTTCGGCTTGATCATGCCCGCGCCCTTGCTGATGCCCGTGAACGTGACGGTGTGGCCGTCCACCGTGACCTGACGCGACACGGCCTTAGGCAGCGTGTCGGTCGTCATGATGGCCTGCGCGGCGTCATACCAGTTCGCGGCCTTGCGGTTCTCCAGCGCGGCGGGAAGGCCCGCCTTCAGGCGGTCGATGGGCAGCGGCTCGAGAATCACGCCGGTCGAGAACGGCAGCACCTGCGAGGACTCGAGGCCGGCAAGGCGCGCGAGTTCATCGCAGGTCTCGCGTGCGTGTTTCATGCCCGGCTCGCCGGTGCCCGCGTTCGCGTTGCCGGTGTTCACCACCAGCGCGCGAATAGCCTTGCCGCCGGCGCGCACCTTCGCGAGATGTTCGCGGCACACCGTCACCGGTGCGGCACAGAAGCGGTTCAGCGTGAATACGCCGGCCACGCTCGCGCCTTCGTCGACGGAAATCACCAGGACGTCCTTGCGATTGGGCTTGCGGATGTTGGCTTCCGCCCAGCCGAGCGTCACGCCGGCGACCGGATGAAGTTGAGCGGGATCAATCGAGGGGAAATTGACAGCCATGGTGGCGACCTGTCGAAATGGCGATGCCGGCCAGGGCGCTGAGCCTGGCCGGCATCGGGATTCAAAACGCAAGGCCCGCCATGGGAAGCGGGCCACCGGAATCTACGTTCAAGCCTGCGTCACGCGATCTTGCCGTGACACTGCTTGTACTTCTTGCCGCTGCCGCACGGGCACGGATCGTTGCGGCCCACCTTCGGCAGTTCGCTGCCCACCGGCGGCGTATGGCTCATGGCCGCGCCCACCATTGCGGCGGCGGCATCGGCGGCCACCGGTGCGGCAGCCGCGGGCGCCGGCGCCGCGTCGGCTTCGGCGAATTCGGCATGGCGGAACTCGACGTTCTCGACATGATGACCCTGCTCTTCGATCTGCTCGGCCGCCTGTTCGAGCTGCTCCGGCGACTGGATCTGCACGTTCATCACGATACGCGTGACTTCGAGCTTCACGGCTTCGAGCATCGCGGCGAACAGTTCGAACGCCTCGCGCTTGTACTCCTGCTTCGGGTTCTTCTGCGCATAACCGCGCAGATGGATGCCTTGACGCAGATGGTCGAGCGCCGCGAGGTGTTCGCGCCAGCTGCGGTCGAGCGTTTGCAGCATGACCGAGCGTTCGAACGCGCTGAACGATTCGCGGCCCACGAGCGCGACCTTCTGCTCGTACGCTTCATCGCCGGCCGCGAGCACGGCTTCGAGAATTTCGTCGGCGTCGATCGACGACGACTCGTTGATCATCTCCTGGATCGCGAGGTCGAGCTGCCACTCATTGCGCAGCACTTCTTCGAGCTCGGGCACGTCCCACTGCTCTTCGATACTGCCGTGCGGCACGAACTGGCGCACGATGTCGGTGATCACGCCATGACGCATCGCGCCGATCGTTTCGGTGATGTCATGCGCTTCGAGCAATTCGTTGCGCTGCTGGTAGATCACCTTGCGCTGATCGTTCGAGACGTCGTCGTATTCGAGCAGCTGCTTGCGGATGTCGAAGTTGCGCGCTTCGACCTTGCGCTGCGCCGATTCGATCGAACGCGTGACGATACCCGCCTCGATCGCCTCGCCCTCCGGCATCTTCAGGCGGTCCATGATCGCGCGCACGCGGTCGCCCGCGAAAATGCGCAGCAGCGGGTCTTCGAGCGAGAGATAGAAACGCGACGAACCCGGGTCGCCCTGACGGCCCGCACGGCCGCGCAACTGGTTGTCGATCCGGCGCGACTCGTGACGCTCGGTGCCGATGATGTGCAGACCGCCCGCGGCCTTCACCTGATCGTGCAGCGTCTGCCACTCGTCACTCAGTTGCTGGATGCGGCGCGCCTTTTCGTCGGCGGGGATGGCGTCGTCAGCTTCGATGAACGAGGCCTGCTTTTCGGCATTGCCGCCCAGCACGATGTCGGTACCGCGACCCGCCATGTTGGTGGCGATGGTCACACGCTTCGGACGGCCCGCTTCGGCAACGATCGCGGCTTCCCGCGCGTGCTGCTTGGCGTTGAGCACTTCGTGCGGCAAACCGGCTTTGGTCAGCAGGTTCGAGAGCAGTTCCGAGTTCTCGATCGACGTCGTGCCCACGAGCACCGGCTGACCGCGCTCGTAACAATCGCGGATATCGCGAATGACGGCGTCGTAACGCTCCTTCGCGGTCTTGTAGATCTGGTCCTGCTTGTCGATCCGCTTGGGCGTGCGGTTTGTCGGGACCACGACCGTTTCGAGACCGTAGATCTCGTTGAATTCGTACGCTTCGGTGTCGGCCGTACCCGTCATGCCCGAGAGCTTCGCGTACATGCGGAAATAGTTCTGGAACGTGATCGAAGCGAGCGTCTGGTTCTCGCTCTGGATCTTCACGTGTTCCTTCGCTTCCACGGCCTGGTGCAGGCCGTCCGACCAGCGGCGGCCGGCCATCAGGCGGCCGGTGAATTCGTCGACGATGATGACTTCGCCGTTCTGCACCACGTAGTGCTGGTCCTTGAAGAACAGCGTGTGGGCGCGCAGCGCGGCGTACACGTGGTGCATCAGCGTGATGTTCTGCGGCGCGTAGAGGCTTTCGCCCTGGCCGATCAGGCCCCACTCGGCGAGCATGCGCTCGGCCTTCTCGTGACCCGACTCGGTGAGGAACACCTGGCGCGCCTTCTCGTCGAGCGTGTAGTCGCCCGGCTTTTCCACGCCTGTGCCATCGGCCTTCTCTTCGCCGATCTGCTGCTCGAGCAGCGGCGGCAGCGCGTTCATGCGCACGTAGAGTTCGGTGTGGTCTTCGGCCTGGCCCGAGATGATGAGCGGCGTACGCGCTTCGTCGATCAGGATCGAGTCCACCTCGTCGACCACGGCGAAGTTCAGCGCACGCTGCACGCGCGCCTCGGTCTCGTAGACCATGTTGTCGCGCAGGTAGTCGAAGCCGAACTCGTTGTTCGTGCCGTAGGTGATGTCCGCGGCGTAAGCTTCCTGCTTCATCGCGTGATCCATCTGCGACAGATTGATGCCGACGGACAGACCGAGGAAGTTATAGAGGCGCGCCATCCATTCGGCATCGCGCTGCGCGAGGTAGTCGTTCACCGTCACGACGTGCACACCGCGGCCCGACAGCGCATTCAAGTAGACGGGCAGCGTGGCGACGAGCGTCTTGCCTTCGCCGGTCCGCATTTCAGCGATCTTGCCGTAATGCAGCACCATGCCGCCGATCAGTTGCACGTCGAAGTGGCGCATCTTCAGCACGCGCTTGCTTGCCTCGCGGCAAACGGCGAACGCCTCGGGCAGCAGTTCGTCGAGCGAGGTGCCATTGGCCACGCGCTCGCGGAACTCGACCGTCTTCGCGCGCAGTTGCTCGTCGGTGTATTGCTCGATCTTCGGTTCGAGCGCGTTGATCGCCGCGACCGTCTTCTGATATTGCTTGATCAGGCGCTGATTGCGGCTGCCAAAGATTTTCTGTAAGAAACCGGTGGTCATCGGATCGGTGTCTGCGTCGCGGCTTCGGCCGGGATTCCTGAGGGTGGGTTCAGCGGGTTGTGCAGGATGTGCACTACGCATCCGGACCGGAGGGACCTCGGCGGCTTTAGCCCAAAATGGTGGATTCGAATCGGGCATTTTAGCACGCGCCCTCTCACCCGCCTGTGTCAGCGCAAAGACGGCTCTGGCGCGCGCGGTGCCCGCGCGGAGGGCCTTCCCGCCGTGCGGCGAGGGGCCGCGATGCGGCCCTGGCCGAATGGCCTGAAGGCGCTTGGATGAGTGGTGCGCAGGCTACAATGACGGCATCGCAGTCGCGCCTGCGCGCTCGCCCATCCATACGCCACATGAGCCGTTTTTCGCCGTTTTCAAGGTCCAGGGGACCACGCGCCCCCCAGCCGCTCGCTGAAGTGCTGAGCCGCACGGACGCGTTCGCGCCGCTGCGCGCCGGCGTCGAGCAGATCGCGGCGATCCAGCGCGACCTGAACGCGCTGCTGCCCGACTATCTCGCGGCGAGCGTCGAGCCCGGCTTCATCAAGGACGGCACGCTGGCCCTGTTCACCGCGCACAACGCGCTCGCCGCGCGGCTGCGGCATCTGGAACCGCGGCTCGTGACCGACCTGCAGGCACGCGGCTGGGCGTTGAACAGCGTGCGCATCCGCGTGCGCCCCCAAGCCGTGAAAGATCCCGCACCGCCCAAGCAGGCGCGCATGACGCCAGCAGGCGCCGCAGCGCTCCAGGCGCTGAGCGAATCACTCGAGGCCTCGCCGCTGCAGGCCGCCCTCGCGAAGATGGCGGCGCGCCACGCGAAAAAGCGCTAATCCGGCGCGCCCAAATCTCACGAAACCGCGCAACAAAACCGCGCAAAAAGAAAAAGGGCAGCATAAAGCTGCCCTTTTTCTGCCAAATCGCGCTCGAGACTCAAGCGAAAGCGGTCTGCGCCTCGTAGCCGAAGCCGCGCGGCGCCTTCTGCGGATCGTCGAACGTGACGATCTCGTAGGCGTCCTCATTCGCGAGCAGCTCGCGCAGCAGCGCGTTGTTCAGGCCGTGGCCCGACTTGTATGCATCGTACGCCGCCAGCAGCGGATGGCCGACCACGTAGAGGTCGCCGATCGCGTCGAGCATCTTGTGCTTCACGAACTCGTCGTCGTAGCGCAGGCCGTCGTTGTTCAGAATACGGTACTCGTCCAGCACGATCGCGTTGTCCATGCTGCCGCCGCGCGCGAGGCCCAGTTCGCGCATCATCTCGACTTCGTGCGCGAAGCCGAACGTGCGGGCGCGCGCGATTTCGCGCACGTACGAGGTATTCGCGAAGTCCACTTCGAGCGCCTGGCCCGTCTTGTCGACGGCCGGGTGGCGGAAGTCGATCGTGAACTTGAGCTTGAAGCCGAAGTAAGGCTCGAGACGTGCGAACTTGTCGCCGTCGCGGATCTCCACCGGCTTCTTGACCTTGATGAACTTCTTCGGAGCGTTCTGCTCTTCGATACCGGCCGACTGGATCAGGAACACGAACGAAGCCGCGCTGCCGTCCATGATCGGAATTTCCTCGGCGGTCACATCCACGTAGAGGTTGTCGATGCCAAGGCCTGCGCAGGCGGACATGAGGTGCTCGATCGTCGAGACACGTGCGCCGTCTTTCTGCAGCACCGAGGCGAGGCGCGTATCGCCAATCGCCATCGCCGATGCGGGGATATCCACCGGCGTCGGCAAATCCACGCGCGAAAACACGATGCCCGTGTTCGGCGCCGCCGGACGGAGCGTCAGGTCGACCTTGCGCCCCGAATGCAGGCCGATGCCGACTGTCTTCACGATTGATTTGATGGTTCGCTGCTTCAACATGGTCTTCTTGCTCATTGAAAATCCCAATCGGGACTTTTTAAGTCATAGCACGAATTATACTCCAGTTGCGCCGAGTTCGTCGTTTTCACCAGCGTGACAAACTGTTTCCCCCGTGTTACCAGATGAGGATGGAGGGCGGGCCGATGCCCGGAACGGAGGCGTTCCCGGGGTAATCGGCCCGCTGGCTCACGTAATGGCCTGTCACATTTGCGCAGCAGGTGCACGTTGCTTCAGGGCAACGCCGCGCCCGCGAACGCGCTCATGCGCGGGTCAACGTGGCAAGTATGCTCGCAGCATCGCTCACTTCGAACTTGCCGGGTGCTTCGACGTGCAGCGTCTTGACCACGCCGTCGTCGACCACCATCGCATAGCGCTGGGAACGGATTCCCATGCCCCGCGCCGACAAATCCTGCTCCAGTCCGAGTGCACGAGTCAACGCTGCGCTGCCGTCGGCCATCATGCGTACCTTGCCCGAGGTACGCTGATCGCGTCCCCACGCGCCCATGACGAACGCGTCGTTGACGGACACGCACCAGACCTCGTCGACACCGGCCGCGCGCAGCGCGTCGAAGTGTTCGACGTAACCCGGCACGTGCTTCGCGGAGCACGTGGGCGTGAATGCGCCCGGCAATCCGAAGATCACCACGCGCTTGCCCGCCGCTTCCTTTTGCACGTCGAAGCTGTTCGGCCCCAGCGTGCAACCCTCGCGCGCGTCTTCGACGAACTCGAAGAGGGTCGCTTCGGGCAGCGTTTCACCCTGTTTGATCATGACTCGTCCTTCGCAACGATGCGCAAGCGTGTCGCGCCGGCGTCGTGCAATGTTGGGCAACGATGTACTCCAAGGTTACACAGGAACGCCTGGCGACACCGCGCCTGTCCCCCACGCTCAACGCGTGGCGGGCAACCGTCCCTGCCGCGCATCCTCGCGGATGCGGCCTTGATGGTCTTGCTCGCCTTCATTGCTACGCAGCGCGCTGTCTGTCTGCGGGCGGGGCAACGCGTGCCCTGCCGCAGTCAGATCGGCTCGCGTGTCAGTCCGCCTGCTTGCGCAGGAACGCCGGGATATCGTACGTGTCGACGCCCTTTTCCTGCAGCGCCTGCACGTGCGAAGCCGCGGTGTCGCGCGACGTGCGCCACACTGCCGGCGTGTCGAGCGCGCCGTAGTCGGCCGTGTTGCCGTGGCCGCTGTGCTGCGGTGCGTACGAACCCGCCGGAGCCGGGATCGGCTGGTTGTCCGTGCCCGTGCGCAGCAGTTGCATCGGCGCGGCTTGCTGCTTCTTCGCAGCACGGCCGAGGCCCGTTGCCACCACCGTCACGCGCAGCGCGTCGCCCATCGCGTCGTCGTACACCGCACCGAAGATCACCGTCGCATCTTCCGCAGCATAGCTCTTGATGGTGTTCATCACTTCGCGCGTTTCCGAAAGACGCAGCGAACGGCTCGACGTGATGTTGACCAGCACACCGCGCGCACCCGACAGATCGACGCCTTCGAGCAGCGGGCTCGCCACGGCCTGTTCCGCCGCGAGGCGTGCGCGATCGACGCCGGCAACCGTCGCCGTGCCCATCATCGCCTTGCCCTGCTCGCCCATCACCGTCTTCACGTCTTCAAAGTCGACGTTCACGAGACCGTCGACGTTGATGATTTCGGCGATGCCTGCAACGGCGTTGTTCAGAACGTCGTCCGCGCACTGGAAGCACTTGTCCATCTCGGCGTCATCGCCCATCACGTCGAACAGCTTGTCGTTCAGGACGACGATCAGCGAGTCGACGTGATCCTCCAGTTGCTGCGAGCCGGCTTCCGCCACACGCATACGCTTGCCGCCTTCGAACTCGAACGGCTTGCTCACCACGCCAACGGTGAGAATGCCCATTTCCTTGGCGATCTGCGCGACGACCGGGGCTGCGCCCGTGCCGGTGCCGCCGCCCATGCCGGCGGTGATGAAGACCATGTGCGCGCCGCGCAGTGCGTCGGCGATGCGCTCACGGGCTTCTTCTGCTGCCGCGCGGCCCATCTCCGGCTTCGCACCGGCGCCAAGGCCCGTGTTGCCGAGCTGAATCACGGCCGATGCACGCGAGCGCGAGAGCGCCTGTGCGTCCGTGTTCATCACGATGAAATCGACGCCTTGCACGCCGCGGTTGATCATGTGCTGCACGGCATTGCCGCCCGCACCACCAACGCCTACCACCTTGATGATGGTGCCGTTGGTTTCGGTTTCCAGCATCTGGAATTCCATGTTGCCTCCGTCAAGAAAAAGATTCCGCTCCTCGGCCGTTATCCAGTGGAAGATCGGGCAACCTTCCACTGCGCGCTAGCCGCCGTCACCAGCGCGATTTTCGAAGCTCGTACTTCGCCTTCTGTCCTGCGACTTCTGTACTTAGAAGCTGCCGAGGAACCAGTCCTTCATGCGTGAAAAGACCTGGCCCATCGACCCCGACTGCACTGCAACCTTGCGCCCGCGCATGCGCTGCGAGCGGCCTTCGACGAGCAGGCCCATCGCCGTCGAGTAGCGCGGATTGCGCACCACGTCGGCCAGACCGCCCGCGTATTCCGGCACGCCGATGCGCACCGGCTTCAGGAAAATGTCCTCGCCCAACTCCACCATGCCCGGCATCATCGCGGCGCCGCCCGTTAGCACGACACCCGAGCTCAACAGTTCTTCGTAGCCCGACTCGCGCACCACCTGCTGCACGAGCGAGAAAAGCTCTTCCACCCGCGGCTCGATCACGGCGGCGAGCGCCTGGCGCGACAGCGTGCGTGGACCGCGTTCGCCCAGACCCGGCACTTCGATCATCTCGTCCGGATCGGCGAGCGCCTGCTTCGCGATGCCGTAGCTCACCTTGATGTCTTCCGCGTCGGGCGTGGGCGTGCGCAGCGCCATGGCGATGTCGCTCGTCACCTGGTCGCCCGCGATCGGAATCACCGCGGTATGGCGAATCGCGCCTTCGCTGAAGATCGCGATGTCGGTCGTACCGCCGCCGACATCGACGAGCACCACGCCCAATTCCTTCTCGTCCTCGGTCAGCACCGCCAGCGACGAAGCGAGCGGCTGCAGGATGAGGTCGTTCACTTCGAGGCCGCAGCGGCGCACGCATTTCACGATGTTCTGCGCCGCGCTCACCGCGCCCGTCACGATATGCACCTTCACTTCCAGGCGGATGCCGCTCATGCCAATCGGCTCGCGCACATCTTCCTGCCCGTCGATGATGAATTCCTGCGTGAGGATATGCAGCACCTGCTGATCGGTCGGGATGTTGATCGCCTTCGCCGTTTCGATCACGCGCGCGACGTCCGCCTGCGTGACTTCCTTCTCCTTGATGGCAACCATGCCGCTCGAGTTGAAGCTGCGAATGTGGCTACCCGCAATGCCGGTGAATACGTTAGTGATCTTGCAGTCGGCCATGAGTTCCGCTTCTTCGAGCGCTCTCTGGATAGACTGCACCGTGGCCTCGATGTTCACCACCACGCCCTTCTTGAGACCTTTCGATTCGCTCTGGCCGAGACCGATCACTTCGTAGTGGCCTTCGCCCTTCAATTCGGCGACGACGGCCACCACCTTCGACGTCCCGATGTCGAGGCTGACCAGCAGATCCTTATAGTCTTTACTCATATCGTGCTCGTTGCGTGTGATGTCCTGTTACTTCTTGCCCGGAGCGGGCGTGTCACTGATGAAGCGCATACCGGCCGCCCTTATCGCAAACCCGTTCGGATAACGCAAGTCCGCGTATTCGATCTCTTTGCCCCAACGTTGCGTCACCGCCGACCATGCCGCGATGAGGCGGTGCGAACGCTCGCTCATTGTGTCGGCGTTACGCTCGCGGCCCAACTCCACCTGCATGCCGTTCGAGAGCTTCACCGTCCACGCGTAACGCGGCGAGAGCATTACTTCGTCGGGCGTGAGCCCGAGCGGCGCGAACCACTTCTCCAGGTCGCGGTAGCGCGCAACCACCTCGGGCGCGGTGCCGTCGGGGCCGTCGAACGCGGGCAACTCTTCGTCGAGTTCGCCCTGGTTCGCCGTGAACAGCTCGCCGTCCGTGCTCACGAGCTGATCGCTGCCCCACGTACCCAGCGGTTTGTACTCTTCGAGCGTGACAGCCAGTGCGTTGGGCCACACGCGGCGCACGCTCGCGTGGCGCACCCACGGCATCTGCTCGAACGCGGCGCGCGCCGTATCGAGATCGACCGTGAAGAAGTTGCCCTTCAGCCGGCCGACCACGCTCGCACGTACCGTGGGCGAGTTGATGTGCTCGGTGTCGCCCTCGATGCGGATCTCCCGCAGCGCGAAGTTCGGGCGCTGCACAAGCCAGTAGCAGCCAGCCGCCAGCAGCGCGAGCGCGAGCAGCGCGTGCAACGCGTTGGCGGCAAGGTTGAGCTGGCGTACGTTATTCCACATTTCGAGATTGTCGGTTCAATACCGGTTCGGCAATTCGTCGGTCAGAGATTAATTAGGGGTTCAATCTTTTAGCGTCTGTGCCAGCACGCGTACCACCAGATCGCGATACTCGATGCCCACCGAGCGCGCGGCCTTCGGCGGCAGAGAGTGATCGGTCATTCCAGGCGCCGTGTTCACTTCGAGGAAGTACGCGTTGCCTGCGCCGTCCATCATGAAATCGGCGCGGCCCCAGTCGGTGCAGCCGAGCACGTCGAACGCGCGGCGCGCGAGCTTCTTCAATTCCGCCTCTTTCTCCGGCGCGACGCCGCAGGGAATCAGATACTGCGTCGTGTCGAGGATGTACTTCGCGTCGTAGTCGTAGAACTCACCCGCCGGCACGATCTTGATGATCGGCAGGTCGAGGTCGCCCGCGATGCACGCGGTGTACTCTCCGCCGCCTTCGATGCTCTTTTCCACCAGCACGATCTTGTCGAACTTCGCGGCTTCTTCGAGCGCCGGCACGAGATCGGCTTCCGCCTTCACCTTGATCACCGCCACGCTCGAGCCTTCGCTCGCGGGCTTCACGAAGAGTGGCAGGCCGAGCTTCGCGACGATCTGCGGCGCCCGCGCCGCGTAGTCGTCGCCGCGTAGCACCGCTTCGAACGGCGGCGTGGGAATGCCGAGTTGCTGCCACACGAGCTTGCTGCGGAACTTGTCGAGCCCGAGCGCGGAGCCGAGCACGCCCGTGCCCGTATAGCGAATGCCGTAGAAGTCGAGCGCGCCCTGGATCTGGCCGTTTTCGCCGTAGCCGCCGTGCAGCGCGTTGAACGCGCGCACGAAACCTTCGTCCTTGAGCGCCGAAAGCGGGCGCGCGGACGGGTCGAACGGATGCGCGTCGATGCCGGCGCTCTGCAGCGCCTGCAGCACCAGCGTGCCAGACTTGAGCGACACTTCGCGCTCGGCCGACACGCCGCCGTACAGCACCGCGACCTTGCCAAATTGTTTCGGATCGATACTGCTCATGTCACTCACGCCTTCTGTTCCTGTTGGGCGATTCGACCCGGCACGCCGCCGATCGAACCCGCGCCCATCGTGATCACCACATCGCCGTCGCGCACCACTGCTGCAAGCGCCTCCGGCACTTCATCCACGGTCTCGACGAACACCGGCTCGACCTTGCCCGCCACGCGAATCGCGCGTGCGAGCGCGCGGCCATCGGCTGCGACGATCGGCGCTTCGCCGGCCGCATAGACATCGGTCAGCACGAGCGCATCGACGGTCGACAGCACGCGCACGAAGTCCTCGAAGCAGTCGCGCGTGCGCGTATAGCGATGCGGCTGGAACGCCAGCACGAGACGGCGCTCGGGAAACGCGCCGCGCGCAGCTGCGATCGTCGCGGCCATTTCCACCGGGTGATGACCATAGTCGTCGATCAACGTCCAGGCGCCGCCGCCGTTGACGGGAATCTCGCCATAGCGCTGAAAACGGCGGCCCACCCCATTGAATTCCGCGAGCGCGCGTTGAATATCGGCGTCCTTCACTTCGAGCTCGGTCGCGATCGCAATCGCGGCGAGCGCGTTCTGCACGTTGTGCGTGCCCGGCAGATTCAGCACGATGTCGAGCGACGGCGCGTCTTCGCGCATCACCGTGAAATACATCTTGCCTTCGCGCGCGACCACGTTGACTGCGCGCACCTGCGCGTCGGACGCGAAGCCGTAACGAATGATCGGCTTCGAGACGAACGGCAGAATCTCCTTCACGTTCGGGTCGTCCACGCACAGCACCGCAATGCCATAGAACGGCAGGCGATGCGTGAACTCGATGAACGCCTGCTTCAGGCGCGCGAAGTCGTGCCCGTAGGTGTCCATGTGATCGGCGTCGATGTTCGTAATGACTTCGATCACCGGAAACAGGTTCAGGAACGATGCGTCCGATTCGTCGGCTTCCGCCACGATGAAGTCGCCCGTGCCGAGACGCGCGTTCGCGCCCGCACTGATCAGGCGGCCGCCGATCACGAAGGTCGGGTCGAGCCCGCCCGCGGCCAGCACGCTCGCCACGAGCGAGGTCGTGGTGGTCTTGCCGTGCGTGCCTGCAATTGCGATGCCCTGCTTCAGACGCATCAGTTCCGCGAGCATCACGGCGCGCGGCACGATGGGAATGCGGCGATGGCGTGCCGCGAGCACTTCGGGGTTGTCGCTGCGCACCGCAGTCGAAACGACCACGGCATTCGCACCTTCGATGTTCTCTTCGGCATGGCCGATCGCGATGCGCGCGCCGAGCGCGGCGAGTCGATCGGTGACCCCGTTCTTCGTGAGGTCCGAGCCGCTTACCTGATAGCCGAGATTGACGAGCACTTCGGCGATGCCGCTCATGCCCGCGCCGCCGATGCCGACGAAATGGATATGTTTGACGATGTGTTTCATTGCTTTCCTCCCGCACTTACGCCCGCCACGGCCGCGCAGATACGCGCGACCTGATCGGCGGCGTCGGGTTTCGCGAGCGCGCGAGCGCGCCCGGCCATTTCCGCCAGCGATATTCTGGTCTGATGCCGCAACCAGTCGGCAAGTCCTTCCGCCGTCAGGTCGCGTTGCTGCACCACGAGCGCTGCGTCCTTGTCGGCAAGGAACGCGGCGTTGGTGGTCTGGTGGTCGTCCACGGCGTAGGGGAACGGCACGAAGCATGCCGCCACGCCCACGGCCGCGATTTCGGCCACCGTCATCGCGCCCGACCGGCAGATCACGAGATCCGCGTTCCGGTAGGCGCTCGCCATGTCGTCGATGAACGGCACGAGCTGCACCGTGTCGTTCAATTCGAGTCCGGCGTCGAGATAGTTTTGACGCAAGGCGTCGATGTGCTTCGCGCCCGCCTGATGCACGATGTGCGGACGCTCTTGCGGCGCAAGCAGCGACAGCGCGCGCGGCACCACTTCGTTGAGCGCCGTCGCGCCGAGACTGCCGCCCACTACGAGCACGCGCAGCGGACCGCTGCGCGCGGCGTAGCGCGCCGCGGGCGCGTCGACGTGTTCAAGCGCTTCGCGGATCGGATTGCCGGTCCACTCGGCGTTCGGCAAGGCGCCCGGAAACGCCACGAGCACGCGCCTGGCCAGCTTCGCGAGCACCTTGTTCGCGAGACCCGCAATCGAATTCTGTTCATGCAGCACGAGGGGGCGGCCCGACAGCGCGCTCATCACGCCCGCCGGGAACGTGATGTAGCCGCCCATGCCGAGCACGACGTCGGGCTTCACGCGGCGCAGCGCCGCGAGGCTCTGCGTGCAGGCGCGCAGCAGGTTCAGCGGCAGCATCAGCTTGGTCTTGATACCCTTGCCGCGCACGCCGCCAAAGCGCACGTATTCCATCGTGATGCCGTGCTTGGGCACGAGCGTCGCTTCCATGCCTGCGGGATTGCCGAGCCACACCACGCGCCAGCCCCACTGCTCCATGCGATGCGCGACGGCGAGCCCCGGGAACACGTGTCCCCCGGTGCCGCCGGCCATCACCATGAGCGTGCGCGTTGCTGCGGTCATACCTTGCCTCCGCGCATCAAGACCCGGTTCTCGTAATCCACACGCAACAGCAGCGCCACCGCGATGCAGTTCAGCAAGATGCCCGAGCCGCCATAGCTCACGAGCGGCAGCGTGAGACCCTTGGTCGGCAACAGCCCCAGGTTCACGCCCATGTTGATGAACGCCTGCGCGCCGAACCACACGCCAAGCCCCTTGGCGACGAGCCCCGCGAACGTGCGGTCGAGCGCGAGCGCCTGACGCCCGATCTCGAACGAGCGGCGCACGATCCAGTAGAACAGCAGGATCACGACGAGGACGCCGATGAAACCGAGTTCCTCGCCGATCACGGCGAGAATGAAGTCGGTGTGCGCTTCCGGCAGATAGTTGAGCTTCTCGACGCTGCCGCCAAGACCGACGCCGAACCACTCGCCGCGACCAAAGGCAATGAGCGAGTGCGTGAGCTGATACGCCTTGCCCTGTGCGTAGCGGTCGTCCCACGGATCGAGGTACGCGAAGATCCGCTCGCGGCGCCACGGCGACGCCCACACGAGCAGCGTGAAGGTGCCCACTGCCGTGGCAACGAGGCCGCCAAACAGCTTGCCGTTCACGCCGCCGAGGAACAGCACGCCCATGGCGATCGCGGCGATCACCATGAACGCGCCCATGTCAGGCTCGAGCAGCAGCAGCGCGCCGACCACGCCCACGGCGAATGCCATCGGCAGGAAGCCTTTCGCGAAGCTATGCATGTATTCCTGCTTGCGCACCGTATAGTTCGCCGCGTAGATCGTCACGGCGAGCTTCATGATTTCCGACGGCTGCATGTTCGTGATGCCGAGCGGGATCCAGCGACGTGCGCCGTTCACGCCCTTGCCGATATGCGGAATCAGCACGACCACGAGCATGGCGAGCGAGATGAGAAAGAGCTTGGGCGCGTAACGCTCCCACGTCGAAACGGGAATACGGAACGCAACGAGCGCCGCGATCGTGGCGATCACGAGCGAAACGAGGTGGCGCACGAGGAACGCCCAGTCGCGATACGAGGCGTACTTGGGCGAATCGGGCATGGCGATCGAGGCCGAGTACACCATCACCACGCCAAGGCCCAGAAGCGCGATCACGGCCCACAGCAGCGAGTGGTCGTAGTCGAGCATGCGCGAGCGGCCGGGACGCACGCCGTTGACGACGCTCGCGAGACCGCCCGAGCGCGCGCCGCCGCCCGACGACCCGCCGGCCTGACCGTCTTCGCGCGAGAGGCGCGCACCGAATCGCTCGGACCAGCTCATATCATCGTCCCCCGTTCTGCGGCGATTTCTTCTACGGTGTCGCGGAACACGGCCGCGCGATGGGCGTAGTTGCGGAACATGTCGAGGCTCGCGCAAGCGGGCGAAAGCAGTACGACGTCGCCGGGTTGCGCGAGTGCCGTCGCCGCGCGCGTGGCTTCTTCGAGCGTCGCGTGGTCGGTCATCGCGATGCCGGTTTCTTCGAGCGCCGCGCGGATCTTCGACGCGTCGCGGCCGATCAGCATCACGGCGCGACACCAGCGCGCGACCGGCGCGACGAGCGGATCGAAGTCCTGGCCCTTGCCGTCGCCACCGGCGATCAGCACGGTGCGCTGCGCGAGGCCGTCGAGCGCCGCCACCGTCGCGCCGACGTTCGTGCCCTTGCTGTCGTCCACGTAGTCGATGCCGTCGATCGATGCGATCAGCTCCACGCGATGCGGCTCGCCGCGATACTCGCGCAGACCGTGCAGAAGCGGCGCGGGCGCGAGATCGATCGCGCGCGTGAGCGCGAACGCCGCGAGCGCGTTGGCCGCGTTGTGCAGACCGCGAATACGCAGGGCGTCGGCGGGCATGAGGCGCTTCATGCCGAGGTTCACTGGCGCCGCTTCCTGCTGCTTGCGGCGACGCGGGGAGACAGGCACGTCGGCCGCGTCGAGGTCGTTGGCCTGCACGAGCCACTGCATGCCGTTCTCGCGCAACAGGCCTAGATCGCCGTCGTTCTCGGGCTCGTTCAGGCCGAAGGTCACGACCTTCGCGTCGCCACTCGCCTTCACGCTCGCAAGCGACATGACGCGCGCGTCGTCGCGGTTGAGCACGCGCGTCGTGCGCGGCCCGAAGATGCGGCCCTTCGCGGCCGCATAGGCGTCGAGGCCGCCGTGCCAGTCGAGATGGTCCTGCGTGATGTTGAGGACCGCCGCGGCGTGCGGCTCGAACGTGTGCGCCGTTTCCAGCTGGAAGCTCGACAGTTCGAGCACCCAGACGTCGGGCAGCGCGGTGTTGTCGATGGCTTCGGCGAGCTTGTCGAGCATGGCCGGGCTGATGTTGCCCGCCACCGCGACGCGCTTGCCCGCGCGCTCGCAAAGCATGCCCGTGAGGCTCGTCGTGGTGGTCTTGCCGTTCGTGCCGGTGATGGCGAGCACCTTCGGTGCGTAGCCGCTCTCGCCGAGATGGCGCAGCGCCTGCGCGAAGAGTTCGAGCTCGCCCCACACTTCGACGCCGCGCTCGCGGGCCGCCGCGATCAGCGGCACGAGATCTTCGGCGAGCGGCGAGAGGCCCGGGCTGATTGCGACGAGCTCCACGCCGTCGAGCAGCGCCGTCGTGAACGGACCGCCCACGAAATCGGCGTCGATGCCACGCGCGGCGAGTTCGGGAAGATTGGGCGGCACTTCGCGCGTGTCGGCAATGCGCAGGCGGCAACCATGCCGCGCGCACCAGCGCGCCATCGCGAGACCCGATTCCCCGAGTCCCAGCACGAGCACCATCGGCTTTTGCCGATCCCGAAACTTCTCGCCAAACATCGCTTGCTTCCCTTGCTTACTTAGAGGCTCAACGCAGCTTGAGCGTGGACAGACCGATCAGACACAGCATCAGCGTGATAACCCAGAAACGCACGACAACCTGCGTTTCTTTCCAGCCAGACAGCTCGAAATGGTGATGCAGCGGCGCCATCTTGAAGATGCGGCGCCCTTCGCCGTAACGCTTTTTCGTGTACTTGAACCAGGTGACCTGCAGCATCACGGAGAGCGTCTCCGCCACGAAGATGCCGCCCATGATGAAGAGCACGATTTCCTGACGCACGATGACCGCGATGGTTCCCAGCGCGCCGCCGAGCGCGAGCGCGCCCACGTCGCCCATGAAGACCTGGGCCGGATACGTGTTGAACCAGAGGAACGCGAGCCCTGCCCCGCCCATCGCCGAACAGAAGATGAGCAGTTCGCCGGCTCCGGCAATGTGCGGAAAGAGCAGATACTTCGAGTAGACCGAGCTGCCCATCACATAGGCGAACACGCCGAGCGACGCGCCAACGAGAACGACTGGCATGATCACGAGACCGTCGAGGCCATCGGTGAGGTTCACGGCGTTGCTCGCGCCGACGATCACGAAATACGTGAGCGCGATGAAGCCCCACACGCCGAGCGGATAGCTGATCGACTTGAGGAACGGCAGCAGCAAGTCGGCGCGCGCGGGCAGGCCCATTGAGAGGCCGCTACGCACCCATGCCATGAAGAGATCGAACACGCGCACGTTGCTCGCCTCGGAGACGCTGAACGCGAGATACACCGCCGCGAACAGACCGATCACCGACTGCCAGAAGTACTTCTCGCGCGAAGACATGCCGCGCGGGTCCTTGTAGACGACCTTGCGATAGTCGTCGACCCAGCCGATCGCGCCAAAGCCGAACGTGACGAGCATCACGATCCAGATGAAGCGGTTCGCGAGGTCGCCCCACAGCAAGGTGGAAACCGCGATGCCCAGCAGAATGAGCACGCCGCCCATGGTGGGCGTGCCGGACTTCACCAGGTGAGTTTGCGGACCGTCCGTACGCACGGCCTGGCCGACTTTCATTGCGGTGAGCTTGCGGATCACCCACGGGCCGAGAAAAAGCCCGATCGCCATCGCGGTGATGGTGGCCATCACCGCACGGAACGTCAGATAACTGAACACGCGCAAGAAGCTTGCGTCATTCTGCAGCCATTGCGCCAGCGCCAGTAGCATGCCTTGTATTCCTTCGTATTTCAGTGCGCACCGGACTTCGGGTCCGGTGCAGGGTTTTGCGGATTCGTGGGCGGGTTTGTCAAAGCCGCCACCACGCGCTCCATCTGCATGAAGCGCGAGCCTTTCACGAGAATCGTTGCGCCAGCGCCGTAACCGGCACCGGCCAGCATGCGCACGAGCTCGCCCACGTCGGCGGCGTGCTGCGCCTGCGCGCCGAACGCCGCCGCGCTGTCACGCGCTGCGTCGCCGAGCGTGTAGAGCGCGTCGATGCCGCGTTCCTTCGCGTAAGCGCCCACCTCGCGGTGAAACGCGGGACCGTCGTCGCCGACTTCGCCCATGTCTCCCAGCACGAGCACGCGCGGCGACATGCGCGAAGCCAGCACGTCGATCGCCGCGCGCACCGAATCGGGATTCGCGTTGTAGGTGTCGTCGATCACCGTCGCGCCCGTCAGTTCGCCAAGCGCCGCGCGCTTCACCTGCAAGCGGCCCTTAACCGGCTCGAACGCCTCGAGCCCGCGCCCGATCGCTTCGAGCGATACGCCCGACGCGATCGCCGCCGCCGTGGCCGCGAGCGCGTTGTGCGCGTTGTGCGCGCCCAGCACTTTCAACTCCACTTCGAGATGGCCTTCCGGCGTCGCGATCGCGAGACGGTTGCCCTCCAGCTTGTCGACGAGCTTGCCGGTGACTGCGGCTTCAACCGCACGCGTATCCGTATGCAGCGCGAAGTCGAGAATGCGCGAACCCGTCGCCGCCACGCGCCAGATGCTCGCGTAGGCATCGTCGGCGGGAAACACCGCGACGCCCGTGGGCTTGAGCGCGTGAATCACGCTCGCATGCTCGAGTGCGACGGCTTCCACCGTCGCCATGAATTCCTGATGCTCGCGCTGCGCGTTATTCACCACCGCGACCGTCGGCTCGGCGAATTTCGCGAGCAACTCGGTCTCGTCCGGGTGATTCATGCCGAGTTCGACCACCGCCAGCCGATGAGCGCCGCTCAAACGCAGCAACGTTAACGGCACGCCGATGTCGTTATTGAGGTTTCCGGTGGTCGCGAGACGCAAATTTTCTCCAACGGCCGCCGCGAAGATCGACGCGATCATTTCCTTGACCGTCGTTTTGCCGTTGCTGCCCGTCACGGCGACGAGCGGCATCGAGAAGCGACGGCGCCAGCCGAGCGCGAGCGCCCCGAGCGCCTTGCGCGTGTCGTCCACGCGCAGCGCGGGAATGCGCCAGTCGCCGGGGCTGCGCGAAACGAGCGCCGCGCTCACGTGGCGGTTCGCGACCTCGCCGAGAAAGTCGTGCGCGTCGAAGCGGTCGCCCTTGAGCGCGACGAAGAGATCGCCGGGGCCCGTGGTGCGGCTGTCGGTCGAAATGCGCTCGAACGTGGCGTTCTCGTCGCCGAGGACGCTCGCGCCGGGAATCAGCGCCGCGGCTTCCCGTAGGGAAAGCATCGTCATTCACCACCTCCGCGCCCGTGCGTGGCACGGGCGGCGAGTGCAAGCCGCGCGTGGTCCTGATCGGAGAACGCGCGCTTCTTGCCCATGATTTCCTGGGTCGCCTCGTGGCCCTTGCCGGCCAGCACGACGACGTCTTCGCGCGCCGCGCCGCGCACCGCTTGCAGGATCGCACTCGCGCGATCCTCGATGCGGCGCGCCTTCGCGGCGTCGCGCATGCCTTGTGCGATCTGCTCGATGATCGCGGCAGGCGATTCGCTGCGCGGGTTATCGCTCGTCACGACGACCTGGTCGGCCAGGCGTTCCGCGATCGCACCCATCAGCGGGCGCTTGGTCGCGTCGCGATCGCCGCCGCAGCCGAACATGCAGACGAGCTGGCCGCCGCGTGCGGCCGCCATCGGGCGCAGCGCCTCGAGCGTTTTTTCGAGCGCGTCCGGCGTATGGGCGTAATCGATCACGACGAGCGGCTCGTCGCGATCGGCGCGGCCGCCAAGGCGCTCCATGCGGCCGTTCACCGGCTGCAGCTTCGAGATCTCGTTGAGCGCCGCGACGAGCGGCACATTCGCCGCAAGCAGCGCGCCGAGCACGCCGAGCAGATTGCTCACGTTGAAGAGGCCCAGCACGTGCGCCTCGACTTGCGCCTCGCCCCAATCCGACGTTTCCAGATGGAACGCCGTGCCGGTGGCGGTCGCGCGCACGTCGTTCGCGCGCAGCCAGGCGTCGGCGACGGGTGCGTCGGCGGCCGGAGTCGCCACGCTGTACGCGATCGTGCGAGCCTTGCCGCGCGTCGCGGCGATCAGGCGGCGGCCCGCTGCGTCGTCAGCGTTGATGATCGCGGCGCGCAGGCCCGGCCATGCGAACAGACGCGCCTTCGCGGCCTCGTAGGCCTCGAACGTGTGGTGATAGTCGAGATGGTCTTGCGTGAGATTCGTGAAGACGGCGATGTCGAACGAGGTGCCGTTCACGCGGCCCTGATGCAGCGCGTGCGAGGAGACTTCCATCGCAATCGCCAGTGCGCCGGCGCCGCGCAATTGCGCGAGGCTGCGTTGCAGTTGCGGCGCATCGGGCGTGGTGAAGCCCGTGTGCACGAGTTGGCCCGGAAAGCCCGTGCCCAGCGTGCCGACGATTGCGCACTTCTGGCCGATGGCCGTGAACGTCGAGGCGATCCACTGGCTGCACGACGTCTTGCCGTTCGTGCCCGTCACGCCGACCACGAGCATCGCATCGCTCGGGTCGCCATACCAGCCGCTGGCGATTTCGCCCGCGAGCACGTCGAGCTGCGGCACAGCGAGCGCATTCGACGCGTCGAGCTTCTCGCCCGCATACCCTTCCGGCTGATACAGCACGGCTGCAGCGCCCCGCTCGATTGCATTGGCGATGTGCGGCCGGCTGTCCGCACCCTCGACCGCATAGGCGAGAAACACATCGCCCGGCTTGAGCGAGCGCGTATCGGCGTGCAGGCCCGCTTCTGGCGTGACGTGCGCGCGCAGCCATGCGAGCGCGTCCGCGATCTGCCGGTGCGCGGGATGCTGGGTGCGCGTGGCGCTCATCGGACGACTCCGGGTCGATTTTTCGCGTTGTCCGCGACGGTCATGTGATGCGCGGCTGCGGCGCTTTTGGCGGCGGCCGCGTTCGCCACGTGCTTCACGGGCGTAGCTGGCGCGTTCGCGACGGCCGGGGCCGAGGCGCCGGCGGCGCTATTGTCCTCGACGACCAGCTGCTTCACCGGCATATCCGGCGGGACGTTGAGCGAGCGCAGCGTATCGCCGACGATGCCCGAAAACACCGGACCCGACACCGCGCCGCCGAAGTGGCTGCCGGCCGTCGGTTCGTCGACCGTAACGGCCACGACGATGCGCGGATTGGGCATCGGCGCCATGCCGACGAACGACGCGCGATACTTCGAATGATCGTAGCCGTGCGGCCCATGCTTGTACGCCGTACCGGACTTGCCGCCCACGCGGTAGCCGGGCACCGCGGCGTCGGGCGAGGTACCGTCCTTCGACACCACGCTCTCCAGCATCGTGCGCACTTCACGCGCCGTGGTCGGCGCGAAAACCTGCGTGCCCTGCACCGGCTGTGTGTCGCCGGGGTGGCGGAAGATCGTCACGGGCAGAATCTGGCCGTCGTGCGCGATCGCCGTGTACGCGCGCGCAAGCTGGAATAGCGAAACCGAGAGGCCGTAGCCGTAGGACATCGTCGCCTGCTCGATGCGGCGCCAGCTTTTCCACGGACGCAGACGGCCCGCCGCCGCGCCGGGGAACCCGACCTTCGGCGCCTGACCGAGACCGATGCTGGTGTACATGTCCCACATTTCTTCGGGGCGCAGCGTCATCGCGATCTTGGTCGCGCCGATGTTGCTCGACTTCTGGATCACGCCGCCCACCGTCAGCACGCCAAAACCGGCGTCGTCGGTGATGGTCGCGCCGTCGAGGGTGAAGTGGCCCGCGCCCGTATCCACCAGTGTACTCGGCGAGACGCGGTGCAGATCCAGTGCAAGCGACACCGTGAAGGGCTTCATGATCGAACCCGGCTCGAACACGTCGGTAAGGATGCGATTGCGCAACTGCTCGCCCGTGAGGTGCGAGCGATCGTTCGGGTTGTAGGTCGGATAGTTCACGAGCGCGAGCACTTCGCCCGTGCGCACGTCCACCACCATCGCGGCGCCGGCCTTCGCCTTGAACTTCTCGACGGCGGCTTTCAGGTTCGAATAGGCGATGTACTGAATCTTGCTGTCGATCGACAGTTCGACGTCCTTGCCATCGTGGGGCACGACCGTTTCGTCGACGTCCTCGACGATGTGGCCCATGCGGTCCTTGATCACGTGGCGAATGCCCGGCACGCCCGCGAGCACCTTCTGGTCCGACAGCTCGACGCCTTCCTGGCCTTCGTCCTCGACGTTGGTGAAGCCGATCAAGTGCGCGGTGACGTCGCCTTCCGGATAGAAGCGCTTGTATTCGTTGCGCTGGTAAACGCCCGGAATGTCGAGCGCCGTTACTTTCTGCGCGACGTCGAGCGGCACCTGGCGCTTCACATAGACGAACGTCTTGTCTTCGGAGAGCTTCGCGCGCAGCTCTTTCGTGTTCATGCCGAGCAGCGCGCCGAGCTGGTTGAGCTTGTCGGCGCCGAGATCGTCGGGCACGGCTTCGGGAATCGCCCAGATCGCGCGCACGGGCAGACTCGTGGCGAGCACGAGGCCGTTGCGGTCGAGAATCTTGCCGCGTGTGGCCGGCAGCTCGATCGTGCGCTGGTAGCGGCTTTCGCCCTGCTTCTGATAGAACGCGTTGCCCGGGCCCTGAATCCAGAACGCGCGCGCGGCGAGCGCGACGAACGCCATGAAGAGCAGGAACACGACGAGCTTCGAGCGCCACATCGGCAGGCGCACGGAGAGAATGGGGTTGGCGCTGAAGGCGACGCTCTTGCGGCGATTGTCCTTTTTCATCGCGTGCCTCCGCGGCGGCCAGTCGTGGGCGCGGCGCCCTGCGGGGGCGCCGAGGTCGGCACGGGGGCGTCGACGGCGGTTACGCTGCCGGGCGCGAGCGTCAGATATTGCGTGCGTCCGGTCGTGACGGGCTGCATCTTGAGCGAGTCGGTGGCGATCTGTTCGATGCGCGACGTTCTCGACAGCGCGCTCTGCTGATATTGAAGCTGTGCGTAGTCCTGCTGAAGCTGATGCTCCTGCGACTGCGCGCGTTGCAACTGGATGAAGATCTGGCGCTGCTGATTGTTGGCGTTCACGACGGAAAGCGCGCACCCCATGACGACGATCAGCAGGAAGATGTTCAGACGATTCATGGCGTGATGCGCTCCGCGGTGCGCATTACGGCCGAGCGGGCGCGCGGGTTCGCGGCGACTTCCTCGTCGCTCGCGAACACGCGGCCGAGCAGCTTGAGCGGCGGACTCGGCAGGTCGACGGCGCGAATCGGCAGGCGGCGATCCACCGCCGGCGCGCTCGCGTGCGCCTGCATGAACCGCTTGACGATCCGGTCTTCGAGCGAATGAAAGCTGATGACCACCAGCCGCCCCCCCTGTTCCAGCAACGACAGTGCTGCTTCTAGAACGACCTGCAGCTCCGCAAGCTCTTGATTGACGTGAATCCGTATAGCTTGAAAGGTGCGGGTTGCCGGGTCCTTACCCTTCTCACGGGTTTTGACGACGTTAGCCACGATTTGGGCAAGCTCGCCCGTGCTGTCGAGAGGCCCGAGACGGTCGGACTCTGCCCGGCGAGCAACAAGCGCCTTTGCAATCTGAAAAGCAAACCGTTCTTCCCCATAATCCCGAATTACCTCCGTCAGTTCCTGCAACGTGGCCCGAGCGAGCCAGTCAGCGGCGGACTCGCCGCGCGTCGGGTCCATCCGCATGTCGAGTGGGCCATCCGCGCGGAAACTAAAACCGCGCTGCGGATCGTCGACTTGCGGCGACGACACGCCAAGGTCCAGCAATATTCCCGACACACGCCCTACCCCGCGCGACGCGAGCTCGTCGCGCAGCGAAGCAAAACTCTCATGCACGATCGAAAACCGCGCGTCGTTCACGGTTTGCGCTGTCGCGAACGCCAGCGGGTCCTTGTCGAACGCGATCAGGCGCCCAGCCTCGCCGAGACGCCCGAGGATCGCGCGACTGTGCCCACCGCGACCGAACGTGCCGTCCACATAGACGCCGTCCGCGCGCGTGACCAGTGCGTTCACCGCTTCGTCTAGCAGCACCGTGCGATGCTGCAGTCCCTGTCCCATCGCAGATGCCATAGCTTTTTGAACCGCGATCAGAACGTGAAATTTTTCAAGGCGTCGGGCATGCCCTGCGCCATCGCCGCCTGTTCCTTGGCGGCGTAGGTCTGCGCATCCCACAACTCAAAATGACTACCCATGCCGAGCAGCATGACTTCCTTTTCCATTCCTGCTGCCAGACGCAATTCAGGTGAGACGAGCACGCGGCCCGCACTGTCGACATCGACGTCGGACGCATTGCCCAGAAAAATGCGACGCCACCAGTGCGCATCCATCGGCAAGGCGGCGACCTTCGAGCGGAACACTTCCCATTCGGGGCGCGGAAATAGCAACAGGCAGCCGTCCGGGTGCTTGGTGATCGTCACCCGTCCTTCTGCCTGTTGTTGCAGCGCTTCCCGATAGCGAGACGGAATCGACATCCGTCCTTTCGCATCGAGTGTCAGCGCCGACGCCCCCTGGAACAATTTGCTCCCCCTAATGCGGCGCTTTGGCCGCCCGCCTAAATCCCGGAAAATCTACCTGAATACGCGTCTGAAATCACACAAAAATACACTTTCTCACACTGTCTCCCACTTTAGAGGAACGCCCCACGAGGGTCAAGGGAGACCGGACGTTTTTTGACGAAATTTATCCGCTAGAACAAGGACTTAGCGGCACTTGTTGAAGTCGGGACAAAAGCCAAAAACCGTTATGAATGAATGAACTAACGCAGGTTGTGAAGGTGATACGTGAAAAGCGTGGCGATAAACGGCCTATGGCGGGATCGAGCGGGGGCTTGCGGGGATTAAAACCGGGGCTGAAAGCTCTGAAAGATTAATCCGGGTTTGGACCGACAGCGATTGTCGGCCCAAGCCCAATAATCAGATGTAGTAGGCGGTTCGCGTCATGAATTTCGATGCTACGCGCATTAGCGAGCGCACCGGCAAAGGCAATTCGGCTCCGCCCAGATCGGTGGCCGATTTTGCGTGCGAGATTTCATCGGCGCGCATTTGCTCGACGACCGCGCGCGACTCGAGATCGGCGGGCGGCAGGCTGTCGAGGTGGCTGTCGAGATGATGCTCGACCTGGCGCTCGGTTTCGGCCATGAAGCCGAGGCTCACTTTGTCGCCGAGGCGGCCGGCGGCGAAGCCGATCGCGAGCGCGCCTGCGTACCACAGCGGGTTAAGCAGGCTCGGACGCGAGTCCAGCGCCTGCAGCCGGCGCGAGGTCCACGCGAGGTGATCCTCTTCCTCGCGCGCGGCCTGCTCGAAGGCAGCCTTGAGCGAGGGCGAGCGCGCCGAGATTTTCTGCGCCTGATACAGCGCCTGTGCGCACACTTCGCCCACGTGGTTGACGCGCATGAGGCCGGCGGCGTGCGTGCGCTCGGCAGGCGTGAGTTCGCTGCCGGCCGGGACGGCATCGCCCTCGGGCGTCACTTCGATAGTAACGGGGGAAGGCTGCGGCATCGGACGCGTCATGCGCGACACGCCGGTGAGAGAGCGCAGGCCCCGGTCGAATTCGGTAATCAAGTCATCTAGCGTCATCCAGCCTCCCTTTCATTTCGCTGGCGAGCCGGATTGGCCGCTCGCCCGGACTGCCCTTCCACCACTACACAAACTCGCGCACATCCGTCAATCCGGGGCAGCGCCGATAGATAGCCGCATATTCTAGACCATGTTGTGTAAACGAAACAGGTACTTAGCGAGGCCCTGGCTTTTCCTTTGTGACCATTAACCCTTTTGTTACATTACGTGGCAACTTCTCGCGAAGTTAGAAGGACAGGACCCCGCACTATAAAAAACCGGTCCTGTTAAAAGACGCAAAAGATTCGCAAACACTGGAGATCATTCAATGAAGAAGTCGCTTCTCGCGCTGGCTGCGCTGGGCGCGTTCGCGGGCGTTGCTCACGCTCAGAGCAGCGTCACGCTGTACGGCATCATCGACGAAGGTTTCAATATCAACACGAACTCGGGTGGCAAGCACCTGTACAACCTGTCGAGCGGCGTTCTGCAAGGCAGCCGATTCGGCCTGCGCGGCGCTGAAGACCTCGGCGGCGGCCTGAAGGCAGTCTTCGTGCTCGAAAACGGCTTCGACGTGAATAACGGCAAGCTCGGCCAGGGCGGCCTGATGTTCGGCCGCCAGGCTTACGTCGGCCTCTCGAGCGCACAGTTCGGCACGGTCACGCTGGGTCGCCAGTACGACTCCGTCGTCGACTACGTCGGCCCGCTTGAAGCAGGCGACCAGTGGGGCGGCTACATCGTGGCTCACCCGCAAGATCTGGACAACTTCAACAACGCGTACCGTACGAACAACACGGTCAAGTACACCAGCGCGAACTATGGCGGCCTCACGTTCGGCGGTACGTACAGCTTCGGTGGCCAGGCAGGCAATATCACCGGGAACCAGATCTGGTCGCTGGGTGCCGGCTACAACAACGGCCCCCTCGCTCTTGGCGTTGGTTACCTGAACGCACGCACGCCGAACGCTTTCGGCGGCCTGTTCAACAACGGCTCGACCTCGTCGCCGCTCTCGAACTTGCCGACTACGGCTAGTACGATCAACGGCAACGCGGTGTACGGTGGCTTCTCGACGGCTAATACGTACCAGGTCATCGGTGCAGGCGGCGCATACACACTTGGCGCAGCAACGTTTGGCCTGACGTATTCGAACGTCAGCTTCCGCAACCTGGGTGCGGTCGCGGGCTCGACGGGCGGAGTTGCTTACCAGCGCGGCTCGAACGCGACGTTCAACAACGTCGAAGCGAACTTCAAGTACCAGTTCACGCCGGCTCTGCTCGCAGGCTTCGCGTTCGACTACACGGACGGCCGCAGCGTTACCTTGGCGAACGGCTCGAGCAACAGGGGCGCGAAGTACTTCCAGTACGCCTTGGGCACGGACTACTTCCTGTCGAAGCGCACGGACGTCTACCTGATCGGCGTGTACCAGCACGCTACGGGTACGAACTCGCTGGACCAGTCCGCTGTAGCGAACCTCAACGGCCCCATCACGCCGTCGAGCACGAACAACGTGTTCACGGCTCGCGTCGGTATCCGTCACAAGTTCTAAGAAGAACAGTCGCTGTAATCTCGAAGGCGCCTCCGGGCGCCTTTTTTCTTGGGTGCGTTTTGTCGTTTCGCCACAGTGCGCACGCCCCCAAAAAAATGCGGCCTGCCCTCGATGGGCAGACCGCTTTTTGCTTGCGACTCGCTGGCCTTTGGCTTCTTTCTTGCGTTTTCAGGCGCGACCGTCGCGCAGCTCGCGGCGCAGGATCTTGCCGACGTTGCTCTTGGGCAGATCGTTGCGAAACTCGATGATCTTCGGCCGCTTGTAGCCGGTGAGCTGCGTCTTGCAGTACTCGAACACGTCCTTGTCGGTGAGCGCCGGGTCCTTCTTGACGATATAGAGCTTCACCGCCTCGCCCGAATTCTGGTCCGGCACGCCCACCGCCGCCACTTCGAACACGCCCGGCAGCTTGGCCACGACGTCCTCGACTTCGTTCGGATAAACATTGAAGCCCGAGACCAGAATCATGTCCTTCTTGCGGTCGACAAGCTTGATGTAGCCGCGCGCGTTGATGAGACCGATGTCGCCCGACTTGAAGTAGCCGTCCGGCGTCATGACCTTCGCCGTTTCTTCAGGCCGCTGCCAGTAGCCCGCCATCACCTGCGGCCCGCGGATGCAGATCTCGCCCGCTTCGCCGATCGGCAGTTCGTTGCCCGCATCGTCGCGAATCGAGATTTCGGTGGAAGGCAGCGGCAAACCGATCGTGCCGGTGTATTCCGTCGCCGTGACCGGGTTGCAGGTCACGCTGGGCGAGGTTTCCGAGAGGCCATAGCCTTCGACGATCGGCGTATGCGTGCGCTCGTACCAGCGCCTGGCCACCGCCTCCTGCACCGCCATGCCGCCGCCGTTCGCAACGAGCAGGTGCGTGAAGTCCAGATTGCCGAATTCCGGATGGTTGAGCATCGCGTTGTAAAGCGTGTTCACCGCGGGGAAACACGTGATCGAGTAGCCACGCAGCTCCTTGATCATGCCGGCGATATCGCGCGGATTCGGAATCAGGATCGCGAGACCGCCGGTGCGCAGCGTCAGCAGCCCGCAAACGGTCAATGCAAACACGTGATACAGCGGCAGCGCCGCGACCGTTACCGGTTGTGTACCGGATGGCAATTTCGCCAGCGCGGGCTCGGTCCATGCCGCCGACTGCAGCACGTTGGCGATCAGGTTGCTGTGCAGCAGCGTCGCCCCCTTGGCCACGCCGGTCGTGCCGCCCGTGTACTGAAGGAAGGCGACGTCCTCGGGCGTCTGCTCGACGCGCGTGAAGCCTTTGCGTGCCCCTTCGGCGAGCGCGTCGTTGAAGCGCACGTGGCCGGGAAGGTTCCAGGCGGGCACCATCTTCTTCACGCTACGTACGACGAAGTTGACGATGAAGCCCTTCGCGCCAAGCAGATCGCCCATCGCCGCGACCAGCACGTGCTTCACGCGCGTATTCGCGACAACGGCGCTCACGGTCCCCGCGAAATTCTCGAGGACGACGATCGCCTCGGCGCCGCTGTCCTTCAACTGGTGCTCGAGTTCGCGCGGCGTGTAGAGCGGGTTCACGTTCACGACGACGTATCCCGCGCGCAGCACAGCGGCGAGCGCGACCGGATACTGGAGCACGTTGGGCATCATGAGCGCGATGCGCGCCCCACGTGCGATGCCGCGCGACTGGAACCACGCGGCCAGACGCTGGGAGAGCTGGTCCAGCTCGCCGTAAGTGATCGTCTTGCCCATGCAGGCGAAAGCGGGCTTTGCACGGAATTCGCTGAAGCTCTCCTCGAGCAGCGCAGTGATGGACGGATAACGGCTCGCGTCGATTTCAGCGGGAACGCCGGGCGGGTACGATTTCAGCCAGACTTTTTCCATGCAGCGTCTCCTCCTTGATTTTTCGAATGGTCGTGCTAAAAATTTGGATCGTAGCATGGCGACCCAGCTTTTATGTCAGCAAATCAGCCAGTTAGAAAGGCCCCTCGAACGTGCCTCGCGGGGTTGGTAGCGGCAGCGTGTGGCGCTTTCAGGCGCGCTCGACCTCGACGAGACAATCGTAAAAAGTCGCCGAGCCGCCAAGATCGGTGAGCGCCTGGCTGGTCACCTCGTTGGCGTTGCGGCCGTCCGGCGCAAGCTTCTTCCACCAGATCGACAGGCCCACCACGAGACCGCTGCGTGCACGATCGGTCACCCGCGCCCGCGCGCGCATCGAGCCGCGGTCGTTGAACACGCGAACCTCGTCGCCGTCGGCAATCTCGCGGCGGGCGGCGTCGGCAGGATGGAGGTCCACGTGCGGCTCCCCTTCGGTCGCGCGCAGGCTTTCCACGTTCACGAAGGTGCTGTTCAGGAAGTTGCGCGCAGGCGGCGAGATCATCGCGAGCGGAAAGCGCGCGGCGAGTTCGGGCGCACCGTCCGCCGATTCGTGCGGCGGCAGATAGTCGGGCAGCGGATCGAGCCCGGCCTCCGCAAGCGCCTCGCTATGGAACTCGCACTTGCCCGTGGGCGTGCGAAAACCGCCACGCGCGAACGGTGCTTCGGCGATGTTCAGCTTCAGCCAGCCTTCGCGCTTGAGCGCCGCCCAGTCGGCGCCGCCCAGTGCGGGATCGCTCCAGTCGAATGCGTGGGCCGCCACGTCTTCGTCGCTTTCGAACAGCGCCGGCTCGGTCAGGCCCATCGCGCGCGCGATGGAGCGGAAAATTTCGGTGTTCGGCCGCGCCTCGCCAACGGGCGCGATGGCAGGCAGGTTCGCCATGACGTGCGTGTGGCCGTAGGACTTGTGGACATCCAGATGTTCGAGCTGGGTCGTGGCCGGCAGCAGCAGGTCGGCGTAATCGGCGGTGTCTGTCTGGAACTGCTCGAGCACGATCGTAAAGAGGTCTTCGCGTGCGAAGCCGGCCGCGACCTTCGCCGACTCGGGCGCAACCGCAACCGGATTCGAGTTGTAGACGACGATCGCTTCGACCTTCGGCCCGAATGCGGCGTCGCCCGTGTGCGTGAGCGCGTCGCCAATCTGGTTCATGTTGACGATGCGCGGCTGATGCTGCGGCCAGCCCGGGATCAGATCCGGACGCTGGAGCGCGTTCGCATCGACAGGGGCCCAGCCCGACGACGAAAGCAATACGCCGCCCGCGCGATCGCGCCACGCGCCGGTCAACGCGGGCAGGCAGGCGATGGCGCGCACCGCGTTGCCGCCGCCGCGCACGCGCTGCAGGCCGTAGTTCATGCGAATTGCCGCCTTGCGCGTCGAGGCATAGAGGCGCGCGAGATCGACGACGACCTGTTCCTCGATGCCGCAGATCGCGGCGACGCGCGCGGGCGTGTAGGTGAGCGCACGGGCCTTCAGCGCGTCGAAGCCGTGCGTGTGGGCCGCAATGTAATCGTGATCGAGACGGTCCTCGGTGATTAGCACGTGCATCATGCCGAGCGCGAGCGCGCCGTCGGTGCCGGGCTTGAGCGCAATGTGCTGATGGCACTTCTCGGCCGTCAGCGAGCGATAGGGGTCGATCGCGATCAGCTTGGCCCCGTTGCGTTTCGCCTCCTGCGCGCGGGTCCAGAAGTGCAGGTTCGACGCGATCGGGTTGGCGCCCCAGATCAGGATCACCTCGCTTTGGGCGAAATACTCGGTGAGCATGCCGAGGCTCGAGCCGAACGTATAACGCAGGCCCGCGGCGCCCGCGGCCGCGCAGATCGCGCGATCGAGACGCGATGCGCCGAGCTTGTGAAAGAAGCGCTGGGCGATGCTATCGCCCTGAACCAGTCCCATGGTGCCGGCATAGCTGTACGGCAGGATCGCTTCGGGCGCTCGCTGCGCGATTTCGCCGAGGCGTTCGGCCGCGATTCGACAGGCTTCCTCCCAGCTGATGGGCTCGAAATGCCCTTCCCCCTTGCGCCCCACACGCTTCATCGGCTGCGTCAATCGCTTCGGATGATGGACACGCTCCGCATAGCGGGTGACCTTCGTGCACAGCACGCCTTGCGTGGGCGGGTGGTCGGGGTCGCCGCTCACCTTGATCGCCCGGCCGTTTTCGACGGTCACGCGCATCGCGCAGGTATCGGGACAATCGTGTGGGCAAACTGCACGAGCAAATTCGGCTGGAGCGTTCATCGGAAATCCGTGGGTGAAGCGTCTGTCGTAACAGCGATTTTATTATGTTCGGCGTGCGAGCCTTGTACGCACCCTGTGGGTTGGCGCGAAAAAAAAGGTTCGGCGTAGAATGGTCCGTCTAGACCCGGCCTATTCTGGAGACGAAGGCCGGGCGCCCACTTTTTGAGCACCGTCCGCCATGAAACTGATTCCGGAAATCCAGGCCGCACAAGGCGAAATCCAAGGCCTCCGACGAACGATCCACGCGCATCCCGAATTGCGCTACGAAGAAACCCAAACCTCCGATCTCGTTGCGGCGAAGCTCACGGAATGGGGCATTGAAGTGCATCGCGGCATGGGCCAGACCGGCGTCGTCGGCGTGCTCAAACGCGGCACCGGCAAA
Source organism: Paraburkholderia sp. CNPSo 3272 (assembly GCF_024206495.1). Lineage (GTDB taxonomy): Bacteria > Pseudomonadota > Gammaproteobacteria > Burkholderiales > Burkholderiaceae > Paraburkholderia. Next base: position 1,616 of record NZ_JAMBPQ010000034.1, on the reverse strand, counting down.
CGGATGGTCGGATTGCGCGCGGATATGGACGCGTTGCCGATCCAGGAGCTCAACACGTTCGATCATCGCTCTCGCAACCAGGGCAAGATGCACGCGTGCGGCCACGACGGCCATACGGCGATGCTGCTTGGCGCGGCGCAATATCTCGCACGGCACGGACAGTTCGACGGCACGATCGTCTTCATTTTCCAGCCCGCCGAAGAAGGCGGCGCCGGCGCGAAAGCCATGATCGAAGACGGCCTCTTCAAACAGTTTCCTGTGGACGCCGTTTTCGGCATTCACAACTGGCCGGGCATGCCGGCTGGGTACTTCGGCGTGACCGAAGGGCCGATTATGGCCTCGAGCAACGAATTCCGTATTGAAATCAAAGGCGAAGGTTCGCACGCCGCGTTGCCGCACAATGGCCGCGATCCGGTCTTTACGGCGGTGCAGATCGCGAACGGGTTGCAGAGCATCATCACGCGCAACAAGAAGCCGCTCGATACGGCCGTGCTCTCGATCACACAGATTCATGCGGGCGATGCGGTCAACGTTGTGCCGAATACGGCCTGGATCGCGGGAACGGTGCGTACCTTCACGACGGAAACGCTGGATCTGATCGAATCGCGACTGCGCAAGATCACCGAGGGCACGGCGCAAGCGTACGACTGCTCGGTCGACATCACCTTCCATCGCAACTATCCGCCGACGGTGAACAGCAGCGCGGAGGCGCAGTTCGCCGCGGAGGTCATGCGTGAGGTGGTCGGCGCCGATCACGTCGACGCGAACGTCGAACCGACCATGGGCGCCGAGGACTTCTCGTTCATGCTGCTGGAAAAGCCCGGCTGCTACGCGTTTCTCGGCAATGGCGAAGGCGGCCACCGGGATGCCGGACACGGCGCAGGCCCTTGCATGCTGCACAACGCGAGCTATGACTTCAACGATCAACTGCTGCCGGTCGGGTCGTCGTTTTGGGTGCATTTGGCGACGAAATTTCTGGCACAGCAGTGATTCTGGGCACCAATGCAAAAAGCCGTCCAAGACGGCTTTTTTCATGCATCTGAAGATGCGTAAACGCCAGAACCCCGGTGCTCTTTCGGAGACACCGGGGTTCGGGACGTTACAGCATAAGGAGCCTGACGATTACCTACTTTCACACGGGCAATCCGCACTATCATCGGCGTGGAGCTGTTTCACGGTCCTGTTCGGGATGGGAAGGGGTGGGACCAGCTCGCTATGGTCATCAGGCATGACGGGTTGCTGCGTCGGCTCGGGTCTTTCGGACCTGGCGCCACAGCCAATCGGGAAGAAGCGTAAAGAGGTTTTTTGCTGAATTGGGGTTGTGTTGTTTCCGGCACAACACATGATCTCAACCTGTGCGTCCTGCTCACCCACGCGGGGCGGAGGCACACCTGTTATAGGATCAAGCCTTACGGGCAATTAGTATCAGTTAGCTTAACGCATTACTGCGCTTCCACACCTGACCTATCAACGTCCTGGTCTCGAACGACCCTTCAAGGGGCTCGAAGCCCCGGGGATATCTCATCTCAAGGCGAGTTTCCCGCTTAGATGCTTTCAGCGGTTATCTCTTCCGAACATAGCTACCCGGCGATGCCACTGGCGTGACAACCGGTACA